>JJOH01000008.1 GCA_000696115.1 Streptomyces olindensis
ATCGAGATCAACGGCACCCGCCACCAGATCTCCCGCCCGACGCTCGTGCTGGGCCGCAGCACCGACGCCGACGTGCGGATCGACGACCCCGGCGTCTCCCGCCGGCACTGCGAGATCCGGACCGGAACGCCCTCGACGATCCAGGATCTCGGATCCACCAACGGCATCGTGGTGGACGGGCAGCACACCACCCGCGCTACGCTCCGCGACGGCTCGCGGATCGTCGTGGGCAGTACCACCGTTATCTATAGGCAAGCCGAAGGGTGAAGCGGGGGCAATGTCAGAGCTGACCCTCACGGTCATGCGGCTGGGGTTCCTGGCCGTTCTGTGGCTGTTCGTGATCGTGGCCGTGCAGGTCATCCGGAGCGACCTGTTCGGTACGCGCGTCACCCAGCGCGGATCGCGCCGCGAGGCCGGACGCCAGCAGCAGGCCGCCCGCCAGGCGCCGCCGCAGCAGCGCCAGCAGGCCACCGGCGGCCGACGCGGCCGCAACGCCCCCACCAAGCTGGTCGTGACCGAGGGCACCCTCACCGGCACGACGGTCGCGCTCCAGGGCCAGACCATCACCCTGGGCCGGGCGCACGACTCGACGATCGTGCTGGACGACGACTACGCCTCCAGCCGCCATGCCAGGATCTACCCGGACCGCGACGGCCAGTGGATCGTCGAGGACCTCGGCTCCACCAACGGCACGTACCTGGACCGGACCCGGCTGACGACTCCCACACCGATTGCGCTGGGCGCGCCGATCCGCATCGGCAAGACCGTCATCGAGCTGCGGAAGTAGTACGACAATGAGCGAGCGGAGCGAGCACGCAGTGGCGGGCCCCACCCCGGGCCCCGGCGCGCTCCCGACCGGAGGGTGGGCAGTGTGGCTCGACACGACCGGCTGTACCCGGAGCCGACAGGCGAGGTGCGCATGAGTCTGTCACTGCGCTTCGCGGCCGGATCGCACAAGGGCATGATCCGGGAGGGCAACGAGGACTCCGGATACGCCGGCCCGCGCCTGCTCGCCATCGCCGACGGCATGGGCGGCGCCGCCGCCGGTGAGGTCGCCTCCTCCGAGGCCATCTCCACCATCGTCGCCCTCGACGACGACGTCCCCGGCTCCGACATCCTCACCTCGCTCGGCACGGCCGTACAGCGCGCCAACGACCAGCTGCGCTCCATGGTCGAGGAGGACCCCCAGCTGGAGGGCATGGGGACCACCCTCACCGCCCTGCTGTGGACCGGCCAGCGCCTCGGCCTGGTGCACGTCGGCGACTCCCGCGCCTACCTGCTCCGCGACGGCGTGCTCACCCAGATCACCCAGGACCACACCTGGGTGCAGCGCCTGGTCGACGAGGGCCGCATCACCGAGGAAGAGGCCACCACCCACCCGCAGCGCTCGCTCCTCATGCGCGCGCTCGGCTCCGGCGACCACGTCGAGCCGGACCTCTCCATCCGCGAGGTCCGCGCCGGCGACCGCTACCTGATCTGCTCCGACGGCCTGTCCGGCGTGGTGTCCCACCAGACCCTGGAGGACACCCTCGCCAGCTACCAGGGCCCCCAGGAGACCGTCCAGAACCTCATCGAGCTGGCCCTGCGCGGCGGCGGCCCGGACAACATCACCGTCATCGTCGCCGACGTCCTCGACCTCGACACCGGCGACACCCTCGCCGGGCAGCTCTCCGACACCCCGGTCGTGGTCGGCGCCGTCGCCGAGAACCAGCACCAGCTGCACGACAACGGCATCATGCAGACCCCCGCCGGCCGCGCCTCCGGGCTCGGCCGCCAGGGGCACGGCGGCGGAGGCGGCGAGTTCGGCCCGCCCGGCTCCGGCGACACCACCGGCTACATCCCGGCGACCGGCTTCGGCTACGGCGACGACGACTTCGTCAAACCGCGCAAGAAGGGCCGCTGGCTGAAGAGATCCCTCTACGGCGCCCTCGCGCTCGCCGTCATCGGCGGCGGACTGTACGGCGGCTGGCGCTGGACGCAGACGCAGTACTACGTCGGCGCCCAGGACGAGCACGTCGCGCTGTACCGGGGCATCAGCCAGGACCTGGCGTGGGTCTCGCTCTCGAAGGTCGAGAAGGACCACCCCGAGATCGAACTCAAGTACCTGCCGCCCTACCAGCAGAAGCTGGTCAAGGCGACCATCGCCGAAGGCGGACTGAAGAACGCCCAGGCGAAGATCCAGGAACTGTCGGTGCAGGCCTCCGCGTGCAAGAAGGAAGCGCAGCGGCGCGAGGCCGAGAGCCGGAACAACGCCAAGACCGGCGAAGGCGAGGCCGGGGGCACCACGGGAACCACTCCCGCCTCCTTCACGTCCAAGGCCACACCGACGCCGAACCCGTCGAACCCGTCGGGCTCGCCGTCGGCGCCTGAGAAGTCCACGCCCCCGACCACGACCGCACCCACACCCAGCCCCGGCCCCAGCCTCTCGGAGGAAGAGCAGAAGGTCGTCTCGCTGTGCGGTAAGCAGTAGGCAAGCCGTGAGAGGCCCCGTCACACGATGAGCAGTACTACGAACTCGCCGACGCACCACACGTCCACGATCGGCGCGATCGGCGCCCCGAGCCGACGCAACACCGAACTGGCTCTGCTGGTGTTCGCCGTCGTCATCCCGGTCTTCGCCTACGCCAACGTCGGGCTGGCCCTGAACGACTCGGTGCCGCCCGGCCTGCTGAGCTACGGCCTCGGACTCGGCCTGCTCGCGGGCGTCGGCCACCTCGTCGTACGGAAGTTCGCCCCGTACGCGGACCCGCTGATGCTGCCGCTCGCGACGCTGCTGAACGGGCTCGGTCTGGTCGTCATCTGGCGGCTGGACCAGTCCAAGCGGCTCAGCAACTACGCCGAAGCCGCCCCGCGCCAGCTGCTGTACTCCGCGATGGGCGTCGCCCTGCTGGCCGTCGTGCTGATCTTCCTCAAGGACCACCGCGTCCTGCAGCGCTACACCTACATCTCCATGGCCGGAGCGCTGTTCCTGCTGATCCTGCCGCTCGTGCCGGGCCTCGGCGCGAACATCTACGGCGCCAAGATCTGGATCAAGATCCCCGGCCTCGGCACGCTGCAGCCCGGCGAGTTCGCCAAGATCGTCCTCGCGGTCTTCTTCGCCGGCTACCTCATGGTGAAACGAGACGCCCTGGCCCTCGCCAGCCGCCGCTTCATGGGCCTCTACCTGCCCCGCGGCCGCGACCTCGGCCCGATCCTCGTCGTCTGGGTCATCTCGATCCTCATCCTGGTCTTCGAGACCGACCTCGGCACCTCCCTGCTGTTCTTCGGCATGTTCGTCATCATGCTGTACGTCGCCACCGAGCGGACCAGCTGGATCGTCTTCGGTCTGCTGATGTCCGCCGTCGGCGCCGTCGGCGTGGCGAGCTTCGAGCCGCACATCCAGACGCGTGTGCAGGCCTGGCTCGACCCGATGCGCGAGTTCGAGCTCTCCCGCGCCGGCGTCCAGGACGGCGTCGTCCACTCCGAGCAGGCCATGCAGGCCCTGTGGGCCTTCGGCTCCGGCGGCACCCTCGGCACCGGCCTCGGACAGGGCAACTCCGACCTCATCGGCTTCGCCGCCAACTCGGACTTCATCCTCGCCACCTTCGGCGAGGAACTCGGCCTGGCCGGCGTCATGGCGATCCTGCTCCTCTACGGCCTGATCATCGAAAGGGGCGTCCGCACCGCGCTCGCCGCCCGCGACCCGTTCGGCAAGCTGCTGGCCATCGGCCTCTCCGGCGCCTTCGGCCTCCAGGTCTTCGTCGTCGCCGGCGGTGTCATGGGCCTCATCCCGCTCACCGGCATGACGCTGCCGTTCGTGGCCTACGGCGGTTCCTCCGTGATCGCCAACTGGGCGCTCATCGGCATCCTGCTCCGCATCAGCGACACCGCCCGACGCCCGGCCCCCGCTCCCGCCGCCAACCCCGACGCCGAGATGACCCAGGTGGTCCGCCCGTCATGAACAAGCCCCTGCGCCGGATCGCGATCTTCTGCGGCCTCCTCGTCCTGGCACTGCTGATCCGCGACAACTGGATCCAGTACGTCAAGGCCGACGAGCTGAGGACCGACACCAAGAACCGCCGCGTCTCCATCGAGCGCTACGCCTCACCGCGCGGCGACATCATCGTCGGCGGCAACCCCATCACCGGGCACGCCACGACCACCTCGGGCGACTTCAAGTACAAGCGCACCTACAAGGACGGCCCCATGTGGGCGCCCGTCACCGGCTTCGTCTCGCAGGCCTTCGGCGCCAACCAGCTGGAGTCCATCGAGGACGGCATCCTCACCGGCAACGACGACCGGCTCTTCTTCCGCAACACGCTCGACATGCTCACGGGCAAGAAGAAGGAGGGCGGCAACGTCGTCACGACGCTCAACGCCGACGCCCAGAAGGCCGCGTACAACGGCCTGAAGAGGCAGGGCGGCAAGGGCGCGGTCGTGGCGCTGGAGCCGTCCACCGGCAAGATCCTGGCGCTGGCCTCCTACCCGTCGTACGACCCCTCGTCGATCGCGGGCAACAGCGACAAGGACGCCGAGGCCTGGAAGAAGCTCGACAAGAAGAACAACCCCGACGACCCGATGCTCAACCGGGCCCTGCGCGAGACGTACCCGCCCGGCTCGACCTTCAAGGTCCTCACCGCGGCCGCCGCCCTGGAGGACGGCCTCTACACGGACCCGGACGCGAAGACCGACTCGCCCGACCCGTGGGTCATGGAGGGCACCACCACCAGGCTGCCCAACGAGGGCAACATCCCCTGCAAGAACGCGACGCTGCGCGTGGCGCTGCAGTACTCCTGCAACACCGTCTTCGGCAAGATCGGCTCCGACCTCGGCAACGACAAGATGCTGGACATGGCCAAGAAGTTCGGCTTCACCGAGGAGCAGTACACCCCGGTCCGCTCCAGCGCGTCGGTGTTCTCCGACGACATGAACCCGTCGCAGACCGCGCTGTCCTCCATCGGCCAGTTCAACACCGCCGCGACCCCGCTGCAGATGGCCATGGTCGCCTCGGCCGTCGCCAACAACGGCACCCTCATGAAGCCGTACATGGTCGACGAACTCCAGGCCCCGAACGTCGACACCATCGAGAAGACCGAGCCCGAGGAGATGAGCCAGCCGCTGTCGGCGAAGAACGCCCAGATCCTCCAGTCGATGATGGAGACGGTCGTCGACAAGGGCACGGGCTCCAACGCCAAGATCCCCGGCGTCAAGGTCGGCGGCAAGACCGGTACCGCCCAGCACGGCGTCGACAACAGCGAGAACCCCTACGCGTGGTTCATCTCCTACGCCAAGGGCGCCGACGGCACCGCCCCGGTCGCCGTGGCGGTCGTGATCGAGGACGACAACGCCGTCCGTGACGACATCTCCGGCGGCGGCCTCGCGGCACCGATCGCGAGGAACGTGATGGAGGCGGTCATCGAGAGCAAGAAGTGACCCCGCTCACGTCTGCTTCACATCGGTGCACGTTGCGATACCGGTCCTGTATCGGCTGACGGGCTTGGCCAGGTCACACAAAACAAGCCGGGTACGGTAGGCCCGGACGGCAGCCTCCGACCGTACAAGCTTCCGGTCGGGACCGACGGAGAGGGCTGGTAGGTAGCTATGGAAGAGCCGCGTCGCCTCGGCGGCCGGTACGAACTGGGCCAGGTGCTCGGGCGTGGTGGCATGGCGGAGGTCTACCTCGCGCATGACACCCGCCTCGGCCGCACCGTGGCGGTGAAGACGCTCCGCGCGGACCTCGCGCGTGACCCTTCCTTCCAGGCCCGGTTCCGCCGGGAGGCCCAGTCGGCCGCCTCGCTCAACCATCCCGCGATCGTCGCGGTCTACGACACGGGCGAGGACTACATCGACAACGTGTCGATCCCGTACATCGTGATGGAGTACGTCGACGGCTCCACGCTCCGTGAGCTCCTCCACAGCGGCCGCAAGCTGCTGCCGGAGCGGGCCATGGAGATGACCATCGGCATCCTCCAGGGCCTGGAGTACGCCCACCGCAACGGCATCGTCCACCGCGACATCAAGCCCGCGAACGTCATGCTGACGCGCAACGGCCAGGTCAAGGTGATGGACTTCGGCATCGCCCGCGCCATGGGCGACTCCGGCATGACGATGACCCAGACGGCGGCCGTCATCGGCACCGCCCAGTACCTCTCGCCGGAACAGGCGAAGGGCGAGCAGGTCGACGCCCGCTCCGACCTGTACTCCACCGGCTGTCTGCTGTACGAGCTGCTGACCGTCCGCCCGCCCTTCGTCGGCGACTCCCCGGTGGCCGTGGCCTACCAGCACGTCCGGGAGGAACCGCAGGCGCCGAGCGTCTTCGACCCCGAGATCACGCCCGAGATGGACGCGATCGTCCTGAAGGCGCTCGTCAAGGACCCGGACTACCGCTACCAGTCGGCCGACGAGATGCGCGCCGACATCGAGGCCTGCCTCGACGGCCAGCCCGTCGCGGCCACCGCCGCCATGGGTTCCGTCGGCTACGGCGGCTACCCCGACGACCAGCCGACCACGGCCCTGCGCGCGGACTCCGGCGCGGGCGCCACGTCCATGCTGCCCCCCATGAGCCCGGACGACGGCGGCTACGGCTACGACGACCGCCCCGACCGGCGCCGCGGACAGCAACGCAAGTCCAACACCTCGACGATCCTGCTCGTGGTGGCGGGCATCCTCGTGCTGGTCGGAGCGATCCTGATCGGACGGTGGGCGTTCAGCGGCAACGGCGCGGGCGACGACACCCTGCCGGCACCCAACTTCGTCGGCGAGACCGAACAGAACGCCCGGAAACTCGCGACCAACTCCGACCTGGAACTGACCTTCTCGAAGAAGCCCTGCGAGAACCAGGCCAAGGGCAACATCTGCACCCAGAACCCCAAGGCCGGCACGGACGTACAGAAGGGCGACACCATCGCCCTGGTGGTGTCGACCGGAGCGCCGAAGGTGGCGGTGCCGAGCGTCGTCGGCGAAAGCCTGGACGACGCCAAGGCGACGCTGGAGGGCGACAAGTACCAGTTCGTGGTCGAGACGAAGACCAAGGAGTCCTCGGAGGACCCCGGCACCGTCCTGGAACAGGACCCGGAACTGGGCGCCGAGGTGGAGAAGGGCTCCACCATCACCCTCACCGTCGCCAAGGCCGAGGAGAAATCCACCGTCCCGGACGTCCTCGGCCAGAGCTGCGACGCGGCCAAGCAGCAGATGCAGGCCAGCAACCTGGTCGGCAACTGCACCGAGGTCGAGACCGACGACGACAACCAGGTCGGCAAGGTCATCGCGACCACCCCGCAGGCCGGCACGTCCGTCGACAAGAACTCGTCGGTCACCATCCAGATCGGCAAGAAGAAGGAACAGCAGAAGACCCGCGTGCCCCAGGTCGTCGGCCAGACCGTCGGCCAGGCCAAGCAGACCCTGGCGGCGGCCGGCTTCACGAACATCCAGTTCGCGAACGGCAGCGACCAGAGCGACAACGCCCTCGTCGCCGGCCAGGACCCCCAGGGCAACCAGGAGGTCGACGACCCCGCGAGCACGACGGTGACACTCCAGACCGTCAGCTTCGGCAACAACGGCGGCAACAACAACGGCGGCGGCGGCAACGGCGGCATCTTCGGCGGCCTCAACGGCGACGACTGACCCACCACCCCGCTCGCACAGAGCCCCGGCACCCGTGAGGGTGCCGGGGCTCGCCCGTCCTTCGGCACGCCCGTGACCGAGAGCTCAACTCGTATCTCCGTACGCCCCTCGATCGTGTCTTCACATGTCACGACTCGTTACCCGGGTGGGTAGGGGACTCGGAACTCCGCCCCGGCCACGAGTCGAAGGGCGCACGGAATGATCAACGAAACGGCTCTGCTGGAATCCCGGACTCTGCGCAACAGCGTGCTGGACCGCACCGACGTACTCGACCGGGTCAAAGCGCTGTCGCTGCTGCCGGACGGGATGCATGTGACGACGGCGATGGTGGCGGCCTACTTCGAAGTCGGACTCGAAGCCATCAAGTCACTGGTCAAGGACCACCGAACCGAGCTGGAAGCCAACGGCTACCGCCTGCTGACCGGCCAGGAACTGAGGTCCTTCAAGAACCTCAGTGGCACCCAGTCCCGCAGCCGCTCCCTCGCCCTCTTCTCCCGTCGAGCCGTCCTCAACATCGCCATGCTGCTCCGGGACAGCGACGTCGCACGTCAGGTGCGTGTCCACCTCCTCGACATGGAGTACCTGGCCCGCACACAGCCTGTGGAAAACCCTGCCCCGGCCGACACCGCCCTCCTCGACGCACACATCGACCAACGCATCACCCACATCCTGGGCAAGACCGTCGTCCCCATGTTCAACGCCCTGATCGAAACATCAGGCGAGCACCAGCGAGAGCTCGTCGCCCTCCGGGCAGGCGTCCAGCACATCGAGAAGCGGCTCCGGCAGCACCACGCCCGGCTGCAACGGCTCGAAGGCCCACGAGAAGACCGTCCCCTCGCCGGAGTCATGGCCGCCATGGATGCCATGAACGGGCGTGAGTTCGAAGAACGCGTCGCCGAACTGCTGCGCCGCGACGGCTGCACCGGCGTCATCGTCCGAGGCGGCGGACGGGACCGCGGCGTCGACATCACCGCGCTCACAGCCGACGGGCGGCGCGTCGTCGTCCAGTGCAAGAGGTTCGCGCCACATCTCTCCATCACCAGCCCCGACGTCCAGAAGTTCATCGGAGCCGCCAAGGTCCTGCACGCTTCGGACGTGGCCCTCTACGTGGCGACCTGCCCCTTCACCCGCGACGCCCTGAACATCGCGGCCGAGAGCGGCATCACCGCCGTCCATCGCGGACTGCTGGAGGAATGGAGCGCCGGGGCACCCCTGAGCGCATTGGGTTAGAACCGGCCCGACGGCCCGCGACACCAGGCCCGAAGGAGCACCGTCAGCGCAGTTCCTTCGGCGGTGTGCGGTCCGCGTCCACCTTCTCGACCCGCTCCAGTTCGCCCCACACGATGTACCGGTACGTGCTCGTGTACACCGGCGTGCAGGTCGTCAGCGTGATGTAGTGACCCGGCTTCTTCCTGCCGGACTCCTTGGGGACCGCAGACAGGACCTTGACGTTGTACTTCGAGGTCTCGGGAAGGATCGCGTAGGTCTTGTAGACGTACCACTTGTCCTTCGTCTCGAAGACGATCGGGTCACCCTGCTTGATCTTGTCGATGTTGTGGAACTTGGCCCCGTGGCCGTCGCGGTGGGCGGCGAGGGAGAAGTTGCCGGGCTTGCCCGACATCGGCAGGGCCGACTTGACGGGCTCGGTGTAGTAACCGGCGACACCGTCGTTCAGGATCTTGTTCGACGTGCCCTTCTCGACCAGGACCTCACTGCCGCTCATCGCCGGCACGTGCAGGAAGCCGATGCCGTTCTTCGTGTCCAGCGCCCCCGGCCCGCCCCGGCCCTGCGCCCAGTCGTCCCGAACACGGTCGGCCTGCTTTCCGGCCGCACGGTCGGCGACGACGTTCGTCCACCACAGCGAGTAGACGACGAACAGGCCGAGGACCAGGCCCGCGGTGATGAGGAGTTCCCCGAAGACGCTGACCGCCCGCGCGATCGGGCCGGGCCTGCGGCGCGCCGCAGGCCGCCGCGACGCCGCGCCGGTGTGCTCTTCGTGGTCCGTGTCGGTGGTCGCTGCCACTGGTCATCTGCCCTTAACTGACGAGCGCATCCGGCTTGCCCTTGCTGCGCGGCCGTTCCTCGACCATCTTGCCCCAGACGATCATCCGGTACTTGCTGGTGAACTCCGGCGTGCACGTGGTCAGCGTGATGTAACGGCCGGGCTCGGTGAACCCCGACCCCGCGGGGATCGGGTTCAGAACGCTCGTGTTGCTCGGCGAGGTCACCGGCAGGATCGACGCCATCTTGTACACGTAGTACTCGTCCTGTGTCTCCACGACGATCGGGTCGCCCGGCGTGAGCCTGTTGATGTACCGGAACGGTTCTCCGTGGGTGTTGCGGTGGCCCGCGAGCCCGAAGTTCCCGGTCTTGTCACCGGGCATGGCGGTCTTCAACGCACCCTCGGCGTAGTGGCCCACCATGCCCCGGTCGAGCACGCCCTTGTTGCTGGTGCCCTCCGCGATCGGCACCACCACGTCCAGCTTCGGGATGTGCAGGATGGCGAAGCCCTGCCCCGGCTCGAACGCCCCCGGATTGCGCTTGCCGTTCGCCCAGTCGTCCTGGAGGCTGCTGGCCTCCTTGCCGGCCTGCGCGTGCGCCCGCACGTTCGTCCACCACAGCTGGTAGGTGACGAAAAGCAGCATCAGCACACCGGTCGTGATGAAGACCTCACCTATGGCCCGGCTGGCGACGACCGCGGCGCCCGGCTTGCGCGCCCGCGCCTGCCGCCGCGCCTCGACCCGCGACAGCGGCGCCCGGGACTCTTCCACCGACCGGGTCTCCGGCGCGCCGCCATGGCGCCCGTGACGGCGCTTGGCGGCCTTCCTGCGGGCCGCCCGGCCGCCCTGGGTCCCTCCGTCGGTCCGCGAGCCGGCAGCGGCCCCAGAGCCCGGTACGGACTCACCGGCCGCTGGCGGCGGATCCGGTATCCGCAGCGCCACCGTCTCCTCGTCGACCGGAGGCACGTACGGCTCCTCCGGGACGGGTTCGAAGGACGCCGCGTACGGCTCCGCCTCCGACCCCAGCAGCTGCGACTCGTACGACGACTGCGCCTGCGCTCCCGGCTGCGGAGACGCACCGTACGCCCCTCCGCCCGACCAGTCCTCGAACGCACCCGGCACCCCGTACGACTGCTGCCCGTACGAGGTGTCGGACTCGCGCTCGGGGCGCAGCGCCGTCACGCCGTGGCCCTGCCCACCACCGGGGCGAGCCCGGCCGACCTCGCCACCGCGCCCTCGTCGCCGCACTCCACCAGCCAGTTGGCCAGCATCCGGTGCCCGTGCTCGGTCAGCACCGACTCGGGGTGGAACTGCACCCCCTCGACCGGCAGTTCACGGTGCCTGAGGCCCATCACAATGCCGTCGTGCGTCCGCGCCGTGACCTCCAGCTCGGCCGGGACCGTCGCCGGCTCGGCGGCCAGCGAGTGGTACCGCGTCGCCGTGAAGGGCGAGGGCAGGCCGGCGAAGACCCCTCCGCCGCCATGCTCCACCAGCGAGGTCTTGCCGTGCAGCAGCTCCGGCGCCCGATCCACGACACCGCCGTACGCCACCTGCATCGACTGCATGCCCAGACAGACGCCGAACACCGGGACACCCGTGGCGGCGCAGTGCCGGACCATGTCCACGCAGACGCCCGCCTCCTCCGGCGTGCCCGGCCCCGGGGAGAGCAGGACACCGTCGAAGCCGTCCTGGGCGTGCGCCGTCGAGACCTCGTCGTTGCGCAGGACCTCGCACTCGGCGCCCAGCTGGTACAGGTACTGGACCAGGTTGAAGACGAAGCTGTCGTAGTTGTCCACGACGAGAATGCGCGCGCTCACTGGTTGTCCACCGTCACATCGTTGAAGGGCAGCAGCGGTTCCGCCCACGGGAAGACGTACTGGAAAAGCACGTAGACCACGGCCACGACCAGGGCGAGTGAGATCAACGCCCTCACCCACGTGTTCCCCGGCAGATGCCGCCAGATCCAGCCGTACATGCCGTCCCTTCCGTCGTACCACGGCACCAGACCTACGCCGTACAGCCACCAGACTAGCGGCGCAGCGCCTCAGGTTTCCCTGCCTCCACGGGCTGGGTGGAGTCCAGGTGCGCCCAGACGATCAGCCGATGACTGTGGCCCCATTCCGGTTCGCACGTCGTCAGCGTCAGATAGCGGCCCGCACGCGTGTACCCGGATGTACGTGGGACAGGGTCGATCACCTCGATGTCCGAGGGCACTGTTTTGTACGGGCCTTTGTCGATCCGATACGTGAACCACGTCGTGCCGTCGGTCAGCACCACCGCGTCACCCCGCCGCAGCCTGGGGAAATCCTTGAAGGGATCACCGTATGTACGGCGGTGGCCGGCGACCGCGAAGTTCCCCTTCTGCCCCAGCTGGGCGGTCTCCGCGTAGTGCCCGAGGCCCTTCTTCAGGGTGCCGGTCGCGGTGCCCTCCAGCACCGGCTTGTTCCACGTGAAACCAAGACGCGGAATGTACATGATCGCGAAAGGCCTGCCCTCGGCGTACGGCGCCGGCTTCGCCGGGCTCCCGGCGGCCCCGGTCGGCGGGCGGGGTCTCGACCACTCCTCGCGGAGCAGATCAATCTGATCGTCCATGACGTCGTCGGCCTTCACACCGGTCCAGAACAGCACATAGACGACGAACAGCACGATCACGCTGCCGACGGTGATGCACAGTTCGCTGACGGTCCTGACGATCACACGCACCGGCGGCTCCCCCGGCCTGGGCTCCTACTCCACGGGCTTCGCGTAGTGCAGATCCACTGTGCCCGAGTAGCCGGGCAGAGTCACCTGGCCGTTCTCCTCGACTTTCCAGCCGAGCCCGTAGACGTTGACGTAGACCATGTAGTTCTGGATCGCCGGAGACGCCGCCAGCGCCTTCTTCAGCTTCCCGGGGTCCCCGACCGCCGTGATCTTGTACGGCGGTGAGTAGACCCGGCCCTGGAGGATCAGGGTGTTGCCCACGCAGCGCACCGCGCTCGTCGAGATCAGCCGCTGGTCCATGACCTTGATGCCCTTGGCGCCGCCCTGCCACAGCGCGTTCACCACGGCCTGCAGGTCCTGCTGGTGGATGACCAGGTAGTCGGGCTGCGGCTCCGGGTAGCCGGGCAACTTGGCGGTGGCGTCCGGCGGGGCGTCGTTGAGCGTGACCGTCAGCGACTCGCCCTTGAGTTTCTGGGTGCCCGCACGCTTCTCCAGCGCCGCCAGCTTGTCGTCCTCGGCCTTGGTGGAACCGTCGTCCCGCTCGGCGAGCGCCTCTATGTCCTTGCGCAGGGCCCCGTTGGTCTCGTCCAGCTGGCCGTTCTCCCGGCTGCGCTCCTGGATCAGGTCGGACAGCTTCAGCAGCGAGGCGTCCGTGCGGATATCGGTGCCCTTGGCCGTGTTGAAGCTGGTGAAGAAGATCAATCCGGCGAGAGCGAAGACGGCCGCGGTGAGGATCCGCACGGGCCGGAAACGGCGCGCGCGCTCAGGGCTGGATCCCGTCCCGGGGGAGTCGGCAGAATTGCTCAACGTACCCTTATCTCCTTCGGCGCGGCGGAAGCACTACGCTAACGGACGCCCGGGGGAGCAATCGGAGTCCCCTTACGCTGCCCCGAGACCGACCCAGTTACCTGCGCGGCCACGCAGCGCATCGACAGGAGAGACCCTCGTGCCGAAGTCACGTATCCGCAAGAAGGCCGACTACACGCCGCCGCCGTCGAAGCAGACGACCGCGATCAAGCTGAACAGCCGTGCCTGGGTCGCGCCCGTCATGCTGGCCATGTTCCTCATCGGTCTGGCCTGGATCGTCGTCTTCTACGTCACCGACGGCTCGCTGCCCATCGACTCGCTGGGGAACTGGAACATCGTGGTGGGCTTCGGCTTCATCGCGGCCGGATTCGGCGTCTCGACGCAGTGGAAGTAGCGGTCACCGCAAGGTGAACGCAGCTCTGCCCAGGGTTGTTCGCTGAGTTATCCACAACCACTGTCCACAGGTGGAAAAAGAACGACGATCTGTGGATAACTCGCCGAGCGTTGACGCCGGTATGACGGAAGTACCGCAACTCGAAAACATGTTCGCCCCCTGCCTGACCTGCGGAAACACTGGTCAGCGACAGGGGGCACATGTGTTCCTGCACCGTATGCACAAGATCCGCCACCCGCTGTGGACAACGGCCGCGCTCAGCTGAGCTGGGTCGTCCTCAACAGCGTCAACAGCACGACCACGGCCAGGACCAGCGCGCACGTGCCGTACTGGACCAGGGCGCGTCGCTCGCGCGGGGCGTGGACCATGGCGTATCCGACGGCGACGCCGGCGACGAGGCCGCCGATGTGGGCCTGCCAGGAGATGTTGAAGCCCGGGCTGAAGGTGAAGATCAGGTTGATCACCAGCAGGGCGATGATCGGCCGCATGTCGTAGTTGAGGCGGCGCATCAGGACGGCCGTCGCGCCGAAGAGGCCGAAGATGGCGCCGGAGGCGCCGAGGGTGGCGGTGTTCGGCGAGGCGAGCAGATAGGCCAGGGCGCTGCCCGCGAGTCCCGAGATGAAGTAGAGCGCGAGGTAGCGGACGCGGCCGAGGGCTGCTTCGAGGGGGCCGCCGAGCCACCAGAGGCTGAGCATGTTGAACGCGATGTGCCAGATCTCCTGGTGGGTGAAGATCGAGGTCACCATGCGGTACCACTCACCGCCCGCCACGCCCTGCGTGGGTGTGAAGGGTGCGGGTGGCCAGGCGCCGAGCAGGACGAAGTCGTTCAGGAGGGACTGGTTGACCTGGACGGCGATGAAGACCGCCAGGTTGATGCCGATGAGGATCTTGGTCAGCAGGCGGGGGTCGGCCGTGATGGTGCCTCCGGCGATGGTCCGGGGCATTGCGGCCGTGGGCGCGTGGCCGGTGCCGGAGCCGGAGCGGACGCACTCGGGGCATTGGAAGCCGACGGAGGCGTTGACCATGCAGTCGGGGCAGATCGGCCGTTCGCAGCGGGTGCAGCGGATGCCGGTCTCACGGTCCGGGTGGCGATAGCACGTGGGGACGCTGTGGGCGTTCTGCGGGCTGCCCGCAGCCTGGTCGTCCATGAGATCCCCTAAGTCGTGATGAGAGCCGTGGGGGCAAAGCCCCGCCCCGCTCATCCTTACGGATGAGCGGGGCGATTGGTTCCCTGTGGGGGCTTTCGCGCTCAGCGGGTCTCGACGACGACCGACTCGATCACGACGTCGTTGACCGGGCGGTCGGTGCGCGGGTTGGTCTGGGTCGAGGCGATGGTGTCGACGACCTTCTGGCTGGCGGCGTCGGTGACCTCGCCGAAGATGGTGTGCTTGCGGTTCAGCCAGGCCGTCGGGGCGACGGTGATGAAGAACTGCGAGCCGTTGGTGCCGGGGCCGGCGTTGGCCATCGCCAGCAGGTAGGGCTTGTCGAAGCGCAGGTCCGGGTGGAACTCGTCCTCGAACTGGTAGCCGGGGCCGCCGGTGCCGTTGCCCAGCGGGTCACCGCCCTGGATCATGAATCCGCTGATCACCCGGTGGAAGACCGTGCCGTCGTAGAGCTTGTCCGTGGACTTCTTCCCGGTCTCGGGGTGGGTCCACTCCCGCTCGCCCTGGGCGAGCTCGACGAAGTTCTTGACCGTCTTGGGGGCGTGGTTCGGCAGAAGCCGGACTTCGATGTCGCCGTGGTTGGTCTTCAGGGTGGCGTAGAGCTGCTCAGCCACGATCTGCCTTCCGTTGTCTTTCCGTGACTCCCTGATCCTCGCATGGACGGGGCTCCGCGTCGCCCGACCTCCGTTCTCCGGGGGTGAAGCGGGCCGTCCGGCTGCGGAAAACCAGTCGAGTAGTCGCGGGGCGGGGGCGCGCGGCGGCGATCCGTGGCATTGTCGACGACAAGCTCACGTTGCCCCCTATTCATCCATTCTTGTACTCGATCAACTCCATCGGCACCCGTATGCCCGTCTCGCATGGCGCGGAGCGCCCGGGCAGGCATGATCCGTAAAAGGGTGGAAAGTCGAAATACCGTACGCCACCGAGGAGGAGGAACCCGTGACCCGCATCGACAGCGTGCGCGCCGCGACCGGTTCGGCGAAGGACAGCGTGCTGCACGCCGCGGAAGTGGTGGCGCCCTACGCCGACACGGCCAAGGACAGGGCCGCGCACTACGCACACGAGGCACGCGTACGGCTAGCGCCCAAGGTGACGCAGGCCGCCGGGCAGGCCCGCGTCCAGTACGGCACGCATGTGCAGCCGTATCTGGAGCAGGCCCGCACGCATGTGCCGCCGAAGGTCGACCAGGCCGCCCACGAGGCCGCCGTCCGTACACGCAAGGCCGCCCGTCAGGCGGCGGACTACTCCCGGCCGAGGATCGAGCAGGCGATGGCCGCGGCCGTCCCGGTCACGACCGAGGCCGCGGCTCGGAGCGCGGCCGCGATGGCCGCCTTGCGCGGCCAGGTCTCGTCCAAGGAGATCCAGAGGCTGGTCCGCAGGCATGAGCGGCGGGCCAGGGCCGGGAAGGCCATGAAGACGCTGGTGATCCTGGGCGCCGTCGCGGGCGGTGCCTTCGCCGCCTGGAAGTGGTGGGACAAGCAGGCGAACCCGGACTGGCTGGTGGAGCCGCCCGCCGCGACGGAGGTTCCCGAGTCCGGCCGACTGTCCTCCGTGGACGGCAGCGGCCAGTCGGCGCTGGACCCGGAGGTCCAGGCCAAGGAGGCCGAGGAAGACGCCGCCCAGCGCGACGACCGTTCCTGACGGTCGCCGGATCTCGCAGTACGGCGGGACGGGAGCCTTGAGGATGTGCCTCGGGGCCTCCCGCCTCGCCGTGCTGTTTCACGTGAAACACGAAATGCCCTCCGCGCTGCGTTTCCGCAGTTCGGAGGGCATTTCCAGGGGTGGAGCCTAGGGGAGTCGAACCCCTGACATCTGCCATGCAAAGACAGCGCTCTACCAACTGAGCTAAGGCCCCGGAAGAGGACGTCCGACCGGAGGAAACCGCGTACCGGCGGGCGTCGGAGACCAGAGTACCGGGTCACCCCCGTGATTCCGCAAAAGGATTGGGGGTCCCCGTCGCCGACCACTCTCCGTAAGATGCTCGGCGTGGTTCGCTACCGCGAACCGCCGTACATGGGGAAGCGATGGGGAGACGCAATGGACGCCGCACAGCAGGAAGCGACCGCAAGAGCGCGGGAACTGCAGCGGAACTGGTACGGGGAGCCGTTGGGGGCGCTCTTCCGTAGGCTCATCGACGATCTTGGTCTCAACCAGGCTCGTCTCGCGGGGGTTCTGGGACTGTCCGCGCCGATGCTCTCGCAGCTGATGAGCGGTCAGCGGGCGAAGATCGGCAATCCGGCCGTGGTGCAGCGGGTGCAGTTGCTGCAGGACCTGGCGGGGCAGGTCGCGGACGGCAGCGTGAGCGCCGCCGAGGCCACCGAGCGCATGGAGGAGATCAAGAAGTCACAGGGGGGCTCGGTGCTCAGCAACACCACGCAGACGACGAGCAGTTCGGGGGCGCCCACGGTCAAGCGGGTCGTCCGCGAGATCCAGTCGCTGCTGCGCTCGGTCGCGGCGGCGGGCGACATCATCGAGGCAGCGGACACCCTCGCCCCGAGCCACCCGGAACTGGCAGAGTTCCTCCGGGTGTACGGGGCGGGCCGCACCTCGGACGCGGTCGCGCACTACCAGTCCCACCAGAGCTGATCCCGCCGCCCGGCGCCGAAGGGGGTTCGGCAGCGGGCACCGGGTGAGGTGACGGGGGACGCGTCACGGTACGGACGGGCACGAGGGGGCGTGTCCCGTACGGGGGACCGGTCGACGCCAGGGGGATGTGTATCGCTCATCGGGGGAGTCGTTCCGCCCGGCGGGGAGTCGTAGCGCCCGTCGAGGGGGAAGCAAGGGGGGAAGCCACAGGGGGAGGAGCGACGTACAGCCATGGGTGAGGTCTTCGCCGGCCGGTACGAACTGGTCGACCCGATCGGGCGCGGAGGAGTCGGCGCTGTCTGGCGCGCCTGGGATCACCGCCGTCGCCGCTATGTGGCCGCCAAGGTCCTGCTCCAGAGCGACGCGCACTCGCTGCTGCGCTTCGTCCGCGAACAGGCGCTGCGGATCGATCATCCCCATGTGCTCGCACCCACCAGCTGGGCCGCCGACGACGACAAGGTCCTGTTCACCATGGATCTGGTGGCCGGCGGTTCGCTGGTCCATCTCGTCGGGGACTACGGCCCCCTGCCGCCGGCCTTCGTCTGCACCCTGCTCGACCAGCTGCTGTCCGGGCTGTCGGCGGTGCACGCTGAGGGCGTCGTGCACCGTGACGTGAAACCCGCGAACGTGCTGCTGGAGGCCACGGGCACGGGCCGGCCGCGGCTGCGGCTGTCCGACTTCGGCATCGCGATGCGGCTGGGCGAGCCCCGGCTGACGGAGACCAACCTCGTGGTGGGGACGCCCGGTTACCTGGCGCCCGAGCAGATGATGGGTGCCGAGCCGGACTTCCCCGCCGACCTGTTCGCCGTGGGGCTGGTCGCGCTGTACCTGCTGGAGGGTGCCAAGCCGGACAGCAAGGCGCTGATCCAGTACTTCGCCGAGCACGGGACCCCCGGTGCGCCCAAGGGCATCCCGGAGCCGCTGTGGCAGGTGGTGGCCACGCTGCTCCAGCCGGACCCGCAGGCGCGGTTCCGTACGGCCACGGGGGCGCGCAAGGCCCTTGCCGCAGCGGCGGAGCTCCTTCCGGAGCCCGGTCCGGACGACGAGCTGATCGAGATCTTCGACCAACTCGGGCCGCTGCCCGCCGGGTTCGCCCCGGAGGGGCCGTTGGTGAGAGCGCGAGGGCTGGGCTCGGGGGACGAGCCGCCGGGCGCGGCGTCGGGTACGGAGCGGCCGGGGCGGATGTCAGGCGCGTTGCCGTCCGGCCTGGCGTCGGGGGCGTTGCGGCCGGGGCCGGAGTCGGGAGCGTTGCCGTCCGGCCCGGTGTCAGGCGGGGGGTGTCCCGGTCCGGCGTCAGGTGTACTGCCGTCCGGCCCGGGGGCGGGCGAGCAGTGGCCCCAGCGGGACGTCCCGGCTCCGGCAGGCGCGGACTCCTGGCAGCGCGCCGACGCCACCGGCACGAGCGACACCACGGGCGCAGGGGCCCCCACGCCAGGCAGAGAGGCCAATACCCCGGGCAGAGGGGACGACACCCCCGGCAAGGGGACGACCGACACTCCGGCCGCAGGGGCGGACACCCCTCCCTCCGGGGCCGTACAGCCCGATCCCCGCCAGGACACCGACCCTCCGCCGGGGCCGCCCGCCCCGCCAGCCCCATCCGCCACACCTCCGCCGTCCTCCATGTCGGACACCGGCAGCTTCCACCTGCCGCCTCCGCAGGCCACGGCCACCTCCTCCCCCACCCCCGTGCAACCGCACCACGGCCAGCACCAACCCCAACTCCGAGCCCAGCAGCAGCCCCCCGTCTCCCCCTACGACCCGACGTACCCGCTGTCCTTGTCCCAGCCGCTCCCGCCGCCCTACCCCGCCGCACAGGGCTACGCCGGTCACCTCTTGCCCCCAGCGGCACAGGAGCTCGCCGACGCCACCACGGCCTCGTACACCGCGCAGTCCCCGCAGACTCCGACCCCGCCCAGGACGACTTCGCGACACCGGGCGGAACGGCCGCGCCGCCACGCCGGCCCGCCGGCCAAGGTGGCGGTGCCGCTTCTGCTGCTCGCCCTGGCCTGTTACGCGGTCGGCTTCTGGGCCCTGAGCCGCATCTGAGCGGATGCGGTCGCGACCCGGGCGCCCGGCGCCGCCCGCCCTACGCGGCGGGGCGCCGCCGAGCCACCAGGGTCCACACCCCGAGCCCCACGAGCAGCGCGCTCCCGGTGCCGATCCCTCCCACGGCCACCGCCCGCATCACGGTGTCGTCGCCGGCGGCCACGCCTTCCGCCGCCGCCTCCCGGTCCTCGTCCGTGACCTCGAAGACGTCTTTCGGCGCGGACTCCCCCGCGTACGCCGGCCCGGCCTGGGCGGTCCCGTCCACCCGGACGCGCAGGGTCATCGGGAAGGGTCCGTCCCCGAAGCTGTCGGCGACGCTCTCGGAGAGGTGGGCGACGAGGTAGTAGGAGCCGGCGAAGCGCACGGCGCTGACCTGGCGGGTGACGGCGTAGCGGTTGGCGTGGTCGACGGGCGGCAGGGGCGGCAGGCTGCCGGACTTCTGGTCGCCGTCGTAGCCGACGCCCACGTCGGCTACGGGTCCGCGTGCGGGGTTGTAGAGGGCCAGGTCCAGCGCGTCGGGTGTGTAGCCCGTGCCGGTGGAGTCCGAGCTGCCGAGGTCGGCGGTGACGTGGAGCTGTCGGCCCCAGTCGACCGGTACCTCGTAGAAGAGCGTCTGGCCGGGCCGGATGTCGTCGCGCCAGACGCCCTGGTCCAGGGGGGTCGCCGCGGCGAACCCGGCCCCGCCCCGGCGGCGTTCGGCCTGCCCCTGGAGGGGCTGGGGCGAGGCGGAGTCCCACGCCTCGGGAGCGCTCGTCGCGCCGGTCTTCGCGGTCGGCGGCTCCGTCGTGGCGACGAGTTCCAGATCCCAGGCGTCCGGCGAGGAGCCCTCGCCGTCCGGGTCGACCCGCTCGACGGACACGTAGTACGTGCCGGCCTCCCGGCACAGAGGTTTGGCGGGAGACCTCTCGCGCATGCCCCATGCCGCGATCGGGTGCGGACTGCGGGCGGCGCCGAAGCTCGCGGTGTCGACGGAGCAGGAGACGCCCTCGGCGTCCTGCACGGACACTTTGATCCCGTCGATGACGGAGACGCTGCTGCCGGGGGAGGGGACGGCGGTGACGGAGACGTACGCGTTCGACACGGCGTCGAGTTGGAGGCTGTAGTTGACCTTGCCGTTGCTCGGGAGGGAGCTCTTGTAGGGCGTGCCGGGCTTCAGGAGTGGGGCGTCCGCGG
Organism: Streptomyces olindensis; assembly: GCA_000696115.1. Classification (GTDB taxonomy): domain Bacteria; phylum Actinomycetota; class Actinomycetes; order Streptomycetales; family Streptomycetaceae; genus Streptomyces; species Streptomyces olindensis. The sequence goes on from JJOH01000008.1 coordinate 20,472, forward strand.
TGCTGCGGGCTCCGTCGATGCTCTGGGCGCCGTCGGCGAAGGCGTACGGGCTCGGCGCCAGTGTCGTGCCGGGGGCTCCGGCGGCGGCCAGGGCGGCCTGGCCGGGTGCCAGGGCGGCCGTCGTTCCCAGTGCCACCGCCACCGCGCCCAGGCGTACGGCCACCGGCGGGCGGCCGTGCCACGTGCCCGCGCGCCCCCACGCCGTACGACACCGTCCCCTCACGCGCCACCCCTCACCGTCGACCGCGGAACCGTGCACCGTGCACCGTGGCCCATCCTGCCCCGCCGATGCGGACCGCGGCTGTCCCTTGACACACAAAACCCCGACCGCGAGGCGGCCGGGGTGTGCTCGGTATGGGGTGTCGTGACTCAGGAACCCGTGGGCACGGAGTCAGTCGCCTCCGTCCACAGATCCTGCTCGGCGCGATCCGCCTGGATCTGGCGGTACACGAGGAGCCCGCCGATGGCGGCCAGTGCGACCAGGAGAAGCTTCTTCACCGCGCGACCTCGTCTTTCCTTGACGTAGGGGACCTCTGGCGCCCGACTATACACACCGACCGATACCGATCGGTGACCTGCGTCGGCCCTCAACTCCCGCCCGGGGAACCCGGATAGAAGCGGAGTTCGCCGCTCCGATCGGAGGGTGACCACACGCCGACGGACGGTTACTTTGACCGCCCTCCTCCACTCTTCTCACCTTTTCAACCTGCTTGCGCCCATACGGGTGGTGTTCATCTGAACATCGCCGCGCCACGGGCGTCGGTCCACCACTTCTCGGCCCCCATACACATCATGAGGAAAGTACGCAAATCGCCCAACCCGAAAGTGAGGGGCCCATGGCCCGCAACAAGGTCATGAAGCTGTGGACCGCCATCGTCACCGCCTTCCTCGCCCTGTGCACGGCGCTCGGATTCATCACCACGACTGCCGCCGCGGCGGTACCGCAGGCCGAGCAGAAGCGCAACAGCAACGAGAAGGGCAACGGCATCAGCGTCCCGCAGCAGCGGACGGCGCCGGCGGCACCCCCCTGGTCCTTCGCCAGGGCCCTGCCTCCCACGATGAAGCAGCGCATCCGCGCCGAGGCCCACGGCAAGTCCCCCCGCTGCCGCCACCGCCCCCTCACGGACACGGCGACGCCACCGAGCACCACGTGCACGGACGACGAGGAAGACGCCGACAGCGACACCACGGCGGACCGCCTCATGCCACTCCAGCGCTGAACTCCCGCTCCCTGGTACGTCCTGGCGATCTTGCGTACACCCCACGACACACCAGTGACCCAGAAGGCCCCGACCGCACCGGTCGGGGCCTTCGCACGCCACCCCTCACCCAGCTCGGCCCACAGCTCCGTGAGATTCCGCATCGCCTCCGGGCGATCCGACCGGTGGTGAACGGGCCGGACTCGGCGGTCATCAGGTTGAGGCACTGGACGTCGGTGGGGTGCAGCTCGAGATGGTCCGCGACCGCCTGGTTGAACATGACGTAGGAGGCCAGGTAGCGGCGGGACTCCTGCTGGAGATCGTCGATCAACAAGGGGCCGGCCCTCATAACGGTCCTCGGCCCGGCCGTGTTCATGGACAACTACACGGTCGAATGGTCGCTCGAAGGTCTGCGCAAGGGCAGATTCGTCCTGCCGGTGCCGGCCGACTGCGGCAGGCCGATCGTCTTCGAGCAGCTGCCGATCGCCCGCGTCGAGGCGTTCTCGACGGACCTTGCCGCGATGTTCCGCTACTTCACCGAGGTCGGCCTCGACATCGACGTGAACGCCCTACGACGCGACTTCCCGGAGATCGGCTGGCAGCGCTTCGCCACCTGGGCGGCCGAGCGCACCTGGTCGGTCGACTGACCACCCCGTCGGTGCGTTCTCCCCAGGGCACGGCCTCTCCCAGGTCCCGCAAGGAACCTGCGGACGTACCGCACCAAAAACCCCCGGCCCTGTGGACCGGGGGTCTTCGTGCTGGTGGGGCTAACAGGATTTGAACCTGTGGCCTCATCCTTATCAGGGATGCGCTCTAACCAACTGAGCTATAGCCCCGCCGCGCTCTGCGGTGTGTGTCCCGCGCGCTGACTCCTGAAGATTAGCGCACGACATGGGCAGTCCCAAAATCGGTTGTCGGAGCACCGTCAGCGGGACACCCGCTGCACGTCGGAGGGACGTCACTCGTCCTCGGCGAGCGTCAGCTCCACACCGCCCACGAACCCCGCGGAGAGGTTGTAGATGAACGCGCCGAGCGTCGCGAGGGCCGTCGCCAGGACGACGTCGATGACCGCGATGATCGACGTGAACATCAGGACGTTGGGCAGCGACAGGAAGGCCTGCAGGTCGAAGCCGTTGGACTCGTTCGAGCCGGTCGCCTCGGAGATCGTGCCGCCGACCGTGGAGAAGACGCCCATGGCGTCCATGACCATCCACAGCACGGCCGCCGCGACGATCGTGCAGATGCCCAGCGCGATGGAGAGCAGGAAGCTGACCTTCATCACCGACCACGGGTCGGCCTTCGCCACCCGCAGCCGCGCCTTGCGGACCCGGGGCGTGGTCCGCGCCCCCGTGCGCGGACGCCGTACGGCAGCCGCGGCGGCACCGGGAGCCGCCCCCTGCTGCGCCGGGTAGGCCTGCGGCGGGTGGTACGGCCCGGCCGGCTGCTGCGTCTGCCGCTCCCCCGGGAGCGGGGAGGCCGCGGCGGCTCCCTGCTCCTCCGCGGCCGGCTGGGCCTGCGGCTGCGGCTGTGGCTGGGCGGCGGACGCCGCCGGGGCCGCGCCGCCCTTGTGCTGCTGTGTCTGCGGACCTCGGGTGTCCGTCACGCTTCCCCCCTGGGATTCCTGCGCGTCAGGCGAGGGCTTGTCCTTGGTCGGGGACTTGATCGCCTTCAGGTTGGTCGTGTGCGGGTCCGCCGCACGCGCGGCGGAGCCACGGCCGCCGTCGTCCGTGTCCGTACCCGTCGAGGTACCGCTCGGTCCGGCGCCCGTGGCTCCGCTCACGCTGACTCACTCCTCGTGCCTACTCGGACGAGGGCGCCTCACCCTCGTCCGTGCCGGTGACAGCGGCACCCTCGGCGTCCTCGTCGACGACCACGTCGCCGTCGACCTCCTCCGCCTCGCGTCCCGCCTCGGCGTTGCGAGCGATGCCCACGACGGCATCGCGCTTGCCCAGATTGATCAGTTGGACGCCCATGGTGTCACGGCCGGTTTCCCTGATCTCGTTGACTCGCGTACGAATCACACCGCCCGACAGCGTGATGGCGAGGATCTCGTCGGTCTCCTCGACCACCAGCGCGCCGACGAGGGATCCGCGATCCTCGACGATCTTGGCGGCCTTGATGCCGAGGCCGCCGCGACCCTGGACGCGGTACTCGTCGACGGCGGTCCGCTTCGCGTACCCACCGTCCGTGGCAGTGAACACGAACGTACCGGGTCGAACAACATTCATCGAGAGCAGCTCGTCACCCTCGCGGAAGCTCATGCCCTTGACACCGGAGGTGGCACGGCCCATGGGGCGGAGGGTTTCGTCCGAGGCGGTGAACCTGATCGACTGCGCCTTCTTGCTGATCAGAAGCAGATCGTCGTCGGACGAGACCAGTTCGGCACCGATCAGTTCGTCGTCCGAACCGTCCTCCATCGAGCGGAGATTGATCGCGATCACACCGCCGGAACGCGGCGAATCGTAATCCTTCAGAGGCGTCTTCTTCACAAGTCCGGCCTTGGTGGCGAGCACCAGGTACGGAACGGCCTCGTAGTCGCGGATCGCCAGGATCTCGGCGATCGCCTCGTCCGGCTGGAAGGCGAGCAGGTTCGCGACGTGCTGGCCGCGCGCGTCCCGGCCGGCGTCCGGCAGCTCGTAGCCCTTGACGCGGTAGACGCGGCCCTTGTTGGTGAAGAACAGCAGCCAGTGGTGCGTGGTGGACACGAAGAAGTGGTCGACGATGTCGTCTTCCTTGAGCTTCGTGCCGCGCACGCCCTTGCCGCCGCGCTTCTGGGCGCGGTAGTCGTCGGTCTTGGTGCGCTTGATGTAGCCGCCCCGGGTGACCGTGACGACGATGTCCTCCTCGGCGATCAGGTCCTCGATGGACATGTCGCCCTCGTAGGGGATCAGCTTCGTCTTGCGGTCGTCGCCGTACTTCTCGACGATCGCGGTCAGTTCCGCGCTGACGATGCCCCGCTGGCGGACCGGGGAGGCCAGGATCTCGTTGTACTCGTTGATCTTCGCCTGGAGTTCGTCGTGCTCCTGGACGATCTTCTGGCGCTCCAGGGCGGCCAGTCGGCGCAGCTGCATCTCGAGGATGGCGTTGGCCTGGATCTCGTCGATGGTCAGCAGGTCCATCAGGCCGCCGCGGGCGATCTCGACGGTCTCACTGCGCCGGATCAGCGCGATGACCTCGTCGATGGCGTCCAGGGCCTTCAGCAGACCGCGCAGGATGTGCGCCCGCTCCTCGGCCTTGCGCAGCCGGAAGCGCGTACGGCGGACGATGACCTCGATCTGGTGCGTCACCCAGTGGCGGATGAACGCGTCGAGCGAGAGCGTGCGCGGCACGCCGTCGACCAGCGCCAGCATGTTGGCGCCGAAGTTCGTCTGCAGGTCGGTGTGCTTGTAGAGGTTGTTCAGCACGACCTTGGCGACCGCGTCGCGCTTCAGCACGATGACCAGGCGCTGACCCGTACGGGACGACGTCTCGTCGCGGACGTCCGCGATGCCGCCGATCTTGCCGTCCTTCACCAGGTCGGCGATCTTCTGGGCGAGGTTGTCCGGGTTGACCTGGTACGGGAGTTCGGTGACCACCAGGCACTGGCGGTTCTGGATCTCCTCGACCTCGACGACCGCGCGCATCGTGATGGAGCCGCGGCCGGTGCGGTACGCCTCCTCGATGCCCCGGCGGCCGACGACGAGCGCGCCGGTCGGGAAGTCCGGGCCCTTGATGCGCTCGATGAGCGCATCGAGCAGCTCCTCGTGCGAGGCCTCGGGGTTCTCCAGGTACCACTGGGCGCCGGCGGCGACCTCGCGCAGGTTGTGCGGCGGGATGTTGGTCGCCATGCCGACCGCGATGCCGGCCGAGCCGTTGATCAGCAGGTTCGGGAAGCGCGCCGGCAGGACGGTCGGCTCCTGGGAGCGGCCGTCGTAGTTGTCCGTGAAGTCGACGGTCTCCTCGTCGATGTCGCGGACCATCTCCATCGACAGCGGCGCCATCTTGCACTCGGTGTACCGCATGGCCGCGGCCGGGTCATTGCCCGGGGAACCGAAGTTGCCGTTGGAGTCGACGAGCGGCATGCGCATCGACCAGGGCTGGGCGAGGCGCACGAGCGCGTCGTAGATGGAGGAGTCGCCGTGCGGGTGGTAGTTGCCCATGACGTCGCCGACGACGCGGGCGCACTTGTAGAAGCCGCGCTCGGGGCGGTAACCGCCGTCGTACATGGCGTACAGCACACGGCGGTGGACGGGCTTGAGGCCGTCGCGGACGTCCGGCAGCGCACGCGAGACGATGACGGACATCGCGTAGTCGAGGTACGAGCGCTGCATCTCCGTCTCGAGCCCGACGGGCTCGACGCGCATGGCCAGGGCGTCACCCTCGGGCGTCGTCACGGGAGTGTTCTCGTCGGTCATTGCTGGTGAAGGTCCTTCCTGGTGCGGTCAGCTGAGACCGACTCAGATGTCGAGGAAGCGGACGTCCTTGGCGTTGCGCTGGATGAACGCGCGGCGGGCCTCGACGTCCTCGCCCATGAGGACCGAGAACAGGTCGTCGGCCTGGGCGGCGTCGTCGAGCGTGACCTGGCCGAGGACGCGGTGCTCCTGGTCCATGGTCGTGATGCGCAGCTCCTCGGCGTTCATCTCGCCGAGACCCTTGAAGCGCTGGACCGAGTCCTCGCGGATGCGCTTGCCGGCCTGGCGGCCCATCTCGATCAGGGCGTCGCGCTCACGGTCGGAGTACGCGTACTCGAAGTCGTCCTTGCCCCACTTGATCTTGTAGAGCGGCGGACGGGAGAGGTACACGTGCCCGGCCTCGACCAGGGGCCGCATGAAGCGGAACAGGAAGGTCAGCAGCAGGGTGTTGATGTGCTGGCCGTCGACGTCGGCGTCCGCCATCAGGATGATCTTGTGGTAGCGGAGCTTCTCGATGTCGAAGTCCTCGTGCACGCCCGTGCCGAACGCGGAGATCATCGCCTGGATCTCCTGGTTCTGCAGGATGCGGTCGATGCGCGCCTTCTCGACGTTGAGGATCTTGCCGCGGATCGGGAGGATCGCCTGGTACTGCGGGTTGCGGCCGGACTTGGCCGAGCCGCCGGCGGAGTCACCCTCGACGATGAAGATCTCGCACTTGGTCGGGTCGTTCGACTGGCAGTCCGAGAGCTTGCCCGGCAGGGACGCCGTCTCCAGCAGGCCCTTGCGGCGGGTGAGGTCGCGGGCCTTGCGGGCCGCCACGCGCGCGGTGGCCGCCGCGATGCCCTTGCGGATGATGTCCGCGGCCTCGTTCGGGTTGCGGTCGAGCCAGTCCGCGAGGTGCTCGTAGACGACCTTCTGGACGAAGGTCTTGGCCTCGGTGTTGCCCAGCTTGGTCTTCGTCTGGCCCTCGAACTGCGGCTCGCTCAGCTTGACCGAGATGATCGCCGTCAGGCCCTCGCGGATGTCGTCACCCGTGAGGTTGTCGTCCTTCTCGCGGAGCAGCTTCTTGTCGCGCGCGTACTTGTTGATCAGCGAGGTCAGCGCGGCCCGGAAGCCCTCTTCGTGCGTACCGCCCTCGTGGGTGTGGATGATGTTGGCGAACGAGTACACACCCTCGGTGTAGCCGCCGTTCCACTGCATGGCGACCTCGAGGGACAGCTGCCTGTCCTTGTCCTCGGCCTCCAGGTCGATGACGGTGGGGTGGACCGCCTCGCCCTTGCGGGAGTTGAGGTACTTCACGAAGTCGACGATGCCGCCCTCGTAGTGGTACGTGACGGTCTTGACGTCGGCGGTCTCGTCCGCGCCCGCCTCGTCCGCGCCGGAGGTGGCCTTCGCGGACTCGCGCTCGTCGGTGAGCCTGATCGTCAGGCCCTTGTTGAGGAACGCCATCTCCTGGAAGCGCCGCGAGAGCGTCTCGAAGGAGTAGTCGGTGGTCTCGAAGATGTCGCCGTCCGCCCAGAAGGTGACCGACGTGCCGGTCTCGTCCGTGGCCTCATGCTTGGCGAGGGGCGCCGTGGGGACGCCCATCTTGTAGTCCTGCGTCCAGCGGTGGCCGTCGGTCTTCACCTCGACGGAGACCTTGCTGGACAGGGCGTTCACGACCGAGACGCCGACGCCGTGCAGACCACCGGAGACCGCGTAGCCGCCGCCGCCGAACTTGCCGCCCGCGTGCAGCACGGTCAGCACGACCTCGACGGCCGGCTTGCCCTCGGACGGGACGATGCCCACCGGGATGCCACGGCCGTTGTCGACGACCCGCACACCGCCGTCGGCGAGGATCGTCACGTCGATCGTGTCCGCGTGCCCGGCCAGTGCCTCGTCGACGGAGTTGTCGACGACCTCGTACACGAGGTGGTGCAGGCCACGCTCACCGGTCGAGCCGATGTACATGCCGGGTCGCTTGCGGACCGCGTCCAGACCCTCGAGGACGGTGATGGCACTGGCGTCGTACGAGGCGGTGACCTCGCCGTTGGAGGTGATCGCCTCGCTGGTCACGCCTGCGTCGGTGGACGGGATGTTCTCGTTGGGGTTGCCGGAATCGGCCACGAAGCGCCCTTTCTGGCACAGCACGAGCCAGGCTCGTCGGCGGGTTGCCGGAGCGGCTGCGGCATGTTGCGTTGGTAAGCCTTGATCAGCGTTGCTCAGCTTTTCCCGGACGGTCCCCACGATTGGGGCGGGATTGCTTCCAGTCTACCGGTAGCACTGACACTGATGGGGGTTTGCCGGTACCTGAGTCCGCATGTGCCGCCCTCGACGGGTCTTGTCCGACTCCCGATATGCGGATGGGGGCTCCAAGAGGCTCACGGAGCCACTCAGAGCTTCCGGCCGTCAACCCTTGGCTACTTCGGAGTCAGGTCGCGATTCGCAACCGTGCGCGGTGCCGCGACGAGCGGGCCGCGCCCGCCGGACCGGGCCGTCAAGACGTGACGTAAGTCACCTGTAGGTGTCGCCAGGACCACTGCTGCCGGGGGCACGCAGGGGGCCGTAGCGGCGCGTGGGACCACTGGGTCCCATGACCTTGATCTGCCGCACGGCGCCGTGGCCCAGGTCCTCGTTGAGACGGGCGACGAGGGTCGGGGCGAGGAGCCGGAGGTTCGTCGCCCAGGCCGTCGAGTCGCAGCGCACGGTCAGCACACGCTCGTCCTCGTCGTACCTCTCCGGCACACAGTGCTTGGCCACGTCCTCCCCGACGATCTGCGGCCAGCGGCCCATCACCCCGCCCACCGCGGCCGGGGCCTCCCAGCCGCGCTCGGTGATCAGCCGGTTGATCGCGGCGCCGAGCGCCATGGGGTCGCGGCCGTCGGCGCGCGCGCCGGAGCGCAGTCCGCCACCGCGGCGCGCCTGCTTCTTCTGCTGCGCCGCGTCCCCACGCGCGCGTGCGGCCTCCTTCGCCGCGCGGAGCGCCACGCGCGCGAGATCCACCCCGGACGGCTCGGGGGCCTTCCTCGGTTCCTCGGGGGTCTTCTTCGGTTCCTGTGGACTCATACGCGCTCCACCGTCCCCTCGGACACGGTGAACCGCGCCCCGGACAGCACATGCGGTACGTCGTCGTCGACCGCGGCGGTCACCAGGACCTGCTCACCGGGCGCGACCAGCTCGGCGAGGCGCTCACGGCGCCGGGTGTCCAGCTCGGCGAAGACGTCGTCGAGCACCAGCACGGGCTCATTGCCCTCGGCCCTAAGCAGGTCGTACGAGGCCAGGCGCAGCGCCAGCGCGTACGACCAGGACTCACCGTGGGAAGCGTAGCCCTTGGCGGGCAGCTGGCCGAGCTTCAGCTGGAGGTCGTCACGGTGCGGGCCGACCAGCGTGACGCCCCGCTCGATCTCCTGCTTGCGGGCCTCGGCGAGCGCGGCCATCAGCTGCTCGAACAGGTCCTCGCGCGTGTGCGCCTCACCCGGCGCGGACGGCTTGTACTCCAGCGCGATCGGGCCGCCGCCGGGCGCGAGCTGCTCGTACGCCTTGTCGGCCAGTGGCTGGATCGTGGCGATCAGATCCAGCCGCTGGGCGAGCAGCTCGGCGCCGGCGCGCGCGAGGTGCTGGTCCCACACGTCGAGCGTGGACATGTCCATGCCGCGGCCGCCGTGCCGCCGGGCCAGCGCGGCCGACTTCAGCAAGGTGTTGCGCTGCTTGAGGACCCGGTCGTAGTCGGACCGGACCCCGGCCATACGCGGAGAGCGGGCGGTGATCAGCTCGTCGAGGAAGCGGCGCCGCTCCCCGGGATCGCCCTTGACCAGGGCGAGATCCTCCGGCGCGAACAGCACGGTCCGTACGATCCCCAGCACATCACGCGGCCTGACCTGCGAGGACCTGTTGATCCGGGCCCGGTTGGCGCGCCCCGGGTTCAGCTCCAGCTCGACCAGCTGCTGCCGCTCGCCCTGCCTCACCTGGGCTCGGATGATCGCGCGCTCGGCGCCCATGCGGACCAGAGGGGCGTCGGAGGAGACCCGGTGGCTGCCGAGGGTGGCGAGATAGCCGACGGCCTCGACGAGGTTGGTCTTGCCCTGCCCGTTCGGCCCGACGAAGGCCGTCACCCCCGGGTCGAGCGGGACCTCGACCCGGGGATAGGAGCGGAAGTCGGCCAGCGACAGATGCGTGACGTGCATGGTCGTTTCGCCGACCTCCCAGGACCTCGGTGGTGCTTACTTCTTCTCGACCGCGTGGCCGCCGAACTGGTTCCGCAGCGCCGCGATCATCTTCATCTGGGGCGAGTCCTCCTGGCGGGAGGCGAACCGCGCGAACAGCGACGCGGTGATCGCCGGCAGCGGCACCGCGTTGTCGATGGCGGCCTCCACAGTCCAGCGTCCCTCGCCGGAGTCCTGTGCATAGCCCCGGAGCCTGTCCAGGTGCTCGTCCTCGTCGAGCGCGTTGACCGCGAGGTCGAGCAGCCAGGAGCGGATGACCGTGCCCTCCTGCCAGGAGCGGAAGACCTCCCGGACGTCGGTCACGGAGTCCACCTTCTCCAGCAGTTCCCAGCCCTCGGCGTAAGCCTGCATCATCGCGTACTCGATGCCGTTGTGGACCATCTTCGCGAAGTGGCCCGCGCCGACCTTGCCGGCGTGCACCGAACCGAAGTCGCCCTCCGGCTTGAGGGCGTCGAAGACCGGCTGCACCTTGGCGACGTTCTCCGCGTCACCGCCGTACATCAGCGCGTAGCCGTTCTCCAGGCCCCAGACACCGCCGGAGACACCACAGTCGACGAAGCCGATGCCCTTGGCCGCCAGCTCCTCGGCGTGCTTCTCGTCATCCGTCCAGCGGGAGTTGCCGCCGTCCACGACGACGTCGCCCGGCTCCAGCAGCTCGGCGAGCTCGTCGATCGTGGACTGCGTGGGCTCGCCTGCCGGGACCATGACCCAGACCACGCGCGGCCCGCTCAGCTTGCCCACGAGTTCCCGCAGGCTGTGGACATCGGCGAGGTCCGGGTTGCGGTCGTATCCGAAGACGGTGTGGCCCGCGCGGCGGATCCGCTCGCGCATGTTGCCGCCCATCTTGCCGAGGCCGACGAGACCGAGCTCCATCAGTTGTGTTCCTTAGGTTCTGCGACGTGGCGTGGCGGCACGTTCGTACCGCCAGGCACTTTCGTACCCACGTCCGAGCCTAGACCCGGACGCTCGCGCACATCTGTGGGCATACGCGCTCAGTCGCACGCCCCCACCTGCAGGTTTGTCCTCAGCCTGTGGACAACGGCTCGCGAGGAGGGCCTCAGCCGCTGAGGCGCACCGGCATGATCAGGTACTTGTAGGCCTCGTCCGCCTCGGCGTCCAGCGCGGGCTTGCCACTGAGCAGCGCGGGCTTCGTGGACGTCGTGAAGGAGAGCTGGGCCACCGGGGAGTCGATGGCGCTCAGGCCGTCCAGCAGGAACGTCGGGTTGAAGGCGATCGAGATGTCGTCGCCGTCGAGCTGGGCGTCCACCCTTTCCACAGCCTGTGCGTCGTCGCTGGAACCGGCCTCCAGGATGAGCACGCCCTGCTCGAAGCTCAGCCGCACCGGGGTGTTGCGCTCGGCGACCAGGGCCACGCGCTTGACGGCCTCCACGAACGGGGCCGTCTCGATGACGGCGACGCTGTTGAACTCCGTCGGGAACAGCGTGCGGTACTTCGGGAGGTCGCCCTCCAGCAGCCGGGTCGTCGTACGGCGGCCGGCGCCCTCGAAGCCGATCAGGCCCTCGCCCGAACCCGAGCCGGACAGCGCCAGGGTGACCTGGTCGCCGCTCGTCAGGGCCTTGGCGGTGTCCAGGAGCGTCTTGGCGGGCACCAGGGCGACCGCAGAGGCCTCCGGGTTCTCCGGCTTCCACAGGAACTCGCGGACCGCGAAGCGGTAGCGGTCGGTGGACGCCAGCGTGACCGTGTCGCCCTCGATCTCGATGCGGACGCCCGTGAGGACGGGCAGCGTGTCGTCACGGCCCGCCGCGATGGCCACCTGGGCGGCCGCGGAGGCGAAGACCTCGCCCGGGACCGTGCCCGTCGCGTTCGGCATCTGCGGCAGGGCCGGGTACTCCTCCACAGGCAGGGTGTGGAGTGTGAACCGCGAGGAACCGCAGACCACCGTCGCCCGTACACCGTCTGTGGAAATCTCCACCGGCCGGTTCGGGAGCGCGCGGCAGATGTCCGCGAGCAGACGGCCCGAGACCAGGACCGTGCCCTCCTCCTCGACCTCGGTCTCCACCGACACGCGTGCGGAGACCTCGTAGTCGAAGCTGGACAGGCTCAGCTGACCGTCCTCGGCCTTCAGCAGCAGGCCGGCGAGGACCGGCGCCGGCGGACGGGCCGGGAGGCTGCGCGCCGCCCAGGCCACTGCCTCCGCGAGTACGTCGCGTTCCACCCGGATCTTCACTGTTGCCGCCTCCTGCTGTTGCCGGCGCTTCTCGCTCTGCCTGGCCCTCGTCGTCTGTCTCGGTGTCGACGGTCCCCGGGATGGGGAGGACACCGGGGACCAGTCTGACGCACGGCACTGACAGTAGGTGCCTCTCGGGGTCAAGTCGTGACGAGGGGCGGTCGGGCACCGGAGAGCGAGTTGTGCACAGGACCCGCTTCGAAACGAATTCCGCTCTCTCTCTAGTCGGACGTAGTAGTAGGGCCTGTGGATACCGTGGATAACCACGTTTGCCCAGCTCAGAGCGGAAATTTTGTCCACCGGGCCTGTGGGCACGAGCAGTGGACAACCTGGTGTCGCTGTGGAGAACGGAAAGTTCTGCACACCCCGTGCACAGGTCGAGGCGAGTTCTCCCCAGTGCTGTCCCCAGCTTTACCCACCTTTCCCACAGACCAACCCGGCAGCTTTGTGTGACGCCTTTCACTCGACTCGGTGAGAGGGCGCGTCGGGTTGCCGAACAGTGGACAGGGATGTGGAGAAGCCGCTGATCGCTGGGGACAACCGACCCCAGCCTGTGGGTTGCCCGTGGACAACTCGGTGCACAGCCTGTGGATCCCCGCTCCGTCCACAGTCTGTGGAGATCATTCGTCCACGGATCCACAACCACCTGAGCTGGTCTGATGGTCTTTCAACCCCGGGCCCTGTGGACACGATCTGGACAACTCCCCGGTCCCCAGGATGTGGACGGCAGAAAGTCCGCGAATCTGTGGAGGGAGGCCGTAACGCGGCGGGTATTCGAACAGAGCGTTGCGATCGGGTGTCCGCGGCGGAGGCCGGACGGCATGTGAAGAGGGCGCCCCCGAAGCCTCGGGGGCGCCCTCAGTGGCGTACTGCCGTCGCTGTCAGCCGTTCTTGATGCGGTTGGTCAGCTCCGTGACCTGGTTGTAGATGGAACGGCGCTCGGCCATCAGATTGCGGATCTTGCGGTCCGCGTGCATCACCGTCGTGTGGTCGCGGCCGCCGAACAGCGCGCCGATCTTCGGCAGCGACAGGTCCGTCAGCTCACGGCACAGGTACATGGCGATCTGGCGGGCCGTGACGAGGGCGCGGCCGCGGGAGGTGCCGCACAGGTCCTCGACGGTCAGCCCGAAGTAGTCCGCCGTCGCGCTCATGATGGCCGTGGACGTGATCTCGGGAGCCGAGTCCTCGCCGCCGGGGATGAGGTCCTTGAGGACGATCTCCGTCAGCCCCAGGTCCACCGGCTGCCGGTTGAGCGAGGCGAACGCGGTGACGCGGATCAGCGCGCCCTCCAGCTCGCGGATGTTCCGCGAGATCCGGGACGCGATGAACTCCAGCACCTCCGGCGGCGCGTTCAGCTGCTCCTGCACCGCCTTCTTGCGGAGGATCGCGATGCGCGTCTCCAGCTCCGGCGGCTGGACGTCGGTGATCAGACCCCACTCGAAACGGTTCCGCAGCCGGTCCTCCAGCGTCACCAGTTGCTTCGGCGGCCGGTCGCTGGAGAGCACGATCTGCTTGTTGGCGTTGTGGAGCGTGTTGAACGTGTGGAAGAACTCCTCCTGCGTCGACTCCTTGTCCGCGAGGAACTGGATGTCGTCGACGAGCAGGATGTCCATCTCGCGGTAGCGCTTGCGGAAGCTGTCGCCCTTGCCGTCGCGGATGGAGTTGATGAACTCGTTGGTGAACTCCTCCGAGCTCACGTACCGCACGCGCGTGCCCGGGTAGAGGCTGCGCGCGTAGTGCCCGATGGCGTGCAGCAGGTGCGTCTTGCCGAGTCCGGACTCCCCGTAGATGAACAACGGGTTGTACGCCTTCGCCGGTGCCTCGGCGACGGCGACCGCGGCCGCGTGCGCGAAGCGGTTGGAGGCGCCGATGACGAACGTGTCGAAGAGGTACTTCGGGTTCAGGCGCGCGGTGGGCTCGCCCGGGCCGGTCGCCGGCGCGGGCTGCGCGGCCAGTGGGCCGGGCGCGCCGGTCGTGGGCAGGTTCGGGCCGACCGGGCCGCCCCGGTGCACGTGGCCCGAGCCGGGCGGCGGCTCCGGCAGCTCCCGGCGGACCGGGTCGCGCTGGTCGTAGTCGGGGCGTGACGGCTCGTAGTCGGAGCGCGGTGGCTCGTAGGAGGGGCGCTCCATGGACTGCGGGCGGTAGTCCTGGGAGGGGGAACCGTAGGCGTCCTGGGAGGGCCCGCCGTACGAGTCCTTGGAGCCGTAGGTGTCCTTGGGGCCGTATGAGTCCTGCGAGTCGTACGCGTCTTGGGATCCGTAGGTGTTCTGAGAGCTGTACGCGTCCTGGGGGGCGTAGGAGTCCTGGGAGCCGTGTCCGGGTGACGCGTACGGGTCACGCTCCGGGAAGCCGAGGCGCTGCTGCTGCCAGCCGTACTCGTCCTGCGTCGGCCGCGGCCAGGAGCCGGGCTCGGGGCGCTGGTACTCGGACGGGTAGGCGGGGCGAGCGGTCGGGAGTTGATCTCCGCGCGTAGGCGGAAGCTGATCGCCGGCCGACCCGGGCTGCTGGTCGGCGCGGTGGCGGCCGTACCCCTCGTACCCGTCATATCCGTCGCGGTCCTGGCGCGCGGCCGGGAGCTCCGGTTCCTCGTAGCGCGGCTGGGCGCGAGCCTGGGGCGCGGGTGGGGCCGGGGGGTCGCCCGCGGAGTCGTCGACGGTGATCGCGATCCGGATCGGGCGGCCGCACTCACGGCTCAGCGTCTCGCTGACGATCGGCGCCAGGCGGCCCTCGAGGACGCCTTTCGCGAATTCGTTCGGTACGGCGAGCAGGGCGGTGTCCGCGACCAGCGCGAGCGGCTGGCAGCGCCGGATCCAGTGCTCGTCCTTCGCCTCGACACCCTGGCCGCGGCCCTCCCCGAGGAGCTGCTCCAATACGCGTGGCCACACTGCGGCAAGATCGGCAGGTACGTCAGCCACAGGGCACGCTCTCTCACAGGTCCCACGAACGTGTGGTTCTGGGACGGGTCGGGATGTAAATCGGGTGGGGCAGGGATAAGGGAACGAATCGGAGTTCCGTCACGGTAGTCAGGGCGGCCGGTGCGGTTCAAGTTGTTGTCCCCAGGCTGTGGACAAGTGTCTCCCGGGGACTCCTGGTTTGACCGGATGGCGTAGCCGCGCGTACCGTAACCAGGTCGAGTTGTCGATGGCTGCTGCCGCCTGCCTCCGATGGGCACAGGTCACTGGGGTGATCGGTAAGCGGTGCACTCGGGCGTAACTGCGAGCTACTCGTGGGCGCACGGTGACAGCCAGGACGGCACCCCGCAACTACCGATTTCTTCTGGAGCCCCCGAGTGAGCAAGCGCACCTTCCAGCCGAACAACCGTCGTCGCGCGAAGACCCACGGCTTCCGGCTGCGTATGCGCACCCGTGCCGGCCGCGCGATTCTCGCGTCCCGCCGTAGCAAGGGTCGCGCCCGTCTGTCCGCCTGATCCCGGTCAGGTCATGACGTCGTGCTGCCCACCGAGAACCGGCTGAGGCGGCGCGAGGACTTCGCGACCGCGGTGCGACGGGGTCGTAGGGCCGGCCGCCCTACCCTCGTCGTCCACCTTCGTAGCGGTGCCACGGACCCGCACGCGCCTGGGGAGAGCGCTCCCCCGACGCGTGCGGGTTTCGTCGTGAGCAAGGCCGTCGGTGGCGCGGTGGTCCGCAACAAGGTGAAGCGCAGGCTTCGCCACCTGATGCGCGAGCGAGTCGCCCAGCTGCCCCCCGGTAGCCTGGTAGTCGTACGAGCGCTGCCCGGATCGGGCGACGCCGACCATGCACAGCTGGCCCGAGACCTGGACGCCGCTCTTCAGCGGCTGCTGGGAGGGGGCGCGCGATGAAGTACCCGCTGCTGGCTCTGATCAAGCTCTACCAGTGGACGATCAGTCCGCTGCTCGGGCCGGTCTGCAAGTACTACCCGTCGTGCTCCCACTACGGCTACACGGCCATCGACCGGCACGGTGCCATCAAGGGAACGGCACTCACGGCCTGGCGCATCCTGCGGTGCAATCCGTGGTCGCTGGGCGGTGTGGACCATGTCCCGCCGCGCAAGCGTCCGCGGTGGCACGAAATGCTGCGTCACGCGTGGCGCGCACGCAAGGGCGGGCCCTCCGCCGCCGACCCGGCCATCGAGGGACAGACTTCTCCCACAAGTCAGTCCAGTCCTTCGAGCCCGGCCGCAGAGACACCGTCCCATGCCCAAGGAGCATGATTAGTGGACACGATTGCCAGCCTCTTCAGCTTCATCACCACACCCGTCTCCTGGGTCATCGTCCAGTTCCACACGGTGTACGGCGCCATCTTCGGCCCCGACACCGGGTGGGCCTGGGGCCTGTCGATCGTGTCCCTGGTGATCCTGATCCGTATCTGCCTGATCCCGCTCTTCGTGAAGCAGATCAAGGCGACCCGGGCCATGCAGACGCTCCAGCCCGAGATGAAGAAGATCCAGGAGCGCTACAAGAACGACAAGCAGCGTCAGTCCGAAGAGATGATGAAGCTGTACAAGGACACGGGCACCAACCCGCTGTCCTCGTGCCTTCCCATCCTGGCGCAGTCCCCGTTCTTCTTCGCCCTGTACCACGTGCTCAACAGCATCGCGTCGAACGACACCATCGGCGTGATCAACGAGAACCTGCTGCAGAGCGCCCAGAAGGCACACATCGTCGGCGCGCCCCTGGCGGTGAAGTTCACCGACAGCTCGTCGAAGGTGGAAGCGCTCGGTGCCTCGCTCACCGACGTGCGCGTGGTCACCGCCGTCATGATCGTCCTGATGTCGGCGTCGCAGTTCTTCACCCAGCGCCAGCTGATGACGAAGAACGTCGACACCACGGTGAAGACGCCGTTCATGCAGCAGCAGAAGATGTTGATGTACATCTTCCCCGTCATGTTCGCCGTCTTCGGCATCAACTTCCCGGTCGGTGTCCTCGTCTACTGGCTGACCACCAACGTGTGGACCATGGGCCAGCAGATGTACGTCATCCGCAACAACCCGACTCCGGGCTCCAAGGCCCAGGCCGAGTACCTGGAGCGCCTGACCAAGCACGTCACGCAGCGCAGCAAGGTCAGCCGGCGCCGTGACCGGGTCATCGTCAAGGCGATCGTCGCCAAGGGACGCGACCGCAACGAGTTCGAGCGCAAATTCATCAACGGCCTCAGCAAGGCCGGTCTCGCGGCCCAGGCCGATGGCACTGTGATCAAGAGCGAAGCCGCTGCCGCCGCCCAGGTTGAGGACGGCGCGCCGACCACCGCCGGCACCCCGAAGCGTCAGCAGCCCAAGCGGCAGAGCAAGGCCCAGCGTCAGTCCGGTGCCGCGAAGGCGGCCGGTGAGCAGCACGAGCCGAAGACGTCGCTGACCAAGTCTGACGAACCCGAGGACGCCAAGCCCGCAGCCGTCGCCAAGAAGGGCGGCGCGAAGCCCGGCAGCGGTACCCGCAGCAAGGCCCAGTCCGGACAGCGCAAGGGTCCGCAGCGGCCCAAGTCCCCGTCCAAGAAGTAAGAAGGAGTCCATCCCGTGACGGAAGGCACCACCTCCGCCGCTGCCGAGGGTGCAGACACCCTGACTCGCCTGGAGCAGGAGGGCGAGATCGCGGCGGACTACCTGGAGGGTCTGCTCGATATCGCCGATCTCGACGGCGACATCGACATGGACGTCGAGGCCGACCGCGCCTCCGTCTCGATCATCAGCGACACGGGCAGCCGTGACCTGCAGAAGCTGGTCGGCCGTGACGGCGAGGTGCTGGAGGCGCTCCAGGAGCTCACCCGTCTGGCGGTGCACCGTGAGACCGGTGATCGCAGCCGTCTGATGCTCGACATCGCGGGATACCGCGCCCGGAAGCGTTCCGAGCTGTCCGAGCTGGGCGCCAAGGCCGCCGCCGAGGCCAAGAGCAGCGGTGAGGCCGTGAAGCTGAAGCCCATGACTCCGTTCGAGCGCAAGGTCGTGCACGACGCGGTCAAGGCCGCGGGCCTGCGCAGCGAGTCCGAGGGCGAGGAACCGCAGCGCTTCGTCGTCGTGCTTCCCGCCTGATCGGCCCGTACGTTCCCCGGCCCCGTCTGTTGCGCAGACGGGGCCGAACTTTGTCAGCCTGATAGTTCTGGTGGTTCTTGTGTCGGCGCTGGATGCGCCGACGCGGTACGGAAGGACGGTCCCCGTGACGGAGGCAGCGGAGCTTCCCCCCGCGCCCGAGCAGGCGCGCGAGGTGTTCGGTGAGCGCTTCGCGGATGCGGTGCGGTACGCCGAGCTGCTCGCAGAGGCGGGCGTGCAGCGCGGTCTCATCGGCCCGCGTGAGGTGCCCCGCCTGTGGGAGCGGCATCTGCTGAACTGCGCGGTTCTCTCGGAGGTCGTGCCGCAGGGTGTGACGGTGTGTGATGTCGGCTCGGGTGCCGGCCTGCCCGGCATTCCCCTGGCGCTGGTCCGGGAGGATCTGAAGATCACGCTGCTGGAGCCGCTGCTGCGGCGTACCAACTTCCTCACCGAGGTCGTGGAGCTGCTCGGCCTCGACCATGTGACCGTGGTGCGTGGTCGGGCCGAGGAGGTCATGGGGAAGATCCAGCCCGTCCACGTCGTGACCGCCCGAGCCGTCGCGCCGCTCGACCGTCTCGCCACCTGGGGCATCCCGCTGCTGCGGCCGTACGGGGAGATGCTCGCGCTCAAGGGTGATGCGGCCGAGGAGGAGCTGAAGAGCGCGTCGGCGGCACTGAGCAAGCTGGGTGCTGTGGAGACGTCCATCCTGCATGTGGGTGAGGGAGTGGTGGACCCGATGTCCACCGTCGTACGAGTCGAGGTCGGGGAGAGTCCGGGCGGCGTGCGCTTCGCCGCGAAGCGGGCCAAGGCGGCTCGTACGGGCCGTGCACGTCGGCGACGCTGATCCGTCCTGCGGACGAGACGTACTCCACACAAGCTGCCAAACCTATGCATGCCGGAGTGTCGCGGCAGTCCGGCCACGGCTGCTGTGCATCGTGTTTCACGTGAAACGTCGCTCACTGCTGCACGGCATCATCAGTCGTGGCCGCGCTGCGGCCGAACCCCGCGACCGTAAGCCTCTCGGTTCACTCGATGAGGGACCTGAGTTGTCCACAGAGGTGGATTTCTCCACAGAACGCCAGGCCTCACTGGTTCACGACCCCGAAGACATGGGAGGCTCTGTTCATTGCGAGCCTGAAGTCGAGGAGAGTGAATCCTTGCGGTCCGACGCCAACATCGCGGGACCGATGACCGATCCGGTCCCCGGTCCCCGTACCGAGTCGATGGGGGCGGATGTTTCACGTGAAACACCGCCTCCGATGGACGACACTCCCATCGGTCGTGCTGCCCAACTGGCGGTGGAGGCTCTGGGCCGCGCCGGCGAGGGCCTGCCACGGCCCGAGCAGACCCGAATCATCGTGGTCGCCAACCAGAAGGGCGGCGTGGGGAAGACGACGACGACCGTCAACCTCGCCGCGTCACTGGCCTTGCACGGCGGCCGGGTTCTTGTCGTCGACCTCGATCCACAGGGCAATGCGTCCACCGCGCTGGGCATCGACCACCACGCCGAAGTCCCGTCCATCTACGACGTGTTGGTGGAGAGCAAGCCGCTCTCCGAGGTCGTCCAGCCGGTCCCCGATGTCGAGGGCCTCTTCTGTGCCCCGGCCACGATCGATCTCGCCGGTGCGGAGATCGAGCTGGTGTCGCTGGTGGCACGGGAGAGCAGGCTGCAGCGCGCCATCCAGGCGTACGAGCAGCCGCTGGACTACATCCTCATCGACTGTCCGCCCTCACTCGGTCTCCTGACGGTCAACGCGCTGGTGGCGGGCCAGGAGGTCCTCATCCCGATCCAGTGCGAGTACTACGCGCTGGAGGGGCTGGGCCAGCTGCTGCGCAACGTCGACCTGGTGCGCGGGCACCTCAACCCCGCCCTGCACGTGTCGACCATCCTGCTCACCATGTACGACGGCCGGACGCGACTCGCGTCCCAGGTCGCGGAAGAGGTCCGCACCCACTTCGGCGACGAGGTGCTGCGGACGAGCATCCCCCGATCCGTCCGTATCTCGGAGGCGCCGAGTTATGGGCAGACGGTACTGACTTACGATCCTGGTTCCAGTGGTGCCCTCTCCTATCTTGAGGCGGCACGAGAGATCGCGCTGAAGGGCGTGGGCGTCAGTTACGACGCGACGCACGCCCACATCGGCGTACAGCAGAACGACCCGAGCATGGTGGAGGGCATCCAGTGAGCGAGCGACGGAGGGGGCTGGGCCGTGGTCTCGGCGCACTGATCCCTGCTGCACCGACGGAGAAGTCGGTGGCCCAGGCCGCGGCGGGGGGCGCCGCTCCTACATCCCCGGCGACCGTGCCCACGCTGCCGAACGACCGTGGGGTCGCCGCAGCGAAGGTGACGACTCTGCCGACTGTTTCACGTGAAACGGAGGAGCCGGCGCAGCCCAGTGCTCCCGCCGCGCCTGCGGCGCCCATCGGTGCGCACTTCGCCGAAATCCCCCTCGACTCCATCAAGCCGAACCCGCGGCAGCCGCGTGAGGTCTTCGATGAGGACGCGCTCGCCGAACTCATCACCTCCATCAAGGAGGTGGGGCTCCTCCAGCCGGTCGTCGTACGGCAGGTGGGTCCCGGCCGCTACGAGCTCATCATGGGCGAGCGCCGCTGGCGTGCCTGCCGTGAGGCGGGGCTCGAGGCGATCCCGGCGATCGTGCGGGCCACGGAGGACGAGAAGCTCCTCCTGGACGCTCTGCTCGAGAACCTGCACCGCGCCCAGCTGAACCCCCTGGAAGAGGCAGCCGCCTACGACCAGTTGCTCAGGGACTTCAACTGCACGCACGACCAGCTGGCGGACCGCATCGGCCGTTCCCGCCCGCAGGTCTCCAACACACTGCGTCTGCTGAAGCTCTCGCCGGCCGTGCAGCGCCGGGTCGCCGCCGGGGTGCTCTCCGCCGGTCATGCGCGGGCTCTGCTGTCCGTGGAGGACTCGGAGGAGCAGGACAGGCTGGCGCACCGGATTGTGGCCGAAGGGCTCTCGGTGCGGGCGGTGGAGGAGATCGTGACCCTGATGGGCTCGCGGCCTCAGAAGGCTCAGCGGCCCAAGGGCCCCCGGGCCGGTGCCCGGGTCTCTCCCGCGCTCTCCGATCTCGCCACCCGGCTCTCGGACCGGTTCGAGACGCGGGTGAAGGTCGACCTGGGCCAGAAGAAGGGCAAGATCACCGTCGAGTTCGCCTCCATGGAGGACCTTGAGCGGATCCTCGGGTCTCTCGCACCTGGCGAGGGCCCGGTCCTGCAGAAGAGTCTCCTGGAGGGCGACTCCGAGGAAGACGAGTCCTGAGCCTCCGGCAGGCGCCTCTGCTGCGCATCCGACAGAGCGGGTCGTGTCCGGTGTGTACCGGAACGTGGCCCGCTCTTTCCTTTCTGGCGGTATCGATGGAATCGCATCGTCGATACGATGCGTTCGGGTAGGGCGCGACCACCCGGGAGCACCTCTGAGACGGAGGCAGGGGCCATGCGAACGATGAGCCGCACCGGACTGGTGAGCGCCGGTTTGGGGCTGGGAGCCGTCGGTGGATTCATCGGCAGTCTCCTCAGGGAACGGAGCGCTCTGACAGCCGCCCGCGATGCGGCGGGCGAAGGAAGCGAGGAACAGCCTTCATGGGGCGTCGGCTCGTACCGCTCACGCTGGACAACCTTCAGGACCTTCCCAAGCGCTGCCGCACATGTGTCTTCTGGGAACTCGACCCAGTCAGCGGCGAGGCCGCGGTAAAGGCTGGCACGCCGGCGCTGGAGAAGGAGGCCTGGATCTCGGCGGTCCTGTTGGACTGGGGGTCCTGTGGTCGGGTGGTCTATGTCGACGAGGTGCCGGTGGGTTTCGTGATGTACGCCCCTCCCGCCTATGTGCCTCGCTCCACGGCGTTTCCCACGAGTCCTGTCTCCCCTGACGCCGTCCAGCTGATGACCGCGTTCATCGTGCCGGGCTACCAGGGGCAGGGGCTGGGCCGCGTGATGGTCCAGACGGTCGCCAAGGACCTGCTGCGGCGCGGCTTCAAGGCGATCGAGGCATTCGGAGATGCGCGGTGGAAGGAACCGGCCTGTGTGCTGCCCGCCGACCATCTCCTGGCGGTGGGCTTCAAGACGGTCCGGCAGCATCCCACTCATCCCCGGCTGAGACTGGAACTGAGATCGACGCTCTCCTGGAAGGAAGACGTCGAGATGGCGCTGGACCGGCTTCTGGGAGCCGTGCAGAAGGAGCCGGCGCTGCGACCGCTGTAGCGGGACGTGGATCAAACGAATGGGCCAACCCTTCCGGGTTGGCCCATTCGTGTTTCACGTGAAACATGCACCGTCGCGGCGACGGCTCAGTCGCCTTACTCGGCGATGAACTCCTCGAGGTCGCGAACGATCGCGGCCTTCGGCTTTGCGCCCACGATGGTCTTGGCGACCTCGCCACCCTGGTAGACGTTCAGGGTCGGGATGGACATGACGCCGTACTTGGCGGCCGTACCCGGGTTCTCGTCGATGTTCAGCTTGACGACCTCGATCTTGTCGCCGTACTCGGAGGCGATCGCCTCGAGGGACGGCGCGATCTGGCGGCAGGGACCGCACCAGGCGGCCCAGAAGTCCACGAGGACGGGCTTGTCGCTCTTGAGGACGTCCTGCTCGAAGGAGTCGTCGGTCACGTTCTTCAGGGTGCCGGCCACGGCGGGCTCCTTAACTGGTTGGTGCGTGGGGCGGGTAGGGAGAGGTCAGACAGAGGTCTTCTCGGGCTCGGGCTGCTCCTCGTCCGCGAGGGCGGCGAGGTAGCGCTCGGCGTCGAGAGCGGCGGAGCAGCCGGTCCCGGCCGCGGTGATCGCCTGACGGTAGGTGTGATCCACCACATCGCCGGCAGCGAAGACACCGGTCAGGTTGGTGCGCGTCGAGGGCGCGTCCACCTTCAGGTAGCCCTCTTCGTCCAGGTCGAGCTGACCCTTGAAGAGCTCGGTGCGCGGGTCGTGGCCGATGGCGATGAACAGACCGGTCACCGCGAGGTCCGAGAGCTCGCCGGTCTTGACGTTGCGCAGCTTCAGACCCGAGAGCTTCGGGTCGCCCTGGATCTCGGCGACCTCGCTGTCCCACACGAACGAGATCTTCGGGTCGGCGAAGGCGCGCTCCTGCATGGCCTTCGAGGCGCGCAGGGTGTCGCGGCGGTGGACGACGGTCACGGACTTCGCGAACCGCGAAAGGAAGGTGGCCTCCTCCATCGCGGTGTCGCCGCCACCGATGACGGCGATGTCCTGGTCCTTGAAGAAGAACCCGTCACAGGTGGCGCACCAGGACACGCCCCGGCCGGACAGCGCGTCCTCGTTCGGCAGACCGAGCTTGCGGTGCTGCGAGCCGGTGGCGACGATGACGGCCTTGGCCCGGTGGACGGTGCCGGCCGTGTCCGTGACGGTCTTGATCTCACCGGTCAGGTCGACGGCCACCACGTCGTCCGGAACGAGCTCGGCTCCGAAGCGCTCCGACTGGGCGCGCATGTTGTCCATGAGCTCGGGGCCCATGATCCCGTCCTGGAAGCCGGGGAAGTTCTCGACCTCGGTGGTGTTCATGAGCGCGCCACCTGCCGTGACGGCGCCCTCGAACACCAGTGGCTTCAGCGACGCGCGCGCGGTGTAGAGCGCCGCCGTGTAGCCGGCGGGCCCGGAGCCGATGATGATCACGTTACGGACGTCGCTCACGGCTTGATTCCTCGTCTCTGGACTGCGTCGTTCGACCGGTGGGAGCTTCTCTCGGAACTCTCACCCCACCCAACGGATCCTAAGGGGCGCGCATTCCCACTGTGTCCGGGCACACGGAGATGCCGATCCGTGCCGGATACCACGAAGGGAGAAGACGAAGCACTCTCGCTGGGGAAGAAGACGAAGCTCACTCAGGAGGACGGGTAGGAGCGCTCCAGGAGGATCTTGCCGCGGGCGGTGGACGCCTGGGGATCCACACAGGTCGCGTCGACGATGTAGGCCGTGACCCGGGTGGTGTCGTCAGCGTCGGGGAGCAGCACGAGCATGGCCTTCTTCCCCTGATACCTGCCGTTCTCCACGGCGAGGGCGTCGTCGTCGCGCCCGATGCCGTCGCGGACGCAGCCGGGCACCACAGGCTCCTCGGCGACCTTGGGGTGGTTGCCGCCGGGGGCGGTCGCGGCACCGAAGGGCGTGCGGGAGTCGCCGCCCTCGGTCTTGTTCTCGGCCAGGAGGTCGGTGACTTGCTTCCGCAGCTTCCCCTCGGAGAACGAGTCCGCAGGGGTGGTCTTCGGGCCGCCCGCCGTGTCGTGGGGCGGCTTGTTGTCGCCGAGTGACGACAGCAGAACGGAGCCCAGTCCCAGGGCGGCGACCGTGAAGACGGTCCCCAGCACGGCGATCCTGCGGCGGCCGTTCCGCGTGCGGTCCTTGCGGCCCGGGCCGGTGGTGGAAGAGCGCGGGCGCCCGGCGGGCCGGTCGGCGGGCGTCGATGTTTCACGTGAAACATGCGCACCGCTGTCGTCCTCGGCTCCGGAAGGGGACGCGCTCACCGGGGCCCGGGTCTCGGCGGACTCCGGCTCCGTGGCGTTCAGGAGCGCCTCTGCGGCGAGGGCGGCATCGATACGGCCCGCGACATCAGCGGGCATGCGCGGCGGGCCCGGCAGTGTGCCGAGCAGCCCGCGGATCTCCTCCAGGGAGGCGTAGACGTCCGCGCAGAGCTCGCACGCGTCCAGATGCCGGCGTACGTCGGTGGTCCGGGAGGGTGGGAGGAGGCCCTCGGCGAGGTCGGAGATCTCCGAGACGTCCGGGTGCCCGGCCATGTCTGTCGTCGACGTCACGCTCGTCCACCTCCGCCCTTCACTGCAGCTGGGTCGCTCGGTCCTGTGTCCGGTGGTCCCGCTCGCTGCGGTCCCGCTGCGGGTGGGACGGCCGGCCCCTGCGTCCGGTTCCGTTCTCCGCCCGGCTTCTTCTCCCCACCGGTGCCGTCCGGCCGGAGATGGGTGAGCAGCGGCAGGAGTCTGGCTCTGCCGCGTGCGCATCTGCTCTTCACCGTGCCGGTCGGCACGTCCAGGATGCGGGCCGCCTCCGCGACCGGGTAGCCCTGCATGTCCACCAGGACGAGCGCAGCGCGCTGGTCGGCGGGCAGGGTGCCCAGGGCCTCGATGAGCTGCCGGTGGAGATCGTTGCGCTCGGCCGGTGCCGAGGCCGACTCGTGCGGCTCCAGCAGCTGCTCCAGGCGCTCGGTGTCGTCGACGGGAGAGGTTTTGCGGGAGGCCACCTTGCGGGCGCGGTCCAGGCAGGCGTTCACCGTGATCCGGTGCAGCCAGGTTGTGACGGCCGACTGGCCCCGGAAGGTGTGGGCGGCCCGGTAGGCGGAGACGAGGGCGTCCTGCACCGCGTCAGCGGCCTCCTCGCGGTCCCCCAGCGTTCGCAGGGCGACGGCCCAGAGCCGGTCGCGGTGCCGCCGCACGATCTCACCGAAGGCTTCGGGGTCGCCCTCGACATGCCGGGCGAGGAGGTCCTGATCACTTGCACCGCTGTGCTCGGCGCGGTCCGCCATCGAACCCCCTTCCCTGTCGGAGCTCAGCCCGTGAACTTCACTTCGGTGATGGCCTGCTTGTAGCCCGGGTTGCTGTAGTTGGCGGGGTCGTCACCGGAGTACGGCAGCGCCGTCAGCCAGACCAGGACGTACCGGCTCTTCACCGGCTTGTCGACGGTCACCTTGGCGGAGGTGCTGCTCGTCGTCGCGGTGCCCAGCTTCTTCATGGAGCTCAGCGGGGTGGACGAACCGAGGGAGTCGGTCGCGTACAGCTCGACCGTGGTGTGGTCGCCGCCGTACCGCAGGGAGAGGGCCGCGGCCGACACTTCCTTCTCGGAGCCGAGGTCGTAGACGATGCCGACGCCCGGCTTTATCACCATCTTCGGGCCGTCCAGGTAGCTGCTGGTGCGCCAGCCCGTGGACGTGTTGCCGTCGTAGGTCTCGTCCACGTCGGCGGGGTGCTGGGCGTCGCCCTTGGCGACGTACTCCTCGGCGCCCTTGATGGCGATGGGCTTCGGTGCCTCGGACTTGTTGTCCTTGTCGCCGTCCTCGGTGTTCTGCGTCTTGTTGGGGTCGTCCGTCTTGCCGCCCTGGTCCATGAGCGCGTCCGCCAGCTGCCAGCTGCCGAGGCCCAGCGCGGCGATCAGGAGAGCGGACACGGCCCACTTCAGGGCCTTGCCGGTACGGCTCTGCAGCGGGGGCGGCGGGGCCGGGACCGGCTGGGTGGCGCCGGGGCGCGCCGACTGACGGCCGTATGTGCCCTGCTGGTACGTCGTGCGCTGGTACTCGGGCGGGGCGGTGAACGCCGGCTCCGGCGGGCGGATGCGGGGCATCTCGCCGATCGCCTTCACCAGCTCCTCCGGAGTGGTGCACGGCGACTCGTGCCGGGAGGCGGTGGCTCCGTCGTTGACGAGCGCGCGCATGGAGAGCTCGGACAGACCGCGGTGCACACCGGCCCGTACCTGATCGGGCGCGATGAGGCCGATGTCCTTCGGCAGTCCAGACAGCCCGTAGGCGTCGCTCTCGTACGGCCAGCGCTGGGTGAGCGCGGCGTACAGCAGGGCACCGATGGCCTCCGTGTCGGTGCGCTGCGGGGTGTCGGACGAGATGCCGCGCAGGGCGGCGTTCACGGCGAGGCCGCGGATGCGCCACTGGCCGGTCGAGGTGCGCAGGACGGCGTTGGGGTTCAGTCGCAGATGGGCGAGGCCCTCACGGTGGGCGGCGGCCATGGCGGCGGAGATCTGGCTGACCATCTGGTAGGCGTCGTACGGCTCCAGGGGCCCGGAGGCGAGGAGCGTGGTCAGTTCCGTCGCGTCGGGAAGCCACTCGTGGACGACGTAGACGAGGTCGTTCTCCTCCACCGCGTCCAGGACCTGGACGAAGCGGGGATCGCCCAGGAGGGCGGAGGAGCGGGCGGCGGCCAGTACGGAGCGGGCCCGCGAGTGGTCCGCGGGCAGGATGTGCACGCCGACGGCGCGGCGGAGTTTCTCGTCCACGGCCCGCCAGCTGCTGAAACCGTCCAGACGGGTGACGCACTCCTCGAGGCGGTAGCGTCTGGCGAGCTTGTGACCACTGTGCAGTTCGGGCGGCGAGGTCTTTCCGGGACCGTCGGTCCGGGTGCTCTCCTGTACCTCGTCGCTGTCCGTGTCCCGCTCCCGGTTCTTGGCCACCCCGTCGGCCGTGGACTGGTCCGCCTGTGCGGTCAGCGACGTCTCGTCGCTGTTGTCTGCCACGTCGACGGCAGCCGTACTCCGTTCCGCCACCGTCGTTCCTGCCTCCCCATCCATTGCGCGCCGGCCGGTATCCGTTGCGCGCCGTCCGACGCCGAAACCAATTGTGCCCACAGTCCGCCGCTATGCACGACACGCGGTGGCTGACGATGGTTGTGCGCCTACCCCCCGTCTCAGCGTCCCAGGCGCCCGCGGACCATGCCGACCAGCGAGTTGAGTTCCTCGATGCGCATGCGGCGGGCGGCGATGAAGAAGATCCCGAGGAGAACGGCACCGCCGGCGAACACCGCGGCGAGCGAGCCCGCGACGCCCTGGCCGAGTGTGTGGCCGATGCCGTAGCAGGCCGCGCCGCTGAGCAGGGCGGCCGGGACGGACGCGATGCACAGCCGGGCGTAAGTCCGCAGGACCCGGGCGCCGTCGAGGTCCCCGCCCAGCCGCTTGCGCAGCCGGCGCCAGGCGACTCCGACGCCGATCGCGTAGGCCAGTCCGTACGAGGCCGCCATACCGACCACGGCCCAGCGGGACGGGATGACGAAGTAGCAGACCGCCGAGGCGCCGGCGTTGACCGCGGCGACGATGACCGTGTTGTAGAAGGGAGTTCGGGTGTCCTCGTAGGCGTAGAAGGCACGCAGGACCACGTACTGCACGGAGTACGGGATCAGGCCGAGACCGAACGCCATCAGCATGTAGCCCATGTTGGTGGCCTCGCTGGTGCCGGAGGAGCCGAACATCAGCGTGCACATGGGGATGCCGAGCGAGAGGAATCCAAACGCGATCGGCACGATCGCGACGGCGGTGGTGCGCAGGCCCTGGGAGATGTCGTCGCGGACGGCGCCACCGTCGCCCTCGGCCGCCGAGCGCGACAGGCGCGGTAGGAGGGCGGCCATGAGGGAGACCGTGATGATGGCCTGCGGCAGGCCCCAGATCAGCTGCGCGTTGGCGTAGGCGGAGACGCCGGTGCCGTCGACTGGCGAGGCCTTGCCCGCCGCGGTGGACAGCCAGATGACGACCATGGCGCCGGCCTGGTTCGCGAGGACGAACAGGACCGTCCACTTGGCGAGCGTGACGGCCTTGCCGAGACCCTGGCCCTTCCAGTCGAAGCGCAGCCGCAGCCGGAAGCCGGTCTCCCGCAGGTAGGGGATCATCGCCAGCGCCTGGACCACGAGACCGAGCAGGACACCGACGCCGAGGAGGCGCTGGCCCTCCGGCGGGATGGTCGTGACCTTCATCCCGGAGTCGGCGGCGGTGCCGTAGACGTAGATGAACATACCCAGCGTCACGATGATGACGATGTTGTTCAGGACCGGGGTCCACATCATCGCGCCGAACTTCCCGCGGGCGTTGAGGATCTGGCCCATCACCACGTGGACGCCCATGAAGAAGATCGTGGGCAGGAAGTACTGGGCGAAGGTGATGGCGACCTGGTTCGCCGCGGGATCACTGGCGATCGAGGGAGACATCACTCGGATCAGGACGGGGGCGCCGAAAACCCCCAGTGCGGTGAGTGTGCCGAGCGCCACCATGACGAGGGTCAGTAGACGGTTGGCGTATGCCTCGCCGCCGTCCTCGTCGTTCTTCATGGCGCGCACGAGCTGTGGCACGAAGACGGAGTTCAGACCGCCACCGACCGTGAGGATGTAGATCATCGTCGGCAACTGGTAGGCGACCTGGAAGGTGTCACCGAGGAAGCCGACGCCGATGGCCGACACGATCAGCGCGGAGCGCACGAAGCCGGTGAGGCGGGAGACCATCGTGCCCGCGGCCATCACGGCGCTGGACTTCATCAGGCCCGCGGCCCGGCCGGTCTTCTTGGGGGCGGGTGAGGCGGCGGGCTCCTGGGCGGACGTCTCGTCCACGGGGGGCGGCGTCGCCGCGGCCTGGTCGGGTGCCGCGTACTGGCCCTGTGCCATCGGGGCCGGGGAGGGGCCGGGGACCGAGGGCGACTCGTACGAGGGGTGGCCGCTGCTCTGCTGCTGGTCCCTGAAGAGGTGCGCGAAGGCGTCCGGCTCCTGGCGCGGCTCGCCCGCCTGGGAGACGAGGTCGTCGACACCCACGAACTGGGTGGTGCGGGGGTCGTCGCCGTACGGCAGGTGCCGGGTCGGGCCCTCCGGCTCCGGCGCGGGGGTCTGGGCCCATACCCGCGGGTCGGGGGCGTACGGCGACTGAGGAGGCTGGGCGTACATCTGATGCGGCGGGTACGTGCCCGGAGGGGGCGGCGGGTGCGCGGCGCGGTCGTAGAGCGCCTCGGCGACCGGGTCCTGGGCGGAGAGGTCCTGCGCCCGGTAGGGGTCCTGGGCGTAGGCGTCCTGGAGGTACATGTCCGCGGGCGGCTGCGGCGGCACCTGGCCGTGCTGGGGCGGCGCGCCCTCGGGCCCGCCCGACTCGGGGTAGCCCGAGTCGCCCACGGCACGGCCGTGGTCACCGTCGTACGGCGCGTTCATGGTTACCCCACCTCATCGTCCCGGGCCCACCGGCCACGACATCTCAACGGTCCACTCTCTCACCCGTGCCGGACGGGTCGGCGCTTTCCGCTGCGGTGTCCGGGGCCGGGTCACTCGGCTGCTCGGGGGCTTCTGCCCGGGAGCCGGTCTCGGACTCCTCCTTGAGACGGTCGCCGGGGGCCTCCGGGTTCTGCCGGGCGCCGACGGGGTCCTGCGGGCTGTCGGCGTCGTCGTCCGTCCCGGCGGTGCCGTCCTCGGCGGCCTCGCGTGCGGCCGCGCGCTTGCGCTGGGTGTACATCCGGAAGCCGGCGAGGACCAGGAGCAGGACGCCGCCGCCGATGACCAGCATGACGGTGGGCGTGACCTCGGTGACCTTCACATCGAAGGTGACGGCGGCACCGTACGGCCGGCCGTCCTCCGTGTACAACTGCGCGACGACCTTGGCCCGGCCGTTGGCGTTGGCGGACGTGGTGAACTTCACCGACTGACTGTGGCCGCCGTTGACGGTGACCTGCTGCTCCTCGTAGGCGTCACCGCCGATCTTGAGGCGCGTCGGGTTCTGCGACGTGAGCCGCAGCTCCAGGTGCTCGACGCCTTGGACCAGGTTGTTCTGGACGGTCACCGGGATCGTGGCGCTGCGGCCGGAGAGCTTGGTCTCCGACTTCTCGATCAGCTTCACGCTGCCGATGAGCCCGTCGAGGTACCCCTCGATGCCGCTGCGGTAGGTCGACGCCGCGACGTCGTCGCCGCGCCACGACGTGGACATCTCGCGGTTCATGGCCCGTCCGAAGGGGGTCACGACCCGGGACTGGCGGGTCAGGATCACCTTGAACTTGTCGAGCTTGTCCTGCGTCTTCGCGATCTGCTCGAACGCGGCCTGTGGGAGCTCCTGGGCGCGCAGCGGGCGGGGATACGTGGAGGCCGGCGGCACCTTCGTGTTGGCCGCAGGGTCCGGCTTGGCCTTGGCGGCGGCGGAGAGGTCCTGCGGCTCGGACCAGTTTCCGCCTTCGAGGGCCGCCAGCGCCTCGGCCATGGCCTGGGCCTGGCTGACGGATGGCATGCGCTGCGGGGCGACGACGACGCTGCGCTGCTTGCCGGTCTGCAGGCCGAGCGTGAGGCTCTGGGCGAGGAAACGCTGCACGGCGAGCGTGGAGGCGGAGGCCTTCGTCAGGTTGCCCTGGAACGCCGTGGACAGCCTGGAGTCCGCGACGACCGCCGTGGTGCCGCCGCCGATGGGCCGGGCCGCGGAGGGCGTGTACGACAGGTTGTCCTGGAGGCTGTCGCTGCGGGCGATCACCTTGTCGGCACCCGCGGAGGTCGCGACCTTCACGATCGACGGGTCGACGGCGCCGTCCACGGGCCACGCGAAGTCCGTGGACGGTTTCACGTGGAGGATCGTCTCCACCGTGTCGTCGACGACGTCGGTGGCTTCCTTGAAGTGGCTCAGGGAACCGGTGACCTTCGTGCCATGGTGGGCGAGCGAGGCGAGGTCCGGGTCGCCGAACGGCAGGGCGACGACGTCCTTGCCCGCGACCGCCTGCTGGAGCTCCGCGAGCCAGTTCTTGGCGATCTCCTGGCTCTTGCCCGGGGTGGTGGTGCCGTCCGCGCCGCGGATCTCGTAGCTCTTCGTCATCGCGTCGACGGAGGCCAGCAGATCCGGATCGACTACCCACGTGACGTCGAGGCCCTTGCCCAGCGACACCATCTGGTCGAGGCGGCCGCCCGGCGCGATCTCCTCGGCCAGCTTGTCGTCGCGGAAGACCGGCGTCTGCTGCTCGTTCGACCCCGTCTCGGCGGCCATGTGGGCCGTGGAGACGAGCGGCCAGAGGAAGGTGGTCTTCGTCTTCGTGCCGGCCTCTTCCGGCTGCCACGGCAGGAACGTGCGCTGGATGCCGAGGACCTGGTCCCAGGGCTGCGCGGCGGTCTCCCCGGAGAGCGAGACGGCCAGCTGGTAGACGCCGTCCTCGCCGAGGTCCAGCTCGTCCACCGGCACGGAGATGTTGAAGGGCTCCGCCACGCCGGGGATGAGCTTGGGGAACTTCTCCGCGTACTTGCCGCCGATCTCCTCGCCGACGGGGCCCTGGACGTCGTCGCTCTTCTTGGCGAGGGTGTCGATGGACGAGCGGGTGTCGATCGAGGGTCCCACCCGCAGATCGACGTGGGCGTCGGTGACGGCCTGCTTGCCGTTGTTGGTGACCGTGCCCGACACGGTCACCGTGTCCCCCTCCGTGGGGGCGCTGGGGCTGAGCGAGTCGACCGCGACGGACACCGAGCCGGCGCCGGAGGCAGCCTGCGGGGACTCCTGCCCGGCCGCGTCGGCGGGGGCCGCGGCCGGCAACTGGAGGAGTCCGGCCAGCAGGGGCGCACCGGCGAGCAGTGCTCCTGTGCGCCGCAGCCACCGGCGGGCAGGTGAGGCACTGGTCCCCTGGAAGTCTGCCGCCTCGGCCACGCGCTCGCCCGTCCCTCGTCGTCGTCAGTGGTCGTCGGAATGTGCGTCCACGCATGGTAACGATGCGCGCTGAGGGGAAGTGCCGCGGTCCGCTCGACAAGATCGCGGGCTGATGGCGGGCTGTCCGGTATGCGGCGTATGGCGGTGAGCGGTCCTTTGCTTCTCGAGGGCGGGCCTTGTGCGCCTATTGACGGACGTGTCCGCACCGGTAATGGGGGAGCTCGCGGTCGCCCGGGCCACGTACCCTCTTCTGTTGTGCCGAACGCCAACGAAGAAAAGTCCAGTGCCCTGAGCCAGGTGCAGCACCGCGCGGTGAGTGAACTGCTGCGGGTCGCTCCTGTCGCCGACGACCTCGCCCGCCGCTTCCAGGAGGCCGGGTTCTCACTTGCCCTGGTCGGCGGCTCGGTCCGGGACGCGCTGCTGGGCCGGCTCGGCAACGACCTGGACTTCACGACCGACGCCCGCCCGCAGGACGTGCTCAAGATCGTCCGCCCGTGGGCGGACGCCGTCTGGGAGGTCGGGATCGCCTTCGGCACGGTCGGCGCCCACAAGGGCGGATACCAGATCGAGGTGACCACCTACCGGTCGGAGGCGTACGACCGCACCTCACGCAAGCCCGAGGTCTCCTACGGCGACTCCATCGAGGAGGACCTCGTCCGCCGTGATTTCACGGTGAACGCGATGGCCGTCGCGTTGCCGGAGAAGGAGTTCGTCGACCCGCACGGTGGGCTGGAGGACCTTGCGTCGCGTGTGCTGCGCACGCCTGGCACTCCTGAGGAGTCCTTCTCGGACGACCCGCTCCGGATGATGCGGGCCGCGCGGTTCGCGGCTCAGCTCGACTTCGAGGTCGCCCCGGACGTCGTCACGGCGATGAAGGAGATGGCCGGGCGGATCGAGATCGTCTCGGCCGAGCGGGTACGGGACGAGCTGAACAAGCTGATCCTCTCGCCCCACCCGCGCAAGGGACTGTCGCTGCTCGTGGAGACCGGCCTCGCCGACCACGTGCTGCCTGAGCTGCCGGCCCTGCGCCTGGAGCGTGACGAGCACCACCGGCACAAGGACGTCTACGACCACACGCTGATCGTCCTGGAGCAGGCGATGGCGCTGGAGGACGACGGCCCTGATCTGACGCTGCGGCTGGCCGCCCTGCTGCACGACATCGGCAAGCCGCGCACACGGCGCTTCGAGAAGGACGGCCGGGTCTCGTTCCACCACCACGAGGTGGTCGGGGCGAAGATGACCAAGAAGCGCATGACGGCTTTGAAGTACTCCAACGAGCTGGTGAAGGACGTCTCACGGCTGGTCGAGCTCCACCTGCGCTTCCACGGCTACGGCACCGGTGAGTGGACGGACTCGGCGGTCCGCCGTTACGTCCGTGACGCCGGCCCGCTCCTCGACCGGCTGCACAAGCTGACCCGCTCGGACTGCACCACACGCAACAAGCGGAAGGCAGCGGCTCTGTCGCGGGCGTACGACGGCCTGGAGGAGCGGATCGCCAAACTCCAGGAGCAGGAGGAGCTGGACTCGATCCGCCCGGACCTCGACGGCAACCAGATCATGGAGATCCTGGGCGTCGGTCCCGGTCCGGTCATCGGCCGCGCGTACAAGCACATGCTGGAGCTGCGGCTGGAGCACGGGCCGATGGAGCATGACGCAGCCGTGGCCGCCCTCAAGGAGTGGTGGGCCGTCCAGGAAGGCTGAGGCTGTGAAACGGGGCGATGTTTCACGTGAAACATGACCCCGCGGGAGACAGAACATAGCGAGGGGCGGTGTTTCACGTGAAACACCGCCCCTCGCTGCGTCTGCCCTACTTCTTGTGGTCCTTCAGGCAGAGCAGGAAGTCCTTGCCGTCACCGCTCTGGGTGTACACGTACTGGAAGTCCTTGGCCTCGGCCTCGCACTTGCTGGACGCCATGGCGTCCGTGAGGAACTTGCCCTCGACCTTGGCGAGCACCTCGTACTGGGCCTTCGCGTCACCACAGTCGACGACCTCGAGGTCCGGGTTGTTGTCGTTGGTGCTGCCGCGGTGCATGCAGTCGCCGACCGCTGCCGTGTTGGCGTCGTCCCGGCTGGCTATGTAACCGCCGATGGCGACGCTCGCCACGGCGAGGACGATCACGATGTTCTTGATGGTCTTGAAGCTGAGCTTGCGGCCGGACGGCTGCGGGGGAACCGGGGCGTAAGGAGCCGCGCCCTGGGGCGGGAAGCCGGGCTGGCCGGGCTGCTGGGGATAGCCGCCCTGCGGCGGGTACGGGGCCTGGGGCTGACCCGCGGGCTGGCCCTGTGCGAACGGGTTGCCCTGGGGCGGCGGAGTAGTCACTTGGGGGTCCCCCTAGAACATGGAAGAGTGACGCGAACATGTCGCGAGATAAGACCCACGTAAGGTAGCGGTCCCCACTGACACCCCAGTAGTCAGATGTGACTCTGTGGCATTGATGTGACACTTACTGGCGGCCAAACCCGCCCATAGTCACCGCTACTGCCGCGTAGATAACGGCGATCGTGATCACCAGAGGCACGGACCGGCCGTCCGGCGGCAGCATCAGCGCGGCAACGGCGGCCGCTCCGACGAAGAAGACGTTGAAAAGGACGTCGTAGACCGAGAAGATCCGGCCACGGAAGCCGTCGTCGACGGACGACTGGACGATGGTGTCCGTAGCGATCTTGGCTCCCTGGGTCGTCAGGCCCAGGACGAAGGCCGCGGCCAGCAGCGGGGCGGTGGCGAACGGCAGGCCGAGAGCCGGCTCCAGCAGCGCGGCAGCGCCCGCGCACACCACGATCCAGCGGCCGGGGCCCAGCCGCCCCGCGGTCCAGGGCGTCACCACGGCGGCCGCGAAGAAGCCCGCGCCGGAGACGCCCAACGCCAGCCCGAGCAGCGCGAGTCCCTCGTCCGTCGACGAGGTGAGCGCGTACCGGCAGAGCATCAGGAGCATGACCAGCAGGGCGCCGTAGCAGAACCGCATCAGCGACATCGCCGCGAGCGCCCAGGCCGCCTCCCGGCGCTGCGGCGCTGCCAGGTGACGTACCCCCGCCACCAGATCGCGGACGGTGCCCGTGATCGCCGTCCCGATGCGCACACGGGCCAAGGTCCGGTCTGGGCCGAGGAGTTCCCGCGCCATGCTCAGCGAGGCCAGGGCCGCGCACAGATACAGCCCGGCCGCCACGAGCACCACGGCGGCGTCGGAGTCCGCCACCACCAGGCGGACGACGAAGGCGAGGCCGCCGCCCGCGGTCGCCGCCAGCGTTCCGGCGGTCGGGGAGAGGGAGTTGGCGAGGACCAGGCGCTCGGCGTCGACCACCCGCGGCAGGGCGGCGGACAGGCCCGAGAGGACGAAGCGGTTGACGGCGGTGACGCACAGGGCGGAGACGTAGAAGAGCCAGTCGGGTACCGGACTGAGTATCAGCACGGCCGTCGCCGAGGCGAGCAGGGCGCGCAACAGGCTGCCGTACAGCAGGACCTGACGGCGCCGCCAGCGGTCCAGCAGGACGCCGGCGAACGGGCCGACGAGCGAGTACGGGAGCAGCAGCACCGCCATCGCCGAGGCGACCGCGGCCGCCGAGGTCTGCTTCTCCGGGGAGAAGACGACGTACGCGGCGAGCGCGACCTGGTAGACGCCGTCGGCACCCTGGGAGAGCAGGCGCACGGCGAGCAGGCGCCGGAAGCCCTGGAAGCGCAACAGGACGCGCAGGTCACGGACGACGGCCATGGGGCACAGCCTCACATACGGGGAGGGTCCCCGGGTCGTACGACCCGGGGACCCTCACAGCCCTGGCAGGAGCGATCAGTTGCGGCGCGTCAGCGCTCGACCTCACCCTGGATGAACTTCTCGACGTTCTCGCGGGCCTCGTCGTCGAAGTACTGCACGGGCGGGGACTTCATGAAGTAGCTCGACGCGGAGAGCACGGGGCCGCCGATGCCGCGGTCCTTGGCGATCTTCGCGGCGCGCAGGGCGTCGATGATGACGCCGGCGGAGTTCGGGGAGTCCCAGACCTCGAGCTTGTACTCGAGGTTCAGCGGGACGTCACCGAAGGCGCGGCCCTCGAGGCGGACGTAGGCCCACTTGCGGTCGTCCAGCCAGGCGACGTAGTCGGACGGGCCGATGTGGACGTTGCCCTCGCCCAGGTCGCGGTCGCGGATCTGGGAGGTGACGGCCTGCGTCTTGGAGATCTTCTTCGACTCGAGGCGGTCGCGCTCGAGCATGTTCTTGAAGTCCATGTTGCCGCCGACGTTCAGCTGCATCGTGCGGTCCAGGATGACGCCGCGGTCCTCGAACAGCTTCGCCATGACGCGGTGCGTGATGGTGGCGCCGACCTGCGACTTGATGTCGTCGCCGACGATCGGGACGCCCGCCTCGGTGAACTTGTCCGCCCACTCCTTGGTGCCGGCGATGAAGACCGGAAGGGCGTTGACGAAGGCGACCTTGGCGTCGATGGCGCACTGGGCGTAGAACTTCGCCGCGTCCTCGGAACCGACGGGCAGGTAGCAGACGAGGACGTCGACCTGCTTGTCCTTGAGGACCTGGACGACGTCGACGGGCTCCTCGGCGGACTCCTCGATGGTCTCGCGGTAGTACTTGCCGAGGCCGTCGAGGGTGTGGCCGCGCTGGACCGTCACACCGGTGCGGGGTACATCGCAGATCTTGATGGTGTTGTTCTCGGAGGCGCCGATGGCGTCCGCGAGGTCGAGACCGACCTTCTTGGCGTCCACGTCGAACGCGGCGACGAACTCCACGTCGCGGACGTGGTAGTCGCCGAACTGGACGTGCATCAGGCCCGGCACCTTGGACGCCGGGTCGGCGTCCTTGTAGTACTCGACTCCCTGCACCAGCGATGCGGCGCAGTTGCCCACGCCGACGATGGCTACGCGAACCGAACCCATTCCGGTTGCTCCCTGTGTGTACGAGTGAGGCCCTCGGCGGGCTCTCACGTGGCGGTGTCGTCGGGCGTATCCGGACGGGGGTCGTCCCCCGGCCGGGGCAGGCCGCCCGACGCTCCAGATGTGGTGTCACGCGAACCGGGCTCCCCGGAGGCGGGACCCTTGAGGTCCCGCCCCGCCCGCTCGCTCTCGATGAGCTCGTTCAGCCAGCGCACCTCGCGCTCCACGGACTCCATCCCGTGGCGCTGGAGCTCAAGCGTGTAGTCGTCGAGGCGCTCCCGGGTCCGGGCCAGGGAGGCGCGCATCTTCTCCAGGCGCTCCTCCAGCCGGCTGCGGCGACCCTCCAGCACGCGCATGCGTACGTCGCGTGAGGTTTGCCCGAAGAAAGCGAAACGGGCGGCGAAGTGCTCGTCCTCGTACGCGTCGGGCCCGGTCTGCGAGAGCAGCTGCTCGAAGTGCTCCTTGCCCTCCGCCGTCAACCGGTAGACGATCTTGGCGCGGCGGCCGGTGAGGGGGACGGCCTCGGCGTCGTTCCCCTGTTCCTCGATCAACCAGCCGTTGGCGACCAGCGTCTTGAGGCAGGGGTAGAGGGTCCCGTAGCTGAACGCACGGAAGACGCCCAGTGATGTGTTGAGTCGTTTGCGCAGCTCATAGCCGTGCATCGGAGATTCGCGGAGCAGGCCGAGGACGGCGAACTCGAGGATCCCGGAACGCCGGCTCATCGTCGCCTCCTCTCTGCCGCGGTGCTCATGTATCCGCTCGATGTGTCGAGCTGATGTATCGACTCGATACATCACGACGATAGAACGGCCTTCCGCATGCGACAAGAGGGGGTGTGGTGAACGGGATCACATCACCGATTCATCGGACGCGAGTTGCCTGATTTGAGGTGAACTTTGGGGCTCGGCAGGTTTTGGCGGTGCGTAGTCTGTGCGCCATGCACATCACCGGGAACCAAGTGACGTCTGAGAGCGTCGTCGTCTTCGGTGTAGTACGGGTGCATGCGGGACCGATGAATGCGGAGCCGACCGCATCCGTACTTCGGGGGGACCGGAAACCAGCCGCCGTTTCCAGGCGCGCAGGAGTGCGCCTGCCCGAGGAGTAGTCGTTCGATGAGCGAGCACCGTCGCAAACCGCCGCAGCCGCAGGGAGGCGGACGTGCCGCGGCCCGACGCGGCCAGTCCGGCTCGTCCTCCGGCCGCCGCGCGGCACCGCGAGGCGCCACCGAGTCTCCGTCCGACTCCTATGGGTCGGGTTCCTACGGCTCGGGGGGTGAGGAGCGTCCGTACGGCGGCCGTGCCGAGGCCCGGCGTGCGGCGCAGAGAAGCGGAGGTGGCCGACGCAGAGCCGCCGAGCCGGCCCGTGGTGGCCGGCGCGCCGCTCCCGCCGGTCCGGTCGGCCCGGGGCGCGGCCGAGGGCGCGCACCCGTGTCCGACAAGAAACGGCTGATCGACTACCCGCGCGCCGGCAAGTACGGCTGGCAGCGCTGGGTGCCCTCCTGGAAGCTCGTCTCTGGCCTGTGCATCGGGTTCTTCGGCAGCCTGGTGGCCGTGGCGGGCATCGGGTACGCCATGGTGGGCGTCCCCAACGAGGAGAACGCGGCGGCCCTGTCGCAGAACAACGTCTACTACTGGTCCAACGGCCAGCAGATGGTGGCGACGGGCAGCGGCCAGAACCGGCAGAACGTCACGATCGACCGGATCCCCAAGGCCATGCAGCAGGCGGTGATCTCGGCCGAGAACAAGACCTTCTACAAGGACTCGGGCGTCGACCCGATGGGCATCGCCCGCGCCCTGGCGAACATGGCCCGGGGCGGTGACACGCAGGGTGGCTCGACGATCACCCAGCAGTTCGTCAAGAACACGTACCTGAGCCAGGAACAGACGATCACCCGTAAGTTCAAGGAGATGTTCATCTCGATCAAGGTGGGCACGAAGCTCTCCAAGGACGAGATCCTCCAGGGGTACCTGAACACCTCGTACTACGGGCGTGGCGCCTACGGCATCCAGGCCGCCGCCCAGACCTACTACGGCAAGGATGCGAAAGACCTCACGGCGAGCCAGTGCGCCTTCCTCGCCGCTCTGCTCAAGGGTCCGACGTACTACGACCCCGCGGGCAACGAGAGCCTCGACCCGTCGGCGAACAAGGACGCCAACCTCAAGCGGTCCAAGGAACGCTGGGGCTGGATCCTGCAGCAGATGCACAACGACAACAAGCTCACGGACGCCCAGTACCAGGAAGCGATCAAGGAGTACCCCATGCCGCAGGGTCGCAAGGCGACCAAGGGCATGAGCGGCCAGATCAGCTACCTGGTGGACACGGCCAAGAAGTACGTCCTGAACCACTCCAACATCACGGAGCAGCAGTTCGACCAGGGCGGCTACCAGATCAAGACGACCTTCGAGAAGAGCAAGGTCGAGGCGCTGGCCAAGGCCGTCAAGAAGGTCGAGGACGAGAAGCTCGATCCGGAGAAGCGTGAGCTGGACAAGCACGTCCAGTTCGGCGCGGCGTCGGTGAAGCCCAAGGACGGCGCGATCGTCGCGCTCTACGGTGGTGCGGGCTACGAGAAGGGCCACTTCAACAACAACGCGGACACCTCGGGCGTCCCCGTCGGTTCGACGTGGAAGCCGTTCGTGCTCGCCGCGGCCATGGAGCACGGCACCTACCGGAGCGACGGTCCCCTCTCGCCGCTCAGCAAGTACAACGGCAACGACAATCTGAGGGTCAGGAACAACGACGGCTCCTACGTTCTGAAGAAGGACAACACGCCCTTCCGCCAGAAGAACGAGAGCGACCGCCCCTGGGGCTACATCACCTTGCGCAAGGCGATGGAGCAGTCCGTCAACACCCCGTTCGTGCAGCTCGGCATGGACGTGGGGATGAGGAACGTGCGGGACGTGGCCGAGAAGGCCGGCATCCTGGACGCCAGCTTCGCCACGCTCAACCCGTCGTTCGCGCTCGGTACCTCGACCCCCAGCGCGATCCGCATGGCCGACGCCTACGCGACGTTCGCCGCCGCCGGCAAGCAGGCCGCCCCCTACTCGGTGACCAGCGTCAAGTTCAACGGGCAGGAGGTCGACGGCTTCGACAAGCCGAGGATCACCCAGGCGATGCCCGAGAACGTGGCGAACAACGTCACCGACGTGCTGGAGAACGTCATCCAGAACGGTACGGGTAAGAACGCGCTGGCTCTGGGCCGTACGGCGGCCGGCAAGACCGGTACGACGGACGAGAACAAGTCGGCCTGGTTCGTCGGCTACACCCAGCAGCTGTCGACCTCGATCGCGATGTTCCGTGAGGATCCCAAGAGCGCCAAGCTGCTCTCCATGAACGGCACCGCGGGCGAGGAGTCCATCCACGGTGGTGACACCCCCACCGAAGTGTGGACCGAGTACATGAAGGCCGCGCTGAAGGGCGAGCCCGACCTCGGCTTCCCGGAGGCCGAGAAGATCGGCGAGGTCCAGGACGCGGTGGGCGCTCCGTCGCCGACCCCGAGCCCGAGCGTGGAGCCCAGCGAGACACCGACCGAGTCGCCGAGCGCGACGCCCAGTGAGAGCCCGACGCTCCCGTCGCCCTCGCCGAGTGACACCTGCGGTTTCTTCGGTTGCGAGAACGACGGCGGCGGCCAGAACGGTGGCGCGGACAGCGGAGGCACGGACGGAGGGGCGAGTACCGAGCCCACGCCGACCGACACGAATCTGGACGGCGGCAACACCAGAGGCAATGGCAACGGAGGCATCTTCGGAGGCCCCGCCGGATAGCCGACCGATCGCCCGGCTTGGGTGTTTCACGTGAAACGTCAGGCTGTTTCACGTGAAACAAGGGCCGCCGCACCCACTCGGGTACGGCGGCCCTCGGCGTATTACTAGACACGTACGGCAGGATGTGCGGCATGCCCAGTGCAGAATCGACGCGAGCGAGCGTCCACGAGCCGGAGCCGGTGCGGCCGACCAAGGAGGACGAGGTCGCCGCGGCCGGCAGCGAGCTGATCGGCGGCCCGCTCGGGCGGCGTGCCCTGCTCGGGTCGTCCTGGTGGACTCCGGTGCGAGTGATCGCGCTGGTGGCGATCGGCATGTTCGCCCTCGGCCTGGTCCAGAAGGCGCCCTGCTACAACGGCGCCTGGTTCTTCGGCGCGAGCTCCCAGTACACGCATGCCTGCTACTCGGACATCCCGCACCTCTACCAGGGGCGTGGCTTCGCCGACGGTCTCGTGCCGTACTTCGACCGGCTCCCCGGCGACATGCAGTACCTGGAGTACCCGGTGCTCACCGGTGTCTTCATGGAGGTCGCCTCCTGGCTCACGCCCGGCAGCGGCACCATCCAGTACCAGGAGCAGTGGTACTGGATGGTCAACGCCGGGATGCTCATGGTGTGCGCGTCGGTCATCGCCGTCTGCGTGACCCGCACCCACGCCCGGCGTCCCTGGGACGGCCTGCTGGTCGCCCTGGCGCCCGCCGCCGCACTGACGGCCACCATCAACTGGGACCTGCTGGCGGTCGCTCTGACGGCCGCGGCGATGCTGATGTGGTCGCGAGGCCGGTCCCTGGCCTTCGGCGTCCTGCTGGGGCTCGCCACGGCGGCCAAGCTCTATCCCTTCCTGCTCCTCGGGCCGCTGCTGGTGTTGTGCTGGCGCGCGGGCAAGTGGCGGGAGTTCGCGAAGGCACTGGGCGGCGGGATCGTCGCCTGGGTCGTCGTGAACGGGCCGGTGATGCTCTTCGCGTTCGAGGGCTGGTCGAAGTTCTACACGTTCAGCCAGGAACGGGGCGTCGACTTCGGCTCCTTCTGGCTGATCATGGCCCAGAACTCCGACAACCCGCTCGGCACCGAGACCGTCAACACGCTCGCCACGCTGCTGATGCTGGTGTGCTGCGCCGGTGTGGCGGCCCTCGCCCTGACCGCACCGCGCCGTCCGCGATTCGCCCAGCTCGCCTTCCTGATCGTCGCGGCGTTCATCCTCACCAACAAGGTCTACTCGCCGCAGTACGTGCTGTGGCTGGTGCCGCTGGCCGCGCTAGCGAGGCCGAAGTGGCGGGACTACCTGATCTGGCAGGCCTGCGAGGTGGCCTACTTCCTGGGGATCTGGATGTACCTCGCGTACACGACCAGCGGAGACGCCCACAAGGGCCTGCCCACCGACGGCTACCACTGGGCCATCGGCATGCATCTGCTGGGGACGCTGTACCTGTGCGTCATGGTCGTGCGGGACATCTTGATGCCGGAGCGGGACCCGGTGCGGCGGTCCGGCGACGACGACCCGTCGGGCGGGGTGCTCGACGGTGCGGAGGACGTGTTCGTCCTCGGTCCCGCGGCCCGGTCCCGGCAGCAGGACGCCGTCCGGTTCGACGGGCCGCCGGTCGAGTGGGGCAAGCAGGGCGCCTCGGGCGGTTCACTCTGAGCGAACGGCCCCAGCGGCCGCCGAGCAGCCGCTCAAGAAGTCGCGCAGAAGCCGACGCCTGAAGCCAAGAGGCCGTACACGGAAGCCCGTGTACGGCCTTTGCGCTGAACCGCGTCGGTCAGCGGTCCACGATCCGGTCGAACTGCGTGGTGGTATGCCGCAGATGGGCCACCAGCTCATCGCCCACCTTCGGCTCCGGCGCGTCCGCGGGCACGAACAGGATCGAGACCTGCATGTGCGGCGGCTCGGCGAACCAGCGCTGCTTGCCGCCCCAGACGAACGGAGAAAGGTTCCGGTTCACCGTCGCGAGGCCGGCGCGGGCGACGCCCTTGGCGCGCGGCATGACGCCGTGCAGCGCCTTGGGGGCCTCCAGGCCCACCCCATGGGACGTGCCGCCCGCCACGACCACCAGGAAGCCGTCCGAGGCGGCCTTCTGCTGCCGGTAGCCGAAGCGGTCGCCCTTGGCGACGCGTGTGACGTCCAGGACCGCGCCACGGTATTCGGTGGCCTCGTGGTCTCCGAGCCACAGCCGCGTGCCGATGCGGGCGCGGAAGCGGGTCTGCGGGAACTGCTGCTGGAGCCGGGTGAGTTCCTCCGCCTTGAGGTGGCTGACGAACATGGTGTGCAGGGGCAGCCGGGCCGCACGCAGCCGGTCCATCCAGCCGATGACCTCCTCGACGGCGTCCGAGCCGTCGGTGCGGTCCAGCGGCAGGTGGATGGCGAAGCCCTCCAGGCGGACGTTCTCGATCGCGGCGTGCAACTGGGGCAGGTCCTGCTCGCTGATGCCGTGGCGCTTCATCGAGGACATCACCTCGATCACCACGCGGGCGCCGACGAGACCGTACACACCGTCTATCGACGAGACGGAGCGGATCACCCGGTCCGGCAGCGGCACCGGCTCCTCGCCGCGCCGGTACGGCGTCAGCACCAGCAGGTCACCGCCGAACCAGTCCTTGATCCGGGCGGCCTCGTACGTCGTGCCGACGGCGAGGACGTCCGAACCCAGCCGTGTGGCCTCCTCGGCCAGCCGCTCGTGCCCGAAGCCGTAGCCGTTGCCCTTGCAGACCGGCACGAGGCCCGGGAACTGCTCCTGCACGTGCTTGTGGTGCGCCCGCCAGCGCGCGGTGTCGACGTAGAGCGTGAGCGCCATGGCCGGACCTGGAACCTTTCTCGTGGTCGCCGTGTATCAGCGGTTGCCGTGTGTCAGAGGGTGCGGTGTCAGAAGTATGGAAGCACTGAGCGTGACGTCAGCGGCGCGACATGTAGATGTCGAGCGCCTTGTGCAGCAGCTTGTTCAGCGGGAAGTCCCACTCGCCGAGGTACTCGGCCGCCTGTCCACCGGTGCCCACCTTGAACTGGATCAGGCCGAAGAGGTGGTCCGTCTCGTCCAGTGAGTCGGAGATGCCGCGCAGGTCGTAGACGGTGGCGCCGAGCGCGTAGGCGTCCCGCAGCATCCGCCACTGCATCGCGTTCGACGGCCGGACCTCACGGCCGATGTTGTCGGAGGCGCCGTAGGAGTACCAGACGTGCCCGCCGACGATCAGCATCGTCGCCGCCGACAGGTTCACGCCGTTGTGCCGGGCGAAGTACAGCCGCATGCGGTTGGGGTCCTCGCTGTTGAGGGCCGTCCACATGCGCTGGAAGTACGACAGCGGGCGCGGCCGGAAGTGGTCGCGCACCGCTGTGATCTCGTACAGCCGCTGCCACTCCTCGAGGTCCTGGTAGCCGCCCTGGACGACCTCGACGCCGGCCTTCTCGGCCTTCTTGATGTTGCGGCGCCACAGCTGGTTGAAGTTCTTGTGGACCTCTTCCAGGGAACGGTTCGCCAGCGGCACCTGGTAGACGTAGCGGGGCTGGACGTCGCCGAAGCCGGCACCGCCGTCCTCGCCCTGCTGCCAGCCCATGCGGCGCAGCTTGTCGGCCACCTCGAAGGCGCGCGGCTCGATGTGGTCCGCCTCGATGTCGCGCAGGCGCTTGACATCGGGGTTCTGGATGCCCTGCTTGATGGAGGCGGCCTCCCAGCGGCGGATGATCACCGGCGGGCCCATCTTCACCGAGAAGGCGCCCTGCTGCTTCAGGTGCGCCAGCATCGGCTCGATCCATTCCTGCAGATTCGGCGAGAACCAGTTGATGACCGGGCCCTCGGGCAGGTACGCGAGGTAGCGCTTGATCTTGGGCAGCTGCCGGTAGAGGACCAGACCGACACCGACCAGCTCGCCGGTGCGGTCGTCGAACCAGCCGAGGTTCTCGGAGCGCCACTCCGCCTTGACGTCAGCCCAGGCCGGGACCTGCATGTGGCTCGCCGACGGCAGGCTCTGGATGTAGGCCAGATGCTGCTCTCGACTGATGGTCCTCAGGGTCAGGCTCATTCGGGGCGCTCCTCGGGCTGGTGTGTCCCCATGGGTTCAGGGGCTCCGGCTCTCGCGCGAAGCCTACTGCGCCTTGGGAGCGCGCCGGTTGGGCGTACGGCACCTTCGCCATGGCCGTGCGCGGCCGCGGCGTTACCCGGTGTTCGAAAGGAGTGCCCCGGCGTCAGTCGATGAGCCCGCCGAAGAGGCCGCCGTGCGCCATGCCCAGGAAGAACCCGACGCCCGCCGCGCCCAGCCCCA
Source organism: Streptomyces olindensis (assembly GCA_000696115.1). GTDB lineage: Bacteria > Actinomycetota > Actinomycetes > Streptomycetales > Streptomycetaceae > Streptomyces > Streptomyces olindensis. Next base: position 65,431 of record JJOH01000008.1, read on the forward strand.
GGATCAGGCCGAACCGCTCACGGGTCGTCTCTGAGATCCACTGGCCGTACGCGCCGGTGAGAATGCCCACCAAGCCGGTCCAGGAGCTGAGCAGGTGCAGGTCGTCGTCGACCAGGGCCGTGACGAACGATGTGATGCCCAGCACCAGGGTCACCGCGAGCAGGGTGTCCTGGAGGGGGTGGGGCTTTCCGTCCGTGGCGAAGAGGCCGCCGGCGGTGTTGGGTCGCAATACCTGTGCCATAGGGCACCTCCTGCGAAAGTCGGCGCATCGTAGCGCCATACACACCCGATGTGTACAGATTGGCTGCCCTCGCGACCGGATTTCAACCGCAAGCCCCTGTGCGGGTACTCTGTACCATCCGCACCGGTGTCTGCCCATGTCACGGCAAGGGCTTCTCCACAGAACCCCTGATTGTCAGTGGTGGCCGATACCGTTGCCTACGCATCACAACCCTCCTGCCACGGAACGACCGTGGCCGCTGAGTCCAAAGGAGGTGGGTTCCACATGCGTCACTACGAGGTGATGGTCATCCTCGACCCCGACGTTGAGGAGCGCGCTGTCTCCCCGCTGATCGAGAACTTCCTCTCTGTCGTCCGTGACGGCGGCGGAAAGGTCGAGAAGGTCGACACCTGGGGCCGTCGTCGTCTCGCGTACGAGATCAAGAAGAAGCCCGAGGGCATCTACTCGGTCATCGACCTGCAGGCCGAGCCTGCGGTCGTCAAGGAGCTCGACCGCCAGATGAACCTGAACGAGTCGGTCCTCCGGACCAAGGTCCTCCGTCCCGAGATGCACTGAGCTTCCACGCTCAGCTGATCCCGGGATTCGAGTAGCAAGCAGCCAGAGCAAACCCGCCGAGAGGTTCCCCCATGGCAGGCGAGACCGTCATCACGGTGGTCGGCAATCTTGTCGACGACCCCGAGCTGCGCTTCACCCCCTCCGGTGCGGCCGTCGCGAAGTTCCGTGTCGCGTCCACTCCCCGCACCTTCGACCGCCAGACGAACGAGTGGAAGGACGGCGAAAGCCTCTTCCTGACCTGCTCGGTCTGGCGTCAGGCGGCGGAGAACGTCGCCGAGTCGCTCCAGCGAGGCATGCGCGTCATCGTGCAGGGCCGGCTGAAGCAGCGGTCCTACGAGGACCGTGAGGGCGTCAAGCGCACGGTCTACGAGCTGGACGTCGAGGAAGTCGGCGCCAGCCTGCGCAACGCCACGGCCAAGGTCACCAAGACCAGCGGCCGCGGTGGCCAGGGCGGCTACGGCGGCGGTGGCGGTGGCGGCCAGGGTGGCGGCGGCTGGGGCGGCGGCCCCGGTGGCGGCCAGCAGGGCGGCGGCGCTCCCGCCGACGACCCGTGGGCGACCGGCGCTCCCGCCGGTGGCCAGCAGGGCGGTGGCGGCGGCTGGGGTGGAAACTCCGGCGGCGGTGGCGGCGGCTACTCGGACGAGCCCCCCTTCTAAGGGCGGGTTCGCACCCACACTTCTTGATCACACAGGAGAAACACCATGGCGAAGCCGCCTGTGCGCAAGCCGAAGAAGAAGGTCTGCGCTTTCTGCAAGGACAAGGTCACGTACGTGGACTACAAGGACACGAACATGCTGCGGAAGTTCATTTCCGACCGCGGCAAGATCCGTGCCCGCCGCGTGACCGGCAACTGCACGCAGCACCAGCGTGACGTCGCCACGGCCGTCAAGAACAGCCGTGAGATGGCGCTGCTGCCCTACACGTCCACCGCGCGATAAGGGAAGGGTGACCGACTCATGAAGATCATCCTCACCCACGAGGTCTCCGGCCTCGGCGCCGCGGGCGACGTCGTCGACGTCAAGGACGGTTACGCTCGCAACTACCTGATCCCGCGGAAGTTCGCGATCCGCTGGACCAAGGGCGGCGAGAAGGACGTCGAGCAGATCCGTCGTGCTCGCAAGATCCACGAGATCCAGACCATCGAGCAGGCCAACCAGGTGAAGGCCCAGCTCGAGGGCGTCAAGGTCCGTCTGGCTGTCCGCTCCGGCGACGCCGGTCGTCTCTTCGGTTCCGTCACCCCGGCCGACATCGCTTCCGCGATCAAGGCTTCCGGTGGCCCCGAGGTCGACAAGCGCCGTATCGAGCTGGGCTCGCCGATCAAGACGCTGGGCGCCCACGAGACGTCCGTGCGTCTGCACCCCGAGGTTGCCGCCAAGGTCAACATCGAGGTCGTCGCGGCCTGAGTGCCGCGCTCGCTGAAGCAGTGAGCGATGGGGTCGCGCCCTGCGGGGTGCGACCCCATCGTCGTGTCTGCTGGGAGACTCTCTGTCTCACGTCTCCTGTTTCACGTGAAACAGCGCGTTCTGGGAAACATCACGTTCTTTGGAGCGCACCTAGTTTCACGTGAAACAGTCGGCCTGTTTCACGTGAAACGGTCAGCGGGTCGCCCCTGTCACGATCCAGCGGCCCGAGCGTGTACGGAGCCACAGGGTCAGCATCCGCACGGTCATCATCAGCGTCATCGTGGCCCAGAGGGCCGTGAGCCCACCGCCCCACACCGGTACGAGCAGGGCCACCGGGGTGAAGACCGCCAGGGTGAGCAGCATCGCCCAGGCCAGGTAGGGGCCGTCGCCGGCGCCCATCAGGACTCCGTCCAGGACGAAGACGATGCCGGAGATCGGCTGTGAGAGGGCGACGATGACCAGAGCGGGCAGCGCCGCGTCCTTGACCGCCGAGTCGCTGGTGAACAGGGGCAGGAACACCGGTCGGGTGATGACCACGAGGATGCCGAGGAGGACGCCGACGGCGATACCCCACTCCACCATGCGACGACATGCTTCACGGGCACCCTGTGAATCACCGGCTCCGAGGTAGCGCCCGATGATGGCCTGGCCCGCGATGGCGATGGCGTCGAGGGCGAAGGCGAGCAGGCTCCACAGGGACAGGATGATCTGGTGCGCGGCGATGTCGGCATCCCCGAGGCGGGCGGCGACCGCGGTGGCGATCATCAGGATCGCCCGCAGGGAGAGCGTGCGCACCAGCAGAGGCACACCGGCTTGAGCGGAGGCCCTGATCCCGGCGGCGTCCGGGCGCAGCGAGGCACCGTGCTTGCGTGCTCCGCGCAGGACCACCACGAGGTAGGCCAGGGCCATGCCGCACTGGGCGATGACGGTGCCCCATGCGGAGCCGGCGATCCCCAGGTCGGCACCGTAGACGAGTCCCAGATTGAGAGCGCCGTTGGCGACGAAGCCGGCGATGGCCACATAAAGCGGGGTCTTGGTGTCCTGCAGGCCGCGCAGGACACCGGTCGCGGCGAGGACGACGAGCATGGCAGGTATGCCGAGCACCGAGATGCGCAGGTAGGTGGTCGCATAGGGAGCTGCCGCGTCCGAGGCGCCGAAGAGGTCCACGAGGTGGGGCGCGGTCGGCAGTGCGACGGCGACCAGGACGGCGCCGAGGAACAACGCCAGCCAGATGCCGTCCATGCCCTGGCGGATGGCGGCCTGGAGGTCGCCCGCGCCGACCCGGCGGGCGACCGCTGCCGTGGTGGCGTAGGCGAGGAAGACGAAGACGCTGACGGCGGTCATCAGCAAGGCCGAGGCGACGCCGAGGCCGGCGAGTTGGGCCGTGCCCAGATGGCCCACGATGGCGGTGTCGACCATGAGGAAGAGGGGCTCGGCGACGAGGGCGCCGAACGCCGGGACGGCCAGTGCGACGATCTCTCTGTCGTGCTGTCTCCGGCCGACTCGGCGGCGCGCGGGGGCCTGTGTCATGTGCATCAATCTAATCGTCCACAGGTAAGAGATGCAAAGCTTTTGCGGCCCTTACTTTCCGTCCAGCAGTACGCACTCCTGTGCACCATTCGAAGCGATCTTGGCCCGGTTGGGGAAGTTTTTCTTCTGCACAGCCGGTGGACGGTAAAAGTCCAGGTCAGAGCGGTGCCTTCCAGGCGGCCCAACGCTTGTTCACAGGCCTGTCCACCGGGTCGTGCACAGGTTTCGCGGAGTTCTCCACAGCATCTGGGCCGTCGTCCACATGGCCTGTGGATAACCAGATTGGCTGACGGTGCCGACAGGCCTACGGTGGTCCGGCGCCCGCTCCGTCCGCCGGTTTTCAAAACGCCACAAAACCGGCGTCCGTCAAACGGAGTTGGGCCTCTCATTTGTCAGTGCCGTGCCGTAGAAAAGAGGGGCATGGCGAGGTCTGCTGCGGCGGACGGGAGGAGGTCGCTCGGTGAGCATTTCCGAGCCCTTGGACGACCCGTGGGCCGACAGCGGTCCCAGTGATCGTCTGCCCGCCTCCCGCCGCCGTGGTGACGCATCCCGGGGCCGCGACGAGCAGCACGAACGCGGCGTTGACAACGGGGTGTGGGACGGCGGCTCAAGCCCGTCGTTCGAGCGGGTGCCGCCGCAGGACATCGAGGCCGAGCAGTCCGTCCTCGGCGGCATGCTCCTGTCCAAGGACGCCATCGCCGACGTCGTCGAGATCCTCAAGGGCCACGACTTCTACAAGCCGGCCCACGAGACGATCTACCAGGCCGTCCTCGACGTCTACGCCAAGGGCGAGCCGGCCGACCCCATCACGATCGCGGCCGAGCTCACCAAGCGCGGCGAGATCAACAAGGTCGGCGGTGCCTCGTACCTGCACACGCTAGTCCAGACGGTGCCGACGGCGGCCAACGCCGCCTACTACGCGGAGATCGTCCACGAGCGGGCCGTCCTGCGCCGCCTGGTCGAAGCCGGTACGCGCATCACACAGATGGGATACGCGGCCGACGACGACGTCGACGAGATCGTCAACCGCGCCCAGGCGGAGGTCTACGCGGTTACCGAGCAGCGGACCAGTGAGGACTACCTGCCGCTCGGCGACATCATGGAGGGCGCGCTCGACGAGATCGAGGCGATCGGCTCGCGCAGCGGCGAGATGACCGGTGTGCCCACGGGGTTCACGGACTTCGACTCGCTCACCAACGGTCTGCACCCGGGCCAGATGATCGTCATCGCCGCGCGTCCCGCCATGGGCAAGTCCACGCTCGCGCTGGACTTCGCGCGGGCCGCCTCGATCAAGAACAACCTGCCGAGCGTGATCTTCTCCCTGGAAATGGGGCGCAACGAGATCGCGATGCGTCTGCTGTCCGCCGAAGCCAGGGTGGCCCTGCACCACATGCGGTCCGGCACGATGACGGACGAGGACTGGACGCGCCTGGCCCGGCGCATGCCCGACGTCTCGGCGGCGCCGCTCTACATCGACGACTCGCCGAACCTGTCGATGATGGAGATCCGCGCCAAGTGCCGCCGCCTCAAGCAGCGCAACGACCTCAGGCTGGTCGTCATCGACTACCTCCAGCTGATGCAGTCCGGCGGGTCCAAGCGGGCCGAGAGCCGGCAGCAGGAGGTCTCGGACATGTCCCGTAACCTCAAGCTGCTGGCCAAGGAGCTGGAGATCCCGGTCATCGCGCTCTCGCAGCTGAACCGTGGTCCCGAGCAGCGCACGGACAAGAAGCCGATGGTCTCCGACCTGCGTGAGTCCGGTTCCATCGAGCAGGACGCCGACATGGTCATCCTGCTGCACCGTGAGGACGCCTACGAGAAGGAGTCGCCCCGCGCAGGTGAGGCCGACCTGATCGTGGCCAAGCACCGAAACGGCCCGACGGCGACGATCACGGTCGCCTTCCAGGGCCACTACTCGCGTTTCGTCGACATGGCGCAGACCTGACAGCCACAAATGTTGGTTCGTATTTCGCGTGTCCCTTTCTCATTGACGGTGGCCTCTGTTCGGCTCAAGGGACATGACGGTGAGACGAACTCGTTGTCCTGTTGTCCCGCCTTCGGGCACATGGGTCGAGTCGATGAGCCGGGCGGCCCGCCATCCGTTCCATCGTGCCCATACCGGTCAGACGGGGCGGATCCCGCGTTCCTCGAAGACCTCGCGCAGGACACCGACGGCATTGAGCGCGCGGGGGAAGCCCGTGTACGGGACGGCCTGGATGACCGTCTCGATCACCTGCCGGGGTGAGAGTCCCACTCTGAGCGCGGCGTTGAAGTGGACCTTTTGCTGGGGTGCCGTGTCACCGGAGGCGATCAGTCCGCCCAGGGTGACAAGCTGCCGTTGCCGCAGGTCGAGCCCCGGTCGCGTGTAGATGTCTCCGAAGGGGAATTCGACGATGTACCGGCCGAGATCCGGCGCCACGTCGTTCAGGGACTCGATCACCTCGATGCCGTGCTCGCCGTCGACCTCGCGCAGTTTGTCCTCGCCCCGTGCATAACGGTCCCCGCCTGGCTCCACCTCGATCGGCTCGATGTGCACCCCGCGCTCCTCGAACACGGTGCGTGCGGCGGCCAGCGCGTTGAGCGTCCGCGGGAACCCCGCGAAGGGAACCAGGTGGATCAGCGCCTCCACCACCTGCGCCGCGTCCAGACCGACATGCAGCGCCGCGTCGATGTGGAACCGTAACTGAGGGGCGGTGTCCCCGGCGGCGGTCAGTGCGCCGATGGTCACCAACTGCCGCTGCTTTACGTCGAGTCCGGGCCGTGCGTGCACATCCCCGTACGCGAACTCGACCACGAAGCGCCCCAGATCCGGGGCGATGTCCTCCAGCGCCTCCACCGTGGCGAGGGCATCCTCGCCGGCGATCTCCTTCATACGGGCAGTGCCCCGCGCGTACCGCTCGGACGGCCCACGATCCGCACTGTCGGCCACCGCTGCGCCCGGCCTCGTCAGGGGTGCCGTCATCGCGCCGACCCCTCCAACAGCTCCGTACCGCAGGAGGGCCCGCCTGCCCCTGCCCGCCTCGTCCCTCGGCCGTGCGTCACGCCCGTCGTCCGCTGTCCCCATCCCGTTCCTCCACCAGTCGCTCGTAGTGCGCGATCTTGTTGTCGATGGCGTCGAGGCTGCGCATGACGGCCTCATACCTCCTGCTGACCTGTGCCTGGTGTCTCCGCAACAGCTCCAGCCGCTCCCGCACGGTGTCGTTTCCGCCCCGGCGCAGCTCCGCGAACGCCAACATCCCCTGGATGGGCATCCCGGTCGTCCGCAGCCGCAGCAGGCCACTCGGTCGCCACACGACGACCGTACGAGTTGAAGCGTGCTTCAACGCAAGGGAGCCGTCGCAGCCACGGGCGCGACGATCTCCGGGTGCCGCCCCCCGCTCAGGGGTAGGACCGCGGTGAGCCGCTATGACGTCCTCGCGGAGCCCGACGGAGAGGCAGTGCGCTTCGGCGGCCACGGCTTCCGGCATGCCGCCGTTCCGCTCCCTCGATCCGGCAGGTGGCGGGATCCCGGGGCTGCGCTGCCAACTGGCCAGAGAATGGGCGGCCGTTCCCGGCGCGTCGTCGTCCCCCTCTCCAGCACCTCGCCGGTGCCGGCGTCCAGCATGAGGTGCCTGTCCTGGCAAGTGCGGGCGAGCAGGCGGCGCTCGAACACGCCGGTCAGGGTCGGTTCGGCCACTGCCCCGCGACGAAGTCCCTGGAAGCGCAGTTCCTCGCCATCGGGCACGCGACTGGCGGAGTGATCTCCGAGGCATGGTGCCGCCAGATTTCTCCTGCCTGTGCAGCGAGCTGGGCGGGGAAGCGAACGAGGCCAAGCCGGGGTTCGAGGGCGTCTGAGGCGATGGGCTGTCCGCCCTGCTGGCCTGGCGAGAGGCATCGGGTGTCCGGACCGGCTGCGGTCGTGGTGTCCGGCCGCTGCACAGCCTGGAATGGGACAGCCCAAGTGAGAACTACGACTAATGTGCTCGACGCGGAGACGCCGGGCCGGGTGGACTGGGATCCATGACATCTCAGGGAGAGCTGCTTCCCGGCACGCGTCGCGCGCTGCTGCACCGGATCGCTGTCGCGCAGACCGAAGGACGGGCGCCGTCGCTCGTCGCTGCGGTCGTGCGAGACGGGAAACCGGTGTGGACCGGTGCGCGGACCTCGGTGGAAGGCCATGCGCCGGACGAGAACGTGCAGTACCGGATCGGCTCCATCACCAAGACCTTCACGGCGGTTATCGTCCTGCGGCTGCGTGACGAGGGCGCCCTGGAACTCGGGGATCCGCTGGAGAAGCACCTGCCGGGCACCGGTGTGGGGGAGGTGACCGTCGCCGAACTGCTCGCGCACACTGGAGGGTTGGCGGCCGAGACCCCAGGCCCGTGGTGGGAGCGGAGCCCCGGATCCCTGCGGCCCGAGCTCGCCGACGTGCTGGGCGTGCGGCCCTCGCTGTCCCCTCCCGGCCGCCGGTTCCACTACTCGAACCCGGGTTATGCGCTGCTGGGTGCGCTGGTCGAGGAGCTGCGCGGCGACGCGTGGGAGGAGGTCCTTCGGCGGGAAGTGCTTGAACCCCTGGAGCTGCACCGGACGAGCGTGCGGCCGCAGGCGCCGTATGCGGGTGGCTGGGCCGTGCATCCCTGGGCCGATGTGATGCTGCACGAGCCCACCGAGGATCTGGGGCGCATGGCCCCGGCCGGCCAACTCTGGTCGACCGCAGATGACTTGGCGCGGTTCGCTGCCTTCCTGGTCAAGGGCGACGAGCGGGTGCTGAGCCCGGAGTCGCTGCTGGAGATGCGGACACCGGCAGCGCCCCACGAGGTCTCGGACGTAGCGAGCGGCTACGCCTACTGTCTGGGCATGGAGATCCGGCGACGGGACGGACGGTCCCTCGTCGGTCACACCGGTTCGCTGCCCGGCTTCCTCGCCTGCCTGATGATCAGTGTCGAGGACGACGTGGCGGCGATCGTCCTGGCCAACTGCACGTCAGGCCCCCTGTTGTTCCCCGTCTCCTCCGACCTGGTCCGTATCGTCGCCGAGGCGGAACCGCGCATCCCCATCGCGTGGAAACCGCTGCGCGATGTCGACCCGTCCGTGCTGGAACTGACGGGTCCGTGGTACTGGGGGACGCAGGCCTTCGCGCTGCGCCTCACGGCTGACGGGATCCTCTCGCTGGGGCCGCTGTCGGGCAGCGGTCGTGGCTCGCGGTTCCGTCCGAACGGCGACGGCACCTGGACCGGGCTGGAGGGCTACTACGCCGGCGAGCTCCTGAAGGCCGTACGGCGGTCGGACGGGTCCGTGAGCCACCTGGACCTCGGGTCCTTCGTGTTCACGCGTCAGCCGTACGACGAAGGGGCTCCTGTGCCGGGCGGGGTCGATCCCGAGGGGTGGCGTGGGATCGGCTAGGTGGTGACACGAAAGGGGCGGCCTGTTTCACGTGAAACAGGCCGCCCCTTTCGTGTCGGTCACAACGGGAGCTTGAAGCCCGTGTGGGAAGCCGTGAAACCGAGCCGTTCGTAGAAGCGGTGGGCGTCGGTGCGGGTCTTGTCGGAGGTCAGCTGGACCAACTGGCATCCCTGGTCCCGGGATTCCGCGATCGCCCACTCGATGAGCTGTGTTCCGAGGCCGCTGCCGCGCTCGTCGGCGTGGATGCGTACGCCTTCGATGATCGACCGGATCGCACCGCGTCGGGACAGCCCGGGAATGATCGTGAGCTGGAGCGTGCCGACCACGCGGCCCTCGCGTGCCGCGACGACCAGGTGTTGGTTCGGGTCGGTGCTGAGCCGCTCCAACGCGGTCAGATACGGGGCGAGGTCGTCCGGTGACTCGCGCTGCGCACCCAGGGGGTCGTCGGCGAGCATGGCCACGATCGCCGGGACGTCGTCTGCGGCGGCAGCACGTATCTCAAGGTCTCCCATGGGCGCACCCTACGCAGAGCCGGCCCGCGCGGGGGCCGTCAGGCGGGTACCGGGGCCTTCAGCGTCTCCACGACTCGGACCAGCGGGGCCAGCTCCGGATTCTTCGCCGCCTCGTCGAGGGCCTCGCGCAGAGCGGCGTCATTGGTCGGTCGGGCCGCCTCCAGCAGCTCGAGGCCGGCTTCGGTGACGTTCGTGTAGATGCCCCGGCGGTCGGTGGGGCACAGGTAGCGCTCCAGGAGTCCGCGGTCCTCGAGCCGGGTCACCAGACGCGTGGTGGCGCTCTGGCTGAGGACGACCGCGTCGGCGACCTGCTTCATCTGCAGATGGCCTCCGTCGCCGTCATGCTGCCGGCTGAGCACGTCCAGCAGGGAGTACTCGCGCGCACTGAGGTCGTGCTTCGCCTGCAGGGCGCGCTCGATGTGGGTCTCGATCCTCCCGTGCAGCAGGGAGAGGGCGCACCAGCCCTGGGCGAGGGCGGTGAGCGCGGGGTCCGTCGCTGTCATTGGGTTTTCCTCCGTCCCGGAGTGGCTGACACCCAGGGTAGAGCAGCGCTGCAATAGTCGGCGGTTGCATATAGCCCGCGTCTGCAACTATTGTGAACGCACGCAAAGCGCTCCTGCAATCTTCTGGGAAGGTAACCCCTCCATGCCTCTCGCGCTTCTGGCCCTCGCGATCGGGGCCTTCGGGATCGGAACGACAGAGTTCGTGATCATGGGCTTGCTGCCCGAGGTCGCGGGCGACTACGGGGTGTCCATCCCCACCGCCGGATACCTGGTCACCGGCTACGCGCTCGGTGTCGTGTTCGGCGCCCCCCTGATGACCGTTCTCGGCACCAAGGTCTCCCGCAAGCGGATGCTGATGCTGCTGATGGGCCTGTTCATCGTCGGCAACCTGCTCTCGGCGCTCGCCCCGGCCTTCGCCGTGATGCTGATCGGCCGGATCGTCGCCTCCCTGGCCCACGGCGCCTTCTTCGGCATCGGCTCGGTCGTCGCCGCCGATCTGGTCGCCCCGGACAAGAAGGCCGGCGCCATCGCGATGATGTTCACCGGGCTGACCGTGGCCAATGTCGTCGGCGTCCCGCTGGGCACGCTCGTCGGGCAGTCCGTCGGCTGGCGGGTGACCTTCGGCATCGTCGCCGCCCTCGGGGTCATAGGCCTGCTCGGCGTCGCCCGGCTCGTCCCCGACATGCCCAGGCCGGAAGGCGTACGCCTGCGGCACGAGCTGGCCGCCTTCAAGAACGTGCAGGTGCTGCTCGCCATGGCGATGACCGTCCTCGGCTTCGGCGGTGTCTTCGCGGCCATCACCTACATCGCGCCGATGATGACCCACGTCGCCGGATTCGCCGACGGCTCCGTCACCTGGCTGCTGGTCCTCTTCGGCCTCGGCATGGTCGGCGGCAACCTCGTCGGCGGCAAGTTCGCCGACCGGGCCCTGATGCCCATGCTGTACGTCTCCCTGGGCGCCTTGGCCGTCGTGCTGGCGCTGTTCACGCTCGCCGCGCACGACAAGGTCCTGTCGGCCGTCACGATCGCGCTCATCGGTGCTCTGGGCTTCGCCACCGTGCCGCCGCTGCAGAAGCGGGTCCTCGACCAGGCGCACGGCGCCCCGACCCTGGCCTCCGCCGTGAACATCGGCGCCTTCAACCTCGGCAACGCCCTGTCCGCCTGGCTCGGCGGGCTGGTGATCGCGGCGGGACTCGGTTACACCGCCCCCAACTGGGTCGGAGCCGCTCTGGCCGCCGCCGCCCTGCTCCTGGCCGTTCTCTCGGCCGCCCTGGAGCGCCGCGCCGGTGCGCCCAGCACCGTCGTCACCGGGTCCGCTCCCGCCGAGCAGCGGGCCGCTGTCCACCACTGAGCGGTCGGGCCACCCCGACCGACCCCACTCTCACGTCTCCAGGAGAACCATCCATGAGCACCACCACCGCAGTCGCCCCGCTGACCACCCAGGACGCCGACGTCCTCGTCACCGCGGCCCGTCGGGCGGCCGAGGCCGCCGGAGTCACCGTCAGCGTCACGGTCCTGGACGCGGGCGGGCACCTGCTCGCCTTCCGGCGTGACGACCGCGCCGTGCTGATCTCCGGCGAGACGAGCACCCGCAAGGCCTACACGGCGCTCCAGCTGGACACGCCCACCACCGATCTCGTCGACGCCGTGCAGCCCGGAGGCCTCTTCCACACGCTGCCCACCGCGCTCGACCGGCCGCTGCTGTTCATCGCCGGCGGTGTGCCGGTACACCGCGACGGCCGGCTGATCGGCGCGATCGGTGTCGGCGGCGGTGCCCCGGAGCAGGACCACGCCTTCGCCATGGCCGCCGTGGAGGCCCTCGGCTGACCTGGCCCCTCCACTGAGACCCCAACCTGGCCCCTCCAGCGAGACCCTGACAAGGCCCTTCAGTGAGACGGTGCCGGCTCCCCGACCCCCTGGGGAGCCGGCACCGTCGTGTCGGAGTCCTTCAGCCAGCCGCGACCGTCACCGGTGCGAACCGCCGGCTCCAGTCTCCGGGCAGCTCGGTGATCCCGTACGCCATCACCGAGTTGAAGGCGACGGGCGCCAGACCACGCTCCTTCACCCACGTGAGCAGCTCTTCGTGCCGCACATCGATGTCGGTGCGCAGCGGGCGGTCGGTGTGGGCGGCGAGGGAGGCGATGAGTGCCTGGGCCACCGACGTGTCGCGTGCGATGAGCGGACCCACCACGTGGGTCTCCATGTTGGGCCAGGCGGCCGCGTACCCGACGATCCGCCCGCGCTCCTCCGCCACGCGCAGCTGGTCGGCGAAGGCGGGCAGCCGGGTGATGATGTGCGTGCGGTCGGTCCCGAAGGCCTGCTCGTCGAGCCGGAGGATCGCGGAGAGATCCTCGGCGGTCGCGGCGCGGGTGGCGACCTTCGGCTCCGGTCCGCCGGGAGTGAAGCGGCCGGACACCATCTCGGCCCGGCCGATGACCTTGAAGCCGAGCTCCTCGTAGAGGGGGCGGCCGTACGGTGTCGCGTGCAGGGTGAGAGGCGTGGCACCCATCGCGGAGACGACCTGGCGCATCAGCCGGCGTCCCACGCCCTGCCGCGCGTGCCGTTCCGCCACGAGGACCATGCCGATCGCCGCGAGGGCGGGGTGCTCCTGAGGCCCGTACTCGGTGACGACACAGGCACTCACGAGGCCGCCGTCAGGGTCGTCGATGCCGTATCCCTTCCCGGCTGTGAGGAGGAAGCCCCACTTGTGCTCCTCCCGGGGCCACCCCCGGTCCTCGGACAAGTCGGCGCAGGCGGCGAGATCGCGGAGCGTCAGACGGCGGATGGGCAGGGAGGCAAGGGAAGGAGTCGACACGCAGGTCAGGCTGTCCGACAGGGACCCCTGCCGTCCACCTCTTTCAGCGGAGACATACGAGCTTTTGGCCAGTTGTCGCCGCATGCACAGCGCGTGGACAGGTGCTGGTTGTTTCACGTGAAACACGTAAGAACAGCCGATGTCCGATCGAGACGAGGAACTAGCGGTTCTTGTCCCGTAGTTGACGGAACCGACGATTCGCGTCGCGCCCGCATTCGTGACGAGGGAAGGGGGGACTTGTGTGCGCGGCGGTGGCCGGTAGGGTCGACTCCGGTTCGCGTCAGGGGTGAGGTGACCCGCCCCTGCGGGCCGAGTGCAGGGCAATGCAGCCTAACGGGACGGAGAGATCGAAGACCCGCGTTTCCGGTTATGGGACTGAGCCGTCCAGGCGAGTGGGAAGCTCGGTGAGAGGACTGCGGTCAATGTCACACTCTCCCCTACTTGTCCGTACGGAGCCGAAATACGGGTTAAATGTGGCGGCATTGGCCACGACACAGGACGGGAACGCAATCCGTCCACGGGGGAAAGCAGGCACCTTCCGACCGGGGAAGTGCGCAGACCGACCGAAAGATGCTCGAGGCGAGGCACACCATGGACGCTCCGACCACCACGTCGGCCGACAACGGCACTTCTGGCGGCGGGGGCGGCTGGTTCACGCCCCGCAAGAAGCCGACACCGGGCAGCGAGCCCGGTACGGCAGAGGGGCGTCGACCGGCAGCGATACGCCCGGTGGGCAGGCCCGCCCCAGACCCGGCAGCGCCGTCGGACGGCACAGCCGCGCCGTCCGACGCGACGACCGGCAGCACGAGCCCCGGGCCGGACCAGGAGCGCGAGACCCCGGACGCCATACCCACGCCGACCCCCTCTCCTATGGGCTCGAGAGCCGCCGCGGCGTCATCGCCACGCCCCGCGCCCACGACGTTCGCCCCGTCTCCGGAGCCCTTCGCCGGCACCACCGCCGCTCCGCCCGCAAGTGCCGCGGCTGAGCCACGTGTTCCCGCCCAGCGGCCCGCTCCGAGAACGGATCCGGGGCCTGCCGCCTCCGCTCCGGCCGAGGAAGCGTCCTCGGACGCCGTCCTCATCCGCCGTGCGATGGCCGAGGTCGCGCCCGTGGCCGACAAGGTCACGTCGTACTTCTACGCCCTGCTCTTCGTGCGCCACCCCGACTTGCGGCCGCTGTTCCCGGCCGCGATGGACACCCAGCGGGACCGGCTGCTCAGAGCACTGCTCACGGCTGCCGAACACATCGACAACACCGACGTCCTCGTCGCCTACCTGCAGAACCTGGGCCGGGGCCACCGGAAGTACGGAACACGGGCGGAGCACTACCCGGCCGTCGGCGAATGCCTCATCGGCGCGCTGAGCAAGTACGCCGCCGGCGTCTGGAACGAGGAGATGGAGGCGGCCTGGGTCCGCACCTACACCACGATCTCCCAGATCATGATCGACGCGGCGGCCGCGGACGAACTGCGGGCCCCGGCCTGGTGGTACGCGGAGGTCGTCACGCATGACCTCCGCACTCCGGACGTCGCGGTCGTCACCGTCCGGCCCGACCAGCCGTACCCCTTCCTCGCCGGGCAGTACACGAGCCTGGAGACCCCCTGGTGGCCCCGCATCTGGCGGCACTACTCCTTCGCCTCGGCGCCCCGCTCGGACGGGCTGCTGTCGTTCCACGTGAAGGCCGTGCCGGCCGGCTGGGTCTCCAACGCCCTGGTGCACCGCGCCCGCCCCGGTGACATCATCCGGCTCGGCCCGCCCGCCGGCTCCATGATCGTGGACCACACCACCGACAGCGGCCTGCTCTGCTTGGGCGGCGGCACCGGCATAGCGCCCATCAAGGCACTGGTCGAGGACGTCGCCGAGCACGGCGAACGCCGGCCGGTCGAGGTCTTCTACGGCGCCCGCACGGACCACGATCTGTACGACATCGACACCATGCTCCGCCTGCAGCAGAGCCACCCCTGGCTCTCCGTCCGCGCGATCATCGACGAGCAGGCGCACCAGCAGCTCCCGGACGCCATACGCGCCTACGGGCCGTGGAACGAGTACGACGCCTACCTCTCGGGCCCGCCCGGGATGATCCGCAGCGGTGTGGACGCCCTGCGGGACATCGGCATCCCGTCGGACCGCATACGGCACGACTCGGTGGAGGAACTGGTCGCGGCCGGGCCCTGACCCGCCGCTCAGCCGAGGTCGGGGGCGTGCATGGCGCGTACGCCCTCGATGTTCCCGTCCAGGTAGTGCCGCAGGGACAGCGGGACGAGATGGACGGAGGCGATCCCGACCCGGGTGAAGGGCACCCGTACGATCTCGTACTCGCCGATGGGCTCGTCCACTTCGGGGCCGTGCCGGAGCGAAGGGTCCATGGACTCGAGGCGGCAGACGAAGAAGTGCTGCACCTTCACGCCGGTCGCGCCGCCGTCCTCCCCGATGTGCTCCACGGTGTCCACGAAGCAGGGCACCACGTCGGTGATCTTCGCGCCGAGCTCCTCGTACACCTCGCGGTGCAGGGCGTCGACGACGGTGGAGTCGCCGGGCTCGACCCCGCCGCCGGGAGTGAGCCAGTAGGGGTCCATGCCCGGCTTGGTGCGCTTGATCAGGATCAGGTCGTCACCGTCCAGCAGAACGGCGCGGGCGGTGCGCTTGACCACGGGTCGGACGGTCATGGGTGAAATGTGGCCCGGCTGGTTCCACGTGAAACATCGCGAAATGTCACCGGCCGAACTCCCAGAGTGAGGCACGGCACCGGGTGCCCCCGCACCCTCTCGGGACCTCTGTCCGTGCAGTCCGTCGCCCGCCTGGGAGCGGCCTCAGCACCAGTCGGCCGCGGCCCTCTGCAGCCACTCATGAGCCCGCGCGATGTGCGGCATGGCCATGGTCCCGGTGCGGACCACCAGGAAGTACGTGCGCAGCGGTGGCACCGCCGGCTCGTGCAGGGCGACGACGTCACCCCGCTGCAACGCCGTCGCGCACAGATAGCGCGGCAGCACCGCCAGCCCCGCGCCCGCGACCGCGCAGGCCAGGACCGCGCGCAGGTCGGGGACGACGACCGTGCCCGGAGCGGCCGGTCGGGAGTCGAAGACGGAGGCCCAGTAGCGGGAGACGAAGGGCAGTGACTCGTGCACCTCCACCACGGGCACCTGCTCCAGGGCCGGTTCCGGCTTGCGGTCCGGCTGCCCGGCGCCGAGCTGTTCGGCCCAGCGCGGGGCGGCGACCAGGACGTGCTCCTCGTCGCAGAGCGCAGTCGCCGTGAGCAGGGCACCGCGTGGCCGGGCCGTGCTGATGGCCAGATCGTGATGCCCGGCGGAAAGCCCTTCCAGCGTTTCCTCGGCGTTTCCGAAGGAGGCGCGCAGGGCGAATCCCTGGCCGTCCTCGCCGGTCAGCTCCGTGAGCGCGGGCAGGGCTCGTTCGGCGGTGAACTCCGGCGGTCCGGCGAGGTGCAGCGTCCGTAAGGAGGAGTCGTCGTCGAGGCCGGTCTCGGTGATCTCCACCAGAGCGTCGAGATGCGGGGCGGCCTTGTGGGCGAGTTCGTCGCCGATGCTCGTCGGGGTCACGCCGCGGGCCTGCCGCAGGAACAAGGGGCGGCCCAGTTGCCGTTCGAGCGTCCTGATCTGCGAGGTGACGGCCGGCTGGGACAGACCGAGCAGGGCGGCGGCGCGGGTGAAGGAGCCGGCCCGGTGCACGGTCACGAAGGTCCGCAGCAAGGCCAGATCCACCGCGCACACTCCCCTCTTCGGCCCCGCTCCCAGCCCCCCGGCCGCGCCCAACTATAAATAAGTCGATAGGTCTCTGTCGCTACTGTGATTGGACACTGACAGAGAGTCAACTAGCCTTGGTCGCGCGGTTCTTGCGCGCGGAACCGGGGGACGGTCCGAGCCACGAGGGGGGGAGGTTCGGACCGTCCGTCTTTCGTATGCCGATCCAGCCGACCGCGCAAGCGCTGTCAGTGCCACGTCGTACGGTTCGGGCATGGAGCCACCGCCGGGTGCGGGAGTACAGGCCTACTACGCCGAGTCGGCGGAGCGGCTGGCGACGGTGTACGAGAGCGTTCGGTTCGAGTCGGTGCACGGGGCGCTGCCGGAGTCGCCCGCGCGGGTCCTGGACGTCGGCGCGGGGACCGGTGGGGACGCGGCGGCGCTCGCCGGGCGGGGCTTCATGGTCGACGCCGTGGAACCGGTGACGGAGCTCCGGCGCGTGGCCGAGCGGCTGCACCAAGGCACCGGGGTGACGTGGCGGGCGGGTGCGCTCCCCCCCTTGCACGGCGTCCAGGGGCCGTACGACGCGGTGTTGCTGTCCGCGGTGTGGATGCATCTCCGGCCGGAGGAGCGCCCCGTCGCGATGCCGCGCCTGGCGGGGCTGCTGGCGTCGGGCGGCATCCTGCTGATCACTGGAGTCCGACAGTCCGCCGAGCGAGGCCGTCAGTCCGCCGACGCGTCCAGCGCGCGCAGGAGGTCCGCCACCAGGTCCTCCGGATCCTCGGCGCCGACCGACAGGCGGATGAAGCCCTCCGGCACCGAGTCCCCGCCCCAGCGTCCTCGCCGTTCGGCCGTGGACCGCACTCCGCCGAAGCTCGTCGCGTCGTCCACGAGCCGCAGCGCCTCCAGGAAGCGGTCGGCACGCGCGCGCGTGGGCAGCGTGAACGACACCACGGACCCATAGCGCCGCATCTGCTGTGAGGCGATCCTGTGCGCGGGGTCGTCGGGGAGCCCCGGGTAGCGCAGCGCGGTCACCTCGGGCCGCTCGCGCAGTACCTCGGCGACGGCCAGGGCGGTCGCGCTCTGCCGGTCGACCCGCATCTGGAGCGTCGCGATCGAACGGTGTGCGAGCCAGGCTTCCATGGGCCCGGGAATCGCCCCGACGATCTTGCGCCAGCGGCGTACGGCGGCCATGGCCTGGGCGTCCCGGCCGACGACATAGCCCAGGAGGACGTCGCCGTGGCCGGTCAGCTGCTTGGTTCCGCTCGCCACCGCGAAGTCGGCGCCCAGCTCCAGAGGGCGCTGGCCCAGCGGTGTCGCGAGGGTGTTGTCGACGGCCACGACGGCACCACGCGCGTGTGCCGCCTCGGCGAGCCGCCGGATGTCGCACACGTCGAGCCCGGGGTTCGACGGCGTCTCGATCCACAGCAGCTTCGCGCCGTCGAGGACGTCGAGCTGGGCGTCGCCGCCGGTCGGCGCGGTGCGCACCTCGATGCCGTACGCCTCCAGCTGGGCACGGACCAGGGGCAGCGCCTGGTAGCCGTCGTCGGGCAGGACGCAGACGTCCCCGGTGCGCAACTGGGAGAACAGCACCGCCGAGATCGCGGCCATGCCCGAGGCGAAGACGAGCGTCTCGGCACCGTCCTGGCCGGGCGCCTCCAGCTCGCCGACGGCGCGCTCCAGCAGCGTCCACGTCGGGTTCTCGTCGCGGCCGTAGGTGTAGGGACCGGTCGGGTCGCCCGGCAGGTGGTAGTGGGCGGCGAACACGGGCCCGGGCAGGGTGGGCTCGTACTTGACCGCCTCGGGCAGCCCGGCTCGCACCGCCCGCGTACCGTCACCGGCACCGACGGCGACCCGGCTCACGCCGCCTGTCACCTGACCTGCATCGCCTGTCACCTGACGCGCGTCACCCGCGTCGCCCGTCGCCCCGCCCCCGTCACCCGTCGCGGATTCACTCATGCCGCCTGTCCCTCCACGCCCTCACGCACCGCCGCGAGCAGACCGGCGCTCGCGGCCTCCACCATCTCAAGGCACTCCTCGAAACCGTCCGCACCCCCGTAGTAGGGGTCCGGTACGTCGAGGTCGTCCCCGGCGGCCGGGTCGTAGGAGCGCAGCAGCCGCACCTTCTGGGCGTCCTGTTCCGTGGGTGCGAGGCGCCGCAGCGCCCTGAGGTGGCCGGTGTCGAGGGCGACGACCAGGTCGAGGCGGGCGAACCAGGACGGCTGGAACTGCCGGGCCGTGTGGCCGCAGGCGTAGCCGTTCTCCTCCAGGACGGCCACCGTGCGCGGGTCGGCGCCGTCGCCCTCGTGCCAGCCGCCCGTGCCGGCGCTGTCGACCTCCACCAGACCGTCGAGTCCGGCCTCCGCCACACGCGCGCGGAAGACGACCTCGGCCATCGGGGAGCGGCAGATGTTGCCCGTGCAGACGAAGCAGACGCGGTACGTCATGCGCCCTCAGTCCCCGTCCGGCAGGACGACGTGCAGCGCCCAGGAGACGACCGAGATGATCAGACCGCCCAGGACGGCCGTCCAGAAGCCCTCCACGTGGAAGCTCAGGTCGAGCTTGTCGGCCAGCCACGATGTGAGCAGCAGCATCAACGCGTTGACGACCAGGGTGAACAGTCCGAGCGTCAGGATCAGCAGCGGCAGGCTGAGGAGCTTGACGACCGGCTTGACCAGGAAGTTCACCAGGCCGAAGATCAGCGCGACCACGATCAGGGTGCCGACCTTCTTGCCCGTGCTGTCACCGGTCAGGGTGATCTTGTCGAGCAGCCATACGGCGACCGCCAGGGCACCCGCGTTGGCGATCGTCTTGACTACGAAATTCTTCATGTGTCTGATCGTGGCAGACCTGATCGGACATGGGCACAAGAGGCAGGGGCGGACAAGGCGATGAAGGCATTCCGGCTGGACGAACTGGAGGCGGAGCGCGCCGCCAACGAGGGCGCCTACCTGCAGTTTCTCCGGGAGCAGAACATGTCGGTCGGCCTGTACGCCCTGGACGCGGGCGAGCAGGATCCACAGAAGCCGCACAATCAGGACGAGGTCTACTTCGTTGTGAGCGGCCGTGCCGCGATCACCGTCGGACTGGAGACGACCCAGGTGGCGCGCGGCAGCGTCGTGTACGTACCGGCGGGGGTCGCCCACAAGTTCCACCACATCACCGAGGACCTCAGGGTGCTGGTGGTCTTCTCTCCGCCCGAGAGCTGAGGGGCCGCCTCCGGGTTCCCTAGGGGACCGGTCAGGGGAGGACAAGGGGTGCGAGGGCCCCGCGAGGCACCCTCCCGGACCTAGCATCGAGTGCAGGACACCAGAGATCCAGAAGGACCGACAGGACCCGGCACTCGAACGGGTGGAGAGGTAAGGACGAGGGCGATGCGAGAGATCTTCGCGGGACTGCCGTGGTGGGTGAAGTGGGTCGCGGTGCCGGTCATCGCCCTCGTCGTGTTCGGCGGGCTGATAGCCAGCGTGGTGGGCTTCGTCATCGGACTGCTCTTCAAGGTGCTGGTCTTCGTGGCGCTGGTCGGCGGACTGATCTACGTCGTACGGAAGTTCACTTCCAGCTCCTCGTCGCGCAGCGACTGGTGAGACCGGTGGGAAACCGGTGGGGGTAGCGGGAAACGCCTGGAATCACCGGTTCCCTCGCCCGAGGGAAGTTTCCCCGCGGGGCCGTCTGCGCGCGGTGGCAGACGAATAGAGTCCGGAACTCGACGCGGGGACATCCCCGCGAGCGGCGTACACCCCCACCCGTGTCCATCGGCACGGGCTGCCCCCTCGCGTTTCGGGAGTGCCCCTTGGCTCCGGCTGACATCGCCCCTGTCCACCTCCACACCGTCCCCGCGCAACCCCGCTCGGCGGCACCCCCCGAGCCACCATCCGCCGTCACGCCCCCGCCCCCGCCTCCGGCGACCCTCATCGGCTCCGTCCAGCGCGCGATGCGCCTGCTGGAGACCGTCGCCGAGCACGAGTACGGCGCCCCCGCCAAGCAACTGGCCCGCGAGACCGGGCTGGCCCTGCCCACGACCTACCACCTGCTGCGCACTCTCGTGCACGAGGGCTATCTGCGCCGCGACAAGGGGCTGTTCTTCCTCGGTGATGCGGCCGAGCGGCTGAGCAGCAGCGGGGCACGGCAGAAACGTCGCAGCACGGTCGTCGACGCACTCGCGCACTGGCGGGACCTGCTCGGCGTCCCGGTGTACTACGCGGCGTACCGCGAGGGCGAGATCGAGGTCATGTGCGTCTCCGACACCCCGGGCAACCCGGCGGTGGAGGAGTGGGCCGACTTCCGGGAGACCGGGCACGCGCACGCCATCGGGCAGTGCCTGCTGTCCCAGCTGGACGAGGACGCCCGCCGCGACCACCTCGACCGCTACCCGGTGCGGCCCCTCACCCCGTACACGGTGCGGGACAACCACAGCCTGCTCCGGCGCCTGGAACGGGTGCGGCGGATGGAGCCGGTGACCGAGCGTCAGGAGTACGCCCTGGGCGCGGTCTGCGCGGCGATCCCCCTCACCCTCGGCACCACGGCCGCGACGATGGCCATCTCCCTGCCCGCTCACCAGGAGGACCGGCTGCTGCCCGCGGCCCGTCAGTTGCAGAGCGAGATCGGGCGCAGGCTCGGGACGCTCGCGCTCTCTATCAGTATGTGAAAACTCACTCCTTGTGATCTGCTGTGTACGTTCAGCAAGATTCCACCAAGTGTCAGAGGTTCGTTCCCGGCCAGTCCACGGCGAATGACGGGGTTATCGATGCGCGAGTCCGTACAGGCAGAGGTCATGATGAGTTTTCTCGTGTCCGAGGAGCTCTCCTTCCGCATTCCGGTGGAGCTGCGCTATGAGACCAGTGATCCCTATGCCGTCCGGCTGACCTTCCACTTGCCCGGTGATGCCCCCGTGACGTGGGCTTTCGGGCGGGAGTTGCTGATCGACGGGGTCGGCCGCCCGTGCGGTGAGGGCGATGTGCGGGTGACTCCCGTCGAGCCGGACGCGCTCGGCGAGGTGCTGATCAGGCTTCAGGTGGGAAGCGACCAGGCGTTGTTCAGGTCCTCGACGGCACCGCTCGTCGCGTTCCTCGACCGCACCGACAAGTTGGTGCCCCTCGGCCAGGAGGGCTCGCTCGCCGACTTCGACGCCCACCTCGACGAGGCCCTGGACCGCATCCTGGCGGAACAGGGCGCCGGGTGAGGCATCGGCCGGCGGCACCGTGGAGTAACGCTTCACCGGATGCCGCCGGGCTGTGCAGGAACGCTTCTCCCTGCGATGTGACAAGTAAGGCGTGCTGGGCGCAGAGGCGTCAGCGCTTGCGGCGCCGGCCGCCCTTCCCCCCGCGGGCCGGGACCGCTGAGGCCTCCGCGGCAGGCTCCGCTCCCGTGCGGTCGGCCGAGACGACGAGCGCGGCCAGGGCCGTGGTGACCGGCACCGAGGCGACCAGGCCGATCGAACCGATCAACGTCCGCACGATCTCCTCCGCGACCAGCTCGCTGTTGGCGACGGTCCCCACACTGCTCTGCGCGATGGAGAACAGCAGCAGCAGCGGCAGCGCGGCACCCGCATAGGCGAGGACCAGCGTGTTCACGACCGAGGCGATGTGGTCGCGGCCGATCCGGATGCCCGCGCGGTAGAGCCCGCGCCAGCCCATCGACGGGTTGGCCTCGTGCAGCTCCCAGACCGCCGACGTCTGCGTGACCGTCACGTCGTCGAGCACACCGAGCGAACCGATGATGACGCCGGCGAGCAGCAGACCGCTCATGTCGATCGTCGGGTAGAGGCCGTGGATCAGACCGGTGTTGTCGTCGGTGTTGCCGGTGAGCGCGGCCCAGTCGATGAACACCGAGCCGAGGACACCGATCAGCAGCAGCGAGATGAGGGTGCCGATCACCGCCACGGATGTTCGCGCGGACAGGCCATGGCACAGATACAGCGCGATGAGCATGATGGCGCTCGCGCCCACCACCGCCACGACCAGCGGGTTCGAGCCCTGCAGGATCGCCGGGAGGATGAAGAAGTTCAGCACCAGGAAGCTTATCGCCAGCGCAACCAGGGCCATGACGCCCCGCAGCCGCCCGACGACCACGACCGCGAGGGCGAAGATGCCGGCGAGCAGTGCCAGGGGCAGTCGGCGGTTGACGTCGGTGACCGAGTACTGCAGGTCCCGCGGAGCGGAGGGCTCGTAGGCGACCACGACCTTCTGGCCCTCGTGCAGTTGGCGGGACTGGTCCGGCTGGACGATCTCCGTGAAGGTACGGCCCTTGTCGTCGCCGCTGTCGACCCGGATCGTCGCCCGCTTGCAGGTGCCGTTCTCCTGCTGCACCGCGGAGGAGCCCTCGGCGGTGGAGGTGTCACCGGTCGGCGGGACGCCCGAGGCACCGGCCTCCTTGCAGCTCACCTCGACGACCTTGGTGACCGTGGCCTGCTGGGTCTGCCGGTCGAAGCCGACGCCGGTGCGCTCGTGCGGCGGGGCGCCGCCCGGCCACAGCACGACGAGGCCGACCAGCACGGCCGCGGCGAACGGGATCAGGACCGCCGCGATGACCTTGCGCAGATGCAGGGAGACGGGCGTGGCCGGGCCATGGCTGTGACTGTGCGAATGCCCGTGTCCGCCGCCCGGTCCGGAGCCGTGTCCGCCACCTGGGCCGGAGCCGGAGC
Source organism: Streptomyces olindensis (assembly GCA_000696115.1). GTDB lineage: Bacteria > Actinomycetota > Actinomycetes > Streptomycetales > Streptomycetaceae > Streptomyces > Streptomyces olindensis. The sequence goes on from JJOH01000008.1 coordinate 88,707, forward strand.
CGTGTCCGTGTCCGCCGCCCGGTCCGAAGCCGGAGCCGTGCCCGTGTCCGTCACCGCCGCCGGGGCCACCTCCGGAACCGGGGCCCTGCCCACCGGCGCGGCCAGGACCCTGCCCACCGGCCGGGCTGCCCTGTCCACCAGTGGGGCCACCCTGTCCACCCGCGGGACCGGGGCCTTGGCCACCGCCGTAGCCAGGCCCGTACGCACCGGTGGCGCCGAGGCCCTGCCCATCAGTGGAGCCGACGCCAGGGCCTCCGGGGGAACCCGGACCATGCCCACCGGCGGAGCCGACACCATGCCCTCCGCCAGAACCGGCACCATGCTCACCGCCGGTCCTGGCACCGCTCCCGGCCCCGGGCCCGAAACTCGCACCGGTTCCATACCTGTGCCCCTGCCCCTGCCCCCGGGCAGGCGTATGCCCGGCCCCGGCGGTGAAATCATGGCCGTCTCCCGAGCCGTTACCGTTTCCGGCGCCGGATCCGCGGGGCGGCTCGGGCGGTGGATAAGGGGGACGCTGCGTCGTGGTCACCGACCGATCATCGCAAGAACGACGGGGGCCCTCTGTTCACCGCGCCAAGATTGCCGCTAGCGTGGAGGCACCTTTTGTACACGCGGGAGCTCGGAGCACCGGGCTGAGAGGGCGCTGACCTCCGTCCCAGCGATGTTTCACATGAAACATCGCCGGAGTCGAGTGATGTTTCACACGAAGCATCGCCGGACGGATACCGCTGCGTCGACCGCCGAACCTGTTACCGGGTAATGCCGGCGTAGGGAGTAGGTCTCATGACCAACAAGGACGCACGCACGCCTGCCTCCGTTCAGGACGGACAGTCCGAGGAGGCCGGGAAGTCCATCGGCTGGCACAAGGCGTACGTCGAGGGCACCCGCCCCGACCTGCGGGTGCCGGTCCGCCAGGTGCATCTCACCAACGGGCAGTCGGTCACGCTGTACGACACGTCGGGCCCGTACACCGATCCGCTCGTCGAGACCGACGTCCGCAGGGGCCTGCCGCCGCTGCGTGAGAACTGGATCATCGCCCGCGGCGACACCGAGGAGTACGCGGGCCGGCCCGTCCGCCCCGAGGACGACGGCATCAAGCACACCTCGCCACGCGGGGGCCTGCGCAACCTCGACGCCGTCTTCCCCGGTCGGCCGCGCCAGCCGCGCCGCAGCAGGGACGGCAAGGCGGTCACACAGCTCGCGTACGCCCGCCGGGGCGAGATCACACCCGAGATGGAGTACGTGGCCATCCGGGAGAACGTTGCGCCCGAGGTCGTGCGCGACGAGATCGCCGCGGGCCGGGCCGTGCTGCCGGCCAACGTCAACCACCCTGAGATCGAGCCGATGATCATCGGCAAGCGGTTCCTGGTGAAGGTCAACGCCAACATCGGCAACTCGGCCGTGACGTCCTCCATCGAGGAGGAGGTCGAGAAGATGACCTGGGCCACCCGCTGGGGCGCCGACACGGTCATGGACCTGTCCACCGGCCGCAACATCCACACCACGCGCGAGTGGGTGCTGCGCAACTCCCCCGTGCCCATCGGCACCGTGCCGCTCTACCAGGCCCTGGAGAAGGTCGACGGCCGCGCTGAGGAACTGACCTGGGAGATCTACAAGGACACGGTCATCGAACAGGCCGAGCAGGGCGTGGACTACATGACGGTCCACGCGGGCGTGCGCCTGGCGTACGTGCCGCTGACGGCGAACCGCAAGACCGGCATCGTCTCCCGCGGCGGCTCGATCATGGCCGCCTGGTGCCTCGCGCACCACAAGGAGTCGTTCCTCTACGAGAACTTCGAGGAACTCTGCGAGATCCTCGCCGCCTACGACGTCACATACTCCCTCGGGGACGGCCTGCGGCCCGGCTCGATCGCGGACGCCAACGACGAGGCGCAGTTCGCGGAGTTGAGGACGCTCGGGGAACTCAACCGGATCGCCAAGCGTTTCAACGTACAGACCATGATCGAAGGCCCGGGGCACGTCCCGATGCACAAGATCAAGGAGAACATCGACCTTCAGCAGGAGATCTGCGATGAAGCTCCGTTCTATACGCTCGGCCCGCTGACCACGGACGTCGCGCCGGCGTACGACCACATCACCTCCGGCATCGGCGCCGCGATGATCGCCTGGTGGGGCACGGCCATGCTCTGCTACGTCACGCCCAAGGAGCACCTGGGCCTGCCGAACCGCGATGACGTCAAGACCGGCGTCATCACCTACAAGATCGCCGCGCACGCCGCCGACCTCGCCAAGGGGCACCCGGGCGCGCAGGAGTGGGACGACGCGCTGTCCGACGCCCGCTTCGAGTTCCGGTGGGAGGACCAGTTCAACCTGGCCCTCGACCCGGACACGGCGCGGGAGTTCCACGACGAGACCCTGCCGGCGGAGCCCGCCAAGACGGCTCACTTCTGCTCGATGTGTGGTCCGAAGTTCTGCAGCATGAAGATCTCGCAGGACATCCGCCGTGAACACGGCGGCAGCCGGGCCGAGATCGAGGAGGGCATGGCCCAGAAGTCGAAGGAGTTCGCGGCGAGCGGGAACAGGGTGTACCTGCCGATCGCGGACTGAGCCGGCGTCCGCCGGCCGCGTAACGGAAACAGCACGGCGTACTGTGCCCGGCCCAAGATCCCTAAGGTCTCTGGCATGGATGGGATCGATGTGGTCAACGGCGTCGTGGGCGCTGTACTCGGCATGTTGTTCGCCGTGCTGTTCCAGCAGCCGTTGCAGGACGCGTGGTACCGCCTGCGGAGACGCTCGACGAGCGCGATCCGCAGCGTGGGCCGGCGGGACGAGTCGGCGCCCGCCTGGCGGGCGTTCTCCCTCGGCCCGCTCCACACGTCCGCTCTCATCGTCGAGGGCGACGGAGAGTTGCCGATATCGCCCGAAACCGTCCATGTGCATGTACTGGACGAGGAGGTGACCCTGCCCGAGGACATGACCGGCTGGCGGGACGAGATCGCCGAGGAGAGCGAGCGCCTGCAAGCCGAGGGACGCACCCCCCTGTGGAACGGCCCCCGGTACGCGGTCGAATCCCTCGACATCTCCCGTACGGCCCTGGAGGAACGCCCCGAAGTCCACCTGCGGCTGCGGCCGACCGACTACTACACCTTCCTCGCCGCACAGCAACTGGATCGCCGGCTCCCGGACGGTACGACGCCCAGGTCGCGCTATCTGGACCCGGACGAGCCGCTCAAGGCCCCGGCGTTCCTGCAGTGCAGCCTCGGGGTCAACATCGCGGTCGTCACCGCGGACGACATGCTCGTGGTGACCCAACGCAGCGACCGGGTCCGGATGGCACCTGGCGTCTGGAACTCCTCCGTCAACGAAGGTCTGTCACGCCACATCGACTCATCAGGGAGGAACGCACCTGACCTCCATGCCGTGGCGCGCCGCGGCATGCGGGAGGAACTGTCCCTGGAGGCCAACGAGTACACGCTCGACCTGCTGGCCTTCGTGCTGGACGTGGAGAGGAGGGGGTGGAGTGCGCACTTCTACGCCAGGTTGCGGGAGCTCAAGAGCACGGATCTGCAAGCCCGGATGAGCAGGGGTGTCGCCGACCGCTGGGAGCACCAGACCATCGACTTCGTCCCCTTCCGGCCGACGACGGTGGTCAGGTACCTGCTGCGCGACGACCGCATCCACCGGTGGGCGTCGACGGCACCGGCGCTGTACCACCTCGCGCTGGTGCACGCCTTCAGCCGCCGCACGGTCGAACGGGTCGAGGCACAGATCCTCCGCCGACTGTGAAACCACCGATGTGAAGCCACCGACCGCACAGATCCGGTGCCACAGGGCCGGAAGTCCGGCTTGCGCTCCCTGTGTTGCTCCCCGCGGGGGAGCGCAAGCCGACGGGCGCTGCGCAAGGGCGCCGACGGCTACTCCGGCTGGTGTTCCGGTCCTCCGAAGTCCGGGCTGGTGTAGTCCGGGCTGGTGAAGCTCGGCCGCGAGCCGCGGCTGCCGTCGTCCGGGCTGGTGAAACCCGGGCGGTCGTAGCCGAGGTGCGGCATGCGGCTGACCGGCGTGGACGGGGACGTGTGGTGCAGCGCGGCGGCCGCACCCGGGTCGGTGAGGGCCTCCCGCAGGAAGGGCAGGATGCCCCGCTCCAGCAGGGCCTCACGCCAGTCCTCCCTGGCCCGGTCCACCTCCCGTTGCAGTTCGCCGTACGGACCGCTCTCGGCCGTCGGCTTGTTGCGCAGGGCGGTGAGCAGGAGTCCCACGGCGGCGACGAGGATCGCGACCGCGGTGACGGCGCCGAAGACCCAGCCCGTGGTGAGCAGGGTCTGGGCGAACGCCTGCCCGGGGTCGAGCATCCGCAGGATGTAGCCGACGAGCAGGAAGATCGCCGCCGCGGTGCCGGCCAGGACAGGGGCGAGGACGGCGACGACGGCGACGGCGCCCGCGCCTGCGGTCTCGGCGACCTCGCCCATCGTTGCGGCGAGCCCCGTCGCGCCCGTGCCCGGCTCGGAGGAGCCGGACTCGCGGACGGACGGCGAGGCGGAGGGAGCCGGGTGGCGCAGGTCCTCGCGGACCTTGACGTAGTGCTGGTATTCGGTCGACGCGGCCGCCGTGATGAGCGCGGTGGCGTTGAGTGCCATGGTGCGCAGCTGTTCGGGGTTGAGCCGCTGACCGACAGCGGCCAGTTCCGGACGGTGTGGTGCGGAGCGCAGCGCCTCATCGAGGATCCGCTCGTATTCCTGGCGGTCCTCGCTCAGCAGGTGCTGCGGAACGCTGTTCATGTGCATCCCCCGATGCTCCGTAGGGCTTGGGGCTCGGCATGCTGACGAGCCGTCGGGCAGAAACGGAGGGGAGCCTGCTACGGATAAGCCGATGGTAGAGCGGTGGAGGTGGGCGGTGACAGGGGGTTTACCGAAATTGGCCCCTCACCGGTCCGGTCCTGTGACGGGGAACGCCTGCCCGGTGAGCGTTCACGTACCCAGCGGCAGTTGCTGGACCAGCAGCTTTCCGGCCATGGTCACGCCGCCGTCCATCGCGATGGCGAGACCGTCGGCGTAGACGTGCGGTCCCTCGATGACGGGGTCGCCGCTGTCCTCGTCGTCCTCGGAGCCGACGTCGCCCACCAGATAGGGAATCGGGCTGTGGCCGTGAACGATGCGGGTGCCCCCGTACGTATCGAGCAGGGAGCGCACGGCGTCCGCGCCGCCCTCGTCGCGGAAGGAGAACCGCTTGGTGAACTTGCGGAACAGGTCCCAGACCTCGTCCGCGTCGTTGCGCGTGAGCGTCTCGCGGACGGTGTCGTTGACCTCTTCGATGGAGCGGCCGTAGTCGAGGTAGGCGGTGGTGTCGGAGTGCACGAGCAGGTGACCGTCGACCTCCTCGACGGCGTCCAGGCGGGACATCCACTGCAGGTGGTGGTCCTGGAGGCGGTCCATGTCGGTCTTCTGGCCGCCGTTGAGCAGCCAGGCCGCCTGGAAGGTGGCGGTGCCGGCGCCGGAGTTGACGGGGGTGTCGCCGAACCGCTTGGCGCCGAGCAGCAGCAGCTCGTGGTTGCCCATCAGCGCCTTGCAGTAGCCGCCGGCCGCGGCGGCTTCGGCGGAGAGCCGCATCACCAGGTCGATGACGCCGATGCCGTCCGGGCCGCGGTCGGTGAAGTCGCCGAGGAACCACAGCCGGGCGGTGCCCGCGCACCAGTTGCCCGCGGCGTCGAGCAGGCCCTTCTCCTGCAGGGCGGACACCAGTTCGTCGAGGTAGCCGTGCACGTCGCCCACGACGTACAGGGGGCCCTGCCCGGTGGAGGTCTGCGGGGCGGCGGCGGTCTCGGGGTCGACGGTCACCTGGACAGTGTCGCCCCGGTTGACGACGGGAAGGTCGCGCTGGGTCGGCGTGTAGCCCTCGGGGTAGGTCTCCTCGGGCGGCGGGGCGACCTCGCCGGGGTGGACGCTGTGGACGTACGGACCGGTCTCGTGGACGTACGCGGGCACCCGGAAGTCGCGCAACGTCGCCGTCCGCTCCACCTCGGGTCCCTGACCGGCCCCCTGAGTCATCGACCCCTCCACCATCGCGCCGCATCTGCACCGCATCGGACTGCCTGGTCGTAGCGGCCCGCCGGTGTCGTGGGCCCATCATAGGAATGCGGATCGCGCCATGTGATGACCCAGGGGTGGTGAATCGGAGCAAGACTCCAGTTCACCGCGGCTTTCGCCCCGATTGAGCCGGGCTTTGACCACCGTGTGACCGTCCTCGCTTTCCTTCTCTTCGCGAGAACGATCCCTTCTCTCCGGGGGACCGGCCCCGTTTCTCCCCAGGAGAGCGACCTTCCCCTGACCGGGCAGCGGGCGTGCCCGGGCCGGATCTATGCCCCTTCGGGGGACCGCGGCGGGCTGACCGTCGTGCGCGGCGGGCGTCGCTGCGAGGACGTGCGCACGATCAGCTCCGTCGGTATCACCTGCTCGACCGGATGGTCGGATTCCACTCCCTCGATGGCGTCGATGAGGAGCTGCACCACCGCCGTGCCGATGCGGCGCGGCTTCAGGGAGAGCGTGGTGATCGGCGGCTCGGTGTTGGCGTACACGGTGGACTCGCTGCAGCAGACCAGCAGCAGGTCGTCGGGGACGCGCAGCCCGTAGCGGCGGGCGGCGGCGAGCAGGTCGGTGCCGTTCGGGTCGAACAGGCCGTAGACCGCGTCGGGCCGGTCGGGCCGGGCGAGGAGGCGGTCGGCGGCGACGGCGCCCGCGCACGGATCGTGCGCCGGGTACGCCTCGTACACCGGGTCCTGGCCGACCCGCTCGCACCAGCGCAGGTAGGCGGTGGTCGACAGGTGGGTGTACGTGTCCGTGGTCGTGCCCGTCAGCAGGCCGATGCGGCGGGCGCCGGCGTCGGCCAGGTGGTCGAGGATGCCGAGGACGGCGGCCTCGTGGTCGTTGTCGACCCAGGCCGTGACCGGCAGCGAGCCGGCCGGGCGGCCGTCGGAGACGACCGGGAGGCCCTGCCGGACGAGCTCGCTGACGACCGGGTCCTGGTCGGAGGGGTCGATGACGACCGTGCCGTCCAGGGCGACGTTCGACCACACGTCGTGGCGGGAGGTCGCGGGCAGGATGACGAGGGCGTAGCCGCGGGCGAGCGCGGCGGAGGTGGCGGCGCGCGCCATCTCGGCGAAGTACGCGAACTCGGTGAAGGTAAAAGGTTCATCACCGTACGTCGTCACGGTGAGGCCGATGAGGCCCGACTTGCCGGTACGGAGGGTCCGGGCGGCGGCCGAGGGCCGGTAGCCCAGCCGGTCGGCGACCTCGCGGACGTGGCGCCGGGTGGCGTCCGGGAGCCTGCCCTTGCCGTTGAGGGCATCGGAGACGGTCGTGATGGAGACTCCGGCGGCGGCGGCCACGTCTCTGATACCCGCCCGACCCGGCCGACTGCCTCGACGTGAGGTTTCCGCGCGGCTCACCTGGTGCTTCCCTGCTGCTGTCATGGCGAGCCGATAGTAGGGCTCATGCGGCGGGGTAGTGCGGACGCATATGCGCGCGTTGACAGGCACGTTTCTGCATGATCGTTTGGCCTCAATTGCCATGGAAAACAAGGGCGTTGAGCGCTCTCATGGCAGTACGTGGCGTGGCGGCCCGCACGGGCCTGCCGAGGGGTCGAGGTTGCGAAGAGGTCTCAACTCACCTGCACGGGGGATGCGCGCCACGGCGTGCACCACCGGCGCGTAGATATATGTGTGGCGCGCCCCTGGATTCGTACGCCTTCGTACGGCGATGCCCGTGATGTTGTCGGGGCGCAGGAGGTCGGTGGGCGTCGCTCTGCCGTGGCTATACGCAGCGGCGCGGAATCCTCATAAGGTGAGGAGTATTGGATGTCGGCGGCGGTCATGGGCCGCCGGTCTTCGCGAGGAGGACTGCGGTGAGCGAGACGAGCCCCAAGCTGCGCGCCGAGCTGGAGGGTATCCCCACCTACAAGCCGGGCAAGCCGGCCGCGGCCGGTGGGCCGGTGGCCTACAAGCTGTCCTCCAACGAGAACCCCTACCCGCCGCTTCCGGGTGTGATGGAGACCGTGACGGCGGCGGCGTGCAACTTCAACCGCTACCCGGACATGGCCTGCACGGCGCTGATGAACGAGCTGTCCGAGCGGTTCGGCGTTCCGCTGTCCCACCTGGCCACCGGCACCGGGTCGGTCGGTGTCGCCCAGCAGCTCATCCAGGCCACCGCCGGTCCCGGGGACGAGGTGATCTACGCCTGGCGGTCCTTCGAGGCGTACCCGATCATCACGCAGATCAGCGGAGCCACGTCGGTGCAGGTACCGCTGACCTCCGGGGACGTGCACGATCTCGACGCGATGGCGGAGGCGATCACCGACCGGACCCGGCTGATCTTCGTCTGCAACCCCAACAACCCGACCGGCACGGTCGTGCGCCGGGCGGAGCTGGAGCGGTTCCTCGACCGGGTGCCGGGTGATGTGCTGGTGGTGCTCGACGAGGCCTACCGGGAGTTCATCCGCGACCCCAAGGTGCCGGACGGTGTCGAGCTCTACCGCGACCGGCCCAATGTCTGCGTCCTGCGGACCTTCTCCAAGGCGTACGGCCTGGCCGGCCTGCGGGTCGGGTTCGCCATCGCCCATGAGCCGGTGGCGGCGGCGTTGCGCAAGACGGCGGTGCCATTCGGTGTGAGCCAGCTCGCGCAGGAGGCGGCGATCGCCTCGCTGCGGGCCGAGGACGAGCTGTTCGGCCGGGTCGGCTCGCTGGTGTGCGAGCGCACGCGTGTGGTCGACGGACTGCGGGCCCAGGGCTGGACGGTGCCCGAGACGCAGGCCAACTTCGTGTGGCTGCGGCTGGGGGAGCGCACGGTCGCGTTCGCGGAGGCGTGTGAGCAGGCGGGCGTGATGATCCGGCCGTTCCCGGGTGAGGGTGTGCGGGTGACGGTCGGGGAGGCCGAGGGGAACGACATCTTCCTCAAGGTGGCGGAAGGGTTCCGCAAGGAGCTCTAGCAGCTGGGCGGGGAGTCGTGGCGGAGCCGGTCGGCGCTGGGCGCCGGCCGGCTCCGCGTGTGCGGGGAACGTCGTCGGACGCGGCGGTCGGCTGTCGGTGGGCGTCTGGTTCCGGGCGCCTGTTTCACGTGAAACGGACACTCTCTCCGCCGAAGTGCCGGGGTTGACGAGCGTCACATGGGGCCCCCTCCATCCGTCGAAAGTGCGTGCTGCATAATGGCTTGTGAATGTGAACGCTTTCACAAGCGTATGTAAGGAGCGGCGACGTGGACCTGGCTTTGGCGCCGGAGACCCTGGCGCGATGGCAGTTCGGCATCACCACCGTCTATCACTTTCTGTTCGTCCCCCTGACGATCTCGCTGGCCGCGCTCACCGCCGGGCTGCAGACCGCCTGGGTGCGGACGGAGAAGGAGAAGTACCTCCGGGCGACGAAGTTCTGGGGCAAGCTCTTCCTGATCAACATCGCGATGGGCGTGGTCACCGGCATCGTGCAGGAGTTCCAGTTCGGCATGAACTGGTCCGACTACTCGCGCTTCGTCGGGGACGTCTTCGGTGCGCCGCTCGCCTTCGAGGCCCTGATCGCCTTCTTCTTCGAGTCCACCTTCATCGGCCTGTGGATCTTCGGCTGGGACAAGCTGCCCAAGAAGATCCACCTGGCCTGCATCTGGATGGTGTCGATCGGCACGCTGCTGTCGGCGTACTTCATCCTCGCCGCGAACTCGTGGATGCAGCACCCGGTCGGCTACCGGATCAACGGTGAGAAGGGCCGGGCCGAGCTCACCGACTTCTGGCTGGTGCTGACCCAGAACACCACGCTCAACCAGGTCTTCCACAGCTTCTCCGCGGCCTTCCTGACCGGCGGCGCCTTCATGGTGGGGATCGCCGCCTTCCACCTGCTGCGCAAGAAGCACATCCCGGTGATGCGCACCTCCCTCCGGCTCGGCCTGGTCACCGTCGCCGTCGGCGGCCTGCTCACCGCGGTCAGCGGGGACACCCTGGGCAAGGTCATGTACGAGCAGCAGCCGATGAAGATGGCCGCTGCCGAGGCGCTGTGGGACGGCGAGAAGCCGGCGCCCTTCTCGGTGTTCGCCTACGGGGACGTCGACAAGGGGCACAACAAGGTCGCCCTGGAGATCCCCGGTCTGCTCTCCTTCCTGGCCCACAGCGACTTCGAGTCGTACGTGCCGGGCATCAACGACACCAACAAGGCGCTGCAGGAGAAGTTCGGCCCCGGTGACTACAAGCCCATCGTCCCCGTCGCCTACTGGGGCTTCCGCTGGATGATCGGCTTCGGCATGGCGTCGTTCTCGATCGGCCTGCTGGGGCTGTGGCTCACCCGGAAGAAGTTCCTGCTGCCGGCCGCCTGGCGGACCGGGGAGGACGAAGTGCCGCATCTGGTGCTGTTCCGGAAGCCGCTCCGGCCGCGACTCACCCGCCTGTACTGGCTGGTGGCGGTCTGGACGATGGCCTTCCCGCTGATCGCCAACTCCTGGGGCTGGATCTTCACCGAGATGGGCCGCCAGCCGTGGGTCGTCTACGGCCTGTTCCAGACCCGGGACGCGGTCTCCCCCGGTGTCTCCCAGGCCGAGGTCCTCACCTCGATGATCGTCTTCACCACGCTGTACGCGATCCTCGCCGTCGTCGAGGTCAAGCTGCTGGTCAAGTACGTCAAGGCGGGCCCGCCGGAGCTCACCGAGGCCGACCTCAACCCGCCCACGAAGATCGGCGGCGACTCCCGTGACGCCGACAAGCCGATGGCCTTCTCGTACTAGGCCGAGGGAGCTGCACAGTCATGGAACTGCACGACGTCTGGTTCGTCCTGATCGCCGTCCTGTGGACCGGCTACTTCTTCCTGGAGGGCTTCGACTTCGGAGTCGGTGTGCTCACGAGGCTGCTCGCCCGGAACCGGCCCGAGAAGCGGGTGCTGATCAACACCATCGGGCCCGTCTGGGACGGCAACGAGGTGTGGCTGCTCTCTGCGGGTGGCGCGACCTTCGCCGCCTTCCCCGAGTGGTACGCCACGCTCTTCTCCGGCTTCTACCTCCCTCTCCTGGTCATCCTGGTCTGCCTCATCGTCCGGGGCGTGGCCTTCGAGTACCGGGCCAAGCGGCCCGAGGAGAGCTGGCAGCGCAACTGGGAGACGGCGATCTTCTGGACCTCGCTGATCCCCGCGTTCCTGTGGGGTGTGGCCTTCGGCAACATCGTGCGGGGCGTGAAGATCGACCAGGACTTCAACTACGCCGGCGGCGTCCTGGACCTGCTCAACCCGTACGCGCTGCTGGGCGGTCTGGTGACGCTGGCGCTGTTCACCTTCCACGGGACGGTGTTCGTCGGGCTCAAGACCGTCGGGGAGATCCGGGAGCGGGCGCGGAAGCTGGCGCTGCGCGTCGGTCTGGTGACCGCCCTGCTGGCCCTCGCCTTCCTGGGGTGGACGCAGTCCGACCGGGGTGACGGGGTGTCGCTCGTCGCGGCGGTCGCGGCCGTGGCCTCGCTCGCCTTGGCGCTGGTCGCGGCTCGGGCGGGACGTGAGGGCTGGGCGTTCAGCCTCTCGGGGCTCACCATCGTGGCCACGGTGGCGATGCTCTTCCTGACGCTGTTCCCGAACGTCATGCCGTCGACGCTGAACTCCGACTGGAGCCTGACCGTCACCAACGCCTCGTCCAGCCCGTACACGCTGAAGATCATGACGTGGTGCGCGGCGGTCGCCACACCGGTCGTGATGGTCTACCAGGGCTGGACGTACTGGGTGTTCCGCAAGCGGATCGGTACGCAGCACATCGCCGATCCCGTGCACTGAGGTGTGTTTCACGTGAAACCAATCGATCCGCGTCTGCTCCGGTACGCCCGTGCCACCCGGGGCTTCCTGGTGGCGGTCGTCGCCCTGGGAGCCGTCGGAGCGGGGCTGGTCATCGCGCAGGCGATGCTCATCGCCGAGATCGTGGTCGGCGCGTTCCAGCACCGCATGGCGGTGTCCGGACTCGTCACTCCCCTGCTGCTGTTGGTCGTCGTCGCGGTCGGGCGGGCACTGGTCGGCTGGCTCACCGAGCTCGCCGCGCACCGGGCGAGTGCGGCGGTGAAGTCGGAGTTGCGGGGGCGGTTGCTGGAGCGGTCCGCTCAGCTGGGCCCGGGGTGGCTGAGCGGGCAGCGGACCGGTTCGCTGGTCGCCCTGGCCACCCGGGGCGTCGATGCCCTCGACGACTACTTCTCCCGGTATCTGCCGCAGCTGGGTCTGGCGGTGGTGGTGCCGGTGGCGGTGCTGGCGCGGATCGTCACCGAGGACTGGGTCTCCGCGGCCATCATCGTGGGCACCCTGCCGCTGATCCCGGTCTTCATGGTGCTGATCGGCTGGGCCACCCAGTCCCGGATGGACCGTCAGTGGCGGCTGCTGTCGCGGCTGTCCGGGCACTTCCTGGACGTCGTCGCGGGGCTGCCGACGCTGAAGGTGTTCGGGCGCGCCAAGGCCCAGGCCGAGTCGATCCGGCGGATCACCGGCGAGTACCGGCGGGCGACCATGCGGACGCTGCGGATCGCGTTCATCTCCTCGTTCGCGCTGGAGCTGCTCGCGACGATCTCGGTGGCGCTGGTCGCCGTGACGATCGGCATGCGGCTGGTGCACGGCGAGATGGACCTGTACATCGGCCTGGTCATCCTCATCCTGGCGCCCGAGGCGTATCTGCCGTTGCGGCAGGTCGGGGCGCAGTACCACGCGGCGGCGGAGGGGCTCGCCGCGGCCGAGGAGATCTTCGCCGTCCTCGAGACGTCCGTTCCGGCGCCCGGTTCCAAGGCCGTGCCGGAGGGGGCGCTGGCCTTCGAGGGCGTGACCGTCCGGTATCCGGGGCGGTCGGCGGACGCCGTCTCGGAGGTGTCCTTCACCGTCGACCCCGGGGAGACGGTCGCGCTGGTCGGCCCGAGCGGGGCGGGCAAGTCGACGCTGCTGCACGTGCTGCTCGGGTTCGTGCCTCCGGCCGAGGGGCGGGTGCGGGTCGGGGGAGTCGACCTCGCCGAGGCCGACCTGGAGCAGTGGCGGTCCCGGGTCGCGTGGGTGCCGCAGCGGCCGCATCTGTTCGCCGGGACGATCGCCGAGAACGTACGGCTGGCCCGGCCCGACGCCGACGACGAGGCCGTCCGGCGGGCGCTGCGGGACGCCGGGGCGCTGGAGTTCGTGGACGCGCTGCCCGAGGGTGTCGGCACCCGGCTCGGCGAGGACGGGACCGGACTGTCCGCCGGGCAGCGGCAGCGGCTCGCGCTGGCCCGGGCGTTCCTCGCGGACCGGCCGGTGCTGCTGCTCGACGAGCCCACGGCCGCGCTGGACGGGGCCACGGAGGCCGAGGTCGTGGCAGCGGTGCGGCGGCTGGCGGCCGGGCGGACGGTGCTGCTCGTGGTGCACCGGCCGGCGCTGCTGGGGGTGGCGGACCGGGTGGTGCGGCTGTCGGAGCCCGAGGCCACCGCGGCGCCCTCTGCGCCGGCCGCGCTCCATGGAGCGCGTTCCGCCGAGGCCGAGCTGCCCGTGCCGGCCATGTCGGCGGTGCCGGTCGTGCCGGCCGTGTCTGTCGACGAGCCCGCTTCCGGTGGTGTCCTCGCACGCGTCCGCGCCATGTCCGGTGCCCGGCGCGGGCGGCTGGGACTCGCGCTGCTGCTGGGGAGTCTCGCGCTCGGAAGCGCCGTGGGGCTCATGGCCACCTCCGGGTGGCTGATCTCGCGGGCCTCGCAGCAGCCGCCCGTGCTGTACCTGATGGTGGCCGTGACGGCGACGCGGGCGTTCGGGATCGGGCGGGCCGTGTTCCGGTACGCCGAGCGGCTGGTCTCGCACGACGCCGTCCTGCGGATGCTGGCGGACACCAGGGTCGCGGTGTTCCGCAGGCTGGAGCGGCTGGCGCCCGCCGGGTTGCGTGAGGCCCGCCGGGGCGATCTGCTCTCCCGGCTGGTCGCGGACGTGGACGCGCTGCAGGACTACTGGCTGCGGTGGCTGCTGCCGGCCGGGGCGGCCGTCGTCGTGTCGGCCGCGTCTGTCGGCTTCACGGCGTGGCTGCTGCCCGAGGCCGGGGCGGTGCTTGCGGCCGGGCTGCTGGCCGCCGGTGCGGGCGTGCCGCTGATCACCGGTGCCGTCGCCCGGCGGGCCGAGCACCGACTGGCGCCCGCCCGAGGGGTGCTGGCGACCCGGGTGACCGATCTGCTCACCGGCACGGCGGAGCTGACCGTCGCCGGTGCCCTGCCGGCGCGGACCGCCGAGGCGCGCGAGGCCGACGGGGCACTCACCCGGATCGCCTCGCGCGCCGCCACCGCCACGGCCCTCGGCGACGGGCTCACCGCGCTGGTCTCCGGCCTCACGGTCACGGCCGCCGCCCTGCTCGGCGCGCAGGCGGTCGCGGCCGGAAGGCTGGACGGCGTGACCATGGCCGTCGTCGTCCTCACCCCGCTGGCCGCCTTCGAGGCCGTGCTCGGGCTGCCGCTGGCCGTGCAGTACCGGCAGCGGGTGCGCCGCAGCGCCGAGCGGGTGTACGAGGTGCTGGACGCCCCGGAGCCCGTGAGGGAGCCGGAGCGGCCCCGACAGTCGCCCGCCTCGCCCTTCCCGCTCCAGGTCAGGGGGCTGACCGCGCGGCACGTGGGGCAGGAGCGGCACGCGCTCGCCGGCCTCGATCTGACCCTGGAGGAGGGCCGCCGGGTCGCCGTGGTCGGACCTTCCGGCTCCGGCAAGACCACGCTGGCGCAGGTGCTGCTGCGGTTCCTCGACGCGGAGGCGGGTTCCTACACGCTCGCGGGCGTGGACGCGTACGCCCTGCTCGGCGACGACGTCCGCGGGCTCGTCGGGCTGTGTGCGCAGGACGCGCACCTCTTCGACAGCTCACTGCGGGAGAACCTGCTGCTCGCCCGGAAGGACGCCACCGAGGACGAACTGCGTGGCGCGCTGGGCCGGGCCCGGCTGCTGGAGTGGGCCGACAGCCTGCCCGACGGGCTCGACACGCTCGTCGGCGAGCACGGGGCCCGGCTGTCCGGAGGGCAGCGGCAGCGGCTGGCACTGGCCCGGGCCCTGCTCGCCGACTTCCCCGTCCTGGTGCTGGACGAGCCCGCCGAGCACCTGGACCTGCCGACCGCCGACGCGCTCACCGCCGACCTGCTGGCAGCCACGGAGGGCCGTACGACGCTGCTGATCACGCACCGGCTGGCGGGCCTGGAGGCAGTGGACGAGGTGCTCGTGCTGGAGCACGGACGGGTCGTGCAGCGCGGTCCGTACGCGGAGCTGGTGTCCGCGGACGGGCCGCTGCGGGACATGGCGGAGCGCGAGGCGGCGGCGGAGTCTCTCGTGGGAGCGCCCTGACACGTACGGGACCTGCCGGGCCGACCGCCCCGGCCCCGGACAGGTCCCGGCCGGGGCAGGCGTCGCGCTGATCCGTTCGGGGCAGCCCGTCCCCCGGCCGTACGACATGAACAGGGCCGGGACCGCCGGGCTGGGCGACGATCACTGACATGCGCTCACATCGCCGCCTGAGGCTGCTGGTTCCGGTCCTGCTGTGCACGCTGGCGGTCCTCGGGGCCCGGCCCACGGCGGTGGAGAAGGAACCCGGGAGCGGCAGCGGCACGAGCGGCCTCAGCGCCGAGGTGGTGCGGCTGTACGAAGAGGCCGCGGTGGCGACCCAGCAGTACGAGGCCGGCCGCAAGGAGGCCGACGAGCAACGGGCCAGAGCACAGCGGGCGGAGGAGCTCCTGGACGCCCAGCGGCGGCACATCGCCGACCTGCACGAGGACCTGGGGCGGATCGCCCGCGCCCAGTACCGCACCAGCGGTGGCCTGCCGGTGGCCGCGCGGATGATCCTGGCCGACAGCCCCGACGACCTGATGCGCGGTCAGCACGCCTTCTCGCAGGCGGATCTCGCTCTGAACAACGCGATCTCCAAGAACCGCCGGGCCGAGGCACGCCTGGCGGCGGACGAGGCCAAGGCGGCGGCCCAGTGGCAGGCGCTGGAGACGCGGAACACCCAACTCGCCGCTCTGAAGTCGGACATCGAGCAGAAGCTCGAAGCGGCACGCTCCCGGCTCCAGGGGCAGGCGGACGCCGCGGTCGCCGCCGGGGCCTGCCACGGGGCCGTCCGGCTGGACCAGCCGGATACCGGGTTCACCAGTGACTGGGTCGCGCCTGTGGAGACGTACGAGTTGTCCGCGTCCTACGGCAGCGGCGGTGCGCGGTGGTCGAGCCGGCACACCGGGCAGGACTTCGCGGTGCCGATCGGCACGCCGGTGCAGGCCGTGGGCGCCGGCCGGGTGGTGCGGGTGTCCTGCGGTGGTGCCTTCGGCATGGAGATCGTGCTCCAGCACGCGGGCGGCTACTACACGCAGTACGCCCATCTCGCGTCCGTCGCCGTCGACCAGGGCGAGCACGTCAGCCCCGGCCAGTGGATCGGCCAGTCCGGCAGTACGGGCAACTCCACCGGACCGCACCTGCACTTCGAGACCCGGGTCACGCCGGAGATGGGCTCGGCGGTGAACCCGGTGGCGTGGCTGGCGGCGCGCGGGGTGTCGCTCTGATCCGAGACGGACGGGTGGACCGGGCCTAGGGGGTGTCCGCAAAGTCCCGCCTGCCCGCGACGCTAGGGCAGCTCGGTCAGCAACCGCTCGATCACGACCGCCACACCGTCGTCGTTGTTCGCGACCGTCCGCCCGGAGGCGGCGGCGATCACGTCCGGGTGGGCGTTGCCCATCGCGTACGACCGGCCCGCCCAGGTCAGCATCTCCACGTCGTTCGGCATGTCGCCGAAGGCGACGACCTCCTCGTGCGTGATGCCGCGCTCGGCGCAGCACAGGGCGAGCGTGCTGGCCTTGGACACTCCGGGGCCGCTGATCTCCAGCAGGGCGCTGGGGCTGGAGCGGGTCACGTTGGCGCGGTCGCCGATGGCGAGCCGGGCCAGGGTGAGGAAGGCGTCGGGGTCGATCTCGGGGTGATAGGCGAGGATCTTCAGCACCGGCTCCGCGGCCGCCGGGTGATCCGGAGAGAGCAGTTCCTCGGCGGGGTCCAGGCTGTCGGGTATCTCCATGTGCAGCTTCGGATACGCCGGCTCCTGGTAGAAGCCGTACGTCTGCTCCACCGCGTACACCGTGCCGGGCGCCGCCTCGCGGAGCAGTCGTACGGCGTCCAGCGCGTTCTCCCGCGCCAGCTCCCGCACCTTCACGAACCGGTGGGCGCCGGGGCCGCCGTGCAGGTCGACCACGGCGGCGCCGTTGCCGCAGATCGCCAGGCCGTGGCCGTGCACATGGTCGCTGACGACGTCCATCCACCGGGCCGGGCGGCCGGTGACGAAGAAGACCTCGATGCCCGCCTCCTCGGCGGCGGCCAGTGCGGCGACCGTGCGCGGGGACACCGACTTGTCGTCGCGCAGCAGGGTGCCGTCGAGGTCGGTGGCGATGAGCCGCGGCGGGAGGGTCTGCGGGGCGGTCTCGGGCTGTCGGGTCGCTGAGGTCACCCGGCCATTGTCCCGCATATGCCTGCACGGGCGTGCGGGACTCCGCACAGGTGAGTGGATACCGTCCTCACCAGGGCTCCCTCGGGTCGTGCACCGTCAGCGCAGCTGCGCCGGTGCCTCCATCGCGATCTGCTCGAAGACCTTCTCGTCCGCCGCGAAGTCCGAGTCGGGGATCGGCCAATGGATCACCAGCTCAGTGAAGCCCAGTTCCGCGTGCCGGCCGGCGAAGTCGACGAAGGCGTCCAGGGACCGCAGCGGGCCGCCGCGCTCCGGGGTGAATCCGGTGAGCAGGACCTTGTCGAGGTCGGTCATGTCCCGGCCGATCTCGGCGCAGATGTCGGCCAGCTTCTCCGCCTGTCCGCGAATGGCCTGAATCGACTGTTCAGGAGTGCCGTTCTCGTACAGCTTGGGGTCGCCGGTGGTCACCCACGCCTGCCCGTACCGGGCGGCGAGCCGCATCCCGCGCGGCCCGGTCGCGGCCACCGCGAACGGCAGTCGGGGGCGCTGCACACAGCCGGGAATGTTCCGCGCCTCATGCGCCGAGTAGAAGTCGCCCTCGTACGACACCGCGTTCTCGCTGAGCAGTCGGTCGAGCAGCGGCACGAACTCGCCGAAGCGGTCGGCGCGCTCCCGCGGCGTCCACGGCTCCTGGCCGAGCGCGGTGGCGTCGAAGCCCGAGCCGCCCGCGCCGATACCCAGCGTGACGCGCCCGCCGGAGATGTCGTCCAGGGAGATCAGCTCCTTGGCGAGGGTCACCGGATGCCGGAAGTTCGGCGAGGTCACCAGGGTGCCCAGCCGCAGCCGCTCGGTGATGGTCGCGGCGGCGGTGAGGGTGGGCACGGCACCGAACCAGGGGCCGTCCCGGAAACTGCGCCAGGACAGGTGGTCGTAGGTGTACGCGGTGTGGAAGCCGAGCTGCTCGGCGCGCGTCCAGGCCGCACGGCCGCCTTCGTGCCAGCGGCGGTACGGGAGGATCACGGTGCTCAGACGCAGACTCATGACACCGAGCCTAAGGGACCCCTGCGGAACGCCCCTGTTTCACGTGAAACAGTCACCCTCGGTCACGGAGGGCGGGGCGGACGGTAAGTCAGTGAGGATCGGGAAAGCGCAGGTACCCCGGAGGTACGGCCCGGGTCAGCCAGACCCCGTTCGCGCTGACGTGGAAGACGTGGCCGTCGCGGTGCATGGCCGCCGCGTCCACCACCAGCACCACCGGTCGGCCGCGCCGGGCACCCACGCGGGTCGCCGTCTCGCGGTCGGACGAGAGATGGACGGCATGCCGGTTCATCGGCCGGAGGCCCTCGGCCCGGATCGCGTCCAGGGTGCGGGCGACGGTGCCGTGGTAGAGGCGCGCGGGCGGCGTCGCCGGGGGCAGCCCGAGGTCGACCTCCACGCTGTGGCCCTGGCTGGCGCGGATCCGCGTGCCCTCGACGGCGAAGCGCCGCTTGTCGTTGGTGGCGACGACATGGTCCAGTTCGGCACGGGTGAAACGGAAGCCGTGCGAGGCGGCCGCGGCGATCAGCGCGTCGATCTCGACCCAGCCGCCCTCGTCGAGTGCCAGCCCGATCCGTTCCGGCTGGTGGCGAAGGTGCTTGGAAAGGTACTTCGATACCTTCACGGTGCGTCGCTCGTCCATGCCACCAGGGTGCGGGAGAGACGTGAATCACGCGATCGAGTTTCGATCCGCAGGTTTGATCCACAGCCAAGTGGTGTTATCCACAGGGGAATTGGCGATTCTGTGGACAACTGGCCTTCGTTTCCGCTGCCTTGGGCCGTCAGACCGGCGGCTTCACCCGTGCGATGCGCCGCAGGATCCCTGGCGCGAACCGCGACAGCACCCGTGCGCCCCGAGCCTCCGGTGTCACCGGAACCACCGCCTCGTTGCGTGCCACCGCTCGCAGGATCGCCGCGGCCACCTTCTCCGGCGGATAGTTGCGCAGCCCGTAGATGCGGGCGGTACGCCGCTGGAGCCGCTTCTCCTCGTCGGCGTCGACCCCGGCGAAGTGCGCCGTGGAGGTGATGGCGGTGTTGACGAAGCCGGGACAGACCGCCGTCACACCGATCCCCTGCCCGGCGAGCTCCGCCCGCAGGCACTCGCTGAGCATCAGCACGGCCGCCTTGGAGGTGCTGTACGCGGGCAGCGCCCGGGACGGCTGGTACGCAGCCGCCGACGCCACGTTGACGATGTGGCCGCCCTGCCTCCGCTCGGCCATCCGCCCGCCGAAGAGCCGGCAGCCGTGGATCACCCCCCACAGGTTGATGTCGAGGACCTTCTTCCAGTCCTCCGGGGTGGTGTCGAAGAAGGAGCCGGACAGTCCGATCCCCGCGTTGTTCACGAGGACGTCCACCACGCCGTACTCGGCGCCGACCTTCGCGGCGAGCCGCTCCATGGCCTGTTCGTCGGAGACGTCGGCCGTCTCCGCCCAGGCCGCGGGCGCGCCTGCCCTGAGGGAGGACTCGGCGGTGCGGGCCGCCGCCTCCGCGTCCCGGTCGACGGCGACCACCCGCGCGCCGGCCTCGGCGAAGGCGAGCGCCGTCGCCCGCCCGATGCCGCTGCCCGCGCCGGTGACCAGCACGAGCTGCCCGCCGAACCGCTCGGCGTGCCTGCCGCTCGCCGCCACGCGGGGCCGGTCGTCCTCGACGGACGTGACGAACTCCGTGATCCAGGCGGCCAGCTGGTCGGGACGCGTACGGGGAATCCAGTGCCCCGCCTGGACGGTCCTCCGGGTCAGCTGCGGAACCCACTGCTCCAGGTCGTCGTGGATCCGCTCCGACAGGAACCGGTCACCCAGGGGCGTGACGAGCTGCACGGGCGCGTGGGCGTACGCGTCCGCGCGGGGGTCGCGCAGCCGGGGCCGTACGTTGTCGCGGTACAGCCAGGCACCGTGGGCCGCGTCCGACGCCAGGGACGAGGTCGGATAGTCGCCGCGGGGCACCTTCTCGACGCGCTCCAGGACCCGGGGCCAGCCTGCGCCGAGCGGGCCGCGCCAGGCCAGCTCGGGCAGCACGGGCGCGTGCAGCAGATAGACGTACCAGGACCTGGCGCCCTGCCCGAGGAGCTGGCCGATCCGGCGCGGGGTGGGGCGCTTCACGCGCCGGTCGAGCCAGTGGCCGAAGTGGTCGAGGGACGGCCCGGACACCGACGTGAAGGAGGCGACGCGGCCCTCGGTGCGCTTGACGGTGGTGAACTCCCAGCCCTGCACCGAGCCCCAGTCGTGCCCCACCAGGTGCACGGGCCGGTCCGGACTCACCGCGTCCGCGACGGCCAGGAAGTCGTCCGTCAGCTTCTCCAGCGTGAACCCGCCCCGCAGCGGTCGCGGCGCCGTCGAGCGGCCGTGGCCGCGGACGTCGTACGCCACCACGTGGAACCGCTCGGCGAGTCGCGCGGCGACCTCCGACCAGACCTCCTTGCTGTCGGGATAGCCGTGCACCAGGACGACCGTCGGTCGGCCCGGATCGCCCAGCTCGGCCACGCACAGCTCGACTTCGCCGGTCCGTACCCTGCGCTCCCGCGCACCCGTGAGCAACGTCATCCGGCGAATCTGGCAGTTGTTAGAGAGTTCGTCAATAGCGGCTTCCCGGTCGTGGTAACCCTGGAGAACCAGGCCCCCTAAGGGCCCGTACTACTCGAGGGTGACCCGAAGACAGACCTGCGGAGTGACGACCGCCACGCGCCCGGGCCCTACCTTCGAGGGGTGACTGTGATCGCGACCGAAAGCCTGAGCAAGCGGTTCCCCCGGGTGACCGCGCTTGACCGGCTCTCCGTGGACGTCGGGCCCGGTGTGACCGGACTCGTCGGAGCCAACGGGGCCGGCAAGTCCACACTGATCAAGATCCTGCTGGGTCTGTCCCCCGCCACGGAGGGCCGCGCCGAAGTGCTCGGCCTCGACGTCGCCACCAAGGGCGCCGCCATCCGCGAGCGGGTCGGCTACATGCCCGAGCACGACTGCCTGCCGCCGGACGTCTCGGCCACCGAGTTCGTCGTCCACATGGCGCGCATGTCCGGCCTGCCGCCCACGGCCGCCCGCGAGCGCACGGCCGACACCCTGCGCCATGTCGGCCTCTACGAGGAGCGCTACCGCCCCATCGGCGGCTACTCGACCGGCATGAAGCAGCGCGTGAAACTCGCGCAGGCCCTCGTCCACGACCCGCAGCTGGTCTTCCTCGACGAGCCGACCAACGGCCTCGACCCGGTCGGCCGCGACGAGATGCTCGGGCTGATCCGCCGCATCCACACCGACTTCGGCATCTCGGTCCTGGTCACCTCCCACCTCCTGGGCGAACTGGAGCGCACCTGCGACCACGTCGTCGTCATCGACGGCGGCAAGCTCCTGCGCTCCAGCTCCACCACGGACTTCACGCAGATCACCACGACCCTCGCCATCGAGGTCACCGACACCGACGAGCACCCCGACGGCACCCGCGCGGTGCGCGAGGCGCTGCAGGCGCGCGGGGTGAGCGTCGAGGACGGCAGCGGCCTGCCGGGCGCCGGCCACGTCCTGCTGCTCACCGCGCAGGGCGAGGAGACGCACGACCTGGTCCGGGACGTGATCGCCGACCTCGGCCTCGGCCTGGTGCGCATGGAGCAGCGCCGGCACCACATCTCCGAGGTCTTCACGGCCAGTGACCAGCACGAGCAGCGGAAGGAGGCGGTCGGCCATGGCGGTTGAGCACTCCACGGGGACATCCGCCCCGGCACCGGGTGACCAGACCCGCATCCACAACATCGGCTACCGCAGCTACGACGGCCCCCGCCTCGGCCGCGCCTACGCCCGCCGCTCCCTGTACTCGCAGTCCCTGCGCGGCGCCTACGGCCTCGGCCGCTCGGTGAAGTCCAAGGTCCTGCCGATGCTGCTGTTCGTGGTGATGTGCGTGCCCGCGGCCATCATGGTCGCCGTCGCGGTCACCACCAAGGCCAAGGAACTGCCCCTGGACTACACGCGCTACGCGATCGTCATGCAGGCGGTCATCAGCCTGTACGTCGCCTCGCAGGCACCCCAGTCCGTCTCGCGCGACCTGCGCTTCAAGACGGTGCCCCTCTACTTCTCGCGGCCCATCGAGACCGCCGACTACGTCCGCGCCAAGTTCGCGGCGCTGGCCTCGGCGCTGTTCATCCTCACGGCCGCTCCCCTGCTCGTGCTCTACGTCGGCGCCCTGCTGGCCAAGCTCGACTTCGCCGACCAGACCAAGGGATTCGCACAGGGACTCGTCTCCGTGGCACTGCTCTCACTGCTCTTCGCCGGCATCGGCCTGGTCATCGCCTCCTTCACCCCGCGCCGCGGCTTCGGCATCGCGGCCGTGATCGCCGTGCTGACCATCACTTACGGCGCCGTCTCCACCCTCCAGGCCATCGCCGACGTGCAGGGCAGCGCCGACGCCGTGCCGTGGATCGGGCTGTTCTCGCCGATCACGCTCGTCGACGGTGTGCAGTCGGCCTTCCTCGGCGCGACCTCCGCCTTCCCCGGCGGGGTGGGCCCGAGCAACGCCGAAGGCGTCGTCTTCGTCCTCGTCGCCCTCGGCCTGATCGCGGCGAGCTACGGCCTCCTGATGCGCCGCTACAAGAAGGTGGGACTGTGACCACGCTCTCCATCGACCACGTCTCCCGCTGGTTCGGCAACGTGGTCGCCGTCAACGACATCACCATGACCATCGGCCCCGGCGTCACGGGCCTGCTCGGCCCCAACGGCGCCGGAAAGTCCACCCTCATCAACATGATGGGCGGCTTCCTGGCCCCCTCCACCGGCACGGTCACCCTCGACGGGCAGCCGGTCTGGCGCAACGAGGAGATCTACCAGCACATCGGCGTCGTCCCCGAGCGGGAGGCGATGTACGACTTCCTCACCGGCAAGGAGTTCGTCCTCGCCAACGCCGAACTGCACGGCCTGGGCGCCAAGGCGGCCCAGAAGGCCCTGGCCACGGTCGAGATGGAGTACGCGCAGGACCGCAAGATCCAGACGTACTCCAAGGGCATGCGCCAGCGCGTGAAGATGGCCTCCGCCCTCGTGCACGACCCCTCCCTGCTCCTGCTGGACGAGCCCTTCAACGGCATGGACCCCCGTCAGCGCATGCAGCTGATGGACCTGCTGCGCCGCATGGGCGACGAGGGCCGCACGGTGCTGTTCTCGTCCCACATCCTCGAAGAGGTCGAGCAACTCGCCTGGCACATCGAGGTCGTCGTCGCCGGACGGCACGCGGCCAGCGGCGACTTCCGCAAGATCCGCCGCCTGATGACCGACCGGCCGCACCGCTACCTGGTGCGCTCCAGCGACGACCGCGCCCTCGCGGCCGCGCTGATCGCCGACCCGTCGACGTCCGGCATCGAGGTCGACCACGCCGAGGGCGCGCTGCGCATCCAGGCCGTCGACTTCGGCCGCTTCACCGCGCTGCTGCCCAGGGTCGCCAGGGACCACGGCATCCGGCTGCTCACGGTCTCGCCGTCCGACGAGTCCCTCGAGTCCGTCTTCTCGTACCTGGTCGCGGCGTAGGAGGCCCTGATGTACGACCCCACAGTCGCCCGGCTCACCTACCGGGCCCTGCTCGGCCGGCGCCGGGCCCTCATCCTCGGCGCGCTGCCCCTGCTGCTGATCGTGATCGCCGTGGCCGTACGCGCCCTCGCGGGAGCGGACGACCAGACGGCGTCCGACCTGCTGGGCGGCCTCGCCCTCGCCACGATGGTGCCGATCATCGGCGTCATCGCCGGAACCGGCGCGATCGGCCCGGAGATCGACGACGGCTCGGTGGTGTACCTGCTGTCCAAGCCGATCAAACGGCCCACGATCATCTTCACCAAGCTGATCGTCGCGATCGCGGTGACCATGGTGTTCTCCGCGGTGCCGACGCTCATCGCCGGATTCATCCTCAACGGCAACGGCCAGCAGATCGCCGTGGCCTACACGGTCGCGGCGCTGGTCGCGTCCATCGCCTACGCGGCCCTGTTCCTGCTGCTGGGCACGGTCTCCCGGCACGCCGTGGTGTTCGGGCTCGTCTACGCGCTGGTCTGGGAGGCCCTGTTCGGCTCCCTGGTGCCGGGCGCCCGCACGCTGAGCGTCCAGCAGTGGTCGCTGGCGGTGGCCCAGAAGGTGTCCGGCGGGGACCTGGTGACCTCGGACGTGGGCCTGACCACGGCGACGGTCCTGCTGGTGGCGGTCACGGTCCTGGCCACCTGGTACGCCGGTCAGAAACTGCGCTCGCTCACGCTCGCCGGCGAGGAGTGACGTGCCCCGGCCCTGACGGAGGCTTCACCTCTGTCAGGGCACACTGGGCAAACGGGATGTAGGGAACCGCACGGGAGTCGGACGACCGGGGAGGACACGCATGGCGGGTGAAAGGGCTCAGTACGACGACCGCGGGCAGTCGGGATCCGGGCCCGGTGACGACGCCTGGGACGACCTCGTCCTCGACGAGGACTTCATACGCTCCGCCGAGACCTCCGAGCCGTCGGCCCGTGCCCGGATGCTCGCCGAGCGCTGGCGCCGCGAGGAACCGGAACCGCAGCCCTGGCGCTCCGACGAGCCGCCCGCGGGCTGGTTCTTCAGCAAGGCCCGGCGGCGCAGGTGGCGCAGGCGCTAGCCGACCACCAGTCCGGCCCCGCTGCGGCCGACCACCAGTCCGGCCCCGACGCGGCCGGCCACCGGTCCGGCCCGCCGCCGATTTATTCGGTGGCGTCCAATTCGCCCGGCAGGCAGAGTGGTTCTCGTCACCGCCGGGCTCATCCGATCCGGCGTCACGTTCTGGGAGAGGAGCGGGACGATGTCCATGCACGGCAGTACGTCCCGCTCCCTGCAGGGCAGCCCGCGGCGGGTTCCGGAGTAGTCGCTACCCCTCCGTAGAACCCGCCCCGCACGGGGAGCTGCCCGGGGCGGCCGCTTCGAGCACGCGAATCGCACATCGCGTGAGGCCGCCCACCCGGAGGATTGGCCGAGTGGAAAGGCACTGGCCGCACGTGTGTCATCACATGCGGCCACGGTCGGGCCCGGAAAGCCCGCGCACGTTCGATCCGTGCATCCTCCGCCGCGCACGCGCCACGCAGGCTCAGCCGAGCAACCGCTCCAGCACGACCGCGATCCCGTCCTCCTCGTTCGAGGAGGTCACCTCGTCGGCCACCGCCTTCAGCTCCGCGTGGGCGTCCGCCATGGCGACGCCGTAGGAGGCCCAGGCGAACATCGGTATGTCGTTGGGCATGTCGCCGAAGGCGATCGTGTCGGCCGCCTTCACCTTGAGCCGACGCGCCGCCAGGGACAGGCCCGTCGCCTTGGACAGGCCCAGGGGCAGGAGCTCGACGATGCCCTCGCCCGCCATGACGACCGTGACGAAACCGCCGGCGGTGCGCGTGGCCACCTCGCACAGCTCGTCGTCGCTCAGCGTCGGGTGCTGGATGTACAGCTTGTTCAGGGGCGCGGTCCACAGGTCCGACGCGTCCGTGAAGGGGGTCGCGGGCAGGTTGCCGTGCGCCGCGTACCCCGGACCCACCAGCACCTCGCCGTCCAGGCCGTCGCGGCTCGCCGCCAGGTACAGCGGGCCGACCTCCGCCTCGATCTTGGCCAGTGCCACCCCGGCGAGC
Source organism: Streptomyces olindensis (assembly GCA_000696115.1). Taxonomy (GTDB): domain Bacteria; phylum Actinomycetota; class Actinomycetes; order Streptomycetales; family Streptomycetaceae; genus Streptomyces; species Streptomyces olindensis. The sequence goes on from JJOH01000008.1 coordinate 114,654, forward strand.
TGCCGGTCCAGCGTGACCGACGTCAGCAGACGGCGGGCACCGGCGTCGTAGACCTGTGCGCCCTGACCGCAGACGGCCAGGCCCTCGTAACCGAGGTCGTCGAGGATGTGCCGGGTCCAGGGGACCGCGCGGCCGGTGACGACGATGTGCGCGGCGCCCGCCGCGGTGGCGGCGGCGAGCGCGTCACGGGTGCGCTGCGAGACCGACTCGTCGGAGCGCAGGAGCGTTCCGTCGAGGTCGGTGGCGACGAGTCGGTAGGGGAAACCGGCGCTCACTGGGCGACCGGCTCCAGCACCTCACGCCCGCCCAGGTACGGACGCAGCACCTCGGGCACGCGCACCGAGCCGTCGGCCTGCTGGTGGTTCTCCAGGATCGCCACGATCGTGCGCGGTACGGCGCACAGCGTGCCGTTGAGCGTGGCCAGCGGGCGGACCTGCTTGCCGTCACGGACGCGGATCGACAGGCGGCGCGACTGGAACTCCGTGCAGTCGGAGGTCGAGGTCAGCTCGCGGTACTTGCCCTGGGTCGGGATCCACGCCTCGCAGTCGAACTTGCGGGAGGCCGAGGAGCCGAGGTCGGCGGAGGCCACGTCGATGACCCGGAACGGCAGCTCCAGCGAGGTCAGCCACTGCTTCTCCCACTCCAGCAGGCGCTGGTGCTCCGCCTGCGAGTCCTCCGGAGTGACGTAGGAGAACATCTCGACCTTGTCGAACTGGTGCACGCGGAAGATGCCCCGGGTGTCCTTGCCGTGCGAGCCGGCCTCGCGGCGGAAGCAGGGCGAGAAGCCCGCGTAGCGCAGCGGGAGGCGGTCGGCGTCGAGGATCTCGTCCATGTGGTACGCCGCGAGGGCGACCTCGGAGGTGCCGACCAGGTAGAGGTCGTCGTTCTGGAGGTGGTAGACGTCCTGGGCGGCCTGGCCGAGGAAGCCCGTGCCCGCCATGGACTGGGGGCGGACCAGGGCCGGGGTCAGCATCGGCGTGAAGCCGGCCGCCGTGGCCTGCGCCATCGCCGCGTTCACCAGGGCGAGCTCCAGCAGGGCGCCGACACCCGTGAGGAAGTAGAAGCGGGAGCCGGAGACCTTGGCGCCGCGCTCCACGTCGATCGCGCCGAGGATCTGGCCGAGCTCCAGGTGGTCCTTGGGCTCGAAGCCCTCGGCGGCGAAGTCGCGGATCGTGCCGTGCGTCTCCAGGGTGACGAAGTCCTCCTCGCCGCCCACGGGCACGTCCGGGTGGACGAGGTTGCCGAGCTTCTGCAGGAGTTCCTGGGTCTCGGTGGCCGCGGCGTCGCGCTCCGCGTCGGCGGCCTTGACGTCGGCCGCGAGCTGGCTCGCCTTCTTCAGCAGCTCGGCCTTCTCGTCCCCGGAGGCCTTGGGGATGAGCTTGCCGAGCGCCTTCTGCTCGGCGCGCAGCTCGTCGAAGCGGACGCCGGACGACCTGCGCCGCTCGTCGGCAGACAGGAGGGAGTCGACGAGCGCGACGTCCTCTCCACGGGCGCGCTGCGACGCGCGCACACGGTCGGGGTCCTCACGGAGCAGGCGAAGGTCAATCACGTGCTCAAGGCTACCGGTGTGGGATGACCGCCCACGACTCACTATTCCGAGCGCGCCTTACATGCCGTTATGGGCGAATTGCACTCAGTGTCAATAAAGAGGGCGCCTTTCCCCGGAACGAGGCATCCGGGCGGCGTCGCATTGACTCGAATCCCTTGTGGGGAACGGGACTTGGGCTTGAGTTGTCCACAGGGATCCACATCCGTCGAAGAGTTATCCACAGGCTGTGTGGAAGATCTGTGGACTTCGGAATTGATCACTCCGGAAGGCGCTGTCGCCCCAAGAATTCCCAAGGCAAACCTGCCCTACCCTCACTTTCGAGTGGAAAAGGGTCACCCTGAAGAGTTACGCAAGGGAAAACGGTGGACGAAGGGTGACCTGCCCGCCGATGGCCGCATCAGGGGCCTGTAGGGCGATTTGTCGACTGACTCACGCTTCCTTGTCGACTTGTCCCCAGGTCGAGAAGCGGACCTGTGGATAACTTCTGTGGATAACGACTATCAGCAGGTACGACCGGCCGAAGCCGCCTGGAAGCAGGCCCGGGACCGGGCCTAGAAGCGGCCGTCCTGGCACCGCGCGACCCAGTCCGAGGCCGCGAGGAACTCCTCGTCCGACGTCCCCGGCCGTGGCGGCCGCACATCGCCCGGCTGCATGTCGGCGCGCGGATACGAGCCGAGGTAGCGCACCTGGAGGCAGATCCGCTTCAGACCCATCAGGGCTTCCGCCACCCGGCGGTCGGAGATGTGGCCCTCGGCGTCGATGCAGAAGCAGTAGTTGCCGATGCCCGCGCCGGTGGGCCGGGACTGGAGCAGCATCAGGTTGATGCCGCGCGTGGCGAACTCGCCCAGCAGGTCGCGCAGGCCGCCGGGGTGGTCGTCGCGCTGCCACAGCACGACGGAGGTCTTGTCCGCACCGGTCGGCGCCGCGGGCCGGGCGGGCCGGCCGACCAGCACGAACCGCGTCTGGGCGTTCTCGGCGTCGTGGATCCCGGTCTCCAGGGCCTCCAGCCCGTACCGTGCGGCGGCGAACTCCCCCGCGAAGGCGGCGTCGTACTGGCCCTCCTGGACCAGCCGCGCGGCGTCCGCGTTGGAGGCGGCCGACTCCCAGTGCGCGTCGGGGAGGTGCTTCTTCAACCAGTTGCGCACCTGCGGCTGGGCGGCCGGGTGGGCGGAGACGGTCTTGATGTCCGACAGCTTGGTGCCGGGCCGGACGAGCAGGGCGAAGGTGATCGACAGCAGCACCTCGCGGTAGATCATCAGCGGCGCGCCGGCGACCAGCTCGTCGAGGGTGGTGGTGATGCCGCCCTCGACGGAGTTCTCGATCGGCACGAACGCGGCCTCGGCCTCGCCGGTGCGTACCGCGTCGAGCGCGGACTGGACGGACACGTACGGGATGAGCTCCCGGGTGGCGGCCTCGGGAAGCGTGCGCAGGGCGACTTCGGTGAAGGTGCCCTCGGGGCCGAGATACGCATAGCTCGCTGGCATGACCTCACCCTAATGGGCTTGCGGAAGCGCTATCCCTCACAAGCCGGTACATGGATGAACTCTCACCCCTCCAGCAACTGCTGTCCCACGTACTCGCCTTCCGCGGCCCCGCCGGGCACCGCGAACAGCCCGCTCGACTCGTGCCGGATGAACGGCGACAGGGCGTCGCCCCGGTCGAGCTTGCGCTGCACCGGCACGAAGCCGCGCAGTGGATCGGCCTGCCAGCAGATGAAGAGCAGGCCGGCGTCGGGCACTCCGTCGGCGTCGATGCCGTCGTGGAAGGAGAACGGGCGGCGGAGCATCGCGGCGCCGCCGTTCTGGTCGGGGCGGGTGATGCGGGCGTGCGCGTTGATCGGGACGACGAGGTTGCCCTCGGCGTCCGTCTTCTCCAGGTCCATCGCGGTCGTCTCGGTGCCGCCGGACAGCGCCGCCCCGTCGGACTTGCGGCGCCCGATGACGTCCTCCTGCGCCTTGACGGAGAGCTTCTCCCAGTCGTCGAGGAGCATGCGGATCCGGCGGACGACGGCGTAGGAGCCGTTCGCCATCCAGGCCGGTTCACCCTTCTCCGGCACGAAGATCCGCTGGTCGAAGTCGGGCTCGCTCGGCTTCGGGTTGCGGGTGCCGTCGATCTGGCCCATGAGGTTGCGGGCGGTCATGGGGTGGGCGGTGGCGCCGGGCGAGCGGTTGAAGCCGTTCATCTGCCACCGCACCTTGGCGGCCCGGCCCGCGTCCTTCTGGATGGCGCGCAGGGCGTGGAAGGCGACCAGGGCGTCGTTGGCGCCGATCTGCACCCACAGGTCGCCGTTGCTGCGGTTCTTGTCCAGGTGGTCGGAGGAGAACTCGGGCAGCGGGTCGAGGGCGGTCGGACGTTGCGTCTCCAGGCCGGTCCGGGCGAAGAAGCTGTGGCCGAAGCCGAAGGTGATCGTCAGCGACGAGGGTCCGGCGTCCCGGGCCACGTCGGTGTCATCGTGTGTGCTCGGTTCGCCCGCCATCAGGCGCCGGGCCGTCTCCGACCAGCGGCGGAGCAGGGCGGCGGCTTCTTTGCGGCCGGCGCCCGCCGCCAGGTCGAAGGCGACGAGGTGGCCGCGGGCCTGGAGGCCGTCGGTGATGCCGGGCTGATGTTTCCCGTGAAACATCGCCTGGTCGGTGCCGAGGGAGGTGAGTGGAGCGGCGGCCTCGGAGGGAGCGGCGGCGTATCCCACGGCCGCGCCGGTCGTGCCGAGCACGAGCCCGGTGGCGCCGGCGGTGCCGAGCAGCCGTCGTCGTGAGATGCCCTGGGAGGAGGCCGCCTCGTTCTCCGCCGGGGCGGTGTCGGGGGTACGGGCCTCCGGAATGGACTGGTCAGGCATGGTCGTTCAGCCGATCTGCGCGTTCTTGGAAACGGTCACCTCGTCGATGTCGGAGGTCCGCACGGTCACGTCGACCTCCCAGTCGCCGGCCATGGGGATCTGCACTCCGTTCGCCGACCAGTGTCCGGTAGCGATGTGGTCGGGGACGACGGGCAGGGGCCCGATGGCCTTGGCTTTCAGGGTGAATTCGATCTTCACCTCGGGGATGTCGAAGGCGCGGCCGTTGGGCCGCTCCACGTAGACGTGCAGCTCGTTGTCGCCCACGCGCGCGGGGTCGAGGTCGACCGTGACGATGCCCTTGCCGTCCTTGCCGCCGGTGTCGAAGGGCATGTTCAGGGTCAGTGCCCCGGAGGCGCCAGCGTCGGCGGAGGCGGAGGACGAGGTGGCCGCCTTGGCCTCCTGTTCCGTACGTCCCGGCTCGGTCTGCGTCAGCACCGTGGTGACGGCGAGCAGGACGACGGCGATGCCGGCCTCGGCCAGCACGGAGCGGCGCAGGCCGAAGCGGTTGGGGTCGGCGTCCCGCAGCCGCTTCTGCCGGGCGGCGTCCCGGGCGGCCCGCTGCCGGGCGAGCTGGGCGGCGCGCTCGGCGTCGGCGGGTTCGGAAGCGGACTCCCCGGCAGGGGCTTCCTCGGCAGCGGGTTCCTCCCCGGCGTCGGTGTCGGTTTCGGGGTCGGTGCGGGTGTCGGCACGGGCGTCGGTGTGAGCGTCGGCGCGAGAGTCGCTGTCGGTGCCGCCGTCGGTGTCGGCGTCGGTGCCGGCGCCCGGGTCGACGTCTGTGTCACCGGAGGCCCCCACCCCGGCCCGTACCTTCTCCCGCTCCGCCGACGCCGGCACCGTCTCCACCAGCCGTCCCGTCCATCGGCGCGAGATCCACGCGACCCCGACGAGGACGACGACGAGGGCGATTTTCGCCAGGAGGAGCTGGCCGTAGCGGGTGTCGGTGAAGGCGGACCAGGAGCCGAGCTGGCGCCAGGACTGGTACGTGCCGGTCGCGATCAGCGCGAGCACGCTGCCGAAGGCGACGTGGGAGAAGCGGCGTACGGCGGATGCGTCGACGGGCGCGTCGGCGGGTGCCCGGTACAGGGCCACCAGGAGCGCGCCGAGCCCGCCGAGCCAGGCGGCGACGGCCAGCAGGTGGACGACGTCGACGGGCATGGCGATGCCCGCCTGGAGTCCGACCGAGGCGTGCTCGGACATCGCCCAGCTCGCGGCGAGCCCGGCGGCCACGACGACGCCGCCGATGGCGAGCCCGAAGGTCAGGTCCCGCTTCTCCTGGGGGTCCTCACGCTTGTCGTACGCCCCGAACAGCACGGCGATGAAGAGCGCGGCGGCGGCGAGCAGCAGCAACCGGGAGACGAGGGCCGCGCCGGTCTTGGTCTGCAGCACCTGCCCGAGCAGGGACAGGTCGAAGACGTCGGCGACCTTCCCGGAGCCGGTGAAGGAGCCGCGCAGGAGCAGCAGGGCGAGGGTCGCGGCGGTGAGCGCGAGCCACCCGGAGACGACGAACCGCTGCACCGGCCGCACCCCGGAGCCGCGCGGCCAGCAGGCGAGCACGAAGGCGGCGCCGCCGGCCATCACGATGAACCCGGCGTACGACACGTACCGTCCGAAGCCGTACAGCCAGCCGACGACCCCGTCGTCGGTGCCCTGCCCGGAGACCGCCACGGACGTCTTGGAGGGGGCGCCGATGGAGAAGGTGTAGGCGCCGGCGACGGGGTGGCTGTCCGCCGAGACGACCTGGTAGGCCACCGTGTAGGTGCCGTCGGACAGGCCCGAGTTCAGGCGGACGGCGTAGGTCGTGCCGCTGACCTCGGACGGCTTGCCGTTGTCGACGCGCTTGCCGTCGGGGTCGAGCACGCGCAGCGAGTCGTCGGAGAGCGCGACCTGCTCGGAGAAGGTGAGCGTGATCCGGGCCGGGGCCTGGTCGACCACCGCCCCCTGCCCGGGGTCGCTGCCGGTCAGCGCGGCGTGCGCGGAGGCCGGGGCGGCTCCGGCGAGCAGTGCGCAGGCCGCGGCCAGGAGCAGCAGCACCAGGGCCCGGACGCGGGGGGCGATGGTCTGCGTCACAGGGGTCCCTCCCTCAGTGTCCGGTCTTCGGGGTGTAGGTCGCCGGCTTCACCGGCATCTCGACCTCGACGGGGGCGGAGCGGGCGAAGCGCAGCTCGACCGAGACGGTCTGGCCTTCCTTCGGCTTGCGCTTCAGCTGCTCGAACATCAGGTGGTCGCCGCCGCTCTTCAGCACCAGTCGGCCATGGGCGGGGATCTTGAGGCTCTCGACCTCCTGCATGGCTCCGCCGGTGGTCTCGTGCACGGTGACCTGTCCGGCGATGTCGCTGGTGACCGAGGTCAGCTCGTCGGCGGTACCGCCCTTGTTGGTGACGGTGAGGAAGCCGGCCGCCATCTCGTCGGAGACCGGCTGCGGCATGTAGGCGGAGCCGACGGAGAGTTCCGCCTTCCCGGCCGAGGAGCCGGAGTCGCCGCCGCTGTCCGAGTCCGAGCCGCCGCAGCCCGCCAGGGCCAGCGCCCCGGCTATGACGAGTGCCGCGGGGGCGAGTCGCCGCCTCACGGATTCTCCCCCTTGACGATCTTGGGGAGGTCCTTGGTGTAGTCCTGGACTGTGGCGTCCTCGCCGTAGAGCACGTAGCCGCCGTCGGTCTTCGGCGAGAACGCGATGACCTGGGTGCCGTGCTCGGAGACGATCTTGCCGTTCTTGTCCTTGTGCGGCGGGTCGATGGAGATGCCCAGGGTGCGGGCACCGGCCTGGATGGTCGCGAAGTCGCCGGTGAGGCCGACGAACCGCGCGTCGATGCCCTTGAGCCACTTGCCGAGTTCGGCCGGGGTGTCGCGCTGGGGGTCGGTGGTGACGAACACCACGCGGAGGTCGTCCTGCTCGGCCTTGGGCAGCTGCTTCGTGGCGACGGCGATGTTGTTCATCGTCAGCGGGCAGACGTCGGGGCAGTGCGTGTAGCCGAAGTAGATCAGCGTGGGCTTGCCCTCGGTCTCCTTGCGGAGGTCGTACTTCTTGCCCTGCGTGTCGGTGAGGACCAGGTCCGGCTTCTCGAAGGGCTTGTCGAGGACGGTGGCGGCCTTGTCGGAACCGGCCTCCTCGGACACCACGGCGACGGGCTTGTTGCTGTCGTCGCCGCTGCCGCAGGCGGTCAGGGTCAGGGAGGCGGCGGCGAGCAGAGCGGCCGCGGCGAAGGTCTTGGTGCGCATAGAAAAATGTCCCAGATGTCGGTGACCCGGCGCGCGCCGGGGTGCCCCGCCGGGGGCGGGAACCCGGCACGCGCCGTGTGACGGAAGCAGCCTCAGGCGTTGGTGTGCCGACGCCCGGCGAGCACGCCGTAGGCGACACCGGCCGCGCCGACGACGATGCCGACGATGCCCAGGACGCGGGCGGTGGTGTCGGTGTCGTCGGACGAGGCGGAGTCGGCGGCGGTGGCGGAGGCCTTCTCGGCCGACCCGGTGCCGGAGGCGTCATCGGCCGCGTTGTCGTGGTGCCCGTCCTCGGAGGCGGCGGACAGCTCCAGCACGGGGGCCGGGTTGTCGGGCTCCTCCTGGCCCTTCTGCGGCACCTCGATCCAGCGGACGACCTCCTTGTTGGAGTACGTCTGCAGGGCCTTGAAGACCAGCTGGTCGGTGTCCTCGGGCAGCTGGCCGACGGAGAGCGGGAACTTCTCGAAGTAGCCCGGCTCGATGCCCTTGCCGTCAGCGGTCCAGGTGACCTTGGAGACCGCCTCGGTGATCTTCTCGCCGTGCATCTCCAGCGGCTTGTCCAGCTTGGACTTGGTGACCTCGATCTTCCAGCCCGGCATCGGCTCCGGCATGACGGAGGCGAGCGGGTGGTCGGTCGGGAAGTTGACCTCGAGCTTCGTGGTCGAGGCGTCGTCGCGCTCGTTGGGGACCTTGAAGTCCACGACCGCGTAGCCGCCCTTGGCGGCCGTGCCCTCGGGCTGCACGGTGACGTGCGCGAAGGCGGGGGCGGACAGGGCGAGGACGGTGACACCGGCGGCGGCACCGGCCGCGGCGATACGGGAAGCCTTCATGGGAAGGGGCACTCCGCTGTGAGTCGATGGGATCGGGTCGGAGGGATGCGCGCACGCGCGCGTGCCGCACGACGGCGGCCCCTCCTCGGCGGAGTGGTGGTCGCGTCGCGTCAGGCGGCGAGGGCGAGTGCGGAAACCGTGACGGCCGGCGGACCGCGCCGGATCACCGTGTGCTGGAGCGCGTCGGTGCGCGGCATCTCGGGCGCGGGCCGCACGGCGTGCGCGGGGCGCTGAGGTGCCTCCGGCGTTCCCGGGAGACCGGCGCGCAGGGCCCGCACCAGCGCGAGGGCGGCGCGCAGGGCGCGCACGAGCGCCCCTTCCGTGACGCCCTGCGCCGACAGTTCGGTGAGGCGCAGCAGGGCCAGGTCGCCGTGGCGCAGCAGCCAGCCGGCGGCGATCGCCGCGAGGACGTGACCGAGCAGCATCGGCAGGGACGGCCACAGCGAGCCCGACGCGGCGTCCAGGTGCGTCGTGTGCACGCCCGGAGTCGGCTGGAGCCGGGCGTCGGTGAGGATCTTGTGGGCCTGCGCCGGGCTGATCGCCGCCGCCGTCGTGCCGCACACGAGCCGCGCGGCCTGCTGCACCAGCGCGGCGTCGCTCACGCCCGGCTGCACCGAGGAGGTGGCGGCGGCCGCACCGTGCTGGCCCAGGCCGAACAGCGTGTGCAGCACCGTCTGGCCGACCGCGAGCAGCAGCGCGATCCCCGGCAGCGAGCGCGCGCGCCCGGCGAGCGGGGCCGCCACCGCGGCCACGCCGAGGAACCCGGCGCCCAGCGTCCACAGCGGGATACCGTCGCAGGAGGCGAGTGCGTGACCTGCCCCGGCCAGCACGACGCAGACCGCGGCGAACACCGCGGCCCGCAGAATCCGGAGCGTGTGTCCGGAGCGCGTCGCGCGCGCGTGGGGGGCAGTCATGGCGGGCTCATCATCGCACTGGCCCCCGAGGCCTCGTGCGGCAGGTCCGCAAGATGCCGTACGACCGGAACGTCACCCTCTGGCCCCAGGCGCCCCCTGATGCGCCGATGTCCACGCCCCCGTATGCGCGGACGCCCGCCCCCACATACACCGATCAGAACCAGCGCGCATCCGCCGTATGGGCGGCGTCACGTCAACTTCACGCTTACATGCGGGCACTGAGGGCAATACGTAACGGTATGTCGAGCCGCGGCCAGGAGGCTGGAGCATGAGCATCTGGTGGTCACTCCATCTGCGGCGCGAAGCTGCGAGCGTGCCGCTCGCCCGGCGCCTTCTGATCGGCACGATGGAGACCGCGGGCGTCGATCCGGACATCTCCTACGACCTCTCCGTCGCCCTCAGCGAGGCCTGCGCGAACGCGGTGGAGCACGGCGGGGACACGGGGCGCGGCCCCGGCTCGGAGGCGTACCGGGTCACCGCGTACCTCGACGGCGAGAAGTGCCGGATCGAGGTCGCCGACGCAGGCCCGGGGTTCCCCGCGGCCTCCGCCGGCCGGTCCCGCCCGCAGATCCGCCCCGCGCACGCCGACGCGGAGCACGGCAGAGGACTGTGCCTCATCGAGGAGCTCGCCGACCACGTCCACATCGGCAACAAGCCGGGCCGGGGCGGAGCCGTGGTGAGCTTCGACAAGGTCCTGAAGTGGCGCGAGGACGCCCCGCTCATGGCGGTCTGAGTTCTCGTGGTGACCTTGCCGGTCTGAGTCCCCCTGTGGGGGCGGTGTTTCACGTGAAACACCGCCCGTGCCCGTCCGCCCTACAGCGCCCCCCAGTCCAGCGTCGTCCGCGCCAGCCCCGCCACCTGCGCCAGCAGCGCCAGTCGCGCCGCGCGGACCGCCGGGTCGGGGTCCATCACCAGGACCTCGTCGAAGAAGGCTCCGATCGCCTCGACCAGCGGGGCGGAGACCTCCACCAGCGCGTCGAGGTCGTCCTCACGGCCGTGCAGGGCCTGGCGTACGGCGTCCGCGCTCTCGGCGAGACGCAGCTCGGCGGGCGCGGTCAGCAGGGACGGATCGGCATCGACCGAGGGTTCTTCCTCGGGCAGGATGCGCACCACCCGTTGCAGCGCCGCGGTGAGCGCCTCGAACGCCTCGCTGCCGATGTGCCGCTCCAGCGCGGCCAGCGTGTGATCGCCCTGGGCGGGCCGGTCCGCCCACACCAGGACGGCCTGGACCAGCCGATGCTCGTGCCCGGCGTCCGTGAGCTGCTGCTCGTAGCGCCGGGTGATCAGCTCGGCGGCCTCGGCGACCCGCTCGAAGGGCACCTCGACGCCCTGCGCGGCGTACCGTACGGCCGCCGCGCGCAGCCCGTCGCTCACCCGGACGCCCGCCACGGCGGGCACGTTCCGCAACACATTGAGCAGTCCGATCGCGGCCCGCCGCACCCCGTACGGATCGGAGCTCCCGGTCGGCGCGGCCCCGATCACGAACATGCCCGTCACCAGGTCGAACCGGTCGGCGAGCGACAGCACGGCACCGGCGTCACCGGCGGGCAGGGCACCGCCGGCGGAGCGCGGCAGCTCCATCTCGGCCAGGGCCCGGGCGACTTCGGCGGACTCCCCGGCCCGGCGGGCGTACTCCTCGGCCATCACCCCGGCCAGCCCGGAGAACTCGATCACCATCTGCGAGGCGAGGTCGAACTTGGCCAGCGCACCGGCGCGGCGTACGACCTCCACCGCCTCCTCCGGCAGCCCGGCCCGCCCGGCCAGGTTCAGGGCGAGGGCGGCGATGCGGTCGGCGCGGTCGGCGACCGTACCGAGCCGGTCCTCGAAGGTCAGCTTGTCCAGCCGCCGCCGGAACTCCTCCGGCGCGACCTTCAGATCCGCCCGCCAGAAGAACGCGGCGTCCTCGTAACGGGCCCGCAGCACCGCCTCGTTGCCCGCCCGCACCACGTCGTCGTCGCACAGGGCGTTGGCGAAGGTGACGAAGTGCGGCATGAGGCGCTCGCCGTCGAGCACGGGCAGATAGCGCTGGTGCTTGCGCATCACGGTGGTCAGGACGCTCGCGGGCAGTTCGAGGTAGCGCTCGTCGAACGACCCCCGCACGGCGTAGGGGAACTCCAGGATGTCGGTGATCTCGTCGATCAGCCCGGCCTGGTCCTCCACGTCGATCCGCCCGCCGACCTCGGCCGCCGCCTCCAGGGCGCCGCGCACCACTGCCCCGCGCCGGGCCTCGCGGTCTAGCAGGATGCCGTGCATGTGCAGGAAGTGCGGGTAGCCCTCGGCGGAGGTGACCCGGACCTCCGGGTAGGGGGCCTGGCGCTGTACCCGGGTGGTGTCGCCGGCGGAGAGCGAGGAGACCACCACGGGCAGGGGAGTACGGCCCAGCAGCGCCAGAAGCCAGCGCACGGGACGTGAGAACGACAGCCCCGGATCGCTCCACCGCATGTTCCGCCCGGCCCGCAGCCCGGACACCACCTCGGCCAGCAGCTCGCTGAGCACCTCGACGGCCGGACGCCCCGGCTCGTGCCGGGTGAGCGCCACATGCTCGACACCCTTGACCTCGACGACCCGCACGTCGGTGGGCTCGGCGCCCTGACTGCGGGCGAAGCCCAGCAGGGCGGGAGTGGGCGCGCCGTCCTTGTAGGCGGCGGCGACCTTGGGGCCGCGCACCGTCCGCACGGTGTCCCGCTCGCGCGGCTGCACGCCGTCGACCGTGATCACGATCCGGCGCGGGGTGGCCATCACGGTGATCGCGCCGTGCCCCAGCCGCGTGGCGGCCAGCTTGGCGGTGACCGACTCGCGCACGGCCTCGGTGGTGGCGGGGACGTCGGCGTACGGCAGTTCCTCCACGCCGATCTCGAACAGCAGCGTCTCGACGCCGGGCACCTTGGGCAGCGGGGCCCGCTCGGCCGGGGCCGGCGCGGCCGCGACCCCGAGCGGGTGCTCCAGTGCGGCCCTCCGCCGCTCCCACAGCTTCGCCGACTCGTGCGTCAGCCCGCGCATCAGGGAGAACGCCTTGGCCCGCTCGGTGGTGCTGATGGCGCCGCGCGCGTCGAGCACGTTGAAGGTGTGGCTGCACTTGAGGACGTAGGTGTACGCCGGGACCGGCAGTTCCAGGTCGAGCAGGCGCCGGGCCTCGGCCGCGTACGACTCGAACAGCCGGTGGTTGGTGTCGATGTCGGCGTCGTCGAGGTAGTAGCGGCTCATCTCGTACTCGTTCTGCCCGAACACCTCGCCGTAGGTGATGCCCGGCGCGTACAGGATGTCCTTGAAGTGCGACACACCCTGGAGGTTCATCAGGATGCGTTCCAGGCCGTAGGTGATCTCCACCGACACCGGGTCCAGGGCGACGCCGCCGACCTGCTGGAAGTAGGTGAACTGGGTGATCTCCATGCCGTCCAGCCAGACTTCCCAGCCCAGTCCCCAGGCGCCGAGCGCGGGTGAGGCCCAGTTGTCCTCGACGAACCGCACGTCGTGCGCGTTCAGGTCGACGCCGAGCGCCCGCAGGCTGCCCAGGTACAGCTCCTGCGGGTTGCCCGGGTCCGGCTTGAGGATGACCTGGAACTGGGTGTGGGTCTGGAGCCGGTTGGGGTTCTCGCCGTAGCGCGAGTCGTCCGGCCGTACGCTCGGCTCGACGTAGGCGACGCTCCACGGCTCGGGGCCGAGTACGCGCAACGCCGTGGCCGGGTTGGCCGTACCGGCTCCGACCTCGGTGTTCAACGGCTGCGTGATCATGCAGCCGTTGTCGCTCCAGTACTTCTGCAGGGTGAGGATGGCGTCCTGCATGGTCAGTGCCGTCTGAGCGTTCTTCATGGTGATCGCGCCTGTTCCCCGAGTGGCCCGGCAAGGTCGGTCATGATCTCACACGTCAACTACGGCTGACCTGCTGGTTTTTCACGACCCGGCCGCTCCCGGCGGAACACGGCACGCTCACCCCACCCGACGCACCCCGTGGACGGCACTCAGCCCTGGACGGACGCCATCCAGGCCTCGACCTCGTCCGAACGCCGCGGCAGCGCGGCACTCAGGTTCCGGTTGCCGTCCTCGGTGACCAGGATGTCGTCCTCGATCCGCACACCGATGCCGCGGTACTCCTCCGGCACGGTCAGGTCGTCGGCCTGGAAGTACAGCCCCGGCTCGACGGTCAGGCACATCCCCGGCTCCAGCACGCCGTCCACGTAGGTCTCGGTCCGCGCGGCGGCGCAGTCGTGGACGTCCATGCCCAGCATGTGACCCGTCCCGTGCAGCGTCCATCGCCGCTGGAGACCCAGCTCCAGCACCCGCTCGACCGGGCCCTCGACGAGCCCCCACTCCACGAGCTTCTCGGCCAGCACCCGCTGCGCGGCGTCGTGGAAGTCCCGGTACTTCGCCCCGGGCTGCACCGCCGCGATCCCGGCCTCCTGGGCCTCGTACACGGCGTCGTAGATCTTGCGCTGGACCTCGCTGAACCGCCCGTTGACCGGCAGCGTGCGCGTCACGTCGGCCGTGTAGTACGTGTGCGTCTCCACACCCGCGTCGAGCAGCAGCAGGTCGCCGGATCGCACGGGCCCGTCGTTGCGCACCCAGTGCAGCGTGCAGGCGTGCGGGCCGGCCGCAGCGATCGTGCCGTAGCCGACGTCGTTGCCCTCCACGCGCGCGCGGAGGAAGAACGTGCCCTCGATGTACCGCTCGGAGGTCGCCTGGGCCTTGTCGAGGACCTTCACCACGTCCTCGAAGCCGCGCACGGTCGAGTCGACCGCCTTCTGCAGCTCGCCGATCTCGAAGTCGTCCTTGACGAGCCGCGCCTCGGAGAGGAAGACCCGCAGCTCCTCGTCGCGCTCGGCGGTGACCTTGTCGGTCAGCGCGGCCTCGATGCCGGCGTCGTAGCCGCGCACGACCCGCACCGGACCGGTGGCCTCGCGCAGCGCCCCGGCCAGCTCGCGCACGTCGGAGGCGGGGATGCCGTACAGCTGCTCCGCCTCGGTGAGGGAGTGGCGGCGGCCGACCCACAGCTCGCCCTGGCCGTCCAGCCAGAACTCGCCGTTCTCACGGTCCGACCGCGGCAGGAGGTAGATCGTCGCCTCGTGGCCGTCGTCCCTGGGCTCCAGGACGAGGACGCCGTCCTCGGTCTGGTTGCCGGTGAGCCAGGCGTACTCGACGGAGGCCCGGAAGGGGTACTCGGTGTCGTTCGAGCGGGTCTTCAGGTTGCCCGCGGGGATCACCAGGCGCTCGCCCGGGAAGCGCGCGGACAGCGCGGCCCGGCGGGCGGCGGTCTCGGCGGCCTGGGGGATGGGCCGGAGGTCACGCAGCTCGGTGTCGGCCCAGCCGCTCTTCATGTTCTCGGCCAGCTCGTCGGACACGCCGGGGTACAGTCCGTTCTTCCGCTGCTTGATCGGCTCTTCGCTCTCGTCCGGGGTCGCCGGTGTGAGCTCCTCCGCCACGGTCATCCTCCTCGATACGGCACTGGACCACCGTCCACTCTACGGCGGAGCGGAAGGGTGCCCGGGCCGATGACGAGGAGCGTTACTCGAAGCGGGCCGCCAGCAGCACGACGTCCTCCGCGCCGTCCGCCGCGTCCAGCCCGTCCGGCAGCACGCTGCGCAGGACGTGGTCGGCGATCGCGCCCGGGTCGCGGCGCAGCGCCCGGGGCACTCCGGCCGCCGCGGCGTGCAGCCGCGCGAAGGCCCGGTCGGTGGCCTCGCCGGTGCGGTGCAGCAGCCCGTCGGTGTACAGCAGGACCGTCTCCCCGGGCTCGGCGAGGATCTCCACGCTGGGCGCCTCCCAGCAGGCGAGCATGCCGAGGGGGGCGGAGACGGACGTCTCCACGAACTCCGTGCGGCGCTGTCCGACCAGCAGGGGCGGGCTGTGCCCGGCACCGGCCAGCGTGATCTTGCGGGCGGCCGGTTCGCAGTAGCCGAACAGGGCGGTGGCCGAGCGGGCCGGCTCGGTCAGCCGCAGCAGCAGCTCCAGGTCGGACAGGACCGCGACCGGGTCCTCCCCCTCCATCACGGCGTACGCCCGCAGGGACGCCCGCAGCCGCCCCATCGCGGCGACCGCGCTGGGCCCCGCCCCGGTGACCGATCCGACGGCGAGGCCGAGGGCGGCGTCGGGCAGCGGCAGCGCGTCGTACCAGTCGCCGCCGCCGCGCGGGCCGGTGCGGTGCCGGGCGGCGAGCTGCACACCGGCCACCCGCGGCAGCCGGGAGGGCAGCAGCTCGTCCGCCATGGTCGCCATGGACGTGCGCGTGCGTTCCAGCTCCAGGAGCCGGGCCAGGTGCTCGGCGGCGTACCGGGCGTACAGGCCGGCGAGGTGGCGCGGCCGCTCGCCGGGTTCGGCGGGGTCGTCGTAGAGCCAGACGGCGGCGCCGAGGCGGCCGGCGGTGTCGGTGGACAGGGGGAGGGCGTAGCTGGCGGCGTAGCCGAGCCGGGCCGCGACCTCGCGGTGGCGGGGGTCGAGCCCCTCCTCGGCGAACAGGTCGGGGTCGGCGATGCCGCCCTCGCCGCCCGGGAGCCCTTCGAGGATCCGGCCGTAGGAGAGGGCGCTGCGCGGCACCGTCTCGATGTGGCCGAGGTCGGCGCGGGCCAGGCCCAGGCCGATGGTGGTGTCCGGGCCGAGTCCGTCGCCGGGTTCGAGGACGACGAGGCCGCGCCGGGCGCCGACCAGGGCGGCGCCGGCCCGCAGCAGTTCCTGTAGGGCCTCGTCGAGCACGGCCGTGCGGGCCAGGCGTTCGGTCAGCTCATGGAGGGTGGTGAGGTCGGAGACCCAGCCGGCGAGACGATCCTGGAGAACCGCGCCGGGCGGGGCCGGTGGGTTTGCGGGGGCGGCCGGGGCTGTACCCGCGACGGGCGCGACAGTGTGTGCGGGAGCCGGGACCGTTGAATCGATTCCGGCCACTTTCGGAGGGTGCGGGGCGTTCATGGCGTCCGGCCTTCCGACCGGCGCGTACTGCTCCAAAGCATCGCAAACCCCCATGTCATTCTGCGCCGCTAGCAGTGTCTCCACATGTACACGCACTCGTGAGGAGATGTCCAGCATTGTCCAGCCGGGATTCCTGGTGTCCGTGAGGTCTGAGGGAAGAACTCTCCTTCCTCTTGCGGAAATGCAAAGTTGGCTTAAAACTGCCGCAGGTGACGGCTTATTGCGGTCGACTGGGCTTGCTCGACGGAGCGTCACAGCGGTCGTGATGGGTACGTACTCGGTAAAGGCCAGGGGTGGTTGGGAACCACCCGGAACCTGGTGACGGAACCGGGCGTCCTATCCACCGACGACCGTGCCCCATCCTCCCGTGGCGGAGGCGGAGAGAAATACGCGCGACGGCAAACGCCATACTTCGCCACCCCTACGCCACGCCCGTGCTTTTGATACACGCAGTATGGGCGGGACGGCCGCGGAGGCAGCCCTTGCTCGACCCATAGGGGTTCCCCTTGCTTCAAGCAGGGGTGTGATGCGCCAACAGGTACGCACAGTGAAGTGATCGACACATGTTGTGATGTGGACCACGGTGTTGCCAGGCGTGCAACGGAAAGGACGAGCGCTCATGCGCGAGATCCCTGGAAGGCGACGCAGGCTCCTGTTCCAGCGCAGTGACGGGAGGCCTGAGCTGATCGGCGCGGCCCTGACCTACGCGACGGAATGGCAGTGGCCCGTACTCCCGGGCGTGGCGGCGGACCCGCAGGGGCACTCCCGCTGCAGCTGCCCCGACCCCGACTGCACGGTGCCCGGCGCGCACCCCTTCGACCCCGGCCTGCTCGCGGCCACCACCGACGAACGCATGGTCCGCTGGTGGTGGAGCAACCGGCCGACGGCGCCGATCGTCCTGGCCACCGGCGGCAAGGCCCCCTGCGCGGTCTCCCTGCCGGCCCTGCCCGCCGCCCGCGCCCTCGAAGCGCTCGACCGCGCGGGCATGCGGCTCGGCCCGGTCGTCGCCTCGCCCACGCGCTGGGCGATCCTCGTGAAGCCGTACTCCATGGAGCAGCTCGGCGAACTGCTCTACGCCAAGGACTTCGTGCCCGGCTCCCTCCGCTTCCACAGTGAGGGCGGTTACCTGGCCCTGCCGCCGTCCGGGACGGGCCAGGGCGAGATCCGCTGGGAGCGGGCGCCGCTGCCTGGCTCGGCCTCGCCGTGGGTGCCCGATGTCGAGGCCGTGGTGGACGCCGTGGTCGAGGCCCTCACTCGTACGGGTGTGAGCGCGCCCGAGTTCTAGGATGCTCGGGCGCGCCGAGCCCCGCGCTCGCCCCGGCGCGTTAAGTTCCGGGGCCATGCCGCGTCATGCCCGGGGGCGCGCCCGGGATCCCCGGAAGGCCCGACTGCTCGCCCTCATGGGCGTCATCGCGGCGTGCGCGGTCGCACTGCCGCTGGCGGTGGCGTCGGCGGGGTCCGAGACATCCATGGGAAGCAAGAGAACAGCGGGGTCCGTAGGATCCGTGGGCGGTGCCGGGGCGCGTACCTCCCCCTCCGGCGCCGTCCGGCGTCCCCCTCCGGGCGCTGACGACAAGAAACCCTCCGTCGTGGCCGCCGCGGTGCGCTGCGGTCCCGAACTCTCCTCCGCCGACGGCATCGAGGCGCAGACCTGTGTGGTGACGCAGGGTGCCGTCACCTGGGCGCGGACCTACTACCGCAATGCGACCGGAGAGGCGCTGGACGCCGTACTGAGCCTGATGGGGCCCGGCGACCGGACCGTGCGGATGACCTGCGCGGTGGGCGCCGGGGACGAGCCGGGGGCCTGCGAGACGCCCCGGGAACCCACGCGGGGGGATCTGGCGGCCTACACGGCGGTCGCGGAGTTCGCCCGGCGGGGCGGACGAGGGCCGCTGCTGCTGCGCTCGGGAAGCAACTCGCCTGTCTGGACGGTCAGTTGACGAGCGGGTGCGCTGTGTGAGGTCGGGCGCGCATGGAAAGACCCGGTTGCTGGCGACGGGGGATGCACCAGCAACCGGGCTACAGGAACGGTAACAAGAGATCGGCGGTTCGCAAATTCGATCTCGCCTTTCCAGTCACCGACTGGCTTGTCCCTGCCGGGAGTTGTGGATTTCCGGGCACGGGGATCCGGCCCGGCCGGCCCGGCCGGTGGATCGGCCGGTCCGGAACCCCGGGTGAGCCGTCAGCTCAGCGTGACCTGCCGGTTGGTGAGGCCGCCCCGCGCCCGGCGCTCCTCCGCCGTGAGCGGCGCGTCCGTCGCCAGGGCGGCGGCGAGGCGCTCGGCGAACTCCGCCGCCGGCTTCTCCACGTCCTCGGCCGAGACCCCGCTGGGCAGGTCCCACACCGGCACCGTGAGCCCGTGAGCGCGGAAGGAGCCGACCAGGCGCGTGCCCTCGCCGAGGCTGGAGCGGCCCGCGGCGTGCAGCCGGGCGAGAGCGTCCAGAAGCTGCTCCTCGGGGTGCGGCATCACCCACCGCAGATGGTTCTTCTCCGGCGTCTCGCACCAGTACGCGGCGTCCACGCCCTGGAGCTTGACGGTCGGGATGGCCGCGGCGTTGGCCCGCTCCAGGGAGGCGGCCACCTCCGGAGTGGCGTTCTCCGCGTCCGGGACCCAGAACTCGAAGCCGCTGTGCACTTCTGGCTCGAAGGCGCCCTCCGGGTCGAGCAGGTCCTGCAGCCGCGGGCTGTCGGCCGGGGCGCGGCGGCCCTGCACGGGTGTGCCCGGCTCGGCTTCGAGGGCGCGCCGGAGGGTGTCGGCGAGGTCGCGGCTGATGTCGCCCGACGAGGTGTCGTTCTGCAGGCCGAGCAGGACCGAGCCGTCGTCGCGGCGCAGGGCGGGCCAGGCCATCGGCAGGACCGTGGCCAGCGTGACCGCGGGGACGCCTTCCGGCAGGCCGTCCTTGAGGGTCAGCTCGACCGTGGCCGCCGGCACCAGCTCGCGCAGGGCCACCCAGTCGCACTCGCCGGGCAGGCCCTCGAAGGGGCGGTGCACCAGCTCGGTCGCGGCGTGGGAGGCGGCCCGGCCGTGGCAGGCCTTGTAGCGGCGGCCGCTGCCGCAGGGGCAGGGCTCGCGGGCACCGACGACGGGAACGGCTCCGTCAGCGCCTGCGGCGCGGGCCCCGGCCGTGGTCTGCGGGCGCTTGGCCTTCGTCTGGGGTCGCTTCTTGGCCATCGGTGGGTCTCCCGGTTACGGCTCGTCTCGTACGGTCGCGAGCCTAGCCGTTCGTGCCCCGGGCGACGGGGTTCTGTGGACAACCCCAGGTGCGTCGCGGCGTATCGCGCCTCAGTCCATGTCGCGGCGTATTGCGCCTCAGTCCATGTCGTCGAAGGCGTCCGCGAAGTCGAGTCCGGGTATCTGGGAGACCGCCGGGGCGGTGACGCGCGTCGCGAAGTCGTCGCGGCGGTGGCCGGCGTCCGGGTCGTACACGTCGTCGTGGACGACGACCCAGACCGTGACCTCGCCGCGGATGTCGTCCCGGACGCCCCAGTCGTCGGCGAGCGCGGTGATGATGTTCAGCCCGCGGCCGCCGTGTGCCGTCACCGAGGGGGTCGCCGGGGCGGGGCGGGTCGGGCCGCCGCCGTCCGTGACCTCGACGATGAGCCGGCCGGCCGGGTCCACGCGCCACGCGGCGCGGACGTCGCCGTCACCGGAGAGGGCGTCGCCCAGGGGCCTGCCGTGTTTGCACGCGTTGCTCAAGAGTTCGGAAAGGATCAGTACGGCGTCGTCGATGACCGATTCCGCTACACCGCCTCTGCGCAACTGCGCACGCATCCGGTGTCTCGCTTCCCCCACGCCCGCAGGGCCATGGGGTACGGCCATGCTCGACGACGTGGGCACCTCCTGTGCCACCACCAACGCCACCCCCGAGACCTCCTTCGCCCCACGCCACGGTGTGGATGCCCCATTGGCCTGTACCGGAAACCGGCCAATCCATCTCCGGCGACGCATTCACCACGACCGGATACGGAACGAACGCGCCGGAGCACTCCCTGTGATCATGTGGCTGGATTTCTTCGGTGTGGCCGAGACCGGAGGATCCCGTCTGGCGCGGGTGCGGGTCAAGAGGTGTGCACGGGTCTGGTGGGACTTGTGTGATTCACGCCCGGAGTGGGCGGGGCCCGACTCGGGGTCAGCGGCCGAGCTGGTCGAGTACCGCGCGCGGGCGGTTGGTGATGATGGCGTCGACGCCCAGCCCGACGCACAGCTCCACGTCTTCGGGCTCGTTGACGGTCCACACGTGCACCTGGTGGCCGGCCCGCTTCAGACGCTCCACGCAGGCGGGGTGGTTGCGCACGATCCGCAGGGACGGGCCCGCGATCCGCACGCCCGCGGGCAGCCGTCCGTCCCGCAGCCGGGGCGAGACGAACTGCGTCAGATAGACGGTCGGCAGGGTGGGCGAGGCCGCCCGCACGCGGTGCAGCGAGCGCGCCGAGAAGCTCATCACCCGCACCGGGGACTCCTCGGCCGACACCGGGGCGTCGAGGCCGAACCGCTTCAGCAGGACCAGCAGCCGCTCCTCGACCTGCCCCGCCCAGCGGGTGGGGTGCTTGGTCTCGATGGCCAGTTCCACCCGGCGCCCGGCGTCGGCGACGAGCTCCAGCAGCCGCTCCAGGGTGAGGACGGACGTCGCCTCGCGGTCCTCCGGGCGGTGCTCCCAGTCGGGCTCCTCGTCGCGCCCCTTCCAGGCCTCGCGCGTCTTCCAGGAGCCGAAGTCCAGGGCGGCGAGGTCGGCGAGCTCCAGCGCGGAGACCGCGCCGCGGCCGTTGGACGTACGGTTGATCCGGCGGTCGTGCACGCACACCAGGTGGCCGTCGGCGGTCAGGCGCACATCGCATTCGAGGGCGTCCGCACCGTCCTCGATCGCCTTGGTGTACGCGGCCAGGGTGTGCTCCGGGGCGTCCTCGGAGGCCCCGCGGTGGGCGACGACTTGAATCACATGCTGCCGAGCGTGGGTCACCGCGTCATGGTGCCACCGTGTGCGGGTACGCGTCCGGTCGGACGGACCCGACGGCTTCGCAGGTCCGGACGGAGGCATTGGGATTGCATCCTTTTCGCCAGTAATGACCTATGTAAAGAATGGCCCCGGACCCACAGCCACCGCTTATGGTGCTCTGACGGCCCGTGGGAAAAGCTGACGGCATACAAAGGGACAAGCACAGCAGTATCGCGCCGGACCCGTCGACCAGCGCGCAAAAGCGTGACCGAGTGCGACCCAGGAAACAGCCGTGGATCGAGGAGAGAAGCTGTGAGCACCGAGAACGAGGGCACCGCGGTACCCCCCGCACCGTCCGCACCCCCCGTGCCGGTGGACGCTCCTGCTGCTCCGGCGCCCCAGGGACAGGCCCCGCGGGGGCCGCACGGGCAGGACTCCCAGGGACAGCCCGCTCAGGGGCAGGGTGTTCCTGACGCCGGTCATCCCGGCGTCTCCTCCTCCGCCCCCGACCCGTCGTGGCCCCCGCCCCCGCCGCCCACCGCCCCCTCGCACGGCGACGGCGGTTCCGGTTACGGCGCGGGCGGCTGGGGTTCGTCGTACCAGCAGCCGGCGCCCAAGTCCGGCCGCGGGCGCGGTGGTCTGGTCGCCGGGATCCTGGTGGCCGCGCTGGTCGCGGGCGGCCTGGGCGGCGGCCTCGGCTACACACTGGCGAAGAACAACGACGACAGCACCGGCTCGACGACGGTCTCCGCCTCCACCAGCGGCGGCGACGTCAAGCGCGACCCGGGCACCGTCGCGGGCGTGGCCGCCAAGGCGCTGCCGAGCACGGTCACGATCGAGGCCGAGGGCACCAGCGGCGAGGGCGGCACGGGCACGGGCTTCGTCTTCGACAAGCAGGGCCACATCATCACCAACAACCACGTGGTGGCGGACGCCGTGGACGGCGGCAAGCTCACCGCCACCTTCCCGAACGGCAAGAAGTACGACGCCGAGGTGATCGGCAACGCCCAGGGCTACGACGTGGCGGTCATCAAGCTGAAGAACGCCCCCGGCGACCTCAAGCCGCTCACCCTCGGCGACTCGGACAAGGTGGCCATCGGCGACGCGACCATCGCGATCGGCGCCCCCTTCGGCCTGTCCGACACGGTGACGACGGGCATCATCAGCGCCAAGAACCGCCCGGTGGCCTCCAGCGACGGCAGCGGCAGCCAGGCCTCGTACATGAGCGCCTTGCAGACCGACGCCTCGATCAACCCGGGCAACTCCGGCGGTCCGCTGCTGGACGCGCAGGGCAACGTCATCGGCATCAACTCCGCGATCCAGTCCACCGGCAACGGCGGCTTCGGCACGGGCCAGTCCGGCTCGATCGGCCTGGGCTTCGCCATCCCGATCAACCAGGCCGAGTACGTCGCCCAGGAGCTGATCAAGACCGGCAAGCCGGTGTACGCGAAGATCGGCGCGTCCGTCTCCCTGGACGAGAGCTCCGGCGGCGCGAAGATCACCGACCAGGGCGCGGGCGGCGCGGCACCGGTCGAGCCCGGCGGTCCGGCCGCCAAGGCGGGCCTCAAGCCCGGCGACGTCATCACCAAGCTCGACGACAGGGTGATCGACTCCGGCCCCACCCTGATCGGCGAGATCTGGACGCACAAGCCCGGCGACAAGGTGACGATCACCTACGAGCGGGCCGGCAAGCAGCACACCGTCGACGTCACCCTGGGCTCCCGCGTCGGCGACAACTGACCCACACCCGCGGGCACCGACCCGTTACCCTTGTCCCCGCGCCCGCCGATCACGGCCGGCGCGGGGAGGTGTGCCCGAGCGGCCGAAGGGAACGGTCTTGAAAACCGTCGTGGCAGCGATGTCACCGTGGGTTCAAATCCCACCGCCTCCGCGATGACAGCAATGTGAACGGCCCCTGACCTGGTTGTTGGTCAGGGGCCGTCACGCGGTACCTGTGCGCCGGATCATCTCCACGACCTGTGCCGCCTGCTCCACGCGGGCCCAGAGTCGTACCGGCCCGGCAGACGATTCGCACTCGATCACCAGGACGCCGGGCGGGAGCCACAGGGCCTCGCGGAACGTGGTGTGGCGGGTGCGGACGTAGCGGAGGTCTGGCGGGAGTTCGCGCAGCCGGGTCCATGGCCGGCGAGGCTCCCAGTGGAACTCGGTTCCGGTTCGCATCCGGCCGAGGCTGTATCGGCGTCCCTCGTCCGGCCGGTTTGCCCCGACCTGGAAGAAGACCGCTTCCCCGGACGCCGCTCGAGCGGCTGCTCGCCGCGCTCGCCGTGACACGAGTATCGTCCCGATCACCGTACCGAGGCAGACACAGGCCGCCGTAATCATGCGCGAAGTAAAACAGGCGGCCAACTGCTCGCCAAGGGATCGGAGTGGCTCTGATCCGACCTCGGTCGTCCTCGCAACCAGCACTGCGATCTCCTGAGTTCGGGAGAAGGCCGAGCGTCCAAGGGCGCATCTGAGTAGCCGTGCTCATGTGCGGTGCTCGCTGCGCCGCCATGCTGACCGCATGGACTCAGGAGAGCCGTCGACCGGTCAGCAGATCGGGGTCAGCCTGGCGCTGGTCGTCATCGACTTCATGCTCATCGCCTGGATGGCGTTCGGTGTCGGGATCGAGGCGTGGGCCGACAGTTACGAGAGCGACAGTGCCAGCGCTACGGGGGCGGCGAGTGCGGCGTCGCAGGCGGCGTGGGTTCTGGTGGGTGGGGCGGTGCTCACCGGCGGTGGTCTCCTCGCCCTGGGGTGGCGCATCCCCGGTGTCGTGCAGTTGGTCGTCCTCTTCGGCGGGGCGGTGCTTGTCTCTTCGCTTGCTGCCGGTGGATAGCATGCGGGCCGTTCCGGTCTTTGGAAGGTGGTGAGCGCGCCTCGTGAAGCGGCGCATCGTCGTCGTCACCGCTGTGCACGGTCCCCATGCCCGGTTCCTTCCGGAGGCCTACGCCTCGCTGTGCGGGCAGGGG
Source organism: Streptomyces olindensis (assembly GCA_000696115.1). Taxonomy (GTDB): domain Bacteria; phylum Actinomycetota; class Actinomycetes; order Streptomycetales; family Streptomycetaceae; genus Streptomyces; species Streptomyces olindensis. The sequence goes on from JJOH01000008.1 coordinate 138,796, forward strand.
CTGCCGGAGGGGTGGGAGTGGCACTGGGTGGTTCAGGAGGACGGGGAGGGCGAGGACGTCCGGCCGTACGTGCCCGATGACCCGCGGGTGACCTTCCGGCAGGGCCGGGCCGGTGGGCCCGGGGTGGCCCGGACCGTCGCGCTGGCCCACGCCGAGGGCGAGTACGTGACGGTGCTGGACGCCGACGACCAGCTCGCGGCGGGTGTGCTCGGGCGGAATCTGGCGGTACTGGAGGGGGACCGCGGTCTCGGGTGGGTGACCTCGCGGGTGCTCGACCTCCTGCCCGACGGATCGACCGTCGGATTCCCGGGTGATCCCGACGAAGGGGTGATCGAGCGGGGGGCAGTGCTGGAGCACTGGAAGGCCAACGGCTTCCTCGCCCCGGTGCATCCGGCCTCGCTGTTCGTACGGCGGGAGTTGCTCCTCGCCCTCGGCGGGTGGATGGCGCTGCCCGCCTCGGAGGACACCGGGCTGCTGCTCGCGCTGAACGCGGTGAGCCGTGGGTGGTTCTCGGGGGAGGTGGGGCTGCTGTACCGGAAGTGGGAGGGGCAGGTGACCGGGCAGGCGGCCCATGCGGACCGGACCGAGCGGACGGCCCGGATGGCGGTGGTGGAGGCCAGGGCCAGGGCCTTGGCGCGGTTGCCGTGGGGTTTTCCGGCGGCGCTGTGACAGGGGCCCGTGGTTTCCCGGTGGCCCTGTGACGGGAGCCCCGTGGGGTGTGTCCGGGGTGCGGTTTCCGGGCGGCTCTACGGCAGCAGCTCCGTCTGCCGCGGCAGGGTGGTGACGGGGTCGTGGCGGATGTAGTACTCGGTGCCGAGCAGCCGCTCCCGCTCGGGTGCCGGGAGCGCCGCGATCAGGCCCGGAGCCGCTCCCCGCTCCGCCTCGGAGCGATGGGCCAGGACGGCGGCGACCTTGCGCTCCAGCCAGGGTCTGACGTCGACGGCCGCGGTGATCAGCTCGTCCGGGACCGTGTGCATCGCCTTGCCCCGGGGCGCCCAGTGCCCGGCCCACGCCCGGACGGCTGAGTGCGGGTGCGTGGCCAGATAGAGGGCGCTCGGGCGCCAGGGCTCGCCCGCGTCCGGGTAGAGGCGTTCCAGGCCGGCGGCGTGGACCGCGAGCAGGGTCGCCCGGTGGGTGTGTACGTGGTCCTCGTGGCCGGTCAGGCCGCCGTAGGCGTCGTGGGTGACCACGACGTCCGGGCGGAAGGTCCGGATGTGGGCGACCAGTTCCCCCACCGTCCGGTCCAGCGGGGCGTCGCAGAGACGCGGTCGGCCCGGCGCCGAGTGCGGGACGCGGGAGTCGGCGTGGCCCAGCATCCGTGGCGCGCCGGCGCCGAGGACGCGGAGGGCTTCGGCCAACTCCGCGGCGCGCACGGTGTCCGCCGCCCAGGTCGCCGTGACGACCGCCGTGCGCGCGCCCGCGGACGCGTGCCGGGCGAGGACGCCGCCCGCCGACAGGGACTCGTCGTCGGGGTGGGCGAAGACCGCGAGCAGGCTCGGTACCGGCATCATCCCTCGCCGGGGCCGGCCGGCGACGCGGTGATCCTGATGGCCTGGCTCGGGCACTTCTCCGCCGCCTCCAGGATCTCGGGGTCGTCGCCCGTCTCCTCGCGGCCCGGGCGGACGACGCCGAATCCGTCGACGAACGCGAAGACCGCGGGCGCCCGGTGGACGCACTCGGCGGAGCCATAGCAGAGCTCGCGGTCCACGGAGACCTTCATACCGCTTCCTCCCCCTCCTGACGGCAGCGGAGGCCCTGCCGCCAGGAGGTGACTGCCCAGCGCGCCGCGGGCTGAACCGACCGGTCTGCCCAACATGCGCCGCCCGCTGGACCGACAGGTGCGACTACCGCGCGCCGCCCGCCGTCGCCAGCCAGTGCGCGACCCGGCGTACGGCGGCCTCGTCGAGCCGTTCGGCCAGGGCCTTGACGGTCGCGTCGTCCTCGGGGGAGAGGTCGTAGAGGCCCGCCTTGCCCAGGCCGGCCAGGAGGACCTGGTGGCGGCGGCCGGTCATCCGTTCCGTCCGTGTGCTCGCGTCACCAGGGGAGGCCTGGGAAGGCTGGGAGGCCGGGGAGGTCTCCGGGGCGGGCCGGGGCTGGGGCGCCTGCTGCAGAGGGGCGTCGAAGAGGTGCCACTCGCCGTCCTTCGGCCCCCACAGGGCGACGGTCACCGCGTCGCCGCGCGCCCGCAGGGTCCGGGTCATCTCCCCGAGCGCGTACAGCACCGGCGCGCGGTGGGGCGACTCCGCCGCCGTCCGCCAGGAGCCCTCGGCGGGCCGGTGGACCATCGCCACCCAGCGCGGAGCACCCTGCGGTCGTGGGCTGTCGGGACGTGACTCCACTGCGCTCACCCCTGTACATCGCCTGTGCATCGCCTGTGCATCGCTTGTACGTCGCTCCGGAAGCGGTACGGCAGGGCGCACCATAGCTGACGGGTCGTCAGTTATCCAGGGTCGGAGATCGGTGGTCGTGGGGTTGGGGGGCGCACTCCACCGGGGAGGATCACCACGTCGTCCGGCACCGGTCCCTCCCCTCGTGGGGACCGGTACCGGACGGTGGAGCTACCGTCGTCCGACTCGGATGGAACCCGGATGGAAGCTGACCGGATGGGTGCGCTGCTGGATCCGGATCCTGCCATTTCCGGTCGCGGAGGAGGAGGTTCCGGGGGCTTGTGGAGGGTATTACCGCAGGTCAGCTATATAGAGTGAGTTTTCCGGACCGGACGTCCAGGCGTGGGAAGTGAGGAGTGGAGACCTTGGGTTCCGACTCGGGGGCACGCACCGCCTTCGCGGAACGCCTCGCACTGCTGTACAAGGAAGCGGGCAACCCTCCACTCAAACGTGTGTCCGAAGCGGTGGTGCGGCTCCAGCGGGTCGACGAACGCGGGCGGCCCGTGCGGGTGTCCGCCCAGCGCATCAGCGACTGGCGGCGGGCCCGGAACGTGCCCGCCCAGTTCCCCGCCCTCGCGGCGGTGCTGCACGTGCTGATCCCCGAGGCGCGGCGCGAGCGGCCCACACCGGTGTCGCCGGGCCTGTACGACCTGGGGCAGTGGCAGCGGCTGTGGGAGCGCGCGGTGGCCGACCCGGTCGCCGAACGCCCGGACGGGTCCCCGGAGCAGCACCAGACTCCGGCCGAGGCCCCGCCCGCGCCCGGCGGGGTGTGCCCGTACCGGGGGCTGGCCTCCTACCGGCGGGAGGACGCCCGGTGGTTCTTCGGCCGGGAGCGGAGCACGGACGCGCTCGTCGCGCAGCTCCGGGCCGTGGCCGGGACGGGTGGCCTGGTCATGCTCGTGGGCGCGTCGGGGGCGGGGAAGTCCTCGTTGCTGAACGCCGGTCTGGTGCCCGCGCTGCGGGACGGCGCGCTCGGCGACGACGAGGACCATGAGAGCGGCGGGAGCGGCGGGAGCGGCCGGGCGCGGGAGGTGGTGCAGCTCGTGCCGGGCGCCGACCCGCTGGCGGAGCTGGCCCGGTGCATCCCCGAGCTGGCACCCGTCGTCTCGCCCGGGACCAGGACACCCACTACACGCCCCCTGACCACGGAACCCGGCCCCCCATCCCGCGCCGACGCCGTCCGTGCCGCCGTCACCGCCTGGGCCCGCCGCGAGGACCCCGCCGCCGCCCGCCCGGTCGTCATCGTGGACCAGTTCGAGGAGACGTTCACCCTCTGCCCCGACGAGGCGGACCGGCGCGCCTTCGTCGAGGTCCTGCACGCCGCCTGCACCCCCGCCGCCCCCGGCGAACCGGCCCCGGCCGTGGTGGTCCTCGGCATACGCGCCGACTTCTACGAGCAGTGCCTCGGATACCCCGAGCTGGCCGACGCGCTCCAGCACCGGCACATGGTGCTCGGCCCGCTCACCACCGCGGAGCTGCGCGAGGCGGTGACCGGCCCGGCCAAGGCCGTCGGACTGGAGCTGGAGCCGGGCCTCGCGGAGCTGATCGTCCGGGAGGTCAGCGCCGACGGCCCGCGCGGGGCGCACGACGCCGGAGTGCTGCCGCTGCTGTCGCACGCCCTGCTCGCCACCTGGCAGCGCAGGAAGGCGGGCCGGCTGACGCTCGCCGGCTACCGCGCGGCCGGCGGCATCCAGGGCGCGGTCGCGGCGACCGCCGAACGCGCCTGGAACGGCCTCGACCCGGCGGCCCGCACGGCGGCGCGGCTGCTGCTGCTCCGGCTGGTCCGGCTGGGCGAGGACACGCAGGCCACGCGCAGACGCGGGACCCGGCGCAAGCTGGCGGAGGAGTCGAACGACCCCGGCAAGACCGAGGAGTCCCTGGAGGCGCTGGTCCGCGCCCGGTTGGTGACCCTGGACGCGGAGACCGTGGAGATCACCCACGAGGCGCTGCTGCACGCCTGGCCGCGTCTGCGCGACTGGATCGACGAGGACCGGCAGGGCAACCTGCTGCGCCAGCGCCTGGAGGAGGACGGCCGGGCCTGGGAGGAGTCGGACCGCGACACATCGCTGCTCTACCGGGGCTCCCGGCTGGAACAGGCCCACGGCTGGGCGAAGTCCGCCGGGGACAGGTACCTGACCCGGAGCGCGGTGGAGTTCCTGGCCGCCTCGGTCCGGCTGCGCCGGCGCGTCATCTGGATCAGCCGGGGCGCGGTGGCGGCGCTGGTGGTGCTGGCGGTGCTGGCCGCCGGGTCGGCCGTCGTCGCCTGGAAGCAGCGGGACGACGCGGTGTTCGAGCAGGTGCTCGCCCAGGCCGACCGCGTCCGGGACACGGATCCGTCGCTGTCCGCGCAGCTCGACCTGGTGGCGCACCGGCTGCGGCCGGACGACGAGGGCGCGAAGAGTCGCCTGATCTCCGTGGTGAACGCCCCGCTGGCCACGCCGCTGCTCGGGCACACGGGCGCCGTCTACCTCACGACGTTCAGCCCGGACGGCAGGACCCTGGCCACCGCGAGCTACGACCGGACCGTACGGCTGTGGAACGTGGCCGACCCGAGGCGTCCGAGTCCTCTGGGCGGACCGCTCACCGGCCACACGAGCTGGGTGAGCAGCGCGGTCTTCAGCCCGGACGGCCGGACGCTGGCCAGCGCCTCCGACGACGGCACGATCCGGCTGTGGGACGTGACCGACCCCCGTCATCCGAAGCGGCTCGGCGAGCCCCTGACCGGCCATGACGGCACGATCTACCTGATCGCCTTCAGCCCGGACGGGCGCACGCTGGCCTCCGCCGGCGACGACGGCACCGTACGGCTGTGGGACATGGCCGACCCGCGCCGGGCGCGGGCGCTCGGCAAGCCGCTGACCGGGCACACGGCCGCCGTGCGCTCGGTGGCGTTCACCCCGGACGGCCGGACGCTGGCGGCGGGCGGCGACGACGGCACGATCCGCCTGTGGGACGTGGCCGACCCCCGGCGCCCGGAACCGGTCGGCACGCCGCTGACCGGCCACACCTCCACCGTGCACTCCGTGGCCTTCAGTCCGGACGGCCGGACCCTGGCCAGCGGCGGCGAGGACCACACCGTACGGCTGTGGAACATGGCCGGATCGGGTCGCCCGGCCCAGATCGGGGCGCCGCTGACCGGCCACACCGGGCCGGTCTGGTCGGTGGCCTTCAGCCCGGACGGGAACATGCTCGCCGCGGCCAGCGCGGACAGCACCGCGAGCCTGTGGAAGGTGAGCGATCCGGAGTACCCGTCGCAGGTCGGCGGCCCCCTGGCGGGCAGCAGCGGCGAGATGTACGCGCTGGGCTTCAGCCCCGACGGGCGCACCCTCGCCACCGGGACGGGCGACAACAAGGTCCGCCTGTGGGCGCTGCCGACCTCGGACATGACCGGCCGGACGGGCACGTTCCGGCCGGACGGGCGGGTGCTGGCGACGGCGGGGCGCGACGGGCGGATCCGGCTGTGGGACGTGCGGACGCCCAGCAGGCCGGTGAGGATGGGCGAGCCGTTCCGGCCCGGAAAGGGCGACGTACGCTCCCTGGAGTTCTCCTCGGACGGCCGCACCCTCGCGGCGGTGACGGGCGATCGCGCCGTGCAGCTGTGGAACCTCAGCGCTCCGGAACACCCGGTGCCGTACGGGTCTCCCCTCCCCCTGCGCATCCGGTACGCCGACCCGCTGGCCTTCAGCCCCGACGGCAGGACCCTGGCCACCGCCGACGACGACCGCACCATCCAGCTGTGGGACATCGGCGACCCGTCCCGCCCCCGGCCGCTCGGCGCCCCCCTCACCGGTCACAAGGGCTACGTCAACTCCCTCGTCTTCGGCCCGGACGGCCGGACGCTCGCCAGCGGCAGCGCGGACGGCACCATCCGGCTGTGGAACGCGGCCGACCCCGCCCGGGTCACCCTGATCGGCACACCGCTCAAGGGCCACCTCGGAGCCGTGAACGCCCTTGCCTACAGCCGCGACGGCCGCACGCTGGCCAGCGCCGGCGACGACAGCTCCGTACGCCTCTGGGACGTCCGGGACCCCGCCGACGCCTCCGAGCAGGCCCGCCTCACCGGCCACACGGAAGCGGTCGTGTCCCTGACGTTCAGCCGCGACGGCCGCACCCTGGCGAGCGGCGGCAACGACAGCACGGTCCGGCTCTGGGACGTCTCCGACCCGTCCGGGGCCACCGCGATCGGCCAGTCGATGAGCCCCAACACCAAGACCGGCAACTACCTGTCGTTCAACCCGGCCGGTCACACGATCGCGGTGTCGAGCGGCGCCGACACCATCCGGATCTGGAACCTGGACGTCGACCCGGCCGTACGCCGCATCTGCTCGCTGACCCGGGGCGTGCTGACGCCGGACACCTGGAGCGAGTACCTGCCCCGGCTCTCCTACGACCCGCCGTGCGACGACTGACGGGACGGGGCCCCACAACAGGCCCCGGAGTCACGGGAGTTTAGTGATACGAGTCACAACGCCGACTTCCTGACGGTTGGTCGGCTCCCGCTGGGCAAGCGCTTGTTACCCTTGGCCATAGCTCGACCGCTGGTGCATCCCCCGTCGCCAGCGGTCGGGCCTTTTTTCAGCGCAGGTCCAGCCGCATCAGGATCCGGGGATGGCCGGCCAGGACCGAGGTGGTGTCCGCCGCGTGGGTGAAGCCGGCGCGTTCGAAGTTCTTGCGGAGACCGGCGTAGGCCATCGTCAGGTCGACCTTGGCGTCGCCGTTGTCCAGAGGGTACGCCTCGATCGCCGGTGCGCCGTGGGCGCGGGCGAACTCGACCGCGCCGGCGATCAGGGCGTGGGAGATGCCCTGCTTGCGGTGACCGGGGCGGACCCGGACGCACCACAGTGACCAGACGGGCAGGTCGTCGATGTGCGGGATCTTGCGGTTGCGGGCGAAGGAGGTGTCCGCGCGCGGTGCGACGGCGGCCCAGCCGACCGGTTCGTCACCGTCGTAGGCGAGCACGCCCGGGGGCGGGTCCGCGCGGCACAGCTCGGCGACGTACGCGCCGCGGGCCGGGCCGCGCAGCTCGTTGTTGAGCTTGGAGGGGATCCGGTAGCTCAGGCACCAGCAGACGTTCGCCCCGGGGGACTTCGGCCCGAGCACGGCACGGACGTCCTCGAAGTCCGTGGCCGGGCGCACGTCGATGGTCATGCCTTCACGATGTCACGTGCGGCGCGGCGACGCCGCCCGATCAGGCCTTCGGGGGGCGGGGACACGGCCTGGCTGAACGCGGTGTAGAACGGCTGGGCCAGGCCGGCGAGCGCCGAGGCGCCCTGTGCGAACGGGGTGAGCGGATCGATCGAACCCGACCGGCTGCCTCCGCCGCCCTCGGCGGCCAGGGCGGGCGAACCGCCCTGGAGGACGACGAGAGCGAGGAGCAGCACGGCGGCACGGGAGAGCAGACGAGGACGCATGCCCACTCCGACGACCTGCTTCTTCCCTGGTCACAGGCGCGCGGTTAGTGATGTGGACGTACCGCGGACGCCGCCCGCAGCAGGCGCAGCTGGCCGATCTCGCTGACGTTCTTCGTCAATTCCGTGTTCACCCAGGCGGCCATGTGCGCGACGGTGTACCGGGGGTCGTCGGGCACGGGGAAGCGGGCCGGGGCGTCCAGCTCGGTGTCGGTGAGGTCGTCCAGGACCGCCAGCCACTGGGTCCGCAGGTCGCGCAGCCACTCGACGGTCGGGGTGCCCTCGCCGGGCCACACGACGTCGGTGCGCTCGCGCGGCGGGCGGCCCCGCGCGTGGTCCAGGGTGACGCTCCACCACCATCCGATGTGCCAGCTCACCCAGGCGATCGTGGGCACGGGCACGGGGTCGGGCTCGGTGTCCGCCCAGTCCGGCACCCAGGTGCCGTCGGCGGACCGGCGCATCGTCCAGATGAGCGGCCCGGGCTCCCAGAGGAAGTCCTCCGGCTCCAGCCGCTCCAGGTGGTACTCGAACAGGGCCCAGGTCAACTCGAACTGGGCGCGCAGCAGTTCCGTACGGGAAACGGTCATCGGACGACCCTACGCAAGCGCCCGCGTGTCCCGGGCGAGTCCCGCCCAGTCGATGTCCCGCAGGGCCGGCTCCGGGCCGCACGCCGACGGCAGCCGCGGCGTGGACTGGAACCAGAGGACGGTGAGCCGGGAGCGGTACGCGACCGGGTCGTGGGCCGGGTCGAGGGCGGTGGAGTGGAACGTGCCGAGACACGCCACGGCGGGCAGCACCTCGACGGGACCGAGGCCGCCCGCGTACTGGTCGGGGTACTCGCGCGGGGGCGGGACCAGGTGGACCGGCGTGCCCGGGTGGGCCTGCTCGGCGGCGCGCAGCAGGCCGCGGATGCGCAGGTCGTTCACCGGCTTGCAGGGGTAGCCCTCCCGCAGGTCGCCGTACGTCGAGGTGAACCGCAGCTCGGCCAGGTCCACCGAGCGGCCGGAGGCCAGGACGAGACGGGCGAGCGCCAGGGCCGGCGTTCTGACGTGCTGGTGCATGGGGGTCTTTCGGTGCTCATGGAGGTGACCTCGCTCGGGGTGGGGACCCGCTCTCGGTGGGGCCCTCGGAAGGGGCCCGCTCTCGGGAGGGCCCCCTTGGGAGGGACCCACTCTCGGGACGGCCCCCTCGGAAGGGACCCACTCTCGGGACGGCCCCCTCGGAAGGGACCCGCTCTCGGGACGGCCCCCTCGGAAGGGACCCGTTCAAAGAAGGCCCCGCTCAGGAAGGGCCCCGCTCACGGCCGGTGCCCCGTCAGTCGGGCCGCCGACGCGATCGTCGCCCGGGCCTCCCGCTCGGACAGGCCGGTGCCCCGGGCCGCGTCGACCAGGGCGTCCACGAGCGCGGGGCCGATGCCGTCCTCGTAGGCGCGGCAGGCCGCCCAGAACAGGCGGGTGTTGCGCTGGCCCTCGTGGGCGGCGAGCACGAACTGGACCAGGCCCTGGCCGTGTCCGCCGGCCGACGGGGGCGTGGGGTGGTGGGCGCGGGGCGGCGGCAGCAGCAGGCGCAGCAGGGAGCGCGGGCAGCGGGCCGGGGGCAGGTGCGCGGTGCCGGGGGCGGCGGCGTACACGCCCTGGCCCGAGCGGGAGCCGGGGCCGACGAGGTAGCCGCCGGCGCCCCGGATGTCGATGCCGGCGGCGAGGCGGCCCGCCGAGTTGGGGACGACCACGTCGGGCGGGCCGCTCAGCCACAGGTGCCGCCCGCCGGACGGGGTCAGCACCACCACCGTCGGGGGGATGGTGAACAGGTGCCGCAGGGCCAGCTCGCGCAGGGCGGCCGAGGAGTCCGTGCCGGTCTTCACGTCCAGGTCGATGCCGATCAGATGGTGCGGGGGCAGGCCGCAGGCGATGCCGTAGCCGGTCGCCCAGGGCGCCGCGGCGAACAGTTCCCGGACGCGGGCCGGGTCGCTGGAGGCGTCGTAGACACCGTGGCCGAGGCGGCCGCACTCGCCGTGGCAGGGGGACGGGGCGGGGTCGTCGCGGTGGGGGGAGCGCAGCGCCGGGAGCTTCGTGCGGGACAGGGGGATGACGGCCAGTCCGCGCTCGGCGGCTGACAGGGCGTGTGCGAGGGCCAGCGTCGTGGCCTGCCGGTCGGTGGTGGCCATGCTCCTAGTTTCGTACGTACGTTCGAAAAAGGAAAGGGGGAGCGGCTGCGACGCGCCGGGGCGGCGTGGCGTCCGGGAGTTCCTGTGGGTGTGCTTCGTGGGGTGGCAAGCGCCTGAGCGGCGGTACTTCGGTGCCGCCGCTCAGGCGCTTTCCGGCGCCGCGCGGTCTTGACGGGGTCATGGATCTGACGGACAGTCAGAAACCGTGAGTGGTGAGCCGGATGTCCACGAGGAGTTCGAGGCGCGCCTGAAGGCCTACGAGGGGCGGCCCGCGGCCGTCACCGGCGTGGGCAAGGACCCCGTCAACGAGCCGATGATCAGGCACTGGTGCGAGGCGATGGGCGACACCCACCCCGCCTACGCGGGACCGGACGCGGTGGCCCCGCCCACCATGCTCCAGGTCTGGACGATGGGCGGCCTGTCCGGCCACCCGGGGCGCGCGGCGGCCTACGACGAACTGCTCCGCCTGCTCGACGAGGCGGGCTGCACCTCGGTCGTCGCCACCGACTGCGAGCAGGAGTACCTGCGCCCCCTGCGCCCGGGCGACGAGATCACCTTCGATTCGGTGATCGAGTCGGTCTCCGCCCGCAAGACCACGAAACTCGGAACGGGCTACTTCGTCACCACCCGCACGGACGTCCACGCGGACGGCGCCCTCGCCGGCACCCACCGCTTCCGCATCCTCAAGTACGCCCCCGCACACCGGCGAAGCAAGCCCCGGGAACTCCGCCCCCGCCCCGTCGTCAACCGCGACAACGCCGGCTTCTGGGAGGGCGTCGCCCGCCACGAGCTGCTGATCCAGCGCTGCACCGGCTGCGGCACCCTCCGTTTCCCCTGGCTGCCCGGGTGCAACGGCTGCGGCTCCCCGGACTGGGACACCGTCGGGGCGAGCGGCGAGGGCACGGTCTACTCGTACGTCGTCCTGCACCACCCGCCCTTCCCGGCCTTCGAGCCTCCTTACGCGGTCGGCCTGATCGAGCTCGCCGAGGGCGTGCGGATCGTCAGCAACGTCGTCGGGGTGCCGTACGACAAGGTGCGGATCGGCATGCCGGTCCGGCTGGAGTTCCGGCGCTACGACGACGAGCTGGTGCTGCCGGTGTTCCAGGGGGTGACGCCGTGAACGCCGGCGACCGCCTCCCCCCGCTGGAGATCCCGATCACCCGCACGCTGATCGTCGCCGGGGCGATCGCCTCCCGCGACTACCAGGACGTCCACCACGACCCGGACCTGGCCCGGGAGAAGGGCTCCCCCGACATCTTCATGAACATCCTGACGACCAACGGCCTGGTCGGCCGCTACATCACGGACCACTTCGGCCCCCGGGCCGTCCTGCGCCGGGTCGCCATCCGGCTCGGCGCGCCCAACCACCCCGGCGACACGATGGTGCTGACCGGCACGGTCGAGCAGGTCGACGGCGACACCGCGACGGTCCGGGTCGTCGGCGCGAACGGCATCGGCACGCACGTCACCGGCACCGTGACGGTGCGGGTCCCGGCATGAGCCCGAGGGGCCGGGACGGTCTCGGTGGGCGCGCGGCCCTCGTCGGTGTCGGGGCCACCGAGTTCTCCAAGGACTCGGGCCGCAGCGAACTGCGTCTGGCCGTCGAGGCGGTGCGCGCGGCCCTGGCGGACGCGGGCCTGACACCGGCCGACGTCGACGGCATGGTCACCTTCACCATGGACACCAGCCCCGAGATCACCGTCGCCCAGGCGGCCGGCATCGGTGAGCTGTCCTTCTTCTCCCGGATCCACTACGGCGGCGGAGCGGCCTGCGCCACCGTCCAGCAGGCGGCCCTCGCGATCGCCGCGGGCGTGGCCGACGTGGTCGTCTGCTACCGGGCGTTCAACGAGCGCTCCGGCCGCCGCTTCGGCTCCGGCGTGCGGCACCGGGAGCCCACGGCGGAGGGTGCGGCGCTCGGCTGGACCCTGCCGTTCGGCCTGCTCACCCCGGCCTCCTGGGTGGCGATGGCGGCGCAGCGCTACCTCCACGCCCACGGGCTGACCCCGGAGGCCTTCGGGCACGTGGCCGTCACCGGCCGCGGGTACGCGGCGACCAACCCGGCCGCGTACTTCCACGGCCGCCCCATCACCCTCGCCGACCACGCCGCGTCCCGGTGGATCGTCGAACCGCTGCGGCTGCTGGACTGCTGCCAGGAGACGGACGGCGGGCAGGCGTTCGTCGTCACCTCCCTCGAGCGGGCCCGCGACCTGCCCCACCCGCCCGCCGTGATCGCCGCGGCCGCCCAGGGCGCCGGGCGCGCGCAGGAGCAGATGACCGGCTTCTACCGCGGCGACCTCACCGGCCTGCCCGAGACGGCGGTCGTGGCCCGGCAGCTGTGGCGCACCTCGGGGCTCGGGCCGGCCGACATCGACGTGGGGATCCTCTACGACCACTTCACGCCGTTCGTGCTGATGCAGCTGGAGGAGTTCGGCTTCTGCGGCCCCGGCGAGGCGGCGGACTTCGTCGCCGAGGGGCGGCTGCCGCTCAACACGCACGGCGGACAGCTGGGAGAGGCGTACCTGCACGGGATGAACGGGGTGGCGGAGGCGGTCCGGCAGATCAGGGGCAAGGCGGTGAACCAGGTGCCGGGCGCGGGACGGGTCCTGGTGACGGCGGGGACGGGCGTGCCTACGTCGGGACTCGTACTGACCGGTGACCCGCAGGGGTGATCCCGCAGTACTACGGGCCCTCCGCTCCACCTACAGGAGGTGCAGTCACCCCTACCCCTACAACCTGAGGGGGACATCGCTTCGGGACCTGCGGCCGATCCGCTCGGCAGGGGGCCGCTCATAGCGTTGAGCCATGACCACACTCGTCTGCACGAGCGCTTCGAAGGCGGCCGCGCCAGCGGCGCAGACCCTTCCGTACCCGTCGTTCTCGTCGTACGTCAGGGCCCGCCAGCCGGTGCTCCTGCGTACCGCCCGCTCGCTCACCGGCAACCCGAGCGATGCGGAGGACCTGCTGCAGACCGCGCTCACCAAGACGTACGTCGCCTGGGAGCGCATCGAGGACCACCGCGCCCTCGACGGCTATGTGCGCCGGGCGCTGCTGAACACGCGCACGTCGCAGTGGCGCAAGCGCAAGGTCGACGAGTTCGCCTGCGACGAGCTGCCCGAGCCGGAGCCGGTGCCCGGCGGCGACGACCCGGCCGAGCAGCAGGCGCTGCGCGACGCGATGTGGCGGGCGATCATGCGGCTGCCCGCCCGGCAGCGGGCGATGGTGGTCCTCAGGTACTACGAGGACCTCAGCGAGGTCCAGACGGCCGAGGTGCTCGGCGTGTCGGTGGGTACGGTGAAGTCGGCCGTGTCACGCGCTCTCGGCAAGCTCAGGGAGGATTCCGAGCTGGGACTTGTTCGGTCCTGAGCCGAAGCGTCGGCTAACGTCGTCTGATCGATCACCGCCTCCTAGTGACATACCGCGTGGTATGTGCGCAGAATCAGCGCAACCCTTACCACCGCGTAGGCAATGTCGCCCCGGGAGGACGCCGTGCTGAGCACCATGCAGGACGTACCGCTGTTGATTTCCAGGATCCTGACCCACGGGTCGACGATCCACGGGACATCACAGGTGACCACGTGGACCGGTGAGGACGAACCGCACCGCCGCTCCTTCGCGGAGATCGGCGCCCGCGCGGCCCAGCTGGCCCACGCGCTGCGCGAGGACCTCGGTGTCGCCGCCGACGAGCGCGTCGCGACCCTCGCCTGGAACAACGCGGAACACGTCGAGGCCTACTTCGCGATCCCGTCCATGGGCGCGGTCCTGCACACCCTGAACCTCCGCCTCCCGCCCGAGCAGCTGGCCTGGATCGTCAACCACGCCGCCGACCGCGTGGTCATCGCCAACGGTTCGCTGCTGCCCCTGCTCGCCCCGCTGCTGCCGCACCTGAAGACGGTCGAGCACGTCGTCGTCACCGGCCCCGGCGACCGCTCCCTGCTCGCGGAGGCCACCGCGCAGGTCCACGAGTACGAGGACCTCATCGCCGGGAAGCCCACCGCGTACGACTGGCCCGAGCTGGACGAGCGCCAGGCCGCCGCCATGTGCTACACCTCCGGCACCACCGGCGACCCCAAGGGCGTGGTCTACAGCCACCGCTCCATCTACCTGCACTCCATGCAGGTCAACATGGCCCAGTCGATGGGCCTGACCGACGAGGACACCTCCCTGGTCGTGGTCCCCCAGTTCCACGTGAACGCCTGGGGCCTGCCGCACGCCACCTTCATGACCGGCGTCAACATGCTGATGCCGGACCGCTTTCTCCAGCCCGCCCCCCTCGCCGCGATGATCGAGGGCGAGAAGCCGACCCACGCCGCCGCCGTCCCGACCATCTGGCAGGGCCTGCTCGCGGAGCTGACCGCGCACCCCCGGGACGTCTCCTCCCTCACCCAGGTCACCATCGGCGGCTCGGCCTGTCCGCCGTCGCTGATGGAGGCCTTCGACAAGCTGGGCATGCGGGTCTGCCACGCCTGGGGCATGACGGAGACGTCCCCGCTGGGCACGGTCGCCCGTCCCCCGGCCGCCGCGGTCGGCACGGACGAGGAGTTCGCCTACCGCCTCACCCAGGGCCGCTTCCCGGCCGGTGTCGAGGCCCGGCTGACCGGCCCCGGCGGCGAACGCCTCCCCTGGGACGGCGAGTCGGCGGGCGAGCTGGAGGTGCGCGGCCCCTGGATCGCGGGCGCCTACTACAACGGCCCGGACGCGGACCCCCTGCGCCCCGCCGACAAGTTCAGCGAGGACGGCTGGCTCAAGACCGGCGACGTCGGCACCATCTCCCCCGACGGCTACCTCACCCTCACCGACCGGGCCAAGGACGTCATCAAGTCCGGCGGCGAGTGGATCTCCTCGGTGGAGCTGGAGAACGCGCTGATGTCCCACCCGGACGTCGCCGAGGCCGCCGTCGTCGCCGTCCCCGACGACAAGTGGGGCGAGCGCCCCCTGGCCACGGTCGTCCTCAAGGAGGGCGCCACCGCCACCTTCGAGACGCTGCGCTCCTTCCTCGCCGAGGAGGGCAAGATCGCCAAGTGGCAGCTCCCGGAGCGCTGGACGGTCATCGAGGCGGTGCCGAAGACGAGCGTCGGCAAGTTCGACAAGAAGGTGCTGCGCAGGCAGTACGCGCAGGGCGAGCTGGACGTCACCAGCCTCGGCTGACCCACCCGACCCGGGATCACGTCTCACCGTAGAGGAGCCGGATGAACGTGCCCTCGGGGAAACGCAGTTCCAGGGTGTGGCTGCGGACGTAGGGCGACCGGACCTCGTAGTCGACCAGTTCCTTGTCGAACCAGGCGATGTCGAGGAAGGTCGCCCTGCGGCGCTCCCAGAGCTCGATCGACGTCCCCGTCATGATCAGGTAGAACGTCCGCGACCGCAGGCCCAGCACCTCGTACAGAGGGATGCCGTCGAAGGCGGTGTCCGCGGGCAGTGACGTCGCGTCCGCCTCGTCGCCGACGACGCCGATTCCGACCAGGCGGGCGCGGTGCACGTTCAGCGGCGAGATCACCTGCCCGCCCAGGCGGTTGTACGTCCGGACCAGCCGGTCGGTCCTCATGGCGGGGATCGACACGTCACGCACGTGGCGGATCGCGAACGAGGCGACCGTGAAGGCGAACAGGACGAAGCCGGTGACGCCGACCCAGCAGATGACCAGCAGGTAGTAGGCCACGCCCAGCCACTGGAAAAGGACGTAGGCGGCGATCCCGCCGACGATCAAGGCAACCAAGATCATGACACTGCCCCCGGCCCGTGGTGTGCGGATCCAGACGTACCGCCGTACGCCCGGGACCGGTCCCGGAAACGGCGGTACGTCTGTCACCCGGTCGGGCCGGGGGGCCTGCGCGAGATCAACGGCGCCGGAGGCCTACTGGTGGCGGCGGACTGCTGGTGGCGGGGACCTACCGGTGGGGGAAATTCACCGGCGCCGGGGCCTACCGGCGCCGGGGCCTATCAGCGACGGATGCCTATCGGCGGCGGATGCCTATCGGCGGCGGATGCCCACTCGCGGTGGATGCGGGAGTTCGCCCCTCACCGCCGCGACCAGGTCACCCCCCACCCCAGCACCAGCCACAGGCCCGCCACCCCGCACACCCCGCCCCAGCCGAAGTGGCTGTAGGCGGCACCCGCGAGGGCCGAGGCGGCCGCGCCGCCCGCGAAACCGGCGACCACATAGGCGGTGTTGGCGGTGGCCGGCGTGGAGGTCGCGGTCAGGGCGAGCGTCTGGTTGGCGACGTGGGACGCGACCAGTGCCGCGTGGATCAGGACCGCGGCGGCGAACAGCGCCCCAAGCACCTGCCCGCCCAGCCAGAACAGCGGCACGGACACGGCGGCGAGCAGATACGCGGACCGCACGACCCGCGCCGCCCCGAACCGGTCCACGAGCCCGCCGGCCAGCGGCGCCACCGCGCTCGCCGTCAGCCCGAAGAGCCCGAACAGCCCGGCGGTCGCGGTGGACAGCCCGTACACCGGCCCGGTCAGCAGCAGCGCGAGCGAAGTCCACAGCGCGCTCCACGCCCCGAACATCCCGGCCTGCCGCACGCACGCCCGCCACAGCTCCGGCGAGCGCCGCAGCACCGACGGCAGCGCGACCAGGCCCGCGAACAGCGGTCCTTCCCGCCGCCGCTGCGAGGGCAGGACGACGGCGGTCGCGAGCCCCAGGACGAGGGTGAGCAGGGCCGCCCCCGCGAACACCCAGCGCCAGCCGAAGGCCTGCCCGGCCAGTCCGCCCAGCACCCGGGCCGCGACGATCCCGGTGAACAGGCCGGCGATGACGGCGGCGACATGACGGGCCCGCCGTTCCGCGGGGGCGCGCTCGGCGACCAGCGGGACGAGCAACTGCGGGATGACGGTGGCGGCCGAGGCGACGAACATGGCGACGGCGAGGGCCGCGGCGCCCGGAGCGGCCGCACTGGCGGCCAGCGAGAGCGCGGTGACGAGGGTGAGCCCGGCGACCAGCCGACGGCGGTTCGCGCTGTCGCCGAGCGGGGCGAAGAACAGCAGGCCGACCGCGTAGCCGAGCTGCGCGACCGAGGCGATCCAGGCGAGGGCCGAGGGCGCCGAGCCGAAGTCGCGGGCCATGAGGGAGAGCAGCGGCGCGGCGAGGTAGATGTTTGCGGCGGTCACCGCGCTGCAGACGGCGAGCAGCGTGAGGAAGAGACCGGGGGCGGGCGTGCGTCCCTGCCGCACGGGGGCGGCAGGAGCCCGGCGGGACGCGGTCGTGGTCGTTGACGGCGTGGTTGTTGTCGGCGTGGTCGCTGACGGCATGAGGGGAGGACTCCTTGGAGTCGGCTCTAGCAACTAACTGGTTGGTTGGACGAATGGGGAACAGTGTGAGCGCGCTCGCCATTCCCTGTCAACCAAACAGTTGGTTACCCGGCGCGCTACCCTCTCCCCCATGGCAGCAAGGGACCCCGAGGCCACCAAGGCCCGGATCTTCGAGGCGGCGGTCGCCGAGTTCGCCCGGCACGGCATCGCCGGCGCCCGCATCGACCGCATCGCCGCCGAGGCGAAGGCCAACAAGCAGCTCATCTACGCCTACTTCGGCAACAAGGCGGAGCTGTTCGCGATCGTCCTGGAGCGGAAGATGCTCCACCTCGCCGAGGCCGTCCCCGTCGACCCGGACGACCTCGAGAGCTGGATCGACCGCCTCATGGACTACCACGCCACCCACCCCGAGCTGCTGCGCCTGCTCTTCTGGGAGGGCCTGGAGTACGGCAGCACCGAACTGCCCCACGAGTCCGACCGCCAGGAGCACTACCGCCGCAAGGTCGCCGCCCTCCAGGACGGCCAGGACCGGGGAGTCGTCACCGACGCGATCCCGGCGGCCGACCTGCTCTTCCTGCTGACCGCCCTGGCCAACTGGACCGCCGTCGTCCCGCAGATGCGGCGCATCCTGGTCGGCGACGACGACACCGACCAGCACCGCCTGCGCGCCTCGGTGAAGGAGGCGGCCCGCCGGCTGGCAGCGCGTTGAGGGGGGCTCGTCCCTCTGTGCTCAGCGTCCGCGCTAGTTGGTCCCGATCCGGGCCAGCAGTTCCACGATCCGGGTCTGCACCTCGCCGCTGGTGGACCGTTCCGCGAGGAAGAGCACCGTTTCTCCGGAGGCCAGCCGCGGCAGGTCCGCCTGGTCGACGGCGGCGGTGTAGACGACGAGCGGAGTGCGGTTGAGCTGCCCGTTCGCCCGCAGCCAGTCCACGATCCCGGCCTGCCGCCGATGCACCTGCAGCAGGTCCATCACGACGAGGTTCGGCCGGAACTGCCCCGCCAGCGTCACCGCGTCCGTGTCACTCGCGGCCCGCGCGACCTGCATGCCCCGCCGCTCCAGCGTCGCCGTCAGCGCGAGCGCGATCTCCGCGTGCTCCTCGATGAGCAGGACGCGCGGCGGGTGCTGCTCGCTGTCCCGGGGCGCCAGCGCCTTCAGCAGCACCGCCGGATCGGCGCCGTACGCCGCGTCCCGCGAGGCCTGCCCGAGCCCGGCCGTGACCAGCACCGGCACCTCGGCGGCCACGGCGGCCTGCCGCAGCGACTGCAGCGCCGTACGCGTGATCGGCCCGGTCAGCGGGTCGACGAACAGCGCGGCGGGGAACGCCGCGATCTGCGCGTCGACCTCCTCGCGCGAGTGCACGATCACCGGCCGGTAGCCGCGGTCGCTCAGCGCCTGCTGCGTGCTGACGTCCGGGGCGGGCCACACCAGCAGCCGCCGCGGGTTGTCCAGCGGCTCCGGCGGCAGCTCGTCGTCCATCGGCTGCGGCCGCGGCGGATCGGCCACCTCGACGGCACCGCCCGGCCCGTCCAGCGGCTCGGGCCCCTCGGCGGCGTTCTCGTCCGGTGCGCCTATGGCGTACGACCGCCCGCCGCCCTCGGTCAGCTGCGCGAGTCGGGACTGCCCGGCGAGGGACGGCTGCGCCGGGACCGGCGCGGGCACCGGCGCCTGGACCTGTGCCTGACCCGGGGCCTGTGCCCGGCCCGGGGCCTGCATCTGGCCGGGGCCCGGCGGGGGCGTCGGCTCGCCCGCCGCCGGATGCGGCCGTGCGGCCTGCTCCGGACGGTGAGCCTGCTCCGGACGCGCCCCCTGCTCCGGGCGGGACTGCGTTTCCGTACGCGTGGCCGGGTCGGGCGGCGTGCCGAGCTTGCGGCGCCGTCCGGATCCACCGGGCTGGTGCGGGGGCGGCGTCGCCGCGCCCGGCGCCTGCGGGGACGGCTGAGGAGAGGCGGCCGGCTGCTGGACCTGCGCCGCCTGCCGGTTGAAGGGCACACCCTGACCCAGCGTCCGCACGCTGATGGCTCGCCCCTGCGTGGAGTTCGGATCGACGCCCGCGGCGGCCTCCGCGGGCAACGGCTGAGCCGCCCGCGGCGCGGCGCCCTCCGGGGGCAGCGGGGTGCCGGGGGCCGGGGTGTTCGGCTGCGGGGCCTGCCGCGCGCCGTTCGGCGGTACGGCGACACCGGCTCCCGAGGTGTCGTCGGCGGCGGGCCAGGGCTGGGGGGCCGGGGTGCCTCGGGGCGGAGTTCCCTGGCCCGGAGCGGCCTCCGCGGGCAGCGGCTGACCGGCGGAGGGCTGCTGCCCCGGCGCGGCGACGCCCTGCTGCGGCAGGGGCTGCGCGGCCTGGGGCTGCATCTGCGCCGGAGGCTGAACCGCCTGCCCCGGCAGCGCCGCCTGCACACTGTGCCCGAGCCCGCCCTGAGCGGGGACGGCCACGGCCTGCGGAACGCCCTGCGGAGGTACGACGCCGTGGGGAGATGCTGGGACGCCTTCGTGGGGTGCCGCGACACCCTGGTGGGGTGCCGCGACGCCCCGGGGCGGGACGGCGGTGCCCTGCGGTGGGGCTACGGCCCCCTGCGGGGCGTTCCCGCCAGGGGCGTTCGCACCAGGGGCGTTCCCCTGCGGATGAGCGGCGTTGCCCTGCGCCGGAACGGGTACGCCCTGGGGCGGGACGGCGGTGCCCTGCGGGTGGACGACGTTGCCCTGCGACGGCACGGCCATGCCCGGCGCGACCTGGCCGACGGCCACCCCGACCTGCGCGGGGGCGCCCTGAACGGGGCCGGCCTGTACGGGGGCGCCCTGAACAGGATCGCCCTGGCCTGGAACGCCCTGACCGGGAACGGCCTGCGGCGTGGGAACCCCCTGCTCGGCCCCGGCGGCCACGGCACCGGGTACTGCCGGCACGGAACCGGCAGGCACGGCACCGGCGGAGCCAGCAGCACCGGCGGGCGCGGCACCGGCCACCGCCGGTCCGGCCTGTTCAGCACCCCCCGCCCCGGGAGCCGGGTGTCCGGCTGCCCCCTGCGCGGGCGCACCGGGAACAGCGGCGCTGCCCGGTGCCTGAGCCCCGGCCACCTGGGCCCCCTCGGCGGCCGGCTGCGGCGCCACGGCCCGCCGCCGGCGACCCGTCGGCGCACTGGTGGGGTGCGGCTGCGGCGGAGTGTGATCGGCGGACTGGTCGTGCGGGACGGCGTCGTGCCGCCCCTCCTCGACTCCCCCATGCCCGGAGCCACCCGGCCCGGGAACCGCGACGGCCCCCTGGCCCTGCTCCTGCCCCTGGCCCTGCTCCTGCCCTGGCGCCTGGCCGATCTGCCCGGCCAGAATCTCCTGGTGGCCCGGCCCCGCCTGGTCGGCCTCGGCCGGCGGCAGCGCGAACACCTGACGCGGCCCGGCGGCCTCCTGCTGTGCGGCCGCCCGCTCATTGGCGGCGGCCAGCGCACGCCGCCGACGCCCTGTCGGCTGTGCAGCCTGTCCCTGAGCCTCGTCGCCTGCGCCGGCGGCGTCACCGGACGGCGCCGCGGGCAGCGCCGGCGGCAGCGCGTGCTGCTCACCCGGTTCGCGCCGGGCCCGCCGCCCGGAGGGTGCGGGCACGCCCTGCGGGGGAACGGTCCCGCCCAGCCCCGTACCCGAGGCGGCGGTCCCGGCCGCGTGCTCGGCGGCCGTGACGACGGCCCCCTCGGCGACACCCTGGACGGCACTCCCGACGGCAGCCGCACCGGCGTTCTCGGCAGGCCGCCCGCGCCGCCGCCCGGTACCGCCGGACACGGCCCCGCCCTCACCGGCGGCCTGCGCCGGAAGGGCGGCCGGTTCCCCGGCGGCCCGCCTCCGACGCCGCCCGGTGGGCACGGCCCCCTCGGCACCGGAACCCCCGGCCGCATCGCCCTCGGCACCCGGACCATCCGCGTCCAGGAAGGCATCGGTGGACGACCGCCGCGCCCGGCGCCGCCCCCCACCAGAGGTCTGTTCACCGGGCGCACCCGGGGCACCGGGGACACCGGGCACACCGGAGGCCGCAGTGGCAGCGGTTTCAGCGGGAACACCCTCTTCGACCGCCGCCTCCGCGACGACGGCCCCGGCCCCACCCCCGATCGGCACTTCGAGGACGTACGCGCTCCCGCTCATCCCCGGGACCTCATGCGTCTGCAGCACGCCGCCGTGCGCCCGGACGATCCCGCGCACGATCGGCTCGTGCACGGTGTCCCCGCCGGCGTACGGCCCGCGCACCTCGATGCGGACGCCCTCGCCGCGCTGCGCCGCCGCCACCACGACGGTGTTGTCCAGGTAACCGCCCGCCGACACGGGCGTGTTGCCGGTCGCGTCGACCCCCGCCACGTCGGCGACGAGGTGCGCGAGGGCGGTCGCGAGCAGCCGGGGATCGACCTCGGCCTCGATGGGCGGCGCGTGCACGGCGAACTGCACCCGCCCGGGCCCGATGAGCTCGACGGCCCCGTCGACACCGGCGGCGACGACGGCGTCCAGCATCACCTTCGTACGGGAGATGTCCTCGCTGCCCGCGTCGAGGCGCTGGTAGCCGAGGACGTTGTCGATCAGTGTCGTGATGCGCGAGTAGCCGGCCGACAGATGGTGGAGCACCTGGTTGGCCTCGGGCCACAGCTGCCCGGCGTCGTCGGCGGCGAGCGCGGCCAGTTCGCGGCGCAGCTCCTCCAGCGGTCCGCGCAGGGATCGCCCGAGCAGGGTCAGCAGCTGCTCGTGCCGGGCGGCGAGCGCCTCGTACCGGTCCTTCTCCCGCTCCCCGAGCGCGGCGTACCGCTCCTCGTTCGCGGCGAGTTCCTCGGCGTGCCGCTCGCGCAGCTCCTCCAGCTCGGTGACGTGCTGCTGGCGCAGCGCGGTCAGCTCGGAGGCGTGTTCCTCGGCGACCCGCTCCAGCTCCTCGGCGTGGCGCTTCTCCGCCGCCTCCTTCTCCTCGACGACCGCGTCGTACGGCCGCCGGTCGGTGAAGGTCATGACGGCGCCGACGAGCTGGTCGCCGTCGCGCACGGGCGCGGTCGTCAGGTCGACCGGCACCTTCCCGCCGTCCTTGGCGTACAGCACCTGGCCGCGCACCCGGTGCTTGCGCCCGGAGCGCAGGGTGTCGGCGAGCGGCGACTCGTCGTACGGGAAGGGCGACCCGTCGCCGCGCGAGTGCAGCACGAGCGTGTGCAGCTCCCGCCCGCCGAGGTCGCTGGCCCGGTAACCCAGTATCTGGGCGGCGGCCGGATTGACGAGGACGATCCGCCCGTCGGTGTCGGTCCCGACGACGCCCTCGGCCGCGGCCCGCAGGATCATCTCGGTCTGCCGCTGCGAGCGCGCCAGCTCGGCCTCGGTGTCGACGGTGCCGGTGAGGTCCCGGACGACGAGCATGAGCAGCTCGTCACCGCTGTAGCCGTAACTGTCGTAGGCCTGCTGCCCGTTCTCCAGATTCGCACTGGTGACCTCGACGGGGAACTCGGTCCCGTCGGTCCTGCGCGCGACCATCCGGGTCGGCTTGGTCCGGGCCCGCGGGTCGAGGTGCTCGGGCCGCCGCATGGAGCCCGGGATCAGCTTGGAGTCGAAGTGCGGCAGCAGATCGAGCAGCCCGCGCCCCACCAGCGCCGTCCCCGGTGTCTCGAAGGCCTCCAGGGCGATGGTGTTGGCGTTGACGACCGTCCCGTTGGCATTGACCAGCACCAACGCGTCGGGAAGAGCGTCCAGTATGGCTGCGAGGCGAGCAGCGCCTCGGGATGGCCTGCTGCTCACGCGACGCTTCCTCCCTGTTACCGCACCTTGCCGACCGCTCGGGCCATCTTGCCAACCGGCCCGCAGCGTGTCACGCGAGGGAGTCTAAGGGCTGTGGTTGCGCTCGCGACGCCGGATGAGAGCGAGGTCGCACGAGGAAGTGACCCCGAACTGACGACCGAGTAAGAGGAAGCGCCCGCCCTCCTGCGACAACGTCGCGGGACCTTCGCGGGACCTTTACGACGGCGGCGTTTCTGTACCTTTCGGCCGGGCTGGCGTGATCGGGGCGGAGTGTGGCGCAAACGGGGTGTGCGTGGGGGATGGCCCGGGGGTGTGGGGATGGATGGCCGGGGAGTCGCGGGGGCGGGGTCGGCCGCGACCTCGGGGCACCCTCCGGGGCCGCACGCACCTCTGTCCCGGTCCCCTTGTCCCAGCCCCCTGGGCCTGTCTCAGCCCCGTGCGCTTGTCTCACGCCCCGGCATCGCCACCCATGTCCGGCAGGAGCGGCACGAGCCGGTCCCAGCGGGCGATCTGACAGCCGTCGCGGCGGTCGTACGTGGCGTCGACCCGGCGGCCGGCCCAGGTGCCGGTGACGTGTGCGGTGGCGGGGCCGCCGTACTGCATGGTGCAGAAGCCGCCTTCCGGCGCGGGCGCGAAGACGTCCTGCCCCCAGCGCGTGTCCCGCTCAAGGGCGGCGCAGGCTCCGCGCGGGTCGGGGTGGCTGCCCCCTTCGGGGGCGCAGTACAGCTCGAACGTCCCGTCGACCCCGCCGCCGGCGTTCCGCACGGTGACGGTGAGGTGGTCTCGGTCCGGGCCGGCGCCGAGCCGGGGCGGGGACAGCGGGCCGGGCGCGTCGGCCCGGGCGTACGCGGGGGCCGGGGAGACCGAGGCCAGGGAACCGGCGACGGCGACGGAAGCGGCGGCGGCGACGAGGAGGCGCCGCAGGGCGGGGCGGGCAGTGGCCCGGGGGGTGGCACGCAACATGCCCTGACTAACGCGGCACGGTCCCGGACGTTGCGCGGGGACGCCCGCGCGCCGGGCCCGTGGGACGGCGCACGCCCGCGACAAGGCCTTTGCCCTGCGCCCTTCCCGCCTAGTACCGTGGGGGTCGATTGGTGACAGCACGCTCGACTGTGTCATCATCGGCACGCACCGACTCGCGCTCGCGCGTGAGGATGTGCCTGGAGGCGTCGCCTAGTCCGGTCTATGGCGCCGCACTGCTAATGCGGTTTGGGCCTTAAAGCCCATCGAGGGTTCAAATCCCTCCGCCTCCGCACCCGATCACGAAGCCCCGGTCCCACCGACCGGGGCTTCGCTGTCGTTGGACCGGGGCCTCGCCGGCGCAGCCCCGGGACCACCCCCGTACGGCCGTTTCCGCAGGTCACAAGGGGTATGGCTAACGGATTTCACATGGCGGCGGCAGTCATGTAATGTTCTTCCTGTCGCCGCGAGCGAGCCGGAAGGCCCGAGAGCGGCGAAAAAACAGAACAAGCACTCGTAGCTTAACGGATAGAGCATCTGACTACGGATCAGAAGGTTGCAGGTTCGAATCCTGCCGAGTGCACAGGTCAGGGCCTCGTGTGATACGGGGCCCTGAGTCATTCTCTCACAATTTCTCACAGCTTCCGGTTGATCATGGTCAGGCGAGGAACTCGCCGAGCTTCTCCGAACCGGCCCTGAGAGCGTCCGGGTCGCTGTGAACGTACACCCGCTTCGTGAACGACAGATCGGCGTGGCCGGCCCACGCGCTCACGACGACGTCCGGCACCCCGTTGTTCGCCATCCAGGACAGGCACGCGTGCCTCGCGTCGTACAGACGGACCTTACGAACCTCGGCTGTCTCCATCGCCTTGTACGCGCGTCGCCGTAGCCAATCTGTCTTGACCTCGCGGCCGAGCTCGTCGCACGCCACCCGCCCGGAGCCGTGCCAGCCTTCACCCGTGGCCAGTTGCTCCGCGGCCTGGCGCTTCCGGAATGCCTTCAGGGCCTTCCAGACGATCTCAGGCAGAGGCAGGCCGCGCTCTCCCGCGCTCGACTTGGCGTCCTTCTCCTCGACGACCCCAGCGACCATCGTGCGCGTCGTCTCCACCCTCAGCGTTCCCGCCTCGAGGTCGACATCGATCCAGCGCAGGCCGGCGACCTCGGCCGGTCGCAGGCCGATCAAGGCGAGCAGCCACACGGCGTACAGCCGATCGGTGGTGACGTGGGCGAGGAACTGCTGTACCTCGTCCTGAGTCCACGGGGTGTACGTCCTCTTCTTGGCCTTGGCCTCCTTGCGAGCAGCTCGGGGAATCGTGACGTGCTCCGCCACGTTCCGCGCCACCAGCTGGCGGCGCACGGCAAGGTTGAGCGCGGACCGCAGCCGGCCCAGGGTGAGACTCACCGTTCGCTCCCCGACGCCCGTGCCGGGCTTGCCGCCGCGGCGGCGCGCACTGGTCAGCATCCAGTCGATGAGCGACTCGACGTCGTCCTCGGAGAGTTCTTGTAGCCGCTTGTAGCCGAGGTGGGTACGCACGTACCGCATGGCGTCCTCGTAGGAACGCTTCGTGGCCAGCTCGACGTCTCGCGTCGCGGCGCTCAGCCACATGTCGATCAGATCAGAGACGGTCGTCTTGACGGGCATTACGAGAGTGCCCGCAGACCGCTGGTGAATGATCCGGGCGCGCTCCTCCCTGACCTCCGTCTTCGTGTCCCGCGTGATCGTGATCTGCTTGCGCTGCATGAGCGGTTCGCCCGTCTCCGGGTCGGTCAGTACCTCGCCGGTCTCCTTGTCCGTCCTCGGGACGTAGCCGCCATCGACGACGGCCCGATACCGGACCTTGCCGCTCTGCAACGTGATCTTCTTGATCCCGTCGTCTGCCATCCTTCGTTCCTCTCTGACGGCCGCATCGCCCTGGCACGATGACGGTATGAAGCTTCTTACGGCGACGAGTCGCACTCAGGGCGACCGGGGCAACGACTTCACGTTCTGCGTGGAGGGCGAACTCGTCATGGTCACCCCGTTCGTGTGCGAGACCGACCGGCGAGACCCGGACGGGGGATGCGGCTGCGGCCGTTCCTTCGTCGGTCTCAACAGCGGGAAGGCCACCACCACGGCGCTGGTGTCGGATCTCGACTTCACCCCGGAGGACGCGGCCGAAGCGATCCGCTCCGCCCTCCAGCGGTCCAAGCTCGTCAGTGACGACGAGATCCCCGGCATCATCGAGGACGTCCTCGAGCTGGCCGACGAGTTCCCCGCCGGGACGGTCCTCGAGCAGCGTCTCGGAGACGTCAACTCCAGGATCTAGGACCGGCGGGGCCGGCCCCGCTTGTAGTACGTGGCGATGAACTTGGCCTGGGGCTCGCCGCGCCCCTCGTTCCGGGCCGGTTGCCCCGACTGCCCGATCGGCGGCAGGACGCCCGTGTACGGGATCGGGTCCGGCAACGGCCGCTCAGGCGGCAGCAGCACCGGCTCGCCCGCCAGCCACGCATCCTTGGCGGCCTGCCAGTCGCCCAGCGCGAGGTACCACTCGACATACGACGGATCAGGGTGGTCGGCCGGGGCCGGTGGTCGCCACTCCCGCCAGTCGAGCCGGGCGAGACAGTCGGGCATCTGGGCAGCGGACCGGCGTCGGTATCGGCTCACGACGGCCACCGCGCCTCGGGGGTGCCGAACGTCTCCCGCACCCACGCCACCGGAGGCAGGGGCGTACCGAACCGGTCGCGGCCGTCGACGCGTCGGGGCACACCGTGAGCACGTAGCCACGTCTGCCGCTCCGCCAGGAACGCCCGCCACACGGCCATGGCAGCCCAGAACGTGTCGTCCGGGTGCCGCTCGAGGTAGTTCGCCGCCGCGTCCCGGTACCGGTCCGGCTGCAACTCGCGGACGTGCGCCGGTATCGCCGGGGGCCCCGGCACGGCGCGGCGCCGGCTCACGACGCATCACCCCGGAAGGCTTGCCGGTAGTCGTCCATCACGGCCGGGGCCGACGACCACTGTGTCCGGGCCGGGGCCGAACGGTCCCCGTGCCATCTGGCCAGCGCAGCCTTACGGCCCCGCTGTGATGGCGTCGACCGCTCCCCGCTCTCCTCGCCGGGCCTGGTCGCCCCCAGCTGCCGCAGGATGCGCGACAGCGCGAGCCGGTGCCCACGGATCTCCCGGATCAGCGGGTTGGCGACCGGCTGGCCGCGCGAACCCTTCGACAGCAGCTCGCCCGCGTCGAGGGCGGCGCCCATCGTGTCGATCTCGTCCGCCAGGCGGGCCGCTTCCTCCAGCAACAGCAGCTCGTCGGGGTCGAGTTCGAGCTCTGTCAGGGTGTCGTTCCACAGCCTCAGACCCCGTTCCCCGAGCCCATCGGGGGCCGGCGGAGGGGTGTTCTCATCGTCTGCCACGGTCGGTCTCCCTGGTAAATCCAGCGTTTCTGCGTCGCATCGACAGGCAGCAGGTATACGGCCCCGATCCGGACGGGCCCGGGGGAGGGGGGTTCGGCCCCACCCCTTTGGCCCTGGTTTGACCCCTCGCGGTCGCGCTCACCGGCGCTGGTGGCGTCGCCTGGTCGAGGGGTTGCCCGTTGTCGTCGGGTTCGTCTCGATGCTGTTGTTGATGTTGTTCTGATCGTTGATCAACAACTGAATTGATCTTCGCTTTCGATCTTCGTTGTTTGATCTTTGATGTTTTGATCTTTGTCTTGTCTCTGCCCTTGCCCCTGCCCCCGGTGGGGGGTGGGGGTAGGGGTGCGGTCCGGCCGGCTGGCGGCCTCGGCCCCGAGGGTTGGACCGACCGGACCGCGCGACGCTGGTGAGTCCGTGCAGTTGCCCGAAGAGAGGTCTTCTACTGCTCGTCACCATCGGTCCATGTCAGCCGTGAAGATGCAGCTGCACGGTGCCGTTGACGTCGGGTCTGTGGGTCAGGCTGCGTCGTTGCCGTAGACGGTGAGGTCGCTGCCTGCCAGCTGGAGTACCTGCCCTGCACTGAGCCTGCCGAGTTCGCTCGGGGTGTCGAGCGCATACGACCAGTCGGTGCCGCTGTTGGGCTGCTGCAGTTCGGCAAGCTGCTTGTAGGTGTCGGCCTTGCCGGGCGACGCCTCGGCGTAGGCGGAGACGATGGGCTGCCATGCCTGGCCGAGGACCGGGACCTGCGACAGATCGGCGGCGCGGGAGGCGATGGCCTTGACCATGTCGGTGTCTCCAGCGCGCTGGGCGCGCTGGAACGCCTCCCTGGCTTCGCGGGGGTCGCTGAGCTTGGCGGCCTTCTCGCGAGCGTCGCGGGCGCTGAGCGCGTTGTAGCCGGTGGAGTCGTCGCCGCCGAACAGCTTCCGCTCGAGGAAGTCGCGCTGCCGCTGGTAGCTGGCGGTGTTCTCCTCGAGGAGCGCCTGCATCTTGGCCTCGGCGTCCTGGTGGGCGCGGGCGATGGATACCTGCTTGGCCTGGGCGGTCAGATCCTTGCGTCCGCGGACGCGGGTGATGGTGCGGTCCCGCTCGGCACGGATGGATTCGGGGGTTGCCTTCGTCATGGTCAGTTCCCTTCGGGGAGTTCGAGGTGCGGGCACTGCCCGCCGTGTACGTCGGAGCATTGGGGCTGGCGGACTGCCCGGCAGAGGTGGGCGCCACAGCCGCGGACGCAGGCCCGCCCCCGGCCGGCCTTCAACGGCCGATCGCAGATGGCGCAGCGGAGGCGGGCGCGAGTCACTTGGCGACGCCCGCCGTGGCGAGGAACTCGTCTCGCTTCACGGGGTCCTGCATCTCGATGGCGGAGGCCACCCAGACCGAGTGCATGCTCGCGGCGCCGTTCTCGTGGTCGGCGCAGAGCGTGACGCGGTAGGCGGTGCCTTCCGTGGGCCGCTTCTGCTCGATGACGTTGCGGACAGCGATGTATCCGGGCTTGCCGCACTGCCCGTCGTCCACGGCCGCGTTGCACGTGCCGTCGTCCACGTAGAGGGTCTCGATCGTGAACGTCGTCTCGCGGTCGTCGTGCAGGGGGACGGTGGTCGTCGTCATGTCTGTGACTCCTAGTAGTCGAGGGTGATGGGGGGCGGGTTGGCTACGAAGTAAGGCGAAAGAACTAAAGAAGCTGGTCAGCGGCCCTTTGGGGGTGGGGCTTATTTCGTAGTCACGAATTAAGCCCCTTCGCGTCACCGCAGGTCAGACCCTTAATTCCTTACTTCGGCTTAATTCGTCGGACCCCCTTCACCGGCCGTCCGGCCGTAGGCTTGGTGAACTCTGCGTAACCGTTGATCTTGAGGAGTTCGACCACCAACGCCTCAACCTCCGACGCCTTCTTGTTCCGGCCGAAGCACTTCGCGTTGATGTCGGTACGGGTCACACCCTCCTCGCCGCCCTCGTCGACGAACGTCCGCAGACGGTCGAGATCGGGGTTACCGGAGCCTCCGCCGAAGACGTACCAAGCGGTGTCCTCGGCGTAGTCCCACATCGCTTCCGCTGCCTCGAGGTGCGGCAGATCGATGTAGTCGAACCCGTCCAGGAGTGCGGCCGTGACGGACAGCCGGAGTACCTGGGGGGCCGCTCGGGCAACGACCTGAGCGACAGGCCCGTCCCCGGCATGGTCGGCGGCGAGACGGTCGTACAGCTCCCGCCAGTGCTTCGCCGCGTCGGTGCTGCGCCGCATCTGGCCGATCGTCTGCGCCTTGTCGATGACGGCCCGCAGCTCGGCGCCGAGCGCCTTCACGTCCGCCTCGGCGAGGTCGCCCCCGTCCGGCAGCAGCTTCGAGCGCTTGGACAGGACCGGCAGGAAGCGGTTCATCGTTCCGCCGGCCCGCTCTGCCTCGTTGAGCTTCATCCGCAGCTCGGTCGGCGTGATGTGTCCGACGATCCCGACGTGAGGTTCGGTCGCAATCTTCGGCTTCACCGTCATCGTGCGGAGCGTGCCGCCATCCCACGCCTGCCGGATGAGCGGCAGCAGGGTGTTCCCCTCCCGCTTGCCCTGGGCGAGGACGGAGGCGAACTCCGACTCGATGACCAATAGGCGCTTGTCCTCGACGCCCTCGTCGTAGCTGTCTGAGTCGGGGTCGCCGCTCGGGTCCCGGACCTGAATGATCAGGCCCTCTGCGGACGACAGGCCGCCCATGACTCGGTCGTGAACGAACCCTTCGTCGGTGACGGTCAGGACGCGGCGGATCTCCGCGGCTGACGTTCCCTTCATGCCGCCTGCCGTCCGCCCGATGATGAGCGACCAGATGCGGGCGCCGTGGTGAACGCCACCCGTGAGGATGTGCGGTCCCTTCCCGATCAGGGCTCCCGCAGCGCTGTAGAGCGTGAACAGCATGGCCGCGGGATCGGCCTCGGTGTGCGGTTCGATCGTGGTCACGATGCGACCGGCGAGGCCATGGAAAGCCTTCTCGCCGAGCACTGGCCAGGGGCGGCCGGTGGGCGAGACTTCAGGCTCCTCGGCTTCGCTCACGCGTGCACCCCCCGTCCGGCAGAGGCGATCGTGCGCCGTGCTTCGGCCTCGCCCAATCCGATCTGGGTAGCCGCGCCGATCAGCTCGGCCTCGACGTCACCGGCCGCGAGATGCCCGTCTGCCACGTGAGCCCACGCTTTGCTGGCAGCCCAGAACAGGCGGTCGTTCCGGGTGCCTTGGGCTGCCGACAGGACGACGTTCACGAGTCCTGTGAGGGTCCGCCCCGCAGTGTCGGGCGCGGTGGTGACGCGACGCTGGGGGCGGACGGCGGGGGGCGGTGGCAGCATCAGGGCGATCAGGGCGGCAGGCGCGGGCTGGGGCTCCGTGTAGCCGGTCTTCGGGTGGAAGGTGTACTCCCCGGCGCGGCCGGTGCTGCCAGGGCCGACCAGGTAGCCACCGGTGCCGCGGACGTCGAGGCCCGGACCGAGTCGGCCGACCGAGTTCGGCACGGTGACGCCCTCGGGGACGGTGAGCCACACGTGGGCACCCCCGGACGGGGTGAACACGGTGGTCGTGTCGTGGGGGATCTCGAACCCGTGGGTTCGGCCCAGTTGGGCGAGTGTGGCGTACCCGTCGACCCCGTTTTTCCTGTCGATGTCGAGGCCGACGAGGCGTCCTCGGCAGGCGATCAGGTAGCCGACAGCTTTGGGGGCCAGACCGAACAGACGTCGTACATCAGCCGCGTTGGTGGTGGCGTCGTACACGCCGTGTCCGGGCTGTCCGCACTGCCCCTTGCAGCTGTGCCCCTTGTCGTGCGGGGACGGGATCGCCGGCGTCTTGTTGATCGTGGTGGGTGCAACGGCGTACCCCTGAGCAGATGCTCGCAGGGCGTTGTCGAGTGCCTTGTCGTGGTTGCTCATACGGTCACCGCCTGCGGTCGCAGTTGCACGACGTAGGTGGTGCCGCACGGTGCGGTCTTGAGGACCGACCGAACGAGCGGGAGCGGAGCCCGGTGCAGGTGGGGGTGCCCGCAGCCGGGGCACTTTTCGACCTTCACCTGCCGGTGCCACTTCCGGGACCGGGACCGGTACGTGTCGAGTCGGCCCGCTACACGCTGCGGGTCGCCCTGCGGTACGGTGGCAGCGGACTTACCGCCCGCCGCGGAGTCTTCCTGAGAAGGGCCCGTCAGCACCGGGCCCTTCTCTGCGTTTTCGGTCATGCAGACTCCAGGAGAGTCACGAGGGATTGCGTGGTGACGACGCAACGACGGCCGAACGGCAGCGTCTTGATGGGCGCCTCGCCCCGCTTGATCAGGTAGTACAGGTGCCGAGAGCTGCAGCCGAGCGCGAGTGCGGCCTGCGGCACGTTGACCGTGGCGGGCCAGCTCTTGATCTCGGCGAGCGTGGGCCGAGGCTTCAGGGCCTCGGACTCGGGGGCAGCTTCCTTACGCCGCATCGGCTACCTCCTCGGCGGTCTCGTCGAGGAGTTCGTCGACCGTGCGGCCGGTGGTGTCGGCGATGGCGATCAGGACGGCAGTGCCGGGGGTGACGCGGCCGAGCTCGTACTCGTGAATGGAGTAGGCGGAGCGGCCGACGCTGATGGCGAGTTGTTCGGCGGAGAGGCCGGCCGACTTCCGTGCTTCACGGAGGCGGGGGCCAGAGACAGACCGGGCCATGGAAGGTTCCTTCGGAAAACACGAACGCCGAGCACGTGATGACCCGTCTTGGGTCACTCACTGCCCGGCGCCTTTGGAACCTCCTGGGTGGCACCGCTGGCCTTACTCAGCGAGCCGTTCTCCACCTGGGTGAACTGGCTTGCCGCCTGGGGCTAGCAGCTCGACATTCTCTGTCGATTGCCGGGCAGCGTACTACAAGCGATCAGATACGGAAAGAGTGGATGTTCGGGCGCGAGCAGTGAGTGAGGCCGCTACGGGCACCGGAGAGGCCGTTTCCTGGGGCACTTGGAGGTCCCTAGAGGCGGCCTCACTGACTCACTAGATCGCCGTTTGCGCTGGTCACGACCAGTGGGGTGGGGCAGTGACTCGCCTAGTGGGAAGTCACTGCCCGCGCCCGGATCACTGAGCCTCTTCGATCTCCTCCTCGCGGCGTTCGAGGGCCCGCTGAACGCTCTCCCACCGCACCACCGGGTAGCCGTCGTAGGTTCCCGGCTCCTCGCCGTACTCGGTCAGCAGCGCCTTCAACCGGCCGCCCGTCCAGTGCTCGTAAGCTTTGGCGTTGAGGTTCTTCAGTCGGTGGATGACCTCGGTTGTGCGGACGCGCTTCTCGTCGCCGACGACGGCCGCCAGGTCGGCGAGGTAGTCGACGGGCTTCACAACCTCGAGCTTGTGGACGGTGGCGACACTCTCGCGGCGAGCCTTGGCCCGGTCGGTGAGCGTGACCGCGTCGTCGCCAGAGATGAAGTGCGTGCGCACGGTCACCGATGCCTGGCCGGCCTCCATGTCGATGCCGTCGCCGGCGACGACGAGCGTGCCCTTGTCGAGGCCGCGGCGCAGCTTGTGCGGAGCGGCGCCCGCGTCGACGGGCGCGTCACCCAACGCCATCTTGGACTGGCTTTCGGTGCCCAGGACGAGCGAGCCACGGATGTGGTTGCCCTCGCGAGACCGCTTCGGAAGATTCTCGTCCGTCGGGTCCTGGGTGCCTTCCCAGATGGTGACGTTCACGGCGCGGCCCTGGTCATGAATCTTCTTCACGGCCTGGAAGTAGCGGCTGGTGGCCTTGCTGCCGCCGTAGGGCCGCTTGTCCTCGCCCTTGGCGCCGCAGCCGTAGGCGACCTGCGCCTCGTCGACGATGAGGACGACCGGCCGGAACCGCGGGTCTGTACGGGCCATGTCGCGGGTGACACCGTCGGTCGCCCCGGACTTTTCGAGCAGGGCGATACGCCGTTGCATCTCGTCGACACCCCACTCGACCATGTCCGTTGCCTGGGCAACGTGCTCGTCGGTCGGTCCCTGGATGAGGACACGGGCCAGGCCGAGGAAGCCGCGCCAGTCGCCCACGCCCTTCAAGTCCGCCACATAGAAATCGACGGTCACATCGAGGGCCAGCCACAGAGCGAGCGCACGCAGCGCAGCTGTCTTGCCCTGGTTCGAGAGCCCCGTGAGCAGGATGTGCCGCTGGAAGACGCTCACGCCGACCGCGTCGCCGCGCAGGTTCTGCCCCCACGGGGCACGGCCCGTGTAGTAGTCCGCGGTGATCTCCTCGTCGAGCATGAGCGGCGACGGGCCGATGGGCTCGTCGAGCGCACCGCTGTCGGCGATCCACAGGCGCACGGTCCGCGGCTGCGGCGGGATGGTGATGAACACCTCGTGTTCGTGCCGGTTGAGGTTCTCGGCGAGCTTGCGCCGCTTGTTCTGGATCTCCTCCGTCGAGACGCCGGACGGCAGGGTGACGTCGACCTCGACGCCACAGCCAGCAATCTTGATCGGGGAGAGCATCGCGGCTCCGACGTCGCCCATGTCCTCAATGGCCTTCCGCAGCGCGGAGATACCCAGGTCGCGGAAGGCGACGACGACGATGTGCGGCGTGATGGGGCCGCCCATGTCGCGGTCCTGGATCGGCAGCGCCCACTGCGGGGCGGTGTGCCGGGTCCGTCCGACGGCCCACACCGCGGCGAGGGCGATCCACGGGGCGGCGAACAGCAGGGGATCCCACACGACGCCCGCGATGAACGAGACCCAACGCACGAGCTCGATGGCGCCCTCGAGCGGGGCGAGAACATCGCGAACATTGTTGTTCGCCCAGGCCAGCAGGATGCCGATGAACAGCAGCAGGCCCGTTCCCGCGGCGAGCGCGGAGGCGATGGCCTTGGGCAGGTTCAGCATCATCTGCAGGGTGTCCATACGGCGCCGGTGACGGGACGCGCGGAAGACGTGCCCGCGCTGTTCCCAATCGGCGACCTGGTCCATCAGGCCGGCCGCCTCCGCCGCTCGGATCATGCGCTCGTACCTGGCGGCGCTGCGACCGTCCCAGGTGCGACGGATGACCACGCGCGTACCACCGGCCACGTAGGAGGTGTGGCGAACGATCAGACGACTGGTCGCCCGGACGGCATCGCTCTGCAGTGCTGCGCGGGCAGCTGTACGGAAGCGGGCGCGGCGCCGCTCCTGCTGCTTGGCTGGCGACTCCTCGTCGTCCTGTCGCTCCTTGAGCAGGGTCACTGTCATGCTGAGGGTCTCCTGATTTCGTTTCGGATTTCGTTACGGCGGGAGACCCGGGGCGGCCGGCGGTTACCAGGCCAGGCACGGCCGCCCCGGGGCGGATCTACAGGTACGGGCCGTTGATCCGGCGTGCCTCGCGGCGCACCGTGGCCTGTACGGACTCGGGATTGGCGGTGGGCAGCAGGCGCAGGATCTCTGCGGCGGCTTCCTTGTTGGAGGCGCCGGCTGTGACCTGCTGTCGTGCCAGCTCGGTGATGGACGGCACCGCCTCGATGGGCTTGCGAACCGTGTTCGGGCTGGCCAGAGCCGGTACCGGCTCCTCGTCGTCGACGACCTGTTCGGCGGTGTTCGCCTCGTCGTCGAGCTGGTTGAGGATCTGCTCGGCGGCGAGGATCTCGGCGCGGGCCTGCACCTCGGCGACGGCCACGCGGCGGCGCACACCGGCAACGGCCAGCTTGGCGTTCGCCTTGGAGATCTCGGCGTCGACCCACTGCCGGTCCTCGTCGGACAGCGGCTTGTCGACGTGCCGGAAGATGGCCATCCACAGCAGCTTCGCGATGACGGACACCGCGGCGCCGACGACCGCCAGGGCGACGGAGCCGAGCAGCAGGCCGTGCCAGAGGATCGCGCCCGCGGTCGCGCCGACGAGGACGAAGCCCATGTTGCGGGCGAACTCGCGCTTTGCCGGGTCGAACCTGCCGAGCCATTCCAGGATCAGGACGGTCAGCCAGGACACGTCGAACAGGACGGCCGCGGCGTAGCCGGCGCCACCCTGAAGCAGCTGGCCGATGGAGACGGTGCTCCACACGATCGCGACCAGGGTGAGGACGAGGACGAGGCCGGACGCGGCCTTGATGGCGCGCGCATCCCAGTCGGCGGGCAGAACCGGCACGCGCACCTGCTGCGGCTTGTTGATGGTGTGGGTGATGCCGTCGACGGTGTGCTCGACGGACCTTCTACGGATCTCGGTACGGAACTTCACGGGTGAACTCCTAGATGGATGAGAGTGGGTAGCGGGCCCTGCCCGGTGGAGTGCGGGCAGGGACCGCGGAGACCGTGCACGGTGAGAGGCGCGCACGGGCTGAGCGGGGCCGTGCCCGGTAGGAGGCGGGCACGGAACCGGTGGGTCAGAGTTGGGGGTAGGCCCGATCGGCGGCCCGGTAGCAGGCTCGGATGTGCTCGCGGGTGACCTCCTCGTGGAAGTCCTCAACGGCCAGCTGCGCCATCGCCTCCCCGGCCCGCTGGAGACCCAACGCGTCCTCGGAGAGGACCAAGGCCGCCGTGTGCCAGCGGATCTCGTCGACCGTCAAGCTGTCGGCGCTGCGGCCGTCGCCGTAGTGCTTGAACACGGCCATGTCGACGGCCGCCGCGACGTGGTCACGGGAGACGACGACACGGAGACCGATGACGGCATACGGCTCGTCGTAGGGGTCCACCAGGCAGTGCTGACCGGGCGCCGACACGGCCGGCACCTCGATGAGGCGCTCAAGAGGGATCGTCGTCATGACTGCTGCTCCTTCAGTGCGGCCAGCCGGTTGCGGTAGATCTCCATGAAGGCGGTGAACTCCTTCAGGCTGCTGATGAACTCGTCGGCCTGGTCGACGTCGAGCTCGGCGTAAGGCCCCCACAGGTCCCCGGTGTCGACCGTGATCTGCGGGTCCTCCTCGTCGCCCTCCGGGCCGGCCGGGAGGACCAGGTGCGCGGTCAGCATCGGGGCGCGCATGTCCTTGTCCGTCTCGATCGGCATCGCCGACTTCTCGGGCACCGACACGACGGCCAGCCGGCCGCGGTGGAAGAAGTTCCCGTCACAGTCCGCGTTGTGGACTCCGTCGCACCACTCCGGGCACGTTCGCGCCTGGGGGGTGCTGGCGGTGCGGGCTACGGTTGAGGTGCTCATCGGATGTCCTTTCCGAGGATCCGGTCGAGCAGGTTGGAGAAGTGTCGGGCCCCGTACCGGTCGTCCGTCGCACGGGCGACGATCAGCAGATCGGCGACGCGCTCGGCGGAGGGCAGAGGGCTCTGACGGTGGGCGCGTAAGGCCGCGTCCTCGGTCGGCCGGGGAGCAAGGGTGTTCACTGCATCCCCCTGCGGATCCGGTCGAGCTCGTTGGCCTTGCTGTAGAGGCGGCCGGCGTGCAGACCGACTTCCGCGGCCAGCTGGCGCAGCTCGTCGGGCTCCATACCGGGGAACTCGTCAACGTCGGCGAGCGGGTACGGCTCCGGGCGCAGTTCCGCGAACGGCCCCCAGGAGATGCGGGCGGGCAGGAACTCCACCCCCGCGAACTCGCCGGCCGTTGCCGATCCGACGTGCGTGACATCGACGCGCTGCACGATCTGCTCAC
Source organism: Streptomyces olindensis (assembly GCA_000696115.1). Lineage (GTDB taxonomy): Bacteria > Actinomycetota > Actinomycetes > Streptomycetales > Streptomycetaceae > Streptomyces > Streptomyces olindensis. The sequence continues at coordinate 175,569 of JJOH01000008.1, forward strand.
CGTCGTGACCGGTGCACCACACCGGCTCGTCGATGGTGATCTCACCCGCGTCGAGGGTCTGCAGCGTCACCGTGCCGTCCCCGTACCGCGGCGCCTGCGCGGGTCGCGGGTCCGGCTCGCGGACCGTCGGATAGGCGCGGTCGAGTGCGGCGGCGAGGGCGTCCATGACGGGCTGCGCCTCCACCGGGTACGCCGTCAGCTGGCCCTGGGTCACGTAGCGGTCCAGCTCGATGACGGCCGCGGCGTGAAGCCAGCCCTCGACCTCGGTGCGCGTCTGTTCGACCGTGATCGTCTCGGCGTCGACGTCGGGGACGAGCTCGGTGAAGCCGATCGTCAGGGCCGTCAGCAGCTGCTCGCGGGACAGGGCGAACGCCACACGCACAACCGCGTCCGGCGTGACGTCCTCCTCCCGGAACACCTCGGTCGGCCCGTACACCGGCAGCTCGCCGCGCTCGTCGGCCAAGAACGCGGTGACCTCCGGGAAGTGGCGCTCGACGAAGCGCTTCGCCCTCTCGTCCTCGTCGCTCATGCTGCCCCGTCCTCGATGCGGGTCGTGGTGATGGGCGCCGGCATCTCCGGCACCGGCACGCCGAGCGCCTGCGCCAGGAGGTAGCGGGCCACGGTGTCGTGCTCGAACTCGCTGCGGCCGGTCGGCATGGTGAGCAGCAACTCACCCGTCTTCTTCTGGACGACCGCACCGAAGAACTCGCGGTCGGTGATCGAGGAGTCGAAGAGGGTCACGCCCAGCTCGTTGATGAGAACGGACAGGGGGGCGTCCATCAGGTGGTCGACGGACGGCTTGCTGCGGGAGATGGCGGGCGTCGTCACAGCGTCACCGCCAGCTCGCTCGCGGGGATGCCACGGTCGGCGAGGTACTGCGCGAAAGCGGTGCGGGCGACGCGGTGCGTGCCGCGGCCGACACCGACGCGGTACGAGACGAGCCGACCGGCCTTGATCTCCGCGTAGACGCTGTCCGTGCTCACCCGGAGGGCGGTGGCGATGTCCTTGACGCGGAGCGGCTCCGTGCGCTCCGGCGCCTGCTCGGGGGCAGGCGAGATAAGCTCAACGTGCATCTGAGACCTCAACTCTTGGATGCCTGAGAGCCCTGGCGGGCGCGGTGCAGCAACACCGCGATCACCCCGCTGGGGCTTTCCGTTTCGGTACCTCTAGAATGATTCCTAGGACTACTGAAGTCAAGGAGTCCTAGGAATATTCGGAAAACTCCGAAAGGGTGATCATGGCGCGATACGAGGAGGTTGCCGCTGACCTGCGGCAACGCATTGACGGGGGGGAGTGGCAACCGGGCGACACTCTCCCGACGACCGCCGAGCTCATGGAGCACTACGGGAACTCCAAGGAGACCGTCCGGCAGGCAGTTGATGTGCTCGCCAGGGAAGGACTCGTGCGCGTCATCAAGCGCAAGGGGACCGTCGTGCAGGACCGCAGCGTCGGCCGGCGCCGCATCCCGCGGTCGACCAGCGTCATGCGCGACCCCCGGCGCGGCTACATCTTCCCCGCGGCCAGCCGGCCGGATGAGCCGTGGGAGGTGCACGGCCAGCCCAAGCGCATGTTCGCGCCCATCCCGGCAGACGTCGCCGAGCGTCTCGACGTCGAGCCTGGCTCCGAGGTCATGCGGCGGCGTCGGGTCACCAGCCCGGCCGGCGAGCCACCGTTCCAGATCGCCGATGCCTGGATTCACCCCGACGTGCTCGCCGAGGCGCCGCAGGCCGGAGAGATCAGCACGGGCCCCGGTGGCTACCTCGACCGCATCGAGGAGGCCGGACACGGCCCGCTGGAGTGGGAGGAAAGCACGCGCGTCCGCATGCCCACCAAGGAGGAAGCGAGCCTCCTGCAGATCCCGACCGAGCTGCCCGTGTGGGAGACGACCACCGTCGGAGTCTCAGCCCGGACCGGACGCGCGGTCGAGGCGTCGGTGCGAGTGATCCCCGGCGACCGCGCCGAGTTCGTCTCCAAGCTCGAACGCCAGCCGTCGGCACAATGGCCCGTCGAGCCGGTACAGCCGTCCGCCTAGTGGAGTTAGGCGGACACGAAGAAGGGGCCCGCTCAGTGGAGTTGAGCGGGCCCCTTCGTCATGTGCGACCGTCTCACGAACGTCTCACACGTTCAGTGCGTGATACGGCGTGATGCGTCGTTGACCTGCGGTCCAGTGTTCTGAACTTCACGCCATGCACGCCATGCGCGTTGTTCAGTTCACTACGGATCAGAAGGTTGCAGGTTCGAATCCTGCCGAGTGCACAGCAGCCAGAAGCCCTGTGGATCATTCCACAGGGCTTCTGGCTCTCACCGTGCTCCTTGGACGCGCTGTAGAAAGAAGTGCGCTCTGACATTGTCGCGCCTCTCCGTCCTCGGCGAGATGTACGGCACGTACGTGGACGAGCACAGGCGCGCCCGAGACGGCTGGGCGCATACTGGGTTCGATGACAAAGCCTCCTGCACAGAAGCGTCATTTGCCTACCAGCCCCTTCAAGGCTCCGGTCGTGCCCGCTCCCAAGCACTTCGCCGTGGGTGATCAGGTCACGCACGACATGTACGGCCTCGGCCGGGTGATCGGCATCGAGGACGGGATCGCGGCGCTCGTCGACTTCGGGTCGGCGCCCCGGCGGATCCTGAGCCCGTACGCCAAGATGACCAAGCTGTAGGACCGTTGTGCCCGGTCACGGCACATAAGGCCCCTCCCGGGGGGCCTGCTACGAAAGAGAGATTCTCATCGAACCGACTTCGCTGTTCTCCGCTCCGGAAGGGCAACCCCGCCGTTCCGTCGCCGCGTCGCCGCCTCCGGCGACGAACCCCTTCCAGGCCCCGGACTACGGGGAGGACGACACCTTCCCGCTCGAGGACGTCAGGGACGTCAGGGACGCCGGGAACCCCCCTCCGGGGCGGCGTTCGGCGCGGTCCAAGGCCGCTTAGTTCCGCGACCGCGGACAGATCAGCAGTGAGCAGAGGCTCTGTGGATCCCTCCACAGAGCCTTTGTGTGTGCCCGCGGGCAGCCCTGCATTCGCCGTGCCTGTTCAGTCGGTGCGGCAGTGTTCCTCCAGGTAGTCGGCCGCCAGGGTGCTCGCGCGGGTGAACCAGTCGTGGAGGACCGCGATCTCGTCGGGGGAGTAGTCCGCGAAGAGCCGCGTGAGGCGGGCGTAGTACGGCTCGTATACCTCGCGGATACGGGCGACCGCCTCCGGCCGGGCGGCCACGCGGACACGGCGGCGGTCGGTCGGGTCGGGGCGGCGGGTGATGTAGCCGGCGCGCTCCAGGCGGTCGAGGATGCCGGTGACCGCGCCCGTGGTGACGTGGACCCGCGCCGCCAGGTCGCCGGCCGTGGGGAGGTTCTCCCCGGCTTCGAGGACGTAGGCGAAGCAGGTGAGGTCGGTCACACTCAGGCCCACCTGCTGGGCGATCTCGTGCTGTCCGACCAGGTGGGTCGCGATGAGGTGGTCCATCGCCGAGAGCGCCTGCTCCGGTGTGGCGGCCGGACGCGGCTTCGCTTGCATTCCCAATTCCCTTAGTTCGTGAGAGGTTTGAGCCGTCAATGGCTTAGTGGTGAGGGGTTCGGGGGTGCTCTTGGCCTCCCGGGTCCCTGGGCGAGGGGACAGCACGTGAGCGCACATCAGTATGACCACGGGCACACGGTCGCGGGGTGGGTCGGATTCGGGATCGCCAGCGTGGGCGCCGGTGTGGCCGGGCTGGGGGTCTGCGCGGTCTCGGGTCTGCTGATCGCCGGCGGCGTCGCGATCGGGGTCGTGAGTCTCCTCGTCACCTGGGCCCTGCACCTCGCCGGGTGGGGGAAGGGGCCCGGCGTGCGGCCCCGCGACGAGTGGGGATGGCGCGTGCGGGATTCGGCGGCGCCGGGTGGGCACGAGGAGTGCCTGGCGTGCCGGCTGGCCGGGCGGGGACGGCGCAGTGCGGGGCGTTCCGCGGACCTGACCATGCCTGCCCAGCGGGATGGGGAGCAGGAGACCGCCGCTGCCGTGGGTGCCGACTCCGTGCGGTGAGGGCGGTTAGGGCGGTGGGAGCGGTGACGGCGGTGAGGGCCGGGCTGTCCTGGCTCGGCGGCCGCTGAGGTCCCGGGTTCGGCGCCGGGCCGTTGTCAGTGGTGCCCCCTACTCTCGACAGAGATGGCACAGGCATGGAAGTGCTCGGGGCTGCGGTGGTCGGCGGAGGGTCCCGTGCTGCTCTGGGACGGCGGGCGGCGCACGGCGCTGACCTGGGGGAAACGCGTGGCCTTCGCGGTCGCGGAAGGGGGCGTGCGGACATGTGTGGGGGCTCGGGGGCATCCGTGCCCGACGGGGGCGGCCGTGCCGGCGCGGAGCACGGGGGCGCGGTGCGAGGAGTGTGCGCGGCTGGACCGGGCGCACTCCGTGGCGGCGGATACCCTCGCGGACGATCCGCGGCCGTACCACGTATATCTGGCGTGGTTCGGTCCCGGCATGGTCAAGGTCGGGATCACGGCCGAGGAGCGGGGCTCCGCGCGGCTGCTTGAGCAGGGAGCCGTCTGCTTCAGCTGGCTCGGTGTCGGTCCCCTCATGGCGGCTCGGCGTACCGAGGAGCTGCTGCGGGCCGCCCTGCGCGTGCCCGACCGGATCCCGTACGCCGAGAAGCGGGCCGTGCGGGCCGCGCTGCCGGAGGCGGCCGCCGACCGGGCCGCCGAGATCACCGCGCTGCACGCGCGGGCCGTGGCGCTCCCCGCCTGGCCGGAGTCGCTCGCGCGGGAGCCGCTGCGGGTCGTCGATCATGTCGACGCGTTCGGGCTCGCGGGGGTGCCTGCCGCCGTCGGAGAGGTGAGCGGACTTGTCGCCGGGGGCGCGGTCAGCGGGGAGCTGGTCGCTGCCGCCGGGCCCGATCTGCATCTGGCGACCGGGGGCGGCGTCGTCGTGCTGGACACGCGGCTGATGACCGGGTGGGGGTTGGTACCCGCCGCGGGGGCTGAACCGACGGTTCCGGTACGGGCGTTCCGGGAGGCGGCGGGGGTGCAGGACGGATTGTTCTGATCCGGGCTGTCTGGCCCGGGCTGTCTGGCCCGGGCCGTCTGATCCGTGCTGTCTGATCCAGCCTGTCCCCGGTCTACCTCGGCCTCCTCGGTCTACCTCGACTCCCCGGCCTACCCAGGCGCTCCCTGAGAAGTCCCTGTGTGTTTCTCAGGGAAATCACAGGGTGCGGAAAGGGCGCTCTCAGAGGGCCTCGACATCGTGTTCACATGACCACGACCTCGCCCCAGGGGCGCACCGAACTGCTGAGGCCGGACGGGAGCCCCGTCCGCGTGCTGGTGGTGGACGACGAGATGTCGATCACCGAGCTGCTGTCCATGGCCCTCCGCTACGAGGGATGGCAGATCCGGAGTGCCGGAGACGGCACGGGCGCGATCCAGACCGCGCGTGACTTCCGGCCCGACGCCGTCGTCCTCGACATGATGCTGCCGGACATGGACGGGCTGACCGTGCTCGGGCGGCTGCGCCGCGAGCTGCCGGACGTGCCCGTGCTGTTCCTGACCGCCAAGGACGCCGTCGAGGACCGTATCGCCGGGCTCACGGCGGGCGGGGACGACTACGTCACCAAGCCGTTCAGCCTGGAGGAGGTCGTCGCCCGGCTGCGGGGCCTGATACGGCGGTCCGGCGCGGCCGACCGGCGCTCCGACTCCGTGCTGGTCGTCGGCGACCTCACCCTCGACGAGGACAGCCACGAGGTCAGCCGGGGCGGCGAGAACATCCACCTCACCGCGACCGAGTTCGAGCTGCTGCGGTTCCTGATGCGCAATCCGCGGCGCGTGCTGAGCAAGGCGCAGATCCTCGACCGGGTGTGGTCGTACGACTTCGGCGGGCAGGCCAATGTCGTCGAGCTGTACATCTCCTACCTGCGGCGGAAGATCGACGCCGGGCGGGAGCCGATGATCCACACGCGGCGGGGTGCCGGTTACCTGATCAAGCCGGCGGCCTCATGAGCGGGCGGCGACGGCCGAGTACGCAGCGGAGAGCGGGCAGGCTGTCGCGAACGGGCAAGCCGCGCACGCTGCGGACCCGGCTCGTCGTCGCGTCCGTGGTGCTGATCGCCGTGGTGTGCGCGGTGATCGGGACCGTGACGACCCTCGCCCTCAGGTCGCATCTCTACGACCAGTTGGACGGGCAGCTCCACGAGGTCGCGTCCCGGGCGGCGATGAGCCCGCCGAAGGTCCCGGGCGGAGACGGGTCGGCCGACCAGCCGGCGCAGAAGAAGGAGTTCACCCTCGCCGAGTTCGTCACCAAGGGCCCGCAGCCGAGCGGGACGATCGCCGCCGAGCTGGAGGGCGGCCGGATCACGGACTCCGCGCGCGGTGTGAAGTCCGAGGACAACTACCAGATGACCGCGAAGTCGCTCAGCTCCGCGCAGAGCGCCGCGCTGGCCTCCGTTCCGCAGACCGACGGCACTGTGCGGACCGTGGACCTCCCCGGCCTCGGCGAGTACCGGGTCGAGTACAAGACCGGTGACAAGGGCAGCTACTACGTCGCCGTCCCGACCACGGACGTCACCAACACCATCAACACCCTCGTCCTCGTGGAGATCAGCGTCACCGGCGCCGGTCTCGCCGCCGCCGGACTCGCCGGTTCCGTGCTGGTCGGCGTAGCCACCCGCCCCCTCCGCCGAGTCGCCGCCACCGCCACCCGGGTCTCCGAACTCCCCCTGCACACCGGCGAGGTCAACCTCAGCGAGCGGGTGCCCGACTCCGAGACCGACCCGCACACCGAGGTCGGGCAGGTCGGTGCCGCGCTGAACCGGATGCTCGACCACGTCCACGGAGCCCTGCACGCACGGCAGCAGAGCGAGATGCGGGTACGGCAGTTCGTCGCCGACGCCAGTCACGAGCTCAGGACGCCCCTCGCCTCCATCCGCGGCTACGCCGAACTCACCCGGCGCGGCCGGGAACAGGTCGGGCCCGACACCCGGCACGCCCTGGGCCGCATCGAGTCCGAGGCCGGCCGGATGACGCTGCTCGTGGAGGACCTGCTGCTGCTCGCCCGGCTGGACGCGGGGCGGCCACTGCGGTTCGAGCAGACCGATCTCGTCCCGCTGGTCGTGGACACCGTCAGCGACGCCCGTGCCGCTGGCCCGGACCACAGCTGGCGGCTGGACCTGCCCGACGAGCCCGCGCTCGTCTCGGCGGACGCGGCCCGGCTGCAACAGGTCCTCGTCAACCTGCTAGGCAACGCCCGCACCCACACGCCGCCCGGTACGACCGTCACCGCGCGGGTGCAGCGGCGCGGCACCTGGCTGTGCGTGGACGTCGAGGACAACGGGCAGGGCATCCCGGCCGCGTTGCTGCCGCACGTCTTCGAACGGTTCGCGCGGGGCGACTCCGCGCGCTCCCGCGCCACCGGCTCGACCGGCCTCGGCCTCGCCATCGTGCAGGCCGTGGCGACCGCGCACGGCGGTGCCGTGACCGTCGACAGCGTGCCCGGGCGGACCGTGTTCACCGTGCGCCTGCCCGCGCCGCCGCCCCAGCCGCAGCGGGAAATGAACTGGCAACAGCACTCACAGGCACGCCACAGCGTCACCACATGGGCACAACAGGGCGCCTGACGAAAGTCGGTCCCATGCGAACCGACTCTTCTCCCGGCACCCTGCCGGCGCGGGAGCACCTCCCGGCCGCACCAGCCGGTACGCCTGTCCTGGACGTAGTGATCCCCGTCTACAACGAGGAGAAGGACCTCCAGCCGTGCGTCCGCAGACTGCACGAGCACCTCGCGAGGACGTTCCCGTACGCGTTCCGCATCACGATCGCGGACAACGCCTCCACGGACACCACCCCGCAGGTCGCGGCCAGGCTGGCGGCGGAGATCCCCGAGGTCACCACCTTCCGTCTCGAACAGAAGGGCCGCGGGCGGGCCCTGCGGGCCGTCTGGTCGGCCTCCGACGCCCCGGTCCTCGCCTACATGGACGTGGACCTGTCCACCGACCTCAACGCCCTGCTCCCGCTGGTGGCGCCGCTGATCTCCGGCCACTCGGACCTCGCGATCGGCTCCCGGCTCGCCCGCAGCTCGCGCGTGGTGCGCGGCCCCAAGCGGGAGTTCATCAGCCGGGCCTACAACCTCATCCTGCGCGGCTCGCTCCAGGCCCGCTTCTCCGACGCCCAGTGCGGATTCAAGGCCATCCGCCGTGACGTCGCGCAGGCGCTGCTGCCGCTCGTCGAGGACACCGGCTGGTTCTTCGACACCGAGATGCTGGTGCTCGCCGAGCGGGCCGGGCTCAGGATCCACGAGGTGCCGGTCGACTGGGTCGACGACCCCGACTCGACCGTGCACATCGTCAAGACCGCGACCGACGACCTCAAGGGCGTGTGGCGGGTCGGCCGGGCCCTGGCCACCGGGTCGCTGCCGCTGGACCGGCTCACCCGGCCGTTCGGCGACGACCCGCGCGACCGCGAGATCCAGGACGTACCGAAGGGGCTGGCCCGCCAGCTCGTCGGGTTCTGCGTGGTCGGCGGCCTGTCGACCCTCTTCTACCTGCTGCTCTACAGCGGCTTCCGCGTCTTCACCGGCTCGCAGGTCGCCAACGCCCTCGCCCTGCTGGTCTCCGCGATCGCCAACACGGCGGCCAACCGCCGGCTCACCTTCGGGGTGCGGGGGCGCGGCGGGGCCGTCCGCCACCAGGCGCAGGGCCTGGTCGTCTTCGGCATCGGGCTCGCCCTGACCAGCGGCTCGCTCGCCGCGCTGGGCGCGGCCACGTCCGACCCCGCGCACTCGACCGAACTGGCCGTCCTCATCGCCGCCAACCTCGCGGCGACCGTGCTGCGCTTTCTGCTCTTCCGGGCGTGGGTGTTCCCCGACCGGCGGGACGAGCAGGAGCCCCCGGCAGCCGTGGGCACGCCCGACCCGCGCCGGGACCACGGCCCGCGCCGGGGCCACGGCCCGCGCCTGGACCACGCCCCGCTCCCGCAGCGGCCGGCCGAGCGGCGGTACGCCCCGTACGACACGACCCGGTTCCGCGCCGGTGACGCCGCGGACCGCACCTGGAGGGACGCCACCGTGCGACTCCAGCCGGTACGCCCGACCGACACCGACCCGAGGAACGCCCGATGACGACGTCCTACGACGAGAGAACCCGCGAGACGGGCACGAGCCCCGCCGACGGGGAGCGGCCCGCCACGGCACCCCCGCAGTCCAGCTCGCCGCCCCCGGCGTCCGAGCGGCCCTTCGCGCGCCGCCTGTGGCGCGGCCGCCCCGAGGACCCCCGCTGGGCCCGCCCGGCCTTCCTCGGCCTGCTGCTCGTCACCACCGTGCTCTACCTCTACAACCTGAGCGCCTCCGGCTACGCCAACTCCTTCTACTCGGCGGCCGTCCAGGCCGGCAGCGAGTCCTGGAAGGCGTTCTTCTTCGGCTCGCTGGACTCGGCGGGCGCCATCACCGTCGACAAGCCCCCGGCCGCGCTGTGGCCGATGGCCCTGTCCGTGCGGCTCTTCGGTCTCAGCTCCTGGGCGATCCTCGTCCCCGAGGTCCTCATGGGCGTCGGCACGGTGGCCGTCGTGTACGCGGCGGTGCGGCGCCGGTTCAGCCCCGCGGCCGGTCTGATCGCGGGCGCGGTGCTCGCGCTCACCCCCGTCGCGGCGCTGATGTTCCGCTTCAACAACCCGGACGCGATGCTGGCGCTGCTGATGGCCGTGGCCTGCTACCTCGTCATCCGGGGCCTGGAGGACGGCCGTACGAAGTGGCTGGTCTGGGCCGGGGCGGCCATCGGCTTCGCCTTCCTCGCCAAGACCCTCCAGGCGTTCCTGATCCTGCCCGGGCTCGCCCTGGTCTACGGCGTCTGCGCCCCCGTCTCGGTGAAGAAGCGGATCGGGCAGCTCGCCGCGGGTCTGGCGGCGATCGTCGTCTCCGGTGGCTGGTGGGTGGCGATCGTCGAGCTGTGGCCCGCGTCGTCCCGCCCGTACATCGGCGGCTCGCAGAACAACAGCTTCCTGGAGCTGACCTTCGGCTACAACGGCCTGGGCCGCCTCAACGGCGAGGAGACCGGCAGTGTCGGCGGCGGTGGCGGGGGAGGCGGCGGCAACTGGGGCGAGACCGGCTGGGACCGGCTGTTCAGCTCCTCCATCGGCGGTCAGATCTCCTGGCTGATCCCGGCCGCGCTGATCCTCCTGGTCGCCGGGCTGGTGGCCACCCGCAGGGCCGGGCGCACCTCGGTGACCCGCGGTTCGTTCCTGGTCTGGGGCGGCGCGCTGCTCACGACCATGCTGGTCTTCAGCTACATGCAGGGCATCTTCCACGAGTACTACACGGTGGCCCTCGCCCCCTACATCGCCCCGCTCGTCGGCATGGGCGCGGTGCTGCTCTGGGAGCAGCGCGGCAAGGCGTGGGCGTCGCTGACCCTGGCAGCGGCGACGACGGCGACCGCGGCCTGGGGGTACGTCCTGCTCAACCGCTCCTCCGACTACCTGCCGTGGCTGAAGTGGCTGGTGCTGGTCGGCGGTCTGACCGCGGCCCTCGGCCTGGTCTTCGCCGGGCGGCTGGGCCGTCGACTGGCCCTGGGCGCCGCGGGGCTGGGCCTCGTCGCCGCGCTGGCCGGTCCGGCGGCGTACACCCTGACCACGCTGAACGAGGGACACACCGGCTCGATCGTCACGGCGGGCCCGGCGGTGGCCGGCGGACGCGGCGGCCCGGGCGGCGGCCCCGGTGCCGGTGGCCCCGGCGGCGGCTTCCCGGGCGGGGGCCAGAACCAGCAGGGACAGCAGAACCAGCAGAACCAGCAGGCTCCGCAGGGCTTCCCCGGCGGCGGCATGCCGGGCCAGAACCAGCAGGGGAACCAGAACCAGCAGGGCCGGAACCAGCAGAACGGCGACGGCGGCCGGACGGGCGGCATGGGCGGCGGTGGCGGCATGGGCGGTCTGCTCAACGGCGCGAGCGTCAGCTCCCAGGCCAAGAAGCTGCTGGAGGCCGACGCCGACCGGTACACGTGGGCCGCGGCGGCCATCGGCGCCCAGAACGCGGCGAGTTACCAGCTGTCCACCGGCGAGCCGGTGATGGCCATCGGCGGCTTCAACGGCACCGACCCGTCCCCGACCCTGGCCCAGTTCAAGCAGTACGTGGCCGACGGGAAGATCCACTACTTCATCGCCTCCGCCGCCGGCGGCGGCATGGGCGGCAGCGGCGACGGCACCTCCTCCCAGATCACCTCCTGGGTCGAGGCCAACTTCAAGAAGGTCACGGTCGGTTCGGCGACCTTCTACGACCTCACGCAGAAGGCGAGCGACTGAGCGATCCCGACCGGGACAAGGGCGGTGGCCGAGCGCCACCGCCCTTCGCCGTTACTCGGTTGTACACCGTATGGGCATCATTCTACGGTGTACAGCATGACGACGACTTCCCAGGAACAGGGCCAGGACCAGTCCCCACCCCAGGCGCAGAGCCACCCCCAACGCTGGCTGATCCTCGGTGTCATCTGCCTCGCCCAGCTGACCGTGCTGCTGGACAACACGATCCTGAACGTGGCGATCCCCTCGCTCACCCGCGAGATGGACGCCACGACCGCCGACGTCCAGTGGATGATGAACGCCTACTCCCTGGTGCAGTCCGGCCTGCTGCTCACCGCGGGCAACGCCGCCGACCGCTACGGCCGCAAGCTGTTGCTGATGTCCGGCCTCGCGATCTTCGGCGTCGGCTCACTGGCGGCCGGCCTGTCCCAGAGCCCCGCCCAGCTGATCGCGGCCCGTGCGGGCATGGGCGTCGGCGGCGCGCTGCTGATGACCACGATCCTCGCCGTCGTCGTGCAGATCTTCGACGACAAGGAGCGGGTGAAGGCCATCGCGCTGTGGTCGACGGTCAGTTCGCTCGGGTTCGCGGCCGGGCCGCTGATCGGCGGGGTGATGCTGAACCACTTCTGGTGGGGAGCGATCTTCCTGATCAACATCCCGGTGGCCGTGCTGGGCCTGGTCGCGGTCGCCGCGCTCGTCCCGGAGTCCAAGCACAAGGCGGGCGACCGGCCCGACCTGGTCGGCGCGGTGCTGTCGACCATCGGCATGACGGCCGTGGTGTACGCGATCATCACCGGCCCCGAGCACGGCTGGACCTCCACGCAGGTGCTGGTCTCCGCGCTCATCGGCGTGGCCGTCCTGGGCCTCTTCGTCACCTGGGAGCTGCGGACCGAGCACCCCATGCTCGACATGCACTTCTTCCGCAACCAGAAGTTCGTGGGCGCGGTCGCGGGCGCGATCCTCGTGGCGTTCGGCATGACGGGCTCGCTGTTCCTGCTCACGCAGCACCTGCAGTTCGTGCTCGGCTACGAGCCGCTGGACGCGGGTCTGCGGACCGCGCCGCTGGCGTTGACCGTCGTGGCGCTGAACTTCACCGGGATCGGGGCGAAGCTGGTGCTGAAGGCCGGGACGCCGACGGCCATCGCGCTCGGCATGGCCCTGGTGTCCGCGGGGCTCGCGGCGATCGCCCTGCTCGGGGGGCACGGGTACGGCGGGATGCTGCTCGGCCTGGTCGTGATGGGCGCGGGGGTGGCCTTGTCCATGCCGGCGATGGCCAACGCGATCATGAGCGCGATACCGCCGGAGAAGGCGGGCGTGGGGGCGGGGATCAACGGGACCCTCGCGGAGTTCGGGAACGGGCTGGGGGTCGCCGTTCTCGGGGCCGTGCTCAACTCGCGGTTCGCGTCGCTGGTCGCCGTCTCGGCGGCGTCGCTGCCGGCGGCGCTGGCGGCGGCCGGCAGTGCGGAGGAGAGGGCGCGTATCGCTGACGCGTTCGCGTCCGGGTTGGAGACGAGTCAGTTGGTGGGGGCGGTTGCCGTGCTGGCCGGTGGTCTGGTCGCGGCGGCGTTGCTGCGGCGGGCCGAGCGGGCAGAATCCGCCGAGGGGGTGTCCCCATAGGGCCTCGGGGCTGGTTGTCGTCTTGCGGGTGCGGCTTCGCTGTGGTTGATCGCGCAGTTCCCCGCGCCCCTGAAGGGCGCCTAGCATGATCGGCGTCCAGAGTCGAGGAAGGTGCGCCATGGCGAAAGCGGCCCGGGAGGGTCAGGCGCGGACCAGCGTCTGGCTGGAGAGCAAGGCGCACCGGCGGCGGGGTGGAGGTCAGCCCTCGGGGCTGGACCGGGGGCGGATCATCGAGGTCACCGTGCGGCTGCTGGACGCCGAGGGGCTGCCCAGGTTCTCGATGCGGCGGCTGGCCGGAGAGCTGAACGTGACCGCGATGTCCGTCTACTGGTACGTCGACACCAAGGACGACCTCCTCGAACTCGCCCTGGACCAGGTCATGGGCGAGATGCGGCTGCCCGACCCGGACGCCGACGAGGACTGGCGCGACCAGGTGCGGGCCCTCGCCCGGGAGTACCGGACACTGCTGGTGCGGCACCCCTGGGTGTCGGCGCTGGTCGGCGTCTTCCTCAACATCGGCCCCAACAACCTGGCGTTCTCGCGGGCCGTCCAGCGCGTCGTCCGCAGGACCGGGCTGCCGGCGAAACGCCTGACGAGCACGATCTCGGCGGTCTTCCAGTTCGTCTACGGCTACGGAACGCTGGAGGGCCACCTCGCCACGCGGGCCGCGACCGCCGGCCTGACCGTGGACGAGTACTTCCAGCAGTCGCTGAGCACGGTGACGGAGGCCCCGCAGGCCGCCGACGTCATCCGGGAGTCCCAGGAGATCATGGCGGCGCGCGGCGGCGACACCGTCGCCGAGATGCTGGAGCGCGACTTCGAGTTCGCGCTGGAACTGCTCGTCGCGGGCATCGAGGCGATGGTCGCCCGGGAGCGATGAGTCCCTGGAGTCCCTCGGGAGGGACCGGCTACTCCCCCTCGACGAGCCGTGCCGGGAACCCGCCCGTCGCCACCGGGCCCCACCGCTCCGGCGTGATCCGGATGATGGACTTGCCCTGCTTGACCATGGCCGCGCGGTACTCGTCCCAGTCGGGGTGCTCCCCGGCGATGTTCCGGTAGTACTCCACGAGCGGTTCGACGGAGTCGGGGGTGTCGACCACCTCGGCCGTGCCGTCGATCTGGACCCAGGGGCCGTTCCAGTCGTCGCTGAGGACGATCAGGCTCACCCGCGGGTCGCGCTTGGCGTTGCGGGTCTTGGCGCGCTCCGGGTAGGTGGAGACGACGATCCGGCCGGAGTCGTCCACCCCGCAGGTCAGCGGGGAGCCCTGGGGGCCGCCGTCGGCCCGCCGGGTCAGCAGGATCGCGTGGTGCCGGGGCCGGACGAAGTCGAGCAACTCGTCCAGCGAGACGCGGGTGTTCGTTGCGATGTTCGGTGCCATGGGCGGCAGCCTACGACGCAAGCGCCTCGGCGAGGTTGTCGTACACGGGGACGTCCCGGCGCAGCCCGGTCAGCTCCAGGACGCGGCTCGCGACACCGTCGGGCCGGGCCACCAGGCGCACCCGTGCCCCGGGACGCAGCCGGTGCCGTACGTCGTTGATGAGGCGGACGCCCTGGGAGTCCATGAAGGAGGTGCGGGTGAGGTCCAGGACGAGCACCTCCAGTCGGTCGCCCCGGGCCTCGACCGCGGACACGACGAGCGGAAGCAGTTCTTCGGCGTTGCAGAAGTCGATCTCGGCGGGCATGGCGAGATGGACGCGACCGGGGAGGTCACGCGATTCGGTGGGATTCGGGAGGAATGTCACGGTGCTCACCTGGCAGACGTTCGTCCGTATTCCGGTATGGCCGCTTCCTGACCCGTGAGGCCCATTCCACCACGGCGCGAGGTGGTCGCGAAAGCGCCTGGCGCGGGCGTCGGCCGGACGTCACTTCGAGGCAACCGAGCAGTTAGAGTGCTGTCCGTCCTGTGCTCGCAGTCGGGAATGTGCTGCGGAGCTCTCCTGCGCATGGTCATGGCCGTGCATGCCGAAGAGGTTCGTGGTGGCTGCGTCCGAGTTTCCTGATTTGCCCCGTTTTGCGGTCGGCTTCGAGCTGGCCGAAGCCCTCACGGTGGCTTCTCAGCAACTGCACGAAACCCTCACCCCGCACAGCACCCTGCGCACGGCGGTCCGGCTCGCCGTCCACCTGATGCCCGGGGCCGAGCACGCCGGTGTCTCCGAGATCGAGCGCGGCAACAAGCTCCGCACCCTCGCCTGGACCGACGAGGTCGTGCGCTCCGCCGAGGCCCGGCACGAGGGCCGCGACCAGCCCGGGCACTGGGAGCAGCTGTGGCACACCCCTGTCGCGCGGATAGCGGACAGCGAGTCCGACGAGGGCTGGGACGTGCTGTCGGCCCTGGGGCTGCGCTCGGCGCTGTCGCTGCGGCTGCGCGCCGACCGCCGTCGGCTGACCGTGCTCACGGCCTACGCGCGCAAGCCGGGCGCCTTCGACGAGGACGCGACACGCATCGGCCGGCTGTTCACCGCGCACGTCAGCTTCGCCCTGGAGTCCGCGACCGTGCGCGAGCAGCTCACCGAGGCCATGCACACCCGGGACCTGATCGGCCAGGCCACCGGCATCCTCATGGAGCGCCAGGGCATCGACGCCGCCGCGGCCTTCGAGAGCCTGGTGCGCGCCTCCCAGCGCGAGAACGTGAAACTGCGCGATCTGGCCCGCCGTATCGTCGGCGCTCACAACTCCACCTGAGCTGCTGTGAGTTGCGGGCGGGTGCGTTAAGGGACGCCGACGGGATACCCGTACGGTCATGAGCTCCGAGACGTCCGACACGCTGGACCAGGCGATGGTGCGCAGCAGCGGTCTCGACACCCTGCTGCGCGACCTGACCGACCGCGCGGTGCAGGAGGTGCCCGGCGCCGCCGCGTGCAGCATCACGGTGCGCCGCGCGGACCGGCTGCTCACCCTGGCCGGCAGCGAGGGCCTGCCCAGCGGCCTGGACCTGCGGCAGTACGAGAACGGCTCCGGCCCCTGCGTCGAGGCCGCCGAGACCGACACCGAGCAGTACGCCCCGGACCTGGCCACGGAGTCCCGCTGGCCGTCGTACACGGGCTACGCGCTGTCCACGGGCGTCCGCTGCGTGCTGGCGGTGCCGATCGCCGTCGAGGGCGAGACCGGCGCCGCGATCAACTTCTACGGGACGCGGGCCGGGGTGCTGGGCACGGGCCGGGACGCGGCCCGTGCCTTCGCGGCCCGGGCGGGGGACACGATCAGCGTGGCGCTGCGCATCGAGCGCCGCCGCCAGTCGGCGGCCGACGTGCGCACCGCGCTGCTCTCCCGCAGCGTCATCGACCAGGCGATCGGCATCCTCATGGCCCGGGAGCGGATCGACGCGCGCCTCGCGCTGGAACGGCTGCGCCGGGTCTCGCAGGAGCGCAACGTCAAACTCCGGGACCTGTGCAGCCAATTGGTGGCGAGAGTCTCCCGGCCGGGAGACCCCGCCTCACGCCGCCGGGAGTGACTCGCCCTGCACGGCCTGGATGTCCAGCTCCACCTTGAGCGTCGTGCCGACGGCGGCGATGCCCGCCTGGAGGACCTGGTTGTAGTTCATCGCGAAGTCCTCGCGGTGCAGCTCGGTCGTGGCGCGGAAGGCCGCGCGGGTGCCGCCCCAGGGGTCCGGGCCGGTGCCGAGGTAGGCCAGGTCCAGGTCGACCGGCCGTACGACGCCGTGCATGCCCAGTTCGCCGTGGACGGTCCACCGGTCCGACCCGGTCGCCGTCAGCCCCGTGGACCGGTAGGTGATCTCCGGGAACCGCTCCACGTCGAGGAAGTCCGGCGACTTCAGGTGCCCGTCGCGCATGCCGTTGCCGGTGTCGATGGACGCGGCCCGGATCACCGCCTCCACCCGGGACTTGGTGACGTCGTCCGGGGCGATCTCGATCGAGCCGGAGAACTCCGTGAACCGGCCGTGCACGCTGGAGATGCCCAGGTGCTGCGCCACGGCGGCCACGCTGGAGTGCACCGGGTCGACGGTCCACGGCCCGGGCGGCGGCAGTTCGGTGCCGCCCTGCCGGGCCAGCGTCACCGTGCCGATCTCGGCCCGCCCGCTCGCCGTGACGATCACGCTGGAGGCCGCGGGCGCGTACCCGACGGCCGTGACGATGACCGTGTACGCCCCCGGCTCCAGCGGCGTCACGTCCCGTACGGCGCCCTCCGCGTCGGCCTCGGCGCGCAGCACCTGCGTACCCGTCATGTCCGCCACCGTGACGACCGCGTGCGACACGGCCCATCCGTCCCGGGTGCGGATCCTCGCGGTCAGTCCCATACACGTAGCTCCTCAGAATGAAACCGGCCCGTGGCAGGGGCGCACCTCCGCTCAGAGCGCGCCCACCGCCACGGGCCGGGGTTCGTACTACTCGCCGGGGTGGGCGAGTTCGATGTCGTGGCCGTCGGTGCCGCGGCCCGTGACCGTCAGGGCGGTGGCCACCGGCGGGTAGCCCGTGGCGATGACGGTGTACTCGCCGCCGTCCAGGTCGGTGAAGGCGTACGCCCCGTCCGTGCCGGTCGTGGCCGAGCCGACGACGTTGCCGGCCTGGTCGAGCAGCGTGACCCGGGCGTCGGCCAGCGGGCCGTGCGGGGCGCGGACGACACCCTGGACGCGGGCGCCCGAGTCCAGGTCGATCTCGACGCGGGTGACCCCGGCGCCGCCCACCTCGACGGGCAGGGCGCGCGGCCGGTACGCGGCGGCGTTCACCGCGACCGTCACCGCGCCCGGCACCAGCTCGGCGAAGGAGAACTCGCCCTGCTCACCGGTGGCCTGGGTGGCCAGCAGGTCCCCGCGCACGTCCGTGACGATGACCATCGCGTCCTTGACCGGCTGCCCGCTCTCCGCGGCCCGCACCAGGCCGGTCAGCCCACTGGTGCCGCTGAGCAGGATGTCGTAGGAGACCGGCTCGCCGTTCACCACGACCGTGGAGGCCTGCGGCTGGAAGCCGTCGGCGGAGGCGATCAGGACGTACGACCCGGAACCCGGGGCGTCCAGCGCGTAGGAGCCGTCGGCCTGCGCCACGGACCGGCCCAGCTGACGCCCGGCCAGCGAGATCAGCGTGACGGCGGCCCGCGGCACGGGCGCGGACTCGTTGCCGCGGACGAAACCGCGGACCGGCACACCGCCTCCGCCGGAGACGGGCTCCTCGCCCCGGGCCACCGTGGCGACGGCGGCGAGCCGCCGCGTGCCCTCGGGCCCGGTCCCGTCGGCGCCCTCGGTCTCGGCCACGGCCCAGCTCGGCACGGCCCGCTGCCCGGCGGGAGCCTCGGCCGCCGCCTCGGCGGACGCCGTGGCCGGAGCCTCGACCGGGGTCTCGGCGGGCGCGTCCGCGTCCGCGGCCTGCGCCAGGCCACCCTTCGTCTTCAACGGGACCTCCTTGATGAACAGCGACACCAGCAGGGCGAGCAGCGCCAGCGGGGCCGAGTAGAGGAACACGTCCGCGACGCCGTGGCCGTAGGCGCTCTCCACGACGGTGCGGATCGGGGCGGGCATCGCGCCGAGGTCGGGGATGTTGCCCTCGCCCGTGCCGGCGTGACCCAGGGCCGCGCCCTTGGGGCCGAGGTCGGTGAGACCGTCCTTGACGTAGTCGGTGATCTTGTTGCCCAGTACCGCGCCCAGGGCGGAGACGCCCACGGCACCGCCGAGGGACCGGAAGAAGGTCACCGTGGAGCTGGCGGCACCGAGATCACCCGGCTCCACCTGGTTCTGCGTGCAGAGCACCAGGTTCTGCATCATCATGCCGATGCCGAGACCCAGCAGCGCCATGAAGATCGCTATGTGCCAGTACTCGGTGTCGTACCGGATGGTGCCCAGCAGCCCCAGGCCCGCGGTCACCAGCACACCGCCGCCGAGCAGCCAGCCCTTCCAGCGGCCGGTCCGGGTGATGATCTGGCCGGAGACGGTGGAGGAGACGAACAGGCCCGCGATCATCGGGATCGTCATGACGCCGGACATCGTCGGCGACTTGTCCCGGGCCAGCTGGAAGTACTGGCTGAAGAAGACGGTCCCCGCGAACATCGCGACACCGACGAACAGCGAGGCCAGCGAGGCCAGCGTGATGGTGCGGTTGCGGAACAGCCGCAGCGGGATGATCGGCTCGCTCGCCTTGGACTCGACGAGGACGAAGACCGCCAGCAGCACCAGCGAACCGCCGACCATCGCATAGGTCTGCCACGAGACCCAGTCGTACTTGTCACCGGCGAAGGTGACCCAGATGAGCAGCAGGCAGACGGCCGCGGTGATGAAGAAGGCGCCGGCCCAGTCGACCTTGACCTTCCGCTTCACCACGGGCAGGTGCAGGGTCTTCTGCAGCACGAGCAGGGCGATCACGGCGAAGGGCACGCCGACGTAGAAGCACCAGCGCCAGCCGAGCCAGTCGGTGTCGGTGATGACACCGCCGACCAGCGGGCCGCCGACCATCGCGGTGGCGAAGACGGCGCCGAGGTAGCCGTTGTACCGGCCGCGCTCACGCGGCGAGATCATCGCCGCCATGATGATCTGGGCCAGCGCGGACAGACCGCCCATGCCGATGCCCTGGACGGCGCGGAAGGTGATGAGCATGCCGGGGTTCTGGGACATGCCGGCCGCCGCCGAGCCCAGCACGAAGATCACCAGCGCGAGCTGGATCAACAGCTTCTTGGAGAACAGGTCGGCGAGCTTGCCCCACAGCGGGGTGGAGGCGGTCATCGTCAGCAGGGACGCGGTCACGACCCAGGTGTAGGCGCTCTGGCCGCCGCCGAGGTCCCCGATGATCCGGGGCAGGGCGTTGGAGACGATCGTCGACGACAGGATCGCGACGAACATGCCGAGCAGCAGGCCGGTGAGGGCCTCCATGATCTGCCGGTGCGTCATCGCAGCGCCGTCGCCGGAGGAGCCGTGGGAGCCTCCCCCGTGCTTGGCATGAGCCCGCACACCGGCTGGTGTGGTCGTTGCCATGGGCTTCCTTTACTTACGTGCTTGCGGGTGTACGGGTGGTCCGTTCGAAAGCGGGCGGTGCCGCCGCCCGGGCCGCGGGCCGGCAGTCGAAGCTCTCCCGCAGCCGCGCCATCAGGTCCGTGAGCTGGCCGACCTCCTCGTCGGTCCAGTCGCTCAGGCGCTCGGCCAACACCTCGGTGGTCCGCCGGGACAGCTCGTCGAGCTGGGCGTGGCCCGCGGGGGTGAGGCGCAGGATGCGGGAGCGCTTGTCCGCGGGGTCGGGGGAGCGTTCGATCCAGCCGCGGGCCACGACGTGCGCGACATGGCGGCTGGTGACCGACATGTCCACCGCGAGCAGCTCGGCGAGCTTGCTCATGCGCATGTCGCCGTGGCGGCCCAGCAGCGTCAGCACGGCCGCCGATCCGCCGGGGCACTCGGCCGGCATGATCCTGCCGAGCTCCCGCTTCACGGCGCCGAAGGCACTGAACTGGCGGACCAGCTCCTCGTACTGCGCCCTCTCGGCCATGACACCTCCGCTTTCGTTGCTTAGGGCAACCATGACAGCTGTTGGTTGCTGAAGGCAAATAAAAGAGGGGTGTGCGGCATAAAAAACTTGGCAAAGGCAAGTATTGCGGCAGTAAATGTGCAGGTGGCGAGCCTGGCGGTACGGGTCGCGCCAGGACAAACGGAAGGCCAACCCCCACTTGGGGAGCCCCGGCGTTTTCGCTAGGGTCTCGGGCCATGGCTAACAACCAGGCCCCCCAGGGCAATCACGACCCTGCCGGCAGCACCCAGATGTTCCGCGCGTTCGTCGACGAGGCGCCGCAGGGGCGGCAGGCCGCGGCGAGCAGTGGCGGGCCGCGGATCGGTCTCATCCTCGGCGTCGTGGTCGCGGTGGCGATCGTCGCGGCGGTGGCTTGGCTGGCGCTGTCGTAACGGGTCCTTGCCGGCTGCTGCCGGTTCTCAGCGCTCGGCGTTGCTGCTGGGGCCGGGTGGGTCCGCAACCCGGCGGAACGGGGTGCCTCCCCCAAGCTCTCGGCTTCGCTCGAGCAGGGGCCCCCACCGCCCACCCGTGCCGCCCCTAGCGGCACGCATGCCCGCAGCTGAGCGGGACGGGCGGCCCGCAGCCAGGCGGCGGGCCCCGCGACGGTGGGTCTGCGGCGGCAGCCGAGACGCACCCGCAGCCGCCGGACGACGCAAGGGGACGTGTCGGGGGGTGTCCGCCCGCAGCGGTTGGCGCGTCAACGCCAGTCAGTCGGTGAGTGGGTCCATCGCGCCGTTCCGAGGACGGACACCCCCCGGCGCGGCCCCGACCCACCACCGGCGACTAGGCGCGGACACAAGCCCCCACCCAGCCGCACAGGCCGCCGCAGGCACCCCCGGCTCAACCGCCGGAGGCACCCGCCCCGGTCAGTCCGAGATCAGCCCTTCCCGAAGCTGCGCCAACGTCCGGGTCAGCAGCCGCGAGACGTGCATCTGCGAGATGCCGACCTCCTCGCCGATCTGCGACTGCGTCATGTTCGCGAAGAAGCGGAGCATGATGATCCGCCGTTCGCGGGGCGGCAGCTTCGCCAGCAGCGGCTTCAGGGACTCCCGGTACTCCACGCCTTCCAGCGCCGTGTCCTCGTACCCCAGCCGGTCCGCCAGCGACCCCTCGCCGCCGTCGTCCTCCGGCGCCGGCGAGTCCAGCGAGGACGCCGTGTACGCGTTCCCCACCGCCAGGCCGTCGACGACGTCCTCCTCGGACACCCCGAGCACGGAGGCGAGTTCGGTCACCGTCGGCGACCGGTCCAGCTTCTGCGAGAGTTCGTCGCTGGCCTTGGTCAGCGCGAGCCGCAGCTCCTGAAGCCGGCGCGGCACCCGCACCGACCACGAGGTGTCGCGGAAGAACCGCTTGATCTCACCCACGACGGTTGGCATCGCGAACGTGGGGAACTCGACGCCCCGTTCGCAGTCGAACCGGTCGATCGCCTTGATCAGCCCGATCGTGCCGACCTGGACGATGTCCTCCATCGGCTCGTTCCGCGACCGGAAGCGCGCGGCCGCGTACCGCACGAGCGGCAGGTTGAGCTCGATGAGCGTGTCACGGACGTACGCACGCTCGGGGCTGTCCTCGTCGAGCGCGGCCAGCCGCAGGAACAGGGAGCGGGACAGGGTGCGGGTGTCGATGGCGCCCGCGGCCGGAAGTGCCGGGACGGGCTCGGCCGCCAAGGCCGACACGTCATCGATGGGGCCGAGTGAGTCGAGAGCATGGGGAGCTGTCTCGCTCTCCGCGAGCGTGAGCACCTTCGAGCTGCCCTGTTCTGCGGACATGCCACCCCCTTTGGGTCGCGGGACGGTCGCGGCGAACGCCCCCGTCTGAGGAACGCAGCCTTCACCTGAATACCGGAGCCGAAGCCCCGGCAAACGCGCTTCACGCAGAATGTCACATGTCGGCAACACGCTGTAGTGACATGTCGACATCTGAGACGCGAATCAGCCCTGCAAACAAGGGGTCTGACGCCGTGTCGGCCCCGAACCGCCGGTAACGGCCCTGATGAGCGATTCCCTCACCCAGGTGACCTCTCGCTCCTGTTTGCGGTTACGCGTCGATTCGGTTCGCAGACCGCAATCGCTGGAAGCTACGCGCGAGTAGCCGCGAGACATGCATCTGCGAGACGCCGAGCTCCGCGCTGATCTGAGACTGCGTGAGATTGCTGTAGTACCGCAGCAGCAGGATCCGCTGCTCCCGCTCGGGCAGTTGGACGAGCAGGTGCCGCACGAGGTCCCGGTGCTCCACGCCGTCCAGCGCGGGGTCCTCGTAGCCGAGCCGGTCCAGCAGCCCCGGGAGCCCGTCGCCCTCCTGCGCGGCCTCCAGCGAGGTCGCGTAATACGACCGCCCGGCCTCGAAGCAGGACAGCACCTCGTCCTCGGTGATGCGCAGCCGCTCGGCGATCTCCGCGGTCGTCGGGGTCCGCCCGAACGCGGTCGTCAGGTCCTCCGTCGCGCTGTTCACCTGCACCCACAGCTCGTGCAGCCGGCGCGGCACGTGGACCGTGCGGACGTTGTCGCGGAAGTAGCGCTTGATCTCGCCGACGACCGTCGGCATCGCGAACGTCGGGAACTGCACGCCCCGGTCGGGGTCGAAGCGGTCGATGGCGTTGATGAGCCCGATGGTGCCGACCTGGACGACGTCCTCCATGGGCTCGTTTCGGGAGCGGAAGCGGGCGGCCGCGTAGCGCACGAGCGGGAGGTTCGCCTCGATGAGTGCCCCGCGCACCCGGTCGTGCTCCGGCGTGCCCGGCTGGAGCTCCTTGAGCTGGGCGAAGAGCACCTGGGTCAGGGCGCGGGTGTCGGCGCCACGGCTCCGCTGGGGAGCGGCCGGGGCGGTGTCCGGGGTTTCCGAGTTTTCCGAGTTTTCCGAGGTTTCAGAGGTGGGTGCCTGAGGTGCGGTACTGGCCAGCACGGTCAACTCCACCTCGTCATCGTCAACTCATCCGTCAACTCTTCCATCAAAAGCGGTCATAGCATCACAAGACATGTGCACTGTGTGCAAGCACCCCATAACTACGTGTTGAGGGATGAATGGTGCACAAATAAACCCGCGCAACAGAAGAACCCCCTGTCGCGGTGACAGGGGGCTTCAGGCGGGCGAAGCGGCCGGGGTCAGAACTCGTAGTCCGCGATCACCCAGGTGGAGAACTCCCGCCACTGGGCGACACCGGCCTGGTGGGCGGGGTGCTCCACGTACCGGCGCAGCGCCTCCGCGTCGTCGAAGGCCGAGTTGATGGCGAAGTCGTGGGCGATGGGGCGGTCGCTGACGTTCCAGCCGAGCTCCCAGAAGCGGATCTCGGGGATCGTGCCGTCGAGCGCGCGGAAGGCCTCGACCCCCTTCAGGACGCGCGGGTCGTCGCGCTCGACGCCCTCGTGGAGCTTGAAGAGGACCAGGTGGCGGATCATCACTTTCCTCCGTCGGCGACCCAGGTGGCGAAGTCGCCGAGGGCCCGGGCGGCGTCCGATATGCCCTCGAACCCTATCTGGACGTAGCCGGCGGCCCCCTTCGGGTCCGTGATGATCACGTACATCACGAAGACCACGAGCACGTAGACGGCGACCTTCTTCGCGTTCACCGCCATCGCGGCCTCCCCAGTCACTGGTGTTCCGGACAGCGCACATGATCGCACGAAGATTCCGGCACACGAAGGGGCGGATCGCACGAAGGGCCCCGTCCGACGACGGGGCCCTTCTCAAGCGGTAGCGGAGGGATTTGAACCCTCGGTGACTTGCGCCACACTCGCTTTCGAGGCGAGCTCCTTCGGCCGCTCGGACACGCTACCGAGGGAGACCTTACAGCAAGGTGGCGCGTGCTCCGAAATCGGTATTCGGGATCCGGCGGCCGAGGATTCAGCGGTCGCGGAAGAACGCCGTGAGGAGCCGGGCGCACTCCTCGGCGAGCACGCCCTCGATCACCTCGGGGCGGTGGTTGAGCCGCCGGTCGCGGAGGAGGTCCCAGAGGGAGCCGGCCGCGCCGGCCTTCTCGTCCCGGGCGCCGTAGACGAGCCGGTCGACGCGGGACTGCTGGATCGCGCCCGCGCACATCGTGCAGGGCTCCAGGGTCACCACGAGGGTGCAGCCGGCGAGCCGCCACGCGCCGAGTGCGGCGGCGGCCCGCCGCAGGGCGAGCACCTCCGCGTGGGCGGTGGGGTCACCGCCGGCCTCGCGTTCGTTGTGCCCGGCCGCGAGCACGGTCGTGCCGTCCGGGGCCAGGACGACGGCGCCGACGGGGACGTCCCCGCCCTGGACGGCCGCGGTGGCCTCGTCCAGGGCGAGTCGCATCGCGGGCCGCCAGGGGTCCCGTACCGGATCGGGCGGTCCGGGGGTGGCGCGAGCGGTCAGCGGACGGTCTCCAGGGTCTCCGAGGCGCCCAGGGACTCGGCGATCTCGGTGACGGCGTCCGACGACAGCGTGCGCAGTTCCTTCTCGCTCACGCCGAGGTCCTCCAGGATCTGGGCGTCGCCCACCGGGCCGTGCGGCACGGACTCGGCGGAGCCTGCGACCGGGTCGGCGTCGTCGGACTCGTCGTCGTCGGGTTCACCGTCCTCGGTGCCGTCGAGGTCGAGGGCGTCCAGGTCGTCCCCGTCGTCCGGGTCCCGGCCGAGCAGCTCGTCGGTGAGGAGGATCTCGCCGTAGCTGCTGCGGGCAGCGGCGGCGGCGTCCGAGACGTAGATGCGAGGGTCGTCCTCGCCGTCCACGCGGACGACGCCGAACCAGGCGTCCTCCTGCTCGATGAGCACGAGCACCGTGTCCTCGTCGGGGGAGGCTTCACGGGCCAGGTCGGCCAGATCCGACAGGGTTTCCACATCGTCGAGCTCTGTGTCGCTCGCTTCCCACCCGTCTTCGGTGCGCGCGAGCAGTGCGGCGAAGTACACCGTGACTCTCCCACTGGTCATAGGCGTGCCGGTTGGGGGTCCCCCCGGCGGAGGTTGCGGGCGGGGAGTGCTCGTCCGAGCCCCACCCACTCGGAATCGTGGCAGAAACAAGGCGTTCAGGGGACGTCTTCGGCTCCCTGTGTCCGGCAGTTTTGATCGCACGCTCGTTGCCGCCACCTGCGGATCGTACGCGGCTTTGCCCCGCTCCACGCACGGCCACCTCGACAACGCCCGCGCGGTTCGTGATCTTCCCCGGGGGTTTCCTCACCCGTTTCCTACCAGCGGAAGGTGCGCATGCGCATCGCGTGGCGCAGCCGGGCGGTCTTGGCGCGGCGCGGCTGGACGCGGTCGCGCAGCTCCCGGGCCTCGGCCAGGTCGCGCAGGAACCGGGCGCGGCGCCGGCGGCGCTCGGCGTCCGACTCGTCGGTGTCGGTCGTCTCGTCCATCCGGTCGGTCTCCGGGTCCGCCCCGGGCTGTGCGCGCGGCGACGGAACCACTCGTCGGGAATCCCGGTCGGGCATCAGGCTCACCACCCCCAGTCCGTCCCTCCCACATTCCCCCGGACGGGCGGTTTGACGCCAGCGAACGGGTGACGGCCGGGCGGCGGGCTTGCCGTGCGGCCGGGCTCATCCGGCCCGGTTACTGTTGTCGACATGCGTCTCCACGTCGTCGACCACCCCCTGGTCGCCCACAAGCTCACCACGCTGCGCGACCAGCGCACCGACTCCGCGACCTTCCGCCGTCTCGCCGACGAGCTGGTCACCCTGCTCGCCTACGAGGCCACGCGCGACGTGCGCACCGAGCAGGTCGACATCCGGACGCCGGTGGCCGGGACCACGGGCGTGAAACTGTCCCACCCGCGCCCGCTGGTCGTGCCGATCCTGCGGGCCGGCCTCGGCATGCTGGACGGCATGGTCCGGCTGCTGCCGACCGCCGAGGTGGGCTTCCTCGGCATGATCCGCAACGAGGAGACGCTCCAGGCCTCCACGTACGCGACGCGCATGCCGGAGGACCTGTCGGGCCGTCAGGTGTACGTGCTCGACCCGATGCTCGCCACCGGCGGCACGCTGGTCGCGGCGATCCAGGAGCTGATCCGGCGCGGTGCCGACGACGTGACGGCCGTGGTGCTGCTGGCCGCGCCGGAGGGCGTGGAGGTCATGGAGCGCGAGTTGGCGGGCACGCCGGTGACGGTGGTGACCGCGTCGGTCGACGAGCGACTGAACGAGCACGGCTACATCGTCCCGGGCCTCGGCGACGCGGGGGACCGGATGTACGGGGCGGCCGAGTAGGCCTGGGCTCGAGGGGTCGTTACGGGCCCCAGGGCTCCTTCTGGGCCCCAGGGCTCTCTGGGCCCAGGGGTCCTTCCGGGCTTCAGCAGCCCTTCTTCGACGGCGCCGGCTCGGGCCTGGCCAGCTTGGTCAGGGCCTGGTCGGCGGCCGGCTTCTTCGCCAGCTCCTTGAAGCCGTCGCCGATGACGAGGTCGACGGCGGCGCCCTTGCGGGCCGCCTCGGTGCGCCGTTCGGCGCCGGGGAGCTGGGTGCCGAGCACGGGCAGCGCGGTGTCGCGGGCGGCGGCGGGGCCGAGCAGCACGCCGGGGCCCTTGACCTTCTTGTCGTACTCCTTGGTCGCGTTGCCCACGTCGCCGATCTTGAAGCCGCGCTTCTTCAGCTCGTCGGCGGTCTTCTTCGCCAGGCCGCTGCGGGTGGTGGCGTTGAGCACGTTGACCGTGATGGCGCGGGGCTCGGGCAGGGGCTTGGCGCTGGGCGAGGGGCTCGCCTTGGTTGCGGGGCCGCACTCCGTGCCGCCGCCGGCCGCCGAAGCCTTTCTGCCGCCGCCGGTGAAGACGTCGATGAGCTGCAGCGTGCCCCAGCCGCCCACGCCGAGCACGGTCACGGAGGCGACGGCCAGGACGACGAGCCTGCCGCGCCGCCGGGGTCGGCGCATCCGGGGGTACTTGTTGCCCTTGATGCGGTACTTGCCGCCCATGCCGGGGGGAGTCAGCATGCTCATGAGCGCAGCGTAGTGCGCCCGGGCGACGATGCCTACTAGATGATCATTCGACGTCGCCCAGCGGAACCCGAAAGGGCCAACCCGTGACCTGCGGGGGTCAGTCGAGCTCGAGCACGCGCGCGTGCAGCACCTGGCGCTGCTGGAGTGCCGCCCGCACCGCGCGGTGCAGGCCGTCCTCCAGGTAGAGGTCGCCCTGCCACTTCACGACGTGCGCGAAGAGGTCGCCGTAGAAAGTCGAGTCCTCGGCGAGGAGGGTCTCCAGGTCGAGCTGTTGTTTCGTCGTCACGAGCTGATCGAGGCGGACCGGGCGCGGCGCGACGTCCGCCCACTGCCGGGTGCTTTCCCGGCCGTGGTCGGGGTACGGCCGGCCGTTTCCGATGCGCTTGAAGATCACACGGAAAGCCTACCGGTCACGACCTTCCGGGCGCAGCCATGGCGACGGAGTACGACGCTGAAAAAAACCCCACAAGGGGGTACGAAACGGGAACAGGGGCGTGAATATGCCGGAGGATGAGCCCTTTCATCGGCCCCGGCTGTTCTCGGTGCTCCTGGGGGCGATTCCGTGAACCGTGCGCCTGGTTCCCCCGAACGGGTGAGGTGTCGTCGGGATTTTCCGGGCGCCGCGGGGGCGTCGGGCCGACGCCCCCGCCGCGGTCGGGTCAGCCGCGTTCCCGCTTCTTCGGGGGCTGCCGACGCGGTTTCCGCGGCTCCGGCTCGGCGTCGGCCTTGGGGGCGTTGCGGACGGCTTCCGCGCGCACGAGGGCGCGCAGGACGGCGTACGGGTCTTGAAGCATGGCTGTGCTCCTTCTGGTTCCGTGCGGGGACTGCGGGACTGAGGGACCGGCGGGGTCCGCTCAGCAGCGCAGGACCTCGGAACGCAGGGGGCGGGGGTCGGGCCGCGGGTCCGGTGGCGCGGGCACGGGGTGCTGTGCGGTGGGCGCGGGCCCGGGGCCCTGGAGTGGTGCAGGGCGCAGGGGGACGGCGGCGCGGCGGGAGGCCCGGGCCGGCGGGCGCGGGGCGGTGTCGAGGACGTCGCACACGACGGTCGTGCTCTCCCCCGGGACGGTGGCCGTCGGCCCGGTGTGCGCCTCGGCGTGCGCGCCCGGCACGAGCAGGGCGAGCAGCAGCACGAGAACCCGCAGCCAGGCGCTTCGGCGGCGGCTGCCGCGGGGGACGGGCTGCGGTGCGGGGCTCACGGGAGGTCGTTCCCCGGTATGAGGGCGCCGTTCATCGCACCGGCTGCGAGATCCGCTCGCTCGGCGTACGGCGGCCCTGAGGGGACGCGGCGTCGCCGGCGTCCTGCGGGCCCGGCTGGGTGTGACGGGGCCGTCCGTGGACGAGCGGGCCCGGGCCCTGGGGGGCGTCGGGTGCCGGGCCGTGAGGCGGGTGGGGCCCGTGGCCGCGGGAGAGGGGCGGCTCCGGAGTCCAGGAGCCGCTCGGTGGCTCGGTCATGGTTCATGCTCGGACCGGCCCTGAGGGGCCCGCCACCTGGGACGGGCCGGGTGGCTGACGGCTACCTCCCGGCGGCCTTCGCGGCCTTGGCCGCCGCCTTCATCTCCTGCTTGTGGGCCCGTACCTTGGCCAGCGACTCGGGGCCGGTGATGTCGGCGACCGAGCGGAAGGACTTCGGCTCGCCGTAGGAGCCGGCCGCCTCGCGCCACCCGGGCGGCTGCACCCCGAGCTGCTTGCCCAGCAGGGCGAGGAAGATCTGGGCCTTCTGCTTGCCGAAGCCGGGCAGTTCCGCCAGCCGCTTCAGCAGTTCCTTGCCGGTGCCGGCGTCCTTCCAGACGGCCTCGGCGTCACCGTCGTAGTGCTCGACGAGGTACTGGCACAGCTGCTGGATGCGCTTGGCCATGGAGCCGGGGTAGCGGTGCACCGCCGGTTTCTGCGAGAGCAGCGCGGCGAAGGCCTCGGGCTCGTGCGCCGCGATCTCGTGCGCGTCCAGGTCGTCGGTGCCGAGCCGCTGGGCGATCGTCGCCGGACCCTTGAACGCCCACTCCATCGGGATCTGCTGGTCGAGCAGCATCCCGACCAGCGCGGCGAGCGGACTGCGGCCGAGCAGCGCGTCGGCCTCGGGGTCCTGGGCGAGGTGAAGAGTGACGTCCATGCCCCGATCATCCCCCGGGGCGGGCCGGGCCGCGTCCTCAGCCGGCCCGCCAGTAGCCCAGCGCGTGCACCCGCTGCTTGGGCAGGCCCAGTTCCTTGCGGACGTACGCCGCGAGGATCCGGGTGGTGGCCGTGTCGCAGGCGATCCAGACGTAGGGGTCGGGGGTGTCCCGGAGCAGCCCGGGCAGGTCCGACTTCACCCGGTCGACCAGGTGCGCGCCGGAGTCCTGGCGCGGGACCTTGCGCAGCTCGTGGCGGTCCGGGTCCGTGCGGAACGGCAGGGCGTCGTCGCCGCCCTCGAACCAGACGGTGGCCGGGGCGGGACCGAGCGCGTCCAGGAGCGAGTTGATGGCCGGGAGCGAGGCCGGGTCGCCGACGGCGAAGACGTGCGAGGGTGCGGGGCTCGGGTGCTCGAAGCCGGTGCCCTGGACGGTGGCCTCGATGGTGTCGCCCGGCTTCGCCGCTCGGGCCCAGTCGCTGGCGCACCCTTCGTGCAGCGCGAACTCCAGGCTGAAGGTGCCGGCCGCCGGGTCCGGGTCGACCAGGGTGTAGGCCCGCTGGTGCGGCTTGCCCGCGTTGTCGAACCAGAGCCGGACCCACATGGTGGGGTGGACGCCGGTCGCGGCGAGCAGGCCGCCGTCGGTGAAGCGCAGCCGCCGGTAGTCCGGGGTGACGTCCTCGGCGTCCGTCACGGTGAACTCGAAGTCCTTCGCGCGCAGCAGTTTGAGGACCGCGCCCTCCCAACCCCGCCCCTGCCCCATCGCGTCTTCACCCTTCACGTACGATTTCGCCACGCATGACTTAGGCAAGCCTAACCTAAAGCAAAGAAGGGGCACAGCGTGGCCACCGAGATCTACCGTGATGCCTGGGGCATTCCGCATCTGCGCGCGGGCAGCGCGGCCGGACTCGCCCACGCCCAGGGCCTCGTCACCGCCCGCGACCGGGCCTGGCAGCTGGAGGTCGAGCGCCACCGGGCGCGGGGCACCTCGGCGTCCTTCCTCGGCGAGAGCGCCCTGGCCTGGGACCGGTTCGCCAGACGCGCCAGACTCGACGACACCGCGAGACGCTGCTTCGCGCGGCTGGAGGGGCAGGACCCGGAGACGGCCGCGTGGGTGCGGGCGTACGTCGACGGGGTCAACGCGGGACTGGCCGAAGGCGCGGGTGCGGCCCCCGAGTTCGCCCGCACCGGCCTCACCCCCGGCCGCTGGGAGCCCTGGACCCCCCTCGGCGTCTGGCTCGCCACGCACATCCTCTTCGCCGGGTTCCCCGCCAAGCTCTGGCGCGAGCACGTCGTCTCCCACCTCGGCGCGGAGGCCGCCGGCCTGTTCGCCACCGACGGCCCCGGCACCTCCGGCAGCAACGGCTGGCTGGTCGGCGGCGAGCGGACGGTCACCGGGCAGGCGGTCATCGCCGGCGACCCGCACCGCTGGATCGAGGACCCCGGCGTCTACCAGCAGATCCGCCTCTCCTGCCCCGAGTTCGACGTCGTGGGCCTCGCCGTCCCGGGCGTCCCCGGCATCGCCCACTTCGGGCACGCCGGCACGGTCGCCTGGGCCATCACCAACGCCATGGCCGACTACCAGGACCTGTACCGGGAGCGGCTGCGGCGCACCGGCGCCGGAGTGGAGGCGCTGGACCCGGACGGCGTCTGGCGGCGGGCGGTCCGGCACACGGAGGTCGTCGAGGTCGCGGGCGAGGAGCCGGTCGAGGTCGAGGTGATCGAGACCGACCGGGGCCCGGTGGTGATCGGCGGCCCTGAGGGCCTGGACGGCGGCACCACCGACCCGGGCCTGCCCCCGGTCGCCGTCAGTCTGCGCTACCCGCCCCGGGTCACCGGCGACCTCGGCTTCGATGCCCTGCTGCCGCTGCTGCGGGCCCGCCGGGTCGCCGACGTGGACCGGGCCTTCGACCGCTGGGCCGAGCCGGTCAACGTCGTCCAGGCCGCCGACACCGAGGGCGGTGTGCTGCACCGCGTGGCCGGGTTCGTGCCGCTGCGCGCCGAGGCCAACCGGCTGCGGCTGGTGCCCGCCTGGGAGCCCGGCCACGAGTGGCACGGCCGACAGGAGACGCCCCGCGCCGGGCTCACCGACGGCGTCGCCGTCATGGCGAACCAGCGCGGCCCGGCTTCACCCCTCGGCGTCGAGTTCGCCCCGCCCCACCGCCACGACCGCATCGCCGCGCTGCTCGCGGGCCGGGAGCGCTGGTCCGCCGCCGACATGCCCGCCGTCCACACGGACACGTACCTCGCCTCCGCGACCGCCCTGCTGGAGCACCTGAAGTCCCTCGGCGACCTCAGCCCCGAGGCCCGCGCCCTGCGGGACCGGCTCCTCGGCTGGGACCGCCGCATGGACGCCGGCAGCGCCGACGCGGCCCTGTACGCGGCGGTGCGTGGCGCGGTCGTACGGAAGCTGGCGGCGCACCCGGCGTTCGCCGCGCTGGCGACCCCGCCGGCGTACCCCGAGGTGTTCCTGCCCTGGCTGGCCCTCGTCCCCCGCGTCGGCTTCGCCCTCGAACACCTGCTGGCCGCCGGGGAGCTGTACGGGATCGACCGCCCGGCGGCCGTCCGCGCGGCGATCGAGGAGGTGGCCGCGCAGCCGCCGACCGGAGTCTGGGGCGACACCCACCGGCTCGCCCCGTGGCGGGCGCTGGAGCCGGAGCAGCCGTACGACGAACCGGGGCTGTCCGGCGACCACGACTGCGTGCTGTGCACCTCGGGCGTCCCGGGCCTCACCGACCGGGCCGCGCGGGGCCCGGCCGCCCGGTACGTCTGGGACCTGGCCCGGCGCGAGGACAGCCGCTGGGTGGTCCCCCTCGGCGCCTCGGGCGTGCCCGGCTCGCCCCACCACCGCGACCAGCTCCCCCTCTGGCTCGGGGGAGACCTCGTCCCGGTCGTCACCGACTGGGCGCAGCTGACGAAGGAGACCGATGTCTGACCCGTACGCCTCCCGCACCGCCGTCCACGAGCAGGTGACCGACGGCTTCGGCACCGTCCGCGTGCTGCCGCTGGACCCGCGGGCCGACGCCGAGGTGATCCACCGCTGGGTGAGCGAGGACCGGGCCGTCTTCTGGGGCATGACCGGCCTCACCGAGGACCAGGTCGCCGAGATCTACGCCCACATGGAGACACTCACCACCCACCACGCCTTCCTCGTCGTGCGCGAGGGCGAGCCGGTGGCGCTCCTGCAGACCTACGAGCCGGAGGCCGACCGCGTCGGCGAGTGCTACGACGTCCGGCCCGGCGACATCGGCGTCCACCTGCTGCTCGCCCCCGCCGGGCCGGAGGGCGGACAGCCCGGCTGGACCGCCCGGCTGGTGACCGCCGTCGCCCGGTACGTCCTGCTCGGGCTGGACCGCCGGCGGATCGTCGTCGACCCGGACGTGGCCAACGAGAAGGCGATCGCCCGTTTCCTCAGGCAGGGCTTCACGGCGGGGCCGGTGGTCGTCCTGCCCGAGATCGACCTCCCGGACGTGTACCTGCCGGAGAAGAAGGCCCAGCTCGCCTTCCTTCACCGGGAGATACTCTTGCCCGGGTGACGCCCGACGACCTCATCACCCACTACGGACTCGAGCCGATCCCGCGTGAGGGCGGCCTGTTCTGCCAGACCTGGGCCGGCCCCGAACGCCCCGACGGCAGACCGGAGGGCACGGCGATCGTCGCCCTCCTCACGGCGGACGACTTCTCCGCCCTTCACCGCCTGCCCACGGACGAGATCTGGCACTTCTACCGGGGCGACCCCCTGGAGCTCCTCCTGCTCGCCCCGGACGGCAGCACCCGGACGGTGGTCCTGGGCCCGGACGTCCTCGACGGCCAGCACGTCCAGTTCACGGTCCCGGCGGGCACGTGGATGGGCGGGAGGGTGGTCGAGGGCGGCTCCTGGACCCTGTTCGGCTGCACGATGGCTCCCGGCTTCACGTTCGAGGGCTACGAGCACGGGGACGCGGCCGAGCTGACGGCCCGCTACCCGGCCGCGGCCGACAGAATCTCCGGGCTTTCCCGGCCCTAGGCCTGACCGGTGAGCGCTACACGCTTCCCGTCCGTACATAACCGGGAGCCGTACAGCCCGACCCCGGAGACCCACGTGGAGCGCAATGTCGGACACCCCCGGCGACTTCAAGCCCTGGTGCTGCTCGGCACCGTGCTGGTACTGCTCCTCGGGGGAGCGACCCCCGCCTCGGCCCACGCGGCCCTCCGCTCCACCGACCCCGACGACGGATCCCTCGTCCAGCGGGCCCCTCGCCACGTCACCCTGACCTTCACCGAGTCCGTGGGCCTGCTGGACGACTCCTTCCGGGTCTTCGGCCCGGACCAGCGCCGCGTCCCCACCGGCGAGGCCACCCACGCCGACGACCGCTCCGACACGGCCCGGGTCGCCCTGCCCGGCAAGCTCGCCCAGGGCACCTACACGGTGGCCTGGCGGGTGGTCTCCGCCGACAGCCACCCCGTCTCCGGCGCCTTCAGCTTCTCCGTGGGGAAACGTTCCTCGACCATGCTCCAGGTCGACACCGGCGCGGACGAGGACCCCCTCACCGACGGCCTCTACACCACCGCCCGCTACCTCGCCTACCTCGCCGCCGCGCTGCTCGTGGGCACGGTCGCGTTCGCGCTGCTGTGCCGGCCCGCCCGCACCGCCCCGCTGCGCCGGCCCCTGGTCGTGGCCTGGTGGACGCTGCTGGGCTCGACGGCCGTCCTGCTCCTGCTGCGCGCCCCGTACGAGGCGGGCACCGGCCCGGCGGCGGCCTTCGACGCCGACGCCCTCGGCCGCACCCTGTCCAGCCGCCCGGGCCTCGCCCTGCTCGCCCGGCTGGCCGTCCTCGCGCTGACCGCGGTGTTCCTGGTGTGGCTGTCCAGGCGCCGGGACCGCCGAGAGCCCGTCGAACTCGCCCTCGGCACGGCCCTGGCCGCCGGCCTGGCCCTCACCTGGGCCGCGGCCGAGCACGCCTCGGCCGGGATCCAGGTGCCGGTGGCGATGACGTCGTCCGTGCTGCACCTGCTGGCGACCGGGGTGTGGCTCGGCGGTCTCGTGGCGCTGCTCCTGACGCTGCGCCGCTCCTCCGGCGAGGACCTCACGGAGGTCGTGCCCCGCTTCTCCCGGATCGCGTTCGCCTCGGTCATCGTCCTGTGCGTCACCGGCTTCTACCAGTCCTGGCGCGGCCTCGGCTCCCTCTCCGTGCTGAGCGGCACGTCGTACGGCAGGCTGCTGCTCGCCAAACTGGCCGCGGTGACGGTGCTGTTGCTGGCGGCCGGGTACGCGCGGCGCTGGACGGAGCGGATCGCCGCGCCGGCGGCCACCGCCCGGACCGCCGCACCGGCCGGCACCGCCCGGACCGCCGTACCGGCGCGGGTCCCGCAGCCGGTCGGCGCACCGGTCGAAACCGGGGAGCGGGACGGCGCCGACGTGGTGGCGGGCGACTCGGCCGACTCCACCGATGCGAGTGACTCAGCCGATGTGGGTGACTCAGCCGGTGCGGGCGGCTCGGCCGATGTGGGTGACTCGGCCGGTGCGGGCGGCTCGAGCGCGAGTGGTCCGGGCGGACCGGGCAGCCCGGGCGATCCGGACGCCCTGCGCCGTGGCCTGCGCCGCTCCGTCCTCGTCGAAGTCGCTGTCGCCGCCGTGGTGTTGCTGATCACGACCGTGCTCACCGGGACCCTGCCCGGCCGCGCCCAGGCCGAGGCGGCGCAGCAGGCCCCGGCGGGTGCGCTGCCGCCCGTCTCCCAGGTCACGGTGCCCTACGACACGGGCGTGGACTCCGTGACCGGCCGCGGCAAG
This sequence comes from Streptomyces olindensis, assembly GCA_000696115.1. Classification (GTDB taxonomy): domain Bacteria; phylum Actinomycetota; class Actinomycetes; order Streptomycetales; family Streptomycetaceae; genus Streptomyces; species Streptomyces olindensis. The sequence continues at coordinate 210,599 of JJOH01000008.1, forward strand.
GTGCAGGTCACCGTGGACCCGGCGCGGGTCGGCGAGAACGGCGTCCAGGCCGTGGTCTACGGCTCCGACACCGGGCTGGTCGTCGTCCCCGAGGTCCGCATCACCTTCAGCCTCCCTTCCCGCGACGTCGGCCCGATCGACGCCGAACTCGCCGACCGGGGCGGCTACTGGAGCACCAACACCGTCAACCTGCCCCTCCCCGGGACCTGGACGATGAAGACGACCGTGCGGGTGTCGGAGGTGGACCAGGTGACGGTGAAGCGGCAGGTGCGGATCGCGCCCTAGGCAGCCTGGGCAGCTCGGGGAGCCTGGGCGCCGCCGTGGGCCCGTCGCCGTCGAGGAGCCGGGTCATGGTCTCGGCGGCGCTCACGGCGGCGTCGCCGCAGCAGTTGTTGAACAGGACGTGGACCCGCTCGGTCCGCTCCGCCAGCCGGCGCACGCGGGGCAGCCACTCGGCGAGTTCGTCCTCGCCGTACGCGTACCGGAACCGGTCCTCCTTGCTGCCGGTCCCCCAGGCGGCGCTGCGGCCGTGGAACCGCACGACGGACAGCCGGGGCGAGGTCACCGGCGTCACGGGCGGCACGGAGGACGGCAGCGCCTGCGTCATGTCGACGGCGACCGCGGCCATGCCGTACCGGGCGAGCAGCGCGCCCGTCGCCTCCTCCCGGCCCGGTTCCCACCAGGACGGATGCCGGAACTCCACGGCGAGGGGCCAGCCGCGCGTCCGCTCGGCGCACTCCCGCAGGAACGCCTCCGCCCGCTGCCCGGGCCGGAACCAGGGCGGGAACTGGAACAGCACGCCGCCGAGCCGCCCGGCCCGCCGCAGCGGTTCGATCCCGGCGGCGAACCGGGCCCACACCTCGTCCAGCACCGCCGGGTCCCGGGGGTCCGCCGGCAGCCCGGCGGGCATCACCGCCGCCCTGGTGGGATGCCCGGTCAGCAGCGAGAACGCCTTCACGTCGAACACGAACCCGTCCGGTGTCCGCTCGGCCCACAGCCGGCTGTTCCGCTCGCTCGGCAGCGCGTAGTACGACGCGTCGACCTCGACGACCGGGAACCGCTCGGCGTAGTGCCGTAACCGCCCCTCGGCGTCCCGCCGCCCGGGTGGGTACCAGCCGCTGCCGACCAGCGCCCGGTCGGTCCAGGAACACGTGCCCACGAGGATCTCGCCCATGGGGGAGCGGTTACCCGGGCCGGGCGGCGGCAGGCCCTTCGAGCCGGGGCGCGGTGGGACGGTCAAAGCCTCGCAATAGGGGTAATCAGGTGATAATTGCATGTATCCGGGGTCATGGCTGATTCCCCGCAAGAGCGAGATGACCGACATGGAGCAGCCCGTCACCCTCGGCCGGGTCACCCGGTCGTCCGGAGAAGAGCCCGAGGTCCTCGAAGCCCTCGTCGGCGAGGCCCTCACCGCCCGCGTCACCCTCGACGACCGCGGCACGGTGACGGGCTGGAACGCGGGCGCCGAGCGGCTCCTCGGATACCCGGCCGGGCGGATGACCGGCCGCCGCGCCGCCGATCTGCTGGCCGAGCCGATCCCGGTGCGTGGCGGCATGCCCGCCCTCGCCGGGCTGCCCCGGTGGAACGGCGACGTCGAGCTCCGGCACCGGGACGGCCGCAAGGTGACGGTCAGGATCCTCGCCCACCACCGGGAGCCCGGCACCGGCGCCCCCGCCTGGCTCATCGTCTCCGCGCTGACCGGCGGGCAGCCCCGGCCCGGCCTCGACGACGCCCTGGTGAGCTGGAGCTTCGCCCAGTCCCCGTGCTGCGCCCTGGCGCTCTACGACACCCGGCTGCGGCTGCGCCGGGCCAACGCGGACATGGAACGCTCCGTGGCGCTCACCGAGGCGGAGATGCGGGGGCTGCGTGTCTCCGAGATCGTCGACGACGACGCCGGTGCCCGGGCGGAACGCAGCATGGCCCGGGTGCTGCGGACCGGGGAGCCGCAGTACGAGGAGAACTACCTGCGCGCCCCGGGCGAGGACCACGAGCACGCCTGGTCCGTCTTCATGTCCGCGCTGCGCGACCCCGAGGGCACGATCCAGGGTGTCTGCCTCTCCGCGCACGACATGACGGAGCAGTTCCGGGCCCGCCAGCGGCTCCAGCTGATCGCCGAGGCCGGCCGGCGCATCGGCGGCACGCTCGACGTGACCCGCACGGCCCAGGAGCTGGCGGACGTGACCGTCCCGGTGCTGGCCGACTTCGTCAGCGTAGACCTGCTGGCCGAACTGGACGACCTGCACGAACCGCCCGCGCACGCGGTCCCGGCGGACGGGCCGCTGCTGCTGCGGCGCGTCGCGCTGCGCTCGGTGATCCCCGGGGCCCCGGAGGCGGTCGGCGCGGTCGGACGGGTGGAGTCCTACCCGGAGGGCTCGGCGCCCTTCGAGAGCCTGCGCACGGGACGGCCCGCCGTGCACGCGGTGACCGACGCGGCGATCGCCGGGTGGCTGGCACACGACCCGGCCCGTGCCGCCCGGGCCCGGGCGTTCGGCGTCCACTCGGTGATGACCGTGCCGCTGGCCGCCCGCGGCACCACACTGGGAGTCGCCTTCTTCGTCCGCAACCGCACCCCCGAGGCCTTCGGGCACGACGACGAGATCCTGGCCGGGGAACTGGCGGCGCGGGCGGCGGTCAGCATCGACAACGCCCGCCGCTACACCCGGGAGCGGGCCACGGCGGTCACCCTCCAGCGCAGCCTGCTGCCGCAGCGGCTGCCCCGGCAGGCGGCGGTCGAGGTCGCCTCCCGCTATCTGCCGGCCGGCGCGCACGCCGGTGTCGGCGGCGACTGGTTCGACGTCATCCCCCTGTCCGGGGCGCGGGTGGCGCTGGTCGTCGGCGACGTCGTCGGCCACGGCCTGCACGCCTCGGCGACCATGGGGCGGCTGCGCACGGCCGTCCGCACCCTCGCCGACATCGACCTGCCCTGCGACGAACTCCTCACCCACCTCGACGACCTCGTGGCCCGCCTGAACACCGAGGAGGAGGCCGGTGCCGAGCCCACCGCGCCCGCGGAGACCCCCGGGCCCGCGCAGGTCCTCGGACACCCGGAGCCGGCCGGCTACCCCGAGACCTCCGCCGACGTCGGCGCCACCTGCCTGTACGCCGTCTACGACCCCGTGTCACGCCGCTGCTGCTTCGCCGGCGCCGGGCACCCCGTCCCGGCCCTGGTGAGCCCCGACGGCACCGTCGAACTCGTCGGGCTCCCGGCCGCGCCCCCGCTCGGCGTGGGCGGCCTGCCGTACGAGGCCACCGAGGTCGAGATCCCCGAGGGCAGCCTGCTCGCCCTCTACACCAACGGCCTGGTCGAGAACCGCGACCGGGACATCGACGCCGGCGTCCACCGGCTGCGCGAGGCCCTCGCCCGCCCGGCGCCCTCGCTGGACGCCCTCTGCGACACGGTGCTCGCCGACCTGCTGCCGCGCCGCCCCGCCGACGACGTGGCCCTGCTCATCGCCCGGACCCGTGCGCTCGACTCCGAACACGTCGCCACCTGGGCGGTGCCCGCCGACCCCTCCGCGGTCGCCCAGACCCGCAAGGACGTGGTGGCGCAACTGGACAGGTGGGGGCTGTCCGACGCCGTCTTCGTCACGGAACTGGTCGTCAGCGAACTCGTCACCAACGCCATCCGGCACGCCGAGCCGCCGATCCAGCTCCGCCTGATCCACGACACCACCCTCATCTGCGAGGTCTCCGACGGCGGCAACACCGCACCCCACCTGCGGCGCGCCCGCAGCTACGACGAGGGCGGCCGCGGCCTGCTCCTCGTGGCCCAGCTGACCGAGCGCTGGGGCACCCGCCAGGGCGCCACGGGCAAGACCATCTGGGCGGAACAGTCCCTGTCTCTCCAGTGAGGAGCCACCGGCCATGACCACACCCACCTCCCACCGGGCCGCCCGCGCCCCCGTGCAGCAGGCCGCCATGCTGGTCGGTCTCGTCTTCCTGCTGGTCGGCGTGCTGGGCTTCATCCCCGGCATCACCACCGACTACGACTCCATGGAGTTCGCCTCCCACGAGTCGGGCGCCGAGCTGCTGGGCCTGTTCCAGGTCTCGATCCTGCACAACCTCGTGCACCTGGCCTACGGCCTCGCCGGGCTCACCCTCGCCCGCACGGCCGCCGGCGCGTACGCCTACCTGATGGTCGGCGGTGCCGTGTACCTGGTGCTGTGGGTCTACGGCCTGTCCGTCGGCCATGACAGCGACGCCAACTTCGTGCCCCTCAACACCGCGGACGACTGGCTCCACTTCGTCCTCGGCGTCGGCATGATCGGGCTGGCCCTCGCCCTGAGCCGCCGCACCGCCCGCACCCGCCAGACCCGCTGAGGCCCGGGGCCACCCGCGTGCAGACCTTCCTCCCCCACCCCGGCTTCCGGGACTCGGCCCTGGCCCTGGACCGCCGCCGGCTCGGGAAGCAGCGGGTCGAGGCGCTGCAGGTCCTGCGGGGCCTGATCGTGCCCGGCTACGGCTGGCGCCGGCACCCGGCCGTCCGGATGTGGGCCGGGTACGAGGAGGCGCTGGTCCGCTACGGCCTGGAGATCTGCCGCGTCTGGCGGGAGCAGGGCCACCAGGACAGCTGCGCGGCCACCCTGGTCGCCGACCTCGCCGCGGCCCGCCCGCACGCCCCGGTCCGCGACCAGTCCGTCCTGGCCGCCGAGGGCGAACTCCCGCCCTGGCTGGGCGACACCGGCTTCCACCGCAGCCACCGCTCGGCCCTGATCCGCAAGGACCCCGCCACGTACGCGGAGCTCTTCCCCGGCGTACCGGACGACCTGCCCTACGTCTGGCCGGCGTCGGACCGGGAGCCGTAGACCCGGTTTCACAACTCCCTTCCATGCGGCCACCGTTGTCGACCGGATGGTTCCGTGTTCCACTGGATCTTTTCTGGCACATCGGTCACCGGTCACCCGCCCGCGGGCGGGCAGGCACTCCATGGGGGGTCCGTGTGTGAAGAACTGGGCTTCGAGAAACTCCTCGACGAGGAGGGCTTCTTCGCTCGACTGTTCGGCAGGGCTCCGTCGGGTGCCGGCAAGGACCCGCTGTACGGACCCGACCTTCCCGTGGTGCTGCTCACCGGCGGCCCGGGCATGGGCAAGGGACGGCTGCTGCGCGCCGTACGGGACCGCTTCGCCGCCAAGGTGCCGGTGATCCACCTGGACTGCGCCTCCCCGGTGTACGCGGACCGCGCGGACCCGGAACCCGGCGCCCGTTCGGCCACGACCGAGGCCCTGGTCGAGGTCGCCGGGCGGCTGAGCACCTGGCAGGGCACGGGCGGCTCGTTCGCCTTCCCACGGCTCTTCACCGGCCTCGCCGTGATCGCGACCGGCGTCGCGGAGGGCACGCCCGAGGCGGTCGCGACCGAGGCCGAGCGCTACGAGAACCTGCCCCAGAAGCAACGCCTGCGCGGCCTGGCCACGGGCGACTTCTGGCGCGGCGTGCTGCGCGGCGCCATCCGCAACCTGCTGACGACCCTGTCCGGGCAGGCCTTCGACCCGTACTCGGCGGCCGTGAGCAACGCCCTGCTGGACGCCCTCTTCGAACGGCTGGCCCCCCGGGGCAGGGCGGAACTGGAGCGGATCTACGGCGCCTACCCCGGCGCCGCCGGCCAGCCCCGGATCGGGCTGCGCATCCTCGCCGCCGACTTCCGGGCCGGCGGCGAGGCCCGGGAGGTGGCGGAGAGCTTCCTCTTCCGGGCCCTGCGCGAGGACCTGGAGGCGGCGTACGCCGGGCCGGCCGGCTGGCTGCGCCGGGTCGGCCGCCCCGGCCTGCTGCTGGACCACGCCGAAGCGCCCCTGGGCGAGCGGCTGCTGCGCGCCGTGCTCACCGACCGCCGGGGCGGGCAGCGCGACCGCGTCGTCATCGTGGGCACGGCACGCCGGTCCGACGGCGGAGCCTTCCTGCACGGCGGCCTGCCGCCCCGGGAGGCGACGCCCCCGGCGGAGTACCGGCCCGCCGACGGCGCCCCGCCCACCTGGTCCCGGCGCACCGACGAGGGCGCGGACCGGGCCCCGCTCGCCGACGGCGTGCTCCTGCTGCGGATGCCGCTGCTCAGCGGCGACCAGCTGCGCCGGGAGACCGTGCGAAGACAGCAGCGCGCCGAGCCGGAGGGCGGCGCCAACCGCCGCCGCATCGACGCCGCCGTGGCCCGGCTGAGCGGCGGCCGGCCGCACACGGTGATCCGCCTGGCCGCCGCGGCGGCGGCCTTCCGCATGCCGGCGGACGCCAACGACCGGGACATCCTGGACGCCCCGCTGCGCCTGCCCGGCGACGACGCCACCGAACGCCCCGTCGCCGAGGTGCTGCTGCGGGAGCTGGTCCTGGACCAGTTACCGGTCCGGCTCCCGACCGAGCACCACGCCCACTGGCTCGACCTCCTCACCCACCTGTCCGTGGCCCACGACACGGAGTGCGCGGACGTCCTGCTCCGGCACCACCAGTCCGGGCACGTCCACCACCTGACCGCCCACCACGTCTCCCGGCTCCTCACCGACACCGGCTGGCCCACCTGCGAACGCCACTTCATCGGCGACTTCGGCCTCCGCCAGCTGCTGGTGCACCGGCTGTACGGACTGCGCCCCGGCGGCGCCGCCTGGTACGCCGACCACCACCTGCTGCGCGACCACTACGCCGACCGCGCGGCCGGCGCGGACACCCCCGGGACGGGCGGCGCCTTCCGCTCCCTCACCGCCCACCGGATGAACCACCACCTGGTGTCCGGCGGCGCCGACGACGTCGTCAGCCACCTCGCCGCCACCCTCCCCGGCCGCCCCCGCGAGTGGTGCGCCGAACTCCTGGAGATCGCCCAGGCCCCCTACCCGGGCGGCGCGGACGCCCGGCGGGAGCGCGCCCAGGGCCTGGTCCCGGCGGACGGCCCGCCGCTGCGCCGCACGGTCGACCAGCTGCTGCACGCGGTGTGGCTGTGCGAGGAGCGGACCCGGCCCACCGGCCAGGAGACCGCCCGCACCCTGGCCAAGCTGCTGGACCTCCTCTCGATCATGGACTTCGACGGGGCGGGCCTGCTCAGCAGGACGGCGACGGACTGGAGCGGCCTGGCGGAGAACGAGCAGCCCCTGCTGCGCTGCACCTGCACCGAACAGCTCCGGCGAAGGAGATAGCGGGCATGCCCAGATGGAAGAAGATCCTCTACTCGGTTTTAGGCGCGGTGGTGGCCGTCGCCGCCATCGCGTTCACCACCTCCCTCGTCCGCAGGCCCGACACCTGCGCCGACGGCGTCGAACGGATCGAGGGCGAGTGCGTCGGCGTCAACGGTGACGGCTACGACTTCGGCACCCCGGAGATCGCCCCCGTGGCCCGGGCCATCGCACGCGAGAACCGCAGGATCGAGAAACAGCCCCACGTCACGGTGGCGATGATGCTGCCGCTCCAGTCGGACCGCGAGGCGCTGCGCCGGCAGATGCGCAGCGACCTCCAGGGCGCCTACCTCGGGCAGCGGCAGGCCAACGCCGGCGAGGGCGAACCGCCGAAGATCCGGCTGGTGCTCGCCAACCCCGGGCAGGACTACGGCCGTCAGGCGAAGGTCGTCGACACGCTGCTGCGGATGGCCGCCTCGCCCGAGGACCGGCTGCGCGCCGTCACCGGCTTCAACCTGAGCCTCGCCGCCACGGAGGCGGCCGTCGCCCGTCTCACCGAGAACAGGATCCCCGTACTGGCCGCCCGCATCAGCGGAGACCGGATCGCCAACAAGGACCAGGCGGACGGCATGGCCGAGCTGCGCTTCCCGGGCCTCGCCCGCATCCTCCCCACCAACACCGACGCCGCCCGTGCCCTGGCCGACTTCAACGGCGAACGGGGCCGCCGGAACCTCAAGACGGTCCTGGTCTACGACAAACGCCCCGACGGCTACAACGAGTCGCTCGCGAGGGCCTTCAGCGGGATCAAGGAGAAGGGCCCGGCCGGACCCGCCGCGATGTCCTTCGAGTCCCCGTCCATCGACGAGGCGGGCTCGACCGGCAACCAGTTCACCCAGACCGCCAACAACATCTGCGACTCCGAGGCGGACACCGTCTACTTCGCCGGCCGCACCCTCCACCTGCGCATCTTCGCCCTCAAGCTCGCCGAGGTGGGCTGCAAGGACCGGCACTACACCATCGTCAGCGGCTCCGACGCGGCCTCGCTGCGCCAGGACATGACGGAGCAGGACTGGGCGAAGCTCCGCGGCGACGACGGCCGGGCGAAGGTCACCGTGCAGTACGCGGCCCCCGCGCACCCCGCCGCCTGGACCACCGAGCTGACCGACTGGGCGAAGAAGTGGCGGTCGACCCACAACAACCGGGAACCGGCCGAGCGGGACCTCCCCCAGTACCTCACCGAACCGAGGGCCGCCCTGGACGCCCTGCGCCGCCAGATCATCGCGGCGGAGGCCGAGGGAATCGATCTCGGCGGCGCTCCCAACCTGGAGGACTCCCGCACGATGCTCGTCCACGACGGGCTCCTCACCATCGGCAAGGCCCTCCACCAGGCCCAGCAGGGCGCCCCCGAGACGACGGTCCCCTCCCGCGAGGACGTCGGCCGCCAGTGGTCCCTCCTCCACTCCCGCCACCGCGTCGCGGGCACCAGCGGCCTGATCTGCCTGACCACCGGCGGCAACGCCTACGACAAGCCGGTCTCGATCGTCGAACTGGACCCGGGCACGAAGGGCAACGGCACCCTCAAGTTCGTCGGCCTGGGCTGGCCCACGGGCCGTCCCCAGCCGAAGAACTGCGTGATCCCCAGTACCACGCCATGAGCGCCTTCGTCCGGGGCGTCGCGGGCGGTCCCGCAACTGGCCATACTGGTCGTTGAGTTGCCGGACGCGGACGAACCGACGGGGATGTGATGGCGGGGAGCACGGGCACGACGCGGGGCCTCGCCCTCCTCGCGACGGCCGCGGCGGTCCTGGTCGCCGGGGCCGGCGCGGGTGCCGTACTCGCCCCCGTCGCGGGCGTTCCGGCGGGCGGTGTGTGGCTGCTCGGCGGCTGGCTGGTGCTCGTGGCGGCCGCCGTGTGGTGCGCTGAGGCGGCCGTGGCCCGCGTCCGGCGCAGCCGCCAGTCCACCCGTCAGGGGGAAACCCGGTCGCTGCACCTGGACACGACCGGGATCCTGGCGACGGTCTTCGTGGCCGAACTGACCCTGGTCATCGCGAGACTGACCCGCGGCCAGGAGTACGCGACGGCCTGGGCGGCCGGAGGCCTGCTCCTCGTGCTGCTCGGCGCGGCGTCCCGGCGCACCGCCCACGTCAGCGGCCGCTACGGCTCGGCCACCGGCCACACCCCGTCCGACGACATCCTCACCATCGCTCCCTTCGTCCTGGCCGAGGCGTGCGGCGCCTGGCTCACCGCCCGCTTCGCGGCCGAGGGGCCCCTGTGGGCGGCCTGGGCCGTGGGGGGCGCGATGGTGGCGCTGGCCGCGGGCTTCTGGCTGTCCGACGGGCAGGACTGGTCGGCCGAAGACAGGTACCTGAAGGTGTTCGGGGCCGCCGCGGTCCTGGGCGCGGGCGGTGTGGTGGCGCGGTTCGCGCTGCGCGGCGAGACCGTGGCCGCGTGGTGGGCGGGCGGTGTCACGGTGGGCGGTCCGCTGCTCGTCTTCGGCATGTCGTCCCTCGCCTCCGCCCTCCGCCGGCGTTCCCCCGGCGGTCGCGGCCGGACGGCTCCGCCCGGGGCGCAGCTCGCCGGGATCCTGGTCCCGCTGGCCAGTGTCGCGTGGGCGATGTCGCACGGGGAGCCGTGGAGCGCGGCGGACTCCGGCGAACGACTGCTGCGGGCCGGCTGGCTGGCCGGGGCCGGCGCCGTGCTGCTGCTGGCGCAGAACGTCGTACTGCTGTGGACGGGCACCGGGCAGCCGGGGGGCTGGGCGGCCGACCTGGCCCGGCGGGCCCGCGCGCTGGCGGAGGAGGAGGCCGGGCACCGGGGCCGTCCGGACCGCTCGGGCCGACTGTCCCCCGGGCACGGGTACGGGCCGCCCGGGTGGCTGTCCCCGGAGGACATGTGGGACTGGGAGCGGGAGCAGGCCCGGGAACGTGAGCGGCAGTGGGAACGTGAGCGGGAATGGGAACGCGAGCGGGCCAGGGAACGCCACCTGCGCGAACTGGACTCACTTCCGGACAACGCCTGGTGGCGGCGCCTCGCCCACCCCCTCCACTCCGCCGCCGTGACCGAACTCCACCGGCGTACGGCCCTCACCACCGGCCTCGCCATCGACGAGATCTGGCCCCGGATCGCCCTGGTCGCCTCCGACGAGGTCGTCCGCCAGGTGCGGCGCGGGGAACGGGGCGTCCTCGGCTGGCGGATCACCATCGCCGCCGCCCTGTGCACGGCGGGTGCCTGGCTGCTCATCGCGCTCACCGGCTTCGGCGGTTTCCGCTACACGGACTGGCGGCCCGTCCTGCTCGTCTGGGGTCCGCTGCTGGTGGCGGCGATCGCGCTGTGGCAGGCGCGCAGGCTGCTGGCCGAGGTGGACCAGGCCAAGGCGGAAGCGGTCGGGGTCTACCGGTACGACCTGGCGAAGCGCATGCACATCAGCCTGCCGCCGGACCCCTCGGGCCCGTACATGATCCGGCTGGCCGGCGCGCTGAGCGGTGACGAGCCTTTGGACCCGTCCGTGTTGCACCGGCCGCACGAGCCGGAGCTTCCCGACGGCGCCCGGCTCGCCGAACTCGCCGCCCGCGTGGCGCAACAGGTACGGAAAGGTGTACTCGCTGAGGTACGCCAGGCGGTCCGGGAGGGCTACGCCTCACCCGGCCCGCGCTTCCCGGCCGGCGCCGCCGGCCCGGACCTCGACCTGACCGCCCTCGCGCGGGAGGTCGCCGACCGGGCGTCCGGTCCCGTCACCGAAGGCCTCAAGGGTGATCTGAAGAACCATCTGACGGAACTGCACCGGCAGTTCGAGCGGGACGTCCGGGCCGCGATCCACGCCTCGGTGAAGGAGTCCGTGAGCGGCCCCTCCTTGTCGAACTTCACCGGCTACCTCGCGATCGAGCTGGACCGCGGGCAGCGGGACGTACGGGCCGAGGGCGGCACGATCACGGCCCCGGCGGGGCGGCGGGTGAAGCTGTTCGTCTCCGTCGTGCGCGACCCGCGCGCCCGTGACCTCCCGTCGGTCGTCGAAAGCCCGCCGGGCCGGGACTTCTTCGTCTTCGAGCCGGTACGCGTCGAGGGCGGCAGGGACACCCGCACGGTGTCCTTCGACGCCATGGCCGACAGCTCGACGCTCACACCCCTGCCCCAGCGCAGGAACCTCCTCGTCGAGAACGAGCAGCAGACGGCCTTCGAGTTCCGGCTGCCCGAGGAGGAGGGCGGCCACGAGGTGTGGTTCCAGCTGTACCAGGCGGGCCACCTCGTCCAGGTCGTCGCCCTCAAGGTAGAGGTACGGGCCCCGGCCGGGGCGACGGACGACGCATGAGCGAAGCACGATCCCCGGACGTCCGTGTACGCGTCCTGACCACCGACGAGGCGACCCGCCTGGAGTTCACCGCCGGGCGACCGGGCATCCCGCCCGTGCGCGCCACCCTGGTCGGCGGCGACGCGCTGCTCAGGGTCCGCCAGGAACTGGACAGGGGGCTGACCCGTCTCAAGGACGAACTCACCGCGTTCGATGTCGAGGACAAGGACCTCAACCGGGTCTTCCAGAGCCTGCACGGTCTCGGCCGCACCCTGCTCTTCATCCTGTTCGGCGGACAGCAGGCCGTCCTCAAGGAGCTCCAGGCGTTCTGGAACAAGGCCCTGCCGTACGGCATGAATCCCGAACTGCCGCCCCCGCTCGTCGAGTGCGTCGGCGGCCGGGACGGCTTCCTGCCCCTGGAGTTCCTGCCGCTGTTCCGGATGTTCCCGGGCGCGCCCGTCGAGACCCCGGGCGACTTCATCACCGCCTGCCGCACCCTCGTCGGCTTCTCGTGCGTGGTGCGCCGCGCCATGCTGCCCGCCCCGGTCCACGGCGGCCTCGCCCTGCACACCGGCCCGCACGGCCGGGTTCCCGCCCGCTACCTGTACTACGAGCACCTCGAAGGAGCCGTCGAGGAACTGGCCTGGTTCAGCGGCGCCGGAAGCGCGCACATCGACCTCGAAGGCCCCTACCCCGACGGGGCGGAACGCGCACCCGGGCTGGCCGAGCAGATCTTCGACCCCCGGCTCCTCCTCGACGGCACCCGCCGCGAACTCCCCGACCAGGTCCAGCACTTCGCCTGCCACTGCTACACGCGCTCCGACGACACCCTCGCGTCCGAGATCGAACTCAGCGGAGCGGGACACCACTCGCGCACCACGCTCGGCGCCCTCGGAGCGGACCTCGTCGCCCTCGGCGCCGAACGGGACCTGCGTGACTTCGACCTGCCGCTGGTGATGATGAACGCCTGCGGCTCGGGCCGCATGCGGGCCCCGGGAGCCCCTTCCTTCCCGTACCTCTTCCTCATGAACGGCAACCGCGGCTTCATCGGCACCGAGACCGAGATCCCCGACGACGTCGCCGCCGCGTTCTCCAAGGCGCTGTACGAACGGTTCCTCATCCGCAGGATCCCGCTGGGCAGAGCGCTCCTGGAGTCCCGCCGGCACCTCCTCTCCACGCTCCGCAACCCGCTCGGCCTCACGTACGCCGCGTACGCCGACCCCCACCTCCACGTCCACCCGACCCCCGAGGAGACACCCCGTGCCCCAGCCCACCCCTGACACCACGAAGACGATCAGCGTCCTCGGCCTGGAGGACACCGACCAGGGCCGCACCGACCGGCTGACCCTGCGCCGCCTGGAGGAGTGGCGTGCCGCCCGCACGGAGATCCCCACCGAGGAACTCCGCACCCGCCTCGCCGACTTCGTCGCGACGATGCAGGACGTCATCGCCTCCCTGCCGGAGCGCGCGGGCGAGTTCCAGCTGAACGAGGTGACGTTCAGCGCGGAGGTGAGCGCGAAGGGGACGGTGTCCCTGCTCGGCTCGGGCGGCGAACTGTCGGGCCAGGCGGGCATCACGTTCACCTTCACCCGGGGCTGACCCCCCTCGGGGGCCCGGTCCCTCCCGCCCCGCCGCCCCGATCCGGCCATGGCCGACTCGCGCCCTTCTCGCACCACCCGAGGCTGCTCAGACTGCCTTACACGGTCCGATGGGGGAGGGGTGCTCGACGTGGCTGGGCGTAAAAGGGGCGCGGCCGCTCGTCGGCGGCAGGCGGCGCGGCTGAAGGTGGGGGTGGCCGGCGGTGGCCTGGCGCTGGTCCTGCTGGCGGTGTTCTGGCCGGCCGTCCGGCCCTACGCCACGGGGGCACTGATCCTCGGTGGCGCAGCAGCCGCGGGCTGGTGGCTGTGGCGCACGGACCGGACCGCCCGCGGCCGGGACCGCCAGTGGCGGCAGGAGGAAGCGGTGAAGGCCGGTCACCGGACACTCGCCGAGGTGGACGCGATGACCGGTACCGAGTTCGAGGAACTGGTCGCGGGCCTCTGCCGGCGGGACGGATGCACCGACATCCGGCGCGTGGGCGGTGCGAACGACAACGGCGCCGACGTCGTCGGCCGTCTCCCGGACGGCCGGACCGTGGTCATCCAGTGCAAGCGCTACGCGCCCAGCAGCACGATCGCCAGCCGTGAGCTGCGCGACCTGCTCGGCGCCAAGGTGCACTTCGGGGCCGACGTCGCCGTCTTCGTCACGACCACGCGCTTCAGCCGCCCCTCCGAGCGGTTCGCGGTGCAGCACGGCATCCTCGCGGTGCACCGGGACCACCTCGGCTTGTGGAACAACGGCGCCTCCCTACTGTCCCTGAGCGAGGTGAACGGTCGCGGCCAGGGGGACTCACAGCACCGGGCGCGCTGGAAGCGGGCATACGGGAGTTGACCAGCCTCGCGGGTGCGCGAGGCCGGATCTTGCAGGACGCTTCGCAGCGTGCCTCGGATTGTGCCGACATCGCTTGTCGACGGCGGCGCGGTTACACGCGGGCGGGTACGCCGGCCAGACCGTCGTCACCATCCTCGCCGTCTTCGGTGCGTCTTTTGCGGTCGCGTGCTCCATCCAGGCTGTCGAGGCTTCCGCGGAGGAAGTCCGCGAGGGTGCTGGCGGTCTCCGCACCGGCTGAGGCGCCGGGTAGGCCCTCGATACGCAGGCCGGACGTCGTGTGGGCGACGGAGTAGCCCAGTTCCTGGAGGATGCCGGTGAGTGCGTGGTGCACATAGGCACGTGTGCTGCGGTGCAGGAGGCCGACGCGTCCGTCGGCCAGTCCTTCGGTCTGTTCGCGTGCCGCGGCTGAGCGTGCGGTAGTGGAGACGAACCACTCCAGTGATGCGGCCCTCGTGCCGGTTGACGAGATCAGCACGCCGACGGCTTGAGTGCGGTCGTCTGTTTCCGCGACGGGGAGCCCCATGCCTTTGCAGAGGGTCTCCAGTTCGGTCGCGATGTGGTTGCCGTCGTGACGGTGGGTGCCCATGAGGGGAGACTTGTCAGGACTTACTGAGCGGCGGCTCCGGCGAGTGGCCTCTGTCCCATGTAGTACTCCAAGGTGATCTGCATCCCGTTGAGTGTCTCTACCAGCCGCTCGAGTTGTGTCTTGGTGTCCTCCAGCTCGCTTCGGTAGGACTCCGCACGCCTTTCCGCCGCGACCCGCCCCTCCTTCTCCTTTGCGACGCGGCGTAGGGCTGCAGGCGGGAGGGTGCGGTCTCCCCCATGGGTGGATCCGGGGATACCGAGCTGTTGCTTACGCTTGTGCACCCAACCGTTCACGGTCCTGCGCGGGACCTCGTATTCGATGCTCAGCTCCAGCACGGTCTTGGTCCCGGCGATAACGAGATCCGCCAGTTCCGCGCGCTTCTCCGGTGACAGCTTGGACTGGAACGTCACTGCGTACCTCTGCCTTTCGATCAAGGGCTGTCTCACGCGAGGTAACTTCGCCTGCGCGGGAGAGGTGCGAACGTAGACGGAATCCCATCCGACTGTGCGACTAATGCTGTTGAAGGTGACGCCTCGTCAACGGAGCTGCTCGGGCAAGACGACCCTCGCCTTCGCGGTGGCCGGTCGGCTCGGGAAGGTGGCCGTGAGCGACGGTTCGCGAGACCTTCACCACCGCTTCCGCCCGCTGATCCCACCTCATCAGGAGACCCCCGCACATGCGTGCTCACGAGCTGACCGTCGGCCGTACTTTCGGCGTCACCTTCGACCACGGGGAGGACTTCTTCGAGGCGCTGTCCACCTTTTGCCGGGACAACGGCGTACGGCAGGGCTACATGCCCTCGTTCATCGGGGCCTTCGCGGAGGCCGAGATCGTGGGTGCCTGCGAGAAGCTCGCCGACCCGGACGCACCGGTCTGGGCGAAGACGTACGTCACTAACGTCGAGGCGTTCGGCGCGGGCACCATCTCCTCAGCGCCAAGGTCCAGTTCCTCAGCGAGCTGCTGATCGTGGAGGTCACTTCGCCCACGATGACCCGGCCCCGGAACCCCGACCTCTACGACGTTCCGCTGCTCACGTTCGGCTGACCGGAAGGAGCCGGCGAAGCCAGGGGTGGTTGGGCGCGATCACCTTGATCGCGTCTGCCAGCCAGGCACGTGCCGGAGCGTCGAGCAGCGGCAGTACCGCTTTGAAGTCGGTCTCGTCCTTGTCCCGGGTCGCCTTGGCCTTGTAGAAGAGCTGCACCTCGGGCGCGAGATACGGGATGCCGGCCTCGCTTGTTCGCCCGAGCTGATCGATCGGGAGCCGGATCTCCGGGGTGCGCCGTGAGACCCACTGGGTGCCCTCGGCCTCGTCCAGCATGAGCTGCACCGACCAGGGCGCCTTGGAAGTGCGGCGGCACCAGATGTCGTGGAGCGGCGGCCGAAGGACCTCTCCAGGACGCCACGGTCGCAACTCCCCCTGGCCGGGCGGATCCGCCACGTGCAGGTCCCAGTCGGCCAGCAGTTCATGTGCGAGGACCTGGTCACGCCGGAGGACGAGGACGTCGAGATCGCCGTGTGCGCGCAGCTCGCGGCCGACCGCGAGTTCGATCGCGTAGCCACCGGCGATCCACCACGGGAAGTCCGCCTTGGCGAAGACCTCGGCCACATCCTCGGGACGTTCCGGTACCCAGCGTCCCAACACGTCAGCACTCACCCGCCCATACTCCCAGTGACCAGACGGACGGAAGCGCAGGCCGACGGCGGGTCGGCGGTCTCGCTGGAGTGCCTTGTAGCCCGCTCGCACCCTGCGCTCATAAACGCCTATGAGCATCAGGAGCATCGGCAGCCATCGTTAAGCGAGTGACTCGCGACCGGTCTCGTTGCCGGGTGCTTGAGCCACGACTCTCCCAGGGGCCGGACACACTCGATGCCAATTGCTTTCTGATGCTTCGTACGCCTTTCGGTGTCGTACCCACTGCCGTGACCATTCCGGAGCCGTGGGAGGAGGCCACCGACGTCACTCACAGGAGGTCCGCCGCCCGATGATCAGTGCGCCGTCTGCCGCCCTTGTGTACCGCTGGACCGACCACACCATCAACCCGCCGGGCGAAGCCCGCTCGGTCCTGCGACGTGTTCTCAAAGATCTGGGCCTCTCCGACGACGTCATCAGTGACGGAGTCCTGGCGGTCTCGGAACTCGTGGCAAACGCGCACGAGCACGCGTGCGGCCCCTACGAGGTGCACCTTCGCTCTGTTGCCGGGAGATACATCTGCGAGATCCACGACGGGAAACCTCTGCTTCCTACGGGCCTCTACCTGGCTGCCGTGGCCTCGCCGGAAGCCACCGCATCGGAGGCAGTGAGTGGGCTGCTCACTGAGCGCGGACGGGGCCTGCTCATCGTGAACGAGCTGACCCAGGGACAGTGGGGGTTCCAGGTCACGGACTGGGGAACCAAGGCCGCCTGGGTGGTTCTGGCGGAGGCTTCGGCGGCGAGGAAACCAGAGGCAGCCAGACGTGACGGCCGCGCCGAGGAAGCCCGGCTATCAGATGTCCTAACGAAACAGTCCTCGTAGACCTTGGTCAAGGCCGCTCCACCTCGAAGATGACCTCTGGGGCTGGTCGCAGGCCCGCGCCGCTGGAGATCACAAGCGCATGCGCCGCAAAGAGTGGCGGATGCGCAATCAGCCCTTCGCCGATGTGTGCCACGCCGCATTGCGCCATGCCGTGTCTGATCATGCTGCACGCATCTTCATGGATACGGATCCGGCCATCCTCGACCTACTCAGGGACGAGGAACTGCGTGCGACCCTCCTGGCGTGAAGGGCCGCAGCAGCGCAGTGAACCTCTGTGTCCATGCCTGAGGCACCCTGGGCGAGCGGCGACCGCAGTTCCTGCCGCCGGAGTGCGACCTACGCCTCTGCCTCTGCCGCCGATGCTCGCCCGACGATGAAGGAGAGCTCGCCGCGATACGTCGAACCCAGCGCACTGACGACCCCGACCGTCGGCCCGGGCCCATTCTTCATGCGGCTCACGTAGTTCTCAGGAAGCAGCACCCGGTCACCGACTTCAAGACGGCCGCCCCCACGCCAGCGGTACGCGTACCGACCGACTTCTACGACTTGGTCGCCGGCGATTTCGTGGACGCGCGTGGCATCGTCCAGGCGTTGCTCGAGCTCCTTGACCCGACGCTCCAGCCACTCGATTTTGGATTGTGCCGAGCTGGCCCCGGACTTGCTGCCCTGCTCGTACCCCTCACTCCACCCCCGGCGATGCGCCGCCGCGACTGCGCGGTCCTCGTCAGTCGCGTGCGTGCCGCAAGCCACGTCCGATCCGTAGATCCGCACCCGGCACGGCTTGCCTGAACGGGTTGGTCTTCCACACGTCTTTTGTTCCTGCGCGCTCACCGCACTGCTCCCCTCAGTCGGCTGGTGCGACGAAGCTAGCCGGTTGCCCTTGTCGGGCGCGCACGATCACGACAACTGAGACCAGAGACCAACGAGGCTCCGACCCGGGGTGCGGATCGGAGCCTCGTTTTGGCTGGTCAGCCATGGCGGAGGATACGAGATTCGAACTCGTGAGGGGTTGCCCCCAACACGCTTTCCAACTGTGTTGGTGGGGTGGCGCGCACCATCCAGGGGCGTTCACCTGCGTTCATGGGCGGATGGTCGGTCTGGGGAAGTGGGCCAGTGGTCTCGTCTGAACGTCCGCGAACGATGATGAATGAGACGGGAACTGAGACGGTGGCGACCGGCCGGATACTTGCTCCTGCCCCATGAGCCACAGAGAGCTCGCCCCCCAGGGGTGGCCTTCTGAGCGACCGACTCGTGCGAGGCGACCGGCCGATCAACTGCCTGCTGACGGCCTAGGAGCGGCAGCAACGTCGGCCGCCCTACTCCATGACGGCGTGCAGGACTGTCACGGCCGTAGCGAAAGCGCCGAGCGCAGCGAGTGGGCCCGCCATCATGAACGCCGCGCCCGCCGCGCCGCTGGCGGCGATCAGGATGACTGCCCACCTTTGCGGAAGCCGTTCCGGACCGGGTGTGGTGTTTCCTGAAGTTGCTCGTCGTCGTACGTTGGCCATTGCATCTACCAATCACAGGTTGGTGTAGAGCGGTCCCGGTTGCCCCCGGGGCCGTTCGCGTTTTCCGAGGCGAACGGCGTGCCGCTGAGCCCTCCCTTAAGCGGCTCACCACTCATTCTGAGCTCCCCGAAAGAGGGGTAGCTCAGACCTGATCAAGGTTTTGATCCGCATGCCAGGTGACTGTTAACTAGGATGCTTATGTGCGGGTCAAAACACTTAGATCAAAACCATGATCGGAACGCCGTGTCTGGTGAACTCGAAGCCGTCACCCGCCGGGTGCGCCGGCTGTCTCGACTGAAGGAAGATCGCTTCGTGCAGCGCGCGAACCGGGTCCTCGAAGGGGTCTGGGACCGGGGGCGCCGACCGGAGAAGATCATGTTGCGGAGCGGCTTGTTGCTGTCCCGCCCGGAAGATCCCGCCCCTCCGCTCGCGCAGCTCCTGCGTCCCCGCGGGGTCGCCCTGCGGTTCTACCTGCTAGCAGTGTTTGAGGCCCAGTGCCGCCTCGGCGTCGGGGACGAGTGGACTCGAAGGGGCAGCCCGCCGCTCAAGGGCCCTGGCTCATGGTCCGACTTCATCGCGATCGACGGAGCCTACGACAAGCCGAGCGGTACCTACATGCCAGCCACCACTTGGGACCGGGACATCCAGGTCCTGCGCCGACAGCAGATCCACGGGGCACTTCGGACGCTGGAGAACCTAAGGCCCGACGCCGGGCGCGGCCTGGTCGAGATGCCCCGGACGGCGAGGGGCGGTGGCCGGGACTACGCGGCGTTCTCCCTCATGCAGGAGACGGGGGGCGGCGATGCCCAGACGCCCGCGCTTTACTCCGTCCCGGCGAGCAGATGGCACACCACCCTCAGCCTGCCCGTGGATTTCTTTCTACGCGGCTGGATCCAGGTCCTGCAGCCGTCGGAGGTGGCCACCTGGATGATCTTGCGATGGCTTGCCCAGACCTACACGAAGGTCTACGCGGAGTCCGGAGCGTACCTGTACGCAAACGACCGCCTGGGCGCCTTCCGGCTGCGTCGGGACTCTTACGAGGACGCCTGCAACCGGCTGTGCGAATTCGGCCTGCTCCGCGACGCCGACATGGGCCCTGCCAGCTCCCCGGGAGGCAAGTCTCTGTCAGGGTGGGGCCCGGCGCCCGCGCAGGTTGGGGCTCAAGAGTTCCTCTTCAGCCATCCGGCCCGCCCGGATCGTCACGAGCCCGACCACTATCGACTGGCCGACGAGGGCCTCGGCCAGGACGCCACAGACAAGTGCTACAAGGAGCTTCTTCTGAGGAAGCATCACCTCCTGCAGCGACGAGCGGGTGCCGAGACCCCCGCGCCGAGCTGACAGACCTGTTCCGGGGCCTGAGGACGACGTAGAGGTGTAAGCCCACCCGGCAGCGGGTCGCAAACTGGGAGCGCGACCACGCGTTCGACTTCCTACGTGGCCATCCGATGCGTACCCGCCACGTTCTCGGCTGGAAGGCTTGGGTCTTCTGTGACGCGATCACTGCACTGACCCCCGTCGGAACCAGCTCCAGCATCTCGAAGCCGTCGCCGAGTCCCCACTGTTCCTCGTGCGCCCCCCCGCATGATCTGGCACGCGAATGGCACGACCCTCGCCCCTCCGATGCCTCAGCCGACGAACATCAGTCAACGGTGAGCGTGACTACCGATTAGGCATGTGTGACCAGGTACCTGATGTCCGTGAAAGCGGAACAAAACACAGTGGTCCTTGATAGAGGCCTGTGCGCACGGCGAGTGGGCGGAGCCTGGGGGCCTGCGCCCCCATTCTGCTCATACTCAAGTTGCAAGCCCTGCTCCGGAAGCGCAGGATTTATATAAGGACAGCCATCGATCGGCGAGCGGCTCGCCTGGGGGAATCATGAATGGCGCACCCAATAGCAATGGACCCGCAGCGAGAAGGCATGCAGAAGAGGGGACATCTAGGCGAAGCCCCTTCGAGCGGGACCGTGATCGTCTTCTTTACTCTTCGGCGTTTCGTCGACTTGCGGGAGTCACGCAGGTCGCGGCAGTCCGAGAACTTCACCTACTGCACAATCGATTGACTCACAGTCTAAAGGTTGCGCAGGTTGGTCGCCGTTTGGCGCAGAGGCTTTCCAATTCGTCCAGCCTTGGTACCGATGATGACGAGAAGAACTTCCCAGACGTAGTAGAGGCTGCTGGGCTTGCGCATGACATCGGTCATCCTCCATTTGGGCATGTGGCTGAGGCGGCACTCGCTGCGAAGATGGCACCCTATGGCGGTTTTGAAGGCAATGCGCAATCCTTTAGAGTCGTCACCAAGTTGGCTATTCATCAGAGTGTGGACACCGGCCTCGACCTGACGCGAGCAACACTAAATGCCATCCTTAAGTACCCTCAGTACCAGGATGAATCATCGTACGTAGATCTTTCCACCCCTTGGTATGACCGCCGGCGGGGTAAAAAGTGGGGGGCCTATCGAAGCGAAAAGGAAGATTTTGAGCACGCTCGGGATGGTCTGCCAAACGGAGTTCGCAGCCCAGGAGCAATTCTGATGGACTGGGCAGATGACATCTCCTATGTCGTCCATGACCTTCATGACTACTTCAGGGCAGGCTTGGTTCCCCTGCACTCGTTGCGCTACGAGGAAAGCTCGGAATATGATGAGTTTATGCAGTTTTCCGACTCATGGAGGAAGAGTCGCCAGTACTTGCGGTTCAATGAGCAATCCTTCGTGGATGCGTATCGGGATCTTGCCCAGATTATGCCTCTTCGTAAGTGGAGGGACGGGCGGGCAGATCGAGTGGACCTAGACGCAATGACGCGCACGCTCACCGTGCAGTTCATTGAGGCTGCCCAGGCCGATGGTAGCCGCGGCATCCGGATAGACGTCGAAGCCGAGTATCGCGTGGAAGTACTCAAAATGTTGACCTTCTTCTACGTTATAAAGCGGCCTAGTCTGGCAATGTCACAGGAAGGGCAGAAGGCTGTTATAGGTAGACTGTTCGACGACCTGTTGGCAATCTTTTCCGAGCATCGTGAGGGTGGTGGCAAGGCAGACATTGATCACCCTGTCCCGTTCTTGCTGGACGACATTTACGAAGGAATGGTGAGAAACGAGAGCAGAACCGGATACCAGAGGAAGACCGAGACCCGGCTAGCTAGGGCGGTTTGTGATTTCATCTGCACCATGACGGAAGATCAGGCTGTCAACTTGTATGAGCGCATCACGGGTAATAGGGCTTCTACAGGATCCATGTTTGGTACGTGGTTCAACTGAATGAAGGGGGGCCACTACTTGGGCGACTACGAGGGGACGGATTTTGGCGGGACGCTTCCGGGCCGGCCGCCAACAGGGCTTGATGAGATGGGAAGTCCGGCTCGACGCCGCAGTGGACGCGATGCGAGCTCTTACAACAGCGTTTAGTCATGCTGTCCGGGCAGCCTTCAAGACTGATTGAGCCTCCGCGCTTCATCATGATCAGCTCGACCATGCGTTGTCCCCGAGACCGACCAACCGCTGTCACCTTCGGGCGATCATGCACTGTGGTCCGGCGCCGTCCGTTGATGTACGCGCCTATAGCACACGTCTTGACAGAGACACCCCACCTTGCGGCACAGCTACCCCTAAGGAAGCCCGCATAGCGTCAGGGCGCTGGCCTGAGGGTGCGCGGTTGGGCGGCTAAGAGGACTGTCACTGCAGGTCGCCGTTGGTCGACCTCGGGTGCCCTCGCCGGACTGCCCGTGCATGGAGGTCATGCGACGATCGCAATCACTGCGATCAATGCCTGGAAACGCTGGGTAAGCCAATCGTTCCCTGGGTAGTGTGCCGTGTCGGTGCCAACTAGCCTTGTTGGTGCTGGTGAGGGCCACCAACGGGTAGCGGGGATTACATGCCAACCGTCACGCTTGCCGATCAATTGCTGCTGCATATCTCCACTAGCAAGAGCGCGACGATATCCGCCCTCCCGGCAGGTGGTAGTAAGTACCCTTTTCCTACGGCTCAACTGCTGCAACAGGTGGTATCGGATCGGCTGCTTCTGGCAGGAGGGCACCTCAGGGCTGGCGACGCTCTCCTCTTTGGCATGCAATACAGATCGGCAATCAGCCGTTTCTACTACGCGATGTACCAAGCCGCACGTGCCATTGCTTTTGCGGAAACTAAGGGCGACGATCACGAGCGCCATAACGTTTTGCCTCGCAATCTACCATCAAATATTGACAACCTGCCTGCAAGGGCAACTGAGCTCGTAGACGCTCGCCTTCTGCGAAATCAGGCCGATTACGATGTCTATCCAATCAGCGAGTCGGATTGGGAGAATGACGCTCGTGCCCTTTCGGCAACGGCAGCCAATTTCGTCCAAGCGTGCGAATCCTTCGCCCTAACGAACGGATATATCTGATGTCGGCAAGCGATTACGAATCACGAATCGCTCGGGTGCTTAACGATGCAGACATCTCCATCGTGCGCGTCGAGGAAAGGTCGTTTCCGGGGGAGCGGTGGTTCCTCGTTTGGGTGAACGAGGACTCGATAGCGGCAGCGCAGAGCTTGGCGGGTTCAATCGAGCAGGAACTGAATTCCATCCACGCTACAGAAAATGAGTCACTCGCAGTCACCTTTCGACCGCACCGTCTCGATGTCGAAAAGCCACGGAGTGCCGCACAGAAGAGCGTTCTCGCCTCTTCAAAGGTTGACCAGCTCATCCAATTGCTGGAAGCCCGGTCACGTACATCCGACGCGCTCCCCAGTCTCAAGTACATGGAGGACCCCAGGGCGAGCCTGGCGGCTATTGGGGCGTCGCGCCATCACCTCGTCTATGGCCGGCGCGGCGTGGGGAAAACAGCACTGCTTCTTGAGGCTAAACGTCTCGCTGAAAGGGACGGGTATGTAACAACATGGATGAACGCCCACACTCTGCGGCTAATGGATTCTTCCGCCGCATTCCTTGTGGTCGCGGAAACCGTTTTGACTTCTCTGATCCAGCACGCAGGCACATCTAAAGGGGATTCTTTCGCTCGCCTGAAGGAAGTCGGCGAAAAGGTGTCAGATCTCCGAACTGCTGGAGGGGATTTGGAGCTAGGTGAAACGATCGCTGAACTGAATAGGGCTCTACGTACAGTACTGCGAGCCGGAATCGTCCGCCTTTACCTTTACCTTGACGATTTCTACCTCTTCCCCCTTGCCTCGCAACCGCACCTGCTTGACTGCCTTGCTGGGATGCTGCGCGACTGTGACGGGTGGCTGAAGGTCGCAAGTATTGAACGCTTGACGCGACCTTTCGAACCGTCCTCGCATATCGGTATTGAGATTCCGCATGACGCGTCGAAGATCGACCTTGATGTGACTTTGGAGGATCCCGCAGCCACACAGAAATTCTTGGAATCGGTTCTTACTAATTACACGGATACTGTGGGCCTCGCTAAGCCGTCGAGTATTACTCGAAGCGCGGCGCTTGGCAGGCTGATTCTCGGCTCGGGCGGCGTACCTAGGGACTACTTGAACCTTTTCGCATCTTCAATCGTCGCAGCCCGATCTCGTACGAATGCACGTGAGATTGGACAAGAAGACGTTGCGGACGCGGCTGGAAAGGCTGCGCGGGGAAAGCTGCGGGATCTGGAGCAGGATGTTTCCGCTGACAGCACCGATTCTCTGATCTCGGCACTCGAATATATTTCCTCGTACGTCCGAGGAGAAGGGTATACCTACTTTCGGGTTAATGTTGCCCAAAAATCCCACCCGGCCTACGAGTCTCTTGCCCGTCTTGTCGACCTCCGATTTGCGCACCTGATTCAAGCAACACTCTCGGACCAGCATCGTCAGGGAGTAAAGTATGAAGCATATATTCTCGACTTGAGTCAATACTCGGACGTGCGCCTGAAGCGAGGATTGCACGTACTTGACCTTGAGGATGGGAAATGGACCCTTAGGTTGAGCGGGAAGGCTAATACGCTCAAGAAATTGAGGAGCACTCTGTTCAGGGATGAGTTGCGTCGATCACCTGTTTTGGACCTGGAAGCACTTGAGCGGCATGTGCGGCTGAACACGGCGTGAGGTCGGCGTAGCGGCTTTGGGCTGGAGCTGCTTTGGCGCGAGTGATCATGGCCCCGTAAGCTTCCGGCGCGTCGGGCAGTCTGTGGACCTGCCCGCTAAAGCACGACGTTGGGGCCATGATCTCCGAGGCTCGCGCCAAAGTGGCTGCCTAAAGCCGTGGAGCCGACCGCCCCAGCCACGACGTACCCCTTCTCTGGCATCACGCGACTCTTTGCTGTCCGCGCGGCACGGACGCCGGCCGGGCTGGAGCGGGGCGGAGACAGGAGCGCAGGCCCGGCCGGGGGCCGGGCCGCGCGCGGGGAGCGGAGCGAGCCGCCTTGAACCAGTAGAGAAAGTTGTAACTCAGTCTGTGGTGCTGGGCGTGAAGTCGTATGCGCAGGCTGGGAGATCAGCGCTCTGGCGGTGGGCCAGCGGTAGGAAGACCACAGGTCGGATCGTCCATGTGATGCGGGTGCTGACGTGGGTCACAGAGACCGTGCAGGGTTCCATCCGTAAGAGGGCTCGTCGCGTGTCGATGCGGCCGTCGTAGAGCCAGGCCCAGGCTTCGTCGGAGGCGTCCGGGTCGAGTGCTGGTGAGATGGTGCGCAGGGCGACCGCTACCCATCTGTCAGCCTGCGGTGCTGAGTAGGCGTCGAAGGATGCCCGGAGTGCCGGCCACCCCGTCTCGTCGTTGACGTCCTGCGTCCAGCACTCGCACCAGAAGCCCCGCTGGGGCTTGTCCATCAGCACGGGTGTCCTCCCGGCTGGGCGTCCGTGAAGAGTTCGGCGGTGACGGTGTAGCCGCTGTGGCTGCCGTGGACGACAACCCGGTGTGCGATGACGCTGACCATGCCCAATCCGCGGCCGTGTACCGCGTCCTCGCTCGGCTGCCCGACCTTCGGAGCGGTGCCCGTCCCGCCCTCGTCGGTGACCGACAGGGCGACCACCTCGGGGGAGACCGCGAGGGCCAGATGAAAGCTGCCTACTCCGCCGCTCGCCGTGTGGAGGATCGCGTTCGCGCTCAGCTCGCTCACGATCAGTTCGGCATCGTCGGCCAGGGGAGATCCGCGCAGGATGTCCCGCGTCCAGCGGCGGGCCCGGCTCACCTCTTCCGGAAAACCTGGGCAAGTGAGTCCCCAGACCCGGGCGGTGCTCGTATACTCGTGCATACAAGTTCCTTCGTGCTGGTAGGCCGCCATGTGCAGCGGGTTCGGGCTAGACGAGTTTCACGCCGTCATGGGCGCGGATGGCCGGCGGGGATGCCGCGTCCAATGCGTCCAGGACGCGGATCGCGTATGCCTCGTCGGCGAGTTCGATGACTTCGTCGCGGGTGGCCCAGCGCAGTGCGCGGGTCTCGTCCCCGGTGGTGGGCGTGCCGTCGGCGGCCTCACAGCGGAAGACCATGGAGACGATCAGGCCCTTCATGTTCTTGTAGATGCCGGTCAGTGTCGCGGGAAGCGCGATCTTGATGCCGGTTTCTTCGAGAACTTCGCGCTGGAGGGCCTCGGGGATGGTTTCCTCGCGTTCGAGGATGCCGCCCGGGGGTTCCCAGTGGCCGTTGTCGCGGCGTTTGATCAAGAGGGCGCGGTCCTGGTCGTCGACGATGACTCCGGCGACGCTCACGGAGTGCGGACGGTCGGTGCTCACGTTCCTCTGCCCTCTCGGCTGGCTAGGCTCTCCACCGTAGCAACAAAGCTCGCCCACTCGTCTAGATACCTAAAGGAGTACACGTGCCCTCTCTTTCCTCCGGCCTCCTCGGCGATCTCGACCCCACGAGCGATCGTGCGGTCTTCCGGCAGATCGCCGACCAGCTGCGCGAGGCCATCGACCGTGGGCGATTCAAGGAGGGCGAAAAGCTGCCCTCCGAGGCCGAACTTGTCGAGCATTACGGGGTTTCCCGTATGACGGTTCGAAACTCCTTCTCCGTCCTCCAGGGCGAGGGCCTGGTGCACGCCGAGCACGGCAAGGGCGTCTTCGTGCGACCACGACCGCCTGTCAGGCGGCTCGCCTCTGACCGGTTCGCCCGGCGCCACCGCGAGCAGGGGAAGTCCGCGTTCATCGTGGAGGCCGACGCCGCCGGCAGTCACCCGCAGGTGGACAGCCTGGAGGTCAAGGAGGAGAAGGCCAGCCAGGACGTGTCCACCCGGCTCGGGTCCGTGCGGCGAGTGCTCGCCCGGCGTCGCCGGTATCTGCTGGACGGGCGGCCGGTGGAGTTCGCCACCTCATATCTGCCGCTCGACATCGCGCGCGGTACGCCGATCGCCGAGCCGAACCCCGGGCCCGGTGGCATCTACGCCCGGCTTGAGGAGCTGGGGCACCGCCTCGACCACTTCGAGGAAGAGATCCGTGCCCGGATGCCCTCGCCCGACGAGGTGCGCACGCTGCGGCTGGCCTCCGGCGTGCCGGTCATTCACCTGATCCGCACGGCGTTCGACCAGGAGGGGCGGGCCGTGGAGGTCTGCGACACGGTGATGGCGGCCGACGCGTACGTGCTGTCGTACCAGCTCCCGGCGACGTGAGCCCTTGACGGCGGCGGTGCGCGGGGACGCTTCTCCGAACTCGTACACCTTCACAGGCATACTCGTATAGACGAGTGGGCAAGTTGTGTGGCAAGGTGGTTGCCGTTCCCGGGAGATCGGGTTCGAACGCTGCATCTTGTATAGACGAGTAGATGGGAAGAAGTCTTGCGCACCATCCGTGTAGAAACCTCCGCCGCGACGATCCTGCTGACCGAGGCGCCCGAGCCCAAGGTCCGCGACCGGCAGACGGGCGAGATCGCCAAGGACGTCACCAGCGGAGAGGCACTGATGACGATCGGCGTCGTCTACCTGGAGGACGGCGAGTCGTCGCTGATCAAGGTCACCGTTCCCGAGAGCGGCGTTTCCGAGGGGCTGACCCTCGGGGCTCCGGTCTCGCTGCCGGGTCTGGTGGCCCGGCCGTGGGAGAGCGTCTTCAACGGGCAGCAGCGGCACGGCATCGCCTACCGTGCCGCCGCCGTGACTCCGGCCGCGTTCCCGGCCGCCACCGGGGCCGCTGCCTGATGACCGACCTGACGACGCTCCTGGAGGTGGGTGGTCCTGTCGCCGCACTCGGCGGCGGGGCCGCCTACGCCCGGGCCAACCACCCCGGGGTGTACTGGTCCACGGTCGGCCTGCCGATATCCACGGCCCGGCTCCTCAGCTCCTACGGATCGGTCATGGAGGCCTGCGGCCTGACCGTGGCTCCGTCCCGGCTGCGGATGCTGGCCGTCAAGGCCACCACTCGCCGTGAGGTCCGGCCCGTACCGCCGCGTCGCGGCATCATCCGGCCCACCTCGACCGGGCTGCGGCTCCGGCTCCGGCTCGCTCCGGGACAGGAACCCGCCGACGTCGCCGCCTCGGCCGAACGGCTGCGGCATGCCTGGGGCGTTCACGCCGTGTACGTGACCACGATCAAGCCCGGTGTGGTTGAGCTGCGGCTGGTCGGCTTCGACGTGCTGCGGCGAGTGCGGATGCCTCGCAAGGTGGGCGCCGGGTTCCTTCGGGTACCGGTGGCGCTGCGGGAAGACGCCATGCCCTTCGTGCGCGACTACCGGGCCGTACCCCACCAACTGACCCTCGGGGCCACACTGTCGGGCAAGTCCATGTACCTGCGGCACCTGATCGCCGGACTCGCTCCTCAGCCGGTCGCCTTGGTCGGCATCGACTGCAAGCGCGGTGTGGAGCTGGCGCCGTTCGCTTCCCGGCTTTCCGCGCTGGCGACCGATCCGGAGCAGGCCGCCGAGCTGCTGCCCGTGCTCGTGAAGGAAATGGAGGACCGCTACGACCTGATCAAGGTCCGGCAGGGCATCGCCCCGGACACCCCGGCCGAAGAGATCACCTCCGACATCTGGGGACTGCCCGAGTCCGAACGCCCCGTCCCCCTCGTGCTGTTCGTGGACGAGGTGGCTGAACTCTTCCTCGTCGCCACCAGGAAGGACGAGGAACGCCGGGACGAGATGGTCACCCAGCTCATTCGCCTCGCCCAACTCGGTCGCGCGGCCGGCATCTACCTGGAGGTCTGCGGCCAGCGCTTCGGCGCCGAGCTGGGCAAGGGGGCCACCATGCTGCGGGCCCAGTTGACCGGACGCGTCTGCCACCGAGTGAACGACGAAGCCTCCGCGAAGATGGCGCTCGGCGATATCGCCCCCGAGGCGGTCTCGGCTGCCTGTGCCATCGCCCCCGAACGCCCCGGCCTGGCCGTCGCGGGTGACACCTCCGGCGGCTGGTCGCGCATCCGCACGCCGTACCTGTCCCTCAGCGATGCGGCGGCGGCCTGCCGAGAGTCCGCTCACTTGGTGCCGGACGTGCCCGCGCTCAAGCCCTTCCTGCCAGAGGTGGCCGTACGGCCGGTCGAATCTCCGGCCCCGGCCGTCGAGCCCCGCCCGGCTACCGGCTGACCTCCTCCACCAACCCCGGTCGGCGTGACCGCCTCACGCCAAGTCCCTACCCCTCCCATGCCTGAATCCGGAAGGAGCGCATCATGCGCGCCCAACTGGCCCGTGTTGACGCGGTGCTCATCCAAGCCGTCATCGCCGCCGCGCTGTCCTTCGCCCACCTGCACGACATCGCCTCGGCGGCCGGGCAGGACGGATGGAAGGCGTGGGCCTACCCGATCAGCGTCGACCTGCTGCTCGTCGCCGCCTGGCGCCGACTGCGGTCCGGGGAAGCCAAAGCGGCCGGGTGGTGCTGGTTTGTCATCGCTCTCACCGCCTCCCTCGGAGCCAATGTCGCCACCGCCGGACTCCTCGACATGACCCACGTACCGGCCTGGCTGCGCATCCTCGTGGCGGGCTGGCCAGCGGTCGCCTTCCTCGGCGGCACGCTGCTCGCGCACTCCGCACCGACACCGCTCGACCAGGCCGCCGACACCGCTAAGGACAACGAGGTCCAGGCGGACGAACCCGAACTCCCTCCCACGCAGCAAGCGCACCTGCCCGTCGAGCAAGCCCCGCACCAGCGACCGGCCACGGAACAGGAACCGCCTGAGAATCCCGCCCTGCCCGTCCCCGCCGCCCTGGTCGCCCACGCCCGCAAGGTCGCCGCCGAACACCACACCCGCACCGGAGCACCCATCGACACCCCGACCCTCCGCGCCCGCCTCGGCGTGCCCGCACCCATGGCTGAAGCCATCGCCACCCACCTTTGAAGGAGACCTGCGTGACCGCCAACCGCCGCTTCCGCAACGTCGTCCGCATCGGCCCCGTCCGGGTCGGCACGTACTACGACGGCCGGGGCCAGGAGAAGCACACCGCCGCCTGCACCGCCCCGCGCTGCGGCTTCTCCACCGACTACGACGGCCGCGCCGCCGCCGAGCTGGCCGCCCGCACCCACCGCTGCCCTGTCCGCTGAAAGGACCCTCGCCCCGTGACCGTAAGCCTGCCGCTTGTCGTCATCCTCGGCTTCTTCGCCTGGGGAGCAGTCAGGTTCCTCGGCGTCCGCGTCTGGATCGTCGTCCTGATCGCCCTCTTCGGCTTCTGGCTCTCCCGCACCTTCCTCGCACCCGCCATCGAGTCCGGCACGCGCTCCGGCGTGACCGTCATAAACGGCTCACACACCTAGACGAGTAGATAAGGAGACCTTCGCTGTGTTCCTGCCCAAGTACCCCGACAACCCGACGCCGCCGACCGCTCACACCCACGCACCGGTTGATCCGGTGCTCGTGCAGCGCTCGCTTCCCCGTGTCTCGATCAGTCCCGGCGCGATAGCGGCCGTCGTCGCGGGCGGCGTGGTCCTCACAGCTCTCGTGACGGCCGTCGCCGTCTCGGCCATCTCCGTTGCCATCGCCGCCGTGGTCCTGCGCTCGCTGCTCCGCGACCACCGCCGCCGCTGATCGGCACTGCACCCCGGGGCGGCACGACACCGCCAAGCATCCGCCGCCCCGGGGCCTGTCACTCCTGACCAAGCCAGCCAGAAGGAGAGAAGCCATCTTCACCCGCACCACCCCGCCCCCGCTTCCGGACCTCGCGAAGCTTGCCGAGCACGGCACCCTACCGGGAGTCATCCAGCAACTCTCCGGCCTCGGTGGCTGTACCCACCCGATCCGCCTCGACGGCCATCGCACCGAGTACGACGTCGATACGCGGACAGGCGAGATCGGCCGCGTCCTCCAGCACCTCGACTCCTCGTCCCTCCCGGCCGGCCAACTCCTCGTCCGCTGCAACAACCGCCGCACGACCCGCTGCACGGCTTGCGCCGAGGTCTACCGCCGAGACACCTTCCACCTGATCACCTCCGGTCTGCGAGGCGGCAAGGGCATCCCGGAGCACGTCGCCTCCCACCCGCGCGTGTTCGCCACCTTCACCGCCCCGAGCTTCGGCCCGGTCCACAACCGCCCCTCCAGCGGGTGCCCCTGCCGCTGCGGCACCCACCACGACCAGGACGACGAGGCACTCGGCTCCCCGCTCGACCCGGACACGTACGACTACGAAGCCGCTGTCCTCTGGAACGCCCACGCCGGTCCCCTCTGGCGGCGCTTCTCCACCTACCTGCGCCGGGAGGTCGCCAAGCGCGCGGGCCTGTCCCAGCGCAGGTTCCGCGAGCACGCCCGCGTGTCCTTCGCCAAGGTCGCCGAGTACCAGAAGCGCGGAGCCGTCCACTTCCACGCGGTCATCCGCATCGACGGTCCCAGCGGCGGCGACACCCCGCCCCCGACCTGGGCGACCGCCGAGCTGCTCACTGACGCCATTCGCAGCGCCACGACCAAGGTCCGCGTCGACGGCCCAACCATCGACGGCCGCGCCCACACCTTCACCTTCGGCCGCCAACTCGACGTCCGCACCATCCGCTCGGCCGACTTCAACGACAGCCAGGAGCTCACCGAACGCGCCGTCGCCGCCTACATCGCCAAGTACGCCACGAAGGGCGCTGAGACGGCGACAGGAGCTCTCGACCGGCCACTCAAGTTCGCCGCCGAACTTGCCCAGCTCGACATCAGCGAGCACGCCCGCCGCCTGATCCGAACCGCCTGGTTCCTCGGCGCCCGCAAGGACCTCGACCACCTCCGCCTGCGCGCCTGGGCCCACATGCTCGGATTCCGCGGCCACTTCTCCACCAAGTCCCGGCGCTACTCCACCACTCTCGGCGCCCTCCGCGATGCCCGCGCCGAATGGCGTCGCGCTCAAGCAACCACCTCCGAAATTTCGGAAGCGCCGAACACGACCCTCGTCCTCGCCCACTGGGTTTACGCCGGAACCGGCCTCACCGACGCCGAAACCTGGCTCGCCGAAACCATCGCCCCCGCTCCCGGAACGGAAGGAGAACCGACCCATGCCTGAGGCTCAGGTAACCGCCGCTGAGCTGAGTTCCCACGACCCGGCCTTGGTCCTCCTGACCGTCGAGGAGGCGGCTAGGCGGCTCCGTATCGGCCGTACGACGTGCTTCCGGCTGGTGCTGGCCGGAGAGATCGAATCGGTGACGGTCGGGCGGCTTCGCCGCATCCCTGCCGACGCCGTACCCGCCTACGTGGCCAAGCTGCGCCACCGACCCGCCGAAGCGGCCTGAGGGGGAAGCCATGGCAGAGCAGAAGCGCACACGACAGCCCAACGGCGCCTCGTCGATCTACTTCGGCAAGGACGGGAAATGGCACGGACGAGTGACGGTCGGCCTCCGTGATGACGGCAAGCCGGACCGCCGTCACATAGAGCGCAAGACCAAGGCCGCCGTGACCAAGGCAGTCCGCGAGATGGAGCGGGCGCGGGACGAGAAGAAGCTTAGGAAGCCGGGGCAGAGCTGGACGGTCCAGGCCTGGCTTGAGCACTGGGTCGAGAACATCGCCAAGCCGTACGTCTCCGAGAACACGTACGACGGCTACGAGGTCGACGTACGCGTGCACCTGGTCCCCGGCCTCGGCGCCCACAAGCTCGACCGCTTGGAGCCGGAACATCTGGAGCGCTTCTACCAGCGGATGCAGGAAGCCGGGAGTTCCGCCGGCACCGCCCACCACGCTCACCGGACGATCCGGGTCGCCCTCGGTGAGGCCAAGCGACGTGGGCATGTCGCCACCAACGCGGCTGAGATCGCCAAGGCCCCGAGACTCGAAGAAGAGGACATCGAACCGTTCACGATCGAAGAGGTTCAGAGCGTCCTGGTCGAGGCCGCCAAACTCCGCAACAGCGCGCGCTGGGTCGTCGCCTTGGCGCTCGGCCTCCGGCAAGGGGAGGCGCTCGGGCTCCACTGGGAAGACGTCGACCTGGACGCAGGATACGTCCGCATCCGCAAGAACCGTCTACGCCCGAAGTACGCCCACGGGTGTGGCGATGACCCCTGTGGTCGGAAGGCTGGCTACTGCCCTCAGAAGCAGCAGACCCGGCGCGAGCACAAGTCCACCAAGTCACGCGCTGGGCGGCGCACCATCGGCCTGCCCGACCCACTGATCAAGATTCTCCGACAGCACCAGGAGACGCAGGAACGGGAACGGATCGCGGCCGGTGCCGAGTGGGAGGGCAAGGGCTACGTGTTCGCCTCGCCGACCGGCGGGCCGCTGAGCCCCAACACCGACTTCCACATCTGGAAGCGGCTCCTGAGGGCGGCAGGCGTACGGGACGGCCGTCTCCATGACGCTCGCCACACCGCAGCTACCGTCTTGCTGATCCTCGGCGTCCCGGACGTCGTGATCGACTCGATCATGGGTTGGGAGCCCGGGGGAGCGGCCCGGATGCGCGCCCGGTACATGCACGTGACGGGGACCATTCTCCGCAAGGTGGCGCAGCAAGTCGGCGACGCTCTGTGGGAGCTCCCGGAAACCAACTGAGACGGAAACTGAGACGGACAACGTCGAAGGGCCCCACCGCGAACGGTGGGGCCCTTCGACTTCGTGCCCGGTGAGGCACTGGCGGAGGATACGAGATTCGAACTCGTGAGGGGTTGCCCCCAACACGCTTTCCAAGCGTGCGCCCTAGGCCTCTAGGCGAATCCTCCGCCGGAAACATTACATGACCGAGAGGAGTGCTCGCGAACTCGTTCCCCGCCCCCGACATCAGGTAGCCTTGGCGCAGCCCCTCACGCGGCGCTATCTGACTGAACTCCCCCAGGGCCGGAAGGCAGCAAGGGTAGGTTGGCTCTGGCGGGTGCGTGGGGGGCGTCTGCGTTCCCGGGCGGGGCCCGATGTCAGTGGGCGCCTATAACCTCGTATGCGTGTCGTCTCTCGCTCTGTACCGCCGCTACCGCCCGGAGACCTTCGCCGAGGTCATCGGGCAGGAGCATGTCACCGCCCCGTTGCAGCAGGCGCTGCGGAACAACCGGGTCAACCACGCGTACCTGTTCAGCGGGCCGCGCGGCTGTGGCAAGACGACCAGCGCGCGGATCCTGGCCCGGTGCCTGAACTGCGAGCAGGGCCCGACGCCGACCCCGTGCGGCGAGTGCCAGTCGTGTCAGGACCTCGCGCGCAACGGACCCGGTTCCATCGACGTCATCGAGATCGACGCCGCTTCGCACGGTGGCGTGGACGATGCCCGTGACCTGCGCGAAAAGGCCTTCTTCGGGCCCGCCCGCAGCCGGTACAAGATCTACATCATCGACGAGGCCCACATGGTCACGTCGGCCGGTTTCAACGCGCTGCTGAAGGTCGTCGAAGAGCCCCCGGAGCATCTCAAGTTCATCTTCGCGACCACCGAGCCCGAGAAGGTCATCGGGACCATCCGGTCGCGGACCCATCACTATCCGTTCCGGCTCGTCCCGCCCGGGACCCTGCGGGACTACCTCGCCGAGGTGTGCCAGAAGGAGGCCATCCCGGTCGAGGACGGCGTCCTCCCGCTCGTCGTGCGGGCCGGCGGCGGGTCCGTGCGTGACTCGATGTCCGTCATGGACCAGCTGCTCGCCGGCGCCGCGGCGGACGGTGTGACATACGCCATGGCCACCGCCCTCCTCGGGTACACGGACGGCTCGCTCCTCGACTCCGTCGTCGAGGCCTTCGCCACCGGCGACGGGGCCGCGGCCTTCGAGGTCGTCGACCGTGTGATCGAGGGCGGGAACGACCCCCGTCGTTTCGTCGCCGACCTGCTGGAGCGGCTGCGTGACCTGGTGATCCTCGCCGCCGTCCCGGACGCGGCGGAGAAGGGGCTCATCGACGCCCCCGCCGACGTCGTCGAGCGCATGCAGGCCCAGGCCGGCACCTTCGGCCCGGCCGAGCTGAGCCGCGCCGCCGACCTCGTCAACGAGGGACTGACCGAGATGCGCGGCGCCAACTCGCCCCGTCTCCAGTTGGAACTGATCTGCGCCCGCGTCCTGCTCCCCGCCGCCTACGGCGACGAGCGGTCCGTCATGGCCCGCCTGGACCGGATCGAGCGCGGCGTGAACTTCTCCGCGGGGCCCGCGGCCGGCATGCCCGCCATGGGTTACGTCCCCGGGCCGGAGGGCCACCACCAGGCGCACGGGGGAGCGGCCCCGGCGGACTCGGCCTCGGTCCCGCCCGGTGGCGGCCCCGCCGCGGCCCGGGCGGCGGTCCGTGCCTCCGGAGCACCCGGCGGAGGGAGCAGCGGGAGCAGCGGTGGCATGGGCGGTCCCGGTGGCCCCGGTGGCAGCGGCGCCGGTACGGCGGCTGCCGCGGGCCCGAGCGCGATGACGCCCCAGGCGCCGGGCACGCCCGGAGGACAGGCCCCTGGTGCCTCGGGAGCACCCGCCCCCGACGCCCCTGCCGCCTCCGACCCCGGCACCGGCGGACCCGACTCAGCCCGGT
>JJOH01000009.1 GCA_000696115.1 Streptomyces olindensis
CGCCGGGTGGTGGGTCGGGGCCGCGCCGGGTGTCCGTCCTCGGAACGGCGCGATGGGGTCGCGTACCGACTCGCTGTCCGTCGACGCGCCAACCGCTGCGGGCGGACACCCCCCGACACGGCCCCTTGCGTCGTCCGGCGGGTGCGGGCCCGCTCTGGCTGAGCTGCGGGCAATCGTGCCGCTGGGGCGGCACGGGTGGGCGGTGGGGGTCCCCCCTGCTCGAGCGAAGCCGAGAGCTTGGGGAGGCACCCCGTTCCGCCGGGCTGCGGACCCACCCGGCCCCAGCGTCAACGCCGAGCGCCTAACGACTCCCGTACTCGGCCAACCCCGCCGTCACCAACTCCGCGTTGGACCCAGCCGGCCGCCCATCGGGCAGGACCAGCACATCCTCCAGCCCGATGCGCGTCGCCAACCCCAACCGCCCCGCAAGCCGCAGCACCGGCCACGCACCCCCGTCCTCCCCGTGCAGCAGCACGGGACGCCCGTGGGCCGCGCCCAGGTCGGACAGCAGTGCCTGTGCGGAAGCCGCCGCGCTCGACGGGTCCGGGTCCGTCACCTCCGCCAGCACCCGCAGGACCTTCGGCCCGAGCGGCGACACCGCGAAGCGCTCCGCCGCGTCCGTCCCGGACCAGATGCCGGCCTCCACACCCACTCCGAGACCGAGCAGCTCGGCGGCCACCTGTTCCGCCCCCGGCTCATGCCAGTTGACCGAGGCGTGGTCGGGCAGGACGGTCCAGCTCCGGATCCGGTCGAGCCGGGCGGCGGGGTCCGGCTCGGCCCACGCCCCCGTCGTCACACCCACTGGCACCGACACGCGCGCCCGTATCGCCGCCAGGGTCTCCGCGAGCACCCTCGGCGACAGCGTGTCCCGCCCGCAGGGCGTCTTGGGATGGACATGGACGTCCGTGGCCCCGGCCGCGACGGCAGCCGCCGCGGAGTCGGCCATCGACTCGGGCGTCAGCGGCACCGCCGTACCGTCGGCGGCGGTCCGCGGACCGTTCAGACACACCTGCTCCATGTCGACGATGGTGCCAGCCGGCACCGACAGTGGGGGTGCGGCATCCCCGGCGCACCCCCCGCGCACCCGCATCCGTCAAGCCGACACCAACAACCTCGCCCTCCTGGCGTCCGCCAGGGCTTCGGGCGTGAGCACGGGCCGCGGCACCAGGATCCCGCAGTCCGTGCAGACCGGACCCGCCGAGGGCTCGTGGTCCAGACCGTACTTCCAGGCGAGTTGCTCCCCGCCGCACACCGGGCACGTCGAGCCCGGCTCGCGCTCCAGCGCGGCGATCAGCCGGCGCAGCACCTCGGCCAGCGGTTCACGGGGATGGACCGCCGGATCGTCGCACCACGCCACGCCGAAACCGCCCCAGGTCAGCCGGTGCCAGTCGTCCACACTGCCCGGCCTGCGCAGTCCGTCGTGCTTCTCCTTCTTGCGGCGCTCGGCGAACTCGACCTCGTAGGCCAGCCAGACCGCCCGCGCCTCCTCCAGTTCGTCCAGTGCGGCCACGAGCCGCGCTGGATCGGGGGACCGGTCCTCGGGACCGAACCCTGCCCGGGAGCACAAATGGTCCCAGGTCGCCCTGTGTCCGTAAGGGGCGAACCTCTCAAGGCACTTGCGCAGCGAATAACGCCGCAAGGCCAGATCGCACCGCGGATCGCGGACCTGTCTCGCCAGACTCCGGAAACCGGCCATCGTCCTGCACCTCCGTCACACCTGCACCTGTAATCCGGTCACTTCGGCGTCGTCGTACGGACGTCGCCGAATAGACGTATCGACAAGCGAATCGGCTCCATCCGATTTCAAATGGCCTCCATAAGCGGTCCGAAGAGGCTCGCCAGTCGACTGCCGTGGTCCGTGTGCCTGTTGTGCTGACCCCCAAAAGTGACGCTTGTTCATCTTCAAACGCGGGGATACCGGCGGTAACATCCCGCCCACCCCCACGGGAGGAGCTCCCATGCCACGGCGTCACCCACGCACCGTTCTCGACAGAATGAGAACTCCCCGCGGAATCCCCGGGTTCCTGAAGACCGCATCGGTATGCGCCCTGATCGCGGGACTTTTGTCGCCGCTGGCCCCCGCGGCGGCCTCGGAGACGGCGACCGCCCGGGCCGCGGCCGTCGCGAACGACCACTGCGGCAACCAGTGTTCGGACATCCTCCCGCCCGGCCAGAACGGCAACGCCACCCTCGCCCAGATCCTCCTCAACCAGGCCTTCGGCACCCAGCCGGAGCACGCCGAGGACCAGCTCGGGCCCTACGCCGACCTCGCCAAGGGCTACACCGGGCTCACCAACGACAAGATCAACACGTTCTTCAACGACGCCTCGTTCGGGGTGCCCGCCGATCAGGTCGCCTCCACCGTCAAACCCGCCGGCCGTGGTGACGTGACGATCGTCCGGGACAAGAAGACCGGTGTGCCGCACATCACCGGTACCACCCGATACGGCACCGAGTTCGGCGCCGGCTATGCGGCCGCCCAGGACCGGCTGTGGCTGATGGACGTCTTCCGGCACGTCGGGCGCGGGCAGCTGACCTCCTTCGCGGGCGGCGCGCCCTCCAACCAGGGCCTGGAGCAGCAGTTCTGGCGGCACGCGCCCTACACCGAGGCCGATCTGCAGGCGCAGATCGACAACGCCGTCGCCACCAACGGCGAGCGCGGCAGGCAGGCCCTCGCCGACGCCAGGGCCTACCTCGACGGCATCAACGCCTACATCGACGCCTCCGACAGCGGCCGGTACTTCCCCGGCGAGTACGTGCTGACGGGCCACAAGGACTCCGTCACCAACGCCGGGAAGATAGAGCACTTCAAGATCACCGACCTGGTCGCGCTGGCCTCGGTCATCGGCGCGCTCTTCGGCTCCGGCGGAGGCGGCGAGGTCAACAACGCCATCTCGCTGCTGGCCGCCCAGGAGAAGTACGGCGTCGCCGAGGGCACCAGGGTGTGGGAGTCCTTCCGGATGCGCAACGATCCGGAGGCCGTCCTCACCCAGCACAGCGGCAGCTTCCCGTACGCGACCAGGCCGGACGCCCCGCAGGGCACGGCCCTGCCCGACGCCGGCTCGGTGCGGCAGGAGCCGCTCGTGTACGACCGCACCGGCAGCGCCGCCGCGTCGAGCGCCACCGGCGCGTCCCGTGACGCGGCGAAGACGGCCCTGTCGTCCGCGAAGCGCGGCATGTCCAACGCCTTGGTCGTCAGCGGAAAGCACACCGCGAGCGGCCACCCCGTCGCCGTGTTCGGCCCGCAGACCGGCTACTTCGCCCCGCAGCTGCTGCTGCTCCAGGAGCTCCAGGGCCCGGGCATCAGCGCCCGCGGCGCCTCCTTCGCCGGCCTGAGCTTCTACGTCGAACTCGGCCGCGGCCAGGACTACGCGTGGAGCGCCACCACGTCCGGCCAGGACATCATCGACACATACGCCGTCGAACTGTGTCAGGACGACTACCACTACCTGTACCGCGGCACCTGCACCCCGATGGAGAAGGTCGAGCAGAAGAACGCCTGGAAGCCGACCGTCGCCGACGGCACCGCCGCCGGTTCCTACACGATGCGGGTGTGGCGCACCAAGTACGGGCCGGTGGAGTACCGCGCCACGGTCGGCGGCAAGAAGGTCGCCTACACCACCCTGCGCTCGTCCTTCCTGCACGAGGCCGACTCCATCATCGGCTTCCAGATGCTGAACGACCCCGACTACGTCAAGGGCCCGGAGGACTTCCAGAAGGCGGTGCAGCACATCAACTACACCTTCAACTGGTTCTACGCCGACTCCGAGCACACCGCCTACTACAACAGCGGCGACAACCCGGTGCGCGCGAGCGGCGTCGACGCCGAGTTCCCGGTGTGGGCGCGGCCGGCGTACGAGTGGCGGGGCTGGGACCCGGCGACCAACACGGCCGACTACACTCCGGCCTCCGCCCACCCCCACTCCATCGACCAGGACTACTACATCTCCTGGAACAACAAGCAGGCCAAGGACTACACGACCGCGCCCTGGGGCAACGGGTCCGTGCACCGCGGCAACCTCCTGGAGGACCGGGTGAGGAAACTGGTCCAGCAGGGCGGGGTGACCCGGGCCTCGCTGGTGAAGGCCATGGCGGACGCGGGGCTCGCCGACCTGCGGGCCGAGGACGTGCTGCCCAAGCTGCTGAAGGTGATCAACAGTGCGCCGGTCACCGACTCCACCGCCGCAGCGGCCGTGAGCAAGCTCCAGGGCTGGGTGGCGGCCGGCGGCAAGCGCACCGAAACTACGGCCGGCTCCAAGAAGTACGCCGACGCCGACGCGATCCGCATCCTGGACGCCTGGTGGCCGCTGCTGGTCAAGGCCGAGTTCGAACCGGGCCTGGGCAGTGAGCTCTTCGAGGCCATGACCGCCAACCTGCCCGTCGACGAGTCCCCGTCGGCCTCGCACGGCCCGACCGGCTCGCACGCCGGGAGCTCCTTCCAGTACGGCTGGTGGAGCTACGTCGACAAGGACGTCCGGGCCGTGCTCGGCGAGCAGGTAAAGGGGCCGCTGGCGCGCGCGTACTGCGGCGACGGCAGCCTCGCCGCCTGCCGGGACACCCTCGTCAGCACCCTGAAGGAGGCGGCGGGCAAGACCGCCGCCCAGGTCTACCCCGGCGACGACGTGTGCGCGGCGGGCGACCAGTGGTGTGCCGACTCGATCAACCACCGCACGCTCGGCGGCATCAAGCACGGCAAGATCAGCTGGCAGAACCGGCCGACCTACCAACAGGTCGTGGAGTTCACCTCACACCGGTGACGCGGGAGCCGGCGGCGGGTCAGCGGACGCGGCCCGCCGCCAGCACCAGCCGGGCCAGCTCCTCGTGCACGATGTCGCTGTGCGCCCCGGCCGGCGGCCCGCCCCGGCGCACCACCGCCGCCGCGTCCACGTTCACGCACCCCGAGGCGGGCAGCTTCGCCTCCAAGGCCTGGGCGAGGGTGTACGCGCGCGTGCCCGGCACCGCCTGGACGCCGTCGTAGCCCAGCGCGCCCCACTTGGCGCCCAGGGCCCGCCCCAGGTCGAGGCCGGCGACCGAGCGGCTGTCGCCCGCCATGCGGGAGGCCAGCGGATACATCGTGCCGAGGGCCGTGTCGTGCCGCGAGTGACAGCACACCAGGGGACCGTCGACGCGGTTCTGCTGCCCCTGGAGCACCCCTCCGGCCCGGGCGTCGTGCGGCAACCGGGTCGCGAACGCGTAGTGCGAGAACGCCCCTTGGAGCAGCGTCACCGACTTCACCGTGCGGACGCCCTCGGGGAGACCGCGCAGCACGAACGACACCAGCCGGGCGCCGAAGCTGTGCCCGACGAGGTGCACGCGCACGTCCGGCGCCGCCGTGGCGAGCTGCCCGACGACCCGGCCGAGTCCGCGCTCGCCGACGGTGCCCGCGCGCCGCTTCATCGCGTAGTACGTCGCCTGCCGCAGCAGCTCGTGGGCGCCGTCCCAGGGGTTCGGGAGCCTGAACCCCTGCGGCGCGGCGGAGACCTCCCGTTCCGCGAGCGCCCGCGCGAACTCCGCGCAGGCCGCCGCCGAGGACCCGGCGAACATCTCCGGCTCGCTCTGCGGCACTCCCTCCGCCACCGTGTCCGCCGCGAACAACGCCTGCGGCCCGGGCGCCACCACCTCCACCAGCAGCCGCACCAGCCGTCCGAACTCCTCCAGCTCGGCCTCCTCCGGCGGCTGCTGCTCCAGCAGCCGGGCGAGCTGGTCGACCAGGATCGCCCGGCCCGGAAAGGTCTCCAGCAGCGCGTGCCGGGTGTCCTTGTCGAGGGCCGGGCGCCGGGGCGCGTCGGCCGCCACGGCCCGGGGGAAGTCGGGGATCGGCTCGTCCGGGAACCGCATCGCCGGCCACACGACCCCGGCGTACCCGATCCGGGCGGCCGGAGCCAGCCGCGGGACGGGCGC
This sequence comes from Streptomyces olindensis, assembly GCA_000696115.1. GTDB lineage: Bacteria > Actinomycetota > Actinomycetes > Streptomycetales > Streptomycetaceae > Streptomyces > Streptomyces olindensis. Next base: position 5,902 of record JJOH01000009.1, read on the forward strand.
GAAGAAGCGGTCGTAGAGCCGCGTCGCGCCCGAGCGGTCGTTGTTCCAGCCGTGCGCGAAGACGATCAGGTCGCGCACCTTCCGTTCGCGCACCCCGGCGAGCAGCCGGTCGCGCTGGCGTCCCGCCGGGTCCCCGTCCGCGTCGAAGGTCAGCTCCCAGTAGGGAGTCACGCTCATCGCCGGATCCGCCATGACAGGCCCCCTCGCCCCCGGGTGACGCCACGATGTGGGCGCATCGTCCTGCCAACGGGGGAGCTTGGCCATACGTCACGGGCGCATTCGGGCGTGCGGCCGCGCTCAGCGGTAGAGGAGGTACTGCCGCCGCATCCGGCGGAACGCCGCCAGGTCCTCCTGCCACCCGGCCACCACCTCGTCGGTGTCCGCGCCCGCGTCGATCATCGTGCGGACGCGCGCGGAGCCGGTGAGCTTGTCGATCCAGTGGTCCGGGCGCCAGGCGAAGCCGCTCCAGACCCGCTTGGCGGTCACGAGCAGGGCGATGCCCGTGCGGACGGGGTCGAACGCGGCCCGGTCGTGCACATGAACCTGCACCCCGCCGATCGTCTTCCCCTGGAACTTCGAGAAGGTGGGCGCGAAGTACGCCTCCCTGAACCGCACGCCCGGCAGGGCGAGTTCGTTCGCCGCGGCCGCCCAGCGCCGGTCGACGCCCTCCGCCCCGAGCAGTTCGAACGGCCGGGTCGTGCCGCGCCCCTCCGACAGGTTCGTGCCCTCGAACAGGCACGTCCCCGCGTACACCAGGGCCGTCTCCGGCGTCGGCATGTTCGGGCTCGGCGGCACCCAGGGCAGCCCGGAGGCGTCGTAGAACTCCGAGCGCCTCCAGCCCGACAGGGGCACGGTCTCCAGCGCGACGGGCTCGGTCAGGAACTCCTCGTTGAACAGCCGCGCCAGCTCGGCGACGGTCATCCCGTGGGCCTGTGCGATCGGCTGACGTCCCACGAACGTGGCGAACTCCCTGTGCAGGACGGGCCCGAGGGCCGCCCGGCCGGTCACCGGGTTGGGCCGGTCCAGGACCACGAACCGCTTGCCGGCGAGCTGTGCGGCCTCCATGCAGTCGTACAGGGTCCAGATGTACGTGTAGAAGCGGGCGCCGACGTCCTGGATGTCGAAGACGACCGTGTCCACGCCGGACGCGGTGAAGATGTCGGCCAGCGGCCGGCCGCTCTTGAGGTACGTGTCGTAGACGGGCAGGCCGGTGGCCGGGTCGTCGTAGCGGCCCTCGGAGCCGCCGGCCTGGGCGGTGCCGCGGAAGCCGTGCTCGGGGCCGAAGACGGCCCTCAGATCCACGCGGGTGTCGGCGTGCATGACGTCGACGATGTGGCGGACGTCGCGGGTGACGCCGGTGGGGTTGGTGACGATGCCGACCTTCTGGCCGTCGAGCGGGGCGTAGCCGTCGTGGGCGAGTCGTTCGAAGCCGGTGCGGAGTCGGCGGTGGGGCGGGGCTGCGGCGGCGGTGGGCGCTGTCGAGGCGGCGGCCGTGGCGGCTGCCGTGAGGACGGCTCGTCTGGAAGGGCGCATGAAGTGGCCTCCGTGATCCGTTTTCTGCCGGTTCGTCGTGGCTGGTCGCGCAGTTCCTCGCGCCCCTAGGGTGCTGCGCCACCCCCTTCCTTCAAACATACCGACCGGTTAGTCTGGGCCTGCTTGCTGAGCCGCGTCTTAAGGAGACCGATGGTGGGAGCCTTTCAGGGGTCGGGCGTCGTCGTCACGGGGGCCGGGGGCGGGATCGGAGCCGCGCTCGCCCGGCGGTTCGCCGCCGCGGGGGCCCGGGTCGTCGTCAACGACCTGGACGCCGAGCGGGCCAAGCGCGTCGCGGAGGAGATCGGGGGGATCGCCGTGGCCGGCGACGCCTCGGCGATCCTCGGGGACGCCCGCGACGCGCTCGACGGGACCGTCGACGTCTACTGCGCCAACGCCGGTGTCGCCTTCGAGGGCGGGAGCGCCGACGGACCGCTGGACGAGACGGCCTGGGACGCCTCCTGGGACGTGAACGTCATGGCGCACGTCCGGGCGGCCCACGCCCTGCTGCCGGACTGGCTGGAGCGCGGCAGCGGCCGGTTCGTGTCCACCGTGTCCGCCGCCGGGCTGCTCACCATGATCGGGGCGGCTCCCTACGCCGTCACCAAGCACGGCGCCCTCGCCTTCGCGGAGTGGCTGTCGCTGACCTACCGGCACCGGGGCGTGAAGGTGCACGCCATCTGCCCGCAGGGCGTGCGCACCGACATGCTGGCCGCGACCGGCAGCGCGGGCGACCTGGTGCTCCAGCCGACCGCGATCGAGCCGGAGGACGTGGCGGACGCCCTGTTCAAGGGCGTCGAGGAGGACCGCTTCCTGATCCTGCCCCACCCGGAGGTCGCCGCCTATTACCAGGCCCGGGCCGGTGACCCGGACCGGTGGCTGACCGGCATGAACCGCATCCAGCAGCAGTGGGAGGGGAACCGGTGACGGAGTCCCGTTACGCGGCGCAGCCCTGGCTCGCGCAGCTCAGCGACGCCCAGAAGGGCCCGATCAGCCCCGCCGGCTCCCTGGTGCACGCCCTGCGCCGGGCCGTGGCCGAGGCGCCGGACGGCGACTTCCTGGCCTACTTCGACGGCCGGCTGACCTACCGCGAGGTCGACGAGCTCACCGACTCGGTCGCCGGGCACCTCGCGGCCCGCGGCCTGGAGCGCGGCGACCGGGTCGCGGTGCTGCTGCAGAACTCCCCGCAACTTCGTGCTCGCCGTGCTGGGCGCGTGGAAGGCGGGCGCGGTGGTCGTGCCCGTCAACCCGATGTACAAGTCGGGCGAGGTGGCCCATGTCCTGCGGGACGGCGAGGTCGCCGCGCTGATCTGCTCGGACCGGGCCTGGGAGTCGTACCTGCGCGAGACGGCGGCGGACTCGCCGGTGCGGATCGTGCTCACCGGCTGCGAGCTGGACTTCCAGACGCGGGACGACACGCGCGTGCTCACCTTCGAGCGGCTGCCGCAGGCCGCGGACGCCGACGACCTGGCGGCGGTGGCGCGGGCCGGGCACAAGGCGCCCGAGGACGGGGACCCCGACCCCGCCGCCATCGCGCTGATCAGCTACACCTCGGGCACCAGCGGCACGCCCAAGGGCGCCACCAACACGCACGGCAACATCATGTACAACGCCGAACGGCAGCGGACCGGCCTCGGCCTGCCCGAGCGGCCCGTCTACTTCGCGCTGGCGCCGCTGTTCCACATCACCGGCATGGTCTGCCAGTTGGGCGCCTGCCTGAACAGCGCGGGCACGCTCGTGCTGGCCTACCGCTTCGAGGCGGGCGTGGTGCTCGACGCGTTCGCCGAGCACCGGCCCCACTACACCGTCGGCCCGTCCACGGCCTTCATGGCCCTGGCCGCCCACCCGTCCGTCACCCGGGACCACTTCTCCTCCTTCCGGGTGATCTCCTCCGGAGGCGCCCCGCTGCCGCCCGCGCTGGTGGAGAAGTTCCGGGCGGGCTTCGGCCCGTACATCCGCAACGGCTACGGGCTCACCGAGTGCACCGCCCCCTGCGCCTCCGTGCCGCCCGGCCTGGAGGCGCCCGTCGACCCGGTCTCCGGGACCCTCGCCGTGGGCCTGCCCGGCCCCGACACGGTGGTGCGGATCGTCGACGACCACGGCGACGAGGTGCCGTTCGGCGAGCAGGGCGAGATCGTCGTGAGCGGCCCGCAGGTCGTGCCGGGCTACTGGCGGCGCCCCGACGCCACCGCCGAGACGTTCCCCGGCGCCGAACTGCGCACCGGCGACATCGGCTTCATGGACGAGCAGGGCTGGCTGTACGTCGTCGACCGCAAGAAGGACATGATCAACGCGTCCGGCTTCAAGGTGTGGCCGCGCGAGGTCGAGGACGTGCTGTACACCCACCCGGCGGTGCGCGAGGCCGCCGTCGTGGGCGTGCCCGACGGGTATCGCGGGGAGACCGTCAAGGCGTACATCAGCCTGCGCCCGGGCGCCGAGGCGGACCCCGATGCGCTCGCCGCCCACTGCAAGGAGAGACTGGCCGCCTACAAATACCCGCGCCAGGTGGAGATCCTGCCGGACTTGCCGAAAACGGCCAGTGGGAAGATCCTCCGTCGGGAACTGCGTTCCCGGACGCAAGGCAACTGACAGCAGTACGGAAAGGCAGGTGGCGGCAGTGCCCAGGACCACGGACTCGGACGGCACTCCCGTCCCTCAGCGGCTCCTGGCCGCCGCCACCCGGCTCTTCGCCGAGCAGGGCTACGACCGCACCTCCGTGCAGGAGATCGTCGAGGCGGCCGGTGTCACCAAAGGGGCGCTGTACCACTACTTCGGCTCGAAGGACGACCTGCTGCACGAGGTGTACGCGCGCGTGCTGCGCATCCAGCAGGAGAGACTGGACGCCGTCGCGGGCGCCGACGAGCCGGTCGAGAAGCGGTTGCGGGCCGCGGCGGCGGACGTCGTCGTGACGACCATCGACAACCTCGACGACGCGATGATCTTCTGGCGGTCGATGCACCACCTGAGCCCCGAGAAGAACAAGCAGGTGCGCGCGGAACGCCGCCGCTACCACGAGCGCTTCCGCGCGCTGATCGAGGAGGGCCAGCAGTCGGGCGTCTTCTCCAAGGCGACGCCGGCGGACCTGGTGGTCGACTACCACTTCGGCTCGGTGCACCATCTGTCCACGTGGTACCGCCCGGACGGCCCGCTCAGCCCCCAGGAGGTCGCGGACCACCTGGCCGACCTGCTGCTGCGAGCCCTGCGCCCGTAACCGCGTCCAGGGGGCTGAGCCCCCTGGACTCCCCACATCACACGTACCGCTTCAACTCCCGCCGAGCCAGCGACCGCTGATGCACCTCGTCCGGCCCGTCCGCGATCATCAGCGTCCGCGCCCCCGCGTACAGCTCCGCCAGCGGGAAGTCCTGGCTCACCCCGCCCGCACCATGCAGCTGGATCGCCCGGTCGAGGATGTCCACCACCGCCCGGGGCGTCGCGATCTTGATCGCCTGGATCTCGGTGTGCGCCCCCCGGTTCCCCACCGTGTCCATCAGCCACGCCGTCTTCAGCACCAGCAGCCGCAGCTGCTCCACCGTCACCCGCGCGTCCGCGATCCAGTTGTGCACCACACCCTGCTGGGCCAGCGCCTTCCCGAACGCCGTCCGCGACACGGCCCGCCGGCACATCAGCTCGATCGCCCGCTCCGCCATGCCGATCAACCGCATGCAGTGGTGGATGCGCCCAGGACCCAGCCGCGCCTGCGCGATCGCGAAGCCGCCGCCCTCCTCGCCGACGAGGTTCGACACCGGCACGCGCGCGTGGTCGAAGATCACCTCGGCGTGCCCGCCGTGGTAGTGGTCCTCGTAGCCGAACACCTGCATGGCGCGCTTGATGGTGACGCCCGGGGTGTCCCGCGGCACCAGCACCATCGACTGCTGGCGCCGGATGTCCTCCCCGTCCGGGTCCGTCTTGCCCATCACGATGAAGATCTTGCAGTCCGGGTGCATCGCCCCGGAGATGTACCACTTGCGGCCGGTGATGACGTACTCGTCGCCGTCCCGCTCGATGTGGGTCGTGATGTTCGTGGCGTCGGAGGAGGCCACGTCCGGCTCGGTCATCGCGAACGCCGAGCGGATCTCACCGGCCAGCAGCGGCTCCAGCCACTGCTTGCGCTGCTGCTCGTCGCCGAACTGGGTGAGCACCTCCATGTTGCCGGTGTCGGGCGCGGCGCAGTTCGTCACCGTCGGCGCCAGCTGCGGGGAGCGGCCCATGATCTCGGCGAGCGGCGCGTACTGCAGGTTGGTGAGCCCGGCGCCGTACTCGGAGTCCGGCAGAAAGAGGTTCCACAGGCCCTGCCTGCGGGCCTCGGCCTTCAGCTCCTCCACCACGGGCACGGTCTCCCACGGCGAGTCGAGCCGTGCGCGCTGCTCGTGCGCGACGGCCTCGGCCGGGTAGACGTACTCGTCCATGAAGGCGAGGAGCTTGGCGCGCAGCTCTTCGGTGCGCGCGTCGAAAGCGAAGTCCATACGGATCAGCCCTCCTGGAGGCCTGCGTCGAGCGTGGTCAGTCCGTGCCGGACGAAGACGGGCACGAGGTCGCCGATGCGGTCGAAGCCGCGCCCGACCGTCTGGCCGAGCGTGTAGCGGTAGTGGATGCCCTCCAGGATCACGGCGAGCTTGAACCAGGCGAACGCCGTGTACCAGGAGACCGCGGAGACATCGCGCCCCGAGCGCGCGGCGTACCGCTCGATGAGCTCGGACGGCGCCGGATGCCCGGGCGCCTCGGCGGTGGTGGAGACGGGGGAGTCGGGCATGCCGAGCGGCATGCTGTACATCACCAGCAGGCCGAGGTCGGTGAGCGGGTCGCCCAGCGTCGACATCTCCCAGTCGAGGATCGCCTTGATCTCGTCGTCGTCGCCGATCAGCACGTTGTCGAGCCGGTAGTCGCCGTGCACCACGGCCGGGGCGGGGGAGCCGGGCAGCTCCCGCCCGAGTGCGGCGTGCAGCTCGTCGATGCCGTCCAGGTCGCGGTTGCGGGAGGCGTCGAGCTGCTTGCCCCAGCGCCGCAGCTGCCGGTCCAGGAAACCCTCGGGCCGCCCGAAGTCCGCGAGACCCACCTCGGTCGGGTCGACCGCGTGCAGCTCCACCAGCGTGTCGACCAGGTTCAGCACCGCGTCCCGGGTCCGCTCGGGACCGAGCGGCACGAGCTGGTCGGCGGTGCGGTAGGGCGTGCCCTCGACGAACTCCATCACGTAGAACGGTGCCCCGAGCACCTCCTCGTCCTCGCACAGCAGCACCGGACGCGGCACCGGCACGGCGGTCGGGTGCAGCGCGCTGATCACCCGGTGCTCGCGCTTCATGTCGTGCGCGGTGGCCAGGACGTGGCCGAGCGGCGGCCGCCGTACGACCCACCGGGAGCTGCCGTCGGAGACCGCGTACGTGAGGTTCGACCGTCCGCCCTCGATCAGCCGGCCGGACAGCGGGCCGTCGACCAGGCCGGGCCGCTCCCGGTCGAGCAGGCCGCGCAGCCGGTCGAGATCGAGTCCGGGCGGGTGGTCGGGGCTCATGCGTCGCTCCTACGGGCAGGTGAACAGTTCCCGACTCATGATGCCGACCGGTCGGTATGTCGTCCAGAGCGGGGCCGAAACGTGATCGGAGCCACGATAGGCCGAGGGGCGCCGCGGCGGGGCGCCGGGGAGGCTCCGGCCGGTTCGTTCAGGCCATCCGGCTTGCGCGCCGTCCCGCGAGCCCGGAAGGTCAGAGCCATGAAGGCCATCAGCTACTCACGGTACGGCGGACCCGAGGTGCTGGCGTTCGGGGAGGTGCGCGACCCCGTGGTCGGCCCGGACGCGGTGCTGGTGAAGGTGCGGGCGGCGGCCGTGAACCCCGTCGACTGGAAGGCGCGCGAGGGCCACCTGGACGGGGTCCTCGCCCCGGTCTTCCCCGTGGTGCCGGGCTGGGACGTCTCGGGCGTCGTGGTGCGACCCGGCGTGGCCGTCTCGGAGTTCGACGTCGGGGACGAGGTCATCGGGTACGTACGGGAGGACTTCCTCTCCCGCGGCACCTTCGCCGAGTACGTGGCCGCGCCCCTGCGCACCCTCGCGCGCAAGCCGCGCAACCTCACCTGGGAGGAGGCGGCCGGTCTGCCCCTGGTCGGGCTGACCGCCTACCAGGTACTCGTCAAGGTGCTCCAGGTGAAGCGGGGCGAGACCGTCCTGGTGCACGCCGCGGCCGGCGGCGTCGGCTCCGTCGCCGTGCAGCTCGCCGTCCACCTCGGTGCCCGGGTGATCGGTACGGCGAGCGAGCCGAACCACGACTTCGTGCGGGGCCTGGGCGGGGAGCCGGTGACGTACGGGGAGGGCCTGGGCGAGCGGGTGCGGGGGGTGGCGCCGGAGGGCGTGGACGCGGTGTTCGACTCGGTCGGAGGGGACGCGCTGAAGGTGTCGGCGAACCTGCTGGCTCCCGAGGGCCGGCTGGTGTCCATCGCCGACGCCGAGGTGGTGAACTACGGCGGCCGCTACTACTTCGTCCGCCCCGACGCCGAGGATCTGCGCCGGCTGTCGGAACTGGCGGAGCAGGGCGCGGTGAGCGTGCACGTCGACGAGACGTTCCCGCTGGAGCGGGCGGCGGAGGCGCACCGGCTGAACGAGGAGGGCCGCACACGCGGCAAGATCGTCGTGACGGTGGCCTGGGAGGGCGACGGCGGCGAGTGAGGACCGGGGCGCGCGGAAGCCGGGGTCCTGGAGGTCGAAGCCGGGGCCTTATAGGACGAGTGCCGCCCCGCACACCGCCATCGCCACCGTGCACAGTGCCGCCGCCGCGGCGTGCCGGGGTGCGAACGCGGCGGGGGCGGCGGTGGCCGCGAGCGTGCGGATGCGGCGGTGGGCGACGCCGAGGAAGCCCAGCCACAGGGCGCAGACCAGCGCGCAGGCGAGGATCCCGGGCGTCGACGCCCCGCCGTGCAGCGCGGTCTTCACGGCGAGGACGGCACAGACCGTGCCCGACAGCGTCGTACGCCGCCACGCCAGGCGGGTCCGCTCGGGTTGCAGCCCGGGGTCGCGGTCGGGGTCCTGCCGCCGGGCCGCCGGCGCGCTCACCCTTCCCACCCGACGAGCACCACGACGACCATGGCGACGGCGACGACCGCGACGACCAGACTCAGCAGCGCCGGGAACCGGGACACCGGCAGGTCCTCGCCCCGGCGCATGGCCCGCTCGCAGCGCACCCAGTGGTTGACCGCCCGCAGCGAGCACAGCACGCCGGCGGCGAGCAGCGCGAGCGCCAGCCCGACCCGCCAGCCCCAGCGCAGGTCCGGCAGGAACTGGTCCACGGCGAAGCCGCCGCCGATCAGCGCGAGCGCGGTGCGCAGCCAGGCCAGGAAGGTGCGTTCGTTCGCCAGCGAGAACCGGTAGTCGGGCGTCTCGCCGTCCCGCCGGACCTCCGCGGGCACGAACCACAACCGGACGTTCCGCACGAACTCGATCACCTGCGCGACCCTACCCAAGCCCTTCGCCGGGCGTGGCGCGGAACGCCTTGAGCCGCTCGTACGCCGCCAGCCCGTCGGGCACCCACTCCCAGTCGCCCAGGCGCCGCTCCACCTCGTCCTCGGGCAGGAAGTCGTGCCAGGCGACCTCCTCGGCCTGCGGTCGGACGGGCAGCTCGCAACGCACCTCGTACACCGCCGACCACCAGGTCCGGCCGGTGCCGTCGTCATAGAGGAACGTGAAGAGGTGGCGCGGGTCCGGCAGGCCGGTGACGCCCAGTTCCTCCTCGGCCTCCCGCAGGGCCGCCGTGTCGTAGGCCTCGCCCGCGCCGACGACTCCGCCGACGAACATGTCGTACAGGGAGGGGAAGACCAGCTTGGTCGGCGTCCGCCGGTGCACGAAGATGCGGCCCTCGGCGTCCCGGGCCTGGATGAACACGCAGCGGTGCCGCAGCCCCCGGGCGTAGGCCTCGCCCCGCGGGGACTGCCCGATGACCTGGTCGTGCTCGTCGACGATGTCGATGATCTCGTCAGCAGCGCTCATGCCCTCATCCAAGCAGGGGGAAACCGGAGCGGGCCGGGGGCGGTCCGGGGCGGCACGGGACCGGGCGTGTGGCGGAGGACGCCGTGGCCCGTCTCAGGGCGAAGCCGGGCTCACCGCGGCGGCCGCCACGCGGGCCCGCTCCGGCACCATCCCCGTCGGCATCGCCGGGTGCAGCCCCAGCAGCACGATCCCGGCCACCACGGCCAGGAGCCCACCGGCCTCCCAGGTCAGCGCCACCGCGTCGGTCCGCAGCCGGTCGCCCAGGAAGCCGACGCCGCAGATGATCCCGGCGAGCGGCTGGGCCGCCGTCAGGGCGGGCAGTGACTTGCGCAGGGACGCGGTCTCGAAGGCACTCTGCACCAGGACCAGCCCGGTGACGCCGAGCGCGAGGACCGCGTACGGCTGCCAGCCGGTCATCAGCTCGACGAAGCCGCCCTCCGAGAACGTCTGCCCGCTCACCCGGGTCAGCGCGTCCTGCACGCCGTACAGCAGCCCGGCGGCCAGCGCCAGCAGCACCGGACCCGAGCTGAGCCGGGACCGCTTGCCGCGTGCCGTGAGCAGCAGCGCCAGCCCGATCATCACCCCGATGATCAGCCACTGCCGCACCGGATCGGCCGTCGCGGGACCACTCTCCGGCTGGCCGGCCACGATGAACGCCGTCACCCCGCCCGCCAGCAGCAGCAGACCCGCCCAGCCCTGGCGGCCCAGCGGCTGCCGGGTCTGCCTGCGGGACAGCGCGAGCGCGAAGAGCAGGTTCGTCGCCAGCAGCGGCTCCACCAGCGACAGCTCCCCCTGCCCCAGCGCGGCCGCGCCCAGGCCCATGCCGACCACCATCAGCGCGATACCGCCGAGCCAGCGCGGCACCTTCACCAGGTCGATCAGCAGCCGGAAGGAGAGGAAGTCGCTCAGCGGGGCCCGTTGGGCCGCGTTCTGCTGCAGGACGAATCCGAAGCCCAGACAGCAGGCGGCGCTCAGGGCGAGCACCAGGACCAGAACCGACACGCGGTGTACCTCGATCGTCAGGTCGGGTTCACGATGGCGTAGGGGCCGACTGTACCGGCCGGCTTCGCCCGGCGCGCCCGTACGTCCTGCCATCGTCAGGGGCGGTTCTCGCCGACGCTATGACGTACGTCACAAAGGGCGAAACGGATAATTCGGATTCCGATCCCGGCTTCCTCGACTCCCCCTTCAATCGCAAAATCCTCACAAGTAACACCAGTTGACGCGTGTAACGCCCTGGCGGCCCTTGACGTCAACCGTTGGTGGGGGGTTGGCTGTGCGTGATCAGTTCATGGCAATGCGCACACCCGCGCCCCGACCGCCGTGAGCCGAAACACCAGAAGAGCGCGTGAGGAAGTTCCGCGGTGTCCCCACCCCCGCCTCCCCTCGGCCGTGGCCGCAGACGTGCGGCGCAGGCCTTCGACGAGGCCCTCGACGACGCCGACCTCGTGGCCGCCCGCGGCGCGCTGGCGCAGGGCCGCTGGCAGAACGCCCGGTCCCTGCTGGTGCACACCGGGGACGACTGGGACCGCCGTGGCCACCGCGTCACGGTCCTCGCGCGGGAGTCCTACAGCGCCGCCTGGGCCCGCGAGTGGCTGCTCGCCGAACCCGAGTCGGCCGACGCCGCCGTGCTGCTCGCCCTCGCCCAGGTCCGGCGCGTCCTGCACGGCAAGGGCAAGCCGGCGCCCGCCCGCGAGGCCTGCCGGCAGGCCGCCGAGCGGGTCCCCGCCGACCCCACCCCCTGGCTCGGCCTGCTGATGCTGGAGTGCGCCGCCGGCACCGACCAGGACGTGGTCCGGTCCTTCGAGCAGGTCCGCGCCCGGCACCCCGACCACCACCACGCCCACCACCTGATGGTCGCCCGCCTCGCCGGACGCCGCACCGAGGCCGGCCCGGACCCGCTGCACGAGGTCTACGACTTCGCCAACTGGGCCGCCGAACAGGCACCCGCCGACTCCCCGCTCGCGATCCTCCCGGTCATCGCGCACGCCGAGCGCTACCGCGTGCTGGCCGCCGCCGGACACGAACCCGCCGACCCGGCCGCCTCGGGCCACTGGACCGGCCGCCGCGCCCGGCAGGTCATGAAGGCGGCGTTCGACTGGTGGCTGGAGTGGGAGCTGGAGGGCCACCCACGCCGGCTGATCGACCTGAACTTCCTCGCCCACGCCAAGTTCTGCGAGGGGCGGGGCGCCGAGGCCGCCGCCCTCTTCCACCGGATCGGCCGGTACGCCACCCCGGCGCCCTGGTCGTACCCGGACCGCGACCCGCACACCGCCTTCACCGCCGCCCGCGCCGGCGCGCTCGGCACGGCCTGACACCCCCGGAATCCCACCAGTGAGGACGCTCTCCCGATGACCACGGACAGTTCGAGCCCGAGCACAGCCGCCGCCGGCGGCATCAGCACCTTCAAGGGACAGGAGCGCGCCCTGCGCGCAGACCGGCTCGGCACCGGCGGACTGCTGCTCTCCGTCCTCGCCGCGACCGCCCCGCTCATGGTGGTCGCGGGTGTCATGCCCACCACATTCGCGGTGATGGGCATCGTCGGCCAGCCGCTGCTCTTCGTCGTCCTCGGCGTCGTCCTGATCCTGTTCAGCATCGGCTACGCCGAGATGAGCCGCCACGTCCACAACGCGGGCGCCTTCTACGCCTACATCTCCCGCGGCCTCGGCGGCACCGCCGGAGCGGGCGCCGCCCTGGTCGCCCTCGTCGCCTACAACGCGCTCCAGATCGGCATCTACGGCATCTTCGGCTTCGAGGTCTCCGGGCTCCTCGCCACCTACGCGGAGATCGAGGTCGCCTGGTGGATACCGGCCCTCGTGGCCGCGCTCGCCGTCGGCCTGCTCGGCTGGCTGAAGATCGACGTCAACGCGCGCGTGCTCGGCGTGCTGCTGGTCATCGAGGTGCTCCTCGTCGTCGTCTTCGACGTCGCCGCCCTCGCCGACCCCGGCAAGGAGGGCCTGTCGCTGCACGCCTTCAACCCCGACACCCTCACCGGCGCAGGCGTCGGCACCGCGCTCTGCTTCTGCATCGCCGCGTTCCTCGGCTTCGAGCAGGCACCCGTGTACGCCGAGGAGACCAGCCGCCCGCACGTCCTGGTGCCGCGCGTGATGTTCCTCGCCGTCGGCGGGGTCGCCGTGTTCTTCGCGCTGAGCAGCTGGGCCCTCACCGTCGCCACCGGCCCCTCCGCCATCGTCGGCACGTCCCAGAAGCAGAGCGCCGGACTGCTGTTCTTCCTCACCGAGTCCCGCCTCGGCGGCACCTTCACGGACGTCCTGCACGTCCTGTTCGTCACCGGCATGTTCGCGGCCCTGCTCAGCTTCCACAACGTCGTCGCCCGGTACGCCTTCGCCATGGGCCGCGAGGGCCTGCTGCCCGCCGCCTTCGGCCGCACCAGCGGCACCAGCGGCGCCCCCGGCACCGGCTCGCTGCTCCAGACCGTCGTCGCCGTGGTGGTCGTGATCGCCTTCGCGGTCGCCGACGACAAGCCGGTCGGCGACCCGACCGCTCCGGTCCTGCACCTGTTCACCTGGTTCGGCAACATCGGCGCCCTCGGCGTGATCGTGCTGATGGCGGCGGCCTCGCTGTCGGTCGTCGTCTTCTTCGTCCGCCGCGGAGCCGCGGGCGCCCAGGCCTGGCGGCTGGTCACCTCCGCGCTGGCCGGGATCGCCCTGCTCGTCATCGCCGGCTACACGGTCAAGGACTTCGAGGTGCTGGTCGGCGCCGGCCCGGACTCCTCGCTGAGCTGGGTGCTGCCCGGCACCATCGGCCTCGCCCTGGTCGCCGGCCTGGTCCTCGGCCTGGTGCTGCGGGCCCGGGCCCCCGAGAAGCACGCCCGGATCGGCCTCGGCAACGAGGCGTTCCAGCTGGAGAAGGCGGCCTCGTCCTGACCCCGCCCGCGTAAGAAGTGGTTACGGAACTCTGACGAGCACCCGCGGTCCCTGTCCTGAAGGGGCCGCGGGTGTTCGAATGAGTACGTGAACGAGGACGTACCTGAGGGTGTGAAAGAAGGACCTCCCGCGGAACGGGGAACTCCGGTCGGCCGCCGCGTCTTCCTCGGCACCCTCGCCCTGGGCGCTCTCGGCGTGGTCGCCGCGCCCCCGCTGCAACGCGGCCTGGAGGGCTTCCTCGGCAGCGCCGCCGACAAGGACCCCACCGGCCTGACCGGCCTGCTCCCGAACGGCGGCGGCTTCCGCTACTACTCGGTCGCCTCCTCCGTCCCGCGCAAGAACGCCGACACCTACCGCCTCACGGTCGACGGCCTGGTCGACCGCCCCACCACCTACACCCTGGCCGACCTCGAGGCCCTCCCGCAGACCCGCCTGGTCCGCGACGTCCAGTGCGTCACCGGCTGGCGCGTCCCCGACACCCCCTTCGAGGGCGTCCGCCTGTCCCGGCTGCTGGACGCGGCCGGGGTCCGCCCCACGGCCAAGGCCGTCCGCTTCACCTGCTTCGACGGCACGTACACCGAGAGCCTCACCCTCGCCCAGGCCCGCCGCGCGGACGTCCTGGTCGCCCTGCGCATGCAGGACAAGGACCTCGGCCACGCCCACGGCGGCCCCGTCCGCCTCTACGTCGCGCCCATGTACTTCTACAAGTCCGCCAAGTGGCTGTCCGGCATCACCCTCACCGACGAGGTCCGCCCCGGCTACTGGGAGAAGCGCGGCTACGACATCGACGCCTGGGTGGGCCGCTCGAACGGACGCGACGATGAGCCTACGAGCTGACACCCCGGTCACCGTCCGGCGCTTCAGCCGGGCCGAGCGCTGGGTGCACCGCACGACGGCCGCGCTCATGGGCGTCTGCGTACTGACGGCGGCCTGCCTCTACGTCCCCCAGCTCGCCGAACTCGTCGGCCGCCGCGCCCTCGTCGTCACGCTGCACATCTGGGCCGGACTCGCCCTGCCCGTCCCCGTCCTGGCGGGCCTGGTCTCCCGCGCCTTTCGCGCCGACCTCGGCCACCTCAACCGCTTCGGCCCCCACGACCGCACCTGGCTGCGCGCCGCCCTGCACCGCGACAAGCGCCCCGCGTCCCGCCCCGCCGGCAAGTTCAACGCGGGCCAGAAGATCTACGCGTCCTGGATCGCCGGCGCCACCCTCGTCATGCTCGGCACCGGCCTGATGATGTGGTTCACCCACCTCACCCCCCTGCTCTGGCGCACCAGCGCGACCTTCGTCCACGACTGGCTGGCCCTCACGATCGGCATCGTCCTGGCCGGCCACATCGGCATGGCCCTGGCGGACCCGGAGTCCCGCAAGGGCATGCGCACCGGCAGGGTGACCAGAGAGTGGGCGGACAGAGAGCACCCTTTGTGGCGCCGGTAGGCAACGCCCCTCAGGGGCGCGGGGAACTGCGCGACAAGCCACGACGCACCCGCACCCGCCCGCGACCGGCACAGCCCTACGGCGCCGGGGCGAATTCCAACAACACCTTGCACGCCCGACTCCGATCAGCGGCCAGCACGAACGCCGACTCGGCCTCCCCCACGGGAACCACCGCACTGACCAGCCCGTCGAACCCCGGCTCAGCCGCCAGCAGGCCCAACGCATCGTCGAACTCCGCGTCGAACCGGAACGCTCCCCGCAGCGCGATCTCCCGGCTCACGACGAGATTCCCCGCGAACGGACTCTGCCCCGCCGGCAACATCCCCAGCTGCACGACGACTCCGCCGCGCCGCACCCGCCGCAGACACGTGTCCAGCCCCGGGGCCACCCCGGACGCCTCGATCGCGACATCCACCTCGGACGGCCACCCGGGGTCGTCGGGATCATCGGCCCGGACGAGGGTGTCGGCGCCCGCGGCCGAGGCGTATGCCAGGGCGGCCGGGAGCAGGTCCGTCACGGTGACCCGGGCGGCGCCCGCCGCCTTCGCCGCCGCGACCACCAGACACCCGATGGGCCCGGCCCCGGTCACCAGCACATGCCGGCCGGCCACGTCCCCGGCCCGCCGCACCGCGTGCAGCGCGACGGCCAGGGGTTCGGCGAGCGCGGCCCGCCGCAGCCCGAGCCCCTCCGGCAGGGTCCGCAGTTGCTCGCAGGGCACGACCACCCGCGCCGCGAACCCGCCCTGTACGTGCGGAAAGCGCGCCGCACTGCCCAGGTACCGGGTGTCCCGGCAGACGTTCCGCCGCCCGCTTTCGCACTCCGGGCACACCCCGCAGGGCGTCGCCGGATGTACGGCGACGGGCGTACCCGGCGCCGGACCCGACGCGCCGGCCCCGTACTCCACGACGGTGCCCACGACCTCGTGCCCGAGCACCATCGGCTCCCGCAGCCGGAAGTCACCGACCCCGCCGTGCCGCCAGTAGTGCAGATCGGAGCCGCACACCCCGCCGTACCGGACGGCCACCAGCGCCTGCCCGGGCCCGGGCACCGGCACCGGCAGCTCCGCCACGCGCAGGTCGCCCCGACCGTGGATCACACAACCCAGCATCACAGCCTCCCGGCAGCCGGTCACAGCACGCTCGTCATTCCGCCGTCGACGTACAGCACCTGCCCGCTGACGAAGTCCGCGGCGGGGGAGGCGAGGAACAGCACCCCGCCCACCAGGTCCCGCGTACGTCCCCAGCGCCCGGCCGGGGTACGCCGACGCACCCAGGAGCTGAACTCCTCGTCCTCCACCAGCGGCCGGGTCAGCTCGGTCTCGATGTAGCCGGGGCCCAGCCCGTTGACCTGGACCCCGTGCGGCCCCCAGTCGGCGCACATGCCCTTGGTGAGCATCTTCAGCGCGCCCTTGGTGGCGGCGTACGGCGCGATCCCGGGCCGCACGACCTCGCTCTGCAGCGAGCAGATGTTGATGATCTTCCCGTGGCCGCGTTCCGTCATCCGGCGCGCGGCCTCCCGTCCGACCAGGAAGGCGCTGGTCAGGTTGGTGTCCAGGATCCGGTGCCAGTCGGCGTCGGCGAACTCCAGCAGCGGGGCGCGCAGTTGCATGCCCGCGTTGTTGACGAGGATGTCGAGCGGGCCCACCCGCTCCTCGACCTCGGCGACCCCCGAGGCCACCGAGGGTCCGTCAGTCACGTCGAACGCGGCCGTGTGCACCCGGTCGCCGGGCAGCTCGCCGGCGGCCTCGGCCAGCCGGTCCTTGTCGCGTCCGTTCAGCACGACCGTGCAGCCGGCCTCCGCCAGACCGCGGGCCAGAGCCAGTCCGATGCCCCGGCTGGAGCCGGTCACCAGGGCCGTCCGGCCGCTGATGTCGAAGAGGGGGTGAGCCGTCATCGCCGCAGCGCTCCTAGATCACGAGGGACAACAGAAGGACGATGCCGCCCGCGACCACGGAGATGATGCACTCCATGACCGACCAGGTCTTAAGGTTCTGGCCGACGCTGAGCCCGAAGTACTCCTTGACCAGCCAGAACCCGGCGTCGTTGACATGGCTCAGGAAGAGCGAGCCGGCGCCGATGGCGAGGACCAGCAGAGCGGTGTGCGTGGTCGACATGTCGGCCGCGAGCGGGGCGACCAGACCGGCGGCCGACACCGTCGCCACCGTCGCCGAACCGGTGGCCAGCCGGATCGCCACCGCGATCAGCCAGGCCAGCAGCAGCGCCGGGATGGACCAGTCCTCGGAGATCTCCAGGACCATCTGGCCCACACCGGAGTCGATCAGCGTCTGCTTGAAGCCGCCGCCCGCGCCGACGATCAGCAGGATGCCCGCGATCGGCCCGAGGCTCTTCTCGACCAGCGGCGAGATCCGCTCCTTGGAGAACCCGGCGGGCCGCAGCAGCGTGAAGATGCCGACCAGCACCGAGGCGAGCAGCGCGATCATCGGGGCGCCGATGACGTCGAAGACGCGCTGGACCAGGTTCTCCGGGTCGTCCACGACGATGTCGACCAGCGCCTTGGCCAGCATCAGGATCACCGGCAGCAGCACCGTGAACAGCGTGGCGCCGAAGCCGGGACGCTTGTCCAGCTCCTCGGAGGCACGCTGCGGGATCATCTTGTCGGGGGCGGGGACGTCCACCCAGCGGGCCGCGTACTTCGAGAACAGCGGACCGGCGATGATCACGGTGGGTATGGCGACGAGGACGCCGAGCGCCAGCGTCACCCCGAGGTCGGCCTTGACCGCGTCGATCGCGACCAGCGGCCCGGGGTGCGGCGGCACCAGGCCGTGCATCACGGACAGGCCCGCGAGCGCCGGGACGCCGATGCGCATCAGCGAGTAGTTGCCGCGCTTGGCGACCATGAGCACCACCGGGATCAGCAGCACGATGCCGACCTCGAAGAACAGCGGCAGTCCGATCACGGAGGCGATGAGCACCATCGCCCACGGCATCGACCGCCCGCCGGCCTTCGCCAGGATGGTGTCGACGACCTGGTCGGCGCCGCCGGAGTCGGCGAGCATCTTGCCGAGGATCGCACCGAGGGCGATGAGCACACCGACGCCGGCGACCGTGGAGCCGAGGCCGGTGCTGAAGCTGGTGAGGACCTTGTCCAGGGGCGCCCCGGCGATCGCGCCGAGCGCCAGCGACCCGATGGTCAGCGCCAGGAAGGCGTGCAGCTTGAACTTGGTGATGAGCAGGACGATGACGGCGATGCCCGCCAGGACGGCGATGCCCAGCTGAGCGTGGCCGGCCGAGGTGATCGGCTCGGGTGCGTCCGCTGCCAGCATCTCGACGCTGAGTCTGGTCACGGTTGGGGTTCCCTTGTGTTGGGGGGAGTCGGGGGAAGGGGGGACCGGAAAGGGCTAGAGGATCGGCTCGGGGAGCGAGCTGAGGGCGTGCAGCGCCCGCTCGGTGATCTCCTCCGGGCTGCCCGAGACGTCCACGGCGACTCCCGCCTCGTCCGCCTGGAGCGGCTGGAGCGTGGCGAACTGGGAGTCGAGCAGCGCCGTGGGCATGAAGTGCCCCTGCCGGTGCGACATCCGGTCCTCGATCAGCGCGCGGTCGCCCGTGAGGTGCACGAAGACCACGCCGGGCGCGGCGGACCGCAGCCGGTCGCGGTACGACCGCTTCAGCGCCGAGCAGCTGACCACCCCGCCGAGCCCGGCCCGCCCGTGCGCCCAGTCACCGATGGCGTCCAGCCAGGGCCACCGGTCCTCGTCGGTGAGCGGCGTCCCGGCCGACATCTTGGCGATGTTGGCCGGCGGGTGGAAGTCGTCGGCCTCGGCGTACGGAACGCCGAGCCGGGCCGCGAGCAGGGGACCGATGGTGGTCTTGCCGGTGCCCGCGACGCCCATGACCACGACGACGTGGGGGGTGTTCATCGCTGCCTCACTGTCTGCTGTCTTCGTCGACACGTGATGTCGACGCAACTGAAACCCATTAGGTACGACGAATTCAAGAGGTCGTGATGAATAAGTCTGACTTTTTGTCTCCGTGATCTACCCCGTACGCTGAGTGCATGACCACACCGGGCCGGGGGCTGCACGGCCGCGTACTGGACACCCTCGGCCCCGAGATCACCGCCGGCGAGTATCCGCCGGGCAGTGTGCTGCGCACGGACGAACTCGCCCAGCGTTTCGACGTATCACGCTCCGTGATGCGTGAGGCGGTCCGCGTCCTGGAGTCCATGCACCTGGTCGAGTCCCGCCGCCGCGTCGGCGTCACCGTCCGCCCCATGGCCGAGTGGAACGTCTACGACCCGCAGGTCATCCGCTGGCGCCTGGCCGGCGCCGACCGCCCCCGGCAACTGCGCTCCCTCACGGTGCTGCGCTCGGCGATCGAACCCGTCGCGGCCGGCCTCGCCGCCCGGCACGCCACGGCCGAGCAGTGCGCCGAGCTCACCGAGTGCGCCCTCGGCATGGTCGCCAACTCACGCGGTCACAAACTGGAGGAGTACCTCGTCCACGACGTCGCCTTCCACCGCGTCATCCTGGACGCCTCCGGCAACGAGATGTTCGCGCGCCTCGGCGATGTCGTCGCCGAGGTCCTGGCCGGCCGCACCCACCACGACGTGATGTTCGAGGACCCAGACCCGGCCGCCGTCACCCTGCACGTCCAGGTCGCCGAGGCGGTCCGCGCGGGCGACGCGGCCCGGGCCGAGGAACTGACCCGCGAGATCACGGTCGGCGCCCTCCAGGAACTGGACATCCTGGCGCCGTAAGGCCGCTACCGCAGGAACCGCCGTAGGACCGCTACGGCAGGAACTCCCCGTCGACGTACACCCACGCCCCGTCGACCCGCTCGAACCGGCTCCGCTCGTGCAGCGACCCGCCCCGGTACGACGCCCGGAACTCCACGGTCCCGGTGGAGTGGAACGCCGAGCCGTCCCGCGTGTCCAGGATCTCCAGTCCGGTCCACCGCATCGCCGGATCCAGCTCCAGCGTCCCGGGACGCGTTCGCGGGTGCCACGTCCGCAGCAGATACCCGGTGTCCCCCTGCACGAAGGCGCAGTACCGCGACCGCATCAGCGCCTCCGCGGTGGGCGCGGCGGCGGACCCGGAGTGGAAGCGCCCGCAGCACGCCCCGTAGGCCTCGGGGAGCCCGCACGGGCAGGAACGCCTGGTCATGGTCACCTCTTCGCGAAAAACACCTGAGGGCCGCGACCTCGCGGTCACGGCCCTCAGCCTCATGTGTCCGAGGGGGGACTTGAACCCCCACGCCCGATAAAGGGCACTAGCACCTCAAGCTAGCGCGTCTGCCATTCCGCCACCCGGACAAGGTGTCTGTCGCGCGGGTTCTCCCCGCGGCGACGACGTAAACATTACCAGGCTTTCGAGGGTGGCCGATCACACCCCACTCGCACACCGGCGGGGCGTGAACGGCGTGTGACGGACCGGGAGCGCCCTTGGGGAGCGCGCCGCGGAGAGGGAGGATGAGGGGGACCCACCAGCAGTGACACCGGGAGGAAGCGCGTGAGCGAGACGGACACGGCCAGGAGCGTCACCGGCGAGGACGAGGTCGTGGACCTCTGCCGCGAGCTGATCCAGATCGACACCAGCAACTACGGCGACCACTCGGGTCCCGGTGAGCGCAAGGCGGCCGAGTACGTCGCCGAGAAGCTCGCCGAGGTCGGACTCGAACCGCGGATCTTCGAGTCCCACCCGGGCCGCGCCTCCACCGTCGCCCGCATCGAGGGCGAGGACCCCTCCCGGCCCGCGCTCCTCATCCACGGCCACACCGACGTGGTTCCGGCCAACGCCGACGACTGGACCCACCACCCCTTCTCCGGCGAGATCGCCGACGGCTGCGTCTGGGGCCGCGGCGCCGTCGACATGAAGGACATGGACGCGATGACCCTCGCGGTCGTCCGCGACCGGCTGCGCAGCGGGCGCAAGCCGCCGCGCGACATCGTCCTCGCGTTCCTCGCGGACGAGGAGGCCGGCGGCACGTACGGGGCGCGCCACCTCGTCGACAACCACCCGGACCTCTTCGAGGGCGTCACCGAGGCGATCAGCGAGGTGGGCGGCTTCTCCTTCACCGTGAGCGAGGAGCGGCGGCTCTACCTGATCCAGACGGCCGAGAAGGGCATGCACTGGATGAAGCTCACCGTGGCCGGCACGGCGGGTCACGGCTCGATGATCCACCGCGACAACGCGATCACCGAACTGTCGGAGGCCGTGGCGCGGCTGGGCCGGCACAAGTTCCCGGTGCGGGTCACCAAGACCACCCGCGCGTTCCTCGACGAGCTCGGTGACGCGCTCGGCATCGAGCTCGACCCGGAGGACATGGAGTCGACCCTCGCCAGGCTCGGCGGCATCGCCAAGCTGATCGGCGCGACCCTGAGCAACACGGCCAACCCCACGCAGCTGGGCGCCGGTTACAAGGTCAACGTCATCCCGGGCGAGGCGACCGCCCATGTCGACGGCCGGTTCCTCCCCGGGTTCGAGGACGAGTTCCTCGCCGACCTCGACCGCATCCTCGGCCCGAAGGTGCGGCGCGAGGACGTCCACGCCGACAAGGCCGTCGAGACCACCTTCGACGGGGCGCTGGTGGAGGCCATGCAGTCCTCGCTGCTGGCCGAGGACCCGACCGCCAAGGCGATCCCCTACATGCTCTCCGGGGGCACGGACGCGAAGTCCTTCGACGACCTGGGCATCCGGGGCTTCGGCTTCGCGCCGCTGAAGCTGCCGCCGGAGCTGGACTTCGCGGGCATGTTCCACGGCGTGGACGAGCGGGTTCCGGTGGAGGGCCTGAAGTTCGGCGTGCGGGTGCTCGACCGGTTCATCGACGCGTCCTGAAACGCCCAAACGTAACGCCAGTATTCGGTCGCGCGTACGGGATCGACTGGGAAGAGTGAATGCGACCATAAGCTCGTAGCCTCATTACTCCCTCCTCGTTACAGGTAATGCGATCGCAAGATGGGTCGCTTTGCCAACTAGGAGGAATAATGATCAAGAAGGTCGTCGCTGCTGCGGCTGCCACCGGTGGGCTGGTTCTCGCGGGCGCGGGCCTGGCCGTCGCCGACTCGGGTGCGCAGGGTGCCGCCGTGAACTCCCCGGGCGTCCTGTCCGGCAACGTTGTTCAGGTGCCCGTTCACGTCCCGGTGAACGTCTGCGGCAACACGGTCTCCGTGATCGGCGTGCTGAACCCCGCCTTCGGCAACACCTGCATCAACCAGTGATGCTTCCCCCTCGGTAGAGGGGGGTTCAAAAGCCACCGGTCCCGGAGCGCCTGCCATGCGCTCCGGGACCGAACGCTTCTTTCGAGGAATTCGAGAAGAATTCGAGACAGGGTCGAAGGCAGGTATTCAGCAATGCGACAGGTCACCCGCAAGGGTCTGATGACCGTGGCGGCCGCGACCGGCGTGATCGCCGCCGCGGGCGCCTCCGCTCACGCCACCTCGGGTGCGCAGGGCTCCAGTTCGGGCTCGCCCGGCGTGCTGTCCGGGAACACCGTGCAGGCGCCGGTGCACGCGCCGGTCAACGTCTGCGGGAACACGGTCAACGTCGTCGGCGTGCTCAACCCGTCGGTGGGCAACTCGTGCGCCAACCAGGGCGGTGGATCGTCGTCGGGGGGATACGGCGATCACGGCGGAAACGGCGGCTCGCAGGCGGGCGGCCACGCCACCGACTCGCCCGGCGTCGGCTCGGGCAACCACGTCCAGGCCCCGGTCCACGCGCCGGTGAACGTCTGCGGCAACAGCGTCGACATCATCGGCGTCGGCAACCCCAGCACGGGCAACGACTGCTCGAACGGCGGCCACCACGGCACCCCGCCCGGCGGCGGCAACGAGACGCCCGGGCAGCCGGGCCACCCGGGGAACCCCGGACACCCGGGCGACCCCGGTACCCCCGGCAACCCCGGTGATCCCGGACACCCAGGCGATCCCGGCAACCCTGGTGACCCGGGCAACCCGGGGCACCCCGGCACCCCCGAAGAGCCCGGTCACCCCGGCACCCCCGGGACCCCTGGCACTCCGCCCGGCATCGGCGGCGAGACGCCGGACGGCTCCTCGCACGGCAACCAGCCGGGCGCCCAGTCCGTCACCCACCCCGAGGGCGACTCCCAGCTCGCGAACACCGGCAGCGACCTGCCGCTCGGCCTGGCCCTCCCGGCCGGCGCGGGCGCACTGCTGGCGGGCGCGATCCTCTACCGCAAGGCGCGCGCCACGGCCTGACACCCCCCCCGCACACGGAGCGGGCCCCGCAACCGCGGGGCCCGCTCCCGTGTATGCCTTCTCCCGGCCTTCTCCCAGTGCACCGACTCAGCTCACCACGTGGCCCGTACCTGGCGGATGATCCGCCGGCGCAACCGCACCTTGCGGCTGCCGTCCCGCAGCAGGCTCAGACGGTACAACTCCCAGTGTCCGTACTCGGCGTGGTCGGTCAGCAGACGTGCCGTCTCCTTGCGGGAGACCCCGCGAGGTACGTACACGTCGACAAATTCGTATTCCGGCATCGCATCTATTGTGCGGGCTGGGGCCCGGTACGGATAGCGTCTGCACTATGTCTGATGCTGCGCAGCCCACCGCTGCCGAGGTACGCGCCGCCGCCGAGGCGGTCAAGACCGCGCTCGACCGCCACCTGGCCGCGGTCGAACGCAGGTCGGGGGAGGACGACCCGGCCGTCTACGAGGCGTTCAACCAGCTGGCCGCGGCCGCAGAGGTGTACGACGAACTGCTCTACGACCGCTACGACGAGGTCACTCCCTTCGAGATCCCCGGTGCGGAGGACGCGCTGCCCCCGTACACGGGCCCCGAGGAACCGAACGCGCTGAGCGTACTGATCCGCCGCGACTACGCCGTCGCCGAGCCACAGCGGCTGCTGGCGCAGGCGCAGCGGATCGAGGCGGCGGACGGTGACGAGGGGTCCCCGGCCTCCGGGACCGTCCACGGGGCGCTGGGACTGCTGTTCGGCGAGTTCGAGCCGGACGAGATCGCCTCCCGGCACAAGGAGTTCGGTTTGGAGGAGGGCGATTCCACGCTCTGGGTGACGGCGGCGGACGAACCGGCCGACCCCGGCGAGTGGCTGGAGGCGCCGTTCGAGCAGGTCGATCCGCAGCAGGTGGTCTGCCGCTTCGACGTCAGTGCCGTCTTCGACGACGAGATCGACGACGTCGACGACGAGGACGACGACGCGGAGGACCTGGAGGACGACCTCGACACCGACCTCGACGAGGACGAGGACCTGGAGCCGCTCGACGCGGACCGTCGCTGAGCGCGCGCGTCAGCCACCCGACGGCGGTGGTCACGGGGACCGGCCCGTGACCACCGCCGTCGTCACTCTCCGGCGAGCTGCGGCGCGAGCAGCACCGGCAGCCGGGTCGTCCGGGGCTTCGCCGGAACCTCGGCCACCGCCCTGGGCAGCGCCTGCTCCACGCCGTGCACGACGGACAGATGGCGGTCGGCCCGCCCGAACGCCGTGTACACCCACGGCCGGCTGAGGGCCTGCGCGGCGTCTCCCGGCAGCACCACGACCACCGCGGGCCACCGGCTGCCCACCGCCTGGTGCGCGGTCATGGCCCACCCGTGCCGCACGGAGTGCTCCACCCGCTCCTTCGGGACGACGACGGTCTCGCCCGCGCACGACAGATGCAGCCCCTCGGCGTCCGCCTTCACCACACGGCCCGGCAGCGCCCGCCCCGGGACGGGGGAGTGGACGATCCGGTCACCGGGGTCGAAGCCGCCGAAGCGGCCCGGGCCCGGGTTGAGCCGCTCCTTCAACGCGGCGTTGAGCGCGCGCGTGCCCACGGCGCCGCCGTGCCCCGGCGTGATCACCTGCGTCTCCTCGGCCGGCACGCCGATCGCCCGCGGCACCGAGTCCACGACGAGCTGCACCGTGCGGTGCACGGCCTCGCCCGCGTCCCGCACCGGCACGATCACCAGCTCCTTGCCAGGGGCCTCGACCTGGTTCAGCTCGCCGACCCCCACACCGGAGACGAGCTCGCCCAGCGGCCCGGGATCCGGCAGCCGGGAGGCGACCTGCGGGCAGATCCGCGCCGCGAGCAGATCCGCGAACACCCGCCCCGGGCCCACGGACCACAGCACCGCCGGATCCCCGGCCAGCAGCAGCCGCGCCCCGTCCGGCAGCGACTCCGTCAGCAGCGCCGCCGTCTCGACGTCCAGCTGCGGTGCGTCGAGCACGACGAGCAGATCCAGGTCCAGCGCTCCGTCGGCGGCCCGGCCGGGCCCTTCGAGACCGGTCAGAAGGCCGGAGACGGTGGCGACCGGGGAGTCGGCGTTGGGCGCCTCGCCGGTTCGTCCGGGGGAGTCCGCCGCCTGGTCGGACCGCCGCAGCAGCGCGGCGAAGCGGTCCCGGCCGATCGGTCCGTGGGTGGCCGCCCAGGCGCGCAATCCCAGGGAACGCGCGGCGCGCAGCAGCGCCGCCGGCTCGGCCAGGGACGCCTCCCCGCCGGTGTGCAGCACCAGACCGTGACCGGCGACCGCACGGATCAGCTCACCCGTGGATCCCGGGGCCGCGGCGGCGAGCCGCTCCCACTCCTCGGCGGAACCGTCCTGCTTGGGCACCGAGTTGACCAGCCGGGCCAGGCCGTCGGCCAGGCTCTCCTCCGCCAGCGCGTACCGCTCCAGCCCGACCAGGACCCGGACCGGGCGCTCCTCGTCCGCGCCGTCCTCCTCCGCCGGAGCCGGGGCCGGAGCGCCGGGCTCCTCCAGGGCGTCCTGGAAGACCAACGCATCGCCCTCCGCGATCGTGTCCTGCACGGCACCGTCCGGGTCCGGCACACCCCGCTGCGCCAGGGCCGCGAGCAGCGCCGGCATCTCCAGGGCGGTGTGCCCGGCCAGCGCCGCCTGGTCCAGGAGCCAGACGGTGACGGCCCGGCCCCGCCGCTCGTCGTCGGGGCCGCACTCGGCGCCGAGCAGCGCCCGCGCGAACCCGTCGGCCTGCTCGGGCCGCACCCCGGCGACCCGCAGCAACTGCCAGGGGTCCGCCCGCAGCAGCTCGTCCGCGCCCTCGCCCAGCGCCTCGGCCGCCTGCAGTGCGAGCGCCTCCGGGGCGCCGCCCTCGGCGAGTACCCGGCGCACGGCCTGCACCGCCTCCGGAGCGGGAGCGGCCGAGGCGGTGACGGTCTCGGCCGCCACCGGCTGCGGCCGCCGTACCGGCTCCGGGGCGGAGCGCCGGGGGGCGGGCTCGGGCTCGGCGAACACCGTGGCCGCGGGCTTCTCGCCGCTCTCCACGGCCCGTACGGCCGCGAGCAGATCGGCGGCCTTGCCGCTCAGCTTGGCGCCGGCCTCGATCGGTGCCTTCTTCTCGGCCTTGCGCTGCGCGATGCGCTCCCGCTCGATCTGCTGGGCGCGCAGCTCGGCCTCGGCCTCGGACAGCTGTCCGGCACCGGCTTCACCGCCCTCGCCCTCGGCGGCACCGGCCGCAGCGGTCTCGGCGCCCGGCGTCCCCGGCTCGGCGTCCTCCGTGGTCTCGGGCTCCGTGCTCACAGCGTGCTCCAGTCGTGATCGGGATAGCGGTGCACCGGCGCCGACACATCGTCGAGCGCCCGGCAGATCTCGTCAGGAAGACTAAGGGTCTCCACTGACAACGCCGCCGTGAGCTGCTGCGCGTTGCGCGCGCCGACGACGGGGGCGGCCACGCCCGGCCGGTCGCGGACCCACGCCAGGGCCACCTGGAGCGGCGTCACCGCCAGCCCGTCGGCCGCGGTCGCCACGGCGTCCACGATGCGGCTCGCCGTGTCGTCGAGGTAGGGCGCCACGAACGGCGCGAAGTGCTCCGAGGCGCCGCGCGAGTCCGGCGGGGTCGAGTCGCCCCGGTACTTGCCCGTGAGCACACCCCGCCCGAGCGGCGAGGAGGGCAGCAGTCCGATGCCCAGGTCCAGCGCGGCCGGCAGGACCTCGCGCTCTATGCCGCGCTGGAGCAGCGAGTACTCCAGTTGCGTCCCGGCCAGCCGGGTCCGGGTGCCGGGAGCGGCCAGCTGCCAGGTCGCGGCCTTGGCCAGCTGCCAGCCGCAGAAGTTGGAGACGGCGGCGTACCGGGCCCGCCCGCTGGCGACCGCCATGTCCAGGGCCTGGAGGGTCTCCTCCAGCGGGGTGTCCGGGTCGAAGGCGTGCACGTGCCACAGGTCGACGTAGTCGGTGCCGAGCCGGGAGAGCGAGGCGTCCAGCGCGGTGAGCAGATGGCCGCGGGAGCCGTCGAAGCGGCGGTCGGGGTCGGGCACGCTGCCGGCCTTGGTCGAGATGACGAGATCCCGCCGGGGCACGAGGCCGTCCATCAGCCGGCCGAGCAGGTACTCGGCCTCCCCGTCGCCGTACACGTCCGCGGTGTCGACGAGGGTCCCGCCCGCTTCCCAGAACGTCTTCATCAGGTCCGCGGCGTCGTGCTCGTCGGTGTCCCGCCCCCAGGTGAGGGTGCCGAGCCCGATCCGTGACACACGCAGGCCGGTGCGGCCGAGATGCCTCTGCTCCATGAACGCCGAGATTACTGGCCAGAACATGCCGTGTGGGTGGCTGTGGACGACGGATTTCCCCGGGCATGCCGCGCCCGCCGCGCCCGCGCTATGGTCTCCGGACAAGGCAGTTACTGATCGGTAAGGGGATGCGGCATGCAGCTCGGTATCAACCTCGGCTACTGGGGTGCCGGAATGGACGCGGACAATCTGGCCGTCGCCCAGGAGGCCGACCGGCTCGGATACGCCGTCTGCTGGGCCGCCGAGGCCTATGGCTCCGACGCCGCGACCGTACTGACCTGGGTCGCCGCCCAGACCGAGCGCATCGACGTCGGCTCCGCGATCTTCCAGATCCCGGCCCGCCAGCCGGCCATGACCGCCATGACCGCCGCCACCCTCGACTCCCTCTCCGGCGGCCGCTTCCGCCTCGGCCTCGGCGTCTCGGGCCCGCAGGTCTCCGAGGGCTGGTACGGCGTCAAGTTCGACAAGCCGCTCGCCCGCACCCGCGAGTACGTCGAGATCGTCCGCAAGGCCATGACCCGCGAGCGCCTGTCGTACGAGGGCGAGCACTGGACCCTCCCCCTGCCCGGCGGCCCGGGCAAGCCGATCAAGCTGACCGTGCACCCGCAGCGCGAGCACATCCCGCTCTACATCGCCGCCATCGGCCCGAAGAACCTGGAGCAGACCGGCGAGATCGCCGACGGCGCCCTGCTGATCTTCCCCTCCGCGGACCACCTGGAGGACACGGCGATCAAGTACCTCCGCGCGGGCCGCGAGAAGGCGGGCAAGACCCTCGACGGCTTCGACGTCTGCCCGACCCTGCCGCTCGCCGTCGGCGACGACAAGGACGTCGCCGCGCTCGCCGACACCTTCCGCCCCTACACCGCCCTGTACGTCGGCGGCATGGGCAGCCGCAAGCAGAACTTCTACAACCAGCTCGCCCAGCGCATGGGGTACGAGCGGGAGGCCGCCGAGATCCAGGAGAAGTACCTCTCCGGCGACAAGCAGGGCGCCGCGGCCGCCATTCCGCAGGACCTCATCGACAGCACCACCCTGCTCGGTTCTGTGGACCGCATCGCCGACCGGATGAAGGCCTACGCGGCGGCCGGTGTGACCACCCTCAGCCTCGCCCCCGCGGGCTTCAGGCTCGACGAGCGGCTCGCCTCGCTCCGGGCGGGCGCGGAGGCCCTGGAGCGGTCCGGGCTCGCCTGAGCTCCAGCGGCCGTGGTGGGGGCTCGGGGGTCTTCCCCGCCACGGCCGTCACGCGGCACAACGCGCCGGGCCCCCGGGCGGTTACGCCGTACCGTTCGGGGCCGTCCCGGACCGGTCCCCACGCGTCCGCCATTTGGCGGAGATGTCCGGCACACCTGTTGCAGCGCCCCCCACCCCGCACTTGACTCGTTTCGCGGAAACCTGCGGATCCTGCAGCACGCGCACGCGCGCGGGAAGAGGTGCCCACGATGCTTTCGGCCAAGAGTCTGTTCCAGGAGATCCTCGCCCACGACGAGTCCTTCGCCCTGTTCTGTTCCATCGCCGCGAGCGGCGAGTCACAGGGCGGCTGGGAGAACGCCCGCATCGCCGCGCTCGTCCCCGACAGCGAGCGCGAACTCGCCCCCAAGATCACCCGCCACGGCGCCGACGAGGACAAGCACGGACGGATCTTCAACGCCCTCATGAAGAAGCGTGGCCTCGATCCCGTCCCGGTCCCCCCGGAGACCGACTACACGATGCTCCTGGAGAAGAACGGCATCGGACTCGCGCACGAGCAGCTGAAGCGCGACGAGCGGCTCACCGTCCAGGACATCGTCACCTACCTCTCGCACAGCAGGGTCACCGAGCAGCGCGCCTCCGAGCAGATGGATCTGCTCCGCAAGCACTTCGCCGACCACCCCGACATCGGCCGCGCGGTCAAGCAGATCTCCAACGACGAGGACAACCACCTCGCCTACTGCCACGAGGAACTGCTGCGCTTCGCCCGCGCGGGCCACGGCCGGGCCATCCAGCGGACCCTGCGCGCGTGCGCGCTCGCCGAGATCAGGATCTACCGGGACGTCAGCCTCGCGGTCATGGCGCACATGGGCCGCATCCTCGGCTGGTCCAGGGCCAGGTCGGTGGTGCTCGCGGTCGGCATCCACGCCGTGTACGCGTACGAACGGCTGGGCGGCTGGCGCCGGATGGTCTCGCTGAAGGCGCCCGAGCGCCGCAACGCCCTCGGCGGCCCGGCCTCCGCGGAACCCGAGTTCGCCTGAGGGGGCTCGTCACCCTCGGCGCCGGCCCTCTCTACAGCCACCCCCGGCGCTTGAACAGCCGGAACACCAGCACCTCCAGCAACGCCATCAGCGCGATGAGCGCCGGATAGGACCAGGCCCAGCGCAGCTCGGGCATGTGCTCGAAGTTCATGCCGTAGATCCCCGCGAGCATCGTGGGGATCGCGGCCATGGCCGCCCACGCGGAGATCTTCCGCATGTCGTCGTTCTGCCGGACGCTCATCTGGGCCAGGTGCGCCGAGAGGATGTCCGACACCAGCCGGTCCAGGCCGTCCACGGACTCGTTCACACGCGTGAGGTGGTCGCTGACGTCCCGGAAGAACGGCCGGGCCCGGTCGTCCACGAACGGCACGGTCACGCCGTACGGCGCCGTGCCCGCCAGCCGGGTCATCGGCAGGGCCAGCGGCCCGGTCGCCCGGCGGAACTCCAGGACCTGCCGCTTGAAGTCGTAGATCCGGGACGCCGTGTGCCGTGAGCCGCCGTCGTCCGGCGAGAAGACCTCCGCCTCCAGACCCTCCAGGTCGGCCTGCAACTCGGTCGCCACGTCCAGGTAGTGGTCGACGGTGGCGTCGGCGACGGCGTACAGGACGGAGGTGGGGCCCTTGCCCAGGAGCTCCGGCTCCTGCTCCAGCCGCTGCCGTACCGCCTTGAGCGGGGAGCCCTCGCCGTGCCGGACGGTCACCACGAACCCCTCGCCCAGGAAGACCATGATCTCGCCGGCGGAGACGGTGTCGGTCTCCGGCTCGTACGCCACGGGCTTCAGCACCACGAAGAGCGAGTCGTCGTACACCTCCAGCTTGGGCCGCTGGTGGGCCTTGAGCGCGTCCTCGACGGCCAGCGGATGCAGGCCGAACTCCCGGGTGACGTGGTCGAATTCGCGCTCCGACGGCTCATGCAGCCCGATCCACACGAAACCGCCCGCCGTACGGGCCTGGCCGAGGGCGTCGGAGAGGTCCTCCGGCCCCTCCGTCCGGTGTCCGTCGCGGTAGATGGCACAGTCGACGATCACGAAGCGAGTCTCCCGTCACTCGAAGGACACGGCACGCGCGCGTGCGCCTACGCTGGAGCGCATGCCCACGCTGATCCTGGTCCGGC
The DNA here is from genome assembly GCA_000696115.1 of Streptomyces olindensis. GTDB lineage: Bacteria > Actinomycetota > Actinomycetes > Streptomycetales > Streptomycetaceae > Streptomyces > Streptomyces olindensis. The sequence goes on from JJOH01000009.1 coordinate 36,486, forward strand.
ACGGACGTTCCACCGCCAACACCGAGGGACTGCTCGCCGGCTGGACGCCCGGCGTCGCCCTCGACGAACGCGGCGCCGCGCAGGCCGCCGCGCTGCCCGGACGCCTCGCCGAACTGCCCCTGGCCGAGATCGTCACGAGCCCGCTCCAGCGCTGCCAGGAAACGATCCAGCCCCTCCTCGGGGCGCGGCCGGAACTGACGCCGCACACCGACGAGCGCATCGGCGAGTGCCACTACGGCGACTGGTCCGGGCGCAAGCTCGCCGAGCTCAACGACGAGCCCCTGATGGAGGTGGTGCAGGCGCACCCGTCCGCGGCGGCGTTCCCCGGCGGGGAGTCGATGCGGGCCATGCAGACGCGCGCCGCCGAGGCCGTGCGCGAGTGGAACGCGCGCGTGGAGCGCGACCACGGCGCCGACGCCGTCTACCTCATGTGCTCGCACGGCGACATCATCAAGTCTCTTGTCGCGGACGCACTCGGACTTCACTTGGACCTCTTCCAGCGGATTTCCGTTGAACCGTGTTCCATCACCGCGATCCGCTACACACGACTGCGACCGTTTCTCGTCCGCCTCGGCGACACCGGCGACTTCACGTCCCTGGTGCCGCGCGAGGAACCGCCGGGCGACGAGGCCCCTGTCGGGGGTGGTGCGGGCGCACCGTGATCGTCGGCCGCAGTAGGGTGAAGCGGTCGCAGCAGTGCCGTACTCACACGGTTCCCACGATCCCAATGGAGACAGGACGTGTCCCGTCAGGTGTTCCTCTACGACCATCCGGAACGTTTCGTGGCCGGTACGGTCGGACTGCCCGGGCGCCGTTCGTTCTTCCTCCAGGCCTCCGCCGGCTCCCGGGTGACCAGCGTGGCCTTGGAGAAGACCCAGGTCGCCGCGCTCGCCGAGCGGATGGACGAACTGCTCGACGAGGTCGTACGCCGTAGCGGAGGCAGCGCCTCCGTCCCCGCCGTCGCACCGTCCGAGATCACCGACACCGCCCCGCTGGACACCCCCATCGAGGAGGAGTTCCGGGTCGGCACCATGGCGCTCGCCTGGGACGGCGAGGAGCAGCTCATGATCGTCGAGGCGCAGGCGCTCGTGGAGCTCGACGCCGACTCCGAGGAGGACCTCGCCGAGGCCGAGGAACGGCTCCTCCAGGACGAGGAGAACGGGCCCCCGATGCTGCGGGTCCGCCTCACCGGCGCGCAGGCCCGGGCCTTCGCCAAGCGCGCCCTCGACGTCGTCAACGCCGGGCGGCCGCCGTGCCCGCTGTGCAGCCTCCCGCTCGACCCGGAAGGACACGTATGTCCGCGCCAGAACGGATACCGCCGCGGAGCGTGACACCTCCTTCGAACACGGCTGAGAACACCGCCGAGAACACGGTCGAGCTGCTCGCCCGTGGCGAACTCACCGTGCGCGGACGCATCCGTGAGGCGTCCAACGCGGCCCTGTACTGCACGGTGGCGTACGACGGCCGGGAGGCCGCCTGCGTCTACAAGCCGGTCGCGGGCGAGCGGCCCCTGTGGGACTTCCCCGACGGGACGCTCGCCCAGCGCGAGGTCGCGGCCTACGAGGTCTCCGAGGCGACCGGCTGGGGCCTGGTGCCGCCCACGGTGCTGCGCGACGGCCCCTACGGCGAGGGCATGTGCCAGCTGTGGATCGAGGCGACGCCCGACGCGGAGCTGCTCGCGCTCGTCGACGGGGAGGAGCCGGAGCCGGGCTGGAAGGCGATCGGCTTCGCCGAGGTCGGCGAGGGACGCACGGCCCTGCTCGTGCACGCCGACGACGAGCGGCTGCGGCGGCTCGCGGTACTCGACGCCGTGATCAACAACGCCGACCGCAAGGGCGGCCACCTGCTGCCCACCGGCGAGGGACGGCTGTACGGGATCGACCACGGGGTCACGTTCAACGTCGAGAACAAGCTGCGGACCCTGCTGTGGGGCTGGGCCGGGGAGCCCCTGCCCCGGGAGGCCGTCGACGTCCTGGAGGGCCTGCGCGAGGACCTGGCGGCGGGCGGGGCCCTCAGCGCCCGGCTCGAACCGCTGATCACCGGCGCCGAGCTGGACGCCACCCGCGCGCGGGTCGCCGCGCTGCTCGCCTCGGGGAGGCATCCGGAGCCGAGCGGGGAGTGGCCGGCGATTCCCTGGCCGCCGGTGTAGCACCACAGTCGCCCGGCTTCCGCAAGAGGGCCTTCTCGGCCGTCCGGCCCGCTCCCATTCGTATATGGAACTTCAGTCCGGTTAGGCTCATGGCATGCATGCCTGGCCCGCTTCCGAGGTCCCCGCCCTGCCTGGTCAGGGCCGCGACCTGAGGATCCACGACACCGCGACCGGCGGCCTCGTCACCCTCGACCCCGGTCCCGTCGCCCGTATCTACGTCTGTGGCATCACCCCGTACGACGCCACGCACCTGGGACACGCGGCGACCTACAGCGCGTTCGACCTCGTGCAGCGCGTGTGGCTCGACACCAAGCGGCAGGTTCACTACGTCCAGAACGTCACCGACGTCGACGACCCGCTCCTGGAGCGGGCGCAGCGCGACGGCCTCGACTGGGCCGCGCTCGCCGAGCAGGAGACGGCCCTCTTCCGCGAGGACATGACGGCCCTGCGGATGCTGCCGCCGCGCCAGTACATCGGCGCCGTCGAGGCGATACCCGGGATCGTCCCGCTCGTCGAGCGCCTCAGGGACGCGGGCGCCGCGTACGAACTCGACGGCGACGTCTACTTCTCCGTCGAATCCGACCCGCACTTCGGCAAGGTCTCCCACCTCGACGCCGCGGCGATGCGGCTGCTGTCCGCCGAGCGCGGCGGCGACCCGGACCGGCCGGGCAAGAAGAACCCGCTCGACCCCATGCTGTGGATGGCCGCCCGCGCGGGCGAGCCCAGCTGGGACGGCGGCTCGCTCGGGCGCGGACGGCCCGGCTGGCACATCGAGTGCGTGGCCATCGCCCTGGACCACCTCGGCATGGGCTTCGACATCCAGGGCGGCGGCTCCGACCTCGCCTTCCCGCACCACGAGATGGGCGCCTCGCACGCCCAGGCCCTCACCGGCGAGTTCCCCATGGCCAAGGCGTACGTGCACGCCGGCATGGTCGCCCTGGACGGCGAGAAGATGTCCAAGTCCAAGGGGAACCTGGTCTTCGTCTCCACGCTCCGGCGCGACGGCGTCGACCCGGCCGCCATCCGGCTCGCGCTGCTCGCCCACCACTACCGCGCCGACTGGGAGTGGACCGACCAGGTCCTCCAGGACGCCGTCGCACGGCTCGGCCGCTGGCGCGCCGCCGTGTCCCGGCCCGACGGCCCGCCGGCGGAGGCGCTCGTGGAGGAGATCCGCGAGGCCCTCGCGAACGACCTGGACGCCCCGTCCGCGCTCGCCGCGGTCGACCGCTGGGTCGCGCGGCAGGAGGAGAGCGGCGGCACGGACGAGGGGGCACCCGGCGTGGTGTCCCGCGCGGTCGACGCGCTGCTGGGCGTCGCGCTGTAGCCGAGAACGCGCTGAGGGGCGTCTCCCGCGCGGGAGACGCCCCTTTTCGCTGCCTCAGCGGTCGGTGGTCGGTGCTCAGTCCTCCGACGACTCCTCGTCGTCCGTGCTGCCCGGCTTGGGCGGCTTCGGCGGCCGGGTGCGCCCGCCGGGGTTGTCCCGGAGGTACGACTGGCTGTCGCTGCCGTCCGCCGTCGCGTGCCCGCCGGAAGCGGGCGGTCCGCCCCCGTCCCGGCGCCGCAGATAGCGCTCGAACTCGCGGGCGATCGCCTCGCCCGACGCCTCCGGCAGCTCCGCGGTGTCCCGGGCCTCCTCCAGCGACTGGACGTACTCGGCGACCTCGCTGTCCTCCGCGGCCAGCTGGTCCACGCCGACCTGCCAGGCGCGCGCGTCCTCGGGCAGCTCGCCCAGCGGGATGCGCACGTCGATCAGGTCCTCCAGGCGGTTCAGCAGCGCCAGCGTGGCCTTCGGGTTGGGCGGCTGCGACACGTAGTGCGGCACCGCCGCCCAGAGCGACACGGCCGGCACGCCCGCATGCGTGCACGCCTCCTGGAGGACGCCGACGATGCCCGTGGGGCCCTCGTACTTGGTCTCCTCCAGGTCCATGCGGCGGGCCAGGTCCGGATCGGACGTCGTCCCGCTGATCGGAACCGGACGCGTGTGCGGGGTGTCGCCGAGCAGGGCGCCCAGGACGACCACCAGTTCCACGCCCAGTTCGTGCGCGAAGCCGAGCAGTTCGTTGCAGAACGATCGCCATCGCATGGACGGCTCGATACCGCGGACCAGGACGAGATCACGCGGCTTCTCGCCGCCGACCCGGACGACCGACAACCTTGTCGTCGGCCATGTGATCTTGCGGACGCCCGCTTCCATGAACACCGTGGGGCGGTTGACCTGGAAGTCGTAGTAGTCCTCGGCGTCCAGCGCCGCGAACACCTCGCCCTTCCACTCCCTGTCCAGATGCGCGACCGCGGTGGAGGCGGCGTCGCCGGCATCGTTCCAGCCCTCGAACGCGGCCACCATGACCGGGTCGATCAGCTCGGGAACCCCCTCGAGCTCGATCACCCAGTGCCTCCTTCCGACGTGCCCTCGCTTGACCACCCAACCTTACGGCGTGCCAAGGGGGCGTCCGCAGCCCCCTTGCAGGGGGAGTGACCCCATGACTGCCCCGTGATCCATCCCCGAACACCCCGGAGTCGTCCGAGCTGTCCGTGAGGCCCTGGTCACAGCGTGGAACGCAGCCACTGCTCGACGCTCGCGATGTGCACCGTCGCCCAGGAGCGCGCCGCCTCGGCGTCCCGGTCGCGCAGCGCGGCGAGGATCGCCCGGTGCTCGCGCAGGGTGCGGCCCACGGCGTCCTCCTGGGTGAGGCCGCGCCAGATCCGGGCCCGGGTGGTGGGACCCGACAGGCCGTCGAGCAGCGAGCACAGCACGGAGTTGCCCGAGCTCTGCACGATGCCCCGGTGGAACTCCAGGTCGCAGGCGACCAGGTCCTCCACGGACGGGTCCTCGCCGAGCCGGTCCAGCTGGGCCGTGAGCGCGTCGAGCTGCTGCTCGCTGATCCGCAGCGCCGCCATCGCCGTGGCGGCCGGTTCCAGGATGCGGCGCACGGCCAGGAACTCCAGGACCGTGTCGTCGCGGTGGAAGTCGACGACGAAGCTCAGCGCCTCCAGCAGCAGTTGCGGGTCGAGGCTGGTGACGTACGTCCCGTCGCCCTGCCGGACGTCCAGGATCCGGATGAGGGAGAGCGCGCGGACGGCCTCCCGCAGGGAGTTGCGGGACAGGCCGAGGTCGGCGGCGAGTTCGCTCTCCTTGGGCAGCCGGTCGCCCGGCCGCAGCGCGCCGGAGACGATCATTCCCTTGATCTTCTCGATCGCCTCGTCGGTGACTGCCATGGCCGGCCTCCCTGTCGCTTAAGACCTCCGACGTATCAGGTCATTATGCGGGGACGGGTAGGCGGAAGGGACGGCTCCGTCGGCATGGAGCCGTCCCTTCCCGTACGCGGTCCCCCGAGCGCGTCTTTACTTCTTGTCGAGCAGGTCCTGCACCTTGGCCCGGACGTCGTCCGTGGCCAGCCCGCGGATCGTGAGCGTCGTCCGGCGGCGCAGCACGTCGTCCTGCGTCTCGGCCCACTCGTGGTCCCGGGCCCAGACGACCTGCGCCCAGATCTCCGGGGCCTCCGGGTGGACGCGCTCGGCGAGTTCCGGGTTCTCGTTGGCCAGGCGGGCGATGTCGAAGGCCAGCGAGCCGTAGTGCGTGGCCAGGTGCCGGGCGGTGTCGGCGGCCATGCGGGGGCCGGGGGCCGGGCGGTCGGTCAGCAGCCGGTGGGCGACCGCGCGCGGGTTGGCGATACCGGGCAGCGGCAGCTTCTTCGGCAGCGAGCTGATCGGCTCGAAGTCGTCGCCGAGCGGGTGGCCGGGCAGCGCCTCCAGCTTCTTCATGATCGTCCGGCCGATGTGGCGGAAGGTGGTCCACTTGCCGCCCGCGACGGACAGCATGCCGCCCCGGCCCTCGGTGACGACCGTCTCGCGCTTGGCCTTGGCGGTGTCGCCGGGGCCGCCCGGCAGCACGCGCAGACCGGCGAAGGAGTACGTGATCAGGTCACGGCTGAGCTGCTGGTCGCGGACCGAGAAGGCGGCCTCGTCGAGGATCTGGGTTATGTCCTGCTCGGTGACCGAGACGTCCGCCGGGTCGCCCTCGAACACCTCGTCGGTGGTGCCGAGGAGCAGCATGTCCTCCCAGGGGAGGGCGAAGGTGATGCGGTACTTGTCGATCGGGGTGGCGAGCGCGGCCTTCCAGGGGGAGGTGCGCTTCAGCACCAGGTGCGCGCCCTTGGACAGGCGGATGGAGGGCGCCGCGTTCGGGTTCTCCATCTTGCGCAGGTGGTCGACCCAGGGACCGGTCGCGTTCAGCACCAGCCGGGCGTTGACGCCGAACTCGTCGCCGGACAGGCGGTCCTTCAGCTCGGCGCCGGTCACCCGGCCCTGGGTGAAGCGCAGGCCGGTGACCTCGGCGTGGTTGAGGACGACCGCGCCCGCCTCGACGGCCGCGCGGACCGTCATCAGCGCCATGCGCGCGTCGTTCATCTGGTCGTCGCCGTACACGGCCACGGCCTTGAGGTTCTCGGTGCGCAGCTCGGGCACGTCCTGCGCCGCCTTGGCGGGGGAGAGGAGGTGCCCGACACCGTCACCGAAGGCGGAGAGCGCGGAGTAGGCGAAGACGCCCGCCCCGAGCTTCGCCGCGCCGTGCGGCCCGCCCTTGTACACGGGGAGGTAGAACGTGAGCGGGTTCGCCAGGTGGGGGGCCACCTGGCGGGAGACCGCACGGCGCTCGAAGTGGTTCTCCGCCACCAGCTTCACCGCGCCGGTCTGCAAGTAGCGCAGACCGCCGTGGAGCAGCTTGGAGGAGGCGGAGGAGGTGGCGCCGGCGAAGTCGCCGGCGTCGACCAGAGCCACCCTGAGGCCGGACTGCGCGGCGTGCCAGGCGGTGGAGATGCCCAGGATGCCGCCGCCGATCACGAGAAGGTCGTACGACGCCTTGGCGAGTTGCTCCCTGGTCTCGGCTCGGCTCGGGTTCGAGCCGGAGGCCGGGTGCGTCCCCAGGGCAGGCACGGACTGCAGGGTGGACTGACTGGTCATGCGGTTTCTTACTCCTCGTCCTCGAGCCAGCCCATGGTCCGCTCGACGGCCTTGAGCCAGTTCTTGTACTCACGGTCGCGGGTCTCCGCGTCCATGCGGGGGGTCCACTCGGCGGCCCGGCGCCAGTTGGCACGCAGGTCGTCGGTGCTGTTCCAGAAGCCGACGGCGAGGCCGGCGGCGTAGGCGGCGCCGAGGCAGGTGGTCTCGGCGACCATGGGGCGCACCACGGGGGCGTCCAGGAAGTCCGAGAGGGTCTGCATCAGCAGGTTGTTGCTGGTCATGCCGCCGTCGACCTTGAGGGCGGTCAGCTCGACACCGGAGTCCTTCGTCATGGCGTCGGCGATCTCCCGCGTCTGCCAGGCGGTGGCCTCCAGGACGGCACGCGCCAGGTGCGCCTTGGTGACGTACCGGGTCAGGCCGGCGATCACACCGCGGGCGTCGGAGCGCCAGTACGGGGCGAACAGGCCGGAGAAGGCCGGCACGAAGTAGGCGCCGCCGTTGTCCTCGACGGAGAGCGCGAGCGTCTCGATCTCGGCGGCGGTGGAGATCAGGCCCATCTGGTCGCGCATCCACTGCACCAGCGAGCCGGTGACCGCGATCGAGCCCTCCAGGGCGTAGACCGTGTCCTGCTCGCCGATCTTGTAGCCGACGGTGGTCAGCAGGCCGCTGTAGGAGTTGATGATCTTGTCACCGGTGTTCATCACCATGAAGGTGCCGGTGCCGTAGGTCGACTTGGTCTCGCCCTCGGAGAAGCAGGTCTGGCCGAACAGGGCCGCCTGCTGGTCGCCGAGCGCGGAGGCGACCGGGATGCCGCCGAGCAGGTCGCCCAGCTTGCCGCCCTTGATCTCGCCGTAGACCTCGGCGGAGGAGCGGATCTCCGGCAGCACCTGCTTCGGGACGCCGATCGACTCGCAGATCTTGTCGTCCCACTGCATGGTGTGCAGGTTCATGAGCATCGTGCGGGAGGCGTTCGTCACGTCCGTGACGTGCTTGCCGCCGTCCACACCGCCGGTCAGGTTCCAGATGACCCAGGTGTCCATGGTGCCGAAGAGGATGTCGCCCGCCTCGGCGCGCTCCTTCAGCCCGTCGACGTTGTCGAGCAGCCAGCGGGCCTTCGGACCGGCGAAGTAGGAGGCGAGGGGAAGGCCGGTCTCGCGGCGGAAGCGGTCCTGGCCGACGTTGCGGCCGAGCTCGCGGCAGAGGGCGTCGGTGCGGGTGTCCTGCCAGACGATGGCGTTGTGGACGGGCTCACCCGTGTTCCTGTCCCACAGCACGGTCGTCTCGCGCTGGTTGGTGATGCCGATGGCCTTGATGTCGTCACGGGTGATGCCGGCCTTCTCGATGGCCCCGGCGACGACCTCCTGGACGTTCGTCCAGATCTCGGTGGCGTTGTGCTCGACCCAGCCCGGCTTGGGGAAGATCTGCTCGTGTTCCTTCTGGTCGACGGAGACGATCCGGCCGTCCCGGTCGAAGACGATGCAGCGGCTGGAGGTGGTGCCCTGGTCGATGGCGGCGATGAAGGGGCCGGCGGTGTGCGCGTCGGTCACTGTGTGCTCCTGGTAATTCCGGGTTTATGGGGCTTTACGTACGGCGCGTGCTGGAAGTTTCGCTACGAGCGCGGAAGCGAGCTCCTGAGCGGGCTCCTAGGCGAACGCGACGTTGTAGATGCCTGCCGCGATGGCGCCGCCGATCAGCGGACCCACCACGGGGACCCAGGCGTAGCCCCAGTCGGAGCCACCCTTGTTGGGCAGCGGCAGCAGGGCGTGCACGATACGCGGACCGAGGTCACGGGCCGGGTTGATCGCGTACCCCGTCGGGCCGCCGAGGGAGAGGCCGATGGAGACCACCACGAGCGCCGTGATCAGGGCGCCCAGGGTGCCCAGGCCGTTGCCCTCGTCGTTCAGGCCCTGCGTGAGCACGGCCAGCACCAGCACGATCGTGCCGATGATCTCCGTGGCCAGGTTCTGCCAGGCGACCCGGACCTCGGGGCCGGTGGAGAAGACGCCCAGCACGGGACCGGCGCCCGTCTCCTGGGCCTCGACGGCCTTGGCCGCCGTGTCCTGCGCGCCCGGACCGCCGACGATCTCGCGGTCGGTGAGGTGGGCGTGGAACTGGCCGTAGTAGGCGATCCAGACCAGTGCGGCACCGATCATGGCGCCGAGGACCTGTCCGGCCCAGTAGACCGGGACGTTGTTCCAGTCGCCGTCCTTGATCGCGAGAGCGAGCGTGACGGCCGGGTTCAGGTGGGCGCCGGAGAGCGGCGCCGTCGTGTAGACCGCCGTGAGCACCGCGAAGCCCCACCCGAAGGTGATGGCGAGCCAGCCGGCGTTGCGGGCCTTGGAAGCCTTGAGCGTGACGGCGGCGCAGACTCCGCCGCCGAGCAGGATGAGTATGGCGGTACCGATGGTCTCGCCGATGAAGATGTCGGAGCTGGACACCCGCGACTCCTTTGTCCTTCGTCCAGGGGAAGTGCGATACCGGCCTGGCGCTGTCACACTCTAGCGCGTATTGCCGGTAGCTGTTCGACAATGTCGACCGATGGACGGGAGTCTTGCTTCGGCGTTACGAGCACGTCAAGGGCTGTGTTGTCGAAAACACGATCGTTACTGATCGCCGCGGGCCCATGGATCTTTGCCGCAGGTGAGCCGGGGCATGCCGAGGACCGGGACGCCGTACGGCACCCCGGTCCCGTCCCGTTCCGTCAGAACCGCCCGGCGCCCAGGTCCCGCGAGACCGCGCGGGCGCAGTCCCGGACCGCCGCGATCAGCTCGGGGCGCAGCTCCCCGTCCCGGCACAGCCGCTCCACGGCGCCCGTGATGCCGACCGAGCCGACCGGCATGCGCCGCCGGTCGTGGATGGGGGCCGCCAGGGAGGCGACGCCCTCCCAGGTCTCCTCCACGTCCGCCGCGTACCCGCGCGCGCGGGTGACGTCGAGGATGTGCTCGAAGGCGTCCGGCTCGCACACCGTCCGGTCCGTGAAGGCCTTGCGGTCGGCCTCCAGGGCCTCGCTGTGCGCCACCGGGTCGTAGGCCGACAGCACCTTGCCCAGGGCTGTGGAGTGCAGCGGCTGCATGGCCCCGATCTCCAGCACCTGCCGGCTGTCGTCCGGCCGGAAGACGTGGTGCACGATCAGCACGCCCTGCTGGTGCAGGACGCCCAGGTAGACGCTCTCCCCGCTGGAGCGGGCCAGGTCGTCGGTCCACACCAGGGCGCGCGCCCGCAGCTCGTGGACGTCGAGGTAGGTGGTGCCCAGGCGCAGCAGCTCCGCGCCCAGCTGGTAGCGCCCGGAGGCGTCGTCCTGCTCCACGAAGCCCTCCTGCTGGAGGGTGCGCAGGATGCCGTGGGCGGTGCCCTTGGCCAGGCCCAGCGACGAGGCGATGTCCGACAGGCCGAGCCGCCGCTCGCCGCCCGCGAGGAGCCGCAGCATCGCGGCCGCCCGTTCGAGCGACTGGATGTTCCGTGCCATCGCCGTACCGCCTCCGTCCCCTTCGACCGCCGACAGGTGGGGCCCACAGCCCTCGTTCGGCAATGTCGAACACTACCGGTCGTTGCCGACCTCTCGCTAATGGCGGGTCGCCACATGTTGCGGCATCGATGCCGCAACCGATGCTCATGGGGTGCGGATGGATGCTCATGGGTCCCACAGACGGATGCTCAAGAGGTCGCACAGTGGCCGTCCGGCCGCCCTCGGCGTCCGTCCCGTGGACGCGCTGCCCATCCGGGCCGACTCCCGGTTAGGCTGGCGCCGTGCGCCTCACCCCCGGATGCCCTCCGGATGTCCGGGAAGCCGCATAGCCGACAGCCGTCGCATCCGAGGGAGCCCTTTACATGGCCTCGTTGCCGCTGACCCCTTCCACCGACAGCCGGACCCGCGTGTCCGCCCTCCGAGAGGCCCTGGCCAGCCGTGTGGTCGTGGCCGACGGAGCCATGGGCACCATGCTCCAGGCGCAGGACCCCACGCTCGAGGACTTCGAGAATCTCGAGGGCTGCAACGAGATCCTCAACGTGACCCGGCCGGACATCGTCCGCTCCGTCCACGACGCGTACTTCGCGGTCGGCGTCGACTGCGTCGAGACCAACACCTTCGGCGCCAACCACTCGGCCATGGCCGAGTACGACATCCCCGAGCGGATCCACGAGCTGTCCGAGGCCGGCGCCCGCATCGCCCGCGAGGTCGCCGACGAGTACGCCGCCGGCGACGGCCGCCCCCGCTGGGTCCTGGGCTCGATCGGCCCCGGCACCAAGCTGCCCACGCTGGGCCACATCACCTACGGCACCATCCGCGACGGCTACCAGGCCAACGCCGAGGGCCTGCTCGCCGGCGGCGCCGACGCGCTGATCGTGGAGACCACCCAGGACCTCCTCCAGACCAAGGCGTCCGTCCTGGGCGCCCGCCGGGCCATGGAGGCCACCGGCGTCGAGGTGCCCCTGCTGTGCTCGATGGCCTTCGAGACCACCGGCACCATGCTGCTCGGCTCCGAGATCGGCGCGGCCCTGACCGCGCTGGAGCCCCTCGGCATCGACATGATCGGCCTGAACTGCTCCACCGGCCCCGCCGAGATGAGCGAGCACCTGCGCTACCTCACGCGCCACTCGCGCATCCCGCTGCTGTGCATGCCCAACGCCGGTCTGCCGATCCTCACCAAGGACGGCGCGCACTTCCCGCTCGACGCCGAGGGCCTGGCCGACGCCCAGCAGAACTTCGTCCGCGACTACGGCCTCTCCCTGGTCGGCGGCTGCTGCGGCACCACCCCCGAGCACCTGCGCCGGCTCGTCGAGCGCGTCCGGGACGTCACCCCGACCGAGCGTGCCCCGCAGCCCGAGCCCGGTGCCGCCTCCCTCTACCAGAGCGTCCCGTTCCGGCAGGACACCTCCTACCTGGCCATCGGCGAGCGCACCAACGCCAACGGCTCGAAGAAGTTCCGCGAGGCCATGCTGGACGGCCGCTGGGACGACTGCGTGGAGATGGCCCGCGAGCAGATCCGCGAGGGCGCGCACATGCTCGACCTGTGCGTGGACTACGTCGGCCGCGACGGCGTCGCCGACATGGAGGAGCTGGCCGGCCGCTTCGCCACCGCCTCCACCCTGCCGATCGTGCTGGACTCCACCGAGGTCGACGTGATCCGGGCCGGCCTGGAGAAGCTCGGCGGCCGCGCCGTGATCAACTCGGTGAACTACGAGGACGGCGACGGCCCCGAGTCCCGCTTCGCCAAGGTCACGCAGCTCGCCAAGGAGCACGGCGCCGCCCTCATCGCGCTCACCATCGACGAGGAGGGCCAGGCCCGCACCGCCGAGAAGAAGGTCGAGATCGCCGAGCGGCTCATCGACGACCTCACCGGCAACTGGGGCATCCACGAGGAGGACATCCTCGTCGACTGCCTGACCTTCACCATCTGCACCGGCCAGGAGGAGTCCCGCAAGGACGGCATCGCCACCATCGAGGGCATCCGCGAGCTGAAGCGGCGCCACCCGAAGGTGCAGACCACCCTCGGCCTGTCCAACATCTCCTTCGGCCTCAACCCGGCCGCCCGCATCCTGCTGAACTCCGTCTTCCTCGACGAGTGCGTCAAGGCGGGCCTGGACTCGGCGATCGTGCACGCGTCGAAGATCCTGCCGATCGCCCGCTTCAGCGAGGAGGAGGTCCAGACCGCCCTGGACCTCATCTACGACCGCCGCGCCGAGGGCTACGACCCGCTGCAGAAGCTCATGCAGCTCTTCGAGGGCGCCACCGCCAAGTCCCTCAAGGCCGGCAAGGCCGAGGAGCTGGCCGCCCTGCCGCTGGACGAGCGCCTGCAGCGCCGCATCATCGACGGCGAGCGCAACGGCCTCGAAGCGGACCTGGACGAGGCCCTCCAGGAACGGCCCGCGCTCGACATCGTCAACGAGACCCTGCTGGAGGGCATGAAGGTCGTCGGTGAGCTGTTCGGCTCCGGCCAGATGCAGCTGCCGTTCGTCCTGCAGTCCGCCGAGGTGATGAAGGCCGCCGTCGCCCACCTCGAGCCGCACATGGAGAAGACCGACGAGGGCGGCAAGGGCACCATCGTGCTCGCCACCGTGCGCGGCGACGTGCACGACATCGGCAAGAACCTCGTCGACATCATCCTGACCAACAACGGCTACAACGTCGTCAACCTCGGCATCAAGCAGCCGGTCTCCGCGATCCTGGACGCCGCCGAGGAGCACAGGGCCGACGTCATCGGCATGTCCGGTCTCCTGGTCAAGTCCACCGTGATCATGAAGGAGAACCTGGAGGAGCTGAACACCCGGGGCCTGGCCGCCCGCTTCCCGGTCATCCTCGGCGGCGCCGCCCTCACCCGCGCCTACGTCGAGCAGGACCTGCACGAGCTCTACGAGGGCGAGGTGCGCTACGCCCGCGACGCCTTCGAAGGCCTGCGCCTGATGGACGCCCTCATCGGCGTCAAGCGGGGCGTGCCGGGCGCGAAGCTGCCCGAGCTGAAGCAGCGCCGGGTCCGGGCCGCCGCCCCGGCCGCCGTGGAGGAGCGCCCCGAGGAGGGGCACGTCCGCTCCGACGTCGCCACCGACAACCCGGTCCCCGAACCCCCCTTCTGGGGCACCCGCGTGATCAAGGGCGTCCAGCTCAAGGAGTACGCGAGCTGGCTCGACGAGGGCGCCCTGTTCAAGGGCCAGTGGGGCCTGAAGCAGGCCCGCACCGGCGAGGGCCCGTCCTACGAGGAACTCGTCGAGAGCGAGGGCCGGCCCCGGCTGCGCGGGCTGCTGGACAAGCTCCAGACGGAGAACCTGCTGGAGGCGGCCGTGGTCTACGGCTACTTCCCGTGCGTCTCCAAGGACGACGACCTGATCCTCCTGGACGAGCAGGGCAACGAGCGCACCCGCTTCACCTTCCCGCGCCAGCGCCGGGGCCGCCGCCTGTGCCTGGCCGACTTCTTCCGGCCGGAGGACTCCGGCGAGACGGACGTCGTCGGCCTGCAGGTCGTCACCGTCGGCTCCCGCATCGGCGAGGAGACCGCGCGGCTCTTCGAGGCCAACGCCTACCGGGACTACCTCGAACTGCACGGCCTGTCCGTGCAGTTGGCCGAGGCGCTCGCCGAGTACTGGCACGCGCGCGTGCGGTCCGAACTGGGCTTCGCCGGTGAGGACCCGGACGAGATGCAGGGCATGTTCGAGTTGAAGTACCGGGGTGCCCGCTTCAGCCTCGGCTACGGGGCCTGTCCCAACCTGGAGGACCGCGCCAAGATCGCGGACCTGCTCCAGCCGGAGCGCATCGGCGTCCACCTCTCGGAGGAGTTCCAGCTGCACCCCGAGCAGTCCACGGACGCCATCGTGATCCACCACCCGGAGGCCAAGTACTTCAACGCCCGCTGAGTCGCCCCAGGGGACTCACCTCGCTGAGTCCCCTGGGGCACACCTCGCACCGCCCCCCGGCGTGCGGTCCGTGTGCCCCGGGGCACACGGGCTAAACGAGGCACTTCCGCCGCGCACGACGTAGACTGGCAGGTCCACTGCAGGCCGGTTCCCCCGTGGGAACCGGCCTGATCGTCCCTCAAGGAGGTAGGTGGATGACCAGTACGGTCCCCGCGCTCGGTACCCGGACGGCCGAAGGGTCGGCCCTCCAGGCCGTGCTCCTCGACATGGACGGCACCCTGGTGGACACGGAGGGCTTCTGGTGGGACGTCGAGGTCGAGGTCTTCGCCTCCCTCGGCCACAGGCTCGACGAGTCCTGGCGCCATGTCGTGGTCGGCGGCCCCATGACCCGCAGCGCGGGGTTCCTGATCGAGGCCACCGGCGCCGACATCACCCTCGACGAGCTCACGGTCCTGCTCAACGACGGTTTCGAGGACCGCATCGGCCGCGCCCTGCCGCTGATGCCGGGCGCCGGCAGGCTGCTGGCCGAGCTGTACGAGTACGAGATCCCGACAGCCCTCGTCTCCGCCTCGCACCGGCGCATCATCGACCGGGTGCTCACCTCGCTCGGCGCGCACCACTTCAGCCTGACCGTGGCCGGCGACGAGGTGCCGCGCACCAAGCCCCACCCCGACCCGTACCTGGCGGCCGCCGCCGGACTCGGCGCGGACCCGGCCCGCTGCGCCGTCATCGAGGACACCGCGACCGGCGTCGCCGCGGCCGAGGCCGCGGGCTGCCGGGTCGTGGCGGTGCCCTCCGTCGCTCCCATCGCCCCGGCCCTGAGGCGGACGGTCGTCAGCTCCCTGGAACAGGTCGACCTGACATTTCTGCACGGGTTGATGACGGAAATGCGCTAGCCGTTCACCCAGCGTGCAGCGGTGTTAGGGCGGTAATTCCGGAGGTGAATTCGATCCCTCCGGATGGTCGAATTCCCGTACGCTCGAACCTGTTTACGGGTGTGACCTTCCCCACGCGATCCGGGGTCGACAGTCGATCCGGCGTGTGCTGCGCACCCCGTCCACAGGGCCGTCGGCGTGCCCTTGTGTCCCGATTGATGGAACGCTGCACCAAAGCTTCCGCTGTCGGGTTTTCGGTCTGTCCGCACCCGGTTCCGCAGCGTGATGGGTGCTCAACTCCGGTGGCTGCGAACCCTCCTGCCGGTCCGGACTAATCTCGTCGCGAGAACATCGCCCCACCCCCGGGATCCGCTGCGCCACCCCTGCATGCTGGATACACGGGGTAGACAGCTCTGGAGAAACTCGAGCATGAACCGCAAGACTTTGGTGCTGCCGGCCGTGATCGGCCTGCTCGCGCCGGTGCTCGCCGCCTGCGGCGGGTCCGACAGCGGGAGCAGCGACAGCGGCGCGATCGTCGTCGGCACCACGGACCGGTTCACCGCCTCGAAGGACGCCCCCGCGCCCCTCGACCCGGCGTACGCCTACGACGTCGGCAGCTGGAACATCCTGCGCCAGACCGTGCAGACCCTGATGATCCAGCCCCGCGGTGAGGGCGAGCCGGTACCCGAGGCCGCCGAGCGGTGCGGCTTCACCGACACCGGCAACGAGCGCTACGCCTGCACCCTGCGCGACGGACTGAAGTTCGCGAACGGCGACCCCGTCACCGCGGCCGACGTCAAGTACTCCATCGACCGCGCCCGTTCCCTCAAGGCCGACAGCGGCGTCTTCGCCCTGCTGTCCACCATCGACACCGTCGAGACGCAGGGCGACCGCGAGGTCGTCTTCCACCTCAAGACGGCCGACGCGACCTTCCCGTACAAGCTGTCGACCCCGGTCGCCGGCATCGTCGACCCCGACGACTACCCGAAGGACAAGCTGCGCGACGGCTTCGACCTGGAGGGCTCCGGCCCGTACACCCTCAAGGCCGACGTCGAGAACGGCGAGCTGGTCAAGGCCGAGTTCACCCGCAACCCCGACTACAAGGGGAGCCTCAAGGTGAACAACGACAAGATCGACATGGTCTCCTTCAAGGACGCCGACGCCATGGGCGAGGCGCTCGAGAAGGGCGACATCGACCTGATGACCCGCACCATGTCGCCGGACCAGATCCGCAAGCTCTCCGGTGACGCGGACACCGACATCGACCTCGTCGAGATGCCCGGCCTGGAGATCCGCTACCTGGGCTTCAACACCGACGCCCCGACCGTCAAGTCCAAGGCCGTGCGCCAGGCGATGGCCCAGGTCGTCAACCGCAGCGCGCTGGTCTCCAAGGTCTACGGCTCCCAGGCCGAGCCGCTGTACTCGTTGGTCCCGGCCACCATCACCGGCCACTCCAACTCGTTCTTCAACAAGTACGGCGACCCGAACGTCACCAAGGCCCGCTCGCTGCTGAACCAGGCGAACATCACCACCCCGGTGAAGCTGACGCTGCACTACACCACCGACCACTACGGCCCGGCCACCAAGAAGGAGTTCGAGGTCCTGCGCGACCAGCTGAACTCCAGCGGCCTGTTCGAGGTCGGCATCAAGGGCACCCCCTGGGACACCTTCCGCCCGGCCGAGAAGAAGGGCGAGTACGACGTCTACGGCATGGGCTGGTTCCCGGACTTCCCGGACGCGGACAACTTCCTCGCGCCCTTCCTCGACGCGGACAACACCCTCGGCTCGCCGTACGACAACAGCCGGATCCGCAACACCCTGATCCCCGAGTCGCGCCGAGAGGCGGACCGACTGTCCGCCTCCACCAGCCTGACGGACATTCAGGACATCGTCGCCAGTGACGTGCCGGTGCTGCCGCTGTGGCAGGGCAAGCAGTACGTCGCCGCGCGCGACGACATCACGGGTACCGCGTACGCCCTCAACTCCTCCTCGACGCTCCAGCTCTGGGAGCTCGGGCGGGGCGTGAGTGGCTGACGGACCCACTGGAACCCCGGGGGCCTGTGACCGCGGCCCCCGGGGATCCGTGCCCCGGAGCCGGGGACATGCTCCGGGCGTTCTCGAGAACCGACGACAAGGCACACACGTGAACATACGCAACCAGTGGCCGGTCCTGCCGATCGTGGCGGGACTCGCCTCCGGCCTGCTCACCGGCTGTGGCACGGAGACCGGAGACTCCGCGGGGGAGGGCTCCAACGTGGTGGTGGGGATGTCCGACGACGTCCTGGCCACGGACCCCGCCTCCGGCTACGACCCCGGCTCCTGGCTGTTGTTCAACAACGTCTTCCAGTCGCTGCTCAGCTTCCCCAAGGGCGCCACGGAACCGCAGCCCGAGGCCGCCGAGAGCTGCGCCTTCACGGACACACAGAGCTCCGTCTACCGGTGCACGCTGAAGGACGGCCTGAAGTTCAGCAACGGTGACGAACTCACCTCCGAGGACGTCAAGTTCTCCTTCGACCGGATGCTGAAGATCAACGACCCCGACGGGCCCGCGATCATGTTCCCCACGCTGGACGAGGTCGAGACGCCCGACGAGTCGACGGTCGTCTTCCACCTCAACACCTCCGACGCGACCTTCCCGAGCAAGATCGCCTCCGGCGCCGGCTCCATCGTCAACCACAACGAGTACGACGCGGACAAGCTGCGCACGGACCGGCAGGCTGTCGGTTCCGGCCCCTACAAGCTCGACTCGTTCGACGACGACCAGGCCGTCTTCTCCGTCAACGAGAACTACAAGGGCACCGCCAAGGTGAACAACTCCGGCGTGACGCTGAAGTTCTTCGACGGCGACCAGACCGCCCTGAAGCAGGCGATCCAGAACAAGGAGATCGACGTCGCCTACCGCGGCCTCACCGCAAGTGACATCGCGGACACCGAGAAGGCCGACAACGGCTCCGGTGTCGAAGTCGTCGAGGGCAGCAGCGCCGAGGTCCAGCACCTGGTGTTCAACATGGACGATCCGGTCGCCGGAAAGCTGGGCGTACGCAAGGCCATCGCCCATCTGCTGGACCGCGAGGCCCTCATCAGGGATGTCTACCAGGGCACCGCGACTCCGCTGTACTCGATCATCCCGGCCGGTATCGCGGGCCACAACACGGCCTTCTTCGACACCTACGGCGCCCGCCCGTCCAAGTCCAAGGCCGAGGCCGCGCTGCGCGCCGACGGCATCAACGGCAAGGTGAAGCTGACCCTCTGGTCGACGCCGTCCCGCTACGGCCCCGCCACCGACCAGGAGCTGAACGCCATCGCCGGCCAGCTCAACGCCAGCGGCCTGTTCGACGCCGACGTCAAGTCCGTCCCCTTCGGCCAGTACGAGAAGGACATCGCGGCCGGCAAGTACGGCGTCTACGTGAAGGGCTGGGTGCCCGACTACCCGGACGCCGACAACTTCACGGCCCCCTTCTTCGGCAAGGGCAACGTGCTGAACAACAACTACGACAACAGCACCATCACCGGCTCGCTCATCCCGCGCACCGCGGCCCTGACCAACCGGGCCGCCACCGACAAGGAGTTCGGGGAGCTGCAGGACATCGTCGCCGATGAACTGCCCGTCCTGCCGGTGTGGCAGGCCAAGCAGTACGCGGTCGTCCGCGACGGCGTCTACGGCCTGGAGTACTGCCTCGACGCGTCGACCGTGTTCCGCTTCTGGGAGTTGAGCAAGGACGCCTGACGCCCGCCTGTGAAGAGGCCGCCCCCTGCTCGGCAGGGGGCGGCCTCTTCACATGTACGGGGGGGGGAGGGCTACTGCGCGCCGGGGCGCACCAGCCCGCTCTCGTAGGCGTACACCGCGGCCTGCACGCGGTCGCGCAGGCCCAGCTTGGTGAGCACGTGCCCGACGTGCGTCTTGACGGTGGTCTCGCTGACGAACAGGTCGGCGGCGATCTCCGCGTTGGACAGCCCGCGCGCCACCAGCTTCAGCACCTCGACCTCACGGTCGGTGAGCGTGTGCAGCGTGTCCGGCACGGGCTCGTCGCCCGAGGGCAGATGCGTGGCGTACTTGTCGAGCAGCCGGCGCGTGATGCTGGGCGCGAGCATCGCCTCGCCCGCGGCCACGACCCGGATCGCCTGCACCAGCTCGTTGGCGGGCGCGTCCTTCAGCAGGAAGCCGCTGGCCCCCGCGCGCAGCGCCTCCACCACGTACTCGTCGAGGTCGAAGGTGGTCAGCACCAGCACCTTCGCCGGGCCGTCCCGCCCGGGGCCGGTGATCTGCCGGGTCGCCTCCACACCGTCCATCCGCGGCATGCGGATGTCCATCAGGACCACGTCGGGCTGCAGGGCCCGCACCTGGTCGAGCGCCTGGAGGCCGTCTCCGGCCTCGCCGACGACCGCGAGGTCCTGCTCGGCCTCCAGGATCATCCGGAAGCCCGTACGGAGCAGCGGCTGGTCGTCGACCAGTAGGACGCGGATGGCCACGTAAGTCTCCTTCGCTAGTCCGGCCCCATTCTGCCCTGCGCGGGCCCGCCGGACTCAGCCGCCCTCACCGGTCGGTCACCTTCAGCGGCAGCGGATACGGCGGGGGAGTGCCGCCGAACTCCGGGCAGTGGGCCTGGTGGTCGCACCAGCCGCACAGCTTCGTGGGGCGCGGCCGCCAGTCGCCCGTCTCCGTCGCCAGCCGGATCGCCTCCCACAGCGCCAGCAGCTTGCGCTCGACCCGCTCCAGGTCGGCGAGGACCGGATCGTACGTCAACACCTCACCACTGCCGAGATAGACCAGCTGGAGCCGGCGCGGCACCACGTTCTTCAGCCGCCAGACGACCAGGGCGTAGAACTTCATCTGGAACAGGGCGCCCTCGGAGTACTCGGGCCTGGGCGCCTTCCCCGTCTTGTAGTCGACGATCCGGACCTCGCCCGTGGGAGCCACGTCGACCCGGTCGATGATCCCGCGCAGCCGCAGCCCGGACTCCAACTCGGCCTCGACGAACAGCTCCCGCTCGGCCGGCTCCAGCCGGCTGGGGTCCTCCAGGGTGAACCAGCGCTCGACGAGCCGCTCCGCCTCGCCCAGCCAGCGCGCCAGCCGCTCGCCCTCGGGGTCGTCGGCGAACAGCTCCACGACCTCCGGCCGCGTCTCGCGCAGCCGGTCCCACTGGCCCGGGATCAGCGACTTCGCCCGGGGCGCCGTGCGCTCGGCGGCCGGGGCGTCGAAGAGGCGCTCCAGGACCGCGTGGACCAGCGTGCCTCTCGTCGCCGCCTCGCTCGGCTTCTCCGGGAGCCGGTCGATGACCCGGAAGCGGTAGAGCAGCGGGCACTGCATGAAGTCACTGGCACGCGAGGGGGACAGCGAGGCGGGCGGTATGGCGGTGGACCCGGTCACCAAGTCGCTCACGGCGGCCGTCTCCGCCGCCGCCTCCGCCACTGCCTGGGCGGCCGTGTCCCCTGCCGTCGCCTCGGGCCCCGCCGTGACCGGCGGATCCACCGCCGCGGCAGGGCTGCTCTCGGGCTGCGCCGCGCCCTCGGTGCTCGTCTCCATGCCCCAGACCATACGGCCCGCCACTGACAGTGACCCAGGCGCGTTCCGTGGGGGAAAGCCGGGAGGGGAGGTCGACGTACGGGAAACACAGGGGTGCCGGGGCGGAACGCACCTCGGCGGACGCATACCATCGACTCGAGACCCTCCCGTCCGGCAGGCGCGGGAGACGCTTCGAACGAGGGGACACCGGTGGACGAGAGCGGCGGGCACGGGCAGCCGCGGTCCGGCAACGACGAGTCGGCCGAGCGCCACGCAGGGCCTCCGGCCCGGGCCGCCGACCCGACCCCCGCCGACGAACGCCCCACGGAGGAACGGCGCTTCGCCCCCCAACAGCGGGACGACGCCCCGCCGACGGACACGCCGGCGACCCGCCCTGCCGGGGTCGAGGGGCCTGTCGGGGACGAGGGCCCTGCCACGGCTCCGGCCCGCGACGAGGCCGACGGGAGCCGCATGCCAGGTGGCGACGGATCCACCGGCTCCGCCTCGGACGGCCCTGCCGCGGCCCCCGCCCGCGGTGCGGCCGACGGGAGCCGTACGCCTGAGGGCGACGGACGCCCCGGCTCCGCCTCCGGCGCTCCCTCCACGACCCCTGCCCATGGGACGGGCGACGCGCGTTCCGAGGGTGACGCGCACCCGGACCGGGCCTACGCCGGCGATCCTCACACCGCACCCACGAGCGGCCGGCCCGAGGCGGACCCCCGTCCCACCGCCACCCCCGCCGCCGACCGGCCCGACGCGGAGCCCCGTCGCGCGGCCCCCACGTCAGCCCCCGGCGCCTCAGACCACCACCCCGAACCCCCGGCCCCGGCCCCGGCCGCCCACACCCCCACCCCGGGCCACCGCCCCCTCGCGCACTCCGCCGACGGCAAGGGCCCCGCTCCGCAGCGGCCCGAGCCCCGGGGCGGGCTGCTCATGGGGCGGCCGTTCGGGGTGCCCGTGTACGTCGCGCCGAGCTGGTTCCTGGTGGCCGCCCTGATCACCTGGGTGTTCGGTGGCCAGCTGGAGCGCGTGCTGCCCGAGCTCGGCGCCGCCCGGTACCTGGTCTCGCTCTTCTTCGCCGTGGCCTTCTACGCCTCCGTGCTCGTCCACGAACTGGCCCACACGGTCGCCGCCCTCCGCTTCAAGCTCCCGGTCCGCCGCATCCAGCTCCAGTTCTTCGGCGGCGTCTCCGAGATCGAGAAGGAGGCCGAGACCCCCGGCCGCGAGTTCGTGCTCGCCTTCGTCGGACCGCTGCTCTCCCTCGTCCTGGCCGGCGTCTTCTACGCCGCCGTACAGGCCGTGGAACCCGGCACCGTCCCCGGCGTCCTGCTCGCCGGCCTGATGATCTCCAACCTCATCGTGGCCGCGTTCAACCTCCTGCCCGGACTGCCCCTGGACGGCGGCCGCATGCTCCGCGCCGTCGTCTGGAAGCTCACCGGCAAGCCGATGAGCGGCACCATCGCCGCCGCCTGGGTCGGCCGCGCCCTCGCCGTCTCCGTCCTGATCGGCCTGCCCCTGCTCACCCAGTCCGGCGCCCTCGGCTCCGACGCCGTCGACAACGTCGGCATGGACACCGTCCTGGACGCCCTGCTCGCCGCCATCCTCGCCGCGATCATCTGGACCGGCGCCGGCAACAGCCTGCGCATGGCCCGTCTGCGCGAGCACCTCCCCGAACTGCGCGCCCGCACGCTGACCCGCCGCGCGGTCCCCGTCGAGACCGACACCCCCCTCTCCGAGGCCCTGCGCCGGGCCAACGCCGCCGGAGCCCGCGCCCTGGTCGTCGTCGACGCCGACGGCAAACCCCTCTCCCTCGTCCGCGAGGCCGCCATCGTCGGCGTCCCGGAGCACCGCCGCCCCTGGGTCGCGGTCAGCGGCCTCGCGCAGGAGCTCACCGACGGCATGCGCGTCTCGGCGGAGCTGTCCGGCGAGGAACTCCTCGACGCCCTGCGCGCCACCCCGGCCACCGAGTACCTGGTCGTGGAGGAGACCGGCGAGATCTACGGCGTCCTGTCGGCGGCCGACGTGGAGCGCGCCTTCGTCAAGGCGATGGCCAGGCCGTCCTAGCGGCCTTTCCAGCGGTGGTCCTGGTGGCCGTCCCGGTGGTCGGCGGCCCTCTCCGGTGCCGGTAGGCTGGTCACATGTCCGAACCGACCGGTGCCGCCCGCAGGCGCGGGCCCTTCAAGGTCGGGGACCAGGTACAGCTGACCGACCCCAAGGGCCGCCACTACACGTTCACGCTCGAGGCCGGGAAGAACTTCCACACCCACAAGGGTTCCTTCCCGCACGACGAACTGATCGGCGCTCCCGAGGGCAGCGTTGTCCGCACCACGGGGAACGTCGCCTACCTCGCGCTGCGCCCCCTGCTCCCCGACTACGTCCTGTCCATGCCCCGCGGGGCAGCCGTCGTGTATCCGAAGGACGCGGGGCAGATCCTCGCCTTCGCCGACATCTTCCCCGGCGCGCGCGTCGTGGAGGCCGGCGTCGGCTCCGGCTCGCTCAGCAGCTTCCTGCTGCGCGCCATCGGCGACCAGGGCATGCTGCACAGCTACGAGCGCCGCGCCGACTTCGCCGAGATCGCCCAGGCGAACGTCGAGCGCTACTTCGGCGGACCGCACCCCGCCTGGCAGCTCACCGTCGGCGACCTCCAGGACAACCTGTCCGACACCGACGTCGACCGCGTCATCCTCGACATGCTCGCCCCCTGGGAGTGCCTGGAGGCCGTCTCCAAGGCGCTCGTCCCCGGCGGCATCCTCTGCTGCTACGTCGCGACCACCACCCAGCTCGCCCGGACCGTCGAGTCCATCCGCGAGATCGGCTGCTTCAACGAGCCGACCTCCTGGGAGACGATGATCCGCAACTGGCACATCGAGGGCCTGGCCGTCCGCCCGGACCACCGGATGATCGGCCACACCGGCTTCCTGCTCACCGCCCGCCGCCTCGCGGACGGCGTCGAGCCGCCCATGCGCCGCCGCCGCCCCGCCAAGGGTGCCTACGGCGAGGACTACGCAGGACCCAACGCCGACGGTGGCACCGCCCGCTGAGACGGCCCGTCACCGCACACAACGCACGGGCGCCGTGGCGCAGTTCCCGGACACCGCACCGGAACTGCGCCACGGCGCCTTCTCGTTGCCGCCCGGGGGGAAACCGCGCGCGACACCGTTGACCTGCTCCGAGACGATCGGCAGCCGCCTCGCCCGCCGCAGGAGGCCCGTGCCGGCCCGGGCTTGCTGACACAGCGGCAGGAACCGTAACCCCTCTGACTTCCCCGGCACGGGACGCGCACACCCCGCCGTTCCCTCGCGGTGTGACGTGTGGCACCATCTTGGCCACCCCACCGGCACAGCCCTCAGGAGACACTCCTAGTGCAGCCTTCCGCCGTCCCGGAGCTCGCCCACACCCACACCCGCCCCATCCACTGGCTGGCCACCGCCACGGCCGTGGCCGGCGTGGTGGCCCTCTCCTCGGTCCTCCAGCCCGGCGCCGCGACGGCCGCTCCGCCGTCCGCCCCCGAGACCAGAAGCGCTCCGGCGAACATGGCCGCACCCGATCCGGCCGCGGTGGACTTCCCGATCGAGTGCGGCCCGGTGAAGGCCGTGGTGAAGAAGAAGGCCTCCGGCGATCTCGACGGCGACGGCGCACCCGAGACGGTGGCCGTGGTCCGCTGTGACTCCCCGATGGGCACGCCGCCGGACGGCGTGTACGTCCTCACCCGGGACGGCGACGGCGGCAAGCCGCGGGTGGTGGCCACGCTCCTCGACCCCGAGGACGGCACCACCGTCGCGGACTTCGCCGTGCGCGACGGGGCCGTCACGGCCACGCTCCTCGGCTACTCGTCGGCCGACGTGCCGCGTTGCTGCCCCGACGTGCGGAGCGACGTGAAATGGCGTTGGCAGAACGGCGCGTTCGTCCGCTCGACGCCGGCAGGTGCCCGCAGCGTGTGAGGCGCGTGCGCCAGCGCGTGTGAGATATCAGACAGTAGTGACAGTGCGTAGAGAAGTAGTCACTCTGCGTCCGGTCCGTAGACCTCTGTCCTGTCCGAAACTCGACGTACGTGAATGCACTCGCCCGGACACTCCTTCGCGGAGTCGATCACGTCCGTGAGAAGCGGCAGCGGTACGGGCGTTGTCGCGCCCTTGTCCTGGAGCAACTCGTCGTCGGTGCTCTTCACATAGGCCAGCCCGTCGATGTCCAGCTCGAACACCTCCGGCGCGTACTGGGCGCAGATGCCGTCGCCGGTACACAGGTCCTGGTCGATCCAGACCTCCAGAGCCTCGCCGTCGACGCCGGCCTCCTGCTGCACGCTCATCTCTCCTGCCGTTTCTCCGCCGGGCCGTATCGGGAATCCGGCCAGCTCTGACGGGTGTTGAACGCTTCGACCCTACCTCCGCCTGGGTTCCAATCAGGTTCGGTGGGTATTCCCCTGGCGTGAGGGAGAGCGCAAGGGTGAAGATCGGACACACCCCGACCGTCTTTGTGATCTAGGGGTTTCAATCGACACCCGCCCAGGTAGGGTCTGGAAGCGTCCAGCTCCCCTTGGAGGAGGTGAGGACCGTGGCAGCCCACGACGACGACATGAACCGCGGCATCCGCCCGGGACGCGGGTCCGACGACCCGGCCGGGCAGATCGCCTACCTTGAGCAGGAGATCGCCGTCCTGCGACGCAAGCTCGCCGACTCTCCGCGACACACGAGGATTCTCGAAGAGCGGATCGTCGAGCTGCAGACCAATCTGGCCGGCGTGTCCGCGCAGAACGAGCGACTCGCCAACACGCTCCGTGAGGCCCGTGACCAGATCGTGGCCCTCAAGGAGGAGGTCGACCGGCTCGCGCAGCCGCCGGCCGGCTTCGGCGTCTTCCTGACGGCGAACGAGGACGGCACCGCCGACATCTTCACCGGCGGCCGCAAGCTCAGGGTGAACGTCAGCCCCAGCGTCGAGCTCGAGGAGCTCAGGCGCGGCCAGGAAGTGATGCTCAACGAAGCGCTCAACGTGGTCGAGGCCATGGAGTTCGAGCGTGTCGGTGACATCGTCACCCTCAAGGAGATCCTCGAGGACGGCGAGCGGGCCCTGGTGCTCGGGCACACCGACGAGGAGCGGGTGGTACGGCTCGCCGAGCCGCTGCTGGACGTGAACATCCGGCCCGGCGACGCCCTGCTGCTCGAACCCCGTTCCGGCTACGTCTACGAGATCGTTCCCAAGAGCGAGGTCGAGGAGCTCGTCCTCGAAGAGGTCCCCGACATCGGCTACGAGCAGATCGGTGGTCTCGGCGGCCAGATCGAGGCCATCCGCGACGCGGTCGAGCTCCCGTACCTGTACCCGGACCTGTTCAAGGAGCACGAACTGCGGCCGCCCAAGGGTGTGCTGCTGTACGGACCCCCTGGATGCGGTAAGACTCTGATCGCCAAGGCCGTGGCCAATTCACTGGCCAAGAAGGTCGCCGAGGTGACCGGCCAGGCCGCCGGCAAGAGCTTCTTCCTCAACATCAAGGGCCCCGAGCTGCTGAACAAGTACGTCGGTGAGACGGAGCGGCAGATCCGCCTCGTCTTCCAGCGGGCCCGTGAGAAGGCCAGCGAGGGCACCCCTGTCATCGTCTTCTTCGACGAGATGGAGTCCCTCTTCCGCACCCGTGGCTCCGGTGTCAGCTCGGACGTGGAGAACACCATCGTCCCGCAGCTGCTCGCCGAGATCGACGGTGTGGAGGGCCTGCAGAACGTGGTCGTGATCGGCGCCTCCAACCGCGAGGACATGATCGACCCGGCCATCCTGCGGCCCGGCCGGCTGGACGTGAAGATCAAGATCGAGCGTCCGGACGCCGAGGCGGCCAAGGACATCTTCGGCAAGTACCTCACCGAGCGCCTCCCGCTGCACAGCGAGGACCTCGCCGAGCACAGCGGCTCCAAGGCCGCGACGGTCCAGAGCATGATCCAGACGGCTGTCGAACAGATGTACGCCGAGTCCGAGGAGAACCGCTTCCTGGAGGTCACCTACGCCAACGGCGACAAGGAAGTCCTCTACTTCAAGGACTTCAACTCCGGCGCCATGATCGAGAACATCGTGGGGCGGGCCAAGAAGATGGCGATCAAGGACTTCCTCGAGAAGAACCAGAAGGGCCTCCGCGTCTCCCACCTCCTCCAGGCCTGCGTGGACGAGTTCAAGGAGAACGAGGACCTGCCGAACACCACCAACCCGGACGACTGGGCCCGCATCTCCGGAAAGAAGGGCGAGCGGATCGTGTACATCCGTACGCTCATCACCGGAAAGCAGGGTGCGGACACCGGACGCTCCATCGACACGGTGGCGAACACCGGTCAGTACCTGTAAAAGGCAGGGCGGCTGCGGGTGCCCTCGGCGGGTACCCGCAGCCGACTGTTTTTCAGGCCACGGCTGGAGCAACGCAATGACGCAAATGATCTCCCCACCAGCGCAAAGGCGTTCTAGGCTCTTGCGTACCGCCGAGTCGCGCAGTGCGGGGACGGGCACCGCACACGCAACCGAGCGCCAGCGGTATCTGAGTGGCGCCCACGACCGAGGGTGCCGCCGGGCAAGGAGGGCCGCATGACCGTACGGCGAGTAATGGGCATCGAGACGGAGTACGGGATCTCCGTCCCCGGCCACCCCAACGCCAATGCCATGCTCACCTCGTCCCAGATCGTGAACGCCTACGCGGCGGCGATGCACCGGGCCCGCCGGGCCCGCTGGGACTTCGAGGAGGAGAACCCGCTGCGGGACGCGCGAGGCTTCGACCTCGCCCGCGAGGCCGCCGACTCCAGCCAGCTCACCGACGAGGACATCGGCCTGGCCAATGTGATCCTCACCAACGGCGCACGGCTCTACGTCGACCACGCGCACCCCGAGTACAGCGCCCCCGAGGTGACCAATCCCCGGGACGCCGTCCTCTGGGACAAGGCCGGCGAGCGGATCATGGCGGAGGCCGCGGAACGGGCCGCCCAGCTGCCCGGTGCCCAGCCGATCCACCTGTACAAGAACAACACCGACAACAAGGGCGCGTCCTACGGCACGCACGAGAACTACCTGATGAAGCGGGAGACCCCCTTCTCGGACATCGTGCGCCACCTGACGCCGTTCTTCGTCTCCCGCCAGGTCTTCGCCGGAGCGGGCCGCGTCGGCATCGGCCAGGACGGGCACGAGCACGGCTTCCAGCTCAGCCAGCGAGCCGACTACTTCGAGGTCGAGGTCGGCCTGGAGACCACGCTCAAGCGCCCCATCATCAACACCCGCGACGAGCCGCACGCGGACGCCGAGAAGTACCGCCGCCTGCACGTGATCATCGGCGACGCGAACCTGTCGGAAGTCTCGACGTATCTGAAGCTGGGTACGACGGCCCTCGTCCTGTCGATGATCGAAGACGGCTTCATCGCCGTGGACCTGGCCGTCGACCAGCCCGTTCGCACGCTGCACCAGGTCTCGCACGACCCCTCGCTCAAACGCCTCGTCACGCTCCGCAGCGGCCGGACGCTCACCGCGGTCCAGCTGCAGATGGAGTACTACGAGCTCGCGCGCAAGTACGTGGAGGAGCGGTTCGGGGCGGACGCCGACGACCAGACCAAGGACGTCCTGTCCCGCTGGGAGGACACGCTCACCCGGCTGGAGCACGACCCGATGAGCCTGGCCGGCGAGCTGGACTGGGTCGCCAAGCGGGAGCTCATGGAGGGCTACCGGCGCCGGGACGACCTCGACTGGGACGCGGCACGACTGCACCTGGTCGACCTCCAGTACGCCGACGTGCGGCCCGAGAAGGGCCTGTACAACCGTCTGGTGGCCCGCGGGCGCATGAAGCGCCTGCTGGCCGAGGCGGACATCGAACGGGCCCGTACGGCGCCTCCTGAGGACACGCGCGCGTACTTCCGCGGCCGCTGCCTGGAGCAGTACGCGGACGACGTCGCGGCGGCCTCCTGGGACTCGGTGATCTTCGACCTGCCGGGCCGGGACTCCCTGCAGCGTGTCCCAACCCTGGAACCGCTTCGCGGAACGCGTAATCACGTCAAGGAACTCCTGGACCGCTGCCGCACCGCGGAAGACCTGGTCAGGGTTCTGTCCGGCGGGTGAGGCCGATCGCGGGTACTCGGGAGAAGCCGGCCGGACAGGGTGGAAATTCCCTGGTCCGGGAATCATCGAGGTGGTCCCCGTACGTTGGAGCAACTGCGGGGCCATTGTCAGACCCGGCGAGTAGGGTCTGATCTTGACCGAGCAACTGTGTCGGGCGAACCGAGCGGGGTGAGGGATATGGCGACCAAGGACACCGGCGGCGGACAGCAGAAGGCCACCCGGTCCACCGAGGAGGTCGAGGAGCAGGCGGCAGAGGCGCAGGCTTCCGAGGACCTCAAGGAGCGTCAGGAGAAGCTGAGCGACGACGTGGACTCGGTCCTCGACGAAATCGATGATGTGCTCGAAGAGAATGCCGAGGACTTCGTGCGCTCCTTCGTTCAAAAGGGTGGAGAGTGATTTAGCCTTCGATTCGAAGGTTGGCGGGGGGGTTGGGTTGTTCGACAGTGAAATCGTGAAGCGCTGCTCGCGGTGCAAGCAGTACAAGCCGCGAGCAGCCTTCGCGAGCAACAAGGCGATGAGGGATGGTCTCCAGGCGTACTGCCGCGAGTGCTCAGCGGCGTACTACCGGCAGCGCCAGGATGCCCGAGGGAGGAAGCCTCGCCCGAGGGTTGCCGCGCCGGAAGGGCACAAGTACTGCCAGCGCTGCCGGGAGATCAAGCCGCACGCCGAGTGGGACCGCAACAGAACAGCTTCCGATGGCCTTTCGACGGCCTGCAAGGCATGCCGAGCAGTCGAAGGACGTGCGCGTCATCTGAAGCGCCACTACGGGCTGACCGAAGCGGAGCGCGACGAGATGATCGCCTCTCAAAGGGGCCTCTGCGTGATCTGCCTGAAAGCTCCGGCTGCCCATGTGGATCACTGCCACAAGACGGGTAGGGTCCGTGGCGTACTGTGCTTCAACTGCAATTCGGCCATCGGCAAGTTGGGAGACGATCCCGACGCCGTCCGTCGGGCCGCCGCTTACTTGGAAGGAATCGCGTGGAAGCCAACACTCGTAGCACCGGGCGTCTA
This sequence comes from Streptomyces olindensis, assembly GCA_000696115.1. Lineage (GTDB taxonomy): Bacteria > Actinomycetota > Actinomycetes > Streptomycetales > Streptomycetaceae > Streptomyces > Streptomyces olindensis. The sequence goes on from JJOH01000009.1 coordinate 66,391, forward strand.
CCAGCTGCCTTCCTGACGCCAGGCTCTTCCTCCTTCATGGACTTCCTCTCCGACTACCAGCCCGACCTGCTGCCGGGCAACAAGAAGTTGCCGCCCGTCCAGGGTGCCATCGAGGCACCGCACGGCACGACGATCGTGGCCGTGACCTTCCCGGGCGGTATCGTCCTCGCCGGAGACCGGCGTGCCACGATGGGCAACGTCATCGCGCAGCGGGACATCGAGAAGGTCTTCCCCGCCGACGAGTATTCGGCGGTGGGCATCGCCGGTACGGCGGGTCTGGCCGTGGAGATGGTGAAGCTGTTCCAGCTGGAGCTGGAGCACTTCGAGAAGGTCGAGGGCGCGCAGCTGTCCCTCGAGGGCAAGGCCAACCGGCTCTCGACGATGATCCGCTCCAATCTGGGCATGGCCATGCAGGGGCTGGCCGTCGTCCCGCTCTTCGCCGGCTACGACGTGGACCGGGAGAAGGGGCGGATCTTCTCCTACGACGTCACGGGCGGGCGTTCCGAGGAGCAGGGCTACGCGGCCACCGGCTCCGGGTCGATCTTCGCGCGCGGCGCGATGAAGAAGCTCTTCCGGGACGACCTCAGCGAGGCCGAGGCCACGACGCTCGTGGTCCAGGCGCTCTACGACGCGGCAGACGACGACTCGGCGACCGGTGGTCCCGATGTCGCCCGCCGGATCTATCCCATCGTCACCGTGATCACCGAGGACGGCTTCCGTCGGCTCACCGAGGACGAGTCGTCCGAGATCGCGCGCTCCGTCCTGGAGCGGCGTCTGCAGCAGCCGGACGGTCCGCGGGCCGCGCTGCTGTAGGCGGCGGGCGTTCTTGTGAGGGTGGTCCAGTGAACCGACGGAATCTTCAAGAGAGGGACGGATAACCGGTGTCGACGCCGTTCTATGTCTCACCCCAGCAGGCGATGGCCGACAAGGCCGAGTACGCCCGCAAGGGCATCGCCCGCGGCCGCAGCCTGGTCGTGCTGCAGTACGCCGACGGCATCGTGTTCGTCGGCGAGAACCCGTCCCGTGCGCTGCACAAGTTCAGCGAGATCTACGACCGGATCGGCTTCGCGGCCGCCGGCAAGTACAACGAGTACGAGAACCTGCGGATCGGCGGCGTTCGCTACGCCGACCTGCGGGGTTACACCTACGACCGGGGCGATGTGACGGCCCGCGGTCTGGCCAACGTGTACGCGCAGACGCTGGGCACGATCTTCTCCAGCGTCGGGGAGAAGCCGTACGAGGTGGAGCTGGTCGTCGCCGAGGTCGGTGAGACCCCGGAGGGGGACCAGATCTACCGGCTGCCGCACGACGGCTCCATCGTGGACGAGCACGGCTCGGTCGCGGTGGGCGGCAACGCGGAGCAGATCAGCAGCTATCTGGACCAGCGTCACCGGGACGGCATGACGCTGGCCGAGGCGCTGAAGCTGGCGGTGCAGGCGCTGTCCCGGGACACCAACGGCAGTGAGCGGGAGATCCCCGCGGAGCGGCTGGAGGTGGCGGTGCTGGACCGGACGCGACCGCAGAAGCGGAAGTTCAAGCGGATCAGTGGGCGACAGCTGTCCCGGCTCCTGGGGGAGGACGGGGCACAGCCGGAGGGATCGGAGCCGGAGTCGGACTCGGAGGGATCCGAGGATGCCGAGTAGCGTCCCGCCGCTCGTTCTTCTCACGCGCCCCGGCTGTTTCGGCCGGGGCGCGTGCGTTCGGCGGTGGGGCCCGGTGCCTGCGGCGGCCTGTGGCTGCTTCGGTGGGGGTGCGCGTGCTTGCGCCTGCCGCCGGGTGGTGGGTCGGGGCCGCGCCGGGGGGTGTCCGTCCTCGGAACGGCGCGATGGGGTGAGACACCGACTCGCCGGCGTTGACGCGCCAACCGCTGCGGGCGGACACCCCCCGACACGTCCCCTTGCGTGAGCCGGCGGCTGCGGGCGCGTCTCGCCTTAGCTGCGGGCAGGCGTGCCGCGAGGGGCGGCACGGGTGGGCGGTGGGGGTCCCCCCTGCTCGAGCGAAGCCGAGAGCTTGGGGGAGGCACCCCGTTCCGCCGGGTTGCGGGCCCACCCGGCCCCAGCACCGACGCGGGGGCGTAATCAGGCTGGCGGTGCCGTGGAGCCCCGTACCAGCAGGTGCACCGGAATGTCCCCGCCCTCGGGTGAACGGCCCTCCAGGACCGCCAGAAGCGCCTGCATGCCCCGTTCACCGAAGAGCTCCGCGTCCAGGCGGACCGTCGTCAGCTCGGGGTCGATGGCCGTGGCCAGAGCCAGGTCGTCCACCCCGGTGACGGACACGTCGTCGGGGATGCGGAGGCCCAGCCGGCGGGCCGCCTTGTACGCGCCCGCGGCCAGCTTGTCGTCGTCGCAGACCAGCGCGGTGGGGCGCGGCCCGGGCACCGAGAGCGCGGCCTCCGTGGCGGCCACGGCGCCCTCGATCGAGATGGGGGCCCGGGCCGTGCGGACCGACGTGCCCGGTACCCCCGCCAGCCGCGCCGCCAGTTCCCGGGCCCGTACCTCGAACGTCCAGGACGGCACGTCCGCCGCCAGGTGGAGGAAGCGGCGGTGGCCCAGGGACAGCAGGTGTTCGACGACTTGGCGGACGCCGTCGGCGATGTCCAGGTTGACCGTCGCCGCGCCGAGACTGCCCGCCGGGTCGCTGTCCAGCATGACCAGGGGCAGTGCCTCGCCGCGGATCGCGGTCAGCGCGTCCGCGGCCATGGACGAGGCGATGACGCCGTCCAGGGCCGCCTGCGCGGAGGCGAAGGGGTCGCGGGCGGGTCCGATGCCCTCGGGGGAGGGGTACAGGACCACGCCGAAGCCGTGCTCGGCGGCGACGCGGGCCGCGCCCGTGTAGACGCCGGCGAAGAACTCCGTGGTCAGGGCCGGGACCACCAGCAGGACCGTGCGGGTGCGGCCCAGGCGCAGGTTCCGGGCGGCCAGGTTCGGGCGGTAGCCCAGGTCGCGGGCGGCCTCGCGGACGCGCTCTGCGGTCGCCTCCGAGACCCGGCCGCGCCACTTGTCGCCTAGGACCAGGGAGACGGCCGCCTGGGAGACGCCGGCGGCCTGGGCGACGTCCCGGCTCGTGGGGCGGGTGCTGCCTCGTGCCACCGTCGGGCCGCTCCTTCGTCTGGACTCGCGAACAGCGGCCATGGTACGTATGGGAGCCGACGTTATACGTAAAACCTAGGGCGGGGACATGGCCACGGGATACCTGGAGATCCTTCGGGCGCGACACGCCGCCCGACTGCTCGTCGGCACGCTCGTGGGCCGGCTGCCCAATGCCACGGCGGCCATCGCGATCGTGCTGTTCGTCCGAGCCGAGGGCGGCACGTACAGCCTGGCCGGGGCGCTGGCGGCCGTGTACGGCGTCGCCAACGCCGTGGGGCAGCCGGTGCTGGGCCGGCTCGTGGATCTGCGCGGGCAGCCGCGCGTGCAGCTGCCCGCGGCGGTCCTGTCCGGCCTGGCGATGGCCGCCTTCGCCTTCTGCGGCATCGGGTCGCTGCCCCTCGCGTACGGCGCCGTCGCGGCCGCCGGGCTCTTCACCCCGCCCCTGGAGGGCGGGCTGCGGGCGCTGTGGCCCTCCGTGCTGCGGCGGGAGGACCAGGTGCACACGGCGTACGCCATGGATGCCGTGGCCCAGGAGGTGATGTTCACCGTCGGGCCGCTGCTGGTGACGCTGTGCGTGTCCCTGTGGTCGGCCCAGGCGGCGCTGCTCGTGCTGAACGTCGTCGGGGTGCTCGGGGCGCTGTCCGTCGTCGTGTCGCCGCCCTCGCGCGCGTGGCGGTCGGCGCCGCGCGAGGCGCACTGGCTCGGCGCGCTGCGCTCGGCGGGGCTGCTGGCCCTGCTGGCGGCGTTCCTGTTCATCGGGATGGCGCTCGGGTCCATCACGGTCGCCTCGGTGCCCTACGCGGACGAGCACGGCGGTGACGCGGTGTACGGCTGGCTGATGGCCGCCCTGGGGTTCGGCGCGCTGGTCGGCGGCACCGTCTACGGGGCGCGGCAGTGGGCCGGTGAGCCCGCGCGGCGACTCCAGGTGCTCGTGGCCCTTCTGGTGGTGTGTTACCTGCCGCTGATGCTCATGCCGGACGCCGTGCCCATGGTGGCGCTGACCGCGCTCGCCGGGGTCTTCCTCGCCCCCGCCATCGCCTGCGCGTTCGTCCTGGTCGACCGGCACGCCCCGCGCGGCACGGTCACCGAGGCGTTCTCCTGGCTGGTGACGACGTTCACCGTGGGCCACTCGGTCGGAACGGGCGTCGCGGGGCCCGTCGTCGAGGCGGGTGGGGCCCTGTGGGGCTTCGCCGTGCCCGGTGTCGCGGGTGGCGTGTCCTTGCTGGTTTTGAGCGCCACAGGACGGGTACTCGCAGCTCCCGGCCAGGGAGCGGTCGTTGCGGCCGGTTCGGAAAATGATCCAAACCGTGCCGTCGAACCCCGTTTCAGTTCAGGGGATCGGGCGTAATGTTCCCTCATGGACCGCCGCATTTTCGGGCTGGAGAACGAGTACGGCGTCACGTGCACGTTCAGGGGACAGCGCCGCCTGTCTCCTGACGAGGTGGCGCGGTACCTCTTCCGCCGTGTCGTGTCATGGGGCCGCAGCAGCAATGTCTTTCTGCGAAACGGCGCCCGCCTCTATCTCGACGTGGGATCGCATCCGGAATACGCGACACCGGAATGTGACAACGTGATCGAACTGGTCACCCACGACAAAGCGGGCGAGCGCATTCTCGAAGGACTCCTGGTGGACGCCGAACGACGCCTGCACGAGGAGGGAATCGCGGGCGACGTCTACCTCTTCAAGAACAACACCGACTCGGCGGGCAACTCCTACGGATGCCACGAGAACTATCTCGTGGCGCGGCACGGGGAGTTCTCGCGGCTCGCGGACATTCTGATTCCGTTCCTGGTCACGCGGCAGTTGCTGTGCGGTGCCGGCAAGGTGCTGCAGACGCCGCGCGGGGCCGTGTACTGCGTCAGCCAGCGGGCCGAGCACATCTGGGAGGGCGTCTCCTCGGCGACGACCCGCTCCCGGCCGATCATCAACACCCGCGACGAGCCGCACGCGGACGCCGAGCGCTACCGCCGCCTGCACGTCATCGTGGGCGACTCGAACATGTCCGAGACGACGATGCTGCTCAAGGTCGGCGCCACCGACCTGGTACTGCGCATGATCGAGGCGGGCACGGTGATGCGCGACCTCACCCTGGAGAACCCGATCCGGGCGATCCGCGAGGTCAGCCACGACATCACCGGCCGCCGCAAGGTCCGCCTGGCCAGCGGACGCGAGGCCTCCGCCCTGGAGGTGCAGCGCGAGTACTACGAGAAGGCCCTGGACTTCTGCGAGCGCCGCGGCATCCGCACCGGCACCGTCGAGCAGGTCCTGGAGCTGTGGGGCCGCACGCTGGACGCGATCGAGACCGAGGACCTCGACCGCATCGGCACCGAGATCGACTGGGTCATGAAGTACAAGCTCCTCGAGCGGTACCGGGCCAAGCACAACATGACCATGTCGCACCCGCGGGTCGCGCAGATAGACCTCGCCTACCACGACATCCACCGCCGTCGCGGCCTGTACTACCTGCTGGAGAAGAAGGGCCAGGCAGCCCGCGTCTGCAACGACTTGAAGATCTTCGAGGGCAAGTCCGTCCCGCCGCAGACCACTCGGGCCCGGCTGCGCGGCGACTTCATCCGGCGCGCCCAGGAGCAGCGCCGTGACTTCACGGTCGACTGGGTCCACCTCAAGCTCAACGACCAGGCTCAGCGCACCGTGTTGTGCAAGGACCCGTTCCGTTCCGTGGACGACCGGGTGGAGAAGCTGATCGCCGGAATGTGAGGAATTGCGCCGGCGGGAAAATCGCCGGAACGCCACACGGGCGCCGTACGTTACAAGTGCGGCGCCCTTCTCACGCCGTAGAGTTGCGCGCACGCCATCAACGAGATCGACCGATTACGAGGCCCCCACAGTGCGCCGACGCTCACTTCTCATCTCCGTACCCGCAGGACTGGCCACGCTCGCCGCATGCGGTGACGACAAGTCCGACTCGAGCAAGGCCAGCGACAGCCCGTCGCCCTCACCGTCGGGTCCCTCCGCGGCCCCGCCGCCGAAGATCGTCGACGGTCCGCTGCCGGCGGTCACGGCGGGCGCCAAGTTCGACGAGAAGCCGACGGTCGCCAAGGGCAGCGGAGAGCCGTCGAAGCAGCTCGCGGTGAAGACCCTGATCGCGGGCAGCGGCAAGACCGTCGCGGAGAACGACTTCGTCGTCGCGCACTACCTGGGCCAGGTGTGGAACACCGCCAAGGTCTTCGACAACTCCTACGACCGCAAGGCCCGCCTGGCCATCCAGCTCACCCAGGGCCAGATCATCGACGGCTGGCGGTACGCGCTGGCCGGCAAGAAGGCCGGCAGCCGCATCGAGATGGCCGTCCCGCCGACCTGGGGCTACGGCTCGCAGGGCAACCCGCAGGCGGGCATCAAGGGCACCGACACCCTGGTCTTCGTCGTGGACGTGCAGGACACGTTCAACGCCACCAGCTCCGCCAAGGGCAAGCAGGTCCCGCAGGACGACGCGGACCTCCCGAAGGTCGGCACCAACACCGACGGCAAGGCCCCCTCCATCGAGGTGCCCAAGGCCACCGCCCCGAAGAAGCTCGTCGCCGAGTACGTCCTGGAGGGCGACGGCGAGGAGGTCGCCGCCGGCAACAGCGTGCTCGTGCAGTACAAGGGCGTGCTGTGGGACGGCGGCAAGGAGTTCGACTCCTCCTACGCCAACAAGCAGCTGGTGTCGTTCTCGCTCCAGCAGGTCGTCAAGGGCTGGGCGCAGGGCCTGACCGGCAAGAAGGTCGGCAGTCGCGTCCTCATCGTCATCCCGCCGGAGCTGGGCTACGGCGACAATCCGCCGCAGGGCAGCGGCATCAAGAAGGACTCCACGCTGGTCTTCTCGGTGGACATCCTCGCGAAGCTGTGACGTGCGGGGGATGTAAGACTGTGCGTGTTCGCCTTTCCGCAGACAAGCAGGAGCTAGAGACGTGAGCATCGACAAGCCCGAGATCGACTTCCCGGGCGGCGAGCCCCCGGCGGACCTCGAGATCAAGGACATCTGGGAAGGCGACGGCCCGGTCGCGCAGGCGGGCCAGACCGTCACCGTGCACTACGTCGGTGTCGCCTTCAGCACGGGCGAGGAGTTCGACGCCAGCTGGAACCGCGGGACGCCGTTCCGCTTCCCGCTGGGCGGCGGCCGGGTCATCAAGGGCTGGGACCAGGGCGTGCAGGGTATGAAGGTCGGCGGCCGCCGCCAGCTGACCGTCCCCGCCCACCTCGCCTACGGCAACCAGAGCCCGACCCCGGCGATCAAGCCCGGCGAGACGCTGATCTTCGTGGTCGACCTGCTCGGGGTCTGAGCAAGGTTCGGACAGACTCGATCACGTGGGGCCCATGCCTGCTCGGGCATGGGCCCTCGGCTTTTGCCGTGCCACCCTGTGGCGGTACGGTCATCGCTCGTAAGCACCATAGGGAGGCGAAGCGCGTCGATGGCCATTGCCAAGGCCGAGCGGCTGATGAACCTGGCGCTGTGTCTGCTCGGGACGCGGCGGCCGCTCAGCAAGCGCGAGCTGCGCGACTCCATCGAGGCCTATGTAGAGGCCTTCGGACCGGGCAACGGATCGTCCGGCTCCGACGACTCCTTCAACCGCATGTTCGAGCGCGACAAGGACGACCTGCGCGAACTCGGACTCGTCATCGAGACGGTGGAGAGCCTCGACGGCGAGGTCGGCTACCTGGCCCGCCGCGACAGCAACCGCCTGCCGCCCATCACCCTGGACGCCGAGGAGGCCGCCGCGCTGGGGCTCGCCGCCAAGGTGTGGCAGCAGGCCCGGCTCGCCGGCGCGGCCAGCGGCGCCCTGCAGAAGCTGCGCGCGGCCGGACTCCCCGAGGACGTCGACCCGTACGGCCCGCACGGCGCGCTGGAGCCGCGCATCCCCGTGCACGAGGCGGCCTTCGAGCCGCTGATGCTGGCCTGCCGGGACCGCCGGCCCGTCGTCTTCGACTACCGCAAGGCCACCGCCGCGCACCCCGAGCAGCGGCACGTGGAGCCGTGGGCGCTGGAGTGCTGGCGGGGCCACTGGTACCTGGCGGGCTGGGACCGCGACCGGGGCGCCGAGCGGGTGTTCCGGCTGTCCCGGATCACCGGCAAGGTCCGCTCGCGCGGTGGCCGCTACACCGCTGACGTCCCGGACGTCGTCACCGTTCGTGAGACCGTCGCGAGCTGGGCCGGGGAGATCGCCGACCGCTCGGCGCGGATCCGGCTGCGCTCGGACGCGGGGTACCCCCTTCGGGCGAAGGCCACGTCCGTGCGGGAACTCGGCGACGGCTGGGACGAGTTGGAGATTCCGTACGGCCACGGGCTGGACGCGTGGCTGGTGGAGTTCGGGCCGGACGTGGTCGTCCTGGAGCCCGCCGAGCTGCGGGCCGACGTGGTGGACCGGCTGCGGGCCGTGGCCAAGGGTTGAGGGGGAGCGGGAAGACAGTGGCAGGCAAACCGGTCAGGCCCGTGAACGCCATCGACCAGACCCGGCGGATGCTCTCCCTGGTGACGTATCTGAGGGAGCGCCCCGGGGCCCGGGTCGAGGACGTCGCGCGCGCCTTCGGTATCACCGAGGACGAGCTGGTCTCCGACCTCGACGTGCTGCCCATGTGCGGCACGAGTTTCCGCGGGGGCGACCTGCTCGACATCGACACCGACGGCGAGCGCATCTGGTGGCACAACCCGGCCGCCCTCGCGGCGGAGGCCGCCGAGCCGCTCAGACTCGCCGCCGACGAGGCCACCGCCCTGCTCGTCGCCGCCCGGGCCGTGTCCACCCTGCCCGGACTGCGCGAGAGCGACCGGCAGGCGCTGCTGCGGGCGACGGCCAAGGTGGAGGCCGCGGCCGGCGAGGCGGCCGGTGCCAGTTCGCGGTTGTCGGTGACCTTCGAGTCCGAGGGCGGTGTCTTCGCGGACGTCGACCGGGCGATCGCCGAGCGCCGCCGGCTGTGGATCCGCTACTACTCGCCCGCGCGTGACGAGGTCACCGAGCGCGAGATCGACCCCATCCGCCTGGTCAGCGTCGGGCACACGTATGTCGAGGCCTGGTGCCGCCGCTCGGAGGCGCGCCGCACCTTCCGGCTCGACCGGGTCGCCGAGATCAAGATCCTGGACGAGCCGTCGGCGCCGCCGGAGATCGAGCTGCGGGACCTGTCCGAGGCGCTGGTGCAGCCCGCGGCCGAGGACCCGGAGGTCGTGGTCGAGGTCGGCCCCGGCGGCCGCTGGGTCGCCGAGTACTACCCGCACGACAGCGCGGACGAGCTGGCGGACGGCGGACTCCGTATCACTCTGCGGACCCCCGACCCCGCGTCGCTGCGGCGCCTGGCGCTGCGGCTCGGCCGGGACGGCCGGATCGTCTCCCCGCCGGAGCTGGCCGACAGCGCCCGGCAGGCGGCCCGCGAGGCGCTGGCGGCGTACGACGGGATCGAGGCGGCCGACGCGGTGGAGACCGCCGAGGCGCCGCACGTGGTGCACGCGGTTCCGGACGGGCCGGACGGCAGACGCGAGTGAGCCACAGGCGCCCACCGGCGTCGGCGGCCCGGCCCGGCCGCCCCGCACACCGGCCGCGGTGCCCCGGAGGCGAACGACCCCAGGAAGAGGAGCGAGGGCTGTGAGCGAGTCGGCGACGTCCGGTGCGCGGGGCATGACGGTGGAGTCCGCGTTCGCCGGCATGAGAAGCGTGTCCCCGGTGGTGTTCAAGGCGGGCTGCCCGGACTGCCGGAGGCGCTTCGAGCTCACCGCGGGCTCCCTGCGCCTCGCCATCGGGGCCACGAGCCGTACCACCTTCTACTCGTTCACCTGCCCGGAGTGCGGCGCGTCGGTCCGCAAGCCGGCGGGGGAGCGGATCGTGGAGCTGCTGACCGGCGGCGGCGTGCGCACCCTGCGGCTGCACTCGACCCTCTAGCGGGACGAGCCCCGGGAAAGGTCTAGGCTCGGCGTCATGTTCTGGCCGATGTTCGCGATTGCCGTGGGTTTCCTGGGTCTCTCCGTGCTCGGGGTGCTCGCCGTGCGGGTGTTCGTGGAGGCACAGCGCCTGGGCAGGCAGGTCACGGATTCGGCACGCCGGATCAGCCGGGCCGCCGACGACCTGGAGCGGGCGGCGGAGAGCGCGGCCCGGTCCGTGGACGCGCTGTGAGGCGTCCGGCGGGCGACCTCTTGTTGCGCTTCGGGACACTTCGCCCTGTCACCTCGGCGGTTCGGACAGGTACTCTGCTGGTCGCGGCCCGGTTAACGAGGCACTGGCCGCGGACGGGAGTACGCACAGGGATTGCAGAGGGATTGCCTCACGTTCACCCCTGAGCGTTACGATCGCTGTCGACACGATCGTTCGGACATTTGTCCGACCGGTCGGACAGCACCCCACCACAGCCGCCTCGGTGAGAAGGTAAAGACTTATGTTCGGAAGGCTCGGAGCCCCCGAGATCATTCTCATCCTCGTCGTCATCATCCTGCTGTTCGGCGCGAAGAAGCTTCCGGACATGGCTCGGTCGCTCGGCAAGTCCGCCCGCATCCTCAAGAGCGAGGCCAAGGCGATGAAGGACGAGAACAAGTCGTCCACGACCCCGGCCGGCCCGCCGAACAACGACGAGCCCGCGCAGCGCACCATCCAGGCCGCCCCCGGTGACGTGACCAGCTCGCGCCCGGTCAACGAGCCGACGGACACGACCAAGCGCTGACGCAGGGCCGGTGACCTCCGGCCCGCCGCACGAGATGGGAACGTGGGTTGCTGAAGTCTGCCCGCAAGAAGGAGAAGGACCCCGAGGGGCGGATGCCCCTCGCGGAGCACCTTCGCGAGCTCCGCAACCGGCTCGCCAAGGCGATCCTGGCGATCGTCGTCGTCACGGTCTTCGCCGCCTTCTTCTACAACGACATCATCAACTTGATCACCAAGCCGATCCTCGACTCGGTCGGCTGTGACAAGACCTTCGCGGAACTGGCCAGGGCGCAGGCGGGCTCGAAGCCGTGTGCGCAGATCACCATCAACGGCCTGCTCACGCCCTTCACCCTGGCACTCAAGGTGTCGCTGATGGCCGGCGTCGTGCTGGCCTCGCCGGTCTGGCTCTACCAGCTGTGGGCCTTCATCGCGCCGGGCCTGCACCGGCACGAGAAGAAGTACGCCTACGCCTTCGTCGCCACGGGCGCCCCGCTGTTCATCATCGGCGCCTACTTCGCCTACACGGTCCTCCCGACCACGGCGAAGGTACTGCTCGAGTTCACCCCGGGCGGCACGTCCAACCTCCTTCCGCTGGACGACCTGCTCGACCTGGTCATGCGGATGGTGCTCGTCTTCGGCCTCTCCTTCGAGCTGCCGCTGCTGCTGGTCATGCTCAACCTCACCGGGGCGATCACCGGCAAGCGCATGCTCGGCTGGTGGCGCGCCATGATCATGGGCATCACGGTGTTCGCGGCCATCGCCACGCCCAGCACCGACCCGCTGACGATGCTGGCGCTCGCCGCGCCGATCTGGATCCTGTACTTCGCCGCGGTGGTCTTCTCCTTGGTCAACGACCGTCGGCGCAGCCGCCGCGAGGCCCTCGGCCCCGCCGACGACGAGGCGTCCGAACTGGATCTCACCCCCGAGGACATCGGCGAGATCGAGCCCGTGACCACCAGCCGGGCGGCGCTGCCCGAGCAGGCGAGCGCGGAACGCTCGGACCGGGTCAACGGTTATGACGACGTGACCTGAAGATCCGCGGGCAGCTCATAGGGTCGGTCGCGTGACCAGCGAGATCACCCTCTTCGTCAACCCCACCGCGGGCCGCGGCCGGGGCGCCCGCGCGGCGCAGCCGGCCGCTTCCGCTTTGCGGGCGGCCGGTTTCTCGGTGCGCACGGTGCTCGGGGAGGACGCCGCGGACGCCCTCGTCCGCGCGCGTGCCGCCGTCGAGGCGGGCACCGGAGCGCTGATAGCCGTCGGCGGTGACGGCATGGCCAACCTCGCCCTGCGGGCCGTCGCGGGCACGCTCACCCCGCTCGGCCTGGTCGCCGTCGGCGCCGGCAACGACTTCGCCCGCGCCCTCGGCCTGCCCGTGCGTGAGCCGGCCGCGGCGGGCCGCATGATCGCCGACGCCCTCAAGTGCGAGCGGATCAGGGACATCGACCTCGGACAGGTCGGCGACCGCTGGTTCGGCACCGTCCTCGCCTCCGGCTTCGACTCCCGCGTCAACGACCGGGGCAACCGCATGCGCCGCCCCGCCGGGCGCCTGAAGTACGACCTGGCGATGCTCGCCGAGCTGGCCGCGTTCCGGCCCCTTGCGTACCGCATCCGGCTGGACGACGGCGAGGTGCGCGAGATCGAGGCCACCCTCGTGGCCGTCGGCAACGGCTCCTCCTACGGCGGCGGGATGCGGATCTGCCCCGGCGCCGACCCGACCGACGGGATGTTCGACATCACGGTGGTCGGGGACTGCAGCCGTACGACGCTGCTGCGGGTGTTCCCGAGGGTGTACAGGGGGACGCACGTCGACCACCCGAAGGTGACGGTGCTGCGGGCGGCCCGGGTGGAGATCGCCGCCGAGGACGTCACCGGCTACGCCGACGGGGAGCCGCTCGGTCCGCTGCCGCTGACCGCGCGCTGCGTGCGCGGGGGCGTGCGGGTCGTCGGCCCCTGAGGCCCGTCGCCCCTGAGCTGCGCCGATCCCCGGTTTCACAGGGACGGATCCGGATAATGATCGTCCTGTTGTCAGTGCGGCCCGGTACGCTCGAAAGCACGATGACAGAGGACCTCTCACCGGCCGAGCGGTACGCGGCAGCCCGCAAGCGCGCTGCCGAGCAGGCCACCGCGCTCGCCTCCTTCCGCGAGATGTACGACTTCGGCCTCGACCCCTTCCAGATCGAGGCCTGCCAGGCGCTCGAAGCGGGGAAGGGCGTGCTGGTCGCCGCGCCCACCGGCTCCGGCAAGACGATCGTCGGCGAGTTCGCCGTCCACCTCGCCCTCCAGCAGGGCAAGAAGTGCTTCTACACGACACCCATCAAGGCCCTGTCGAACCAGAAGTACGCCGACCTGTGCCGCCGCTACGGCACGGACAAGGTGGGCCTGCTCACCGGCGACAACAGCGTCAACTCCGACGCCCCGGTGGTCGTGATGACCACCGAGGTGCTGCGGAACATGCTGTACGCCGGTTCCCGGACCCTCCTGGGCCTCGGCTACGTGGTCATGGACGAGGTGCACTACCTCTCCGACCGGTTCCGGGGCGCCGTATGGGAAGAGGTGATCATCCACCTGCCCGAGTCGGTCACCCTGATCTCGCTCTCGGCGACCGTGTCGAACGCCGAGGAGTTCGGCGACTGGTTGGACACGGTCCGCGGCGACACCGAGGTGATCGTCTCCGAGCACCGGCCCGTGCCGCTGTTCCAGCACGTGCTGGCCGGGCGGCGGATGTACGACCTGTTCGAGGAGGGCGAGGGCCACAAGAAGGCCGTCAACCCCGACTTGACGCGCATGGCGCGGATGGAGGCGAGCCGGCCGTCGTTCCAGGACCGCCGGCGCGGCCGGTCCCTGCGCGAGGCCGACCGCGAGCGCGAGCGCAGACAGCGGTCCCGGGTGTGGACGCCGAGCCGGCCCGAGGTCATCGAGCGGCTCGACGCCGAGGGGCTGCTCCCCGCCATCACCTTCATCTTCAGCCGCGCCGCCTGCGAGGCCGCCGTCCAGCAGTGCCTGTACGCGGGCCTGCGGCTCAACGACGAGGAGGCGCGCCGGCGGGTCCGCTCCCTGGTCGAGGAGCGCACGGCGTCCATCCCGCGCGAGGACCTGCACGTCCTCGGCTACTACGAGTGGCTGGAGGGCCTGGAGCGCGGCATCGCCGCCCACCACGCGGGCATGCTGCCGACCTTCAAGGAGGTCGTCGAGGAGCTGTTCGTGCGCGGGCTGGTCAAGGCCGTGTTCGCGACCGAGACCCTCGCCCTCGGCATCAACATGCCCGCCCGCTCGGTGGTCCTGGAGAAGCTCGTCAAGTGGAACGGCGAGCAGCACGCCGACATCACCCCGGGCGAGTTCACCCAGCTGACGGGCCGGGCCGGGCGGCGCGGCATCGACGTCGAGGGCCACGCGGTGGTGCTGTGGCAGCGCGGCATGAACCCGGAGCACCTGGCCGGTCTCGCGGGCACGCGCACGTACCCGCTGCGGTCCAGCTTCAAGCCGTCGTACAACATGGCGGTCAACCTGGTCGAGCAGTTCGGCCGGCACCGCTCGCGCGAGCTGCTGGAGACGTCGTTCGCGCAGTTCCAGGCGGACAAGTCGGTCGTCGGCATCTCGCGTCAGGTGCAGCGCAACGAGGAGGGCCTGGAGGGCTACAAGGCCTCCATGACCTGCCACCTTGGCGACTTCGAGGAGTACGCGCGGCTGCGCCGCGAACTGAAGGACCGGGAGAACGAGCTGGCCCGGCAGGGCGCGGCCCAGCGGCGCGCGGAAGCCGCCGTCGCGCTGGAGAAGCTCAAGCCCGGTGACGTCATCCACGTGCCCACCGGCAAGTACGCGGGCCTGGCGCTGGTCCTGGACCCGGGCCTGCCCGCGGGCCGTTCGAACGGCCACCGCGGCTTCGACCACCACGACGGGCCGCGCCCCCTGGTGCTGACCGCCGAGCGGCAGGTGAAGCGGCTGGCGGCCATCGACTTCCCGGTTCCGGTCGAGCCGTTGGAGCGGATGCGGATCCCGAAGTCCTTCAACCCGCGTTCCCCGCAGTCCCGCCGGGACCTCGCATCGGCGCTGCGCACCAAGGCCGGGCACATCCCGGCCGACCGGCACCGCAAGCGGCGCTCCCAGGCGGCCGACGACCGCGAGATCGCCCGGCTGCGGACGGCGCTGCGCGCGCACCCCTGCCACGGGTGCAGCGACCGCGAGGACCACGCCCGCTGGGCCGAGCGGTACCACCGGCTGCTGCGCGACACCTCGCAGCTGGAGCGGCGGATCGAGGGCCGTACGAACACCATCGCCCGCACGTTCGACCGTATCGTCGCCCTGCTGACCGAGCTGGACTACCTGCGCGCCGACGAGGTCACCGAGCACGGCAAGCGGCTCGCGCGGCTCTACGGCGAGCTGGACCTGCTCGCCAGCGAGTGTCTGCGCGAGGGCGTCTGGGAGGGGCTCGGACCGGCCGAACTCGCCGGATGCGTCTCGGCGTTGGTGTACGAGGCGCGCGTCGGGGACGACGCGCTGGCGCCGAAGCTGCCGTCGGGCAAGGCCAAGGCAGCGCTGGGCGAGATGGTGCGGATCTGGGGGCGGCTGGACGCGCTGGAGGAGGAGTTCCGGATCACCCAGACCGAGGGGGTCGGGCAGCGCGAGCCCGATCTCGGCTTCGCCTGGGCCGCGTACATGTGGGCCTCCGGGAAGGGGCTCGACGAGGTGCTGCGCGAGGCGGAGATGCCGGCGGGGGACTTCGTGCGGTGGTGCAAGCAGGTCATCGATGTGCTGGGGCAGATCGCGGCGGCGGCGCCGCCCGGGTCTTCCGTGGTGAAGAACGCGCGTAAGGCTGTTGATCTGTTGCTGCGGGGAGTGGTCGCCTACTCGTCGGTGGGGTGAGCTTGTTGCGCGGGTGCCGGTGGATTGTGGTTGCTGGCGCCCACGCGGCGGAGCCGCACAATGACACAGCCCCGCGCCCCTGAAGGGGCGTTGTCCTGAGAGTCCCTCACCCGTGACGGTGAGGGACTTTCGTATGTCTGTACGCCGCTACGAGCCGTATTCGAACGGTGTCGCAGCGTATAAATGAATGAGCCTACTATCCCTTCGCGACCGGTTTCCGGCAGTTGTGGAATATGACACGGCGATGATCCGGTCGGACTAAGCTCGCCCGCAGCGCACCGGCTTGAGATGAATTCGTGCGCTTGTTCCCCAATGTGCGGAAGATCCCGACAGTTTCATGACATACCCACTTGCGAGTCCCCCCGAACCTCAGTCGTCTCCTGTCAGAAGGCCCACATGGTGAGTGTTCAATCCCCTCCAGGTCGCCGTGAACTGCCCTACACGCGCGTGCTGTTGCTGCCGGCCATAGTGATGGCGGCGGCGACCGGAGCCGCCGTCGCCCTGGTGGCGGAGCCGGCCCGGCTCGCCGTCGGCTGGTGCGGCGGCATCGCCACCGCGCTCGTGATCGCGACGGCGGCCGAGGCGGTGCGCCGCGGCCGTGCCCTGCGGAACCAGCGGGCGGAGCACGCCCGCCACACCGCGCATCTGGAACAGCGGATCGCCGTCCACGAGAACGAGTTGGTCCGCTTCTCGCGGGAGATGATCCCCGCCGCGCTCGATCTGCTCGCCACCGGAGAATCCCCCAGAGAGGTGATTCGCAAGCTCGGTCTCTCCAACCCCGCGTTCCGCGACATCCCCGCGCCGCAGGCCGAGACGCTGCTGACGGTGCTGAGAATCGTCGATCGCGAAGTGACCATGCGGGACGCCGCCGCGCGCTCCTTCGTCAGTGTCGCCCGCCGCGTCCAGGCGATCATCCACCAGCAGGCCGAGGAACTCCGGGAGATGGAGGAGGACCACGGCCGCAACCCCGAGGTCTTCGACGACCTGCTGCGCATCGACCACGGCAACGCCCTGATCGGCCGCCTCGCCGACTCCGTCTCCGTCCTCGGCGGCGGACGCCCCGGACGGCAGTGGCCCCAGCCGGTGTCCCTGTACAGCACCCTGCGCGGCGCCATGTCCCGCATCCTGGAGTACCGGCGCATCCAGCTGTCCTCCATCGCCAAGGTCAGCGTCAAGGGCATCTACGTGGAGCCGGTCATCCACGCCGCCGCCGAACTCCTCGACAACGCCACGCGCTACTCGCCGCCGCAGACCAAGGTGCACGTCACCGCCACCGAGGTGCAGACCGGCGTCTGCATCGAGATCGAGGACGGCGGCGTCAACCTCAACGAGGAGGCACGCGCCCGGATCGAGGGCATGCTGGAGGCGGCCAAGGCCGGCGTCGACCTCCAGGACATCGGCGAGCACCCGCGCCTGGGCCTCGCCGTGGTGGGCCGCCTCTGCACGGCGTACAACATGCAGGTCTCGCTGCGGGCCTCCGCGTACGGCGGTGTCCGCGCCATCCTCATCGTGCCGAGCGAGATGATCACCCACGAGCCCGGTGTCGGACTCGCGCACGGCATCGGCGCCACGGGCATCCCCATGAAGGTCGGCATCCCCGAGGGGCCGAAGCGCACCCCCAAGAAGCGCCGCCCCACCAGCCCGAAGCTCCCCGCGACGGTCTCCCTGGAGGACGACGACGTCCCCGAGGTCACCGAGTGGACGGCGAACGGCCTGCCGCAGCGCCGCAGCCGGGTGAAGACACCGCTCTCCGAGCGACTCGCCCAGCAGGCCGCCAACGAGAAGGCCGACCGCGAGGCCGAGGCACGCGGCGAGCACAACCCCTGGGCCGCGATCAAGGAGCCCGAGGTGCCGCCCCTGCGCGACATGAGCGCCCCCGACGCCCCCGGAAAGGGCCTGGAGGCCTTCTGGGAGGGACTCAAGCAGGGCATCGAGCCCGGCACCCACCCGACCGACTTCATTCGGAATCCCACCAAGTACCTGCACCTGCTCAACGACCCGGCCCCCACCGAGGCCGATGACGAGGGGGATCTCAAGTGATCCAGCAGCGAGGCAACTTCGACTGGATGCTCAAGCAACTCGCCGACGGCGTACCGGGCATCGAGATGATCGTGGTGCTCTCGGCCGACGGTCTGCGCATCGCCCGCTACGGGGGCGAGCCCGACGCGGCCGACCGGGTCGCCGCGGCCTGCGCCGGCCTGCAGTCCCTCGCGGGCAGCATCTGCCAGGAACTCAGCGTCGGCGACGGTGAGATGAAGCTCGTCATGATCGAGATCGACCAGGGCTACTTCTACCTGATGGGCGCCGGCGCCAACGCCTTCCTCGCCGTGCTCTCCGACGTGCGGTGCGAACCCGGCCGGATGAGCGCGATGATGCGCGACCTGGTGGTCCGGATCGGCGGCCATCTGACCAGTCCGCCCCGGCGGAACGGGCAGATCGTATGACGCCTCCGCAACGCCAGAGGCGCAACCCGGCACCGGAACCGGCCCCGCAGCCTTCCCAGGAGGGCGAGGGCAAACCCAACCCCGAGCGGATGTACGTGGTGGCCGGCCCGGACGGCGAACGGGCCGAACTCGACCTGGTGACGTTAATCGTGGCGCGTGCCGCAGACCCGCCGCCCTCCGCCACCCCCGAGCAGGCGGCGTTGCTCCGGCTCTGCGCCGCCCCCCTCTCCGTGGCGGAGCTGTCGGCCTACCTCAGCCTGCCGTTCAGCGCGATGGGCACGCTGCTCACCGAGCTGCTCACGGCGGAACTGGTGCACGCGCGCTCCCCGATCGTCCGTCAGGCGGTCCCCGACCGTTCCCTCCTCGAAGCGGTGATGAATGGACTTCAAAGGCTCTGACACCATCCCGGGCCCCCGGGCCGAGGACCAGTTGCCACACACGACGCAGGCCGCGGCCAAGATCGTGATCGTGGGGGGTTTCGGCGTCGGCAAGACGACCATGGTCGGCTCGGTCAGCGAGATCAAACCGCTGACCACCGAGGAGACCATGACGCAGGCCGGCATCGGTGTCGACGACAACTTCGGCTCCGATTCCAAGACGGCCACCACCGTCGCCATGGACTTCGGCCGGATCAGCATCACCGACCAGCTCGTGCTGTACCTCTTCGGCACACCCGGCCAGCAGCGCTTCTGGTTCCTGTGGAACGGCCTGTTCGAGGGCGCGCTCGGCGCGGTGGTGCTGGTCGACACCCGTCGGCTGGAGGTCAGCTTCGACGTCATGGGGCGCCTGGAGGAACGTGGTGTGCCGTTCGTGGTCGCCATCAACTCCTTCCCCGACGCGCCCCGTTACCCCATCGAGGAACTGCGCACGGCCCTCGACCTCGCCCCCGACATCCCGATCATGGAGTGCGACGCGCGCCGCCGGGCCTCCAGCCGCGACGTCCTGATGACCCTCATGCGCTTCCTGCACTCCCTCGCCATGACGGGCTCGCGCACCTGATCGGTATCCGGCCCACCCCACATCTCCCCCAGACACTGGAAAGTTTCGGAGCGACCACTGTGACGCCTGAATCCCACGCCCCGACCGGTACGGACGACACCCGGTCCGGGCCGCCCCCCGGCTGCCCCGCGCACGGCCTCGGGCCCGGGGGGCTGCACCGGCTGCACGAGGTGGAGGACCTGGGAGCGCTGTACGAGCAACTGCGGGAGCAGCACGGCCCCGTGGCGCCCGTGCTGCTCCACGACGACGTGCCGATCTGGATCGTCCTCGGCCACGCCGAGAACCTGCACATGGTGCGCTCGCCCTCGCAGTTCTGCCGGGACAGCCGTATCTGGACCCCCCTCAAGGACGGCCTGGTCAAGCCCGACCACCCGCTGATGCCGCACATCGCGTGGCAGCCCATCGCCTCGCACGCCGAGGGCGACGAGCACAAGCGGCTGCGCGGCGCGGTCATGGGCGCCATCTCGACCATCGACTTCCGCAGCCTGCGCCGCTACATCAACCGCAGCACGCAGCAGATCGTCAACCGCTTCTGCGAGAAGGGCGAGGCCGACCTCGTCGGCCAGTTCACCGAGCACCTGCCGATGGCGGTGATGTGCGAGATCCTCGGCATGCCCGGCGAGTACAACGACCGGATCGTCGAGGCGGCCCGCGACGCGCTCAAGGGCACCGAGACCGCGATCGCCAGCCACTCCTACGTCATGGACGCCCTGAGCCGGCTCACCGCCCGCCGCCGCGCCCAGCCGGAGGAGGACCTCGCCAGCTACCTGATCACCCACCCGGCCCGGCTCAGCGACGACGAGGTCAGGGAGCACCTGCGCCTGGTGCTCTTCGCCGCCTACGAGGCCACCACCAACCTGCTGTCGAACGTGCTGCTCACGGTGCTGATCGACCCGCGTTTCCGGGCCCAGCTCAACGGCGGCCAGATGACGGTGCCGGAGGCGGTGGAACAGTCGCTGTGGAACGAGCCGCCGTTCAGCACGGTCTTCGCGTACTTCGCCAAGCAGGAGACCGAACTGGGCGGACAGCGCATCCGCCGGGGCGACGGGCTGCTGTTCGCCCCGCTCCCGGCCAACGTCGACCCGCGGGTGCGGCCGGACCTGAAGGCCAGCATGCAGGGCAACCGCTCCCATCTCGCCTTCGGCGGCGGCCCGCACGAGTGCCCCGGCCAGGACATCGGCCGCTCCATCGCCGACGTCGGCGTCGACGCGCTGCTGATGCGGCTGCCCGACGTCGAACTCGACTGCGACGAGGAGGATCTGCGCTGGACGGCGTCCATCGCCTCCCGGCACCTGGTGTCGATGCCGGTGCAGTTCTCGCCCAAGCCGCCGCAGGACGTGTCGGAGCAGCCGAACCACAAGCCGGTCCCGGCGCAGCGCTCCGACTGGCAGATCGGCACCGTGCAGCCGCAACCCCAACCGCAGCCGGCAGCGGTCGCCGCACCCGTCCAGCCCGCGCCGTCCGCCGCGCAGCCGCAGCCCCGGTCGGCTCCGGTGCAGCCTCATCCGGTCTCGGGCCAGTCGCAGCCGGCGTCGGAGGAACCGCCCCGGCGCAAGGGTGTCTGGCGGCGCTTCCTGAGCTGGTGGCGCGGCTACTGACCGCGTGACGGGTCGTCGTACGTCCCGGCGGCCCACCGGTCGTACGACGCCCAGGCTGCGAGCACCCGGCCGCTGCGGAACCGGTGCTCCACTCCCGTGACCGGGTCGGTGAACTCCAGGCCCCGTGCCAGCAGTTGGAGCGGACGCCGGAAGTCACCGGCCGGCACGGGGCCGGTCACCTCCGGGTAGAGCGGGTCGCCGAGGATCGGCACGCCCAGCGCGGTCATGTGCACGCGCAGCTGGTGGGTCTGCCCGGTACCCGGCAGAAGCCGGTACCGGGCGAGGGTGCTGATCGCGAGCGAGCCGGCCCCGTCCGTTCGGTGCTCGAACCGGGGCTCGGCCCGGTGCTCGACGAGTTCGACGCGGCTCACCGCGTTCGGCTCGCCCGGCACCTCCCGCGCCGTCAGCACCCCGCGCTCCTTCACGATCCGGCTGCGGACGGTCCGGGGGAGCGCGAGGGCGGAGTCGTACGGGGCGACGGCCTCGTACTCCTTGCGGACCCGCCGGTCGCGGAACAGCGTCTGGTACGCGCCGCGCTCCTCGGGGCGCACGGTGAACAGCACGAGCCCGGCCGTGAGCCGGTCCAGCCGGTGCGCGGCGCTGAGGGTCGGGATGTCCAGCTCGCGGCGGAGCCGGGCCAGCGCGGTCTCGGCGACGTGGGCGCCGCGCGGGGTGGTGGCCAGGAAGTGGGGCTTGTCGGCGACGACGATGTGCTCGTCCCGGTGCACGACCTCCAGCGGGAAGGGCACCGGCGTCTCGTCGGGCAGCTCCCGGTGGAACCACACGAACATCCCCGGCACGAAGGGCGCGTCCGACGGCACGGCCCGTCCGTCCGCCCCGACAACCAGCCCGGCGTCGAACATCCCGTCGACGACCCCGGCTTCCGCCCCGGAGAGCCGCTCCACCAGGTGCTCGCGCACCGTGGCCCACGCGCCCGCGGCCGGCAGCCGCACCCGCACCGGGTCCACCCCGTGGCGCTGCGGCAGGGGAGAGGGCGGGGTGCGGGTCTTGCGTCTCATCGCGGCCCAGCGTACGAGGCCTGCGCGCCCCGGAGGAAAACCGCTGGGGCCACCGGCCGCCCGGTTGTCAGGATGCGGGCATGCCCTTCCTCATCGGCCCGGTCCTGACCGCCGGGGCCCTCACCCACCGTCCGCAGCCCGCCCTCCCCGCCGACGGCGGACTCCTCCTGCGCCCCTGGCGGGCCGGGGACGCGCCCGCGGTGTACCAGGTCTTCCAGGACCCCGTGATGCACCAGTGGCATGCCCGGGCCGCCGACTCCGAGGAGGAGGTCGCCGGCTGGATCCGGGACTGGCACCAGGCGTGGGAGGAGGAACGGGAGGCGCAGTGGGCCGTCGTCGACGCGGGATCCGGTGCGCTGCTGGGCCGGGTCGCGCTGCGCGAGATACGGCTGGACGACGGGACGGCGGAGGTGGCCTACTGGACCGTCCCGGAGGCACGGGGCCGGGGCGTCGCCGCCCGGGCCACGACCGCGCTCACCCGCTGGGCCCTCGACGAGGTCGGCTTCCACCGGCTGGAGCTGCTGCACGCCGTGCGCAACGAGGCGTCCTGCCGTGTCGCCACAAGCACCGGCTACGCCCTGGAGGGCACGAAGCGCAGCGCCGCGCTGCAGCCGGACGGCTGGCACGATATGCATCTCCACGCCCGCGTGCGAGGGCACTGAGCCGCCCCGGGCGGGCCCGAGCTTCCTGGTGGGCTCGTGCCTCCTGGTGGGCTCGTGCGCCCGGCAGGCCCTGCCTCCCGGAGGGCCCATGTCTCCCGGCCCGGTAACGCTCTTGGCCCTCCCGGCGGGTCCCTGCCTTCCGGCAGGACTCATGCTCCCGCCCGGCTCATGTCTCCCGCCCTCGGCCCAGGCCTCCCGGCACTTGCCTGGCGGTCCCTGCCTCACGCGGCCGACGTGCTGCTCTCCTGCTCCGCCTCGATGCGCGCGTTCCACTCCCGCTTGGAGGCCTGCCAGCCGTCCTCGTCGTGGCCGCGCCGCCAGTAGCCGGAGATCGACAGGTCCTCGCGCGGGACCTGACGCTCGACCCGGAGCAGATGGCGCAGCTGCTTCACGAAATGCGCCTCGCCGTGCACGAAGGCATGCACCCGGCCCTCGGGGAACTCCAGGTTCCGCACGGCCTCGACCAGCGCCTCGCCCAGGGGCCGGTCACCGCGGTGCAGCCAGACGACCTCCACGTCCGAGTCGATCTTCTGCTCCTCCTCGGGGCCGGAGACCTCCACGAAGGCGTATGCCCGGGTCCCGCGCGGCAGGGCCTCCAGGGCGCAGGCGATCGCGGGCAGGGCGCTCTCGTCGCCGACGAGCAGATGCCAGTCCGCCTCCGGGTCGGGCGCGTACGCCCCGCCGGGACCCATGAACCGCACGGTCTCGCCCGGCTGGACGCGCGCGGCCCAGGGGCCGGCCAGGCCCTCGTCGCCGTGGATGACGAAGTCCAGGGTCAGTTCGCGGTGTTCCGGGTCCCACTGGCGCACCGTGTACGTCCGGGTCACCGGCCACTGCGCGCGGGGCAGCTCCTCGCGGATGCGCTGCAGGTCGAAGGGCTCCGGGTACGTCACGTCCCCGGGCGCGAACAGCAGCTTCACATAGTGGTCGGTGCAGGTGTCCGCGGCGAAGTCGGCGAGGCCCTCACCACCGAGCACCACACGCTGCATGTGCGGAGTCAGCCGCTCGGTGCGGACGACCTGAGCGGAGTGCGGCGTGCGCGGCTGGCGTCCCGGTCGCTCTGCCATGAGGACCTCCCTGTATCGCATAGTTAGGGTTACCTAAGTTAGCACCTCGCTCGCGATTCACACCTCTCGTCGCCCGCGATTCACACCTCTCGGACGCGAAGGTCACGCCGCACTCTCACCAACGGGTCAGGCCCGGAGCGTCGCCAGCAGGCGCTCCAGTGACCCGCCCAGACCCCAGCGGGCCGCCAGCGCCTCCAGGGCCGCCGGGTCGCGCGGCGCCCGCGGCAGCGCGGTGACGACGTCCGGGAGCGGTACGTCGTCCGCGACCCGGACCACCTTCGGCGCGACCGCGAGGTACGGGCGCGATTCGTCCAGCCGCCTGCGCTGCGTCGGCGTCAGCTTCGACCGCCGGTCCTCGACCGCCGCCAGGATCCCGGCCAGGTCCCCGAACTCGGCCAGCAGCTTGGCGGCCGTCTTCTCCCCGATGCCCGGCACGCCCGGCAGGCCGTCGCTGGGATCGCCGCGCAGCAGGGCCAGATCCGCGTACCCGCTCCCGTCGACCCCATACTTCTCGCGCAGCACGGCCTCATCGGTGTGCTGCAGCGTGCCCACGCCCTTCAGCGGATACAGCACGCGCACCCCGCGCGCGTCGTCCACCAGCTGGTACAGGTCGCGGTCGCCCGTGACGATGTCGACCGGGCCCTTCGCCCGCGCGGTGAACGTGCCGATCACGTCGTCCGCCTCGTACCCCGCGACGCCCACGCGCGCGATGCCCACCGCGTCCAGCACCGCCTCGATGACCGGCACCTGCGGCGACAGCGTGTCGGGCACCTCCTCCTCGTCCGGGCCGGCCGCGTGCTCCTCGGCGACGCGGTGCGCCTTGTACGAGGGGATCAGCTCCACCCGCCAGTGCGGACGCCAGTCGGCGTCCATGCACGCCACGAGATGGTCCGGCCGGTGGTCCCTGACCAGGCGGTCGATGAAGTCGAGCAGGCCGCGCACGGCGTTCACCGGGGTGCCGTCCGGTGCCCTGACCGACTCGGGGACGCCGAAGTAGGCGCGGAAGTACAGGGAAGCGGTGTCGAGGAGCATCAGTCGTCCGGTCACGCCCCGCATCATGCCGCACGGCACTGACAGCCGGTCGCTCCGCGCAACGCGTTGTGGTGTGCGCGTTCTGTGTGAAGCTCCCCACGTCCGGGTTTGGTTTTCGGCCACCGGGTAGGCGCCGCCCCGGAGCGAGGTCGGTTGCGCATTTCAACTGTTTTGCGCCCCGGCCTCGCCGCGTTCTCGTCGTCGTCGAAACAGAGGTGCACGTGTCAGCGACCCTTGAGGCAGAGAGCCTGTACAAAGTGTTCGGCAGGAGACCGGACCAGGCGGTCGAGCGGCTCCGGAACGGAGCCGACCGGGAGGAACTGCGCGCCGAGGGCACGACCGCCGCCGTGATCGACGCTTCCTTCACCGTGGAGCCCGGCCAGATCTTCGTCGTCATGGGCCTGTCCGGCTCCGGCAAGTCCACCCTGCTGCGCATGCTGAACGGCCTGCTCGAACCGACCGCGGGACACGTGCGCTTCGACGGCCAGGGCCTGACCGCGCTCGGCGACCGCGAACTCCGCCAGGTCCGCTCCCGGAAGATCAGCATGGTGTTCCAGCACTTTGCGCTCTTCCCGCACCGCAGCGTGCGCGAGAACGCCGCCTACGGTCTGGAAGTGCAGGGCGTGCCCCGCGCCGAGCGCGCACGCCGCGCCGACGAGGCGCTCGCCCTGTGCGGCCTGGCCGGCTGGGAGAAGTCCTGGCCCGACGAGCTGTCCGGCGGCATGCAGCAGCGCGTCGGCCTCGCCCGGGCGCTGGCCACCGACGCCGACCTGCTGCTGATGGACGAGTCCTTCAGCGCCCTGGACCCGCTGATCCGCCGCGACATGCAGGACCAGCTGCTGGAACTCCAGCAGAAGCTCAAGAAGACGATCGTCTTCATCACGCACGACCTGAACGAGGCCATGCGCCTGGGCGACCGCATCGCCGTCATGCGTGACGGCCGCATCGTCCAGAACGGCACCGCCCAGGACATCCTGCTGCGGCCGGAGAACGACTACGTCGCCTCCTTCACCCAGGACGTCGACCGCTCCCGCGTCCTGACCGCCGGTGAGCTCATGGACACCTCGGTCACCGCCGACGACCCCGGCTGCCACTGCGAGACCGCCACGCCCGACACCCCCTTCACGGAGCTCTGCGCCATCAGCGCCCGGCTCTCGCATCCGGTCTCGGTCGTCGACGAGGACAACAGGCAGATCGGCGTCGTGCCCCGGCAGCGCCTGGTCCGTTTCCTCGGCGACGTGCAGGACACGGACACGCAGCCCTGCGACTCCCCGCGCGACAAGGGCGGAGAGAAGGTGATCGCCCGTGCCTAGGATTCAGCTCGGCACCTGGGTCAACGACGCGGTCGACTGGCTCACCACCCACATGGCGTGGCTGTTCGACTTCTGCAAGACCGTCTTCCTCGGCCTCTACGACGGCATCAACGCCGTCCTCCAGGCCCCCGAACCACTGCTCCTCGCGGGCATCTTCGCCGTGATCGCCTTCTGGCTGCGCGGCACCCTCGCCGGTGTCCTCGCCTTCGCCGGATTCGCGTTCATCGACTCCCTCGAACTGTGGGAGAACGCGATGATCACCCTGGCGCTCGTCCTCGTGGCGACCGTCATCGCCCTGGTGATCGCCCTGCCCGTGGGCATCTGGGCGGCCCGCTCCGACCGTGTCAGCGGACTGGTCCGGCCCGTGCTGGACTTCATGCAGACGCTGCCCGCGATGATCTACCTCATCCCGGCGATCCTCTTCTTCGGCACCGGCGCCCCCGCGGGCATCGTCGCCACCCTGATCTTCGCGCTCGCCCCGGGCGTGCGCATGACCGAGCTGGGCATCCGGCAGGTCGACAAGGAACTCGTGGAAGCGGCCGACGCGTTCGGCACGACGCCCCGCAACACCCTGCTGCGCGTCCAGCTCCCCCTGGCCCTGCCCACGGTCATGGCCGGCGTCAACCAGGTCATCATGCTCGGCCTGTCCATGGCCGCGATCGCCGGCATGGTCGGCACCGGCGGCCTCGGCGGCGACGTCAACGAGGCCATCGGCCAGCTCAACGTGGGCCTCGGCTCCGAGGCCGGCGTGGCCATCGTGATCCTCGCGATCTACCTCGACCGCATGACCAGCGCGCTGGGCACCCAGGTCTCCCCGCTCGGCCGCCGCGCCGCCGCCAAGCTGCGCGCCGCCCAGGGGCTGAGGATCTGGTCGTACCGGCCTCGCCCGGCCGTCGCCGTGATCGGCGTCGTCGTCCTCGCGCTCGCCGCGGGCGGCATGGGCGTCCTCGGCGGCAGCGGCACCGGCGCCACGGCCGCCGCCGGCGGCAAGGACGTCGGCCAGGGCAAGAAGATCAGCATCGGCTACATCCCCTGGGACGAGGGCGTCGCCTCCACCTTCCTCTGGAAGGAGGTCCTGGAGCAGCGCGGCTACCAGGTCGAGGCCAAGCAGTTCGACGCGGGCCCGCTGTACACCTCCCTCGCCCAGGGCGACGTCGACTTCCAGACGGACGCCTGGCTGCCCACCACCCACGCCCAGTACTGGAAGAAGTACGGCAAGCAGCTCGACGACCTCGGCGCCTGGTACGACAAGACGTCCCTGGAGCTCTCCGTGCCCTCCTACATGAAGGGCATCGACTCCCTGGCGGACCTCAAGGGCAAGGCCTCCGAGTTCGGCGGCGGGATCACCGGCATCGAGTCCAGCGCCGGCGAGATGGCCCTGCTCAAGAGCAAGGTCCTCAAGGAGTACGGCCTGGACAAGGAGTACCAGGTCGTCGACAGCTCCACGCCGGCGATGCTGGCCGAGCTGAAGCGCGCCTACGCCCAGAAGAAGCCGATCGTCGTCACGCTCTGGTCGCCGCACTGGGCGTACAACGACTACGACCTCAGGAAGCTCAAGGACACGAAGGGCGCCTGGGGCGAGGGCGACGGCGTGCACACCCTGTCCCGCAAGGGCTTCGCCGACGACGACCCGACGGTCGCCGAGTGGCTGAAGAAGTTCAGGATGAGCGAGAAGGAGCTCACCAGCCTCGAAGCCGAGATCAACAAGGCGGGCAAGGGCAACCAGCAGGAGGCCGTGCGCGCCTGGCTCAAGCAGCACCCCGGCTTCGCCGACAGGATGGCCCCGGTGAAGAACGCCGGGGGCGGCACCCCCGCCGAGGCGAAGCGGCCCCTGGACGTGGCGTGGTTCCCCTGGGACGAGGACATCGCCGTCACCTACCTGTGGAAGAACGTGCTGGAGCGGCGCGGCTACAAGCTGAACCTCAAGCAGATGGACGTCGGCCCCGTCTACACGGGCCTGGCCTCGGGCGATCTCGACCTCAACTTCGACGCCTGGCTGCCCTACGCCCAGAAGAACTACTGGGACAAGAACAAGGACCGCCTCAAGGACCTCGGCACCTGGTACGAACCGACCTCCCTGGAGATCGCCGTACCGTCCTACGTGAAGGGCGTCGACTCCCTGGAGGACCTCAAGGGCAAGGCCGGCACCTTCAAGGGGAAGATCATCGGCATCGAGCCCGGCACCGGCGAGATGGACCTGGCGAAGAACAAGGTCCTGCCCGCCTACGGCCTGGACAAGGAGTACGAGGTCGTCGACGGCTCCACCCCGGCCATGCTGGCCGAGCTGAAGCGCGCCTACGCCAAGAAGGAGCCGATCGCCGTCACCCTCTGGTCGCCGCACTGGGCGTACAGCGACTACGAGCTGACCAAGCTGAAGGACCCCAAGAAGGCCTTCGGCGAGGGCAACACGATCCGCACCATCTCCAACGAGAAGTTCCCCGAGCAGTACCCGCAGCTCACGAAGTGGATCAAGAACTTCAGGATGAGCGAGGACGAGCTCGGCTCCCTGGAGAGCGAGATCAAGGACCGCGGGCAGGGCCATGAGGAGGAGGCCGTCGCCGCCTGGCTCGAGGAGCATCCGGACGTGGTGAACCGGATGACTCCGCAGTAGGGTTCGGGGGTGGGACGCGCGACACGCCGCGTCCCGCCCCGCACCCCGTTCCCACGAGCGGGATCCGGACAACCACAGAGCGCTACGCCACCCCCCGGACCCCCGCTGCCTCCCTGTTCCGTCCACGGGAGGAATCCCCGCCCGCCCCTGGGCACGGCGGATCCCCTGGCGCGAACTGTGAGGTCCCGCGTCACCTCGTATGACGTCGATGTGACGGGCGCATGAAACGGTTTGCCGAACATGCGTAGGGTGCAGACAACTCAACACGAGGAGTGCGCCGGGACACCGGCGCGCAGGGAGCGGATCGACGGGCGAAGGAGGGAACCGGAGCGATGGGCGACCACAAGGAGCAGCCCCTGCGGGTGGGCGCGGCCGTGCGCCGACGGCGCCGCGCGCTGGAGCTCACGCTCGCCGTCGTGGCCGAGCGCAGCGGCCTGTCGGTCCCGTTCCTGAGCCAGGTCGAGAACGACCGGGCGCGGCCCAGCCGAAGCTCCCTGGAGAAGGTCGCCGACGCCCTGCGCACCACCGCCGTGGAGCTCCTCGCCGCCGCGGACCCGGCGTGCAGCGTGGACGTCGTCCGCGCCGACGACACCGAGCCGCTGCCCCGGCCCCGGGCTCGTTCCCTGGTGCGCGGCCACCACCAGATGCACGCCTCCGAGTTCACCGGCGACCACGACGCGGGCCGTGAATTCCAGTACCGCAACGACCAGTTGATGTACGTCGCCGACGGCGCGGTGGAGATCGA
The DNA here is from genome assembly GCA_000696115.1 of Streptomyces olindensis. Classification (GTDB taxonomy): domain Bacteria; phylum Actinomycetota; class Actinomycetes; order Streptomycetales; family Streptomycetaceae; genus Streptomyces; species Streptomyces olindensis. The sequence continues at coordinate 95,447 of JJOH01000009.1, forward strand.
GGCGGAGGGCCGCGCCTACCGCCTCGGCCGCGGTGACACGCTGTACCTCACCGGCGGTGTGCGGCACCGCTGGCGGGCGGCGGAGTCGGACACCCGGGTGATCGTCGTCGCCGTCGCGGAGCACATCGAGGCGGTCCGGGACCGGCCACGCCGGTGAGGGTGGTCTCCCTCGTCCCCTCGTTGACGGAGGCCGTGGCCCGCTCGGCGCCCGGCACGCTCGTCGGCGTCACCGACTGGTGCACCCACCCGCCCGGCCTGGACGCCGTACGCGTCGGCGGGACGAAGAACCCGCGGACCGACCGGATCCTCTCCCTCGCCCCCGACCTGGTCATCGCGAACGAGGAGGAGAACCGCGCCCCCGACCTGGCGGCCCTGCGCGCGGCGGGCGTGGAGGTCCTGGTGACGGAGGTCCGCGACGTGCCGCAGGCCTTCCGGGAACTGGCCCGGGTCCTGGACGCCTGCGGGGTGACGGCCCGGCCGCGCTGGCTGGACGAGGCCGAGGACACCTGGTCGTCCCTGCCCCGGCCGGCCGTACGCCTGACGGCGGTCGTGCCGATCTGGCGGCGCCCGTGGATGGTCCTGGGCCGTGACACCTTCGCCGGCGACGTCCTGGCCCGCCTCGGTGTCGACCACGTGCACGCGGAGCACTCCGACCGCTACCCCCGCGTTCCGCTGGACGAACTCCGCGCCTGCGCACCCGATGTGGTGGTCCTCCCCGACGAGCCGTACCGCTTCACCGCCGACGACGGACCGGAGGCGTTCCCGGGCCTGCCCTGCGCGCTCGTCAGCGGACGGCACCTGACGTGGTACGGGCCGTCGCTGGCCGAGGCGCCACGGGTACTGGGCCGGGCCCTGCGAGCAGCTCGCCCCTGACCAGCCCGCGCAGGGTGCCCCCGACGGCGACGCCCCACGCCAGGACGAGCACGACGTACAGGCCCGCCGCGGGCCCGGTGTAGGCCACCAGCCCGGTGTGCCGGCCCAGCGCCGCGGCGCCCGTGACGCAGGTGCCGACCGGGAAGGTGAACGACCACCAGGTCATGGCGAACCGCATCCCGTGCCGCCGCGCGCGCCACACATGGGCCGTGGCCAGGCAGAACCACAGCAGCGCGAACCCCATGACGGGCGCGCCGTAGAGCACGGCGAGGGCACCGAAGCCCTGGCTGTACGGCTCCGGTACGACTCCGGGGGCGACGTCCGCGAAGGCGCCGACGGCGGTGGTGGACTGCCCGAGCGGCCCCAGCACCAGGAACAGCGTCGGGGTGAGGGCGAGGGGCAGCGGCCCGCCGGTGAGCAGCCGGGCGAAGACCAGCGGCAGCATGAGCAGGGTCGCGAGCAGGCTCAGCCCGAACAGCGCGAAGCAGACGAGGAGCAGCGTCTCGCGGGGCCGGCCGGGAGGCAGCTGCGGCACCAGCGGCGGCCCGACGGCGGCCGACACCATGGGCGCGACCAGCGGCAGCAGCCACACGGGTGTCGCCTGCCCCGGCTCGACCCGGTGGCGTACGGCCATCAGATACGGAACGGCGACGGCGGCGGCCAGCCCCAGAGCCGTACCGGCGGTGAACAGCACGGTGTCCAGCGCCACCGCGGCCCGCAGGCCGATCACGTCCCGGCCGACGGTGAGGGCGCCGCCGCCCACGGCGAGCAGGGCCATGGCGAGACAGCCGTAGAAGGGTGCCGTCGCCGGGTCGAGGAGGTGGGCACGGGCCTGGTCGCGGTGGCGGGCCCAGTGCGCGCAGCGGGCGCCGAGCAGGGTCAGGAGCAGGGCGAGGGAGAGGACCCAGACGACGGCGAGTGCTCCGCGCAGCCCGGGGAGGTGCTGGGGGAGGGCGGCTCCGGCGGTGGCGACGACGGCGGTGCCCATGACGGTGGCGTACCAGTTGGGTCCGAGGTGGCGGACGGAGAGGGGGTACGCGAGGGGCCGGGCTGCGGTGACCATGACTCATACGGTGGAGCCGGGGGAGGGGCACCACCAGGGAGTTTGCCTCTATGGCGACATAAGCTGGGTTTATGAGCAACACGGATGAGCAGGGCGGCGGCCCGGCGGTCGCCGGGTCCCTGGCGCACCGGGTCCCGGACCTCGGAGCCCTGGAGTTGCTGCTGGCGGTGGCGCGGCTCGGCAGCCTCGGCGGGGCGGCGCGGGAACTGGGCATCACCCAGCCCGCGGCCAGCAGCCGGATCCGGTCGATGGAGCGTCAGCTCGGCGTGGCGCTGGTCGACCGTTCGCCCCGGGGGTCCCGGCTCACGGACGCCGGTGCGCTGGTGACGGACTGGGCGCGGCGGATCGTCGAGGCGGCGGAGGCGTTCGACGTGGGGGCGCAGGCGCTGCGCGACCGGCGGGACTCCCGGCTGCGGGTCGCGGCGAGCATGACGATCGCGGAGTACCTGCTGCCGGGCTGGCTGCTCGCGCTGCGGGCGCAGCGGCCCGACACGGCGGTCTCCCTGCACGCGGGCAACTCCACGGTGGTGGCGGAACGGCTGCTGTCGGACGAGGCCGATCTGGGCTTCGTGGAGGGGCTGACGGTGCCGACCGGGCTGGACTCCGTGGTCATCGCCCATGACCGGCTGATAGTGGTGACGGCGCCGGGGCACGCGTGGGGGCGCCGTCGGCGGCCGGTGGCGGCGGACGAGCTGGCCTCGACACCGCTGATCCTGCGGGAGAAGGGGTCCGGCACCCGTCAGGTGCTGGACGCGGCGCTCGGGGGTCTGGCCCGGCCGCTCATCGAGCTGTCCTCGACGACGGCGGTGAAGGCGGCGGCGGTGAGCGGTGCGGGGCCGGCGGTACTGAGCGAACTGGCGGTGGGGGAGGAGCTGGCGATGCGGCGGTTGGTGCGGGTGCCGGTGGACGGGGTGGCCCTGGCGCGTGATCTGAGGGCGGTGTGGCCGACGGGGCATCGGCCCACGGGTCCGGCGCGGGACCTGCTGTCGCTGACGCGGGGGTGAGCTTCTCGCCGTGTCCGAGGTGAAGCCCGTCGGAGTTCAGCGCGCTGCCGCCGCCTCCACCAGTGCCCGCATCACCCGCTCGTCCTCGCCCATCTCCGGATGCCACTGCACGCCCAGCACCCAGCCCTCACCGGACGGCAGTTCCACGGCCTCCACCGTGCCGTCCGCGGCGTACGCCGACGGGACCAGGTCCGTGCCGAGACGGTCCACGGCCTGGTGGTGGTACGTCGGCACCGACGTCTCCTCCGGCACGATCCCCGCGTACCGCGTGCCCGGCACCGGCTTGACGGGGTGCCCGCCGAAGACGCCCACGACCTCCGCGTGCCCGTCGACGTGCTGCACGAGCGTGCCGCCCAGCGCCACGTTCAGCAGCTGCATGCCCCGGCAGATGCCGAGCAGCGGGATACGCGAGGCGAGGGCCGCCTCGATCAGGGCCAGCTCCCACGCGTCCCGCTCCGGCGCCGACGGCCCCGTCCGCGGCTCGCGCTCCGCCCCGTACCGGACCGGCTCCACGTCCGGCCCGCCCGAGATGACCAGCCCGTCCAGCCGGGCCACGGCCTCGACGGCCCGCTCCGGGTCGTCCGGCGGCAGCATCGCGGCCAGACCGCCCGCCCGCTGCACCAGCCGGGGATAGCCGACCGGCAGCAGGGCCGCCTCCAGCTCCCACACGCCCCAGCGGGCGCCGGCCTCCAGATACGTACTGACCCCGATCAACGGCCTGGCCACTGCGACTTCCTCCCGGTCGACGTTCAGTCCCGTGCCAACTCTGCCTCGGCCGCCGCCAGGGCCGCGAACTCCTCCTCCGGCGCCTTCGCCACCAGCCGCTTCCTGCTGTACAGGCCGAAGTACCCGACGGCCACCACGTACACCGCCAGCGCGATGAACGCCGCCGTCACGTCCACCAGGAACGTCGCCACCAGGGCCGCGCAGGCCAGCACCAAGGCGACCGAGGACGTCAGCACCCCGCCCGGCGTCCGGTACGGCCGCGGCAGCTCCGGCTCCCGGCGGCGCAGCACGATGTGGGACAGCGACATCAGCGCGTAGGAGATGGTCGCGCCGAAGACGGCGATGTTGAGCATGCGCGCGCCGTTGCCCGACACCGCCGCCAGCAGGAAGCCGATCGTGCCGGGCACGAGCAGGCCGAGGTACGGCGCCTTGCGGCGGCTGGTGAGGGACAGGAAGCGGGGCAGGTAGCCCGCGCGGGACAGGGCGAACAGCTGGCGCGAGCCCGCGTAGATCAGGGAGAAGAAGGACGCCACCAGGCCCGCCAGGCCCGCGTAGTTCACGATCCTGCTCAGGGTCGTGGCCTCGCCGTCCGGCTGGAGCGCCTCGACCAGCGGGTTGCCCGCCTCCTGGATCGCCGCCGACCCGCGCGCCCCGGCCGCCGCGAAGAACGTGACCACCGCGAGCACCACCAGGATGCCCATCGACCAGCGGATCGCCTTCGGCAGCGTCCGGGCCGGCTCCCTGGTCTCCTCGGCGGCCAGCGGCACGCCCTCGACACCCAGGAAGAACCACATGCCGAAGGGGAACGCCGCCCAGATGCCGAGCAGGCCGAACGGCAGCCAGGAGTTCGACCCGGCGGCCGAGGAGTCGACCGGGATGTCGTCCAGCGCGGCGAAGGAGAAGTCGGGCAGCGCCGCCAGTGCGAAGACGACGAGGGCGGCGACCGCGATGCCCGTGACGACGAAGCTGAAGCGCAGCGCCTCGCCCACGCCCCACAGGTGGATGCCGAGGAAGATCGCGAAGCAGACCAGGTACATCGGCCAGCCGGACTCCAGCCCGAACAGGCCCAGCGACTCGACGTAGTCGCCGATGAAGATGACGATCGCGGCGGGCGCGAGGACGTACTCGATGAGGATCGCCGTACCGGTCAGGAAGCCGCCCCAGGGGCCCAGCGCCCGCCGGGCGAAGCCGTAGCCGCCGCCCGCCGTCGGCAGGATCGAGGACAGCTCGGCGAGCGCGAAGACCATGCACGCGTACATCGCGCCCATGAGGACCATGGCGATCGCCAGGCCCCCGAAGCCGCCCTCGGCCAGGCCGAAGTTCCAGCCCGAGTAGTCACCGGAGACGACGTAGGCGACGCCGAGACCGGTGAGCAGCACCCAGCCGGCGCTGCCGCGGCGGAGCGCTCTGCGCTCCAGATAGTCGTCGCCCTCCGGGGCGACGGGGGTGATGGTGGGTTCCTCGGACATGGGCAGACTCCCGACGGGGCGGCGGTCACGGGGTCGAGCGCGCTACGACTCAATGGAATGAGGCCATACCTTTGCGGTGCCGGACGGGGGAAGGCAAGACCCGTGCGTTAATCGCCCGTAAATCCTCACCAAGCCCGGCCACCGGGAACCCTCACCTAGCCCGGCCACCGGCCGGCTCAGCCCAGGAATCCGCGCAGCAGCGCCGCCGTGCCCCCGCAGTGCTCGCGCATGATCTCCCGCGCCTGGTCGGCGTCGCCCTCGATCACGGCCTCCACCAGGGCGGTGTGCTGCTGCTGGGAGTGCTCCAGGTTGCGCACGAGGAGCGGAATGCAGTCGAGCAGGTCGTTGACGGTCGCGCGGACGGCCGCGTACTGGGCCGTGAGGGTGGGGGAGCCGGACAGCTCGGCCAGCGTCAGGTGCAGCAGCGTGTCCAGGCGGCGGTACTCGGCGAGCGGCGCGTCGTGCGTGCGCGCCAGGGCCTCGCGGAGCCTGTCCGTCCGCTCCTCGTCCAGCCCGTGCGCCGCGCACAGCCCGGCCGCGCCCACCTCCAGCACCTCCCGGAAGCGCAGCACGTCCTCTATGTCGACCTCGGCGACCCGCCGCCGCAGCTCGTCCTCGCCGCCGGCGTCCGTGCGCGGCAGCACGAACGTCCCGCCGTAGCGGCCGCGCCGCGACTCGACCAGACCCTGGTCCTGGAGCACCTTCAGCACCTCGCGCAGCGTCACCCGGCTGATCCCCAGGCGCTCCGCCAGCTCCCGCTCGGCCGGCAGCCGCTCACCCCCCGCCACCAGGCCCAGCCGTACGACCTGGAGGATCTGCTCCAGGGCCTCCTCGAAGCCGTTGCCCGCGCGCACCGGCCGCAGCACCGGCGTCAGTCGGTCCCGCACTCCGCCGACCGCTTCCTCCGGCATGTGGCCGTACCCCCTTCCCAAGCAATGGTTCTCCGCAATACCTTATGGCTCCCGGCTCGCCGAAAGAAGCCGAAGGAGGCTCTCCCGTGGCAGACCGCACACCCCCGCTGAGCGTCGAGGAGCTGCACGCCCTCGTCGCCGGCGGTGAGATCGACACTGTCGTCCTGGCCTTCCCCGACATGCAAGGGCGGCTCCAGGGCAAGCGGTTCGCCGCACGCTTCTTCCTCGACGAAGTGCTCCGGCACGGCACCGAGGGCTGCAACTACCTGCTCGCCGTCGACACCGAGATGAACACCGTCGACGGCTACGCCATGTCCTCCTGGGACCGCGGCTACGGCGACTTCGCCATGCACCCGGACCTGAGCACCCTGCGCCGCGTCCCCTGGAACGAGGGCACGGCCATGGTCCACGCCGACCTCGCCTGGAACGACGGCTCACCGGTCGTCGCCGCCCCCCGCCAGATCCTGCGCCGCCAGCTGGAGCGCCTGGCCGAACTCGGCTACACCGCCCAGGTCGGCACGGAACTGGAGTTCATCGTCTTCAAGGACACCTACGAACAGGCCTGGGACGCGGGGTACAGCGGGCTCACCCCGGCCAACCAGTACAACATCGACTACTCGGTCCTCGGCACCGGCCGCATCGAGCCCCTGCTGCGCCGCATCCGCAACGAGATGGCGGGCGCCGGCCTCACCGTCGAGTCCGCCAAGGGCGAGTGCAACCCCGGCCAGCACGAGATCGCCTTCCGCTACGACGAGGCCCTGGTCACCTGCGACCAGCACGCCGTCTACAAGACCGGCGCCAAGGAGATCGCCGCCCAGGAGGGCATGTCGATCACGTTCATGGCCAAGTACAACGAGCGCGAGGGCAACTCCTGCCACATCCACCTCTCGCTGGCGGACGCCGACGGCAACAACGCCATGGCCGGAGACCTGGAAGGCGGCATGTCCGAGGTCATGCGCCACTTCCTCGCCGGCCAGCTCGCCGCCCTGCGCGACTTCTCCCTCCTCTACGCCCCCAACATCAACTCCTACAAACGCTTCCAGCCCGGCTCCTTCGCCCCCACCGCCGTCGCCTGGGGCCAGGACAACCGCACCTGCGCCCTGCGCGTGGTCGGCCACGGCCGCTCGATGCGCTTCGAGAACCGGCTGCCCGGCGGCGACGTCAACCCCTACCTCGCCGTGGCCGGACTGGTCGCGGCCGGGCTGCACGGCATCGAGCAGAAGCTCGAACTGCCCGAGCCCTGCCCCGGCAACGCCTACACCGCCGACTTCGCCCACGTCCCCACCACCCTGCGCGAGGCCGCCGAGCTCTGGGAGCACAGCGCCATCGCCAGGGCGGCCTTCGGGGACGAGGTCGTCGCGCACTACCGCAACATGGCGCGCGTCGAACTGGACGCCTTCGACGCCGCGGTGACCGACTGGGAGCTGCGCCGCTCCTTCGAACGCATGTGAGGCCCTTGTTGTCTTCCGAGCACCTTCTGGAAGTACTGAACCCCGCGACCGAGGAGGTCGTCGCCGCCGTCGCCGGAGCGAGTCCGGCCGACATCGACACGGCCGTCACCCACGCCGCCAGGGCACAGCGGATCTGGGCCGCCCTCGCGCCCGGGGACCGCGCCCGGCTGCTGCGCCGCTTCGCGGCCACCGTCGACGAGCACCTGGAGGAACTGGCCCGCCTGGAGGTCCGCGAGGCCGGCCATCTGATCGGCAACGCCCGCTGGGAGGCCGGCAACGTCCGTGACCTGCTGGACTACGCGGCCGGGGGAGTGGAACGGCTCACCGGCCGGCAGATCCCCGTGCCCGGCGGTCTGGACGTCACGATCCTCGAACCGCTCGGCGTCGTCGGTGTGATCGCCCCCTGGAACTTCCCCATGCCGATCGCGGCCTGGGGCACCGCCCCCGCCCTCGCGGCCGGCAACGCGGTCCTCCTCAAGCCCGCCGAGACCACCCCGCTCACCGCCCTGCGCCTGGCCGAACTCGCCCTGGAGTCCGGTCTCCCCGAGCACCTCTTCCAGGTCCTGCCCGGACGCGGCGACATCACGGGCGACGCCCTCGTCCGACACCCCGGCGTCGCCAAGATCGTCTTCACCGGCTCCACCCGCACCGGCACGCGCGTCGCCGCGCTCGGCGCCGAGCAGGTCAAGCCGGTCACCCTCGAACTCGGCGGCAAGAGCCCCAACATCGTCTTCGCCGACGCCGACCTCAAGACCGCTGTCGACCCCTTCTCCTTCCTCGACAACTCCGGCCAGGACTGCTGCGCCCGCACCCGCGTCCTGGTCCACGAGTCCGTCCACGACGAGGTCCGCGAGCTGCTCGCCGACGCCCTGTCCGCCGTGGTGGTGGGCGACCCGGCCGACGAGAAGACCCAGATGGGCCCGCTGATCTCCCGGCAGCAGCTCGACCGCGTCCGGAGCTTCGTGCCCGACGACGCCCCGGCCCTGCGCGGCAGCGCGCCCGACGGGCCCGGCTTCTGGTTCCCGCCGACCGTCCTCACCGACGAGCGGCCGGACTCGCCCGCGGCCCGCGAGGAGATCTTCGGCCCCGTGGCCGTCCTGCTCCCCTTCACCGACGAGGAGGACGCGATCCGCCTCGCCAACGACACCCCCTACGGCCTCTCCGGCTCCATCTGGACCCGCGACGTCGGCCGCGCCCTGCGCGTCTCCCGGGCCGTCCGCGCCGGCAACCTGTCCGTCAACTCCCACGCCAGCGTCCGCTACTGGACCCCGTTCGGCGGTTACAAGCAGTCCGGCGTGGGCCGCGAGCTCGGTCCCGACGCCCTGGCCGCCTTCACCGAAACCAAGAACGTCTTCATCAGCACGGAGGGACCCGCACAGTGACTGCCCAGGAAAGCATCTGCCGCCGCCTGGTCGGCCGTACCGCCGTCGTCACCGGAGCCGGCAGCGGCATCGGACTCGCCGCCGCCCGCCGCCTCGCCTCCGAGGGCGCGCACGTCGTCTGCGGCGACGTCGACGAGACCCGGGGCAAGGCCGCCGCCGAGGAGACCGGCGGCACCTTCGTGAAGGTGGACGTGACCGACCCGGAGGAGGTCGAGGCCCTCTTCCGCACCGCCTTCGACACCTACGGCAGCGTCGACATCGCCTTCAACAACGCCGGCATCTCCCCGCCCGACGACGACTCCATCCTGGAGACCGGACTGGAGGCCTGGAAGCGCGTCCAGGAGGTCAACCTCACCTCCGTCTACCTGTGCTGCAAGGCCGCCATCCCCTACATGCGGCGCCAGGGCAAGGGATCGATCATCAACACGGCCTCCTTCGTGGCCAGGATGGGCGCGGCCACCTCGCAGATCTCCTACACCGCCTCCAAGGGCGGCGTCCTCGCCATGTCCCGGGAACTGGGCGTGCAGTTCGCCCGCGAGGGCATCCGCGTCAACGCCCTCTGCCCGGGCCCGGTCAACACCCCGCTCCTCCAGGAGCTGTTCGCCAAGGACCCGGAGCGGGCCGCGCGCCGCCTGGTGCACATCCCGCTGGGCCGGTTCGCCGAGGCCGAGGAGATCGCCGCCGCCGTGGCCTTCCTCGCCAGCGACGACTCCTCCTTCGTGAACGCCACCGACTTCCTCGTCGACGGCGGTATCGCGGGGGCGTACGTCACACCCCTGTAAGCCGCGTCCGTGCGGCCGGTTACTCGCCCTACAGTGCCGGGATGAGCATGTCGCCTCCGCCCGGCTGGTACCCCGACCCGCACGCCCCGCACCTGGAGCGCTGGTGGGACGGCACGGCGTGGACCGAACACCGCCGCGCGCCCGAGGCCCCGGCCGGCCCGGTGCCCCCGTCCCCGGGCGGCGGCGCCGGGCGGGCGAAGGCCGTCGCGGTCACCGCCGCGGGAGCCGTCCTCGTCGCGGCGATCGTCACCGCGGCCGTCGCCTTCGACGGCGACACGGACACCAGGTCGGCCCCGACGGCGCCCGCCCCCACGTCCCCGGCCGGCCCGGCCGAGCCGACCCCCGAGGCGTCGGCCTCCGAGACGTCCGTCGGCGACCCGGCCGTCGTCGAGGACCAGCTCAACGGCGTCACCTTCCCCCTGCTCGACGGCTGGGTCCGCCCGCAGCACGTCGCCCAGGACGACGTCGTGATGACGACGGACGGCACCTACGACTGCCCCGGCGGCGTCGGTATCTGCCGCCACGGCCTGGTCTTCTCCCGCACGGTGACCGAGAGCGACGAGAAGTCCCCCGAGGCCCTCGCCAAGGCGGACATCAAGGACGCGGCCGACGAGGCCTACGACCGCGACGAGCTCGGCCGCGAACTCCACGGGGGCATCGAGTCCCACCGGGTCGTCAGGTCCGGGCCGGTCGCGGTGGCCGGCCGCGCCGGGTACCTCGTGCGCTGGCGCGTGCACACCGGCAAGGGGCCGGGCGGCTACGTCCAGTCCCTCGTCTTCCCCTCCAGCGTCGGCACCGAGTCACCGGTCCTCGTCCGGTACGTCTTCGACGCGGGCGGGGACGGGCCGCCGCTCGCCGACATGGACCGCATCACCAAGGGCATCCGGCCGTTCGGCGACGCGGACACGGGCGGCGGCGTGGGCAGCAGCATCGGCCCGCCGGACTGAGCCGCCGGTCCGCTACAGGAACGTGTGGCCCTCGCCCCGGTACGTCGGCACGGTCGCCGTCACCACGTCCCCCTCGACCAGGTGCAGCGCGTCGAACCGCTCGCACAGCTCACCGGCCTTGGCGTGCCGGAACCACACCTTGTCGCCGATCAGCAGGTCGTCGGCGGGCGAGCCGAGCAGCGGCGTCTGCACCTCACCGGCCCCCTCCTGCGGGTCGTAGCGCAGCCCCTCGGGCAGATACGGCACGGGCGACCGGTCCGGCCCGGCCGCGCCCGAGGCGGGATAACCGCCGCCGAGCACGGTCACCACCCCGACCCCCGGTCGCCGCACGACGGGCTGCGCGAAGAGCGCGGCCGGCCTGCCACGGAACGACGTGTAGTTGTCGAACAGCCGCGGCACGTACAGCCCCGAACCGGCGGCGATCTCGGTCACCGCGTCCTCGGCCGCGGTGTGCTGCACCGAGCCGGTGCCGCCGCCGTTGACGAACTCCAGCCCCGGCACGACGGCCCGCACCGCGCGCACCACCTCGGCGCGCCGCTCGGCGAGTTCGCGCTTGGCGGCCGCCTGCATCAGCCGTACGGCACGGGACCGCAGCGGTCGCCCGGCCACGGCGTCCCCGACCCCCGCGATGTGCCCCTCGTAGGCCATGATCCCCACGACCTCGAAGCCCGGCCGCCGGGCCACCGCCCGGGCCACGTCGGCGACTTCGGCGGGGGAGTGCAGCGGCGAGCGCCGGGCCCCGACCCGCACTCGTCCGCCGAGCAGCTTCAGGGAGGTGTCCAACTCCAGGCACACCCGCACGACTTCACGCCCGCCGCCCCGGGAGGCGTCGATCAGATCGAGCTGCGCGACGTCGTCGACCATGACCGTGACGGCGGCGGCGAGCTTGGGATCACCGGCGAGTTCCGCGTACCCGGCACGGTCGGCCGACGGGTAGGCGAGCAGCACGTCCTCGAACCCGGACCGGGCCAGCCACAGCGACTCGGCGAGGGTGAACGACATGATCCCCGCGAACCCGTCCCGGGCCAGGACGCGTTCCAGCAGCGCCCGGCACCGCACGGACTTGCTGGCGACCCGGATCGGCTTGCCCCCGGCGCGGCGGACCAGGTCGGCGGCGTTGGCGTCGAAGGCGTCCAGGTCCACGATCGCGAGAGGGGCGTCGAGATGGGCGGTGGCCCGGTCGTAACGGGCCCGGTCGGCGGCGCGCGCAGTCATGAACGCAGCCTGCCAGACTGGATTACCGCAGGGTAGGGGGACGTTCCGGGCAGATGCCCCGGGCTCGTGGACTGGTTCCCGTTCGCCCGGGGACAAGCCGTAGAGTGACGCGCACGTACGGCGGAACGACGCCGGCCGGGGAGCCGTGCCGGGATGACGCTCCGTCCGTGCGGGTATGTGTGCCCGGGACGAGTCGGTGCCGGGCCTCGGGCAGGACATCACCGGCCCGCGCGAGAACGAGCGGCCCGGGTACGAGGAAACGGGGGGTGCATGAGCACGGAAGCGCGACGCGCCTCCTTCCCCCCGCGCCCCTCGACACCTCCCCGCCCTTCCACCCCGCCCCGCCCGCCCCACCCACCCGAGGACACCGCCACGGACCGGCGCACCGCCCCTGCCGACCCGGGGGATCCCACCACCGACGGCTCCGGACGGGGCACACCGCACCCGACCTCGCCGCGCGCCACGGACCAGCCTGGACGGGGTGTTGGAGCGAGTACGGGTGGCGGGGCGAGCACGGGTACCGGTTCGGGCGCTGGTGAGAGGTCCGGAGCGGGGTCCGGCTCAGGCGCCGGTGGCCGTGCGGGCTTCGATGCGGAGGCCGGGGCCGGTTCGGGCGCGGGTGCTCGTGCGGGGTTCGGTTCGGGCATGGGTGCTCGTGCGGGGGCTGGTTCGGGCTCGGGTGGCCGCGCGGGGTTCGATGCGGTCGCCGGGGCCGGTTCGGGCGTGGGTTCTCGTGCTGGGTTCGGTTCGGGTGCGGGTGGCCGCGCGGGGGCCGGTGCGGACGCCGGGTCCGGTGCCGGTTCCGGCTCGGGCGCGGGTGCCCGTGCGGGTTCGGCGGCCCGTGCGCCGCAGCCGTCCTCGGACAGTGACGCGGCCTCGACCGGTTCCACGGCCGAGGGCCAGGAATCGTCCGGTTCCGCGGCCGACGGCCGCGACTCGTCCGGCGGGCGCTTCGGCCTGAGTGGCGCGTCGGCCGGGGCCGGCACGGACCAGGGACATGCGACTCGGGGCGGCGCGGCGTCCTCCGGGCAGGCCGGTGGCCCTGCCGGCCGCCCCCGCTTCCCGAGCTTCGGCACCACCGACCCGCACCGCCGCGACTCCACGACCCTGCCCCCGCCCCCCGCGTCCGCCCGTTTCCCGGACACGCCGCCCAGCGTCACCCGCGGCCGCTCGGACTCCCAGGCGGCGACGCCGACGGGCCGCGTGGGCGGTTCCGGCGCTTCGGCCGGGGACTCGGCGGAGACGGCTGATAGGCCGTACCGCCTCTCGCCCAGCGGCCGTTCGGACTCGCGGGCCGGGGGGACGTCGTCGGGTTCGTCCGAGACCACCGCGCGGCCCTTCCGCCTCCCCACGCCACGCCGTACCGGCGCCCCGGACGAGCACTCCTCCGAGACGACCGCACGCCTGCGTCCGGTCCCCGCGGAACCGTCACCCGCCGAGACCACTGAAACCTTCGGCCGCCCCGGCGCGTCGGGGACGTCCGCCGTGCCGTCGGCAGGCCGTCCCGGTGCCGCACGGCCAGGCACGCCGCCGCGCCCCACGCGCGACCCCCGGACCGATGCGGCCGCAGGGACCGGTGCCGATGCCGCCTCGACCGCCGGGCGCGGGATACGCCCGCCGTCGACGCCCGACCGGCAGCCACACACCGCACCCCCGGCCCCGGCAGCCCCACCTGCTCCGGCAGCCCCACCAGCCCCACCAGCCCCGGCAGCCCCGCCGATGCCGTCGGCCCGCCACACCTCGGTAACCACGCGAGTCTCACCCGACCCCGCACTCTCCTGGAGCGCCCCCCTGGCCCCCGGCGGTACGCCCGGCGCCACGCGGCCCATCGTGTCCTTCGGGGAGCCCGAGGGGTACGACGGCGCCGCCCGGCCCCGTCCGCTCGGGCGGCGCGGCAGGTCGCAGGCCGCCGCGGCCGCCGTCTGCCTCGTGCTCGGGCTGGGGCTCATCTCCGGCGCGGTCACCGGCAGCTGGCTGGTCGGGGACTCCGGCGACGAGGGCTCGCGCAGCACCTTCACCGCCGCCGGCGGCCTCTGGCACAGCGTCCCGGTCGACCAGCTGTTCCCGCCCACCGTGCAGGGCCAGGGCGCCGGCCCCGGCGGAGCCGACCGCACCTGGACCCGGATCGCCGTCGCCCCGGACAGCGGCTGCAAGGAGGCCTTCGACCCCCTGCTCCGCAAGGCCCTCGCCCCCGTCGGCTGCGAACGCCTCCTGCGCGCCACGTACACCGACGCCACCGAGAGCTACGTGACCACCGTCGGCCTGCTCTTCACCACGGCCGACGCCCCCGGCATGGCCTCCCTCGCGAACCGTTTCCGCAAGGAGCGCCTGGACCGCCGCAGCGACCTCATGCCCCTGCCCTACGCCGCGAAGGGCACGGCCGCCGCGGAGTTCGGAGCCCGGCAGCGCGCCGCCTGGACGGTCTCCGTGCTCACCGAGGCCCCGGTCGTCGTCTACGCCGTCTCCGGCTGGGCCGACGGCCGCACCGTCGACGACCCGCAGCCCGCCGAGGACGCCACGGAGTCCGGCGCCACCACCGCCCCGGCCCAGGCCGGCCTCGGCCACGAGGCGAAGGGCCTCGCCGACCGCGTCGAACGCGGCCTCCGCAAGAACGTCCGCTCGGCCACGGAGCAGCCGTCGTGAAAGCCGTCACGTCCCGCGCGGGCGGGTTCCTGAGTGTCCTCCTCGCCGCCGGCCTCGTCCTGGTCCCCTCCACCACCGCCCACGCCGACGGCATCCGCGCGCAGCAGTGGGCCCTGGAGGCCATGCACACGCAGGAGGCCTGGCGGACCACGAAGGGCGCGGGCGTCACCGTCGCCGTCCTGGACACCGGCGTCGAGGCCGACCACCCCGACCTGGTCGGCAACGTCCTCCCCGGCAAGGACCTGGTCCGCTTCGGCGCCGAGCCCGGTGACCGCGCCTGGGCCCGCCACGGCACCGCCATGGCCGGGATCATCGCCGGCCACGGACACGGCCCCGGCAACGCCGACGGCGTCCTGGGCATCGCCCCCGAGGCGAAGATCCTCCCCGTCCGCGTGATCCTGGAGGACGGCGACCCCTCCCGCGCCAAGGCCCGCAGCACCCGCGGCAACGCCCTCGCCGAGGGCATCCGCTGGGCAGCCGACCACGGCGCCGACGTCATCAACCTCTCCCTCGGCGACGACTCCGCCTCCGCCCACCCCGAACCCACCGAGGACCAGGCCATCCAGTACGCCCTGAAGAAGGGCGTGGTCGTCGTCGCCTCCGCCGGGAACGGCGGCGAGAAGGGCGACCGCATCTCCTACCCGGCCGCCTACCCGGGCGTCATCGCCGCCACCGCCGTCGACCGCGCCGGGACCCGCGCCCCCTTCTCCACCCGCCGCTGGTACGCCACCGTCAGCGCCCCCGGCGTCGACGTCGTCATCGCCGACCCCGACCACAAGTACTACGAGGGCTGGGGCACCAGCGCCGCCGCCGCCTTCGTCTCCGGCGCCGCCGCCCTGGTCAAGGCGGCCCACCCCCGCCTGACCCCGGCCCAGATCAAGACACTCCTGGAGGACACCGCCCGCGACGCCCCCGTCGACGGCCGCGACGACTCCCGCGGCTACGGCTTCATCGACCCGGCGGCCGCCATCGAGGCCGCCGACCGGATCGAGCCGAAGGACCTCCAGTCGGCGGCGTACGGCGCGAAGTACTTCGGCAGCGGCCCGGACACCGCCTCCTCCGGTGACGGCACCGCCGACTGGGCCGCCCCCCTCGCGGGCGGAGCCGGCGGGGTCCTGCTCGTCGCGGCCGTCGTCCTGTGGCGCGGTCGCCGCACGAGCCACCAGGAGTTCTGAGCCGCCGCCCGGGGCACGCCACCCGGCCGATAGGGTCGGTGACCGTGGCGAACAAGAACATCCCCGACCCCGGCTTCTCCGACGACGACGGCTCCGCCGACCCCCGGCTGAGCGCGGCCCTCGCCGCCTGGGCCGAGGACCGCACCGCCGTGGGACCCGTCCTGGAGGCGCTCAAGGGCGCCCGGCTGCTGGTCCCCGTCGTCGCCGTGCTCGGCGAGGTCGAGGAGGACGAGCGGGGACTGCGCCGCGAGAAGACCAGCGACATGGCCGTACCGACCCTGAAGGCCGGGAACCGCACCGCCCTCCCCGCCTTCACCTCCACCGACTCCCTCGCCCGCTGGGACCCGGCCGCCCGACCCGTCGCCGTACCCCTGCACCAGGCCCTGCAGGCCGCCGCGCACGAGAAGGCGGACACCGTCGTGCTGGACCTGGCCGGACCGGTGGCGTTCGAGCTGACCGGCCCCGCGCTGCTCGCCCTCGCCGAGGGCCGCGCCACCACCGACCCGCTCGCCGACCCGGCCGTCGTCGACGCCGTGCGCGAGGCCGTGGCCGCCGAGCCCGCCGTGCTGCGCGCCCACCTCGGCCCCGGGCAGGCCGACGGCACCCTCGCCCTGGTTCTGAACCCGTCCGCGGCCCCCGCCGAAGCCGCCCGGTCCGTCGCCGAGCGCCTGGCCGCCGACGAAACACTGAGGGCCCGCCTGGTGCGCGGCCTCGACCTGGCACTGCTGCCGGCCGAGGCGACGCCCCCGGGCGAGCCCCTGTTCGTACGCTGAGCGGCTAGCCGTAGACCGGGCCCGTGTACTTCTCACCCGGGCCCTGACCGGGCTCGTCCGGGACGAGCGAGGCCTCGCGGAACGCCAGCTGCAGCGACTTCAGGCCGTCGCGCAGCGGCGCCGCGTGGAACGAGCTGATCTCGGTCGCGGACGCGTCCAGCAGGCCGGCCAGCGCGTGCACCAGCTTGCGGGCCTCGTCCAGGTCCTTGTGCTTCTCGCCCTCCTCGGTCAGACCGAGCTTCACGGCGGCCGCGCTCATCAGGTTGACGGCGACCGTCACGATCACCTCGACCGCCGGGACCTCGGCGATGTCGCGGGCCATGGCGTCGAAGTCGGGGGACTCAGGAGGGGTCTCACTCATGCCCCACACGATAGGCGCAGGCCGGGCGTGCGCCGCACCAGCCCCCGGGGCGCCACAATTAGCCGTTCCTGGCGGATGCTGGTAATCTCGTGTAACGACCGGTCGGACCCGTATGCCTCACAGCCCGCGAGCCCGACCCACAAGTGGAGGCTTTCGAACTCCCACCTGACCGCCCTCAGGGCGTCGGGTCACCGGTCAGACGGTCCCGTCCCAGCGGCGGCGATCCGTCCGAAAGCGCGCCCCGCGGCTCCCGCGGCGGTGCTCCGGTAGTTCGAGGAGCCCCGCCTGGGAATCGTCCGGGGCATTTTTCTTGCTTCGGCGCGGTTAGGTCTAACGAACGACAGACGTTACGCGGCCGTCCGCCAGACCGTCGCGTGGTGCTACCGAGGAGGATCCATCAGCGCCGAGCCCCGCATCAACGACCGGATTCGCGTTCCCGAGGTGCGACTTGTCGGTCCCAGTGGCGAGCAGGTGGGCATCGTCCCCCTGGCCAAGGCACTGGAGCTTGCGCAGGAGTACGACCTGGACCTGGTCGAGGTCGCGGCGAACGCCCGTCCGCCCGTGTGCAAGCTCATGGACTACGGGAAGTTCAAGTACGAGTCGGCCATGAAGGCCCGTGAGGCGCGCAAGAACCAGGCGCACACGGTCATCAAGGAGATGAAGCTCCGGCCGAAGATCGACCCGCACGACTATGACACCAAGAAGGGTCACGTCGTCCGGTTCCTCAAGCAGGGCGACAAGGTCAAGATCACGATCATGTTCCGTGGTCGCGAGCAGTCCCGGCCCGAGCTGGGCTACCGACTGCTGCAGCGTCTCGCGGAGGACGTCCAGGACCTCGGTTTCGTCGAGTCGAACCCGAAGCAGGACGGCCGGAACATGATCATGGTCCTCGGTCCGCACAAGAAGAAGACCGAGGCGATGGCCGAGGCTCGCCAGGCGCAGGAAGCCCGCAAGGCGGAAGCGAAGGCCAACCCCGGCAAGTCGCAGAACGCCGCGGACGCCGAGGCGCCGGCTGAGGAGCCCGCCGAGGCGTGACCCCCGGGACGCCAGTCCCAGGAAGCAACCGAAACAAGACGACGCTCCACCGTGCCCGGTTTCACGACCGGGCACCGGAGCGCCACCGACGAGGAGAGAACGGCGCTATGCCGAAGAACAAGTCGCACAGCGGTGCCAGCAAGCGCTTCAAGATCACCGGCTCCGGCAAGGTGCTCCGCGAGCGCGCCGGCAAGCGCCACCTGCTCGAGCACAAGTCGTCCCGTGTGACGCGTCGCCTCACCGGCAACGCCGAGATGGCCCCGGGCGACGCCGCGAAGATCAAGAAGCTTCTCGGCAAGTGACGTCCCGGCGCGTGAGCGCCGTACGTACGTCAGACCGGGACCCAATCGATTTCGGGCCGTGTGAGGACCACCACGGCCCCGCTACAAGGAGTTAAGAAGTGGCACGCGTCAAGCGGGCAGTCAACGCCCACAAGAAGCGCCGGGCGATCCTCGAGCAGGCCTCCGGCTACCGCGGTCAGCGTTCGCGCCTGTACCGCAAGGCCAAGGAGCAGGTCACCCACTCGCTGGTCTACAACTACAACGACCGCAAGAAGCGCAAGGGCGACTTCCGTCAGCTGTGGATCCAGCGCATCAACGCCGCTGCCCGCGCCAACGGCATGACCTACAACCGCTTCATCCAGGGTCTGAAGGCCGCGAACATCGAGGTCGACCGCAAGATCCTGGCCGAGCTGGCCGTCAACGACGCCGGTGCGTTCGCCGCGCTCGTCGAGGTCGCCCAGAAGGCGCTGCCGAGCGACGTCAACGCCCCCAAGGCGGCCTGACGCCGGCTTCGAGCCGATGTGACTGACAGGACCCGCAGGCCGAACGGCCTGCGGGTCCTGCTGTGCAGCTACTGAGAAAGCGAACAGGATGTCCCCTGCCACCCCCGAGCTCATCTCCCCCCGCTCCTCCCGCGTCCTGGCGGCGCGACGGCTGGCCAAGCGGAACTTCCGGGGGAAGGAGCGGCTGTTCCTCGCGGAGGGGCCGCAGGCCGTGCGGGAGGCGGCCGGGCATCGGGCCGGGGACTCGGCGACGCTCGTGGAACTGTTCGCGACGCTGGAGGCCGCCGAGCGGTACGCCGACATCGTGGGGGCGGCCCGGGACGCCGGAGCCCGGGTGCACCTCGCCTCCGAGCAGGTCATCGCCGACATCTCCACCACCGTCACCCCGCAGGGACTCGTCGGGGTCTGCCGGTTCCTGGACACGCCCTTCGAGGACGTCCTGAAGGCCCGGCCCAGGCTGGTCGCCCTCCTCGCGAACGTGCGCGACCCCGGCAACGCCGGCACCGTGCTGCGTTGCGCCGACGCCGCCGGCGCCGAGGCCGTCGTCCTCACCGACGCCTCCGTCGACGTGTACAACCCCAAGGCCGTCCGCGCCTCCGTCGGCTCCCTGTTCCACCTGCCCGTCGCCGTCGGCGTCCCCGTGGAGCACGCCGTCGAAGCACTGCGGGCCGCCGGTGTCCGCGTCCTCGCCGCCGACGGGGCCGGCGACCGCGACCTCGACGACGAGCTCGACAAGGGCACCATGGGCGGCCCCACCGCCTGGGTCTTCGGGAACGAGGCCTGGGGCCTGCCCGAGGAGACCCGCGCCCTCACCGACGCCGTCGTGCGCGTCCCGATCCACGGGAAGGCCGAGAGCCTGAACCTCGCCACCGCCGCCGCCGTATGTCTCTATGCGTCGGCGCGTGCACAGCGCGCCTCCGGAGGGTGCCGTTCCGTCACCGGGAACTAGTAGGGTGACCAGCTCAGGGACCCCTCTGCGGAGCCTTGGAGGTGGGGTACGGGGATGAGCGTCGGCACGAGCAGCGCACCGGGAGCCCAGGACGCCGGGAGCCCGCCTGCCGCGGCCCGGCCGCCCGGGGATCTCGTCGGCCTCGGCATCGACCCCGACCAGCTGCCCGACGGGCTCGTCGTCGCCGACGAGCAGGGCCGCGTCATCTGCTTCAACGCCGCCGCCGAGCGCATCACCGCCGTCCGCGCCCGCGACGCCCTCGGGCAGCCGCTGGAGAAGGCCCTTCCATTAGAGGACCTCGAAGGGCGCCGCTGGTGGCAGCTGACCGACCCCTACGGCGGTCTCGCCATCCGCGTCGGACAGCCCGAGCGCAACCTCCTCCTGCCCGGCGGCCGCGAGGTCCTGGTCTCCGCGCGCTACGTCCGCACCCGCCCTACCGGACCCGTCCACCGCCTGGTCGTCACCCTGCGCGACACCGAGGCCCGCCGCCGCACCGAGCGCAGCCATGCCGAGCTGATCGCCACCGTCGCCCACGAACTGCGCTCCCCGCTCACCTCCGTCAAGGGCTTCACCGCCACCCTGCTCGCCAAGTGGGAACGCTTCACCGACGACCAGAAGCGGCTGATGCTGGAGACCGTCGACGCCGACGCCGACCGCGTCACCCGGCTCATCGCCGAGCTGCTCGACATCTCCCGGATCGACTCCGGCCGCCTGGAGGTGCGCCGCCAGCCCGTCGACATCGGCGCCGCCGTGGGACGGCACATCCAGGCCTACGTCGCCGCCGGGCAGCCCGCCGACCGGTTCCTGCTGCGCGTCCAGCAGCCGCTGCCCGACCTGTGGGCCGACCCCGACAAGATCGACCAGGTGCTCAGCAACCTGCTGGAAAATGCCGTGCGGCACGGCGAGGGAACTGTCACGATCGACATCACGGCCACGGCATCCCCCCGCGAGGGCGAGGACACCGGCACGTCGGTCACGGTGAGCGACGAAGGGCCCGGCATCCCGGAGGAGTCCATGAACCGCGTCTTCACCCGCTTCTGGCGGGGCAGCAAGCGCGGCGGCACGGGCCTCGGGCTCTACATCGTCAAGGGCATCGTCGAGGCCCACGGCGGCACCATCACGGTCGGCCGCGCCCCCGGCGCAGGTGCCGAGTTCCGATTTACGTTGCCCGTGGCGGCCCCGGCGTATCTCGCCTGAGGACCACGGGCGCATTCGTACACCTCCACCCCGTTAGACTCGGCCCTTGGCACCTTTGTGTCCCGCAGACGGCCGTCGGAGTCGGTGACGGGGACCTTCAGCCAGCCAATCGGAAGCACGGGAAGAGATGTCGGCACCGAATAAGTCGTACGACCCGGTCGAGGTCGAGACGTTGAAACCGGAAGAGATCGAGCGCATGCGGGACGAGGCGCTCGCCGCCTTCGCCGCCGCGGATTCCCTCGACGCGCTCCACGAGGCCAAGGTCGCCCACACCGGCCCCGCCTCCCCGCTGGCCCTCGCCAACCGCGAGATCGGCGCCCTGCCCCCGCACGCCAAGGCCGAGGCCGGCAAGCGCGTCGGCCAGGCCCGCGGTGCCGTGAACAAGGGCCTCGCCGCGCGCCAGACCGAGCTGGAGGCCGAGCGGGACGCGCGGGTGCTGGTCGAGGAGGCGGTGGACGTCACGCTGCCGTACGACCGCGTCCCGGCCGGCGCCCGGCACCCCCTCACCACGATGATGGAGCGGGTCGCCGACGTCTTCGTGGCCATGGGCTACGAGGTCGCCGAGGGCCCGGAGGCCGAGGCCGAGTGGTTCAACTTCGACGCCCTGAACTTCCTGCCCGACCACCCGGCCCGGCAGATGCAGGACACCTTCTTCGTGCAGGGCCCCAAGGGCACCGAGGAGTCCGGGTCCGGCGTCGTCCTGCGCACCCACACCTCCCCGGTGCAGGCCCGCGCCCTGCTCGACCGTGAGCTGCCCGTCTACATCGTCTGCCCCGGCCGGGTGTTCCGCACCGACGAGCTGGACGCCACGCACACGCCCGTCTTCCACCAGATCGAGCTGCTCGCGGTGGACGAGGGCCTGACGATGGCCGACCTCAAGGGCACCCTCGACCACATGGTCCAGGCCCTGTTCGGCGAGGACATGAAGACCCGGCTGCGGCCGAACTACTTCCCGTTCACCGAGCCGAGCGCCGAGATGGACATGCTCTGCTACGTCTGCAAGGGCGAGTCCGTCGGCAACCCCGACCGGCCCTGCCGCACCTGCTCGTCCGAGGGCTGGATCGAGCTCGGCGGCTGCGGCATGGTCAACCCGCGGGTGCTCACGGCCTGCGGCGTCGACCCCGAGAAGTACAGCGGCTTCGCCTTCGGGTTCGGCATCGAGCGGATGCTGATGTTCCGCCACAACGTCGAGGACATGCGAGACATGGTCGAGGGTGACGTCCGGTTCACCCGGCCGTTCGGGATGGAGATCTGATGCGGGTCCCGCTTTCTTGGCTGCGGGAGTACGTCGACCTGCCGGTCACGGAGACCGGCAGGGACGTCCAGGCCAAGCTCATTTCGGCCGGTCTGGAGGTCGAGACCGTCGAGCAGCTCGGCGCCGACCTCAAGGGCCCCCTGGTCGTGGGCCGGGTGGCGACCATCGAGGAGCTGACGGAGTTCAAGAAGCCGATCCGCTTCTGCACCGTCGACGTCGGCCAGGCCAACGGCACGGGCGAGCCCCAGGAGATCGTCTGCGGCGCCCGCAACTTCGCCGTCGGCGACAAGGTCGTCGTGGCCCTGCCCGGCGCCGTCCTGCCCGGTGACTTCCAGATCGCCGAGCGCAAGACCTACGGCAAGATGTCCCGCGGCATGATCTGCTCCAGCGACGAGCTGAACATGGGCGACGACGGCACCAAGGGCATCATCGTGCTGCCCCCGGAGACCGAGGTCGGCCGGGACGCGATCGAGCTGCTGGAGCTCGTCGACGAGGTCCTCGACATCGCCGTCACGCCCGACCGCGGCTACTGCCTGTCCATCCGCGGCGTCGCCCGCGAGACCGCCATCGCCTACGGCCTGCCGCTGCGCGACCCGGCGCTGATCGACGTGCCCGGCCCGAACGCGTACGGCTACCCGGTGCGGATCTCCGACCCCACCGGCTGCGACCGCTTCACCGCCCGCACGGTGACCGGCCTGAGCGCCGAGGCCCGCTCGCCGATCTGGCTCCAGCGCCGGCTGCAGAAGGTCGGCATGCGCCCGATCTCGCTCGCCGTCGACGTCACCAACTACGTGATGATGGAGCTCGGCCAGCCGCTGCACGCCTACGACCGCGGCCTGGTCCAGGGCACCATCGGCGTGCGCCGCGCCGAGCCGGGCGAGAAGCTCACCACCCTCGACGGCGTCGAGCGCACGCTGGATGCCGAGGACCTCGTCATCACCGACGACCGCGGCCCCATCGGGCTCGCCGGCGTCATGGGCGGCGCCAACACGGAGATCGCCGACCACGACGACGTCGAGAACGCCACGGCCGACGTCGTCATCGAGGCGGCGCACTTCGACGCGCTGTCGATCGCGCGCACGGCCCGCCGCCACAAGCTGTCCTCCGAGGCGTCCCGGCGCTTCGAGCGCGGCGTCGACCCGCAGGCCACCGCGGCCGCCGCGCAGCGCACTGTGGACCTGCTGGTCCTCCTCGCGGGCGGCACCGCCGAGGCCGGCGTCACCGAGGTCCTCGCCCCGACCGCGCCGCGCACCATCACCATCCCGGCCGACCACCCGGACCAGGTGGCGGGCGTCGCCTACGGCCGCGAGACCGTCGTCCGGCGGCTCCAGGAGATCGGCTGCGACGTGTACGGGCAGGACGAGCTGATCGTCACCGTCCCGTCCTGGCGGCCGGACCTCACCGACCCGAACGACCTGGCCGAAGAGGTCATCCGCCTGGAGGGCTACGAGAACCTGCCCTCCACGCTGCCCAAGCCGCCGGCCGGCCTCGGTCTCACGGAGCGGCAGCGGCTGCACCGCCGCGTCGGCCGCGCCCTGGCCGGCGCCGGCTACGTCGAGGCGCTGAACTACCCGTTCATCGGTGAGCAGGTCTTCGACCAGCTCGCCCTGGAGAAGGACGACCCGGCCCGCCGTGTCGTGAAGCTCAGCAACCCGCTGAGCGACGAGGAGCCCGCGCTGCGCACGACGCTGCTGCCGGGCCTGCTCGCCGCGCTGCGCCGCAACGACGGCCGGGGCTCGCACGACCTCGCGCTGTTCGAGTCCGGCCTCGTCTTCCGGCCGCGCGAGGAGCAGCGGATCGCGGCCGTGCTGCCCGTCGACCGCCGCCCGACCGACGAGGAACTCGCCGAGCTGAACGCCGCGCTGCCCGAGCAGCCGCGGCACGTCGCCGTCGTCCTCGCCGGTGCGCGCGAGCAGGCCGGCTGGTGGGGCAAGGGCCGCCCGGCCGACTGGGCCGACTCGGTCGAGGCGGCGCGGTCCGTCGCCCGCGAGGCCGGTGCCGAGCTGATCATCCGCAAGGGGCAGTACGGGCCGTGGCACCCGGGGCGGTGCGCCGAGCTGGCCGTCACCGTCGACGGCGTCGAGCAGGTCGTGGGGCACGCCGGTGAGCTGCACCCCCGCGTCGTGAAGGCGCTCGGCCTGCCCGCGCGGACCTGCGCGATGGAGCTCGACCTGGACGCGGTGGAGTCGGCGGGTGACGTCACGGTGGCGGCGCCGCGGATCTCCACGTTCCCCGTCGCCACGCAGGACGTCGCCTTGGTCGTCGACGCGGTGGTTCCGGCGGCGGAGGTCGAGGAGGCCCTGCGCGACGGGGCCGGTGAGCTGCTGGAGTCGATCCGGCTGTTCGACGTCTACGAGAACGCCGAGCAGCTGGGCGAGGGTCGCAAGTCGCTCGCCTACGCCCTGCGGTTCCGGGCGGCCGACCGGACGCTGACCGTGGACGAGGCGTCCGCGGCCCGGGACGCGGCGGTCGCTCTTGCCGGTGAGCGGGTGGGTGCCGATTTGCGGAGTTAGCGCCGTGGGGGCTGGGCACCGTCGTCGGCCGAGGGTGCGTCGTGGCTTGTCGCCCAGTTCCCCGCGCCCCCATGGGTAGGGCTGCCTCACCCGTTTGAGTGGTAAACGCTGGTGAACCTGCCCCTTCGGGTGTCTTGTCGACAGAACGGACCGGCCTTCTGGGCCGGTCCGATTCTGTGTGTCAGGGCCTAGCTGACCTGTCCACTCGCCCAGGAGACCCATCTGGAGGCGCGACTCGTCACCAGCGCCGTGTTCTTCGCGGTCGGGACCGGGCTGATCCTCCATGTACGGCAGTCGCTCACGCGGGAACTCCGGCAGTTGCGCCGGGTCGCGGGCGCCGCGATCGGCGGTGACCTGTACGAGGTCGTCGCCACCGAGTACGGAGTACGGGCCGTGATGGGCGACGTACGCGGGCACGGGATCGGCGCGCTGGGAACCGTGGCCGCCGTGCTCGGCTGCTTCCGCGAGGCCGCCCACGACGAGAAGGACCTCGGCGGCGTACTGCGCCGGCTGGAGCGGGCCCTGGACCCACCGTAGGTCTGGGGTTTCTGGGGCACGGTGACGCGCTCTTCCTCTTCACGGACGGCGCGCAGGACGCGCGGGACGCCCGTGGCCGGTTCTTCCCCTGACGACGTCGCCCTGATGGTCGTCACCAACAGCCGGGACACGTCCCTCGGGGGCGTGGGGAACCGCGCGACGGGCCAGGAGACAACCGCAGCCGGCAACGCGCCACTGACACAACGGCGATGACCAGCCCGGCCCGGCCGGCGGAGCCGTCCGCCCCGCCACGGAGTGTCGGGCAGGCGGCCGGGCGGACGGCGGAAGCGGGCCGCCGCACTGTACGAGGGGGAGCCGGCGGCCCGGCCGGCCTCTTGCGAGGCATTTCAGTCAACCGGTCGGCGACGCAGAGCGACAGCGCGCACACAGCGCGGATTCGAGCACTCCGTTCACACCCCGTGTGAAGGCGGAACCACTACGCTGACCGCACCGAGCCACCCGGGGGGCCCACATGCAGCCCAACACTCTGCTCGACGCGATCCTGGACGAGGCGGGGATCTCGCACGCGGGGCTGGCCGCACACGTGAATCAGGCGGGACGGGCACGAGGCCTGTCCCTGCGCTACGAACACACCGCCGTCGCCCGGTGGTTGAAGGGGCAGCGCCCCCGGGGCCAGGTGCCCGACCTCATCTGCGAGGTGCTCGCCGCCCGGCTGCAACGGCAGGTCACCCTCGACGACATCGGCCTCGGCGTGCCCGGCGAGCCGTCCGCCCCGCACACCGGCTCGCTGTCCGGGTTCGTCGAGCGGGCCACCGCCCTGTGGCGCTCCGACCAGCAGCAGCGCCCGCACATCCTGGGCGCGCCCGCCCTCACCGGCACCCCCGCCGTCATGCCCGTGTGGGAGTGGGAGAACCCGCCCGAGGACGTCGACGTCTCCCGCGGCGGCAGACACCGCGTCACCCCCGGCGACCTGGAGATGCTGCGGGCCGCCCGTACGCACTACGAGCAGATGTACCGCAAGGCCGGGGGCATCGCGACCCGCGCCCGGATCGTCGGCTTCCTCAACGCCGAGGCCGCCCCGCTGCTGCGCGGCAGCTACACCGACGAGACCGGCCGCCAACTGCACCGGGCCACGGGCGGGTTGGTGGCCGTCGCCGGCATCTGCGCCTACGACTCCGACGCGCACGGGCTCGCCCAGCGCTACTTCCACCAGGCCCTGCGGCTCGCCAAGGCCAGCGGCGACCGCGGGCTCGGGGCGTATGTGATCGCCCTGCTCGTCAACCAGTCGCTGTTCATGCGGGAACACCGGCAGGCCGTCGCCTTCGCGGAAGCCGCGCTGCGGGCCGCCGGCAAACACATCACCCCGGCGCTCGCCTCCGACCTCTACGCGATGCAGGCCAAGGCGTACGCGCACCTCGGCGACGGCGGCAGTGCCCTGTCCTGCATCCGCCGGGCCGAGCAGGCCGCCGAGCGGATCCGGCGCGGCTACGAGCCCGACGAGACCGGCTATGTCCAGCCGGGCCTGGTCAACGTCCAGGTGGCGGAGGCGCTGCTCAGCCTCGGGGAGATCGCGGCCGCCGGGGAGCACGCCGCGGCTGCCGTCGACAACCCGGCGCACGACCGGGGCAGGGTGCACCGGCTGGCCATGCTCAGCACCATCGAGCTGCGGCAGGGCAACGCCGACAAGGCCGTGGCCATCGCCGTGCAGATGGCCGAGCAGGCCCGTGGCATGGAGTCCCAGCGGCTCCGCGACCGGCTGCGCGCGGTGCGCGAGCACCTGGTGCGCAGCGGGTGCGCGGGTACGGCCGAGGCCGCCGAACTCATCGACGGAGCCCTGCGCGTACCGTTGTAGACGAGGGCGGCGCCGTCCGCCTGATCCCGAGCCGCCTCCTGTGCGCCTGCTGTCACTACGTCCCTGCTGCGATATTGCCCCTTACTCGACGGAAGGTGGCAGAACCGTGCAGTGGACGAAACACAACGAACAAAGTGTGTACTCAAACCGCTGGTTCAGCGTCAATCTCGCGGATGTCGAACTACCGGACGGCCGGCACCTCGACCACTTCCTCATACGGCTGCGGCCCGTCGCCGTGGCCACGGTGGTGAACGAGGCCAACGAGGTGCTGCTGCTCTGGCGGCACCGCTTCATCACGGACAGCTGGGGGTGGGAACTCGCGGCGGGAGTGGTCGAGGACGGCGAGGACATCGCCCGTGCGGCCGCCAGGGAACTGGAGGAGGAGACCGGCTGGCGGCCGGGACCCCTGCACCACCTCATGAGCGTGGAGCCGTCCAACGGGCTCACCGACGCCCGGCACCACGTGTACTGGGCCGACGAGGGCGAGTACGTCGGACACCCCGTGGACGACTTCGAGTCGGACCGCCGGGAATGGGTCCCCCTCAAGCTCGTCCCCGACATGGTCGCCCGCGGCGAGGTCCCGGCCGCCAACATGGCGGCCGCGTTACTTCTGCTGCACCATCTCAGGCTCGGTCAGGACACCTTGCCCTGAACTAGCGTCCCAGTGCCTGCCAGATCGCTACGACGAGGGCACCCACGGCGGTGAGGGCGGCGACCGCGGGCAGCGGCCAGCGCGCGTGTTCCAGGGTGTGGATCCGGGTGTTGAGTTCCTCGATCTCCTTGGCGGTCTCCTCGGTGCGGTGGCTGAGCAGTGCCAGGCCGCCCTCGACGCGGGCGTACGCCACATCGAGGCGGCGTCGTAACTCTGCGAGTTCTCCATGAACGACGGGATGCTCGGGATCGGCGGTCACGAGTCCGCTCCTTTCCGTAGTCGTTTCACATCCCTTGCACACGCATGAGGAGTCAACTCGCCTGGTGGGCGCCTGGGGAGAGTGTGCGGAGGGCATATGCGAGCCCGCCGCGCACACGGTGTGTGAATGCCGCGGGCCCGGCACCAACTCAGGTGCCGGGCCCGTCGGTTGGCCGAAATCTGACCGACCGTAATCGGCCTGTGGGGGTACTCGGGCCGCATGACGAAGGGGCAGAAGAACGCGGCGTACGCGCTGGCGCTCTACGCGCTGTTGGCCGTGGTGTTCCGGTTCTCCTCCGGCGGGCAGGGATGGGGCACGGCGCTGCTGCTCGCTCTCGTGGCCACTCCGCTCGCGCTGTGGATGGGATGGCTGCGCCGCCGGCTCAACGAGCAGGCGGTGGAATGGGGGCGCCGCCGGGCCCGGCCGTGGCCGGAGGAGCGGCGGCGCTGAGGTGGGGCCTGACCCGGGCGGTCAGCCGTACGTGTAGAAGCCCGAGCCCGTCTTGCGGCCCAGGCGGCCCGCGTCGACCATGCGCTGGAGCAGCGGGGGAGCGGCGTACAGGGGCTCCTTGTACTCCTCGTACATCGACTGCGCGACCGAGGCCACCGTGTCCAGGCCGATCAGGTCGGACAGCTTCAGCGGGCCCATCGGGTGGGCGCAGCCCATCTCCATGCCGTTGTCGATGTCCTCGCGGCTGGCGATGCCCGTCTCGAACATGCGGATCGCGGAGAGCAGGTACGGGATCAGCAGCGCGTTGACCACGAAGCCGGAGCGGTCCTGGGCGCGGATCGCGTGCTTGCCCAGCAGCTTCTCCGTGAACAGCTGGGCACGGCTGAGCGTGCCCTCGGACGTGGTGAGCGCCGGGATCAGCTCGACGAGCTTCTGCACCGGGGCCGGGTTGAAGAAGTGGATGCCGATGACCTGGTCGGGCCGCGCGGTCGCCACCGCCAGCTTCACCAGCGGGATGGAGGAGGTGTTGGAGGCCAGGATCGCGTCCGGCCGGGTCACGACCTGGTCGAGCACCTGGAAGATCTCGGTCTTGACCTGCTCGTTCTCGACGACGGCCTCGATCACCAGGTCACGGTCGGCGAACTCGCCGAGGTCCGTGGTGAAGCTCAGGCGGGCCTGCGTGGCCTGAAGCTCCTCCTCGGTGATCTTGCCGCGCTCGGCGGCCTTGGCCAGGGAGTTGTACAGCCGGGTGCGGCCGATCTCCAGGGCCTCGCCGGTGGTCTCGGCGACCATGACGTCCAGGCCGGCCCGGGCGCACACCTCGGCGATCCCCGCGCCCATCTGACCGCAGCCCACGACTCCGACGCGTGCAATGTCTCCCGCTGGGATGTCCGTCACATCGTCCCTTTCGCTGCTGATCCACGACCGGGCAGGTTCGCCGGGTCCCGGTGCCTGCTCCGTTCGTGCACGTTACTCCCAAGTATCGATGATCGATCGCGGGGGGCGGGTCCGCGTCGGGCATGCTGGGCCCGGAGCGATCCGCGACCGGGCGGATCCGCGGCTTTTTGGGGCATGCGGATGGGACGAGTGTCACGCAGGGCGTTCGCGGTGGCGGCGCTGTCGGCTTTCACGATGATGCCTCCGGCGTCGGCCGCGCCCGGGCGCAGGGGCGGGGCGCCGGCCTCGCAGATGCGGGGCGTCTGGCTCGCGACCGTGGCCAACCGGGACTGGCCGTCGAAGCCGGGGCTGACCGCCTCACAGCAGCGCTCCGAACTCCTCACCCACCTCGACAGGGCCGTCCGCAACCGGCTCAACACCGTGTTCTTCCAGGTCCGGCCCGCGGCGGACGCCCTGTGGCCCTCGCCCTACGAGCCGTGGTCGCAGTACCTCACCGGTACCCAGGGCAAGGACCCGGGCTGGGACCCGCTGGGCACGGCCGTCGAGGAGGCCCACGCCCGGGGTCTGCACCTGCACGCCTGGTTCAACCCGTACCGGGTCGCCGCCCACACCGACCCGACCCGGCTCGCCGCCTCGCACCCCGCCCGGAAGAACCCGGAGTGGGTGGTGGCGTACGGCGGGAAGCTCTACTACAACCCGGGGCTGCCCGAGGTCCGGGCCTTCGTGCAGGACGCGATGCTCGACGCGGTGGCGAAGTACCCCGTCGACGGCGTCCACTTCGACGACTACTTCTACCCCTACCCCGTGGCGGGCGAGAGCTTCGACGACGACGCGGCCCACGACGAGTACGGCTCCGGCTTCCCGGACCGGGCCGCCTGGCGGCGGGACAACATCGACCGGCTGGTGCGGGAGACGGCGGCCCGCATCAAGGAGGTCCGGCCGGGCGCCCGCTTCGGCATCAGCCCCTTCGGCGTGTGGCGCAACGCGGCGACCGACCCGCTCGGCTCGGACACGCGGGCGGGCGTGCAGACCTACGACGACCTGCACGCGGACACACGCAGGTGGGTGCGCGAGAGCTGGATCGACTACATCGTCCCGCAGCTGTACTGGAACATCGGGTTCGCCGCCGCCGACTACGCGAAGCTCGTGCCCTGGTGGGCGGAGGTCGCGCGCGGCACCTCGACGCAGCTCTACGTGGGGGAGGCGCTGTACAAGGCCGGCGACCCCGCGCAGCCCGCGGCCTGGCAGGACCCGGCCGAACTGTCCCGGCACCTGACGCTCGCCGCGGAGCACGCGCAGGTGCGCGGGCACGTCTTCTTCGCCGCCAGGGACCTGGCGGCCGATCGGATCGGGGCGATGGCGAGGGTGGTCGCCGACCACTACGGGCAACCGGCGAACCCCCCGCGCTGAATCACGGCCCGGTGGTGGTCTCCCGGTGGCGGATCTCGGTGTCGGGTCCCGGTGAGCACACGCCCTCGTGCCCGTCCTCGAACCGGACGCGGTACGGGGGGTTGCCCTCCTCGCCCAGCACTTCGACGATCTCGCCGACCTTGTCGTGCTGACCGACCACCCTGCCGTGCTGGACAAGCTGGTCGCCCACGGTTGCGCGCATCTGGGGCCTCCTCACGATGTGCGGAGCAGCGGTCCGTGGCCTTGAGTCTACGGCGGGGGACGCGGGTCGGCAGGGGCCGTGCAAGGCCCTGCTCAGCCGCGCGCCCGTTGTGTGACGGCGATGCAGACCAGCACTGCGGCGGCCGTCAGCGGGGCGGCCACCGTCAGGTGCTCGCCCAGCAGCAGCACCGACCACACCAGTGTGAGCAGGGGCTGAGCGAGCTGCAACTGGCTGGCCTTCGGGATGCCGATGGCCGCCATGCCCCGGTACCAGACGACCAGTCCGAGGAACTGCGAGCCCGCAGCGACCCAGAGCAGCCCGGTGACGCTGTGCGCGGTGAGACGCACGGGTTCCTGCGCCAGGGCGAACGCGGCCACGGGCACGGCCAACGGCAGGCACAGCACCAGCGCCCAGCCGATGACGTGCCAGCCCGGCATGATCCGGGCCAGCCGGCCGCCCTCGGTGTAGCCGGCCGCGCACACCAGCAGCGCCGCGAAGAGGTACAGGTCGGCCGTGGTCAGCTCACCGCCGCTTTGCTGCACGGTGAAGGCGAGCACCGCCGCCGCGCCCGCGAGGGCCGCCATCCAGAAGGTCCGCGAGGGCCGGGTGCCGACGCGCAGGGCGGAGAAGAGCGCGGTGGTCAGCGGGAGCAGGCCGACCACGACGGCGGCGTGCGCGGTGGTCGAGGTCTCCAGCGCGAGCGTGGTCAGCAGCGGGAAACCGAGGACGACACCGGACGCGACGACCACGAGGCCCGGCCAGTGGCGGCGGGCGGGCACCGGTACGCGCAGCACGAGCAGGGCACCGCCCGCGATCACCGCGGCCAGCACGCTTCTCACGGCGACCAGCGACCAGGGCCCGAAGCCCTCAAGCCCCCAGGCGGTGGCCGGGAACGTCAGGGAGAAGGCGACGACACCGAGCGCGGCCTGGAGGGTGCCGAAGCCGGGGCGGTCCCGGCCCGGGGTGGCGACTGCTATCGGGGGTGCGGTAGTAGCGCTACTCTGTGCTCTCATGCAAGAGCGTAGCAGTGTGCGTGAACTGGCGGAACAGTTGCGGCGAGAGCTCGACCGCTACTCTCCTGGTGGAAAGCTGCCGTCGAGTCGGGCCCTCGTCGAGCGGTTCCGGGTGAGCCCGGTGACGGTGTCGCGGGCCCTGGCGCAACTCGCCGCCGAGGGGCTGGTCGTCACCCGGCCCGGCGCGGGCGCCTTCCGTGCCCGGCCCCGGACGGCACCCGCCCCCGCCGGAGACACCTCCTGGCCAGGAGGTCGCGCTCAGCGCGGACGGCGCCGCCGACCTCGTTCCGCGCTCGGTGGACGCCTCCGGGGTGCTGGTGTCGCTGGCCGCCCCGCCGCCCGGCGTGGTCGAGTTCAACGGCGGCTATCTGCACCCCTCGTTGCAGCCGGAGCGGGCGATGGCCGCGGCCCTCTCCCGCGCCGGACGCCGTCCCGGAGCCTGGGGGCGCCCGCCCATGGAGGGGCTGCCCGAGCTGCGCGAATGGTTCGCGCGGAGCATCGGCGGCTCCGTCACGGCCGCCGAGGTGCTGGTCACCGCGGGCGGACAGTCCGCGCTCACCACCGCCCTGCGCGCCCTCGCCCCGCCCGGCGCCCCCGTCCTGGTCGAGTCGCCGACCTACCCGGGCATGCTCGCCATCGCCCGTGCGGCGGGCCTGCGCCCGGTGCCCGTCCCGGTGGACGCCGAGGGCGTGCGACCGGAGCTGCTCGCCGACGCGTTCCGGGCCACCGGCGCCCCGGCCTTCGTGTGCCAGCCGCTCTTCCAGAACCCCACCGGTGCCGTGCTCGCGCCCGAGCGGCGCGCCGAGGTGCTGCGCATCGCCCGCCGGGCGGGGGCGTTCGTCATCGAGGACGACTTCGTACGGCGGCTCGTGCACGAGGACGCGGGGCCGCTGCCGCGCCCGCTGGCCGCCGCCGATCCCGACGGCGTCGTCGTCCACGTCTCCTCGCTGACCAAGGCGACCTCGCCGAGCTTCCGGGTCGGCGCGCTGGCCGCGCGCGGCCCGGTGCTGGAGCGGCTGCGCGCCATCCAGGTCGTCGACACCTTCTTCGTGCCCCGGCCGCTTCAGGAGGCCGCGCTCGAACTCGTCGGCTCGCCCGCCTGGCCGCGCCACCTGCGGGCCGTCTCGACGGAGCTGAAGGCACGCCGGGACGCGATGACCGCCGCGCTCGCGCTGCACCTGCCGGACCTCGCGCTGCCGCACGTGCCGTCCGGCGGCTACCACCTGTGGCCGCGCCTGCCCGAGGGCACGGACGATACGGCCCTGGTGGCGGCCGCCCTGCGCGCCGGCGTCGCGATCACCCCCGGCCGCCCCTACTTCAGCGCCGAACCGCCGGCCGCCCACATCCGGCTGAGTTTCGCGGCGGTCGCGGGCACCGGCGAGATCACGGAAGGGGTGCGGCGGCTGCGAACGGCCCGCGACGAGGTGCGGCGATAACCGCTCGACGCGTCTTGCGACGGCCTGCGAGCATCCCTCCATGAGCGCCACGCCGAGCCTGCCCGAGGGCTACGAGATCTCCACCGACCCCGCCCGCGTCGACGCCGAGCGCGTCCACCGCTGGCTGTCCACCGACGCGTACTGGGCGCTGGGCCGCCCCCGCGAGAAGCAGGACCGGGCGATCGAGGGCTCGCTCAACTTCGGCGTGTACGACGCGGTGTCGGGGGAGCAGGTGGCGTACGCCCGGGTCATCACGGACCGGGCGACCTTCGCGTGGCTGTGCGACGTGTACGTCGACCCGTCGGTGCGCGGCAAGGGCGTCGGCACCGCCCTCGTGGCGGCCGTACGGGACGAGCTGCGGGAGTACGGGGTGCGGCGCGTCCTGCTCGCCACGCACGATGCCCACGGGGTCTACGCCAAACACGGATTCGCGGCGCTGGAGCGGCCCGAGGACTGGATGGCGCTCGTCTTCGGCCCGTGAGGGCCGATGCACCCTGGGTAACTCCCTGGTAACACCTCTTGACCTGCACACTTGCGGGACGCACGATCCCCGCATGCCACTGAGGGTCACGTTCGTCGCCGCCGCGCGCAGCGCACCGCTGCTCACCGAGCGTTTCGAGGACGACCGGCCGCTGGACCAGGCCGGCTGGGGCGAGGTGGAGCGCGTCGCCCACGAACTCCTGCCGCTCGCCGCCGCCGAACTGCGCTACTGCTCGCCGACCCCGCGCAGCCGGGCGACGGGAGAGGGGCTCGGGTACGCGCCGCTGGTGCAGCTCGGCCTGCGCGACTGCGACATGGGCCGGTGGCGCGGGCTCACCCTGGGCGAGGCGATGGCCCGGGAACCGGCGGCCGTGGACGCCTGGCTCGCCGACCCGCACGCCACACCGCACGGCGGTGAGTCGCTGGTCGACTTCATCACCCGCGTCGGCGGCTGGCTCGACACCCGGCCCGTCGAGGACGGCTGCCGGGTGGTGGCGGTGGCCGAGCCGTCCGTGATCCGGGCCGCGCTCGTGTACGCCCTGAAGGCACCGCCCTCGACGTACTGGAACATCGACGTCCGCCCCCTGTCGACCACCACGGTGACGGGCCGCGCGGGACGCTGGAACCTGCGGTTCGACGGCGCGTCGGCGCAGCCTTCGCGGGCTTAGCGCGTCCGTCGGCGTGCGCGTCGGCGGTGTGTCCGCTCAGGCCTCGCGCACGTAGTCGGTGCGCAGGACGAGGTCCTTCGCGGGCCCGCGGACCCGCCACACCGTCCGCCAGTGGTCCGGGTCGCGGACGGTGAACTCGCCGCGGTAGAGGTCCGCCGCGCAGGGGTGGTCGGCGACATGCCGGCCCGACGACAGGTCCAGGTCGTGGAACGGCCGCCCATCCGCGAACCGCACGTCCGCCGTGCCGCCCGGGCCCGGCAGGAACCGCAGCGTCCGCTCGGCGGGCCGGGCGACGCCCTGCCAGACGAAGGTGCCGGACTCGTGGTGCAGCAGCCCGCCGTTCTCCCGCGCCTCGAAGAGGGTGCTGCCGGTGAACTCGCCCTCCGCGCCGCTCGAGAGATCCCGCACCGACCGCGTCACGCGCCAGCGCCCGGCCAGATACGCCAGGACGTCCGGCACTGGCCAGAACTCGCCCATTCCGTACCGCTCTCCGTCCCAGCCGTTGCTGCGCGACCCATTGACGCGCACCTGCCCCCTCCCTATCTTGCCGTTCGAAGTGCTGATCAATGTCTGATATTTCGAACACTCCCTAGAGAGCCGCGGAGTATCCATGCCACGCACCGCCCGCACCCGATGGAGAGTCGGCCTCACGGCCACCGCACTCCTGACGGCGGCAGCCCTCGTACCGGCCCCCGCGCACGCCGAGGACGTCACCGACTACGCGATCACCGTCGACCCGTCCGCCCAGGGCGCGAAGATCGACGACACGATGTACGGAGTCTTCTTCGAGGACATCAACCGGGCCGCCGACGGCGGTCTCTACGCCGAGCTCGTGCAGAACCGCTCCTTCGAGTACTCCACCGCCGACAACGGCTCCTACACGCCCCTGACCTCCTGGACGGTCGGCGGCACGGCCCAGGTCGTGAACGACTCCGGGCGGCTCAACGAACGCAACCGCAACTACCTTTCCCTGGGTGCCGGTTCGACCGTCACGAACGCCGGCTACAACACCGGCATCCGGGTCGAGCAGGGCAAGAAGTACGACTTCTCCGTGTGGGCCCGCGCCGAGAGCGGCAGCACGCTCACCGTCTCGCTGAAGGACGCCGCGGGCAGCCTGGCCACCGCCCGCCAGGTCGCCGTGAAGGGCGGCTGGGCCAAGTACAAGGCCACCTTCACCGCGACCCGCACCAGCAACCGCGGCCGGCTCGCCGTCGCCGCCGCGAACCCGGCCGCGCTCGACGAGGTGTCGCTGTTCCCGCGCGACACCTACAAGAACCAGCCGAACGGCCTGCGCAAGGACCTCGCCGAGAAGATCGCCGCCCTGAAGCCGGGCTTCGTGCGCTTCCCCGGCGGCTGCCTGGTCAACACCGGCTCCATGGAGGACTACAGCGAGGCCTCGAACTGGCAGCGCAAGCGCAGCTACCAGTGGAAGGACACCATAGGCCCGGTCGAGCAGCGCGCCACCAACGCCAACTTCTGGGGTTACAACCAGAGCTACGGCCTCGGCTACTACGAGTACTTCCGCTTCTCCGAGGACATCGGCGCCATGCCGCTGCCCGTCGTCCCCGCCCTGGTGACCGGCTGCGGCCAGAACAAGGCCACCGACGACGAGGCGCTGCTCAAGCGGCACATCCAGGACACCCTCGACCTCATCGAGTTCGCCAACGGCCCCGCGACCTCCACCTGGGGCAAGGTCCGCGCCCAGATGGGCCACCCCAAGCCCTTCCACCTGACCCACATCGGGGTCGGCAACGAGGAGAACCTCCCCCGCGAGTTCTTCGCCCGCTTCGAGAAGTTCCGGGCCGCCATCAAGGCGAAGTACCCGGACATCACCGTCATCTCCAACTCGGGCCCGGACGACGCCGGCACGACCTTCGACACCGCCTGGCAGCTCAACCGCGAGGGCAAGGTCGACATGGTCGACGAGCACTACTACAACAGCCCGAACTGGTTCCTGCAGAACAACGACCGCTACGACTCCTACGACCGCAAGGGCCCCAAGGTCTTCCTCGGCGAGTACGCCTCGCAGGGCAACGCCTGGAAGAACGGCCTGGCCGAAGCCGCGTACATGACCGGCCTGGAGCGCAACGCGGACATCGTCAAGCTCGCCTCGTACGCCCCGCTGCTCGCCAACGAGGACTACGTCCAGTGGCGGCCGGACATGATCTGGTTCAACAACCGGGCCTCCTGGAACTCGGCCAACTACGAGGTCCAGAAGCTGTTCATGACCAACGTCGGCGACCGCGTGGTCCCTTCGAAGGCCACCACCACACCGAACGTCAGCGGCCCCATCACCGGAGCCGTCGGCCTGTCGACGTGGGCGACCAGCGCCGCGTACGACGACGTGAAGGTCACCTCCGCGGACGGCTCGACGCTGCTCAGCGACGACTTCTCCGGCGACGCCTCGAAGTGGACCACCAGCGGCCGGGGCAGCTGGAGCATCCAGGACGGCCAGTACGTCCAGAGCGACACCGCCGCCGAGAACACCATGGTCACGGCGGGCGACCCGGCCTGGAAGGACTACGACCTGCATGTGAAGGCCACCAAGAAGTCCGGCAAGGAGGGCTTCCTCGTCGCCTTCGGCGTCAAGGACACCGGCAACTACTACTGGTGGAACCTGGGCGGCTGGAACAACACCCAGTCCGCGATCGAGCAGGCCGTGGACGGCGGCAAGGGCACGCTGCTGACGAAGGCCGGCTCGATCGAGACGGGCCGTGCCTACGACATCGACATCAAGGTGCGCGGCCGCCAGGTCACCCTGTTCCTCGACGGCAAGGAGTGGGGCAGCTTCACCGACGACAAGCCGGCCGAGCCGTTCCGCCAGGTCGTCACCCAGGACGCGAAGACCGGTGACCTGATCGTCAAGGTCGTCAACGCCCAGTCCGCCGAGGCCCGCACGGCCGTCGACCTGGGCGGCGCCAAGGTCGCCTCCACGGCCCGCGTGACCACGCTCGCCGCCGACCAGGACGCGGTGAACACGGAGACGGACACGCCGGTGACGCCGGTGACGTCCACGTTCCGGGGCGTGGCCGCGAAGTTCAGCTACACGTTCCCGGCCAATTCCGTGACGTTCCTGAGGATCAAGCAGAGGTAGCACCCGCTTCCCGTCGTGGGCCGCTGTCCTCCGGGCAGCGGCCCTGTGACCGAGAACTTTAGTTGGCAAATCATGGTTGGACTCGTTGACCCTCTGTCACTGGAGGTGGCTCTACCAGCGACGACACCAGCGAGAGGTTGAGTGTGCTGCAAAGGCTTGCGAGATGGCGGACTCGACTAGCTAGGCCACCACTTGGCCGCGCTGGTCGTGGGCGGCTGGGGAACCGGCTGCCCCTCGGGGTCTTTGGCGTCAACCACTTTCGTTCTCCTGGGCGGTGGCGTTCCATGCCAGGCCGCCGAGGTCGAGTCGGTGACGTGCGCGAGTGACGGCGACGTAGGCGAGACGGGCGTCCGTGTCGCTTACATCCGGGGCCTGGGCAGCCGTGTTTGTGCCGGGGGTGGTGTCCTGCGGCTGGGGAAAGTCGTTGGCGATCCTGACGGTCGGCCATTCGCGGCCTTTGGCTTTGTGGGCGGTGGAAACGGTGACGTCGGCGTGTGCTTCCTCGGTGAGTTCGGACACGGCAGCGAGGATGGCGTCGGGACCGTGGGTGTCGACGAGGTCGACGAAGGGCTGCAGGTCGCAGCCAGCCGGATCGTAGGCAGCGTAGTCTTGCAAGTCGCCCCAGGACGCGAACAGCACCAGTTCGGGGTGGTGGGTGCGGCGGCCTTCTTTCAAGTCGCGTGCAGCAGAGGCGAGTTGGGCCAGCTGTTGGCCTCCGCGGGTGAGGGCTACGCGGTGTCCTTCGCCGAGTAGGCGCATGACCTCTGTCATGGCGCCGATGTTGGTGCGGCACAGCACGGCGTCGGGGTGGTCGACGCTGCTGACCTCTGCGGGAACGCTGGTGGTGCCCGTCAGCCGGATGGGAGCGTCAGCGAGCGCGAGCCACCGGTTGGCCTCGTCGGCGATCTCTGGCCCGAAACGGAACGAACGGGTGAGGGTCAGCTGTTCGGCGTCGAAGCCGGTCATCACGTCGGTCGCGCCCCGCCAGCCGTAGATGGCCTGGGCGGAGTCGCCGACCATGACGAGCTGGGCGTGGTCACGCTGTGCGGTGAACACCTGCTCCAGCACCGGGTTGGTGTCCTGGGCTTCGTCGAGGACTCGCCGACGCCTGCGGCGCCTGCGCCGCGGCAACGGCCCAGGCTGCCGTCGTGCCCGACACCGTGCTGGCCGCACCGTTCCACCCGCCTTCCGTGCGGCCGCGCGGCCCCAGGCCCAGCCGGGGGCCGGGGGAGCGTCTCCACGTGAGCGAGATCCTCAGCTACCTGGCCGCGGCGCTGCCCGCGGACGTGTCTGCCGGGGCGAGGCTCCTCGCCCTTCAGTGCGCCCTGCGTATGAACGCGTACCTGCATGTCGAACTCCGCGCGGGCCTGCTGCGCAGCCTTCGTATCGACGCGGTGCATGCCTGCCAGGAGTTGGAGCAGGCGCGGTGGGCGAGCATGGTGAACGGTCCCGGAGCGGTCGGGGTGGCTGCGGAGCTTCGCGATGCCACGCTGCTCGCCCAGTCACCGGCCCGCCCCGACCGGCGGCGCGCGGCCGACTGGGCGCTGCGCACCGTGGCGCGCAGCGATCCGTCCTCGGGAGAGGGGCTGAGTGAATGCGACCGGATCATCCGTGACTGTGGCCTGCGCGATCAAGGGTTCTACGGTGTGCTCAGCAGTTTGACGGCGAACGGCGTGCTGGAAGGGTGGCGGATCTGCCCGGATTCAGGCGACGTGCACTGGACGCTAGCGCGGGGGCGATGATCGGCAGCCCTTTTGCGGACAGTCAATTGTCGGCCGCGGCGTTCCCCGCCGGCTCAGCGAGGGCATCCTCCGATCTTTGTCCGGCCGGGTTCGCCAGCACTGCTCCCCATCGAACCGCTCGGCGCATCACGGTCTTCTCAGTACCGCCAGTACAGCCTCGGCTGCCTCGCGTCGTTATTTGTGCAGGTCAGATGGGTGCTTCACGGGCTCACGAAGGTGCGGGGGCGAACCCGGGGCGAAGGTGCGGCTGGGACGACGGTGTCGGCGGATTCTGGCCCGCGCTTGGTCCCGATCCTGGTCGCGAGTTGGCGCAGCTCGGAGGTGGGGCGAAGCGCGCATCCGAAAGTCGGCCGGGCTCTTCGGAGTCGGAACAAGGAAGAGATCTTCTTGAAGTCGTCTACCTGGAGCGCTGACCTGCGGTCATGCTGCTGCGAACCTCTCTGCCTGGCCGATTCGTCTTTCTGAGCCCCAAGCCATCAACCATCTGGCAGGGGCTGTGACGTCTACACCGCGACCCCGGCGGCCACTACATGGAGTTCCTCACCGTCACCCACACCGACGAGTTCCTCGCCAGCCTGACAATCCCCGGCTACGGGGAAGAGGAGCACTCCCGTCCCTGACGGGTTGCCCACCCGGTTGTTCCCGCGCGATGTGCGGGAACAACCGGACTGCGAAGGCGAGGCCGCCCAGGACGCTTTCAGTCCTGGGCGGCGTTCATCGGATCAGTTGATGCGGACGATCTTCCAGAGCTGGTCGTCGAGGTTGGCGCTGCCCCACTGGACGACGGCTGCCCCGTTGGCGGTGGAGGACTGGGCGACTCCGGCGACGAGGGTGCTGTTCACGTTGCGGAGCTTGTAGTAGCCGCCGCCCGCGTCGGTGAGGGTCCACTTCTGGGAGTCGGCGCTGGAGGCGGTGTTCTGGACGACGGCCGCGCCCGCGGCACTGGAGGAGCCTTGGACGTCCAGGTTGAGATTGCTCCTGGCGTTCTTGATGGTCCAGGCGCCGCTGCCGGCGGACTGGAAGGTGAAGAGCTGGCAGACACAGGCCGTGTTCTGCCACTGGTTGGCGGCGGTGCCGGCGGTGGTGGAGCCGGCCGGGATGTCGAGGTACTTGCCGCTGTTCTTGTTGACGAGCACGTACTGGCCGGTGCCCAGGGGCGGCAGGGCGGTCTGGGTGAGGTTCCAGCGCTGGCAGCCGCAGGTGGTGGCGTCCCACTGCCCGGCGGTGGTGCCGACCGTGGTGGAGGCGTTCGGGATCTCCAGGTACTTGCCGGTCAGCCGGTTGATGAGGGAGAAGCCGCCCGCGGGGTTCGGTGAAACCGCCCACTCATGGTCGATGGTGCCGTTGTCGTCCCACTGCAGGACCTTGGCGCCGTTGGCGGTGGACTGGTTCTCCACGCCCAGGACCTTGCCGCTGGCCACGTTGAAGATCTTGAAGTAGCCGGAGGGCTGCTGGACGAACCGCCACTGCTGGTCGTTCGCGTTGTCGGCGTTCTGCTGGGTGGCGTAGGTGCCGTTGGTGGTGGAACCGCCCGCGATGGTGAGCAACTGGCCGCTGCCCGCGTTGGAGACGGTGTAGGTGGCGCCGTCGGAGATGCCGCCGCCCAGATCGATCGTGCTGTAGGTGACCGGGTTGGAGAGGTTGCTGCCCCCGCGTCCGGCGCTGAGTATCAGCAGGCTGTGCCCATCGGGCAGGGACGTCATGCCACGGCTGTAGCCGCCGGCCACGTTGGCGTTGATGCGCGTCCAGGTGTTCGCCGCGCCGTTCTGCGTGTTGATGAACAGGTCGTCGGCGCTGTTGGCGCTGACGACGAGGGTGCCGCCCGCGCCCCCGGTGGGCAGCCAGGTCAGGTAGGGAGCACTCTGGGGCACCACGCCGTCCGTCGTCCGCAACGGGATGCCGGTGACCGAGCCGAACGCCTCCGGGTCGGAAGAGATCTTGTAGTAGACGGAGAAGTTGCCCTCGGGAGCACCGCCGTACTCGTACGACAGGACGTACTTGCCGTTCGGCAGCTTCGCGACGGTCGGCATACCCGGGCGGTTGCTGTAGGTGGGCATGGCCACGTCGTCCACGACGGGGCCCCAGGTACGGGCGTCCGTGGAGACCTGGTGCACGATCTTCTGGCCGTGGTCGGGGTCGCGCTGGTCGGAGTAGTAGACGATGAGCTTGCCCCCGGAGACCAGGAAGAACGGCTCCCAGACCGGGGTGCTTCCGTTCGTGTCGAAGGCGGCGCCACCGGTGGCGATGTTGCTGACGAAGCTCCAGGTCTGCCCGCGGTCGGTGCTGGCGTACAGGTCGATCTTGGTACCCGACCGGTCGGCGGGCACCGAGTCACCCGCGGCCAGGATGGTCCCGGCCGGGAAGTCACCGATCGCGGTCGGCAGTTCGAAGAGCTCGGGCTGCCAGCGCATGCCCCAGCCGTTCTGGGTGTCGGCCACGTCGGAGATCTTGCTCCAGGAGTTGCCGTTGTCGGTGCTGCGGTAGATCGGGAAGACGGGCGTGCCGGACGTGTACTGCTCGAAAGTGGCGAGCAGGGTGCCATTGGCCGACCCGTTGTGCTGCAGGCGCAGCGCCCGCGGATACAGCGATCCGGGCGAAGGCGCACCCGCAGGCGGGGTGTACATCGTCTGCGAGGGACGCGAGAGGGCCTGCGCCCGCCCCGCGGCCGGCAGCATCATCGTCGCCGCGGCGACGATCAGCGCCAGAAACAGGAACAGGAGGGTTGTGGGGCGGGAACGCTGAGCGGCGCCGGATCTGGCGCCCAACAGTGAAGGGGACATGTGCGGCTCTCAGGAAAGGGAGGGATGGGACGGGTCGGTGCCTGCCGTTCAGGACGGATCCGGGCAGGAAGCGGCAAGCCCGGAAGGCGCGTCCACCGCGTACGGCGTACGAGCGCGTACGGCGTACGAGAGGGACGGCGTCGCGACGGCGCGGGGACAGGGTCGGCCGGTCTCTCGACGAGACAGCCGATGTGAGGGGGCAAAGCGGTGCCTGGGACGTGCGGGTGTGCTCCCCCTGCCGCTGCCGGGGTGCTGTCAGGCGGTGCGCGTGCCCGCTGCGTCGGGATGGGACGGCGGAGGCGCGGTCGAGCCGCGGACGACGAGTTCGACCGGTGGGTCGCTCGCCTGCGGCAGGTCGGTGTCGGGCTTCTCGATCGCGTGCACGAGGAGGCGGATGCCTTCCCGGGCCGCGGCTTCGAAGGGCTGGCGCACGGTGGTCAGGGGAGGAGAGACATAGGCGAAGACCGGGTTGCCGTCGAAACCGACGACACTGATGTCCTCAGGTACGCGGCGCCCGGCTTCCCGCAGGGCGTGGATGAGCCCGATGGCCATCTCGTCGCCCGCCGCGAAGATGGCGGTCACGGACCTGTCCGACGCCAGCGCCCGGCCGGCGGCGTATCCGGAGGCGGCCGACCAGTCGCCGTTGAGCAGCGGGGGCTCGTGCGCGCCGCGTGCCGCAAGTGCCGCCCGCCAACCTTCGATACGGTCCTTGGTGGCGTACCAGCGCCGCGGGCCGGAGAGGTGATGAACGGTCGCGTGTCCCAGGTCCAGCAGATGCTCGGTGACCGCCCGCGCCAGTTCGTGTGCGCCCACACCCATGGTCACGGTGCGGCTGGCGGTGAAGGCTGGAGGCGCCCCCAGGAAGAGGACGGGGACGTCCACGCGGACGCCGACGTCACCCTCCACGATGGGTTCGGAGACGACGACGCCGTCCACCCCTTGCTCGAGCAGCAGCTCCACGGCACCCGCGATACCCGCAGGGTCGCCATCCGGCGTGTTGACCACGCGGAGCGCGTAACCCGCGTCGCGCACGGCCCGCTCGATGTGC
Organism: Streptomyces olindensis; assembly: GCA_000696115.1. GTDB lineage: Bacteria > Actinomycetota > Actinomycetes > Streptomycetales > Streptomycetaceae > Streptomyces > Streptomyces olindensis. Next base: position 138,436 of record JJOH01000009.1, read on the forward strand.
ACGAGCAGTGAAGCGGTCCCGTACCCGGCGGTGCCCAGGGCGACCACGCCGATGGAGCCGGTACGCCCGGAGGCCAGTGTCCTGGCCGCCTGATTCAGCCGGTAGCCGAGTTCCTCAGCGGCTGCGAGGACCTTTGTGCGGGCCTCCTCGGAGACATACGGCTCGTTGTTGAGGACCCGGGACACCGTCTTGCGCGACACCCCGGCCAGGCGGGCCACGTCCGCGCTGCGCGGCACAGAGGAGCCCTCGCTCCGTCCCACCACTGCTGCCATGAAGTCTCCCGACGGCCGTGCGTCTGCATCGAAGGAGGTCAACTGTATGACCACGCGGTCTGACCGCGTGGTCATGTCTACGTAGCCGACAGCTGTACGTCAAGGGCCCCCGCAGTATCGATTCCGCTGGGCGGCAGCAAATTCGATGGAGGGCGGATGGTCGGCGACGGGTTGCGCAGCCGCCGTGAGGGGGCCGCCTCTGCCGGGCATATATGCTGCTCAAAGGGCAGATGCTCACTCGCTAGGTCCGCTCACGGAACGAGGCGTCGCTCCCGTCCGACTGCAAGCCGTCCGACTTCTCGACAGGTGCGGTCGGCCCTGCGTTCAGGTCAAAGGGGCTTGACAGCGACTCCACGAAGCGTCCAGTCTTCCTCGCAACCGCCGGTCGAATTTGTTCGATCGTGTTGAGTCCTGGTCGTGTGGACGACCGCTTCCCCGTCACACCCCGCGGGCCGACGTGCCGCCTGGGCACGGCCGCCCTGTCAGGAGCCGAAATGCACTCTTCCTCCCTCGGTCGGCCCATGCCTGCTGCCAGCCGCCGCACCGTCCTGCGCGGTATCGGTGGCGCAGCCGTCCTCGGCGCCGGCATACCGCTGCTCAGCGCCTGCGGCGGCAGCGGTACGGCGGCCGACCCGAAGACCGTCAGCCTCGGGTCGAACGCGTCGGACGCGGTGCCGAAGAAGGCGTTCGCCGAGATCTACGCGGCGTTCACGAAGCAGTCCGGGATCACGGTCGACGTGAACACCAAGGACCACAACACGTTCCAGGAGCAGATCAACTCCTACCTCCAGGGCACCCCGGACGACGTGTTCAACTGGTTCGCCGGCTACCGCATGCAGTTCTTCGCGGCCAAGGGCCTGGCCGCCCCGATCGACGACGTGTGGCAGAAGATCGGCGGCAACTTCCCCGACGCGATGAAGGCGCTCAGCAAGGGCGAGGACGGCAAGTACTACTTCGTGCCGATCTCCACATCCCTCTGGGGCGTCTTCTACCGCAAGAGCGTCTTCAAGAAGTACGGGTACGAGGTCCCCACCACCTGGGACCAACTCGTCGCTCTGTGCAAGCAGATGAAGAAGGACGGCCTCGTCCCGTTCGCCTTCGGCGACAAGGACGCCTGGCCCGCGCTCGGCACCTTCGACCAGATCAACTTCCGCACCAACGGCTACGACTTCCACGTCGAACTGATGGCCGGCAAGGCGTCCTGGACCGACGCCAAGGTCCGCACCGCCTTCGACCACTGGGCCGAGATCCTCCCCTACCACCAGGAAGGCGCCGTCGGCCGCACCTGGCAGGACGCGGCCCAGACGCTGATATCGAAGAAGGCGGGCATGTACCTGTTCGGCAGCTTCGTGGCGCAGCAGTTCACGAACAAGGCCGACCTGGACGACCTCGACTTCTTCCCCTTCCCGGAGATCAACTCCGCGTACGGGCAGGACACCGTCGAGGCGCCCACCGACGGCTTCATGCTCTCCAAGGCCCCGAAGAACAAGGCCGGTGCGCTCAAGCTCCTGGAGTTCCTGGGCACGCCGGAGGCCGAGCAGATCTACCTGAAGTCCGACACCAGCCTGGTCGCGGCGTCCAACAAGGCCGACACCTCCTCGTACACTGCGCTGCAGAAGAAGGCGTACGCGACGATCTCCGGTGCCAAGCACCTCACCCAGTTCATGGACCGCGACAGCCGGCCGGACTTCACCTCCACGGTGATGCAGCCCGCCCTGCAGAAGTTCGTCCGTGACCCCAAGGGCGTCGACAGCCTGCTGGCGTCGATCGAGCGCCAGAAGAAGACGATCTTCGCGTCCGCATGACCGTCACAAAGAACACCGGTACCGGGACCGGCACCACCAGCACCCCGGGCACGGCCGCAGTGCCGCCCTCGGGCCACCCGAAGAATGTGACTACGAATCAGGCCAAGCGGCTGCGGGCGCCCTTGGGCCACCGACGGCTGCTCACCAGACGGGACCGCATCACGCTCGGCCTGATGGCCGGGCTGCCGACGATCCTGCACGTCACGCTCGTCTGGCTCACGGCTCTCGCCTCGATCGCGCTGGCCTTCACCACCTGGGACGGCATCGGCTTCGACTCCATCAAGTGGGTCGGCCTGGACAACTTCAAGGAACTGTTCACCAACAACCCGCAGTTCTGGCCCGCTGTCGAGCACAACGTCGTCTGGTTCGTCGTACTCATCCTGATCCCGACTCCGCTGGGGCTGTTCCTGGCCGTGCAGCTGGACAAGAAGATCCGGTTCAGCAAGGTGTACCAGACCGCGTTCTTCCTGCCCGTCGTGCTGTCGATGGCGGTCATCGGGTTCGTCTGGCAGCTGGTCTACAACCCGGACACCGGCCTGATCAACAACCTGATCGGTGCGAACGAGCCCGGCAAGTACATCGACTGGATCGGCGACCCGGACCTCAACCTGTGGGCGATCCTCGTCGCCGCCTCCTGGCGCCACACCGGCTACATGATGATCCTCTACCTGGCGGGCCTGAAGGGCGTCGACCCGGCCCTGCGGGAGGCGTCCTCGCTGGATGGCGCGAATGAGTGGCAGACGTTCAGGAACGTCATCTTCCCGACCCTGCGCCCGACCAACACCGTCGTCCTGGTCGTCACGATCATCGAGGCGCTGCGCGCCTTCGACCTGGTCTTCGTCTTCAACAAGGGCGCCCAGGGCACCGAACTGCTGTCGATCCTGGTCACCAACAACATCATCGGCGAGTCCAGCCGCATCGGATACGGCTCCGCCATCGCCGTGGTCCTGCTGGTGATCTCCCTCGCCGTGATCATCCCGTACCTGATCGCGACCTTCCGGAAGGAGCGGCAAGCGTGAGCACCGTGAGCGCACCGGTCAAGCAGCGCACCCCGATCCGCCCCGCCCGGATCCTGCTGCACACCTTCCTCGTCGTCACGGCCCTGGCCTGGCTCGCGCCGCTGCTGTGGGCGCTGCTCGCGGCGATGCGCCCGTACGGGGAGACCAGCGAGAAGGGCTATGTCTCCTGGCCCGACAAGCTCAGCCTCGACAACTTCACCAACGCCTTCACGCAGTCGGACATGCTGCACTACTTCGGCAACACGCTGCTCATCGCCGTGCCGGCGGTGCTGCTGACGCTGCTGCTGTCGTCGATGGTCGCCTTCTACGTCAGCCGTTTCGACTTCCGTCTCAACCTGGCGCTGCTGCTGGTCTTCACCGCCGGCAACCTGCTGCCCCAGCAGGTGATCATCACCCCGTTGTACCGGCTGTACCTGCTGATCGACCTGCCCGGCATCACCATAAGCGGCAAGCTGTACGACTCGGCGTTGGGCCTGGTGCTGATCCACGTGGCGTTCCAGTCCGGGTTCTGCGCGTTCGTGCTCAGCAACTACATGCGCTCGCTGCCGCACGAGCTGACCGAGGCCGCGCTGGTCGACGGTGCCTCGGTGTGGCGGCTGTACTGGCAGATCGTGCTGCCCCTGTGCAAGCCGGCGATGGCCGCGCTGGCGACGTTGCTGTCCATCTGGATCTACAACGACTTCTTCTGGGCCATCGTCCTGATCTCCACGGGCGAGAACATGCCGATCACCTCGGCCCTGAACAACCTCTCCGGCCAGTACTTCACCGACCCCAACCTGATCGCCGCCGGCGCCCTGCTCACCGCGATCCCCACCCTGATCGTCTACTTCGTGCTCCAGCGCCAGTTCGTCAGCGGCCTCACCCTGGGCGCCAACAAGGGCTGAAGCACGCCTCCCGTTCGTTCGTTGCCCAACAAGGTTGTGAGCCCCTTGTCTTCCCAGTTCTCCACGTACGTGTCGGACACCGCACCGTGGCGGGGCGCCCTGCGTCCGGCCCGCTCCTGGCTGCACTCCGACGCCCCCTCGCAGTCGCTGAACGGCCCCTGGCAGTTCCGTCTGTCGCCCACGGCGGCCGTCGCCGAGGACTTCGCCTCCGAGGACTTCGACGACCGGGGCTGGGACAGCATCCCGGTGCCCGCGCACTGGGTGCTGGAAGGCGACGGCGCCTACGGCCGGCCGATCTACACGAACGTCCAGTACCCCTTCCCGATCGACCCGCCGCACGTCCCCGACGAGAACCCCACCGGCGACTACCGCCGCCGCTTCGACCTCCCCGAGGACTGGTCGGACGCCGAGCGGGTCCTGCTGCGGTTCGACGGGGTGGAGTCGCTGTTCAGGGTCTGGGTGAACGGCGTCGAGATCGGCAGCGCCAGTGGCAGCAGGCTGGCCCACGAGTTCGACGTGACGTCCGCGGTGCGACCGGGCGACAACGTCGTCGCCGTACGGGTGCACCAGTGGTCGGCCGCCAGCTACCTGGAGGACCAGGACCAGTGGTGGCTGCCGGGCATCTTCCGGGACGTCACCCTGCTCGCCCGCCCGGCCGGGGGCGTCGAGGACGTCTGGCTGCGCACCGGCTACGACCAGGGAAACGGCCGTATCGACCCGGAGGTGACCGCCGACGCGGCCGCGTTCCCCGTCACCCTGCGCATCCCCGAACTCGGCGTCGAGCGGGTCTGGGCCACCCCGGCCGATGTGGTGCCCCTCGACATCGCGGGCGTGGAGCCGTGGTCGGCCGAGCAGCCCCGGCTGTACGACGTCACCGTGTCCTCGGCCGCGGAGAGCATCGCCCTGCGGGTCGGCTTCCGCACGGTCGAGATCCGCGGCGACCGGTTCCTGGTCAACGGCCGCCGTGTCGTCTTCCATGGGATGAACCGGCACGAGGCCCACCCCGAGCGCGGCCGGGTCTTCGACGAGGAGCACGCCCGCGCGGACCTGGCCCGCATGAAGCGGTTCAACGTGAACGCCATCCGCACCAGCCACTACCCCCCGCATCCCCGGCTGCTCGACCTCGCCGACGAACTCGGCTTCTGGGTCGTCCTGGAATGCGACCTGGAGACCCACGGCTTCGAGAAGGTCGACTGGGCCGGCAACCCGAGCGACGACCCGGCCTGGCGCGCGGCCTACCTGGACCGTGTCCAGCGCACCGTTGAGCGGGACAAGAACCATCCCTGCGTCGTGATCTGGTCACTCGGCAACGAGGCCGGAACCGGCGCCAACCTCGCCGCCATGTCGGCCTGGGTCCACGCCCGCGACCCCGAGCGTCCCGTGCACTACGAAGGTGATTACACCGGCGAGTACACCGACGTCTATTCGCGCATGTACGCGACGGTCCCGGAGATCGAGCAGATCGGCGCGGACGGTTCCCGCGCGCCGCTGCTCGGCTGCACCCCGGCCCAGGGCGCCCGGCAGCGCACCAAGCCGTTCCTGCTCTGCGAGTACGCCCACGCGATGGGCAACGGGCCGGGTGCCCTCGACCAGTACGAGGAACTGGTCCACCGGTTCCCGCGGCTGCACGGCGGCTTCGTCTGGGAGTGGCGCGACCACGGCATCCTGGCCACGGCCCCGGACGGGACGCCGTACCACGCCTACGGCGGTGACTTCGGGGAGGTCGTGCACGACGGCAACTTCGTGATGGACGGGATGGTGCTCAGCGACGACGTGCCGACGCCGAGCCTGCACGAGTTCAAGGCGGTCGTGCAGCCGATCCGCTTCGCCTTCGACGGCGACAAGCTCGAGATCGCCAACCTGCGGCACTCGGCCGACACGTCCGACCTGCGCTTCCGCTGGCGCGTCGAGCACGACGGAAACCTCGTGGACTCGGGGGAGTGGGATGCCCCGGTCCTCGCGGCGGGCGAGTCGGGGCGGGTGCCGTTGCCGCCGGTCGCGGTGGCCCCGGACGGCGAGACCTGGCTGACGGTCGAGGCGGTGCTGGCGGCGGCGACCGCCTGGGCACCGGAGGGGCATGAGATCGCCACCGCCCAACTCGACCGCTCGCTACGGCGGCCGGTGCCCGCCGCCCGGCCCCGGCGCGACTGGCGGCCCGGCGAGGGAACGCTCACGCTCGGCATCGCCGAGTTCACCGGCGGCTCCCTCACCCGCCTCGCCGGGCGCCCCGTGACCGGCCCACGCCTGGAGCTGTTCCGCGCGCCCACCGACAACGACGAGAGCCGGGCCGACCGGCTGGAGGGCAGCGACAACAGCGTCCTCGGGGTGTCCAGCGCCGACACGTGGCGCCGCGACGGCCTGGACCGGCTGACCACGCGGCGCCTCGGCGTCGAGCAGGCCGCGGACGCCCTGCGCACCGTGGACCGGGTCTCCGCCGCGGACTCCGCCCTCTCGGTGACCGTGGAGTCCGTCTGGTCGATCGAGGACGGCGAACTCGAACTGCGCGTGGAGATCGAGCCCTCGCGCGGCTGGCGGTCGGTGTGGCCGCGGATCGGGGTGCGCTTCGAACTGCCCGACGGGACGGCGCCCGTCGACGGCGCGGACTGGTTCGGCCTGGGCCCGCTGGAGTCCTACCCCGACAGTCTCCGCGCGGCCCGCACCGGCCGCTTCTCCTCCGGGGTCCGGGACCTCGCGGTCGCCTACGCGCGCCCCCAGGAGACCGGCCACCGCTCCCACATGCGGCGCCTCACGCTGACCAGCGGCGGCAACGAGGTACTGCGGCTCGTGGCCCTCCCCGACGCCCGCGGCCGGCGTCCCGGCTTCACCCTCGGCCGCCACACCCCTCAGCAGATCGCCGGGGCCGCACACCCATTCGAGCTGCCGGAGTCGACCACGAGTCACCTGATCATCGACGCCGTCCAGCACGGACTCGGCTCCCGGTCCTGCGGGCCGGACGTGTGGCCTGAGTTTGTGCTGCGCCCAGAAGCCCGCACCATCAGGCTGCGCATCACACCGGGCGCCTGAGCAACAGAGCCCGCCGGCGACGGTGCTGCCCGCCGAGGGCCGGCGGGCCGACCGGGCGCTGCACGGCCCGGCGACAGCGGGGGTGGCCCGCGGTTCCCTGAACGGGGCCTGGACCGCGGGCCGCCCTCGACGAGAGCATGCCGCTCGCCGACGAGGTGCGGGAGTTCGGGACCAGGGTGCCGGTTGTAGTCGGCTCCGTAGGCGATGCCGGGAAGACGAAAGCGGCTGCGGTACTCACTGGTGGTGCTCCGGGAGGTGTAGGGGAGGGCTGGCGTGTGGGTGTCAGCCCTTGTTGGCGTCAGGGCCGGTGTGAGCCCGTTGTGTACAGCTGGGCTTGGGGTGAGCCGACGAGTCGGCTCACCCCAAGCCCACGGATCAGCGTTCGGTGGCAGCGGCCCGAACGGTGACCGCGTCCCACATCAGCGGTGTGTCGTCGAAGACCACGGCGACCTTGATTCTCTTCCCGCCCGCGATCGTCGCCGGGAGCGTCACCCTGCCCCTCTGGTCCTCGTCGAAGGGGACCGGGCCCAGGTCGGTGACCTTCCCGTCGGCTGCAAAGGCGTAAACGTGGCCGGTTGTGTCCGCGTGCAGGGCGCGGCCCGCGGGATCCGATGCCTTCGCGTCCAGCGACATGGTTGCCTGCACACCGACCTGGTTCGCCGCGATCAGGTTCTTCGATCGCCTGTCCTTCGCCAGGTCCATGGCTGTCGGAGCCTGCTGGACGAGCCGCCACTCCTGCGAGCCGTCCGTGACCGCGTTCTGCAAGGTCAGCGGCGCTCCGCTGGATGCACCGGTCAGGTACACGTTCGGGTTCTTCACCGCCTGGAACCTGTAGTAGCCGTCAGCGGACTTGATGAGGTTCCAGCTGCCCGTGGCGCTGTAGTCGACCCACTGCCCGATCCTCTGGCCGACCGTCGCGTTCCCGGTCCAGATCGCTGCCGAGCGGCCTCCGGACTTGTTCAGCAGCGTCGTGCCGCCTTGCGGCTCGGTCACCACGTGCCAGTACTGGGTGTCCTTGTTCGCCGCCGAGCCGGCGTCCTCCAGGCGGACGTCAGGAATGTCTCCGTTGCCGATGTTCGCGTCGTTGGTCGTGTTCCCGGTGCCGATCACCTGGCCGGTCTTGCGGTTCACCAACTGGTAGTAGGCGCCTTCGGATCGGCCGAGATCGACTTCGCCGAACGCGATCACCGACGTGTCCTGGTGGTTGAGGATCGCGATGCGGCCGGTGCCCTCGACGTGCTGCAGGTTGCGGGTGTAGCCGGCCCGCGACATCGTCTGGTACTCCTTCCACACGCCGTCGCTGCGTCCGCTCTCGTTGACCCAGACGCTGCCACTGCTCGCGGCGTTGTAGACCAGGCGCCCGTCGGGGAGCCTGATGATGACCGGGCTGCCGCCCGTCGCGAGCGGACGGGAGCCCGCGACGACCGGCAACGAGGTCACGGGGTTGCCCACGGAGCCGCGGTAGAACTTCAACGGGTCGTCGGCGATCGCGACCCGGACGTTGGTTCCGCCGCCCCAGTACTCGTACGTGAGCAGCCATTTGCCGTCCGTCGTCGGGACGACGTTCGTCATGCCGGGCCGACCGCCGCCGATCTCCGTCTTGCCGCCGCCCATGTCCTGGGTCAGTCCCGCGATGTCGACGACGGGCTCGCTCCACTCGGCGCTGCTGCCGTTCCAGGTCTTGTGGACGAGGATCTGGCCGTGCGAGTCCGGGGCGGTGTCGTTGGCGGGGTCCAGTGTCGGGACGCCGGTGACCGGGTCGAAGCCGAGGTAGTCGTTCTCGTCGGAGTAGTAGCAGACGAGCTTGTCCTTGTAGACCATCAGGTACGGCTCCCAGAGGGGATCCACCTGCTTGTACGCGTTCGCGCTCGCGATGTTCTTGCCGATCGCGCCCGCGCTGCCGCCCTGCCAGCCGCCCGTGGCGATGACGTTCTCGACCTTCCACGTCACGCCGTCATCGGTACTTGAGTACAGGGCGATCGCCATGTCACTGCGGTCCCCGTCGTTGGACGGCGTCCAGTTCGGGTCGGCCGCCTTGTGTTCCTTGTAGTAGTGGTCGTCGCCCGTCACGACGCTCGCGAGGAGGAGCGTGCCCTTCTTCAGGGTCCCGACGTCCTGCGGAAGCGTGTAGAGATAGGGGGCTCCCCAGTTGCTCTTGTACTTCGCGTACTGGGGGTCGCCCGAGAGGTACGCCGGAGCCTTGACCTCCGACAGCGGCTGCCACGACGTGCCGTAGTCGTCGCTCTTGTAGATCGGCAGGGTCTCTCCGTCTGCGCTCCCCGTCGTCGGCACGACAGTGGCCTTCTCGAACGTTGCGACCAGACGTCCGCTCGGCAGTTGCGCCGACTTCACGTAGATCGCGCAGTTGCCTCGCCCTTTCAGGCACGGTTCATTTCCGAGCTGGTACAGGATCCCGCCCGTCGGGTTGTAAGCCTGCGCACTGCTCATGGGGACCGCCACCATCGCAGATGCCGCGATGAAGGTGCCCAGCGCCTTTCCCAGCCGTCTTCTCTGCATATGAAGAAACCTCCGTGAAAGTAGGGGGAGTTACTGCTTGACGCCGCCGGCAGCCAGACCGCTCTGCCAATAGCGCTGGAGCATGAGGAAGGCGATGACGAGCGGCACGATGGAGATCAGGGAGCCGGTGACGACGAGCGGGAGCATGTCGCTGCTGGCGCCGCCCCCGCCGTTCTGCGCCTGGGCGGCCCAGGAGGAGAGGCCGACCGTGATGGGATACAGGTTCGGGTCGTTGAGCATGATCAGCGGCAGGAAGTAGTTGTTCCAGGTCGCCACGAGCGTGAAGAGCAGGACGGTCACCAGGCCGGGGGCCAGCAGCCTGAGGGCGATCCGGAAGAAGATCCGGGCCTCCCCGGCCCCGTCGATGCGGGCGGCCTCCAGGAGGCTGTCGGGGACGGCGTCGGCGGCGTAGACCCGCATGAGGTAGAGGCCGAAGGGGTTGACGAGGGACGGCAGGATGATCGCCCAGGGGGTGTTGACCAGGCCGACCTGGGCGAACAACAGGTAGGTCGGGATCGCCAGCGCGGTGGCCGGGACCATGATGGCGCCGAGTACGAGGTTGAAGGCGGCGCGGTCGCCGCGGAAGCGGAACTTGGCGAAGCCGTATCCGGCGGCGGCCGCGAGCAGGGCGGCGCCGAGGGCGCTGACGACGGCGTACGCGGCGGTGTTGAGCAGCCAGTGCACGAAGACGCCGTCGTCCTGGGTGAAGGTCGCGCGGATGTTCGCCAGTAGCTGCGGGGCGTGGGAGAACCAGAGGCCGAAGCTGTTGAACAGGTCCTGGGTGTTCTTGGTCGAGGCGACCAGCAGCCAGAAGAGCGGGAGGAGGAAGTAGGCCAGGGCGGCCAGCATGGCGATCGTCAGCGGGGTGCTGCGGCGGGGGGATGCGGGCCGGCGCCGCTTCGGTGCGGTGGGGGCCGGGCCCGCGGCCGGTGCGGTCCTGGCCTTCGGCATGGTGGTCGTCACTTCTCCCTCCTTCGGTTCGCGGTGAGCAGCACGGCGTAGGAGGCGATGACGATGACCAGCCCCAGGAGGAAGGACACCGTGGCCGCGTAGTTGAGCTGGTTGCCGGTGAAGGCGAGGGAGTAGGCGTAGAGGTTGGCGGTGTAGGAGCTGCTGATGACGTCCGGGGCGATCTTCATCAGCAGGCTGGGTTCGTTGAAGAGCTGGAAGCTGCCGATCACCGAGAACAGCAGGGTCAGCAGGAGGGCGGGCCGCAGCGCGGGGAGCTTGATCGACCAGGCGACGCGCCAGGCTCCGGCCCCGTCCACGGCGGCTGCCTCGTACAGTTCGTGTGGGATGGTCCGCAGGGCCGCGTACAGGATGATCATGTTGTAGCCGGCGAACTCCCAGGTCACGATGTTCGCCAGGCTGCCGAGCATCCAGCTCTCGCTGAGGAAGTGCGGGACTGGCAGGTCGAGATCGCGGCTCAGCTGGGCGAAGGGGCCGAAGTCAGGGCCATAGAGGTAGCCCCACATGAGCGTGGCGACCACGCCCGGGACCGCGTACGGCACGAAGATGCCCAGCCGGATGACGCGTGCCAGCCGCAGCAGGCCGCTGTCCAGGGCGAGGGCGAAGAGCAGGGCCAGCAGCAGCATCAGCGGGACCTGGATCAGGAAGAACAGGGCCACGCGGCCGACCCCGTGGAGCAGTTGTGGGTCCCCCAGGGCGGTGACGTAGTTGTCCAGGCCGACGAACACCGTGCCGCCGACGAGGCGTTGCTGGAAGAGGCTCAGGTAGGCGGCGTAGCCGAGCGGGGCGAGGAACAGCAGGAGGAAGAGGATCAGGAAGGGGGCTACGAACAGGGGTCCTGCCGAGCCGGACCGACGACGCGGCGCTGGTCCCCCTCGTCGTGACTTCCCGGCGTAGGCCGCGGTCGTGGCAGTCATCAGGTCCCCTTGACGGTGAAGCCCTGCTTCGTGGCGTACGTCGTGAGCCGGGACTGCCAGCTGCCGAGCGCGGCGACGGTGCCGGACCTGTCGGCAAGGGACTTGCCGACGGTCTCGGTCCAGTCGGTCGCCGCCTGGTCCAGGAACGGCGGCCACTGGAACGAGGTGGAGACGGTGTCGCTGATGTCGGCGAAGACCTGGTTGACCTTCTGGCCGCCGTAGAAGGCGGGCGCGTCGCCGGTGAAACTCGGGTCCGCCAGCAGGGCCTTGGTCGCCGGGAAGAAGAACTGCTTGGTGGCGAACATCTTGGCGCTCGCCGGGTCGCTGTTGAGGAACTGCGCGAACATCGCCGCCGCGATGGGATTCTTGGTCGACTTGATGACCGCGGTGGTGGATCCTCCCCAGTTGCCCGAGACCGGCTTGGCGGCGTCCCACTGCGGCAGCGGTGCCGCCCGCCACTTGCCCGCGGTGGACTTGGCCGAACCGGAGAGGAACGACGGGCCCCAGGCCGCGGTGAGCCAGGTGGCGTACTTGCCCTTGTTGAACCCGGCGTACCAGCCGTCGGTCCAGCCCGGGTCGGTGCTGATGACGCCTTCCTTCGCGAGCCCGCCCCAGTACGCGCCGAGCTTCTTGGACACGGCGTCGTCGACGCTGATGGACAGGGTGCTCTTGCCCGAGGTCGCGTACGGTTTGCCGCCCGCCTGCCACAGCAGGCCGTGCCAGGCGGCGGGCTCGTTCGCCGCGAGGTTGGTCAGGTAGACCTTCGGGTCGGCTTTGTGGAGCCCCCGCGCCGCGGCCGCGAACTCGTCCCAGGTCCTGGGCACTTGGATCCCGTGCTTGTCGAAGATGTCCTTGCGGTAGAGCATCCCCATGGGTCCGGTGTCCTGGGGTATCGCCCAGACTTCGCCGCCGGGTCCGCTGACCTGTCCCCACGTCCAGTCGACGAACTGGTCCTTCAGTGCCGAGGCTCCGTAGGGGGCAAGGTTCAGCAGGCTGTCCGTGATCGTAAAGGTGGGGATCGCCTGGTACTCGATCTGCGTCACGTCGGGTGCACCGTTGCCGGCCTTGAGCGCGGTGCGCAGCTTGGTGTAGTGGGCCACCCCCTGGCCGGCATTGACGACCTTGACCTTGATCGCGGGGTACTTCTTCTCGAAGAGCGCGACCTCCTGCTGGATGTCCGGGACCCAGGTCCAGAACGTCAGCTCGGTCGGCGTCTTCATCGCCTTGTCCATGTCGGCCTGGCTCACCGGCTTGGCGGAGGATGAGCCGCCCGAGCCGCCGTCGCCGCTGCACGCGGCCAGCGCGGCGCCGAGCGAGACCGCTCCGGTCGCGGCGAGGAACCGCCGACGGCTCATGGAGGACGTGGGAACAAAGGATCGAGGTATGCTGAACTCCCGCCGATGGACAGAGGATGGGCAGAGGAACGGAGCGCCTGGCGAGGGCGCTGCGCATGGGTGGGGAAGGGAGAGAAGTGCGAGGAGTGGGTGAGGCGCGGACGTCGCTGCCGGGGCGTCGGGGTCGTCAGGTTCGGTGGGCGTCACGCGGGCTGTGGCCGGCATGCGCGTCGCGTGCCGTACGGCGGAAGTCCACGGTCATGGAGTGTTCTTGAGGAGCGGTGGGGCGGTGAGTGCGGGTGGCTCACCGCCCGCATGAGCGGATGTCGCTCAGGCCCGGATAGAGCGTTCACTAGCTGACTGTTAATCCGTCCTTGTCAGGGCTGAGTCACCCAGGTGAGACGGACTGTCGTCGAAGCCGACGACACGGACGACATCGTCCGGCACGAGCAGGCAGACCTCCGCCGCCGCGCGAATCAGACCGATGGGCAAGTCACCTCGCGTTCGGCGGCTACTGCCTGCCGCATTCCGCGAGGACCACACACCGAGTCTGTCCCGGGCGGCGAACCACCGCTGAGGGCCGGCGAGGTGCCGGATGCCCGGGTCTCGGCAGCCAGCGGTCATACAGGGGGCGTCATCCGCCGCCATCGAGATCGGTACGCTGACGGAGCACCCGGAGCTCGTGGCCGACAAGCTGCATCTCGTACAGCTTCCCGCGCGCGTTGTTGAAGGGGCGGTGGAGAACCATCATCAGTTGGCCGTCGAAGGCGTGGAACAGCATGCCGTGACCGCTGTCGTTCCGGACCAGCGGTCGGCGCTGACTCCACGGCCCCTTGATGTTGCCCGACTTCGAGACGGCATAGGTCTGCACATAGGTGCCGCCGACGGTCCCGTCCGCGTTGGCCGAGTTCTTTTCGTACGTCGACCACAGCATGATCAGGGATCCGCCAGGGCTGCGGTACAACTGTGGGCCGTCGGTGACATAGGGCGGGAGCTGATTCGGTACGCCGCTGGGGATCTGCTCGCTGACCCAGAACGCGTCCGATGCCTTGAACAGGTAGGTCGAATCGCCGACGCTTCCCGACAGGTCCGGAGCCAGCCGGATCGCTTCCATGGTTCCGTCGATGGTCTGCAGCCACTCGTGCGCGTACACCATGTAGGGCTGCCCGGACGGGTCGACGTACAACGTCCCGTCGAGGGTCATGAGGTTCTCGGGCGGGGTGGGGCGTGACGGGTCGATGACGGTGAAGGGCCCCAGCAGCGACTCCGAAACAGCGATGATCGTGCCACGCATGTAGTTCCCGATCGGGAACGGCGTGCCCCATTGGTTGGGTGGTGGGACCGGAAGCTTCTTGTTCTGGTTGTGCAGGGTGGTGAACAGGTAGTACTTGCCGCCCCACTTGTGCACCTCCGGCGCCCACCCGCCGTCGGTCGCCCAGAGTCCCTTCTGGTCGGCGGTCCGGAAGACCACGACGGGGCGCATCCAGTCGCGCAGGTTGTGACTGCGGTAGACCATCGTGCCAGTGCCGTCCACACCTGATACGGACGAATCGTTGGACGTGTAGAGGTAGTAGGTGCGGGTCTCCTTGTCGGCGACGATGAACGGGTCGTGCAGCGGCATGTCGGGAAGCCGCATGAGATCGGTGTCCGCCGCGGCCGAAGACGACGTTGACACGCGGTCGGCGGAAGCCGACGCGGATGACGGAGACGCTGCGCCGAGAACGGCTGCGGCGGCGGCCGCGCCGGAGGCGGCGACGAAGCTACGTCGAGATGTTTGCAAGGTAGTTCAGCCTTTCGGGGAGATACGGGGGGGAGCACGAGCACCGCCTGATCCAGCGAGATCTGACATGCGGCAAGGCTCTTCTGGGTGCGCCGGCCTCCTCTCGCCGGCCGGGGGCCTTGATCGTCTGCGTGGGAGGTCAGAAGAAGTCGGGTAGCTGCGATCGGACGCTTGACCGTGGCGATGGGTGAGCACGTGAGGATGAAGAACGCCGTCTGTTGGGGGAGGACGGTCGGGATGCAGTCGAGGCTGGGACGACGAGTCCGACCGGCGGGTGCTCGCCGGTGACATGTGCGTGTCAGGCTTTTCGATGGTGTGGACGAGAAGCCTGAGTCTGTCTCTGGCTGCGGCGGCGTCAGCCGGCGCACGGTGGTCAGGGCCGGGGCGATGTGGGCGAAGACGGGGTCACCGTCGAACCGAAGCCGATGACGCTAGCGTGGCCGAACGTGGGAATCTTTCGAGGTCATCTGCATGACCGCGCGGTCATTTTCTACGCAGCGCGAGATCGCGCGTCAAGGGTGTGCGCACGGTTTTTCAACTTCGCGCGAGGACATCTCACCCGTTGGGCGAGGCGGAGATGGTGACCTGTCCCAGAGCGAACTCCTTTTCCCGCACGTCGTCGATCGGCCTGGCGAGGCCCTTGGCCGTGCCGAGCGAACCGCCTCTTGCCCAGCGCCTCGGTCTGCCTCCGGAAGAAAGCTGCATGCGCTCTTGACGCACGATCCTGCGACTGCCTAGATATGACCGCGCGGTCAGTGGCCCTGTGGTCATACGGTTGACCTCGTTCGATGCTGACGGCCATCAGGAGTTGTCATGACGCGAGTGGTGGGGCGTGGCGCGGGTTCCCCCGCGCCACGCAGCGCGGATGTCGCCCGTGTGGCCGGGGTTTCGCGCAAGACGGTGTCGCGGGTCCTCAACAATGAGCCGTACGTTTCCGAGGCGGTCCGTCAACGCGTCCTCGATGCCGCCGAGAAACTCGGGTACCGCCTGAACCACGCAGCCAGGGCGCTGGCCTCGGGGCGGAACCGTTCCATCGGTGTCGTCGCTCTGGGGACGGCCGGGTACGGAACCGCCTCGCTTCTCGTGGGTATCGAGAAGGCCGTACGGGACGCCGGTTACGCGCTGCGTGTGGTCAACACGGCAGACGGGGATCCCGAGGGCATCGCCGGTGCCGTGCTGTCACTGCTGGAACAGGGAGTCGACGGGATCGTCGTCTCCGAGCCCATCGTGGAAGGAGAGGTGTCGGTCGGGATCGACGTGCCGGTCCTGTTCCTGGGTGCGCCGCCGGCCTTCCACTCCGCCCGGACCCTGACGGTCGGTGTGGGTGCCTTCGAGCTGGCGCGGGCGGCCACCGGGCACCTGCTGGATCTGGGGCACACGACCGTTCATCACCTCGCCGGTCCGCCGCGTTGGTACGCCTCCAAGGACCGTGTCGAGGGCTGGCGGGCGGCGCTGGCGGAACGGAGTGCTCCGGAACCTCCCCTGGTCCAGGGCGACTGGTCAGCCGCGTCCGGCTACGCGGTGGGCCGCGAGCTGGCTGCGGACGGCTCGGTGAGCGCGGTGTTCGCGGCGGGTGACGAAATGGCCATCGGTCTGATCCATGCCCTGCGGGAAGCCGGCCGCCGGGTGCCGGAGGACATCAGCGTGGTCGGTTTCGACGGCAACCCCGTCTTCGCCTACGTCACCCCACCACTGACCACGGTGCGTCAGCCCTTCGACGAGGCGGCCCGGGAAGGGATCCGGCTGCTCGTGCACGCCATCGAGAAGCCGGAGACCGACCTGCCTCCGGCGAGTGAGCCGCCGGTCGAACTTGTCGTCCGCGGCTCGACCGCACCGCCGCCCTCCCACTGAGACCAGCCGGTACTTCTCTTCCTCCTCACCCTGATCGCTTTACGCGCGGGCGTTGCGTCTGCATAACAACGGCTCCGCCAACGGCACCATCCTCGCCACCTTCGAGCAGTACACCAACGGCACCCCGGTCTTCCCCATCTACCGCAGCACCGACAACGGCACCTCCTGGACGAAGATCTCCGAGGTTGCCGACACGCAGGACGGCTGGGGCATGCGCCGGCAGCCCGAGTTGTTCGAGCTGCCCAAGGCCATGGGCAGTTTCCCCGCCGGAACCATCCTCGCTGCGGGTGACTCCGTGCCGGCCGACGGGCACAGCCTGATGGTGTTCAGCGGCGCAGAGACTGCGGGGCACGGACCTGAACCCGGTGAGGTACAGCACCATCGATATCGGGCGTCGGCGCTCTCATCGCACCCCTGCGACGACCTTTCCCACGGTGCGGCGATGTCGGCATCGCCTCGCAGCGGTCAGCGAGGGGAAGCATGCCGAAGAGCCGGTGCACGTCGTGAACGTCGATCCAGAGCGAGGGCCTGGTGACTGCTCACTCGGTGAAGAGCGCGCTGAGCGGGTCGACATCCGGAGGCACAGTCACCAGCGATACGGCAGCAAGGCAGCCGCATCGCGTCATGTATGCCACCACTGACATGGATGTTCATCAGCACGCAGTCACTTCAACGACGGCCGACGTTGATGGTCAGCCCACATGCGGTTGCAGTGCTTGGGCAGGGTCCTCGCTCCCGCCGGTGACCGCCCGCACCAGCTCCTCGATCAGCAGCCTGTTCTCCTGGTCCGCGCTCTCGCCGACGGCGAAGCGGGTGCGGATGTAGGCGTAAGTGAGGTCGAGCCGGGGGCTGGCGAAGGCGACGGCTCCGGCTGCCCCGCCATGACCGAAGGCGTCGGGGCCGAGGCAGGGGTAGCGGTCGCCGAAGACCGCGAAGCCGAGGGCGAAGAGGCTTTCAACGCCGCCCACCACGTCGATGCCCTCGGAGTGGATTCGGGTGAACGTCTCGACCGTCTCCGCGTCCAGCAGCGCCGGCCGGTCGTCCAGGACTCCGATCGCCGCCGCGTAGGCCCCGGCCACGCCTCGGGCGGAGGCGACACCGCCCGCCGAGCCCTGACCGAGGGCCCTGGTGCGGCGGAAGTTGGGGAAGACGGACAGGTCCGGCATGTACTTGTGGCTGAAGGCGATCTTCACCAACTCCGGGGGCTCTTCCGCTTCCGCATCAGAGGTCTGGATCGCCGGGGCCACCGGGACGTATCTGGATTCCAGTTCCTCCGGCAGCCCCAGGTAGAAGTCGACGCCGTGCGGGCGGCGCACCCGGTGCTCCCACCACTCCTGGAGGGTACGGCCGGTGGCGCGCCGCACGACCTCGCCGGTGAGGGCGGCTATGACGAGGCCGTGGTAGCCGAACGCCGTGCCGGGCTTCCAATAGGGGGCCTGGGTGGCCAGGCGTTGGGCCATGAGGGTGTCGTCGGCCAGTTCCTCGATCGTGAAGACGTCGTCCACGCCTATCACGCCCGCCTGGTGGGCCAGCAGTTGGCGCAGGGTTGTCTCTTCCTTCCCCGCCTCGGCGAACTCCGGCCAGTACGAAGCCACCGTTCGGTCCAGGTCCAGTACGCCGTCTTGGACGAGCAGGGCCACGACCAGGTGGGCTGCGCCCTTGCTCACCGAGAACACGCCGGTCAGCGAGTCGCCGTCCTCGACAGGGCCGGCCCAGAGGTCCACCACGCGCTCGCCCCGGTGATACACCGCGAGCTGCTGGCCCGTCGGGTGCGGCTGCCGGGCCGCGACCTGCGCGAAGACCTCGCGCACCGCTTCGAAGCCCGCTTGCACGTGTCCGCGAACGTGTTTCTGCACCAGCATGCGGCCACCGTCTGCCTTGTCGGTCAACCCTGTCTCCTGTTGTCGAACCTTGGGTTTCACGGGCGTTCGCCATCTCCCTCCGAGCGATCGCCGCTACTGGATCGTGCCCGTGTCTGTCCTCACGAATGTGCCGCAGTCTGCGCCTGGGCGAGCTGGTCGAGGTCGGCGAGAGCCTTGGCGAGCAGGTTCAGCATGGCGAGTTCGGCGCGGGTCGGGTCCTGGTCGCGGATGGCATCGAGTACCGCTCGGTGGCTGGGAACGGGGTCGTCGGCGTCGCCGTGGCTGTGGACCATGCGGTCGCGTTCCTTCAGGCCGGGTTCCAGGAGCATGTCCATCCGTCGCAGCAGTTCGTTGCCGGTGGCGGCGAGCAGCGCGCGATGGAAGGCCGCGTCGGCATCGGCGGCGGCCGCGGAGTCCACCTTCGCCTCTCCCATGGCTTCCAGGGCGGATTCGAGGGCGGCCAGGTCGGCGTCGGTGCGGTGCAGAGCGGCCCGGTGCGCTGCGGCGGGTTCGATGATGGCGCGGACGTCGGCGAGGTCGCGCAGCAGTTGGGGGCCGTCGCCCGCCTCCATGCGCCAGCGGATGACATCGGCGTCGAGGAGATTCCAGTGGGCCCGTTCCCTGACGAAGGTGCCGCGCTTTTGCCGTGCGTCGGTCAGGCCCTTGCCGGCGAGAACCTTGAGCGCTTCGCGCATGACGGTGAGGCTCACGTCCAGTTCCGCTCCGAGGGCGCCGATGTCCAGGATCTCGCCCTCGGCGATCTCGCCTTTGACGATGCGCGCGCCGAGTGAGTGCACGACCTGTCCGTGCACACCACGGCCGGAGTAGGACGCCATGCGGTTCTCCTCGGGTTCGAAGGGCTGAAGGGGCGCTTGCCGGGCTGGTGGGTGAGCCTTCGGCGAGCTTGGCGTGTCGTTGTCCCCAAGTCTACCGGTGAACATTATTTATGAATACTTCTTGACAGGGATGGGGGCCGACCCGACGATGAACCCCAATCCACGAGCCGCCAGCAGGAGCCAGGAGCCGCCTGTCATGTTGACGCTGCACACCCAAGATCCCCCCGCCCCGTTGTCGGGGCACTTGCCCATGGGCAGCGGTGCGGGGGCGCCGAAGCCCCTGCAGGCCGACAGCCGCAGGCTCACGCGTGGTTCCGAGTCCTGGCTGCCGGTCATGGGCGAGTTCCACTTCAGCCGGTATCCCGTGGCCGAATGGCGCGAGGAACTGCTGAAGATCAGAGCCGGTGGGATCGATCTCCTGGCCACCTACCTCTTCTGGAACCAGCACGAGGAGGAGCGCGGCACGTTCCGCTTCGACGGCGCCCTCGACATCCGGCACTTCGTCGAGCTGTGCGGTGAGCTCGGGCTGTACGTGGCGGTCCGGCTCGGGCCGTGGTCGCACGGCGAATGCCGCAACGGCGGCTTCCCCGACTGGCTGATGCAGGAGAAGTGTTCCCCGCGCACCGACGATCCGGCGTACCTGGCGCTCGTCGAGCCGTACTACGCGCGCATCGCCCAGGAACTGCGCGGCCTGTCGTACGACGAAGGCGGTCCCATCGTGGCCGTCCAGGTGGAGAACGAGTTGTACGACCAGCCGGAGCACCTGCGTACGCTCCGCGCGATGGCCGAGCGGCTGGGCATCAAGGCCCCGCTGTGGACAGCGACGGGCTGGGGCGCGGCGGACATTCCCGCGGATGTGCTGCTGCCGCTGTACGGCGGTTACCCGGAGGCGTTCTGGGAGGACGCCCACGAGGGCTGGACCCGCGAGATGCGGCGCCATTACTTCTTCACCCCGATCCGCGACGACCACGCCATCGGCGCGGACCTGCGCTCGTCGGCCCCCGCCGGGACGGGCCCGGACGACCGCCGCTATCCCTACGCGACCTGCGAGCTGGGCGGCGGCATGGCGATCGCCTACCACCGGCGTCCCCTGGTGCCGGCGAACGATATCTCCTCGCTCGCCCTCACGAAGCTCGGCAGCGGCTCGGTGTGGCAGGGCTACTACCTGTACCACGGCTGTTCCCAGCGGCTCGACCACGCCCTTCCCAACCAGGAGTCGCACGACACCGGTTACCCCAATGACCTGCCCGCCGTCACCTACGACTTCCAGGCACCGCTGGGGGAGTACGGCCAGGTTCGCCCCTCGTACGCCGCGCTGCGCACGCAGCACCTGCTGATCCAGGACAGCGGACCGGCCCTCGCGGACATGCCGCTGTACCTGCCCGACGACGGCCCGGCCGGACTCGACGACCGGTCGTCGTTGCGCTGGTCGGTACGCGCACAGGGCGACCAGGGCTTCCTCTTCGTCAACAACCATCAGCCGCACGAGCCGCTTCCGGACCATGACGGTGTGCGCTTCCAGGTGCACCTCGGCGGACGGACGCTCACTCTGCCCGCGCAGGGGGTGAGCGTTCCCTCCGGAGCGCACTTCGTGTGGCCGCTCGGGTACGAGGCGGGCCGCGGGGTGCGTATCGAGTGGGCCAGTGCTCAGCCGCTGACCCGGCTCGAACTCGACGGCACCCCGGTCAGCGTCTTCTCGGCGACCGCTGGCATCACACCCCAGTTCGCCCTGCCGGCCGGTTACGACGTGACCGGGCCCGTGCGCGTGGAGAACCCCGACACACCGGAGCATGCCGACCAGCTGGTGGTGAGTGTCCCCGAACCCGGTACCGATGCCGTGGTGACCGTGACCGGCCCCGAGGGAACCGTTCGGTTGCTGGTTCTGTCCGAGGCGGACGCGCTGCAGGCCCAGTGCGTCCGCCTCGCGGGGGCCGACCGGCTCGTGCTGTGTGACGAGCCCGTTCTGGCCGACGGTGAGGAGCTGCGGATCCACACCCAGCGCACCAGTCTGGAGCTGGCTGTGCTGGGCTCTGTCGACGAGGTGGCCGCCCTCAAGGGAGCGGGACTGTCGGCGCCGCACACCGATGGCGTCTTCACCCGCTGGACGCTCACTCCCGCAGCCGACGGCGTCACCGTGTCCGCGTGCCGACCGGCCGTGGAGTGCGTACGGGCCGAGGCCGTGGTGCCGCCCGCCCGTACCGGCGGCTCCCACAACCGCGCTTCGGCTCCCCTGGACACCGACTTCGACGACGCCGCCGTCTACCGGATCACCGTCCCCCCAGCGGCACTCGAAGCCGACGGGGAGGTACTGCTGCGCCTGTCCTACACCGGTGATGTGGCACGGGCCTACATCAATGGCCAGCTGGTGGCGGATCACTTCTGGTACGGCCCCGCCTGGGAGATCGGTCTGCGCCGGTTCGCTGACGCGGTGGCCGAGCACGGCGTCGAAATCCGTGTCCTGCCGCTCGCACCCGACAGCAAGGTGTACGTCGACGCGACGGTCCGGGAAGGACTCGAAGCCGCACGCGAACGTGCCGCTGTGGACGCGGCGGAACTGGTCCACGTCCACCGCATCGCCCTGACGACCGCCTTCGGAGCCGGCGATGAGTGAGCTGAGCCGCAGGTCATTGCTGAAGGCAGGAGCGGGCGCGGGACTGGGGCTCCTTGCCGCACCGGCGCTCGCAGGATGCGGCTCCGGATCGGCTAAGGCCGTGACCACAGGACCGGTACAGATCTCCCTGTGGACCCACGACCCCGGCTACATCAAGACCTTCCAGGACGCGGCCAAGGACGCGCGGCTGATGCGCGGTTCGCGCTTCGACTACTCGGTGAAGCCCACCACCGCGGCCGGCAGCGACGTCGTGACCCGGATGATCGCCCAGGCCGTCGCCGACGGCAACACCCCCGACCTCGCCGGGCTCATCATCGACCAGTTCCCCCGGGTGATGAACGCGAGGATCGCCGAGACCCTCTTCGTCGACCTGAGCGACACCGTCCGCCCGTTCGGCGACGACCTGCTCAAGCTGGCCCCGTACTCGGTCGACAAGGTTCCCTACGCTCTCGACTCCGACAACTCGATCACGGTCCTCTACTACCGGCAGGACGTGTTCGACAAGTACCAGGTCCCCGAGGCCGTCGAGACCTGGGAGGAGTTCCTCGAGCACGGCGAACGCCTCGCCAAGGACCACAAGATCAGCATTGGGATGGTGTCCACGGGGGACAACGGTTCGATCGTCAATGGGTTCAACCAGTTCCTGTTGCAGCGCGGCGGCGGCTTCTTCAACGCCGCAGGCGAACTCACCCTGGACTCGCCCGAGGCCCTGGAAGTCCTGGAGTTCATGACCCGCGGGGTCCGCTCGGGAGCCCTCCTTGCCCTGCCCGACCCCTACGGCTCCGCCTGCGCGGCGGCCCTGAAGACCGGGCGGCTCGCGGCCACGGCCATGCCCAACTGGTACAACGCCTACGGCTTGCAGGCCAACGTGCCCGACCAGAAGGGCCGTTGGCGGATGCGTACCCTGCCCCGCTTCGAGGGAGGCGGCCACGTCGGCTCCACCCTGGGCGGCACCGGCTTCGCCGTACTGAAGGACAAGCCCCACACCGAAGCGGCACTGGAACTGCTGAGGCGGGTCTACCTCACCCGCGAGGGCCAGATCCTGCGCTACAAGAACGGCGGCTTCCTGCCCACCCTCCAACCACTGTACGAGGACCCCGAGTTCACCTCGATCAAGGACGAGTACCTCGGCGGCCAGAAGGTCTTCGACGTCTACGGCAAGGCCGCCGCCGATCTCCCCGTCTTCTACCAGGCCCCCGGCATGCAGATCCTCATGGACGTACTGGGCGGCCCGGTCCTGGACGCGCTCAAGGGCCGCACCTCACCGGCCGCCGCCCTCAAGGCCGGACTGAAGGCATACCGACAGCAGGTGAAAAGATGACTGCTCCGCCGCCAACCCGCTCCGCGCCCGCCATTCCCGCCGCGGCGAAGGATTCCTCCGCCGACGGGGCAGCGTCCCGCACCTGGTGGATGCGCCGCCAGCGCACCTGGGCCCCGTACGTCTTCATCTCGCCCTTCTACCTGCTGTACGGCCTGTTCATGCTGGTGCCGATCCTGGTCGGCCTCTACCTCAGCTGTACCGAGTGGGCCGGTCTGGGGACCCCGAAGTGGGTCGGCCTGCGCAACTACCGTGACCTCCTTGGCGACCACAGCTTCTGGACCGCCGTCGGCAACACCACCCTGTACGTCGTCTTCACGATGTGCGTCGTGATCCCGGCCGCCCTCCTGATCGCCCAGGCGCTCAACGCCCGCGGTCTGCGCGGACGCGACCTGTTCCGGCTGACCTACTTCATGCCCGTGGTGATCTCCCCGATCGTCATCACCCTGGTCTTCGGTCTGCTCTTCGACACCGAGTTCGGCCTCCTGAACGCCCTGGGCCAGGCCCTGTTCGGGTTCGGCGGCATCGACTGGCTCGGTTCCCCAGGCTGGGCACGCGTCACCGTGGTGATCCTCGTACTGTGGCGGTGGACCGGCTACCTCACCATCTTCTTCCTGGCCGGACTTCAGAACGTGCCGCGCGAGTTGTACGAGGCGGCCGCCATCGACGGCGCGGGTCCCGTCAGCCGGTTCCGCAACGTCACCCTGCCCTGCCTGCGGCCGGTCACCGCGTTCGTCGCGGTCACCGTCCTGGTCAGCACGGCACAGATCTTCGACGAGCCGTTCCTGCTCACCCAGGGCGGCCCCGGCGAATCCACCCTGTCCGTCGCCATGTTCATCTTCCGCGCCGGATTCGTGCGCCAGCAGCTCGGCTACGCGGCGGCCGCCGGCGTGCTGCTCTTCGTCGCCGTGTTCGTCCTCGGCCGGCTCGCCATGCGCCTGCTGGGAGTTGGAAGGGATGACCGATGACGACCATCGACCCCACGGTCCGGCCCACCGCCGACCGGACCCGTCGCAGGATCAGCCGCACCCTGCTGTACGTCTTCCTGATCGCCCTGCTGCTGGTCTTCGCGCTGCCGCTGCTGTGGGCCCTGTCGTCGTCCTTCAAGGACCGCGCCGACATCTTCAACTACCCGCCCAAGCTGTGGCCCTCGCCCGCCACCCTGGCCAACTACCGGGGCCTCCTTGACGGCAACCCGTTCTGGAGCTGGCTGCTGACCAGCACCGTGGTCGCCCTCATCTCCACTGCGGCCTCGGTCGTGCTGTGTGCCCTGGCCGGCTTCGCCTTCGCCAAGTACCGCTTCCGCGGCAAGAACGCCCTGTTCAATATCATGTTCAGCTCGCTGGCCGTCCCGTTCGCGGTGATCGTCGTCCCGCTGTTCATCATGGTCGCCAAGGCCCATCTGACCACCCCGTACTTCGCCCTCGTGGTTCCCTGGGCGGCCCCCGCCTTCGGCATCTTCATGATGCGCCAGTTCACCGAACAGTCCGTCCCCGACGCCCTGTTGGACGCCGCGCGCGTCGACGGCTGTACCGAGTTCGGGCTCTTCTGGCGCATCGTGCTGCCCCTGCTGCGTCCGGCCCTGGGCGCGCTGGGCGTGTGGTCCTTCCTCAACAGCTACAACAGCCTCATCTGGCCGCTGATCGTGGTCAGCGAACCCGGCGACTACACCCTGCCGTTGGGGCTCCAGGCCCTCTTCGCCGCCACCGGTCGCCAGTACGACCTGGTCCTGGCCGGAGCCGTGCTCGCGGCGATCCCGAGCCTGGTGGTCTTCTTCGTCCTGCGCAAGCAGCTGCTCGAAGGACTCACCGCCGGCGCCGTCAAGAGCTGACCCCTCCCACATACGGGCGGGCGTACGGACACACACCAGCCAGGCACGTCCGTGCACCCGTCAAGCTCGCCCCCGGCTGGACGAGCCGGGTACCCACATCAAGGAGTCGTTCCTGTGCATATCCGCAAGAGAGTTGCGATAGCGCTCGCCTCCGGCCTGGTGCTTCCGGCCGCCGCGCTCGTCGCCGCACCCGAGAGAGCCGAAGCGAGCGAATCGAACCTCCTGGTGAATCCCGGCTTCGAGAGCGGATTGACCGGCTGGACGAACATCGGCACCGCGGACTCTGCGTACACCGGGACCACAAGCCCCCACGGCGGAAGCACCGACCTCGTCCATGGCGCGAACGGACAGTGGTCGGTGAACACTGTGCAGACGCTGACCGGTCTCACCCAGGGCACCTACACGCTCTCCGCCTGGGTCAAGAACGACGGAGTGGCCTCCGCGGGCCTGCAAGCCTATTCCTGCGGTGACACCGCTCAGACCCTCGACCTCCCCAAGTCCTCGCAGTGGACCCGGGTGACGCTCGCCGTCTCGGTACTCAGCCCCTCCTGCACCGTCGGCATCTGGTCGAACTCCAACGAGGGCACGCTCCAGGCCGACGACTTCTCCTTCACGCGCATCACCCCGGCCTCGGGCGGCGCGATGGCGGTCGGTGGCGACATCACCTACCGGCGGATGAACGCCGCCGCGGGAGGCCAGTACGCGGACAGTGCCGGCCGCAAGAAGGACGTACTCGACGTCCTCGCTCCGCAGGGCTTCAACCTGGCCCGCATCCGTGCGTACAACAAGCCCGGCAATGTCGTGATCAACGATGGAGTGAAGCAGCAGCTCCAGCCGGGCTGGCAGGACATCAACGACGCGGTGAAGAACGCGCAGGCCGCCAAGGCACGGGGGATGAAGATCCTCCTGTCCTTCCACTACAGCGACTTCTGGACGAACCCGGCGCTACAGATCAAACCCGCCGACTGGAACGGCTACTCCCAGAGCCAACTCGAAACGGCGATCTACGACTACACGGTGCGCTCCCTTCAGGCGATGAAGCGTGCAGGCGTCACCCCGCAGTACGTCTCCATCGGCAACGAGATCAACAACGCCCTCGCGGACGTGAGCCGCTGGACCAGCCCCGCCGACTACTTCGCTCTGCTGAAGTCGGCCTCGAAGGCGGTGCGGGACACCTCCCCGACAAGCAAGATCGCCATCCACCTCACCACCCCGGACCGCACCGCCTACTCGGGCTGGATCAGCGACGCTGAGAAGTACGGCCTCGACTACGACATCATGGGCGTCTCGCTGTACCCGTTCTGGACGAACATGTCGATCGCGTCCCTGGCGAACTTCGCGAGCTGGGTGGGCTCGACGAGCGGAAAGCCGGTCATGGCGATGGAGACGGGCTACCCGTGGACGCCCAAGGCGAGCGGTGCGAGCGAGACGTCCCTGATCGAGCGCAACCAGCTCGACCCCGACGGTCCCGAGAACTACGGCGCCACCCCCGCCGGGCAGTTGAGGTGGACGCGCGAGTTCTTCCGCGCCATGTACAACACGGGCAAGGTGGTGGGGATCTCGTACTGGGACCCGATCGCGATCGACTTCGCCGACGGGGCCGACCCGAACGGCTGGATCGTCGGCGGCGACAACGAGGTCGAGGACACGTCCTTCTTCGACTACAACCGGACGCACAAGGCACTGCCCGGCCTGAGCGCCTTCCGCACCTGGTGACACACGGCTGATCACGAGTCGGCCGCGGACGACTGCTCGATCCCCGGCCGGCTCACCCGTCCCAGTCCCGGGTTCATCGGAACGCGGCCCAGAGCACCGGCTCGCAGCTGTTCGACCCCGCCCCGCCGTCCCACTGATTCCGTCTGTCTCCCTGATGCAGAGGCCATTTCCCCATGCCCGTCACCCGGCCCAGCCACCTCCCCGACACCCTGAAAATCACCCTGTGGGACTTCACTTGGTACACTCGCACCGGCCCCGGTGAGCCCTTCGCCGACCTGGACGGCGCATTCGCCCAGGCCGTGCAACGCGGCTACAACACCGTGCGCATCTGCGCCATGCCCTACCTGCTGTTCGGCTCCGGCCTGGACACCAGCCGCCTGCGCCTGGGCCCTCTCGGAGGCGCCTACGCCCAGCGCGTGCGCTGGTACGACGTACCGGCGACGACACAGATCGACGCGCGCGCCCACCTGCTGGCGCTGTTCGAAGCCGCCCGCCGGCACGACTGCTTCGTCATTCTTTCCAGTTGGGAGTACCAGCAGTCGTCGTCCTTCGCCCAGGACCGAGCCTGGTTCGACGCGTTGATGGCCGTCGACCCCGAGCAGCGCCCCACGGCTCTGGCCGACGCACTCGCCGACCTGATCGACTTCCTCGCCGACCACGGCGGGCTGGACGACCGCATCGCGCTCACCGAGCTGCACAACGAGGTCCAGGGCGGGTTCCTCACCGAGGGCCTCACCGGTGACCTCGTCGTCGCGCTGCGTCCCCGGCTCGAAAGGGGTCTCGCCCACTTCCGCAAGCGGCATCCCGAACGGATGGTGACCGTCAACTACGCCCGTGTACCGGTGGGGTCCCTGCGCGGTGTGCCCCGGGACGTCGACGTCGCCGTCTTCCACCCCTACGTCTACGGTGTCCTGGACGATCTTTTGGACACGTTCGCCCTGAGGGACCCCTCCCGGCCCTTCCCCCAGGAACGTGCCCAGCGGGAGCTGCTGCGCCCGGGCGCGCCGGCCCTTGAGGACTGGGCGCCGCCGGCCGGTGACCGATGGCGTCTGGACGCCACCGTGGTCGGCCGCCGCGAGGTCTATGTGCACGACTGGTGCGACCCGCAGCGCTGGGACGCCTGGCTGTACGAGCGCTATGCCGTCCACCGGACGGCGATGGAACAGCGGCTGCGGACCTGGATCGACGCCGCCGCGGACTGGGCCGCCGAGACCGGCGTGCCGTTCGTGTTCGGTGAGGGCTGGGTCGGCTACACCCCGCTGCACGGCACCTTCGAAGAGGGCCCGGTGGGCGCCGCTTTCTGCCGCCTGGCGGTGACCGCGTCCGCGAGCGCCGGAGCCTGGGGCGCGGTGGTGTGCTCCAACGCCGCGCCCCACCACCCGATGTGGAGCGACATTGGCCTGCAGCAGGAGTGCAACGCGCTGCTGGGCCCGTAACACGGCCCCACCTGCGGAGGACGACGTGAACGAGCGGGGCGCCATTGCCACTGGCGCCCCGCCCGTTCACGGTTCCTGGAGGTGGGTCAGGCTGCCGCCGAGGCGGTCGGCGCGGCGATGCCGCACGGGGCCGCCAACACCGCCCCGTCCCACGGCCCTGGCGCGCTCAGGCCGTAGCGGGCGGTGGTGACGATCAACGACTGCCCAGTCAGGCAGACGCTCGTCGGCTGTACGGCGGGAAGGCCGACCCTCAGCAGCAAGGTCCCGTCCGGGGCGTAGCACTGGACCTGGCCGGCCCCCCATACGGCCACCCACAGACGGCCTTCCTCGTCGACGGTCATCCCGTCCGGGCTGCCGGCGTCCGGGCGCATCCGGATGAAGTCACGCCGGTCCGACAGCTCACCCGTCGACAGGTCGACACAGTACGCGTACACAGTGCCTACGGCGCTGTCGGCCAGGTACAGGGTCGACCCGTCAGGGCTGAAGGCCGGACCATTGGGCACGGTGAGCCCTTCCACGACGGTGGTGACCGTGCCGTCGTAGTCCAACCGGTGCAGGGCGCCAGCGTTCGCGGTGGCGTCGTACGCCATCGTGCCCGCCCACATGCGGCCCCGGCTGTCGCTTACGGCGTCATTCATCCGCCTGCGCGGTTGTTGGGGCAGATCCGGAACTTCTGTCGTGCTCAGGACAGTGCCGTCGGCGCCGAGACGGGCGAAGCCCGTACCCGTGGCGGCGAGGAATCCACGCGCTCCGGCGAGGGGCGCGACGGCGCCCAGGGGCTCGTCGAGGTGGGCCAGGGGGACGAGAGCGGCGTCTGGGTCCTGGGGGAGGGAGAAGAGCCGCCCGCTGAGGATGTCGACCAGGACGACCCGGCCGTCATCCAGGAGACGGGCTCCCTCTCCCAGTTCGAGCCGATCGGTGGCGACGGGGGCGAACTCGTTGCCGACGCGGGGAATGGTGCCGTTCGAGGGCATGGGGATGGGGACTCCAAGACGTGGTGAGCAGGGCTTCAGCGGATGGTGCTGCCTGGTGCGGCGTCCAGGAGGGCCAGTTCGTCGCGATGGGGCAGGCCTTCCCAGTCGCCATGGGTGGCCACCGCGAACCCGCCTACGGTCACGGCACGCTGCAGTCGGTCGGCGGGGTCCAGGCCGTCCAGGAGGCCCGATATGTATCCGGCGCAGAAGGCGTCCCCGGCGCCGACCGTGTCGACGACCGGTACACGGACAGCGGGCTGGTGGACGGAGTCGCCTTCGACTCCGAAGCGGCTGGCGCCCTCGCCTCCGCGTTTGATGATCACTTCGCGGGCACCGATCGCCAGGAGTTCCTGCACCCAGGCGTCTTCGTCCCCGTCGGCGTGGTCGTCGGCGAGCAGGGGCAGTTCGTCGTCCGAGGCGATGACGACGTCGATGTTGTCGCGCAGCTTTCGCAGAGCGCGGCTTGCTTCGTCTCGGCTCCAGAGCCGGGCACGGTAGTTGACGTCGAAAACGACGGTCCAGTCGTGTGCGCGTGCGTAGTCGACGGCGGCCGTCACGGTGGCGAGCGGACCGGCGCCCAGAGCGCAGGTGATGCCGGTGACGTGCAGGACTCGGGCGCCCTGCGCCAGTGCCTGACCGAGGTGTTCGGGCAGCTGTCGGGAAGCAGCGGATCCGGCTCGCCAGTAGTGCACGCGTGCGATGTCGCCGATGACCTGTTCGCGCAGGAGGGCACCCGTGGGCGCCGTGGTGTCGGTGGTGGCGTACTGGGTGTGGACGCCTTCGGCACGCAGTGTCCGCAGGACCAGGCGAGCAGGTTCGTCCGCGCCTAGACGGCCGGCCCAGGAGGCCGTGTGGCCCAGGCGGGCCAGTCCGATGGCAACGTTCGTCTCGGCGCCGGCCACCGTCGTCCGGGCCGAGGCCCCGACGCTCAGCGACGCGTCCACCTGCAGCGACAGCATCGTTTCGCCGAAGGTCAACACATCAGTGACTGCTTGAGGGACAGCATGAGCCGCGGACATGATCAGGCCGGTCACGGGCGTTCCTCCTGCCTATCGCACACCGCGCGGAACGTGCGGGCGCGGTGACGCAGCTCCTTCAGGTCCCCGCCATGAGGCGCGTCTCCGACGAGCGGCGATCCCACTCCCACGGCGAGAGCGCCGGCGGAGAAGTACGCCGGCACGCTCTCCGCGTCCACGCCGCCGACCGGCACCAGAGGCATGTCGGGGAAGGGATCCTTGAGGGCCCGCAGGTAGGCGGGCCCGCCCGCGGAGGCGGGGAAGAGTTTGACCGCGGTCGCGCCCGCCGCCATGGCAGCCACAGCCTCCGTGGGGGTCAGCGCCCCGGCCAGCACGGGCACCCGTGCCCGCACAGCGGCAGGCACCGCGTCGCCCAGCGCGGGCGTGACGATCCAGGAAGCTCCTGCGTCCCGCGCACGCAGCAGGTCATCGGACGTGACGACCGTGCCCGCGCCGACGAAGGCGTCCTGGCCCACTCGCCGGGCCGCCTGCGCGATCACGTCGCAGGCATCGGTGGTGTTGAGGGAGACCTCGATGAGTATCACTCCCTCCTCGACCAGAGTGAGCACGGTGCGCAGGCTGGCGTCTGCCGAGCGACCGCGCACGATCGCGGCGAGTCGGGTCCGGGCCAGCAGAGAAGTGAAGTCGGTGGAGTTCACGGAGCAGCTCCTGCGTTGCAGCGAAAAGCGAGGTACGGCTGACGGGTTGTCTCACCACTCGGCGAACGAGCCGTCTGTGTGTCGCCAGATGGGGCTCCGCCAGTCGGGGATGCTGTTGTCGGCCGCGCGCACCGCCTTCTCGTCGACCTCGATGCCCAGGCCCGGTGCCGTGGGGCGCGAGAAGCAGCCGTTGGTGAAGCGGAAGATCTCGGGGTCGATGACGTAGTCCAGGAGTTCGGCGCCCTGGTTGTAGTGGATGCCGATGCTCTGTTCCTGGATGAGGAAGTTGGGGGTGCTGAAGGCGATCTGCAGGCTGGCGGCGAGGGAAACCGGGCCGAGGGGGCAGTGCGGTGCGACCTGGGCGTCGAAGGTCTCGGCCAGTGAGGCGATGCGGCGCACCTCCGAGATCCCCCCGGCATGCGAGAGATCCGGCTGGACGACGGCCACACCGGTCTGGAGAGCGGGCAGTACGTCGGTGCGCGAGTACAGCCGTTCACCGGTCGCGATCGGTACGGGGGAGGCCGCGACGAGCCCTGGCAGAAGGTGCGTGTACTCCGGCAGGACCGTCTCCTCGGCGAAGAGCGGGTTGAACGGTGCCAGATGAGGCAGGACCTTCCGTGCGTTGGCCGCGGTGAAACGGCCGTGGAAGTCGACGGCGAAGTCCCCGTCTGGGCCCAGCACTTCGCGGGCTGCGGCGGCCCGGTTCACGATGTCATCGATGTCACGGGTCGTGGCCAGGCGGTTCATCCTGCCGCTCGCGTTCATCTTGACCGCTGTGAAGCCGGCCTCGACCTGCGCTGCCACGGCCTCCCTCACTGCGGAGGGTTCGTCGCCCCCCACCCAGCTGTAGGCGCGCACCTGCTCACGTACCGGTCCGCCGAGCAGGACGTGCACCGGGGCGTCGAAGGTCTTGCCGGCGATGTCCCACAGGGCCTGGTCGAGTCCCGCGACGGCGCTGGACAGTACCGGGCCGCCG
Source organism: Streptomyces olindensis (assembly GCA_000696115.1). Taxonomy (GTDB): domain Bacteria; phylum Actinomycetota; class Actinomycetes; order Streptomycetales; family Streptomycetaceae; genus Streptomyces; species Streptomyces olindensis. Next base: position 170,043 of record JJOH01000009.1, read on the forward strand.
CGGTAAAAGGAGCCCTTGGTCATGACCTGCCAGTGGTCCTCGATGCGCAGCGGGTCGCGCCCGATGAGGAGTTCGCCCAGTTCGCTGACAGCGGTGCGCACGGTGGCGGCCCGGCCTTCGACGACCGGCTCGCCCCAGCCGACGATGCCCTCGTCGGTCTCCACCCGGCACAGAAGCCAGCGGGGAGGGACGGCGAATGTCTCAATGCGCGTGATTTTCAAGGGGAACGCTCCTACATGGGGGGTGAAAGACGTGTATTGCGTGTTGTCGTCTAGGCGGAGGTCTTGAGCACGCTCCACCCTCCGTCGACGAGAAGTGAGGCGCCGGTGACGAACGATGCGTCCTCGCTCAGCAGGAAGGCGATCGAAGCTGCCACTTCCTCGGGGCGGCCGATCCGGCCGAGCGCGGTCTGCTCGGCGCTGGCCTGCCGGTCGGTTTCGCTGATGTCGTCCCAGGCCCGGGTGAGAACCGGCCCGGGGAGCACGGCGTTGACCCGCACCCGATCGCCGTACTCGACGGCCAGCTGCCGCATCAGCCCGGTCAGGGCGGCCTTGCTCGCCGCGTAGGCGGGCCGTCCGGGCATGCCGACGAGTGCGTGCACGGACGAGACGAACACGGCGCTGCCGGACGTGTTGCGCAGGTCCTCCAGGCAGGCCCGGAAACCCAGGAACGTTCCGGTCAGGCTCACGGCGAGTTGGCGGTCCCACTCGGTCCGGTCGATCTGATCGGCAGCGCCCATACGCACCGTGTAGGCGTTGCTGACGAGCCCGTGGACCGGTCCGAACGTCTCATGGGACGTGCGGACGACGACATCCCATGCCGCCTCGTCGGAGACGTCGCCGTGTCGGTAGACGGCCCTTCCTCCGTGGGACTGGATGGCCTTGGCCGCCTCCTCGCCGGCGTCGTCCATGACGTCGACCAGGACGACAGCACCACCTTCGGCGGCCAGTCGGTGTGCCGTCGCGGCTCCGATCCCGGACGCGGCACCGGTGACGATGAAACACCGGCCGGTGAAGCGGCTCTGCGATGGACTGTGGTTGTTCACGCTCGGCTCCCGGCTGTGGTGCGGTGAAGGGTGAGGGGCCGGGCAGGGCGCTCCGGCGAAGCTATTAAATATTAATTAATCAGAAACGCCAAGGGTGAATGTCCTGGGGACGTGGGGAATCGGCGATGCCGGGCGGCAGGAAGGGGGTGCGTCTCGTCGTGGGTCCTTGGTCCCCCCGGCGGCTCGGCAGGAGTCAGCGCGCATCGGGCCACGCTCGGTTGACGCCTGCTCGTGCGGGCCGTCGCTCACCGGCCTCGCGACTCCGCGCCCGCCGGATCCAGCTCGCCTCCCGGGACCCTCACACATGCCTCGACCTATGCCGGACCGGAGGTCATGGCATCGACGAGTATCTGCGCCCGCACGAATCCGCCCGTTACCGGCGCCGCACCCGCGCCCTCAACTCCTCGGTCAAGGCGGTCTGGACGCGTGTATGGCATGTTCGACGCCCGACGCTCTGCGCCGGGACAGCGGCACTCGAGTTCAACCTGCGACGAACTCGGCATCGGCCACCTCTGAAACGGACCGAGTCGTCGAGCGCGGAGCCACCGATGATGGGGACATTGCTGCTCAGCAACCGCTGAGGGCTGTCCCCTGGAGGGCTGGCAGCCGCCCCGCTGACAGTGACGCCATGGTGTGGCGGCGGACAAGGAGCGCAACCGCCTCCCGCTCGGCGCCGCCGGCAGCGATCGGGGCCGTCGGCATGGACCGCCGAAGGCGGCTACAGCTGGAGCCCGGCGTCGAAGACCTCCTGGTCGATGTGGTCGAGTGCGGTGCGGACCGCGCCGAGTGCCACCGACTCGTCGCCGAGTGCGGACACCTCGATGCGGGGCGAGGTCAGGCACAGTTCGGTCAGCCGGTCGCGCAAGGGCTGCAGGAGTTGGTCGCCCGCGCGGGAGAGACCGCCGCCGATGACCACGAGGTCGGGGTCGAGGGTGAGGACGAGAGCCGCGATGCCGTTGGAGAGGGCTGCCGCGTAGGCCAGTACGGCGTCTCGGGCGGCGGGGTCGGTGGCTGCCGCGCCGAAGACGGCCTCGGCGTCGGCGCCGTGAGCCTCCAGGTCACCGGGTGCGTCCCACCAGCCCAGCAGGCGCAGGTTGCCGATTTCGCCGGCCGCGCCGTTGGGGCCGCGGTGCAGCCGTCCGCCGACGATCATGCCGGCGCCGGTACGGCGGCCCGCGAGGATGTACACGACATCGTCGATATGGCGGGCACATCCGCGCCAATGCTCAGCGAGTGTTGCGAGGTTCGCGTCGTTCTCGGCGTTCACCTGGCAGCCGAACCGGCCGGCGAAGTAGCCGCTGAGGTTCACCCCGGTGAGCCCGGGCAGGACGGTGGAGCGGGTCATGCGCCCGGAGCGGTCCATGAGACCGGGCAGACCCACGGTCAGGGCCCACAGGGAGGAGGGTGCGAGCCTCGCCTCGTCGAGGCACTCGTCCACCAGGTCCCCGGCGATCTGGAGCCGGTCGGGACCGGGCAGGTCGTCGCCGAGAGCGCGACGGCGAGTGGCGACGATCCGGCCGTCGAGGTCGGTGACGATCGCCAGGGCCTTGCGCATGCCGATGTCGAGGCCCACCGCGTGACCGGCCGCCGCGTGGAACCGGTAGCGGCGGGCCGGGCGTCCCATCGCCCCGTCGTCGGGCGGGAGTTCCTCCGCCCAGCCGCGCCCGGTGAGGTCCGCCAGAACGGATTCGACCGTGGGGCGCGAGAGTCCGGCGGTCTTGGCGAGTTGGCTGAGCGTGGTGGGAGCACCGGCATGACGCAGGGCGCGCAGGGCCGCCTTGGCGTTCTGTACGCGGATGAACGCCTGGTCGGCGCCGCTGTTCTGAGGAGTGCGCATGCCGTCCCTAGGTCATGGAGCGAGCCGAGACCGCTCCCGGCGCATCCCTCCCTTTCGGAGGGCATCTGCATATTACCCCGATGTGAACTCTTGACGTCAGCTGTTGGCAGCGCTCTACTGAGGTCGCCGACTTACGAAAGTCGGCTTCGTAAGTCACCGGGATCGGGACCACCCGCTCTCGTCCGGGCGGCTTCTCCTTTCCTCTCAGCGCCTTTTCGTCCCCAGCCAGGAGCCGCACCATGTCGTACGCCAGAACCGCCCGCCGCAGACTCAACCGCCCCCTCGTCCGCGGCGCCGGCGCCATCGCCGCGGTGGCGGGCCTGGCCCTGGTGGCCGCGTGCGCACCTGGCGGCACGTCGTCGAGCGCGCCGAAGACCACCGCCGTGTCGACCACCATCCCTACCGACAAGAAGATCACGCTGACCCTCGCCACGTCCGACAACTCCGGGCTGACCAAGGCACTGATCGCAGCCTTCGAGAAGGCGCACCCCAACATCACCATCAAGCTGAAGTACACCGGGTTCGACGACTACAACCACTCCCTGAGCCTGTCGCTCGCATCCGACTCCTCTCCGGACATCGCGCTGCTCAACATGGTCGGCACCACGGTCAAGAACAAGCTGGTGCTCAACCTCGACCCGTACGCCAAGGCCTACGGGTGGGACAAGATCTACCCAAGCTCCCAGCTCTCCCAGTGGCAGGTCGGCGCCGACGGCACCTCGCTCGGCACGGGGCATCTGTGGGCGGCCCCGGCCGGCTTCTCCATGGTGGGCGTCTTCTACAACAAGCAGATCGCCGCCGAACTCGGCATCACCTCCCCGCCCACGACCATGGCGGAGTTCCAGGCCGACCTGGACAAGGCTCAGAAGGCCGGCAAGACGGGCCTGCAACTGGCCAACCTGGACGGTCACTCCGCGTTCGTCGTGCAGTCCATCGCGCAGTCGGTGGACGGCGCCGCGAGTGTGCAGAAGTGGTTCGAGGGCCGTTCCGGCTCCACTTTCGACACCCCGGGCAATCTGCAGGGCGCCAAGGACCTGGCGAAGTGGGCCAAGGCGGGGGAGATCTCCAAGGGGGCCAATGGCACCGACCTTCCCGCGGCGGTCGCCGCCTTCAGCAAGGGCGATGGCCTGTTCCTGGTCGACGGCAACTGGGACGCGGCGACCATCGACAAGGCCCTGCCCGGCAAGGTGGGTTTCGTGGCCTTCCCGAGGGCTTCTGCGAACGGCAAGTACGCGGCCGTCGGCGGCTCGATCGCCTACGCCATCTCCGCGCGCTCCGAGCACCCCAACGAGGCGGCGGCCTTCCTCGACTTCTGGCACAGCAAGGAAGCCGCCCAGGTCCAGCTGGACCGCTACTTCATGCCGGCGGACTCCAGCAGCCCTGCCGCCTCGGACCCCAAGAGCGTGCTGGGCGACATGTCCAAGGCCTGGGCTCAGGTCAACAAGGACAACGGACTGGTCGGTTTCTACGCCAATGTCACCTCCTCGATGAACGACACCCTCACCTCGTCCTCGCAGGCCCTGATCTCCGGCAAGATCACTCCGCAGGAGTACATCGCCGCGGTCCAGCAGGACTGGTCCAAGACCCACGGCAAGTAGGTCGCGGGGGAATCGGAGGACCGCGTGATGACCAAGACCCTGGACCGGCGCCCTCAGGCGCCGGCACCCCCTGCGCCCGTACGCCCCTCTCGCGGACAGCCCGGCCGGGAAAGCCGCCGGGTCGCCTACCTGCTGCTGGCGCCCGCTTTGCTCGCCTACACCGTGTTCGTCGCCCTGCCCTGGCTGCACACCATGTGGCTGTCGCTGTACGAGTGGGACGGCGTCGGTGTCGGTGTCTGGACGGGCCTCTCCAACTACCGTGAGGTACTGACCGATCCGGCCCTGCTGGGGGCGATCGAGCACTCACTGGGCTTCATCCTCTTCTACTCCGTGCTGCCGATCGTCATCGCCCTGGTCCTGGCCGCCGTGCTCGGTGGCCGCGGTGGCGGGGGATCGGCGGCCCGCATGATCCTGTTCCTGCCGCAGGTCGTGCCGCTGGTGGCCAGCGGAATCGCCTGGCGCCAGATGTACGCACAGGACGGTGTGGTCAACCAGGCGCTGCGCGCCGTAGGACTCGGTGGCATCACCCGCGCCTGGCTAGGCGACTTCACCTGGGCCTTCCCCGCCGTCGGCCTGGTCGGCACCTGGGTCATGCTCGGCCTGTGCCTGGTGTTCTTCCTGACCGGCATCTCCAAGATCGACCCGGCCCTGTTCGAGGCCTGCCGCATCGACGGAGCCGGAGCGGTGCGCACCTTCTTCGCGGTCACCCTGCCCGGCCTGCGCAACGAGATCGTCGTCGCCCTGGTGGTCACGATGATCGCCGCCCTGTCCAGCTTCGACGTCGTCTACGCCACCACCCGGGGCGGCCCCGGCGACTCCACGACCGTGCCGGCCGTCCTCATCTACCGGCTCGCCTTCACCAACGGCCAGGTCGGCCTGGCCTGCGCGCTGGCCGTCGTCCTCAGTGTCCTGATCTCCGTCATCGTGCTCGCCCTGGGCCGGCTGTCCAAGGAGGAGTCATGAGCTCGTCCGTCCTGAGCACGCGTACCGAACGTCTCACCGGGACCGTCGTGCTCTGGGTGTTCGCGGCAGCCGTCCTGGTGCCCTTCGTGTCCATCACCCTGGCCGCCCTGCAACCGGCGGACGCACCGGCCGCCGGGCTGTCCTGGCCGACGACACTGACATTCGACAACTTCCGCCAAGCCTGGACTACCGCCGGGTTCGGCTCCCTGCTGCGCTCCAGCGCCTTCATCGCCCTGGTCGTCGTACCCATCGGATCGTTCCTCGCGACCATGGCCGGCTACGCCTTCGGCACGATGCGCTTCGCCGGCAGCAAGCTGCTCTTCTCCTTCCTCCTCGTCGGCCTGACCCTGCCGCCCGAGGCTGCGGTCATCCCGCTCTACTACGACCTCAAGCAGTTCGGCCTCACCAACACCTACTGGGCCCTGATCCTCCCGCTCACCGGCCTGTACATGCCCTTCGGCGCTTTCTGGATGCGGGCCCACTTCCTCAGCGTCCCCAAGGAACTCGCAGAGGCCGCCCGGGTCGACGGGGCGAGCGAGTGGACCGTGTTCTGGCGGATCATGATCCCGACCGCCCGTCCGGCCATCTCCACCCTGGCCATGCTGTTCTTCGTGTGGAGCTGGAACCAGTTCCTGCTGGCCCTGATCCTCATCCAGGAGCCCTCCCGGCGCACCGCACCGGCCGGACTCGGCTTCTTCATCGGCCAGAACACCCTCGACACTCAACTGCTCTGCGCCGCCACCCTGATCGTCATCGCCCCCGTCGTCGCGCTGTACCTGATCGGCCAGCGCCATCTGATCCGAGGCATGACCCAGGGCGCCGTCAAGGGCTGATCTCTGCATGACCATCGGTGCCGCCCGCGCGCCGGACGGCACCCCCACGCCTTCACACCGACTCAGGAGCACTCCGCCTTGAACGCCGCCTCGAGCACCGCCTGGTGGAAAGAAGCCGTCACCTATCAGATCTACGTCCGCAGCTTCGCCGACTCCGACGGCGACGGCATCGGCGACCTCAACGGAATCCGCTCCCGGCTGCCCTATCTTCGTGAACTGGGCGTCGACGCGGTCTGGCTGACGCCCTGCTACCCCTCTCCCCAGCACGACCACGGCTACGACGTGGCCGACTACACCGATATCGAACCGGCCTACGGCACCCTGCACGACTTCGACCAACTGGTTGCCGAGGCCCATGACTCGGGCCTGCGGGTCCTGCTGGACATCGTCCCCAACCACTGCTCGATCGAGCACCCCTGGTTCAAGGCGGCGCTCGCCGCCGGCCCCGGCAGCCCGGAGCGGGAACGCTTCCACTTCCGGCAGGGGAACGGCGACGGCCCCCCGAACAACTGGCGCTCCATGTTCGGCGGCTCTGCCTGGCAGCCGACCGGCGACGGCGAGTGGTTCCTCCACCTCTTCACCCCGGAGCAGCCGGACTGGAACTGGAACCACCCGGACGTGGCCGCGATGTTCGAGGACGTGCTCAGGTTCTGGCTGGACCGCGGAGCCGACGGGTTCCGTATCGACGTGGCGCACGGCCTCTACAAGCATCCCGAATTCCCCGACGCGGAAGACCCCTTCGAGGAAGAACGGGTCGCGGACGCAATGAACGTCCTCGCCTGGAACCGGCCGGAGGTCCACGAGGTCTACCGCTCCTGGCGCCGTATCGCCGACAGCTATGCCGAGCGTGACGGCAAGGACCGCCCGTTCATCGGCGAGATCACCGGCATCGCGAAGCGGCATCTCGCCGACTACGTCCAGCCCGACCAGCTCCACCAGGGCTTTTTCTTCGAGATGCTCGACTCGCCCTTCGACGCCGAGGCCTACGGCACCACGGTCCGGCGCGGCCTGGAGCAGGCGGCCCGTACGCAGGCACCGGTGACCTGGGTGCTCGGCAACCACGACACCGTCCGCGTCGCCACCCGCTACGGCGGCGGCGCCCCCGGTGCCGGGCCCGGCGACATCGAGGCCGGCACCGCCCGCGCACGCGCCGCCGCCCTTCTCGCCCTCGCCCTCCCCGGAGCGGTCTACATCTACCAAGGGGAGGAACTCGCCCTCCCCGAAGTCGTGGACCTCCCTCTCGACCGTCTCACCGACCCCGTCTACCGGCGCACCGAGGGCCGCCGTCTGGGCCGCGACGGATGCCGCGTCCCTCTCCCGTGGAGCGGCACCGCGGCACCGTACGGCTTCTCCACCAACGCGGACACCTGGCTGCCGCAACCTCCCTACTTCGCCCAGTACACCGCCGAAGCCGCACAGGCCGACGCGCAGTCCACCTGGCACCTCTACCGTGCGGCGTTGCGCATCCGCCACGAGGTCCTCACCGACGCGGGACCGGTCCAGTTCCTCCCGACCCCGCCCGGAGTCCTCGCCTTCCGCCGTGGCGACGGTTTCACCTTCGCGCTGAACACGGGCGACGCACCGGTGGACGCCCCGCATTCCGGCACTCCTGTCCTGGCCAGCGCTCCCATGCCCGAGGGGAAGCTGCCCGCTCACGCGGCGGCGTGGTGGACCGACTGACCGACCGCATCCCCCGCACATCACCCGCTAGGAGACACACTATGAAGCGTCGTACGTTCACAGCGATGCTCGGAGGGCTCTTCGTGCCCGCGGCGTCGATGGAGCTCATCCAGCCGGCGTTCGCCGCCACCGACTTCCCGGCCAACCCCACGACCAAGCCCGGCTACTCCCGCGACTTCGGCGAGGAATTCGACGGCACGTTTCTCGGCTCGGGCACATGGCTTCCCTACTACCTTCCGCACTGGACCACCCGGAACCTCGCCGCCGCCCACTACTCGGTGAGCAACAGCGTCCTGTCGCTCCGTCTGGACCAGAACATGACCGCCTGGTGCCCCACCTATGACGGCACCGTCAGGTGCTCGAGCATCACGAGCTACGAGCGGAACTACTTCCACCAGTTCAAGGGCTACAACGGCTCGATGCAGCTCAACCACAGTGAGCCGCTGTTCGACGGCTACTCCACCCAGTACGGCTACTTCGAGATGCGCGCCAAGGGACCCAACTGCGGGGGCGGCGGCCACGCGGCGTGGTGGATGGTCGGCGACCACGCCGATCAGAACGCGGACGGCACCGGCGGCACGCGGACCGGTGAGATCGACATCACGGAGAACCTCTTCTCCGACCTGAACTCGTGGGTCCCCAAGATCTTCAAGTGGAGCGACCCCAAACTCAGCAACATGCGCACGAACATCTCCGTCAGCGGAGACCCGGCCAGTGAGTTCCACGTCTACGGCATGGAATGGACCCCGGGCGGGCTCGAGTTCTTCTACGACAACCAGTACGTGGGACGGCTCGACGGCTCACCGAGCTACCCCATGGGCATGCTGCTCGGCCTCTACACCGACACCTCGTGGAGCGGCGCGGCCAACAGCACCTGGCCCAAGACGTGGCACATCGACTACATCCGCGTCCACAAGCCCAACGGCTCGTACATTGCTTACCGCCTCAAGAACCGCAACACCGGCCAGTACATGCACATCGAGAACAAGACGGGCAAGGTCCAGCTCAGCACCTCCATCCCGAGCGACTACTGGTCCAGCCACTGGTTCGTCAACACCGACAACTACGGCTACACCCGCTTCCGCAACAAGTGGACCGGCGACGCCCTGAACAACCAGACCCCCAGCGGGGCCGTGCAGTACAGCCACGTCCTGGACACCTGGTGGAGCGCCGACTGGGTGCTGGAGACACACGGCGACTACAAGCGCATCCGCAACCGCAACACCGGTGACTACCTGCACAACGAGAACAACCTCGGCTACGTCCAGGAAGGCTCCGCCCCCACCACCTGGTGGAGCGCCGACTGGACCCTGGAGACAGTCAGCTGAACGTGGCCGGCGCCCGACCGCCGCGGGCGAGTGACCCACCCGTCCAGCTCGTCGTCCGTGCTCCACCGCACCTCCGCCCTCCCTCAGGACCTGACGGACATCGCACCATCCGGAGCCGGAGCGCCCGTCAGACCCTGCCGCCCCAGACGGGTTCGGGGAGCCACGGACACCGAAACACACCTTCCCTTCCTCACTCCGGGAGCCGCACATGTCCCCTGCGCAGACAGGCGCCAGCCCCGGCGCCGCTCCACGTCCCCGCCCCACCGCTCCGTTGCTCCTGCTGCTCGCCCTGATCGTCGCGGCGGCGACGCTCGTCCTGCCCGCCGCCGACCCGGCCCACGCGCTCTCCCGTCCCTCGCAGACCGTGTACACCCCGCCGTCGAACGCCCCCGCCCCCGGCTCGAACTACCCACGAGCTCTACGACTGCAGCACAGCGGAACGTCCAACGGCACCCTGCTCGCCACTTTCGAGCAGTACACCAACGGCACCCCGGTCTTCCCCATCTACCGCAGCACCGACAACGGCAACACCTGGAAGCAGATCTCCAGCGTCGCCGACACCCAGAACGGCTGGGGCATGCGCTGGCAGCCGGAGCTGTTCGAACTGCCCACCGCGATCGGCGACTTCCCCGCCGGCACCATCCTGGCCGCGGGCGACTCCGTCCCCGGCGACCGCTCGGCGACAAAGATCGACATGTACGCCAGCACCGACCACGGTGTCACCTGGACCTTCGTCAGCAACATAGCCACCGGTGGCGCCGCATCAGAAACGAACGGCACTCCTGTCTGGGAGCCGTTCTTCCTGGTCTCGGGCTCCAAGCTGATCGTCTACTACTCCGACCAGCGTGACCCCAACCACAGCCAGAAGCTCGTGCACCAGACCTCCACGGACGGCGTCAACTGGGGCCCGGTCGTGGACGACGTCGCTGTGTCGCCCTCCAGCGCCCGCCCCGGCATGGCCACCGTCGCCAAGCTGCCCAACGGCAAGTACGTGGTGACCTACGAGTACGGCGGCGCTCCGGAAGGGAACTTCGCGGTCTATTACAAGATCTCCTCCGACCCGGAGGCGTTCGGCTCCGTCACCGGCCAGGTGCTGAAGACGACGGACGGATACGTCCCCACCAGCTCGCCGTACGTCACCTGGCTGCCCACGGGCGGCCCGAACGGCACCCTGGCGGTCAGCGCCGACAGCAACACCGACCTGTTCCTCAACACCCAGAACGGCGCCGCGAACGCCTGGACCAGAATCCAGTCCACCGTCCCCGGCGGCTACAGCCGCGGCATGCTCCCGCTGGCCGACGGCCACAGCCTGCTGGTCCTCAGCGGCGGCTACGGCGGAACCACCACCCGCTACCCCGTCAGCTACGGCACCATCGACCTGAGCCCCACCGCCACCAGGGCGACGTCGGTGACCGTCGCCTCTGCACCGCTCCATCGTCATGATGAGGCCGGGACAGGTGGCTACGTCCGGCCTCGCTCGTCGCGGCACTCGGCCTCCTGTCGACGGGGCGCCTGGGCGCGCAGTTCGTAGTCGGAGATGGTGACCGACGGCACGTGCGGCCGTGGTCAGCACCCGCAGCGGTGCTACCGGCGCCGGCTTCCAACCTGCCCGGTCAGCGCAGGAAGTCCAGCAGCGCCTTCGTCAGGGCCTGCGGAGCTTCCTCGGGCAGGAGGTGACCGGCTCCGGGGATCACCAGTCCGGTGACGTCGGTGGCGACCTTGCGCATATCCTCCGCCGGGGCCGTGCCGGTGCTGTGCTCGCCGCCGATGGCGAGGACCGGGATGGTCAACGGCCCGTCCTCCTTGTGCGAGCGCTGGAACTGCTCAGCGGTTTCGTCGAGGCGTCGGTAGACCTCGAAGCTGGCGCGCACGGCGGCCGGGTCGCGCAGTGCGTCGACGTAGACATCGATGGCCGACTGCGGGATGGCGTCGGGGCGGGCGGCCTTGGAGGTGAACTGGTGGCCGAAGTAGATCTCCTCGCGGCCGTCGACCATGCGTTCGTTGATGTCGGCGAGGCGGTTGAAGGCGAAGTGCCACAGCTTCTCGTTGGTGGCTGCGTCCGACATCAGCGGGGGCGAGGGGGAGAAGCCGGGCAGGATTGCCTCGCCCACGACGAGGCGGGTGACGCGGTCCCGGTGCTTGGTGGCGAGGGCGTGACCGACGAGCACGCCGAGGTCGTAGCCGGCGACGGCGAACCGCGCGTGGCCCAGCTCGGTCATCAACTCGGCTATGTCGTCCGCGAGCGCGGTGGCGTCGTAGCCGGTGGCGGGCTTGTCGCTGGCGCCCATGCCGCGCAGGTCCGGGGCGATGACGGTGAAGTGCTCGGCCAAGGCGGGCATGACCAGGCGCCAGCAGTACCAGAACTGGGGCCAGCCGGGCAGGAGTAGCAGCGGCGGGCCGTCGCCGCCGACCACGGTGTGCAGCGTCAGGTCGCCGGTCCTGACGGTATGGCTGGTGAATGTGTTGGTGAACCCAGTGGGCAGGTACGGCACGTCAGTGACGGTGAACGACATGGTTCAGCCTCCTTGCGGCACAGGGATGCCGCATAGAAACGGATGACCTATCCGATTGAACGCAGTATAGGCGGATGACCTATCCGGTTATGCTGTGTCTATGACCACGGCACCGATGCGCAGGGACGCTGCCCGCAACTGGCAGCGCATCGTCGACGTGGGCCGACGGCTCGTGGACGACGGCGTCCCGCTGCAGCTCAACGACGTCGCTCGCCTCGCCAAGGTGGGGGTGGCCACCGTCTACCGGCACTTTCCGAACCCGGAAGCCCTGATGGAGACCGTGGCCACGCCCGGCCTGGAAGCACTGGTCAGCCACGCCGAGCAGGCACTGGCCCAGGACGACCCCTGGCAGGCCCTGGTGGACTTCCTCGACGCCACGCTGGAGGTGCAGCTGACCGACCCCTCCATCACCGTCGTGCGCTCCGCGCCGGACCACGTTCTGCCCCGCACCACTGAACTCGCCGATGAGATGGATTCCTTGGCCGGCCTGCTGCTGGAGCGCGCGCACGCCGCGGGGGCCGTGCGCTCCGTGGTCACCTGGGAGGACCTGCGGCCGCTCATGTGCGGAATCGCCACCGCCGCACAGATCCACGCCGACGAGCCGCAAGCCCGCCTCGAATCCGGCCGCCGCTACCTGAGCGTCATGCTGCAGGGCATGCGCGTCTGAACTCGTCCGACGATCCGACTCGCGCTCTTGAACGCACCGCAGACTGCAGGGCCCCGCACCGAGGCGTCTCGACCGACTCGGTGGTCCTGTGGCAAGGAGCGAACGAGGCCCTTCCGGTGGAGGCCGATGGACCAGGTACAGCGCGGACGCTTCGCTCCCATCGACTGCCTTGCGTGCTGGTTCGGGGTCGGCTGGCGGATGCCGGCGTGGTCATCGCATCTGTAGGGCGATCTCTCCTTGCGCTCTCGCCTCGCCACCTCCCGTTCAGCCTTCCCACGGCTGAGTCGAGCCTGGGTCCAGCTGGGCCACCTTCGTGTCTCGCACCACCCTCACACCCCCGTGATACTGGAGAGATGGAGCACAACAGCGACCTCGGCGACTTCCTGCGCTCCCATCGGGACCGCCTCACCCCGGATGCCGCGGGACTGCCGTCCGGCCCTGGGGCCCGCCGGGTGCCCGGGTTGCGACGGGAGGAGGTCGCGCTGCTGGCGGGGGTCAGCCCGGACTACTACACCCGCCTCGAACAGGGCCGACACCCGCACGTCTCCGAAGCCGTGCTGACCGCCGTCGCCCGCGCCCTGCGCTTGAACGACGGCGAACGCGACTACCTCTTCGCCCTCACCCGCCCCCGTCCCACCGCCCCCCAGTCCCGGCGCTCACCCCGGGCTGAGCGGACCCGGCCCGAGGTCCACAGGATGCTCGATGTCGTGGGCGGCGTCACGCCGGCCCTCGTCGTCAACCACCGTAAGGACGTGATCGCGTCCAACCGGCTCGCCCGCGCCCTGATCGCCGACTTTGACGTGCTGCCCCACCGGGAGCGCAACTTCGCGCGGTACCTCCTCCTCGATCCCGCCGCCCGCGACCGGTACGAGAACTGGGACGAGGTCGCGGAGACGGCGGTCGCCGCGCTGCGCCTGTCGGCCGGTCGTCACCGCGACGACCGGCAATTGAACGAACTCGTGGGCGAGTTGCTCCTCAAGGTGCCCGAATTCCGTACCTGGTGGGACAGCCACCGAGTCGTCCAGTGTGCTTACGGCGTCCACCAGTTCCGCCATCCGATCGTCGGCAGCCTCGCACTCCACTACGAGATTCTGACCTTCCAAGCGGACCCCGACCAGGGCCTCATCCTCTACACAGCGGAAGAGGGCTCGTCCTCCGCCGAGGCCTTGGCCCTCCTCGCCAGTTGGAGCGCGCCCTCCGCACCTACGCCGACTTCGACTCGCACGGACAGACAGCGCTGAGCTCACCCCTCCGCCTGTACCGCGATCGACGCAGGCCCGGACTGGCCTCCCAGCGCCCATACTTTCGAAACGGGGTTCCGCGTTGACGTACGGGAATCGTCTTCACGGCGGCGTGCACAAGTTGCAGCTGGTGAACTGCCGATCGCCTGACGTCGCACTCAGTGGTGGGCGCAACAAGGCCAACGAGGTGGGCCCGCCGGACCCTGCTTACGGTCGTTGAACCGGGCTGCCAGCCATCGCGCGGTCACCTTGGGCCGGACGACGAAGCCTCACGCGTCATCGATGCTGTCGGAAGAATCGCGAGCGCGGTCTGCGTCTTGTCGCCGTGGCGCCCCGGATCCAACCCACCGCGAGAGGACGCCCCAGTAATCCGGGAAACAACTCCCTGTCCTCTACCGTCAGTTCCGTGTACGGGCGCTGACCGCCGCCGACGGCACGACTGTGCTCGCCTGCTCCGGAGGCAGGTGCTGACATCCGCTAGCCGCCGGACCCGAGTGCTGCGCCGCGACGACACGTTCATCCAGGGCGTTCGCGCCATCAGCGAGGCGTCGGCCGCGTTCGGGTATCTACCTGGCCAGTTCGAACCTGGGACCAGCTGGGCCACTTTCGCGCCACCTAGCGCCCTGACGCCCCGCCAATACTTGAAGACATGACACACAACACTACGGTCAGTCACCGTACTCTTGAAGTGAACGGGATCCAGCTGCACATCGCGGAGCAGGGCGAAGGCCCGCTGGTCGTGCTGCTGCACGGTTTCCCCGAGACCTGGTACTCCTGGCGGCACCAGTTCACCGCACTTGCCGAGGCGGGCTACCGGGTGGTCGCTCCCGACCAGCGCGGATACGGCAGCAGCGACCGGCCCGAGGCCATAGATTCCTACACCATGTTCCACCTCGTCGGTGACGTCATCGGCCTGATCCACGCGCTGGGGGAGGAACAGGCCGTCGTCGCCGGCCACGACTTCGGCGCGATCGTCGCCTGGCAGACCGCGCTGCTGCGTCCCGACGTCGTACGTGGCGTCGTCGGGCTGAGCGTGAGCCCGTGGCTGCGCGGAGACGTACCGCCCCTCAAGACCATGCGTGAGCTGCACGGAGGAGAGTTCTACTGGAACTACTACGAGCAGCCCGGCGTCGCCGAAGCCGAGCTCTCCGCGGACACGCGGAGTACGCTGCGCCGCATCCTGTACCACATGTCCGGCGACAACCCCGAGAACAAGGCCCCGCAACTGCCCCTGGTTCCGCCCGGCGACGGGCTCCTCACCTACATGGCACCGGAACCCGAGGAGCTGCCCGGCTGGCTCACCGAGGACGACATCGACGCCTATGTCGCCGGATACACCGAGTCCGGGTTCGGGGGCCTGAGCCTGTACCGCAACTTCGACCGCAACTGGGAACTCGGAGCCGCCTGGGCCGGCGCCAAGCTCCAGGTGCCGGGCCTCTACGTCACCGGAGACCGTGACCTGGCCTTCGCCTTGGTGAAGGAGCAGCTCCCGGTCTTTACCCAGACTTACCCCACGATCGCGGAACCGGTGGTTCTGCCCGGCTGCGGTCACTGGACGCAGCAGGAACGACCGGAGGAGGTCAACGCCCAGCTGATCGACTTCCTGCGATCGCTGGAGTCAACTACCCGTCGCTAAAGCGACGGGTATGCACAACGGGTACCACTGGCTGTGGTGCTGCGTTTGTGTCCAGCCGCATCCCACTGACGCGGTGGTGGAGCAGGGGCCGTCGACTGGATCTGCGTCGCCAAACTCCCACGCGCGAGCGCGGACGTTGCGGGAGCCTCCCCCACTCTCGGCTTCGCTCGCGCGGGAGGTGCCCCCATCGGTCTGCTTGATCAACGAATCCGCAGTTCCGGCACGCGAACCAGGCCTGGAAGACCCGGTTCGCCTTGTCGATGTGGCCGCAATTCGGGGTAGGTGCGGGAGGTGTACGCCGGACCGACGTGCACTACCTGCACCCCTGCCTTGCGGGCCTTGTACGCGATGAACTGCCCCAGCTGGTCCTGCAACCACCCCGTCCAGTCGCCTTCCGATCCAGCAACAGATCCAGGCTCCGCAGCCGACGCGACGCTCTGACACCCCCTGAGGAACGACTGGACGTGGCTGCCGAGACGCGCGCCACGAAAGCCCGACTCAAGGCAGTCACCACCTACATCGAGAAACTCGAGCAGCCCTGGCCGCCGCCGAAAAACGCGCAGCAGACACAGCCCTGGAAGATCAACGCGCGTCCAAAGCCCTGGACGAAGCGACGGGACCGGTCGTATCGACCTACCTGTCGGCTCGTGATGACCTGCATCGCCAGCAGATCTAGGTGAACCGCCGGAGCGACGAACTGAACACCGTCGCCAACGAGATCACCCACCGCCTCACCGCCACACCGGCGGGACGCCGCCTGCTGCAGTACCCGCACTTCATCGGCACGCACCGGATGCCGCACAGCCCTCGTCGTTCCCGCTGCCCCACGCCTCCCAACTCCCCGTCAGCCACCGCTTCGGCAGCAAGATCGCAGCAATCGCCAGCGACCTCACGATCCACCGCCGCCAACGCATCGACGGCGCCGGCCATGAGGGGGCCGTCGCCCTCCTGCTCTTCGACGACGACACCGTCGCCGAGGTCGTACCGACCTTCGAACGGATGGCAGCGGCCACGGTCCCCCGCCAACTGCTCCTGGACAACCCGCCCCGCGTCCTGGGCGCCCTCCTCACACGGGGAAGCGACAAGGCTTTCCCACAATCCCTCTCCTGCTACGTATCCGGCTTCACCAGCACGCCGGTCCAGACAACCGGCAGTCTCATCACGACGACACGCGCCGCCCAGACCCAGCGGCAATCCGGCGACAACCACGCAGCCATCACACTCCTGCGGAACGCAATCCGTGGCGTAGCCCGACTCGCCAGTGTCGGCGGTCTGCCCCCGCTGAGGCGACTGGACCGAGACCCGGCCACCGCCGGAGGCAGGGCAGGCCTGCTCCTGCACGACCTGCTGGATTTGCCGACCAGCGTTCTCCATGTGCCAACCAAAAATCTCCGTCGCAGGCCCACGCGCGCGTAGCGACCGACGAGATTGCATAAACGTGCAGCGAAACGTATAGTCATGCTCTCTGAGGAGGAGGATTCCATGGCGGTACGTGCGGCAGTGGCCGGAGCGAGTGGATACGCGGGCGGGGAACTGCTGCGTCTGCTCCTGGCGCACCCCGAGGTCGAGATCGGCGCCCTGACCGGTAACTCCAACGCCGGGCAGAAGCTCGGTGCGCTCCAGCCGCACCTGCTGCCCCTGGCCGGCCGAGTGCTCCAGGAGACCACCCCCGAGGTCCTCGCCGGGCACGACGTCGTCTTCCTCGCGCTGCCGCACGGGCAGTCCGCCGCCGTCGCCGAGCGGCTCGGGCCCGATGTACTGGTGATCGACATGGGGGCCGACTTCCGGCTGGCGGACGCCGCCGCCTGGGAGAAGTTCTACGGCTCACCCCACGCCGGAACCTGGCCCTACGGCCTCCCCGAACTGCCGGGTGCCCGCGCTGCGCTGGAGGGGTCCAAGCGCATCGCGGTACCCGGTTGCTACCCCACGGCCGTGTCGCTGGCCCTCTTCCCGGCCTACGCCGCCGGCCTGGCCGGACCCGAGGCCGTGATCGTCGCCGCGTCCGGCACGTCCGGCGCGGGCAAGGCGCCCAAGCCGCACCTGCTGGGCAGCGAGGTCATGGGGTCGATGTCCCCGTACGGCGTCGGCGGCGTGCACCGGCACACGCCCGAGATCACCCAGAACCTCAGCGCGGCCGCCGGCGGGCCGGTCTCCGTGTCCTTCACGCCGACCCTCGCGCCGATGCCGCGCGGCATCCTCGCCACGTGCAGCGCGAAGGCGACGGACGGCGTCACCGGCGAGGTGCTGCGCTCCGCGTACGAGAAGGCCTACGCCGACGAGCCCTTCGTGCACCTGCTCCCCGAGGGGCAGTGGCCCGCCACGGCGTCCGTCCACGGTTCGAACGCCGTTCAGGTGCAGGTCGCGTACGACGAGGCCACCGGACGGATCATCGTGATCAGCGCCATCGACAACCTCACCAAGGGCACCGCGGGCGGTGCCGTCCAGAGCATGAACATCGCCCTCGGTCTCGACGAGACCACCGGACTGACGACGATCGGAGTTGCGCCGTGAGCGTGACGGCAGCGAAGGGATTCACGGCGGCGGGCATCGCCGCCGGGATCAAGGAGAACGGCAACCCCGACCTGGCCCTCGTGGTCAACGACGGCCCCCGCCGCGCCGCCGCCGGCGTCTTCACGTCCAACCGTGTGAAGGCCGCCCCGGTGCTGTGGTCCGAGCAGGTCCTGAAGAGCGGCCAGGTGTCCGCCGTCGTCCTCAACTCCGGCGGCGCCAACGCCTGCACGGGGCCGAAGGGCTTCCAGGACACGCACGCCACCGCCGAGAAGGCCGCCGAGGTCCTCGGGCGGGGCGCCATCGAGATCGCCGTCTGCTCGACCGGCCTCATCGGCGTCCTGCTGCCGATGGACAAGCTGCTCCCGGGCGTCGAGCAGGCCGCCGCGTCCCTGAGCGAGCACGGCGGGGAGAAGGCCGCCATCGCCATCAAGACCACCGACACCGTCCACAAGACGTCCGTCGTGACGAGGGACGGCTGGACCGTCGGCGGCATGGCCAAGGGCGCGGGCATGCTCGCCCCCGGCCTCGCCACCATGCTCGTCGTCCTCACCACCGACGCCGACGTCGACGGCGAGACCCTGGACAAGGCCCTGCGCGCCGCCACGAAGGTCACCTTCGACCGGGTCGACTCCGACGGCTGCATGTCCACCAACGACACCGTGCTGCTCCTGGCCTCCGGCTCCGCCGGCGTCACCCCGGCGTACGAGGAGTTCGCCGAGGCCGTACGGCAGGTCTGCGACGACCTCGGCCAGCAGCTCATCCGGGACGCCGAGGGCGCCAGCAAGGACATCAAGGTCGAGGTCGTCAACGCCGCGACCGAGGACGACGCCGTCGAGGTGGGCCGCTCCATCGCCCGCAACAACCTCCTCAAGTGCGCCATCCACGGCGAGGACCCCAACTGGGGCCGGGTGCTCTCCGCGATCGGCACCACGTCCGCCGCCTTCGAGCCCGACCAGCTCAACGTCGCCATCAACGGCGTCTGGGTCTGCAAGAACGGCGGCGTCGGAGAGGACCGCGAGAAGGTCGACATGCGCTACCGCGAGGTGCACATCGTCGCCGACCTCGCCGCCGGGTCGGAGACCGCCACCATCTGGACCAACGACCTCACCGCCGACTACGTCCACGAGAACAGCGCCTACTCCTCATGAGCACCACGCGTAAACACACCGCGCTCCCCAAGGCACANATCCTCATCGAGGCGCTGCCCTGGCTGGTCCGGCACAACGGCAAGACGGTCGTCATCAAGTTCGGCGGCAACGCCATGATCGACGAGGACCTCAAGGCCGCCTTCGCCCAGGACGTCGTCTTCCTGCACCACGCCGGCCTCAAGCCGGTCGTCGTGCACGGTGGCGGCCCGCAGATCAGCGCCGCCCTCGACCAGCACGGCATCGTCAGCGAGTTCAAGGCGGGCCTCAGGGTGACCACCGAGGACGCCATGGGCGTCGTCCGGATGGTGCTGGCCGGCCAGGTGCAGCGCGAGCTGGTCGGGCTGCTCAACCGGCACGGACCGCTCGCCGTCGGCCTGACGGGCGAGGACGCGCACACCATCACCGCCACCAAGCACCAGCCGGAGATCGACGGGGAACTCGTCGACATCGGCCGGGTCGGCGAGATCACCGCGATCGACACGGGCGCGATCGAGGCCCTGCTCGCCGACGGCCGCATCCCGGTCGTCTCCTCCATCGCCCGCTCCCAGGACGACGGACATGTCTACAACGTCAATGCTGATACGGCGGCTGCGGCACTCGCTGCTGCACTGGGCGCCGAAACCCTCATGGTCCTCACGGACGTCGAGGGACTCTACGAGGACTGGCCGAACAGCGACGAGGTGATCAGCCGCCTCACCGCCTCCGAGCTGGAGCGGCTGCTGCCGGACCTGTCGTCCGGCATGGTGCCCAAGATGGAGGGCTGCCTGCACGCCGTGCGCAACGGCGTGACCACCGCCCGCGTCATCGACGGCCGGGTCCAGCACTCGATCCTGCTGGAGATCTTCACCGACGAGGGGATCGGCACGATGGTCGTGCCGGACGAGAAGGGGGATACCGCATGACCGGCAACGCGGAACTCGGCGAGCGGTGGCAGGGCGCGCTCATGAACAACTACGGCGCCCCGCTGCTGCCCCTCGTCCGCGGTGAGGGCACCACCGTGTGGGACGCCGACGGCACGCGGTACCTCGACTTCGTCGGCGGCATCGCGACCAACGCCCTCGGCCACGCCCACCCGGCGATCGTCGAGGCCGTCAGCACCCAGATCGGCACCCTCGGCCACATCTCCAACTTCTTCATGGCCGAGCCGACCGTCGCCCTCGCCGAGCGGCTGCTGCGGCTCTTCGGCCGGGACGGCAAGGTCTTCTTCTGCAACTCCGGCGCCGAGGCCAACGAGGCCGCCTTCAAGATCGGCCGGCTGACCGGCCGGACGCACATCGTGGCCACCGAGGGCGCCTTCCACGGCCGGACCATGGGCGCCCTGGCGCTGACCGGCCAGCCCGGCAAGCGGGAGCCGTTCCTGCCGCTGCCCGGTGACGTCACCCACGTGCCGTTCGGCGACGCGCAGGCCCTGGCCGCCGCGGTCACCGAGGAGACCGCGCTCGTCATCGTCGAGCCGATCCAGGGCGAGCTCGGCGTGGTCGTCCCGCCGGCCGGCTACCTGAAGGCCGCCCGGGCGATCACCGCCGCGAACGGGGCGCTCCTCGTCCTCGACGAGGTGCAGACCGGCATCGGCCGGACCGGGCACTGGTTCGAGTACCAGGCCCACGAGGGCGTGCTGCCCGACGTCGTCACCCTGGCCAAGCAGCTCGGCGGCGGCCTGCCGCTGGGCGCGACCGTCGCTTTCGGGCGGGCCGCGGAGCTGCTCCAGCCGGGCCAGCACGGGACGACGTTCGGCGGCAACCCCGTCGCCTGCGCCGCCGGGCTCGCTGTCCTCGACACCATCGAGAACGAGGGGTTGCTGGAGAACGTCAAGCGGCAGAGCGAGAGGTTGCGCGACGGAATCGAGGGCCTCGGCCACGAGTTGATCGATTTCGTCCGGGGTGCGGGTCTCCTGCTGGGTATCGTGCTCACCGAGCCGCTCGCGCCCCAGGTGCGCCAGGCGGCTCAGGAGGCCGGATTCCTGGTGAACGTGCCCGCCCCCGATGTCGTCCGGCTGATGCCGCCGCTGAACCTCCGCGACGACGAGGTGGACGCGTTCCTGGGCGCACTGCCCGGCATCCTCCAGGCAGCGAACGGGGACGGACGATCCGGGGAATGAGACGACGATGAGCCAGGCGCAGGACCACGAGCAGCCGGGGGCGAACGGGCCCGCCGTGCCGCAGACCCGCACCGCACGCCACCGCCGGATCGTGGACATCCTCAACCGGCAGCCGGTGCGGTCGCAGAGCCAGCTGGCGAAGCTGCTCGCCGACGACGGGCTGAGCGTCACGCAGGCGACGCTCAGCCGGGACCTGGACGAGCTGAACGCGGTGAAGATCCGCAACACCGACGGCGACCTGATCTACGCGGTGCCGAGCGAGGGCGGTTTCCGCACGCCGCGGGCCCCGCTCGGCGGGTCGGCGAAGGAGGAGCGGATGCGGCGCCTCTCGCAGGAGCTGCTGATCTCCGCGGAGGCGTCGGCGAACCTCGTGGTCCTGCGCACGCCTCCGGGGGCGGCGCAGTTCCTGGCCTCGGCCATCGACCAGGCCGAACTGCACGACATCCTGGGGACGATCGCCGGTGACGATACGTTGCTGCTGATCAGCAGGGAGCCGACGGGTGGGCAGGCGCTGGCCGACCATCTGCTGAGGCTGGCGCAGAACGGGCACTGAGGTTCGTCCTTCGGGCGCGGGTGCGCTGTGGCCGTTCGCGCAAGTTCCGCGCCCCCGGGGGCCGGTCACCCGAGCCGCGTGGCCAGGCCCCCCGTGCACCGCACCTCGTCACCGGCCGTGATCAGCAGCGCCTCCACGTCCGGCAGGGACTCCAGCCACTCCAGGCCCTCGCGGGAGCCCATCGCGAACGCCGCCGTGGCCCAGCAGTCCGCCCAGGTCAGGCGAGGTGCCACCACCGTCACGGCGACCAGGTCCGTCACGGCCGAACGCCCGGTGCGCGGGTCGACGATGTGCGTCCCCCGCTCGGCCGTACCGGACGTGGCCACGGAGAGCTCGTCCGTACCGGCCGCGGAGATGACCGCCGCCAGGCCGCCCGGACGCAACGGGTCCGAGACGCCGACCCGCCAGGGCCGCTGCCCTCCCGGCCTCCCGAGGAGCTGGACGTCGCCGCCGCCGTTGAGGTTCACCCCGCACACCCCGGGCACCTCCGCCAGCCGCCGTGCCGCCCGCTCGACGGCCCAGCCCTTCACGATGCCGGTCGGGTCGAGGCGGCCCTGGTACGACGTGCTGAACCAGCCGTCGCTCAGCCGTTCCGCCTCGGCGGCCAGCTCCAGCACCTCGGCGACCTCGGGATCGCACTCCCCGACGGTCAGCTCACCGCGCTGCAGACGGGAGACCTGGCTGTCCTCGCGGTACGTGCTGAACACCTCGTCGACCCGGTGCAGCCCGGCCACGACCTCGTCCAGGGCCGCGCGTACGGCGGCCGGTTCCCCGCCGCGGACGTCGAGGGAGAAGACGGTCCCCATCGTCTCCTCCGCATGACGTACCGCGGCGGGAGCCTGAGCGGAGTCGGCCACGGTGTCAGCCACCGGCCTGGTCCAGCGCCGACTGGAGGGACTGCTTGTAACCCGCGCTGGTGTAGGTGGCCCCGGAGACGGAGTCGATCTGAGCGTTCCCGGCCGCGACGGCGGCCTGGTTGAGGCGGGGGACGGAGCTGGAGGTGATCTGGTCGCTGCGGCCGCCCTTGGGGGCCTGGACGGCCTCGGCCTTGGTGATCTTCCCGCCCGTGACGGTCACCCGCACCTGGACGGGGCCGTACTGCGTCTGCGCCACGCTGCCGGTGAGCGTCTGCGTCTGTGGCTGCGCCGCCTGACCACCGCCGGAGCCCGCGGCCTGCGACGAGCCGCCCCCGGCCGGGGCCTTGTCCAGGGCGGACTGGAGGGACTTCTTGTAGCCCGCGCTGGTGTACGTCGCCCCGGACACCGCGTCGATGTCCGCGCTCCCGGCCGCGACGGCGGCCTGGTTCAGGCGGGGGACGGAGCTGGAGGTGATCTGGTCGCTGCGGCCGCCCTTGGGGGCCTGGACCGCCTCGGCCTGGGTGATCTTCCCGCCGGCGACGGTGATACGGACCTGGACCGGGCCGTACTGCGTCTGCGCGATGTCGCCGGTCACGGTCTGGGCGCCGCCCGAACCCTGCGCGGCGCCGCCCGCGGCCCTGGCCTTGTCCAGGGCGGACTGGAGGGACTTCTTGTAGCCCGCGCTGGTGTACGTCGCCCCGGACACCGCGTCGATGTCCGCGCTCTGCGCGGCGACCGCCGCCTGGTTGAGGCGGGGCACGGAGCTGGCCGTGATCTGGTCGCTGCGGCCGCCCTTGGGGGCCTGGACCGCCTCGGCCTGGGTGATCTTGCCGTTGGCCATGGTCAGGCGGACCTGCACCGCGCCGTACTGCGTCTGCGCCGCGTCACCGGTGACCGCGCCGTTCACGCCGCCCTGCGGGGCCTGCCCGGCGGCCGCCGGCGGGACCTGGCCGCCCGCGGCCTGGGCGGCGCCCGGGTCGGAGGCCGGCTTCAGGGACAGCAGCAGCACGATCCCTGAGACGGTGGCTGCGCCGGCGAGCACGGCACGCCGGACGGGGTGAGACTTCCTCATCGTTTCCCAAACTCCTGAAGGGCCGTTGGTGTCCCGTCGCTCACATCTCGAACGACTCGTGATGGATACGGCGGGCGGGGACTCCCGCACCGCGCAGTGCCTCGTAGACCGACTGCGCGAAGCCGGGCGGCCCGCACATGAAGACGTCGTGGTCGCCGATGTCCGGGATCTTCCGCTGGAGGGACTCGGCGGAGATGTCGGGGCGTTCGCCGTCCGGGCTGTTGACCGCGTACATCAGCCGCGCGCCACGCTCGTCGGCGATCTTGGCGAGTTCGCCCCACAGGGCCAGGTCCTGGGTGCTGTTGGCCCGGTAGAGGAGCGTGATGTCACCCGACGCGCCCGGCAGCGTCTCGAACAGCGCCCGCATCGGGGTGATGCCGACACCGCCCGCGACGAGCAGCACCTTGCCGCGGCTGCGGCGCTGCGCGGTCATCGCGCCGTACGGGCCCTCCGCCCACACCCGGGTGCCGGGCGTCAGCTCGCGCAGCCGCTCGGTGTGGTCGCCGATCGCCTTGACGGTGATCCGCAGCATGTCCGGGCGGGGCGCCGCCGACAGGGAGTACGGGTGGGAGCTGAACCGCATGCCGGGCGCCATGAAGCGCCAGCGGAAGAAGTGCCCGGCCTCCGCGCCCATCCGGTGCAGCTTGCGCCCGCCGATCAGCACGGACACGATGCCCGGGGTCTCCTCGATGACCGCCTCGACCCGCATGCGGTGCCGCAGGTTCAGCCGGATCGGGGTGAGGATCCGGTACCAGACCACCAGCGCGGTCACCACGCCGTACAGCCCGTACCAGAAGGTCTTCGCGGTGGGCTCGACGGCGAACTCGTTGCCGGTCGTGATCTGGTGCCAGAACGTCATGTACACCGAGGCGTACGTGAGCAGGTGCACGTGGTACCAGGTGTCGTACCCGATCAGGCGCCGGACACCGCCGATCGACAGGATCCCGATGAGGAACAGCAGACCGGTGCCGATGGCCGCCTTGCCCATGTCGGGCAGCTGGTTGACGGAGTTGATGGTCTGCTGGACGACGTCGCCGAGCCCCTTGCCCGCCTGGAGGGCGTAGCCCCACATGGTGAGGAAGACGTGGGCCAGGACCAGGCAGAGCGTGTAGCGGCCGGTCATGGCGTGCCAGCGGGCGACCCGGTCGGTGCCCACCCGGCGCTCCAACGCGGGGACCCGCGCCATCTGGAGCACCACCAGCGCCATCAGGTAGCCGGCGAGCAGACCGGTGATCCGGCCCGCGGCCAGGATCTTGCTCGTGGTGTCCGCGAGGGACGGTGTGTTGTCCCACCACAGCCACAGCACGGCCGCCGCACCCGCCCACAGGGCGATCAGCAGCGGTACGGCCGGGGAGCGGCGCGGGCGGATGCGGCGCATCGTCTGGCGGCGGGCGGCACGGCCGCCTGCGAGCGTGGTGGTCACGGTTCCTCCGTGGGGACTTGACCCTTGGCCCACAGATACGTGCCGGGACACGGGAGTGTTCAGTCGCTCACGGAGTCGTGCGGGGACAGCGGTGACCGTTGGTAACACTGGCCCGGCGACCGGCCCGTCACAGGCGGGTGAGGGCCGTGCTCCCGCTCTCGGTGCCCACGGCGATGTGCGGCCGCCGCGCCGGGTCGGCCCAGGTGAGGATCCGTCGCATGGCGTCCTTCGGCACGGAGACGCAACCCGCCGTCGCCCCGCGCCCGTTGACATGGAGGAAGATGCCCGCGCCGCGCCCCCGCACGGGACGCTCGTAGTTGAAGCCGATGACGAGCGCGTGCGCGTACCGCTCGCCGTACGTGATCAGGTGCTCGGACTCGGCGGCCCGGCAGTCGGCCGCACGGGGCTCGCTCCAGCGGTTGTAGGAGCGGGAGTCGTTGTCCTGGCACCACCAGGAGTCCCGGTGCACCCGGCGGTACGGGTACGCCGTCCCGCGCGGCGCCGCCTCGATGCCGAAGGCGTACGGCAGGCCGTACAGGCCCGTGGGCGTGGTGTTCGTGCCCTGCTCGCGGGAGGCGCCCGGGGCGAGTCCGTTCGCTCCGAAGCGGGCCGGTGCGGAACCGGTCCTCACCCAGCGCCCGCCGGTGCGGTCCCACCAGGTGACGGTGCCCGTCGTCGAACTCCTCCTCGGGGCCACCGCGGTGATCAGCTGGGTGCCGCCGCCGGTGTCCGCCATCCGGGCCGGCAGCGGCGGCGGTGCGGGGACGGGCGGCCCGGCGCCGAGCACGACGAGGGAGCAGACGGCGAGGGCGACGGCACCGGGGCGCATGCCTCAGACGGTAGAGGGAGGCAGCGGCAACGGCAGCCCGGGCAGTCCGTCCAGGCTGCTGGCGATGTGCTCCTTCTTGGTGAAGTAGGCGTTGAGCGAGGCGTCGTCCTCGCGCGCGAACCGCTTCCCGTGCAGATCGCGATCCTGCTCGTACGCCATGAAGGGCACGGCGTAGCCGCAGGTGTCACGGACGAGTTCGGCGGTGACGACGATGATCGCGCGCAGGCCGTGCTGCGTCGGGTCGATGTCCGGGAAGTGCGCGAGCAGTTCCCCGAAACGGGGGTCGTCGCGGAAGACCGGTTCACCCTTGCCGTGCACACGGACGATGTTCGGCGGGCCCTGGAAGGCGCACCACATCAGGGTGATCCGCTCGTTCTCCCGCAGGTGGGCGATGGTCTCGGCGTTGGAGCCGGCGAAGTCGAGGTAGGCCACACGGTGTTCGTCGAGCACCGTGAAGGAGCCCCTGAGGCCTTTGGGGGACAGGTTGATCGTGCCGTCGGCGGACAGCGGGGCGGTGGCAGTGAAGAAGACCGGCTGCGCCTCGATGAACGAGCGGAGCCGGCCTTCTATGCACTCATAAGTCTTTCCCATGTCTAACGATTATGAGTGCATATCCTTCGCCTGTCTAACGAATTGCGGGCTCCGGTCACCTCTGCCGGATCCCGCGGGCGCCTGCCCGTGGCCGCCCCGGCCGGCGCTCACACGGGACGGCCACAGCGCCTGTCACCTCACTTGGTGAGCGTGCAGGCGGCCAGGGAGTCCAGGCCGGCCGGACGCTCGGCCGTGCGGCCGATGGCGGTGGCGATGCGGTTGATCGCGGCGACGCGCTTGTCCTCCAGCGGGCCGAGGATGGCGTTCTGGACGAAGTTGGGACCGCCCTGGCCGACGGTGTCTACGAGGCGCTTGTTGGCCTCCTGGATCTGGGTGTCCAGCTGGCCCAGGTTGCGGTCGACCTCGGCCTGGGCCGAGGCGGGGATCGCCGGCAGCTGGGAGGCGACGTCCGGGCAGCTGATCGTGCCGGCACCGGCGTTGCCCGCCTCGCCCGCGCCCTCTTCGGCACCCGCGCCTGCTCCGGCTTCGGCACCCGCGCCCGCCTCCGCGCCCGCACCTGCCTCGGCACCCGCACCGGCCTCGGCGCCCGCGCCCTCGCCGGCTCCCGCGCCCGCCTCCGCACCGGCATCCGCCTCGCCGCCCGCCGCCTCGCCCGCTCCGGCGCCGCCGTCGGCGTTGAGCTGGCAGGCGGCGAAGGCTTCGAGCCCCTCGGGCTTCTCCGCGGCGCGACCGATGGCGGTCTCGATGCGGTTCAGGGCGGCGACGCGCTTGTCCTCCAGCGGGCCGAGGATGGCGTTCTGGACGAAGTTGGGGCCGCCCTGGCCGACGGTGTCGACGAGGCGCTTGTTGGCCTCCTCGATCTGGGTGTTCAGCTGGGCGAGGTTGCGGTCGACCTCCGCCTGGGCCGAGGCGGGGATCGCCGGCAGCTGGCCGGTGACGTCCGGGCACGTGATGGTGCCGGGGCCCGCCAGCGTCCGGGCGTTCGTGCCGCCGCTCTGGGACGTCTCCCCGGCGAGGGCGAAGCCGGCGATCGCCGTGCCGGACAGCGCCACCGCGGCCGCGCCGCCGATGAACGCGACGCGACGCTTGTTGTACTTCGGAAGAGCCCTGGACATGGGGGTGCCTCACTAGGGGTCGGTGGGTCGTCGGTGTACAAACGCGGCGCCTGCGTTCGGCGAGAGGTACGGGTAAGCGGTTTCGCGCGTTCAACGGATCATCAAATTCCCCGCGCGTGACCGGAAACCGCCCTCACCGCGAGGCGGATTGACGAATCATGCAGGGGTCTGCATAATCATGCAGGTCGCATCCCTACCCATCGAGGAGCGCAGCAGGTGAGCAGCAAGAGCGGTGACGTCCGGCTCTGGGGCGGCCGATTCGCCGACGGTCCCGCCGAGGCCCTGGCGAAGCTGTCCGCGTCCGTCCACTTCGACTGGCGGCTCGCGCCGTACGACATCGCCGGTTCGCGTGCCCACGCGCGCGTGCTGCACAAGGCGGGCCTCCTCACGGAGGACGAGCTGACCCGCATGATCGCCGGTCTTGACCAGCTGGAGGCGGACGTCGCCGACGGCTCCTTCACGGGCACGATCGCCGACGAGGACGTGCACACGGCCCTGGAGCGCGGTCTGCTGGAGCGCCTCGGCCCCGACCTCGGCGGCAAGCTCCGCGCGGGCCGCTCCCGCAACGACCAGGTCGCCACCCTCTTCCGGATGTACCTGCGCGACCACGCCCGGATCATCGGCGGCCTCATCGCCGAGCTCCAGGACGCGCTGATCGGCCTCGCCGAGGCCCACCCGGACGTGGCGATGCCCGGCCGCACGCACCTCCAGCACGCCCAGCCGGTCCTCTTCGCCCACCACGTCCTGGCCCACGTCCAGTCCCTCTCCCGGGACGCGGAGCGCCTGCGCCAGTGGGACGCGCGCACGGCGGTGTCGCCGTACGGCTCGGGCGCCCTGGCGGGCTCCTCCCTGGGCCTGGACCCGGAGGCGGTGGCGAAGGACCTCGGGTTCGAGCACGGCTCCGCGGGCAACTCGATCGACGGCACGGCCTCCCGCGACTTCGTCGCCGAGTTCGCCTTCATCACGGCGATGATCGGCGTCAACCTCTCCCGGATCGCCGAAGAGGTCATCATCTGGAACACGAAGGAGTTCTCCTTCGTGACCCTGCACGACGCGTTCTCCACGGGTTCGTCGATCATGCCGCAGAAGAAGAACCCGGACATCGCGGAGCTGGCCCGCGGCAAGTCCGGCCGCCTGATCGGCAACCTGACGGGCCTGCTGGCCACGCTCAAGGCGCTCCCGCTCGCCTACAACCGCGACCTCCAGGAGGACAAGGAGCCGGTCTTCGACTCCATCGACCAGCTGGAGGTACTGCTCCCCGCCTTCACCGGCATGATGGCCACGCTCACCGTGCACCGCGAGCGCATGGAGGAACTGGCCCCGGCCGGCTTCTCCCTCGCCACGGACATCGCCGAGTGGCTGGTCAAGCAGGGCGTCCCGTTCCGCGTGGCCCACGAGGTGGCCGGCGAGTGCGTGAAGGCCGCCGAGGCCGAGGGCAAGGAACTGGACGAGTTGACGGACGAGCAGTTCGCGAAGATCTCGTCCCACCTCACCCCCGAGGTCCGCTCGGTCCTCAACGTCCCCGGAGCCCTGGCCTCCCGCAACGGCCGCGGCGGCACGGCCCCGAGCGCGGTCGCCGTCCAGCTGGCAGAGGTGAAGCAGGACGTGGCGGCCCAGCACGAGTGGGCGGTGGCCAAGAGGCAGGGCTGAGGGGAACGCCCCCAGGGGCGCGGGGAACTGCGCGACAAGCCACGACGAAGCCACGCCGCACCCGCACCCGCACTCGCCGAACCGCCGAACGAACCGAGCCATGAGGCGAAGGTGATCGCGGGTTACGTTGGTCGGAAACCGAACCGGAACCGACCGATCGGAGCCCGCGATGCCCTTCGCCCGCCTGGCCGCAGCAACAACGCCCACCTGCCACATCGGCCTTGGCCTCGCCGCCGTCGGGCGCCCCGGCTACATCAACCTCGGCCGGGACGAGGACCTTCCTCCAGAGCGCACGGTCGATGCCCTACGGGAGCGCACCCACGAACTCCTCGACGCCGCCTACGCCCAAGGCGTCCGCTACTTCGACGCCGCCCGCTCCTACGGCCGCTCGGAGGAGTTCCTCGCCGACTGGCTGAACAAGAGGCCCGGCCTCGACGACATCGTCATCGGCAGCAAGTGGGGCTACACCTACACCGCCGACTGGTCCACCGACGCCGAGACGCACGAGGTCAAGGACCACACCCTCGCCACCTACGAGCGGCAGCGCGCCGAGAGCGACGCCCTGCTCGGCGACCGCCTCGACCTGTACCAGATCCACTCGGTGACCCCGGACAGCCCGGCCCTCACCGACAAGGAACTGCACGCCAAGCTCGCGGAGGCCGCCGCCCAGGGCCTCACCATCGGCTTCTCCACCAGCGGCCCCGCCCAGGCCGACGCGATCCGCGCCGCCCTCGCCGTGACGGTCGACGGCGAACCGCTCTTCCGTACCGTGCAGTCCACCTACAACGCGCTGGAGACCTCCGCCGCCCCCGCCCTCGCCGAGGCGCACGACGCCGGGCTCACCGTGATCGTCAAGGAGGGCATGGCCAACGGCCGCCTCGCCGGGCCGCACGCCCCGGACGTCCTCAAGGGGATCGCCGAGCAGACCGGACTGGGCTGTGACGCCGTCGCCCTGGCCGTCATCCTGCGGCAGCCCTGGGCCGGTGTCGTCCTCTCCGGCGCCGCCACCACCAACCAGCTCGCCTCGAACCTGCACGCCGCCGTCGTCGACCTCGACGACGACCAGCTGACCCGCCTCGCCACCTTGGCCGAGGATCCGCGCACGTACTGGGAGCGGCGCGGACAGCTGCCCTGGCACTGATCCCTCACCCGTCCTGAGGCGACCGGCATGAGGCACGCATGCCCAAGGTGAGACATTGACGTCTCATATGCGGTACTGTTGTCTCATGGCTGTCGATCGTGACCATGTGCTGCGCTCCGCCGCGGCCCTGCTGACCCGCAAATCCACCGCGACCATGGATGAGGTCGCGAAGGCCGCCGGGATCAGCCGCGCCACGCTGCACCGGCACTTCGCCGGGCGGGACGCCCTCGTCCGCGCCCTGGAGTCGCTCGGCATCGAGGAGTGCCGGGCCGCGCTGGACGCGGCCCGGCTCGACGAGGGCCCGGCGAGCGAGGCCGTGCGCCGGCTCGTCGGGGCCGTCGAGCCCGTCGCCGGACTGCTCGCGTTCCTCTACACCGAGAACCAGCTGTTCGAGGGCGAGGGGCAGAACGCGGGCTGGGCCCGGATCGACGACCGGATCTCCGCCCTGTTCCGGCGCGGCCAGCTCGCCGGCGAGTTCCGCATCGACCTCACGCCCGCCTGGCTCACCGAGGCGCTGTACGGCCTGCTGGCCTCCGGCGCCTGGCTGGTGCACAGCGGCAAGGGCGCCCCCAAGGACTTCCAGCACATGATCGCCGAGCTGCTGCTCGGCGGCGCGGTACGGAGAGAGGAATCATGACCAGCACCCTGCGGCCGGCGTCGACGACCGAGGCGGTGAAGCGCCCGGGCCGCTGGCTCGCGCTCGGCGTTCTCGTGCTCGCCGTGCTGCTGGTGGCCGTCGACGCGACCGTCCTCGGTCTCGCCACCCCCTACATCAGCGAGGACCTGGAGCCCACCGGCACGCAGTTGCTGTGGATCGGCGACGTCTACTCGTTCGTCATCGCCGGTCTGCTCGTCTCCATGGGCAGCCTCGGCGACCGGATCGGCCGCAAGCGGATCCTGCTCGTCGGCGCCACGGCGTTCGGCGCGATATCCGTGCTCAACGCCTACGCCACCACCCCCGAGATGATGATCGTCGCCCGGGCGCTGCTCGGTGTCGCCGGCGCGACCCTGATGCCGGCCACGCTCGCCCTGATCCGCAACCTCTTCCACGACCCGCGCGAGCGCAGTCTCGCCGTCGGCATCTGGGGCGCCACCGCCTCCGCCGGCACGGCCGTCGGACCGATCGCCGGCGGGTTCCTGCTGGAGCACTTCTGGTGGGGCTCGGTCTTCCTGATCAACCTGCCCGTGATGGCCGTCCTGGTCCTCGTCGGGATCAGGCTGCTGCCCGAGTCGCGCACCGCGAACCCCGGCCCCTGGGACCTGGCCAGTGTCGTGCTGTCGCTGGTCGGCATGGTCGGCGTGGTGTACGCGGTCAAGGAGGCCGCCGCGCACGGCTTCGCCTGGGACACCCTGGCGGCCGGTCTGCTGGGCGCGGCCGCCCTCTGGGGATTCGTCCGCCGCCAGCTCAGGCTGCCGGCCCCGCTGCTGGACATGCGGCTGTTCCGCAACCGCGGCTTCAGCGGGGCGGTGCTCGCCGACCTGCTCACCATCCTCGGCCTGTCCGGGCTGGTGTTCTTCCTCTCGCAGTACCTGCAACTCGTCCAGGGCCGCCGCCCGTTCGAGGCGGGCCTCGCCGAACTGCCCGCCGCGATCGGCGCGGTGGTGGCCGGTCTGGTCGCGGGCCGCGCGGCCCGGCGCTTCTCCGTGCGGGCCGTCGTCTCGGGCGGCCTCGCCGCGATCGGCCTCGCGCTGGCCGCGCTCACGGTGATCGGCCAGTCCACCGGCTACCCGCTGCTCGGGGCGGCGCTGCTCGTGGTCGGCGTCGGCGCCGGTTTCTCGTTCACCGTGACCGCCGACGTGATCCTCTCCAGCGTGCCCAAGGAGCAGGCGGGCTCCGCCTCCGCCGTGTCCGAGACGGCGTACGAACTCGGCGCCGCCCTCGGCATCGCCGTACTCGGCTCGATCGTGACCGGTGTCTACCGCGACTTCACCGGCCCCGCGGGCACCCCGGCCGCGGCCCACGAGTCGCTGGGCGGCGCCGTCGAGGCCGCCGCGGGCCTGCCCGCGCACACCGCCGCGACCATGCTGGACGCCGCCCGCACGGCCTTCGTCGACGGCCTGGCCCTCGCCGCGGGCGTCGGAGCGGCGGTGCTGCTCGCCGCGGCGGTGGCGGCGTGGTTCCTGCTGCGGGGGCAGCGGCTGGAGAGCGGCGGAGCGGAACACCCGTAGCCCACGGCGCTGCACGGCCCGGCACGGATTTCGAGCCCACCGGCTTCGAGCCCACCGGCTTTAAGCCCGTTTTCGCCCCCGCCTGATGGTCTTGGCTCCGTACCCGACGTCGTTCCCCACGGCCGAAGGAGC
The DNA here is from genome assembly GCA_000696115.1 of Streptomyces olindensis. Taxonomy (GTDB): domain Bacteria; phylum Actinomycetota; class Actinomycetes; order Streptomycetales; family Streptomycetaceae; genus Streptomyces; species Streptomyces olindensis. The sequence continues at coordinate 202,634 of JJOH01000009.1, forward strand.
CACCGACCATGACACGTCGTACGAAGAAGGCGATCGTCACCGTCTCCGTCCTGGCCGCCGCAGGCCTCGTCGGCGGTGGTGCCGCACTCGCCGCGGAGGGTGACGAGCCGCCGCGCGAGCAGATCAGGTTCGTCGTCGAGGAGGGCACCCCGTCCGGTGGCGCCAACGGCGAGGACTGCCCGTGGAAGGACGGCGGCAGCGCACCGCGCGGCGGCGACCCCGCCTCGGAGCTGTGACCGTGCCGGCCGACGCCGTGAACCCCGACGGCAAGCTGCTGGAAGAGGCCCTCTTCGAGGTCAAGCGGGTGATCGTCGGGCAGGACCGCATGGTGGAGCGGATGTTCACCGCGGTCCTGGCCCGCGGCCACTGCCTGCTGGAGGGCGTGCCGGGTGTCGCCAAGACGCTCGCCGCGAAGACGCTGGCGCACGTCGTGGGCGGCCGGTTCGCCCGGCTCCAGTTCACCCCCGACCTCGTCCCCTCCGACATCACCGGCACCCGCGTCTACCGGCCCTCCCGGGAGAGCTTCGACATCGAACCCGGCCCGGTCATCGCCAACGTCGTCCTGGCCGACGAGATCAACCGGGCCCCCGCCAAGGTGCAGTCCGCCCTGCTGGAGGTCATGGGCGAGCACCAGGTCTCCATCGGCGGCACCACGCTCCCCGTCCCCGAACCGTTCCTCGTCCTCGCCACCCAGAACCCGATCGAGTCCGAGGGCGTCTACCACCTCCCCGAGGCCCAGCGCGACCGCTTCCTGCTCAAGGTCGAGGTCGCCGCGCCCAGCGAGTCCGAGGAACTCGCCATCCTCTACCGGATGAGCGTCGACCCGCCCCGGCCCCGCCGGGTCCTCACCCCCGAGCGGCTGGTCGCGCTCCAGCGCGGCGCCGACGAGGTGTTCGTGCACCACGCCGTCGCCGAGTACGCCGTACGGCTCGTCTGCGCGACACGCGACCTGGCCGGGCCGGAGCGGCGGCTGGCGCACGGCGCCGGTCCGCGCGCCACCCTCGGCCTGGTCGCCGCCGCCCGCGCGCTGGCCCTGCTGAGGGGCCGTGGCTACGTGCTGCCCGACGACGTCGGCGACCTGGCCCACGAGGTCATCGGGCACCGCCTGGTCCTCTCCTTCGACGCGCTCGCCGACGGAGTGACCGGACCGCAGATCGTCGACGAGGTGCTCGCCTCCGTGGAACAGCCGAGGATCAGCCCCCGGCAGGCCGCCGAGGAGGCCGTGGCATGACCCCCACCCTCGGTGAACTCACCCCCGAGCAGGCGCTGCGGCACCTGGAGCTGCTCTTCACCCGGCACCCCGACGGCCGGCTCCAGGGCGATCATCCCTCCCTGGTGCCGGGGCCCGGCGAGGAGGTGGCGGAGACCCGGCCGTACGTCATCGGCGACGACGTCCGCCGGATGGACTGGAACGCCACCGCCCGCACCACCGTCCCGCACGTCCGCCTCACCCTCGCCGACCGCGAACTCACCACGTGGATCGTCCTCGACGCCTCCGCCAGCATGGACTTCGGCACGGCCCGGATGGAGAAGCGGGACCTCGCGGTGGGCGCGGCGGCCGCGGTCGCCTTCCTCACGGAACGGGCCGGCAACCGCCTCGGCGCCCACATCGCGGGGCCGGACGGCAGCCGGCGCATCCCGCCGCGCACCGGCCGCCGCCACCTGCTCGGACTCCTGCGGACCGCCCTCGAACGCCCGCGCGTCACCCCCGGCCCCCCGGCGCACCACCTCGCCGACGCCCTGCACTCCCTGCGCGCCCTGCCCGCCCGCGGTCTGGTCGCCGTGATCTCCGACTTCCTGGAGACGGGCTGGGAGCAGCCCCTGAAGACCGTGGCCCGCCGCCACCAAGTGCTCGCCGTGGAGATCGTCGACCCGCGCGAGCTGGACCTGCCGCCCGTCGGGCTCCTCACCGTCGTCGACCCGGAGACCGGACGGCGGCGTGAGGTCTCCACCCACAGCCGGGGACTGAGGGAGCGCTACCAGCGCGCCGCACTGGAGCAGCGGGCGCTGATCCGGCAGTCCATCCGCCGCGCGGGCGCCGCCCATCTGCGGCTGCGCACCGACCGGGACTGGGTGCGTGACGTCGTCCGCCATGTCGAGGCCCAGCGCCGCCGGGCCGGCGGCGGAGCCGCGTGAAGGAGGAGACACGATGAGTCTGCGCTCACCCGGCTGGCTCCTGCTGCTGGTGCCGCTCGCCGGCCTGATCGCCGCCTACGTCCTGGTCCAGCGCCGGCGCAGCCGCTACGCCGTCCGCTTCACCAACCTCGACCTGCTCGACAAGGTCGCCCCCCGCCGCCCGGGCTGGCGCCGGCACGTCCCCGCCGCCGTCTTCTGCGCCACCCTCGGCCTGCTGGTGCTGGGCTTCGCCCGGCCGACGGCCGAGGTGCAGGTCCCCCGCGAGCGGGCCACCATCATGGTCGCCTTCGACACGTCCGGGTCCATGGAGGCCACCGACGTCGAACCCACCCGCTTCGTGGCCGCCCAGCGCGCCGCCCTCGCCTTCGTCGACCGGCTGCCCGAACGGTTCAACACCGGGCTCGTCTCGTTCAACGGCTCCGCCACGGTCGCCGTGCCCCCGACCACCGACCGGGCGCTGCTGCGCTCGGCCATCGAACAGCTCACCCTCGGCCAGGCCACGGCGATCGGCGACGCCGTCGTCGCCGCCCGCGACGCCATCCGCGCGCTCGACCGGCAGGCCGCGACCGAACCGCCGCCCGCCCACATCGTGCTGCTGTCCGACGGAGCCAACACCTCCGGCCGCACGGTCGAGTCGGCGGCCGAGGAGGCGGCCCGCGACCGCATCCCCGTGTCGACGATCGCCTACGGCACCGAGGACGGCGTCGTCGACCTCGGCGGCGGCCGCATCCTCCAGGTCCCCGTCGACGGCCCCGCCCTGGAGAACCTCGCCTCGCGCACCGGCGGCGACTACCACGAGGCCGCCAGCGGAGAGGAACTCCAGGCGGTCTACGAGGACATCGGCAGCTCCGTCGGCCACCGCACCGAGGAACGCGAGATCTGGCAGTGGTTCGTCGCCGCCGGACTGGTCACGGCGCTGGTGACGGCCGCGACCTCCCTGCTGTGGTTCTCGCGGCTCCCGTGACGAAGGAGGTACGACCGTGCGCGACCCTCATCCCCGCACCGGACTGGGGGAGCCCCGGGGCCCGTCGTTCTTCCCGGGCCGCCCCCGCCCCCGCACCGAGCCGCCCGGACCACCGGCCCCAGCGGCCCCACCGCCCTCCCACGCCACGTCCCACCCCCCGTCCACGCCTCAGCCCCAACCTCCGCCCCCGCACCCGACCCGCCGCCCTCTCGCCACCGCCGTCCTGGCCGCCGTCCTCGCGGGCGGCCTCGCCGGGTACGCCGCCGGGACGCTCGGCGACGAGGACCCCGCTCCCGCCTCCGCACCGGCCGCCCGCGGCCCGGGCGATCTCCAGGCCGTCGCCGCCCGGGTGCTGCCCAGCGTGGTCTCCGTCCGGACGGACCGGGGGCAGGGCTCCGGGTTCGTCTTCGACGATCGGGGCCGCATCCTCACCAACGCCCATGTGGTGCAGGGCAGTTCACGCGTGTCCGTGGAGCTCCAGGACGGCCGCCGGCTCAGCGCCGAGGTCATCGGCGACGACCCCGACCACGATGTCGCCGTACTGGAACCGGAGACGTCCCGCGGCCTGCGCGCCGCCCGGCTCGCCACCGGCGCCCGCCCGGCCGTCGGCGACCCCGTCCTGGCCATCGGCTCCCCGCTGGGCCTGAGCGGCACCGTCACCTCGGGCATCGTCAGCGCCCTGGACCGCTCCGTCCGGCTCGGCGAGGGGAGCGGGGGAGGGCCGCGGCGGGCGCTGCAGACCGACGCCTCGATCAACCCGGGCAACTCCGGCGGGCCCCTGGTCGACGACGAGGGCCGGGTCATCGGCATCAACACGGCCATCGCGACGTTGGACCAGGACAGAGGCGGTTCCATCGGCATCGGCTTCGCGATCCCCGTGGGCGACGCGGTGGAGTCCGCCCGGACCATCATCGACGGTGGCTGAAGGGGGCCGCGCCCATGCGACTGCTGGTCGTCGAGGACGAGGAGGACCTCGTCGTCGCCCTGAAGGTGGGCCTGATCAGGGCCGGCTACGCGGTCGACGTCGCCCCGGACGTCGACACCGCGACCGAGAAGCTCGCCGTGAACGACTACGACCTGGTCCTGCTGGACCTCAACCTGCCCGACGGCGACGGCTTCTCGGTCTGCCGCGCCATACGCGCCACCCCCGGCGGCCCCCGCATCCTGATGCTCACCGCCCGCGACCGCCTCGCCGACCGGGTCCGCGGCCTCGACGAGGGCGCCGACGACTACCTCGTGAAACCCTTCGCGCTGCCCGAGCTCCTCGCCCGCATCCGCGCCCTGCTGCGCCGGGAGGACGGCGGCACCTCCGTGGTCGAGGTCGGCGAGCTCCGCCTGGACACCGCTCGCTTCGAGGCGTACCGAGGGGAGCGGCGGCTTCCCCTCACGCCCAAGGAGTTCGGCGTCCTGCACTACCTGATGACCCGCCCCGGACGCGTCGTCCCGGCCGAGGAACTGCTCGAACACGTCTGGGACGAGCACGCCGACCCGTTCACCAACACCGTCCGCGTCACCGTCGGCTCCCTGCGCCGCAAGGTCACCGGCGAGGGCGAGCCGCTCATCGAGACGGTGATACGGCAGGGCTACCGCCTCAAGGAGACGCCGTGACGACGATGCTCCGACCGCTGCGGGCCCGGATCCGGCTGCCCGCCTTCACCCACACCATCCGCTTCCGCCTCACGGTCCTCTACTCCGGCCTGCTCTTCCTGCTCACCGCCCTCGTCCTGGGCGCCACCTACTTCGCAGTCGAGCGCAGCGGCGAGGCCCGCCCGGTCAGCAAGCAGTTCCGGGCCGAGAAGTACGTCAACGGCGTCTACATGGGCGAGTTCGACGCCGTGAAGCTCCAGGAGGTCGAGGCGGCCGTCACCTACGAGACCCTCGGCAACCTCCGCAACTTCTCCTTCCTCGTCCTCGGCGCCCTCGCCGTCGCCAGCCCCGTCATCGGCTGGATCCTCGCCGGCCGCGCCCTGCGCCCCGTCCGCGCCATCTCCCGCACGGCCGCCGACATCCAGGTCACCGACCTCTCCCAGCGCATCCGCCTCACCGGCCCCCGGGACGAACTGCGTGACCTCGCCGACACCGTCGACTCCATGCTCGACCGCCTGGACGAGGCCTTCCGCGCCCAACGCCAGCTCATCGACGACGCCTCCCACGAGCTGCGCAGCCCCCTGGCGATCATCCGCGCCAACGTCGACGCCGTCCTCACGGCGGAGGACTCGGACGAGGAGGACCGCCGCATCGCCGCCCGCAGCGTCGACCGGGCCACCACCCGCATGACCCGCCTGGTCGAGGACCTCCTCGCCACGGCCCGGCGCAGCGCCCCCGCCCTGGCCGACGCGGACGTCGACCTGGCCTCGGCAGCCGCCGAGGCCTGCGAGGAGTTCGCGCCCCTGGCCGCCGAACGGGGCCTGGCCCTGCACCGCAGCCTCACCACCGGCCTCACGGTCATCGGCGACCACGACGCCCTGCGCAGGGCGGTCGGCAACCTGCTGTCGAACGCGGTACGGCTGGCCCCACCCGGCTCCCGCATCACGGTCGCGGCGGGGCGGGAGGGCTCCTGGCTCTGGACGGCCGTACGGGACGAGGGCCCGGGCATCGGCGACGACGACCGCGCGCGGGTCTTCGACCGCTTCTGGCGGGCCGAGGGCAACAGCAGAGGCCGAGACCGTCACGCCGGTCTCGGCCTCGCGATCGTCCGCCAGATCGTGGAGTCCCACGGTGGCCAGGTGCGCCTGTTCTCCAAGGTGGGGGAGGGCTCGACGTTCGTGCTGTGGCTCCCGGCCCGGGGAACCGGCCGGACCAACGGAGACCCGCCCGAGGACGCGCCCCTCTAGCGCGGAAACCTACGCCGCTTCCTTCGCCTTGCTCGCGTACATGTCCACGTACTCCTGCCCGGACAGCCGCATGACCTCGGCCATCACCGAGTCCGTCACGGCCCGCAGCACATAGCGGTCGCGGTCCATCCCCTCGTACCGGGAGAACTCCATGGCCTCGCCGAACCGCACGGTGACCTTGCCCGGGCGGGGCAGACCCGCGCCGCCCGGCTGGAGCTTGTCCGTTCCGATCATGGCGAACGGCACCACCGGCGCACCCGTCATCAGCGTCAGCCGGGCGATACCCGTCCGGCCCCGGTACAGCCGCCCGTCGGGCGACCGCGTCCCCTCCGGGTAGATCCCGAACACGCGGCCCTCCTCCAGCACCCGCCGCCCGGTCATCAGCGCGGCGACACCGCCCCGGCCGCCGTCGCGGTCCACCGGGATCATGCCGACACCGGTGAAGAACCAGGCCATCAGCCGGCCCTTCAGCCCCTTCCCGGTCACGTACTCGTCCTTGCCGATGAAGAAGACCTGCCGGTCGCAGACCAACGGCAGGATCATCGAGTCGATGAACGTCAGGTGGTTCCCGGCCAGGATGACCGGGCCCCGGCCGGGGATGTGCTCCGCACCCTCCACCTGTGGGCGGAACATCAGGCGCATGATCGGGCCGAGCACTGCCTTGATGAGCGCGAAGCGGGACAACGGACCCTCCGGTGTCAAGGGATGCTGTATGAGTCTGTGCAGGTGAGGACGATACTCGCGGGCGCGGGGGTCGCGCACATCGGGCACGGCGACTTCACCGAGGCCTTACGCACTGTTGACGCGTGTTTACCTGCGGTGGTGTGTCACCGACGGTGTGTAACACGCCCGCCATGATGTGACGGACATCGCCTCCCCGCACCGGACGCGTTCCCCGAACAGCCCCACCGAATCGAACAGGAGTGGACGAACCGTCAGTTCGCCACCCCCTCCCGCCACTACGACATCCCACGTCACCCGCGTGTTCCGCCCGGGGTCTCCCACCCGTCATGTACGCGCCCCTACGATCGGCGCGCACTGACGACGGCAGGGAGGGCGCTCATGGGAACGCAGGAGTCGAACGAGGAAACGAGCCGGACCGGACGGCGGGCCCTGCTCGGCGCGGCGGTGCTCGGCGCCGGCGGAGCGGTCCTCGGCGTGACCGGCACGGCCAGAGCCGACGCGCCCCGGCACGGTGGTGGTGTGAAGAGCCTGCCCAAGCCGACGATCGTCGGCCACCGCGGGGCCAGCGGCTACCGGCCGGAGCACACCCTCGGCTCCTACCAGCTGGCCCTCGACATGGGCGCCGACATCGTCGAGGCGGGAGACCTCGTGCCGACGAAGGACGGGCACCTGGTCTGCCGCCACGAACCGGAGATCGGCGGCACCACCGACGTGGCCGACCACCCCGAGTTCGCCGACCGCAAGAAGACCAAGCTGCTCGACGGCGTCTCCACCACCGGCTGGTTCACCGAGGACTTCACGCTCGCCGAGCTGAAGACCCTGCGCGCCATCGAGCGCATCCCGGCCAACCGCCCCCACAACACCCTCTACGACGGCCGCTGGGAGATCCCCACCTTCGAAGAGGTCCTGAAGTGGCAGGACGAGCAGACCCGCAAGCGCGGCAAGCAGGTGTGGATCTACCCCGAACTCAAGCACCCCACCTACTTCCGCAAGCAGGGCCTCCCGCTGGAGGAGCGCGTCGCCAAGCTGCTGCGCAAGTACCGCAGGGACCGGCGGACCTCCCCGGTCATCCTCCAGTCCTTCGAGCCGACCAGCATCGAGCGCCTGAACAAGCTCGTGGACAACCCGCTGGTCGTCCTGCTGTCGTCGGCGGACTCCCGCCCCTGGGACTTCGTCGAGACCGGCGACCCGCGCACGGTCGCGGACCTGATCAAGCCGGCCGGCCTGCGGGAGATCGCCTCCTACGCGCAGGGCATCGGCCCGACGCTCGACCTGGTCATCCCACGGGACGCCCAGGGCAACCTGACCCGGCCGACCACGCTCGTCTCGGACGCGCACAAGGTGGGCCTGATCCTGCACCCGTGGACCCTGCGCAACGAGAACCCCTTCCTGCCCGCGAACTTCCGCAAGGGCACGGACGCGGACGCCTACGGCGACGTCTTCGGCGCGTACCGGGCGTACTTCGCGACGGGTATCGACGGCGTCTTCACCGACCAGCCCGACACGGGCCTGCTGGCCCGGGAGGCCTTCCTCGCCGACTGAGCCCCGCCACGACCGAGCGTCAACACGTGAGCTCACACCCTCCGGTCGAGTGAGCTTCGGCCGCCCGGGCAACCCGCAGCCCGGGCGGCGGCGTCGCTCCGCATATGACGCACGACCTGGTCACCTCCCTGCGCCCGCTGCTCACCGCCGAGGCCTCCGCGGAGGCGTATGCCGCCGGAGCCGAGCCGGGGGACCTGGAGCAGGCGGTCTGGCTCCGCCTGCTGGAGCGTCTCGACGCCGAGGGGCCGCCGCGGGACCCCCAGGAATGGCTCCGCCGGGCCGTCCGCTCCGAGGCGCGCCGCAGCCGCCGCACAAGCCGACTCGAACGGCCGTACGCCGTCGAACCGGCCGACGACCCGGACCGGGAGCCCGAGCGGCTCGCCCTCGCCGCCGCCCGCGGCCGTGCCCTGCGCGAGGCCGTGCGCCGCCTTCCCGGCCGCTGTCCCCGGCTCATGGAGGCCCTGCTCTCGCCCGAGGACCTGACCTACCGCGAAATCGCAGGGGAGTTGGGTATCTCACAGGGGAGTCTTGGTCCGGAACGTTCCAGATGCCTGGGATGTCTGCGCAGATTGCTCTCACCGGAGGTTGCGGCCCGCTGAGGACGGGGATAGGAGTGAGGAACGACAGGTGATCAGATGAGCGGGAGGCGTGCGCACATGGGCATGAGCGTGACCATCTCTGCGGCGACCGAGCAGGACGCCGAGCAGATTTTCAGGCTGCAGTACCTGTGCTTCCAGACGGAGGCGGCGCTGTACGGGAACTACCGCATCGACCCGCTCGTCCAAACCCTCGACTCGGTCCGCGAGGAAGTCGCCCGGGACTGCGTCTTCGTGGCCCGGCTCGGCGAGGAGGTCGTCGGCTCGGTCCGCGGCTCGGTCACCGAGGACGGCGCGGCCGCGATCGGCAAGCTCTGCGTCCACCCCCGCCTCCAGGGCCACGGCATCGGCGCCCGTCTCCTCCGGGCCGCCGAATCGGCCCTGGCCGACCAGCACGGCGCGACCCGCTTCCGCCTCCACACGGGCCACCGCAGCGAGGGCAACCTCCGCCTCTACCGCAAGGTCGGCTACGAGACGGTGGGCACGTCCCAGGGCGCGGACGGCATACCGATGATCGTCCTGGAGAAGCCGGCGGGTACCTACGCGGCGACGGCTTGATCTTCGCCCTTCAGGGGCGCGGGGATGTGTCGATGTGCGGCTCCGCCGCGTGGGCGCGAACAACCACGCACGGCCCGCGGCCGCCTGGTCACCTCAGGCGGCATCCCCGTCCCGCGAACGCGAAGCCCTGAGCCAGTAAATGGCCGACAAGGGCAGCAGAACCGGGATGAACACATACCCCATCCCGAAGTCCGACCACACGGTCGCGTCCGGAAACGCCGACGGCTCGATCAACGTCCACGTCCCCACCGTCAGCACACCCACCAACTCGGCGACACAGCAGCCCAGGGCGATCCTCCGCGCCGTCTCCCCGCCCCGCACCAACGAGTACGTGATGAACCCGTACACGACACCAGCGACAGCCGACAGCGAGTACGCGAGCGGCGCCCGGTCGAACTCCGTGGCGATCTGATACGCGGAACGCGACACCGCCCCGACCACCATCACGCCGTACAGCCACACCAGCAGCGTGCCCGGCCCGCTGGTCAGCCGCCGGCGGCCCACCTCAGCCTCCCCAGATGTCATAGAGCCGCACCTCCAGCACCGCCAGCACCACACCGCCCGCGGCGACCGTCACCGAGCCCCACCGGGTCCGCTCGGCCAGCGACATGAACCCGGCCGCCGGGACACAGGCGAACGAGCCCAGCAGATACGCCACGAAGATCGTCGTGCCCTGCTCCGGCTCCTCGCCCCGCGCCAGCAGCACGATCCCCACCACCAGCTGGATCAGCGTCAGCAGCGTGACCACGGCCATCCCGATGAAGTGCCAGTCCTTCGTCGGCTGGTCACGGTAGGCCGCCCAGCCGCACCAGGCGGCGAGCAGCAGCGCGGCGACGCCGGTCACCAGCGTCAGGGCATCAAGCATGCTGCGACCTTATTACGGCCGAAAAGGCCCGATGCCGCCGCCCCTGGCCTGCACCGTAGGGTCGAGAGCATGAAGATCCACGCGCAGGCCCTGCTGTTCGACAACGACGGAACCCTCGTCTCCTCCCTCGCCTCGGTGGACCGCTGCTGGACGCGGTGGGCCACGGAGTACGGGATCACGGCCGAGGAGTTCGCCCGGGTCGAGCTGCACGGCCGGCCGGCCGCCGAGATAGCCGCCGACCTGCTGCCCGCCCACGTCGTGCCGGAGGCCGTCGCACGGATCGAGGATCTGGAGGTGGAGGACGTCCCGAACGGCGGTGTGCACCTGCTGCCGGGCACCCGCGCCTTCCTCGACTCCCTTCCGGCCGAACGCTGGGCCGTCGTCACCTCCGCCACCCGGCGGCTCGCCGAGGCCCGCCTCGACGCCGTCGGCATCCTCCCCAAGACGCTCGTCGCCGCCGACGACATCACCCGTGGCAAGCCCGACCCCGAGCCCTACCTGCTCGCCGCCCGCACCCTCGGCGTCGACCCCGCCCGCTGCGTGGTCTTCGAGGACGCCCCCGCGGGCCTCACGGCCGGCCGCGCCGCCGGTATGACCACCGTGGCGTTGACCACAACCCACCACGCCCACGAGCTCCACGCCGATCTGGTCGTCGACGACCTGTCGGCCCTGTCCGCACTGGTCACCGAGCAGGGCGTGGAGATCTCCCTCCGCGGCTGACGCGTCCCGGCCCTTGTCCACCGCTGTCCAGCATCCGGACAGCGGCGGCTTGTCAGGACCGTACGCATGTTTTACTGACGGCATGACCACGACGAGCGACCGCATCCCCGCGACCGAGGCGACCCTGACGCCCGGTGCTCGTTGTATGTGTCGAATGTGCGCCTTCTAGAGGGCCCCCGCACCACCCCCTGAGCTCGCGCCCCGAAGCGAGACCGCGGCCTGTCCGCACGCCCTGAGCGCTGCGTGACACACGCCGCCCGCGCACATGTTCTCCCCGGTTCCCCGCCCAGCGAGAACCGTGTCGCGTCCCTGAACGAATGCCCCTGTGTCCGGGCACACCCACGCCCGCGCACTCGACAGTGACGGAAACCCACGTGATCACCACAACGGGCCTCACCAAGGTCTACCGTGCACGCGGCCGCGAGGTCACCGCCCTGGACGGCGTCGACCTGCACGTCCGCGAAGGCGAGGTGTACGGCGTCATCGGCCAGTCCGGCGCCGGCAAGTCCTCGCTCATCCGCTGCGTCAATCTGCTGGAACGCCCCACCTCCGGCACCGTGACCGTCGCCGGGCAGGACCTCACCGCCCTGGCCGGCCGTGGCCCGCGCGCCGGAAAGGAACTGCGTCGGGCGCGCAGCCGGATCGGCATGGTCTTCCAGCACTTCAACCTGCTGTCCTCCCGCACCGTCCAGGACAACGTCGAACTCCCGCTGGAGATCCTCGGCAAGTCCGGGCAGGAGCGCTCCCGCAAGGCCCTGGAACTGCTCGACCTGGTCGGCCTCGCCGACAAGGCGGGGGCCTACCCGGCGCAGCTCTCCGGCGGCCAGAAGCAGCGCGTCGGCATCGCCCGCGCCCTCGCCGGCGACCCCAAGGTGCTGCTGTCCGACGAGGCCACCAGCGCCCTCGACCCCGAGACCACGCGCTCGATCCTGGCGCTGCTGCGCGACCTGAACCGGCAGCTCGGTCTGACCGTGCTGCTCATCACGCACGAGATGGACGTCGTGAAGTCGGTCTGCGACTCGGCCGCGCTCATGGAGAACGGCCGCATCGTCGAGTCGGGCACGGTCAGCGAGCTCCTCGCCACCCCCGGCTCGGAGCTGGCCGCCGCGCTGTTCCCGCTCGACGGCGAGGCCTCCGGCGAGGACCGCACCGTCGTCGACGTCACCTTCCAGGGCGAGAGCGCCACCCAGCCCGTCATCTCGCAGCTCGCCCGCACCTACAACATCGACATATCGATCCTCGGCGCCGCCATCGACACCGTCGGCGGTCTCCAGGTCGGCCGGATGCGCATCGAACTGCCCGGCCGCTACGAGGACAACGTCGTACCGATCGGCTTCCTGCGCGAGAAGGGCCTGCAGATCGACGTCCCGGGCCATGAGTCCGCGCTGGTGAAGGAAGGTGCCAAGTGACCTGGTCCGAGATGCGGCCGCTGCTGGAACAGGCGTGTGGGGACACGCTCTACATGGTCGGCTGGTCCACGCTCATCGCCGTCGTCGGCGGACTCCCGCTCGGCATCCTGCTGGTCCTGACCGACCGTGGCGGCCTGCTGCAGAACCTCGCCGCCAACAAGGTCATCGGGCAGGTCGTGAACATCGCCCGCTCGCTGCCGTTCATCATCCTGATGGTCGCGCTGATGGGGTTCACCCGCCTCATCACCGGTACGACCATCGGCGTCCAGGCGGCCATCGTGCCGCTCGCCGTCGGGGCCATCCCGTTCTTCGCACGGCTGGTCGAGACGGCCGTCCGCGAAGTGGACCACGGGCTCGTCGAGGCCGTGCAGGCCATGGGCGGCAACACCTGGACCGTCGTCCGCAAGGTGCTCGTCCCCGAGTCCCTGCCGTCGCTGATCTCCAGCACCACGACCACGATCGTCGCCCTCATCGGCTACTCGGCGATGGCGGGCACGGTCGGCGCCGGCGGCCTCGGCGACATCGCCATCCGCTACGGCTACCAGCGCTTCGAGACCGGGCTGATGTGGATCACCGTCGCGATCCTCGCGGTCGTCATCTCCCTCATCCAGTTCGCCGGCGACTACGCGGCCCGCTCCCTGCACCGCCGCGGCGCCCACGCGGGACCCGCCCCGAAACTGCGGCTGCTCAAAGCCGCCTCCTGAACCCCCCGTTCACCCACGACGGGGTCGCACCACTCGCAAGGCCATAAGGAAAGGCACTTTTCGTGCGTAACACCGCCAAGATCACCACCGCCGTCCTCGCCGCCGGAGCCCTCACCCTCGGGCTCAGCGCCTGCGGCGCCGGGAGCTCCGGCACCGACGGACCCCTGATCGTCGCCGCCAGCCCCGTCCCGCACGCCGAGATCCTCACCTACGTCAAGGACAACCTGGCGAAGAAGGAGGGCCTGGACCTCCAGGTCAAGGAGTTCACCGACTACGTGACGCCGAACACGGCGACCCAGGACGGCTCCGTCGGCGCCAACTACTTCCAGAACCAGCCGTACCTCGACGACTTCAACAAGAAGAACGGCACCGACATCGTGCCCGTCGTCACGGTCCACCTGGAACCGCTCGGCCTCTACTCCCACAAGGTCAAGAAGGCCGACGACCTGAAGAGCGGTGCGACCGTCGCCATCCCCAACGACACCGTCAACGAGGCCCGCGCCCTCAAGCTCCTCGCCGCCAACGGGCTCATCACGCTCAAGGCGGGCGTCGGCAACGAGGCGACCCCGTCCGACATCACCGAGAACCCCAAGAACCTCAAGTTCAAGGAGCTGGAGGCGGCCCAGACGCCGCGCTCCCTCGACGACGTGGACGCCGCCGTCGTCAACGGCAACTACGCCATCGAGTCCGACCTCAAGCCGTCCAAGGACGCCCTCGTCCTGGAGTCCCCGAAGAACAACCCCTACGGCAACTTCCTCGCCGTGAAGAAGGGCAACGAGGACGACCCGCGCGTGAAGAAGCTCGCCAAGCTCCTCACCTCGCCCGAGGTGAAGAAGTTCATCCAGGACAAGTACGCCGGCTCCGTGCTCGCCTCCTTCTGAGCCCGCCTCCGGCACCCGCCACGGCCGGGGTCCTCCCTCACCCGGTGGGGAGGACCCCGTGGTGCGGATCAGTGCTTTCATGCTGCATGCTGGGCAGTTCAGCAGGCCCCGAAGGTTCACCGAAGGTTACGGAGCGGCGCATGACGAGCACCTTCCCCAACATCTCCATCAGCACGGAGCGGTTGGTCCTGCGCCCCCTCGAGGAGCCGGACATCCAGGCGTTCGCCGACATGATGAACGACGAGCTCGTCACCGCGTGGACCTCCGTCCCGCACCCCTACACCGAGGCCCACGCCCGCACCTGGATCACCGAACAGGCCCCGGCGGAACGGGCCGAGGGCCGCGGCATCGTCTTCGCCGTCACCGAGTTCCTCACCCAGCGCCTCGTCGGCATCGTCCACCTCAAGAACACCGACTGGCGGGTCCGCTCCAGCGAGATCTCCTACGTCATCGCCCCCTGGGCCCGCGGCGAGGGCTACGCCTCCGAGGCGGCGCTCGTCACCGCGCAGTGGCTCTTCAACGACCAGAAGTTCGAGCGCCTCGAACTGCGCACCGCGGCCGACAACACCGCCTCCCAGCAGGTCGCCCAGAAGATCGGCTGTATCAGCGAGGGCGTCCTGCGCGGCGCCTGGATAGCGCGGACCCGGACGGACAACGACGAGTGGACCGAGGTCCGCACCGACCTGATCGTCTGGAGCCTGCTCCCCGAGGACCTGGAAGGCGTCGGCGACCAGCTGCCCGGCGGCTTCACGTCCTTCGGCGACTGGAACTGACCGGAACCACCCGGAGGAAGACGGCGACGACGACACCGGCGCCCCCTCCGACACCTCCACCGAGTACCCTCACGGAGCCCGCCTGCGGGCGGTTCCCCACAACGACACGCAGACGACCTGCGAAAACCCCTGGAGACTGACGACGATGGCCGACCGGGTCACGGTGATCGGCTGGGACGGTTCGCCGCTGACCGCCGCGGCGAGCGCCGCCCTCGGCGCCGCCACGCTCGTGGCGGGCGCCGCGCACCACCTGGCGCTCCCCGAGGTACCCGCCGGCGCCGAGCGCATCCGCCTCGGCAGCGTCGCCCTCGCCGCCCGCCGCATCGCCGCCCACCGCGGCACGGCCGTCGTGCTCGCCGACGGCGACCCCGGCTTCTTCGGCGTCGTACGGACCCTGCGCGCCCCCGAGTTCGGCCTCGAGGTCGAGGTCGTCCCCGCCGTCTCCTCCGTCGCCGCCGCCTTCGCCCGGGCCGGCATGCCCTGGGACGACGCACAGGTGGTCGTCGCACACCGCCGCACCCTGCGACGTGCGGTGAACGTATGCCGCGCCCACACCAAAGTGGCGGTGCTCACCTCACCCGGCGCCGGCCCCGCCGAACTCGGCCTGCTCCTCGAAGGAGTCCACCGCTCCTTCGTCATCTGCGAGGAACTCGGCACCGCACGCGAGCGGGTCAGCGTCGTCACCTCCGACAAGGCCGCCGACCACACCTGGCGCGACCCCAACGTCGTCATCGTCCTCGGCGGTCCCGCCCGGCCGGACACGGCGGGGGAGACCGGCTGGATCGCCGGCCGCGACCCGTCCGCCGGACCACGCGGCTGGTCCCTGCCCGCCGAGGCGTACGGCGGCGACCTCGGCGAGGGCGAGACCCAACTGCTGCGCGCCTCCCAACTCGCCCGCCTGGGCCCGCGCGTCGGCGACCTCGTGTGGGACATCGGATGCGGCAGCGGCGCCTTCGCCGTCGAGGCCGCCCGCGCCGGCGCCGCCGTCATCGCCGTCGACAGCGACCGGGCCGCCTGCGCCCGCACCGACGCCACCGCCCGCCGTCTCGGCGTCCAGCTCCAGATCGTGCACGGCACCGCCCCGCACGTACTGGAGAACCTCCCCGAACCGGACGTCGTCCGCATCGCCGGCGGGGGAGCGGCCGTCGTCTCGGCCGTCGCCGACCGCCGCCCGCAGCGCATCGTCACGCACGCCGCCACCCGCGACGCCGCCGAACTCATCGGCCGCGACCTGACGGAGCACGGCTACGGCGTCGAGTGCGCCCTGCTCCAGTCCGTCGAACTCGACACCCGGGCCTGGACGGAGAAGGAACGGAGCGTCGCGTTCCTGCTCAGCGGCGTCCTGCCGAAGCGCGGCGCCTGACCCCGCGACCGTCCCCGTGATCGGTTTGTCGTACTGCGCGCGGTAGGCTGGCCGATCGCTGCACCGCACGCGGACGTCCGGCAGTTCGTCGGCCAATGTCCGGAAAACCCGCCCGTTTTGGGGCGGGTGTGGTACGGCAGAACCGGAGGACGCGCAACGTGGCGCAGTCCACAGCGGAACCGTCGCGGATCAAGCTGCCGTGAGGGTGCCACGGCCGCAACAATGCCAGTGAATGGCTTTGTCGCCTTTTCGAGGCGGGCCGCTCGTGCCGCTGGGGACGCACGCTCGTTCTTCACTGTGGGGCGGTCGGTGCGCCGTTCCGGGTGAGCTGGTCGTAGGAGCACTAACCGATGGGCGAGGGGTACGCATGACCGACACCGGCCAGGTCCCGGGCGAGGGACTGCCGGAGAACGCAGGCATGGTGGATCAGCCGGGCGCCCCCACGCAGGGCGCGTACGCCTACCTCTCCGACAACACCGCCGAGGACGAAGACCTGCTGTTGCCGGGCTCCCACGGCGCCTGGGGCAACGAGGTTCCCCCGCCCGCGCCGGAACCGGTCGTCGAGGCCGTCCACGAGCCGGGCCCGCACGAGATCTCCGGCCGCGACAGCGGCTCCGTCGACCTCAGCGGCGTCCGTCTGCCCGACCCTCCGCCGATCCCGCCCATCACCCCGCGCCGGCCGCTGCACCTCGGCCCGCCCCTGCCCGACAGCTCCGCCAGCCCGGTCCGCTCCCTCGCCGACCGCGGCCCCGCGGACGCGCCCGTACGACAGCCCGCCGCGCCGTCGGCCGGCCCCGAGTACCTCGACGTCCCGCGCGCCCCGGAGACGCCCTCGGCGCCGGCGGCGCCCTGGGGCGCACAGGTCGGGGCCCCCGCCCAGGTGAGCGCCGGGGCAGCCCCTGCGGAAACGGTTGTTCCGGCACCCCAGCCGGTCGGCGCGGCCCAGGCCGTGGTGGCCCGGGTGGCGACGGAGGCCGCACAGGGGGCCGTGGAGGAGACCGTGGAGGGGGCTCACGCCGAGCAGCCCGCGCAGGGCGCGGCGGCCGCGGGCCAGCCCGCCGGGGGCCAGGCGGCTGCCGCCGGGCCGGGGCAGGCCGTTCCCACGGAGGGGACGGCGGTCGAGGGCGATGCCGCCGGTGTCGTCGCCGCTCCGGACGCGGGCCAGTCGGCTGCGGCCGAGGCCGGTCCGGGCGAGGCGGTCGCGGGTGGCCCCGCCGGGGCGGGCGCCGCCCCGGACTCCGGCCAGGTCGCTGCCGCGGAGGCCGGGGCCGTTGCCGCTGAGGCCGCGACCCCTGCCGCTCCGGATGCGGTGCCGCCGTCCGCTGTGGCGTCGGGTCCGGCTGTGGAGGGGGCAGGCCAGGACGGTCAGCCCGGACGGCCCGCCGTCGCGCCCGAGGCTTCCGGGCCCGGTGCCACCGGTGATTCCGCCGAAGGCGCCGAGCAGGCCGCCGTCGCCGGTGCCGTGCAGGGCGTGGCGCCCGCTCCCGCCGCGGAGGCCGCACCGGCCCCGGAGGCGGTCCCGTTCCCTGAGGCTGCGACCGGGCCGGAGCAGGCCGTCGCCACCGCGCCCGAGGCAGGGGCCGGGGAGGCGGCAGGTGGCCCCGAGGCCGTGGGGCAGCAGCCAGGCGCGGTAGTTGCTGAGGCCGGCGCGCAGGCGCCTGAGGCGGTGGCTGCTGAGACCGTCGCCCAGGCACAGGAGGCGGCGGCTGCTGAGACGGTCGCGCAGGCACCGGAGGCGGTGGCTCAGGACGCTGCCGCCCAGGCATCTGACGTTGCCCCCCAGGCACCTGACTCGGCGACTGCAGACGCCGTTGCCGAGTCACCTGACGTGGTGAGCCCTCAGGCTGCCGTTCAGGCGCCGGACGCGGTGGGCCCGGAGGCCGCCGCCCAGGGCGCCCAAGCCCCCGAGGCAGCAGCCCTCGAAGCAGCAGCCCCCGAAGCCGTCGCCCCGGAGGCCGTCGTCCCGGTCGCCCCGGAAACCGCTGCTCCGGCGGCCCCCATGCCCGCCCCCGAGGCCGCCGCACAGCAGCCGGACGCCACCGGCGGCGAGGCCGCCCCCCAGGCCCCCGAAGCACCCACGGCCCCAGATGCGGAGGCAGCCCCGCAGGGCCCCGAGGCGACGGCTCCGCAGCCCGCCACGCCCACCCCCGAAGCAACCACCCCCGAAGCACCCACCCCGGAGGCAACCACTCCGGAAGCGCCCGCCACCGGAGCGCCCGCCCCTGACGCCACCGCCCCGGCAGCCGAGCCCGTCGGCCCGGAAGCGGTCGCCCCGGCACGCAGCCGAGCCGGTCGCCCAGGAAGCCGTCGCTCCGCCCGCCGAGGCACCGACGACGACCGACGCACAGGAGCCCGCCGAGGCAGCCGCCCCCGCCGACGCGCCGGAGACCACCGCCCCGGCCGAGCCCCTTGCCGCACGCCGCGCCCGCCCCGGCCGCCGACACGGCCACGCCCGACTCCTCGGCCGAGGCCCCGGCGCCTGCTCAGGCCCCTGAGCAGCCCGCACCCGCCCC
>JJOH01000010.1 GCA_000696115.1 Streptomyces olindensis
GGGGCCGGGCCCGGGGCCCTGGCGGCGGGCTGCCGCTCGGTCACGGCGGGGACGTACGCCGAGACGCGGAACCCGTCCTCGTGCGGACCGGCCTCGAACGTGCCGCCGGCGGCGGTCACCGCGGCCCGCAGCCCGAGCAGGCCCGTACCGCCTCCAGAGGGACGGAAACCGTCCGGTGCGGCCCGGCCGTTGGTGAGGGTGACGGTCGTCCCCGTGGGCCTCCCCTCCAGCGACACCACCACGGGGGCGCCCGGTGCGTGCCGCGCCGCGTTGGTCAGCGCCTCCCGGACCACGCGGTGCAGCAGCCGCTCGGCGAGCCCGCCCGGTTCCACGGGCGGGTCCTGTCCGGTGGGCTCCCAGCGCACGGGGAGCCCCGACTCCGCGGCGCGGGCGACGAGTTGCTCCAGGGTCTCGCCGGCCGGGGCCAGCGGCGCCGGCTCGTCGTCGTCCTCGCGCAGGACGCCGATGATGCGGTGCAGCCGGTCCGTGGCGTCGGCGGCCGCCGCGCGCAGGTCGGCCGCCGCGCGCCGGTGCTCGTCGCCGAGGCCGGGGGCGACCTGGAGTGCGCCCGCGCGCAGGGCGATGAGGCTGAGCTCGTGGCCGAGGGAGTCGTGCATGTCCTGGGCGATCCTGGCCCGTTCGCGCAGCCGGGCGCGCTCCTCCGTGAGGCGCTGCTCGTCCTCCAGCCGGGCGGCGCGCAGCCAGCCCGCCTCGGCCAGCTCGCGGCTCTGCCGCCAGTAGCGTCCGCCGAGCCAGGGGAAGACGCAGCCGAACAGCAGGGTGCCCGTCATGACCAGCCACTCGGGGGCCGGATCAACCCCGACGAGCGCGATCCGCGCGGTGCCGGCGCAGCCGACGGCCGCGAAACAGAGCACCGCGGGGCGCGCCCGGCCCGCCCGCAGCCCGAGCAGCAGCGCGAACAGGCCGAGGGCCGGGCCGTAGGAGAGGGTGAACAGGGCCCGGGCGGCGGTCAGACTGAGAGCGGCCGCCAGCCCGAAGGCGGCGAGCGGCGAGCGCCGGGACAAGGCGGTCGCCACCGCCAGCACCGCCACTCCGGCCACCTGCTGCCAGGCCGGTCGGGGTTCGTTCAGCCCGATCCGGTCGGCCGTGAGCGCCGGCAGCGCGAGGGCCGCCCAGAGGAGGGCGCCCCGGGCGTAAGGGGCCGGGCGAGGACGTTCCATGCAGGCGACGCTACAAGCGCCGGACAGGGCGGCACTGCTGTCGATCGTCAGGTCCCCGTCTCCCTCAAGGGTGGCGGTGCGCCCGGAACGACGGTTCTGCGTGGCACCATCGAGAGGCCATGACTGCTCCCACGAAGCCCCCGCGCCCCACCGCCTCCCCCACCGACGCCGCCTCCGGCCCGCCCCTCGGGGAGGACCTGCACTCCCCCGTCATCGACTGGTTCGACGAGAACGCCCGCGACCTGCCGTGGCGGCGTCCCGAGGCCGGCGCGTGGGGGGTGATGGTCAGTGAGTTCATGCTGCAGCAGACGCCGGTGAGCCGCGTGCTGCCCGTCTACGAGCAGTGGCTGGCCCGCTGGCCGCGCCCCGCCGACCTGGCCGCGGAGGCGCCCGGCGAGGCCGTCCGCGCCTGGGGCCGGCTCGGCTACCCGCGCCGCGCGCTGCGGCTGCACGGCGCCGCGGTCGCCATAACGGAACGGCACGGCGGTGACGTGCCGGCCGACCACGCCCAGCTGCTGGCCCTGCCCGGCATCGGCGAGTACACGGCCGCCGCCGTCGCCTCCTTCGCCTACGGGCAGCGGCATCCCGTGCTGGACACGAACGTGCGCCGGGTCCTCGCCCGCGCGGTCACGGGCGTGCAGTACCCGCCGAACGCCACCACCGCCGCCGAGCGGAAGCTGGCCCGCGCGCTGCTGCCCGAGGACGAGTCGACCGCGGCCCGCTGGGCCGCCGCCTCCATGGAGCTGGGCGCGCTGGTGTGCACGGCCAAGAGCGAGTCCTGCCACCGCTGCCCGATCGCCGCGCAGTGCGCGTGGCGGCTGGCGGGCAAGCCGGAGCACGACGGGCCGCCGCGCCGCGGCCAGACGTACGCGGGCACCGACCGGCAGGTGCGCGGGCGGCTGCTCGCCGTGCTGCGGGAGGCCCACGGTCCGGTTCCGCAGGCGGCACTGGACCGGGTGTGGCACGAGCCGGTGCAGCGCGCGCGGGCCCTGGACGGCCTCGTCGCCGACGGTCTGGTGGAGCCGCTGGAGGGTGGGATGTACCGGCTGCCGTTGACGTGACACGGCTTCTGTTGCAGCGAGGCGGCGAGCAAATCACCCCGTAACCACACCAACCGGCGCAGCCCTCTCCCCGCGTCCGACAGCTGTTACACAACCGACGGACAGCCGAGCGCTGGCCGCAGGCTGCTTCGGACAGCGCCGTGACAACCCCTCCGTAACTTCTTCTCCGTCATCACGGACAGCGGAACCCGGCAGCAGGACGCACCGGTATACGGGGATGGAGGCGGTTGCACATGGCGCAGGGCGAGGTGCTCGAGTTCGAGGAGTACGTGCGCACCCGGCAGGACGCGCTGCTGCGCAGTGCCCGCCGCCTGGTCCCGGACCCGACGGACGCGCAGGACCTGCTGCAGACGGCACTGGTCCGCACGTACGGCCGCTGGGAGACCATCGAGGACAAGCGGCTGGCGGACGCCTACCTGCGCCGGGTGATGATCAACACCCGGACGGAGTGGTGGCGGGCCCGCAAGCTGGAGGAGGTCCCCACCGAGCAGCTGCCGGACGCCTCGGTCGACGACTCCACCGAGCAGCACGCGGACCGCGCCCTGCTGATGGACGTGCTGAAGGTGCTCGCCCCGAAGCAGCGCAGTGTCGTGGTGCTGCGACACTGGGAGCAGATGTCCACGGAGGAGACGGCCGCCGCCCTCGGCATGTCGGCCGGAACGGTCAAGAGCACGCTGCACCGGGCGCTCGCCCGGCTCCGCGAGGAGCTGGAGTCCCGCGATCTCGACGCACGCGCGCTGGAGCGTGAGGAGCGGGAGCGGTGCGCGGCCTGACCGGCGAGGGTTCCGCGGGGAACCGGGGCGGCATCCAGGCGGTGATCACGGCACTGGCCGGGTTCGCCGCCCTCGGCCTTTTCGCGTCCTCGTGCGCCGCCGGCGGCACCGGCGCCCGTGACGAGGGCCCGGCGCACGCGGACTCGGTGGCGGGCGCCGCCGCCTCGCCGTCCGCCGCGCCGTCGAAGACGCCCGACGCGGTGAACGCGGTCCGGCTGGTCAAGGACGATCCCGAGGTCGCGCCCGAGGTGAAGCGCGACCTGAAGCCGTGCGTCGCCGACGAGTACCCCGTCGACGTCTCCTACGGCAACCTCACCGGAGGCTCGGCCGACGACGTCGTGGTCAACGTGCTGACCTGCGGTGACGCGGTGGGTGTGGGCAGTTACGTGTATCGCGAGCAGGACGGCTCGTACAAGAATGTGTTCAAGGCCGAGGAGCCTCCGGTCTACGCGGAGATCGACCGCGGCGACCTGGTGGTGACCAAGCAGGTGTACGAGAAGGGCGACCCGGTGTCGAGTCCCTCCGGGGAGAACGTGATCACCTACCGGTGGGCCTCCGGCCGGTTCGCCGAGGAGTACCGCACGCACAACGACTACGGGAAGGTCGTCGGCGACAGCGCGTCGCCGGTGCCCGCGAGCTGACGCGGCCGAGCCGCGTGAACCGGTCGGGCCGCTCGGAACGATCCCCCGGTGAACGCGTCGGACGGGCCGTGCGTCCCAGCAGAGAGAACGCACCCCACGGATCACACGAGGACTGAGAGCACCGGGATGGCAGACCAGACCCACGTCCTGTTCGTCGAGGACGACGACGTCATCCGCGAGGCCACGCAGCTCGCCCTGGAACGGGACGGCTTCGCGGTCACCGCCATGCCCGACGGCCTGTCGGGTCTGGAGGCGTTCCGCACCGACCGCCCCGACATCGCCCTGCTGGACGTGATGGTCCCCGGCCTCGACGGGGTCAGCCTGTGCCGCCGGATCCGGGACGAGTCGACCGTGCCGGTGATCATGCTGTCGGCGCGGGCCGACTCCATCGACGTCGTGCTGGGCCTGGAGGCGGGCGCCGACGACTACGTGACCAAGCCGTTCGACGGTGCCGTGCTGGTCGCCCGGATCCGCGCGGTGCTGCGCCGGTTCGGGCACGCGGGCGGCGGGCGGGGCGAGGAGCAGGCCTCTCCGGCGAGCGGCGGGGTGCTGACCTTCGGGGACCTGGAGGTCGACACCGAGGGCATGGAGGTGCGCCGGGCCGGGCGGCCGGTGGCGCTGACGCCGACCGAGATGCGGCTGCTGCTGGAGTTCTCCTCCGCGCCGGGCACGGTCCTCTCCCGCGACAAGCTGCTGGAGCGGGTGTGGGACTACGGCTGGGGCGGGGACACCCGGGTCGTCGACGTGCACGTGCAGCGGCTGCGGCAGAAGATCGGCCAGGACCGTATCGAGACGGTCCGCGGCTTCGGCTACAAGTTGAAGGCCTGAGCAGGGGTTATGAGGGGGCACTTCCGGCGCCTGGTCGCCACGGGCTTGGAGCGCGCGGGCATCCGCACGGGCCTCAGATGGAAGCTGAGCGCGGCCATCGCGCTGGTCGGGGCGCTGGTGGCGATCGCGCTGAGCCTGGTCGTGCACAACGCCGCGCGGGTGTCCATGCTGGACAACGCCCGGGACCTCGCCGACGAGCGCATCATCATCGCCCAGCGCACCTACGAGCTGTCCGGGCGGATCAACTTCCCCAACACCAAGATCGACGACCCGGACCTGCCGGAGGCGCTGCGGGACCGGGTCGAGGCGGGGCAGCGGGCGACGTACGTGGCCGACCGGCCGGGTGACGCGCCCGACATATGGGCCGCCGTGCCGCTGAAGAACGGGCACGTCATGTCCCTGCACTCGGGCTTCACGGACCGCAGCTCGGACATCCTCAAGGACCTCGACCAGGCCCTGGTGATCGGCTCCATCGCCGTCGTCCTCGGCGGCAGCGCGCTCGGCGTCCTCATCGGCGGGCACCTGTCGCGGCGGCTGCGCAAGGCGGCCATCGCGGCGAACCAGCTCGCGGGCGGCGAGACGGACGTGCGGGTGCGGGACGCCATGGGCGGGGTCGTCCGGGACGAGACCGACGACCTGGCGAGCGCGGTGGACGCCATGGCGGACGCGCTGCGGCAGCGGATCGAGGCCGAGCGGCGGGTCACCGCCGACATCGCGCACGAGCTGCGCACCCCGGTGACGGGGCTGCTGACCGCCGCCGAGCTGCTGCCGCCGGGCCGCCCGACCGAGCTGGTGCTGGACCGCGCGAAGGCCATGCGCACGCTCGTGGAGGACGTGCTGGAGGTGGCCCGGCTGGACGGGGCCTCGGAGCGGGCGGAGCTGCAGGACATCATGCTGGGCGAGTTCGTCGCCCGGCGGGTGGCGGCCAAGGACCCGGACGTCGAGGTGCGGATCGTGCACGAGTCGGAGGTCACCACCGATCCGCGGCGCCTGGAGCGGGTGCTGTTCAACCTGCTCGCCAACGCGGCCCGGCACGGCAAGCCGCCCATCGAGGTCACCGTCGAGGGCCGGGTCATCCGCGTCCGCGACCACGGCCCGGGTTTCCCGGAAGACCTGCTGGCCGACGGCCCGAGCCGCTTCCGCACCGGCAGCAAGGACCGGGCCGGCCACGGTCACGGCCTCGGCCTGACCATCGCGGCCGGGCAGGCCCGGGTGCTGGGCGCCCGGCTGACCTTCCGCAACGTCCGCACGCCGGGTGCGCCGGAGGAGGTACCGGCCGAGGGCGCGGTGGCGGTGCTGTGGCTGCCGGAGCACGCGCCGACGAACACGGGGAGCTACCCCATGCTGCCGGGGTCCTGAGGACCGCCGCCCGCCGCCCGCCGCCCGCCGCCCGGATCAGCAGGTCCAGTCCTGGTCCAGGTCGAGTCCGCCCTCGCGGGGCTGGGTGAACGAGAACCAGTTGCCGGAGTCGTCGCGGAACAGCGCCTCCGTGCCGTACGGGCGTTCCTGCGGCTCCTGGAGGAACTCCACGCCGCGGTCCTTGAGCTTCTTGTAGTCGCCGTGGATGTCGTCGGTGGTCAGCACCCCTGCGCCGAGCGCCCCCTTGGCCACCAGCTTGCGGAGCATCTCGGCGGACTCGGGGTCCATCGCGGGGCCGCCGGGCACCATCAGCGTCAGCTCCACGTCGGGCTGCTCGGGCGAGCCGACCGTGAGCCAGCGCATGCCGCCCTCGCCCATGGTCATGTCCGTACGGACCTCCAGGCCCAGTTTCTCGGTGTAGAACTCCTTGGCGCGGTCCTGGTCGAGGACCCAGACGGTCGAGATGGCGAGACCCTTGATCATGACGTGCTCCTGCTGCTCGGCGGGGCTTTCGTGCTGGCCCTGCCACCGTAGGCAGCGGGGGTGTCAGCCCGCTTCTCCGGAATTGCGCTGCCGCCGCGGTCCCGCGCCGGGCCCCGAGCGGAAGCCGCCCGCCCAGAGCATGGCGTAGCAGCCGGGTATCAGGGCGGCTCCGCGGCCCACGTGCTTGTGCCGGTACTCGCTCGGTGTCAGCCCGGTCCAGGCCTTGAAGCGCGCCGAGAACGTGCCCACGCTGCTGAAGCCGACCAGGTGGCAGATCTCCGTCACCGACAGGTTCGCCGTGCGCAGCAGGTCCTCGGCGCGGTCCATGCGGCGGTGGGTGAGGTACTGGCCGGGGGTCTCGCCGTACGCCTCCTTGAAGGCGCGGATGAAGTGGTAGCGCGAGTACCCCGCGTGCGCGGCGACGGTGTCCAGGTCCAGCTCGGGGTCGGCCCAGTCCCGGTCCATGGCGTCCTTGCCCCGCCGCACCTGCCGCATCTTGTCCATGCGACCGATGGTGGCACGGGGGTCTGACAGTGGGGCCGGGGCGGCCGGGGGCTGGCGGTGGGGATCGGGGCGGCGGGGGCCTGGCCGTGGGGGCCGTGCGGCCGGAGCCTGGCAGCGGGAACCGGTGCGGCCGGGATCTGACCCGGGGGACCCGTGCCACCGGAGCCTGACTGGGGGCCCGTGCGACCGGAGCCTGACAGCGGGAACCGGTGCGGCCGGGATCTGACCCGGGGGACCCGTGCGACCGAAGCCTGACTGGGGCCGGTGCGGCCGGAGCCTGACACCGGGGCTCGGNGCGGCCGGGACACCGGGGATCGGGGCGGCCGGGATCTGACCCGGGGGACCCGTGCCACCGGAGCCTGACTGGGGGCCCATGCGACCGGAGCCTGGCAGCGGGGATCGGGGCAACCGGGGTCTGACCGTGGGAACCGGTACCGCCGGGCAGGCCGAAGTCCCCGGGGCGGGCACCCCGGGGGCTTCTCGCGGTTCGGTCAGACGGCCTCGATCACCGGCGTCTGTGCCGCCGGGCCGTCCCGGTGGCCGGGGTCGCCGTCCGTGCGGCCCTCGTCCTCCGGCTTCGGCCCCGCTCCCCGCAGCGGCACCTCCTTCACGAACACGGCCGCCGCCAGCGACACCACCGCCACCACGGCCCCGAGGAGGAACGCCGAGTGCGTACCGGCGGAGACCGCGTGCTGGTAGGCCCCGCGGGCCAGCGCCGGCAGCTTGGCGAGGCTCGCCGCGTCGAGCTGCGCGGACTGCTCGGTCACCTTGGAGCCCAGCGCCCCGGCCCGCTCCGACATCACGTCCTGGACGCGACTGTTGAACAGCGCACCCATGATCGCGACGCCGAAGGAGGAGCCGAGGGTGCGGAAGAGCGTGGTCGACGAGGACGCGACGCCCATGTCCTTCATCTCCACGCTGTTCTGCGCGACCAGCATGGTGATCTGCATCAGGCAGCCCATGCCGAGCCCGACCACGGCCATGAAGACCCCGGAGGTGAACCGCGAGGTGCCCGTGTCCATGGTGGACAGCAGGTAGAGCCCGACGATCATCAGCACGCTGCCGAGCAGCGGGAACACCTTGTACCTGCCGGTGTTCGTGGTGACCCGGCCGGCGACCATCGACGTGACGAGCATCGCGCCCAGCATCGGCAGGAGCAGCAGCCCCGAGTTCGTCGCGGAGGCGCCCTGCACGGACTGCTGGTACAGCGGCAGGAACAGCGTCGCGCCGAACATCACGAAGCCGGTGACGAAGCCGATGACCGACATCAGCGTGAAGTTGCGGCTGCGGAAGATGTGCAGTGGCAGCACCGGCTCGGCGGCCCTGGTCTGCCAGAACACGAACCCGACGAGCGCGGCGACCCCGATGCCGATCAGCTCCATGATCCGCGTGGAGCTCCAGGCGTACTCCGTGCCGCCCCAGGTGGTGACGAGCACGATCGCGGTGATGCCGACGGTCAGCAGCACGGCGCCCAGGTAGTCGATCCGCGCCTCGGCCCGCTTCTTCGGCAGGTGCAGCACGGCGCTGACCGCGACCAGCGCGACCGCTCCGAGCGGCAGGTTGATGTAGAACGCCCAGCGCCAGCCCCAGTTGTCCGTGATCGTGCCGCCGACGAGCGGGCCGCCGATCATCGCCAGGGCCATGACGCCGGCCATCATGCCCTGGTACTTGCCGCGTTCCCGGGGCGGGATCAGGTCACCGATGATGGCCATGACGCCGACCATCAGACCGCCGGCGCCGAGGCCCTGCACGGCACGGAAACCGATCAGCTGGCCCATGTCCTGGGCCATGCCGCTGAGCGCCGAGCCGATCAGGAACAGCACGATGGACGACAGGAACGTGCCCTTGCGGCCGTACATGTCGCCGAGCTTGCCCCACAGCGGGGTCGAGGCGGCGGTGGCGAGGGTGTAGGACGTGACCACCCACGAGAGGTGTTCGAGCCCGCCCAGCTCGCCCACGATCGTCGGCATCGCCGTACCGATGATCATGTTGTCGAGCATCGCGAGCATCATCGCGATCATGAGCGCGAGCAGGACGACCCGCACACTCCTCGGTTGTTTCC
The DNA here is from genome assembly GCA_000696115.1 of Streptomyces olindensis. Classification (GTDB taxonomy): domain Bacteria; phylum Actinomycetota; class Actinomycetes; order Streptomycetales; family Streptomycetaceae; genus Streptomyces; species Streptomyces olindensis. The sequence continues at coordinate 8,893 of JJOH01000010.1, forward strand.
CCACGGTGTCGGCGCCGACCGCCGGTGTGTCCGTCGTGTCCGCCATCGCTTCCCCACTCCCCAGCTACCGCTACTTACTTGCCGACCGGCTAGTGACTACACTCGGAAGCTAGCCGCGGAACTAGCCGGGCGTCAAGTAAGTTTTATGGAAAGCGGGCGCGTAGGAGGATGGGCGGCACCATGGACGACACCAGGCAGCGGCGCCGCGGGGACACCCGCCGGCGCATCCAGGACGTGGCCCTCGAACTCTTCGCCGAGCAGGGCTACGAGAAGACGTCCCTGCGGGAGATCGCCGAGCGCCTGGACGTCACCAAGGCGGCGCTCTACTACCACTTCAAGACGAAGGAAGAGATCCTCGTCAGCATCTTCGAGGACCTCACGCAGCCCATCGAGGACCTGGTCGAGTGGGGCCGGCGGCAGCCGCACACCCTGGAGACCAAGCAGGAGATCGTCCGCCGGTACGCCGACACACTCACCCAGGCCGCCCCGCTGTTCCGCTTCATGCACGAGAACCAGGCGACCGTCCGGGACCTGCGGATCGGCGAGTCCTTCAAGGCGCGCATCCACACCCTGCGCGAGATCATCGTCGACCCGGACGCCGACCTGATCGACCAGGTCCGCTGTGCCAGCGCCATCTACACGCTGCACGCCGGCATGTTCCTGCTCCAGGACGTGGGAGACGACCCCGAGGAACGGAACAAGGCCGTCCTCGAGGTCGCCACGGATCTGGTCACCCAGGCCCACCGGGGAGCCGGGGGCTCCTAGCGGACCCCGGGAGAGGGGGTGCGGGTCAGACCTTCACGCCCTTGGCGCGCAGGAACTTCACCGGGTCGACGGCCGAGCCGTAGTTCGGGGTCGTACGGATCTCGAAGTGCAGGTGCGGGCCGCTCGAGTTGCCGGTGTTGCCGGACCGGGCGATCTCCTGGCCGGTCTTGACGATCTGGCCGATCTTCACCTTCACCTTGGACAGGTGGGCGTACTGCGAGTACGTGCCGTTGCCGTGCTTGATCACGACGGCGTTGCCGTACGCGGGACCGTCACCGGCGCCGTTGCCGCCGGCCTTGACCACGGTGCCGCCGTGGGCGGCGACGACCTGGGTGCCGCTCGGAACGGCGTAGTCCTGGCCACTGTGGGTGGACTGCCACATGCCGCCGTTCTGGGCGAAGCTCGCGGAGAGCCGGTACTTCTTCACCGGGCCGACCCAGGACGGCTTGGCCTTCTTGGCGGCGGCCTTCTTGGCGGCCGCCTTCTTCTCGGCGGCCTTCTTCGCGGCGGCGGCCTTGGCCGCCTGGGCGGCCTTCTCAACCTTCACGGCCTCGGCCTTGGCGGCCTTGGCCTGGGCGGCGGCCTGCACCTGGACGGCACTGGCGGCACCGGACGCGGCCGTGGTGTCGGCGGCGGACGCGACCCCTGCTCCCAGTGCGACCGAGACACCGAGGCCGGCGGCCAGCACGGTCGCACGGGTGCGGAGCTGGGACGTACGGGAGGAACGGGACGTGACGCGCTGGGACATCGAAACCTCATGGGGAAGGGGACGGAGAAAACCACCCGGCGCACAGTCGCTCGCCGAATGGCCATCCCTTGGTAACCCGAAGTCCGACAAACTCCCAAAAGCGTGATCTACGACAGAAGTTAGTAATTTCGTTCAGTGTTCTACGTCTCTTGACACAGCGCCCATTCGGGACGAATCAGCCCACTAGCCTGCACTTCACCCGGTATCGCGGAGCAAGAATCCCTTTCCTCCCTGCCCCTTCAGCACTATTCCGCCTAGTAACGGACATATCGCCTGTGCGCCATGTCACCGGAGTCCCTCTTCGGCCATTCAGGAAATGTGGCGCACGCCTCTAGGCGCCTACCGTCCGGTAACCCTACGGTTCCCCTCGCGCCACCCTCGCGCACGAACATGCACACGACATGTTGGCAGCGTCACGGACGTGAGAGGACCCCCACGACATGCAGACCCGACGCCCCTGGTTGCGCCGCGCCTCAGTGACCGCCGTCTCGGCGGCGGCCCTCGTGGCGATGGCCGCACCGGCCGACGCCGCGCCCACCGCCCAGGCCTCCACGGCGGCCTCCGCCGCCACTACGGCCGCCGCCGTCGACTACGCCACCTGGCAGAAGGACTGCCAGGCGGTGATGGACCAGGCGCTGCCCTACCTGAAGCAGCGCATAGCGGCGGCGAAGGCCGGCGAGAAGCAGGCGATCGTCTTCGACATCGACAACACCACGCTGGAGACCGACTTCGGCTTCAGCTACCCGCAGCCGGCCAACAAGCCGGTCCTGGAGGTCGCCAGATACGCCCAGGAGCGCGGCGTCGCCCTGTTCTTCGTGACCGCCCGCCCGGACATCATCCACTCGTTCACGGACTACAACCTCAAGCAGGCCGGCTACCAGGTCTCCGGCCTCTACGTCCGGAACTTCATCGACCTCTTCAAGAACGTCGCCGAGTACAAGACGGCCCAGCGCGTCGACGTCGAGAAGAAGGGCTACACGATCATCGCGAACATCGGCAACAGCGCCACCGACCTCTCGGGCGGCCACGCCGAGAAGACGTACAAGCTGCCGGACTACGACGGTCAGCTCTCCTGACCCGTCCGCAACTCCCTGTAGTCTCACCCCCGTTCGCGCGATCACGGGGGTGAGGCGGTTGGATCCGACGGTACTCGGCGGCAAGCTGGCGTCCGCGCTGGTCGCTCCGCTGCTGAAGAAGCTCTTCCGTGCGGACGGACCGGGCGCGGGCCTGGTCGACAAGCCCGTACGCCTGTCCGCTCTCGTGTCCTTCCGGGGCGAGAAGCGCACCCTGGAGGAGCGGGACGTCCACAAGCTCGCCGGGCGGATCGTGGCACAGGCGGTGGACTCCCCCGGCGAGCCGCCCTTCCCGTCCGACGAGCGGATCGCCGTCACCGACAGCCTGGCCCGCAGGCTGCTCGCCCTCGGCGACCTCGACATGGACGATGTCCAGGCGGTGCGCCTCGGCCACCGCGAGCTGGCCACGAGACTGCGCCGGGCGGGCCCCGCTCCCGACGGTCTGTCCGCGGACGCCTGCCACTTCCTGGACTACGCGACCGAGTGGGCGTGCCTGAACATCCTGGAGTTCTTCACCCGCCGCTCCACGTTCGTCGCCCGCACCCTCGTCGAACAGACCCGGGCCCAGGCGGAACTGATCGCCAAGGTAGACGAGCTGATCACCCGCACGCCCCGCCCGGACGGCCGGGACGCCGCCTTCGAGCGCCGCTACCTGCCCTACGTCGCCGACCGCCACAACCACATCACCATCTACGGCATCGACCTGCGCGACTCCCCGGACCGCTGGCCCCTGGAGGTCGCCTACCTGACGCTGGAGGCGACCGCCGACCGGGAACCCGACCGGGCCGCCGCCCCCGGCGAGGATCCGCCGGCCCGCACCGGACGGATGCCCGCCGACGAGACGCTGGACCAGGACCCCAGGGTGCTGCTGCGCGGCGACGCCGGCTCCGGGAAGACGACACTGGTGCAGTGGTTGGCAGTGACCGCGGCACGCAAGGGCACCCACATCCCGTACGCCCTCCCGCTGCGCACCCTTGTCCGCACCGGCCCGCTGCCCGCACCGGCCGCCTTCCTGAGCGCCGTCGGCTGTCCGCTGTCCCCGCCGGACGGCTGGACGGAACGCGTGCTGACCGCGGGCCGGGCGCTGGTCCTGGTCGACGGTCTGGACGAGATCCCGGAAGCCGACCGCCACGGCACCCGCGACTGGCTGCGCGCCCTCATCCACGCCTACCCCGGCAACCGCTGGCTGGTGACCACCCGACCCACCGCCGTACGCGCCGACTGGCTGTCCCAGGAGGGCTTCCGGGAACTGTCCCTGGCGCCCATGGGCCGGGCGGAGGTCGCCACCTTCGTCCACCGCTGGCACGAGGCGGCGCACGCCCCGGAGTACGAGCAGCGGCTGCTCGACTCCCTGCGCACCAAGCGGGACCTGGCCCGCCTCGCCACCAACCCGCTCATGTGCGGCCTCATCTGCGCCCTGCACCGCGAGCGCCGCGGCTACCTGCCCACCGGGCGCAAGGAACTGTACGACGCCGCCCTCGCCATGCTGCTCACCCGGCGCGACCGGGAGCGCGGCATGGGCACGGCCGAAGGACCGGAGCTGGGCGAAGCGGCCCAGCTCGAACTGCTCCAGCGCATCGCCTACGCCCTGGTGCTGAGCGGCCGGACCGAGATGACCCTGGAGACGGCCGAGAGGATCGTGGAGCGCGCGCTGCCCGCGCTGGCGTCGGCGGCCGGGAAGTGGGACGCGTCGGCGGTCCTGCGGACCCTCCTGCTGCGCAGCGGGGTGCTGCGCCGTCCGGCCGACGACGTCGTGGACTTCGTCCACCGCACCTTCCAGGACTACCTGGGAGCGCGGTACGCCGTCGAAGAGGGTCACCTCGACGTCCTCACCAGCCATGCCGACGACTCCCAGTGGGAGGACGTCATCCGGATGGCCGTGGCCCACGCCCGACCTCACGAACGGGTGTCCGTGCTGAGGGAGCTGTTGGCCGCGGACACGCCCCGGCTCACGCTGCTGGCGCTGGCCTGCCTGGAGCACGCGACGGCGCTGGACCCCGCGGTGCGCACGGAGGTGGAGAGGCGGGCCGCCGCGCTGATCCCGCCGCGCACGAAGGGGGCCGCGAAGGAGCTGGCCGAGGCCGGTCCGCTGGTGCTGGAGCTGCTGCCGGGGCCGGAGGCCCTGACGGACGAGGAGGCGCTGGGCGTCACCGTCACCGCCTCGGTCCTGGGATCGGACGAGCCCGACGGGGCCCTCGCCGTGCTGCGCCGCTTCCGGGACCACCCGAACCACGCCGTGCGGCGGCAGCTCGCGGGAACCTGGCACCGATTCGACGCCGAGGAGTACGCGGCCGAGGTACTGGACCACCTCGACCGCACGGACCTCTTCCTCACCTGCGAGTCGCCCGCCCAGCTCACCGCCCTCGCCCGGATGCGTCCCTGGCCCGAGCTGACCTTCGAGGGCCCGTACAGCGCCGAGGACATCGTGGCCGCCGTACCGGAGCCGGGGACGGTGACCACGCTCGACATCCACCGGAACCCGCGTCTGACGGACCTGTGCGCCCTGCGGCACTTCACCTCGCTGAACCGGCTGACGCTCTTCGAATGCCCGGACGCGACGGGCCTGGACCGGCTGAGGCCGCTGCCGCTGGCCGAACTGGTCCTTGCCCCCGTCGCCGACCTGACGGGGCTGCGGGCCCTGCCGTCACTGACGCTGCTCTCCGTGGTCCAGGAGCTGCCCGGCGCCGACCTCACCGACGCCCTGCCTGCCGAGGCCCCGCTGGGCTTTCTCTTCCTGGGCCGCCACAGCACCGATGCGACCGGGCTGCGGGGCCTGGGTCACTGGGACACGCTGCACACGCTCAGCCTCGGCCCGCTGACCACGGAACTGACGGCGGCCGACTGGCGGGAGGTCGCCGCACTCCCCGGACTCACTCGCCTGTATCTCAACGCGTCGATCATCAGGGATCTCCCGGCCTCCATCGGCCGCATGCCCGAGCTGCCCGGGATCGAGGAGCTGCGGGTCCCCTCGATGGACGGCACCGAGCATCTCGCCGCACTGGCGTCCCGACTTCCCGGGCTGCAGTCGGTGACCCTGGGAAACAAGCCCGGACATTCCTTCCCGGTGTCCGGCTTCCAGCCGCTCTTCCCGGACGCGGACGTCACCCTGGACCAGCGCTGAGGCTGGAGCCGGTGCCCACAGGGCAACCGGCGGACGGACCGGGAGCGCCTCGCCCCGGACGAAGCACGAAGTGGGGCCACCGCCCGAAGGCAGTGGCCCCACTCGCGTTCAGGAACGTCCCCGAAGGGTCACGCGTCCTTGCTCAGGTTCGGCCCCGTGCCGCCGGCCGCCTGCTCGATCGGCGGGACGTCCGGCAGGGCCGACTTCTCCTCGCCGCGGAAGGTGAAGGTCTTGGCCTCGCCCTCGCCCTCCGTGTCCACGACCACGATGTGGCCGGGGCGGAGCTCGCCGAAGAGGATCTTCTCCGACAGCGAGTCCTCGATCTCGCGCTGGATGGTGCGGCGCAGCGGCCGGGCACCCAGCACGGGGTCGTAGCCCTTCTTGGACAGCAGCTCCTTGGCGGACTGGGAGAGCTCGATACCCATGTCCCGGTCCTTCAGGCGCTCGTCCACCTTGCCGATCATCAGGTCGACGATCTTGAGGATGTCGTCCTGGCTGAGCTGCGGGAAGACGACCACGTCGTCGACGCGGTTGAGGAACTCGGGCCGGAAGTGCTGCTTCAGCTCGTCCTGGACCTTGTTCTTCATGCGCTCGTAGTTGGTCTTCGTGTCACCCGAGGCCGCGAAGCCCAGGTTGAAGCCCTTGGAGATGTCCCGGGTGCCGAGGTTGGTCGTCATGATGATGACCGTGTTCTTGAAGTCCACGACCCGGCCCTGGGAGTCGGTCAGGCGACCGTCCTCCAGGATCTGCAGCAGCGAGTTGAAGATGTCCGGGTGAGCCTTCTCGACCTCGTCGAAGAGGACGACCGAGAACGGCTTGCGCCGCACCTTCTCGGTCAGCTGGCCGCCCTCCTCGTAGCCCACGTAGCCGGGGGGCGAACCGAAGAGACGCGAGACCGTGTGCTTCTCGCTGAACTCCGACATGTCGAGGGAGATCAGCGCGTCCTCGTCGCCGAAGAGGAACTCGGCGAGCGCCTTGGACAGCTCGGTCTTACCGACACCGGACGGGCCGGCGAAGATGAACGAGCCACCGGGGCGCTTGGGGTCCTTCAGACCGGCACGCGTACGGCGGATCGCCTTCGACAGCGCCTTGACGGCGTCGTTCTGGCCGATGACCCGCTTGTGGAGCTCCTCCTCCATGCGCAGCAGGCGGGAGGACTCCTCCTCGGTCAGCTTGAAGACGGGGATGCCGGTGGCGGTCGCGAGGACCTCGGCGATCAGCTCGCCGTCGACCTCGGCGACGACGTCCATGTCGCCGGCCTTCCACTCCTTCTCCCGCTTGGCCTTGGCGGCGAGGAGCTGCTTCTCCTTGTCGCGCAGGGAGGCGGCCTTCTCGAAGTCCTGCGAGTCGATCGCGGACTCCTTGTCGCGGCGGACACCGGCGATCTTCTCGTCGAACTCGCGCAGGTCCGGCGGCGCGGTCATCCGGCGGATGCGCATCCGGGAACCGGCCTCGTCGATCAGGTCGATCGCCTTGTCCGGCAGGAAGCGGTCCGAGATGTACCGGTCGGCCAGGGTGGCGGCCTGGACCAGCGCCTCGTCGGTGATCGAGACGCGGTGGTGCGCCTCGTACCGGTCGCGCAGGCCCTTGAGGATCTCGATCGTGTGCGGCAGGGACGGCTCCGCGACCTGGATGGGCTGGAAGCGGCGCTCCAGGGCCGCGTCCTTCTCCAGGTGCTTGCGGTACTCGTCCAGCGTGGTCGCACCGATGGTCTGCAGCTCACCACGGGCCAGCATCGGCTTGAGGATGCTCGCGGCGTCGATGGCGCCCTCGGCGGCACCCGCACCGACCAGCGTGTGCAGCTCGTCGATGAACAGGATGATGTCGCCGCGGGTGCGGATCTCCTTGAGCACCTTCTTCAGGCGCTCCTCGAAGTCACCGCGGTAGCGGGAGCCGGCGACCAGGGCGCCGAGGTCCAGGGTGTAGAGGTGCTTGTCCTTGAGGGTCTCGGGCACCTCGCCCTTGACGATGGCCTGGGCGAGGCCCTCGACGACGGCGGTCTTGCCGACGCCGGGCTCACCGATCAGCACCGGGTTGTTCTTCGTACGGCGGGACAGCACCTGCATGACCCGCTCGATCTCCTTCTCGCGCCCGATGACCGGGTCGAGCTTGGACTCACGAGCGGCCTGGGTGAGGTTCCGGCCGAACTGGTCGAGGACCAGGGACGTCGAGGGCGTGCCCTCGGCAGGCCCGCCGGCGGTGGCGGTCTCCTTGCCCTGGTAACCGGAGAGCAGCTGGATCACCTGCTGCCGCACGCGGTTCAGATCTGCGCCCAGCTTGACCAGGACCTGGGCGGCGACGCCCTCGCCCTCGCGGATCAGGCCGAGCAGGATGTGCTCCGTGCCGATGTAGTTGTGGCCCAGCTGAAGGGCCTCACGGAGCGACAGCTCCAGGACCTTCTTGGCACGGGGGGTGAAGGGGATGTGCCCGGACGGGGCCTGCTGGCCCTGGCCGATGATCTCCTCCACCTGCTGGCGGACCGCCTCGAGCGAAATCCCGAGGCTCTCAAGGGCCTTGGCGGCGACACCTTCACCCTCGTGGATCAGGCCCAGGAGGATGTGTTCAGTGCCGATGTAGTTGTGGTTGAGCATCCGGGCTTCTTCCTGAGCCAGGACGACAACCCGCCGCGCGCGGTCGGTGAACCTCTCGAACATCGTTAATCGCTCCTCAGAGCGGTCAGGCAGTGGGGGGAACTTCCCCTCCCTGTCCTTCCGCAGCTTAGTCCCGCAAGCGGGGACCGCTCATTCCAACTGCCGACACCGTTCTTGGCCTCCTGACCCCGAACGCCGACATCTGCTCCAACCCGATGGTGCGAGACGATGTTCCCGCAGGCCAGGCAGATACCCCACTCGCCAGTACGCCGATGGCGAACGTGAGACGGCCTTTCCTGCGTGTCGCCCCCTCCCACTAGGGATGTCTTACCCGTACGGACCGACTGTCCATGCCGAGCGCCCCCGTTCCCTCCGCTACGGGCGAACAACCTTGCGCCTCCCCGCACCCCTCTCACGGCCCCCGTTCGACACTTTGTGCACTCGGCTCACTACGCAGCGTTCCGTCAGCGTAACCCGCACGCCCTTCCGGCGGTTGCACTTGGCATGTTCGGCACCCCTCCCCCCGTCCTCCCGTCCGCGCCCCGGGCCGTGAGCGGTCGGCTCCGGCGGTGGTACGAGAACGAACTGGGCTGGCCGACGGTGCCCGGCGATCCGCTGCGGCTGGTGGTGGGGGTGCGCTTCGACGTCCTCGACGTCCCGGCCGAGGCCGGCCACGCCGCGCTGCGGCGCCTGGGGCAGGGTTCTCCGGTGGCCGTGCGGGGTGACCGGATGCTGCTGCCGGTGGCCGCGGGCAGCGCGGCGGAACTGCCCGGCCTGCTGGAGTGGCTGGAGTGGGGGGACCTGTCGCTCGACCTGGCGGCGATCGGCCCGCACGGCGTCATGGACGCGCCACTGCCGACTGCGGCGGGCGAGCGTCCTGAGCGGGGCCTGAACGCCGAGAGGGGTGCCCGGCTGCCGCCCGAGGGGGTCGCGGGGCCGCACCCCGGCGTGGCGGCGCGGTGCGTGGCCGGAGCCGGTCCGTCACCGTCCCCCGAGCCCGGCCCGTGCGCCGGCCGGCCGCTTCCCCTGGGCCGACTCGGTTCCCAGGGGGCCGCTGTGTGGCTGCGGCCCCCCGAGCCGGGGTGCGAGATCGAGACCTCGCTGCCGACGCTGTCGGCCTTGGGGGGCGCTGGGAACGCCCCGGATCTCGTACGGCTGGTGGACACGGTGGCCACGTGGTGCCACCGGATCCGGCTGCGGCACGCGTGCGCCCAGCCACCGGCCTCGCGTGCGCGAGGTCGGTAGTGCCGCTGTTCAGCCGTTGGCCTTCTCGTAGGCCTCGCGGATGGTCGCGGGAACACGGCCACGGTCGTTGACCTCGTAGCCGTTCTCCTTCGCCCAGGCGCGGATGGCCGCGGTGTCCTGGCTGCCGCTCGAAGCCGCGCGCGCCTTTCCGCGCCCGCCCGAAGCACGGCCTCCGGTACGACGACCGCCCTTCACGTAAGGCTCGAGAAGGCCGCGGAGCTTGTCCGCATTGGCAGTGGTGAGATCGATCTCGTACGTCTTGCCGTCCAGCGCGAACGTCACGGTCTCGTCCGCCTCGCCACCGTCGAGGTCGTCGACAAGAAGGACCTGAACCTTCTGTGCCACCGGATTTCCTTTCATCGATATCTTCAGGGCCGGGGTGTGCCGGCGTCCGCCGTATCGCCGTCCCCTGTTATATGCAGTACTGCAGTACCTCGGAAAGCAAACCGCTTTTGCCGGAAAAACACAAACCCTCGGCAGAGACTGGTAGCCCTCCCTCCGCCCGGAAACGTGCGCGTTTCGGACATAGGGCACCGGGGCAGGGGCGGCGCCGCGGAATATGTCTTGACGAACCGGACGGACCCTCTTGCGACTGACTTGCGACTGCCTTGCGGCGGGTCTTGTGGTCGTCTTGTGTCCGTCCTGGCGATCACAGATGCAGAAGCATCCGGCTGTTGCCCAAGGTGTTCGGTTTCACTCGTTCGAGACCGAGGAACTCCGCGACGCCCTCGTCATAGGAACGCAGCAGCTCCGCGTAGACATCCGTGTCGACGGGCGTCTCGCCGATCTCCACGAAGCCGTGCTTGCCGAAGAAGTCGACTTCGAAGGTCAGACAGAAAACGCGGCGAACGCCGAGCCAGCGGGCGGTGTGCAGCAACTTCTCCAGCAACTGGTGTCCGACGCCCGCTCCCTTCAGGCCGGGCTTCACCGCGAGAGTGCGGACTTCCGCGAGGTCTTCCCACATCACGTGCAGGGCGCCGCAGCCGACGACCTCGGCGTTGTCGTCGCGTTCCGCGACCCAGAACTCCTGGATGTCCTCGTAAAGCGTCACCGTCGCTTTGTCGAGCAGGATGCCGCCGCGGACGTAGGCGTCAAGGAGGCGGCGCACGGCCGGGACATCGCTGGTGCGGGCCCGTCGGACGGTGATGGCTTTTGCGGTGGCTTCGGGGCTCTTCGCGGGCATGAGCGGACGCTATCGCCCGTCGCGGTCCTGTGCGGAGGCGGGGTTCTCCGGGGGGCCTTCGCGGGGTTCCGCGGGTTCTGCGGGTTCGTCGCCTTCCGCGGGTTCCGCGGGTTCTGCGGGTGTGCCGCCTTCCCCGGGTTCCGTGCGTTCCGGTCGTTCCGCGCCTTCCGGTCGTTCCGCCGGCCGAGCGGATTCCGACGGTTCGGTCGGTTCCTGGGTTTCCGGGCCCTGGACGATGCGTACCGCATCGCGAAGAGCCTGGCGCTGTTCCTCGCTCATCATGCCGAAGAAGGCGACGAGAGCGGCAGCGGGGTTGTCGCTCTGCGACCAGGCGTCGTTCATCAGGGCTGCGGCGTAGGCGGCGCGTGTGGAGACCGCCTCATATCGATAGGCACGGCCTTCCGCCTCGCGGCGCACCCAGCCCTTCTGATGGAGATTGTCCAAAACGGTCATCACCGTGGTGTAGGCGATGGACCGCTCCTTCTGAAGATCTTCCAGGACTTCTCGAACGGTCACGGGGCGGTTCCACTTCCAGACCCGCGACATGACCGCGTCTTCGAGTTCTCCCAATGGGCGAGGCACAGCTCAGAACAATAGTGGGAGATCTCGGTAATGGCGTGGCGGACGTGCGCTTCACCGGCGAACGGGAACAAAAAGGGCGTACGACTCGAAAGCGCGGGCTGCGTGGGGCGGCCTCGCGGAGTCGTACGCCGTCGGCGGGGTGGGGTCAGGCGTCTGCCCTGGGGCTGGTCGCGGACTGGGGGGCGCCCTCCGCGCGGGCGAGGGCGGCGTCGACGGCCGCGTCCTCCTTGGCCTTGTTGGCGCCGCCCTGTGTCTTCACGATCACCCGGATCACGCCGATGAAGAAGATGGCCATGACGACCGGGGGCAGGAGCGCGGAGACGTAGTCCATGGATCCAGGGTAGCCACGTCAGCCCGCGGCGAGCTGCTGGGGGTTCGCCGGGGGTGGCGGGGTGGGCTTGCGGCGCGGGAAGACCTCGCCCGGGGTGGGGATGGGGCGGGTGGGCTTCGGGGCGCCCGGGGCGGGGGCCGGGGTGGGCTTGGGGCTGGGCTTCGGGGCCGCGGGCTTGCGTTCGGGCTTCTTCTCGGGCTGCTTCTCGGGGGTGTCCATGGCGGATCTCCGGCCTTCCGAGAGACCTCCGGGGAGGGCGTGGAGGCGGGCGCGCGAGGCGGGGACGGTGGGGGTGGCCGCGGGGCCGGTGAGGGCGGCGACCGCGCAGCGCTCGAGGAGGGCCGCGGCGGTGGGGTTGCCGCGCAGGGCGCGGAGAGCGGCGAGGTCGTCGGGGTGGGGGCGGTATCCGGCACCCAGGGCCTCGTCCAGGAGTGCGAGGTAGCCGGCGGCGGCGCCGGGGAGGGCCGCGCGGTACCGGCCGAGGTCGGCCACGAGGAAGGCGCGCAGCCTGACCCCCTCCCGCATCGCCTCGTCGAGCGACTCTGCGAGGCGGAGGCAGTCCTGGACGTCGTCGGACGAGGCGGAGGTGGGGTGCAGGGCGAGGGCGAGAGCGCGGCGGAGCACACGCAGCTCCTCCACGCCGAACGCCATGCCGCCGCGGGATCCGTATGGCGTGGGCATGCGGCGACGATACGCGCTAATCAGACAATTTCGACATAGGGGGCGGGTGTGGCGCGGGGGACCACTCGGGTGGGCGGGGTGCGGGTGCCTCCGGCGGTCGGGCCGGGGTGATGCCTCCGCGCCGGGGGTGGGTCGGGGCCGCGCCCTGCGGGCAATCGTGCCGCTGGGGCGGGCTGCGGACCCACCCGGCCCCGGCTACGACGCACCGCACCGCTCACATACGCGACACGTTCCGCTCGTACACCAGCCGCAGTCCGATCAGCGTGAGCCACGGCTCGTGCTCGTCGATGACCGACGACTCGCCCAGGACCATCGGCGCCAGTCCCCCCGTCGCGATGACGGTGACGTCGTCGGGGTCCTCGGCCAGCTCGCGGGCCACGCGGTTGACGACCCCGTCGACCTGGCCGGCGAAACCGTAGATGATGCCCGACTGCATCGCCTCGACCGTGTTCTTGCCGATGACGCTGCGCGGCCGGGCCACCTCGATCTTGCGGAGCTGGGCGCCGCGGACGCCGAGGGCCTCGACGGAGATCTCGATGCCGGGGGCGATGACCCCGCCGACGTACTCGCCGCGCGCGCTGACCGCGTCGAACGTGGTCGCCGTGCCGAAGTCGACGACGATGGCCGGGCCGCCGTAGAGCTCGACCGCCGCGACCGCGTTGATGATGCGGTCCGCGCCGACCTCCTTGGGGTTGTCCATGAGGATCGGGACGCCCGTCTTGACGCCCGGTTCGACGAGGACCGCCGGGACGTCGCCGTAGTAGCGGCGCGTCACCTCGCGGAGTTCGTGCAGGACCGAGGGGACGGTGGCGCAGATGGCGATGCCGTCGATGCCGTCGCCCAGTTCGTCGCCGAGGAGCGGGTGCATGCCCATCAGGCCCTGGAGGAGGACCGCGAGCTCGTCGGCGGTGCGGCGCGCGTCCGTGGAGATGCGCCAGTGTTCGACGATGTCCTCGCCGTCGAACAGGCCCAGGACGGTGTGGGTGTTTCCTACGTCGATCGTCAGCAGCATGACCCGACCCCGCTCCCCTACTCCGCCGGCCGCAGGTCCAGGCCGATGTCCAGGATCGGCGAGGAGTGGGTGAGGGCCCCGACGGCCAGGTAGTCGACGCCGGTGTCGGCGTAGGCCTTGGCGTTGTCGAGGGTGAGGCGGCCGGAGGCCTCCAGGGCGGCGCGGCCCTGGACGATCGCGACGGCCTCCGCGCACTCCGCGGGCGTGAAGTTGTCCAGCAGGATCAGGTCGGCGCCCGCGTCCAGGACCTCGCGGAGCTGGTGCAGCGTGTCGACCTCGACCTCGATGGGAACCTCGGGGAAGCGTTCGCGGACCGCCTGGAAGGCCTGGGCGACACCGCCCGCGGCGACCACGTGGTTGTCCTTGACGAGGGCCGCGTCCGAGAGGGACATGCGGTGGTTGACGCCGCCGCCGCAGCGGACCGCGTACTTCTCCAGGCTGCGCAGGCCCGGGGTGGTCTTGCGGGTGTCGCGGACCCTGGCCTTCGTGCCCTCCAGGACGTCCGCCCACGCGCGCGTGGCCGTCGCGATGCCGGACAGGCGGCACAGGATGTTCAGCGCGCTGCGCTCGGCCGTGAGGAGGTCGCGGGTGCGGGTGGTGACGGACAGGAGCTTCTGGCCCGCCTCGACGCGGTCGCCGTCCTCCGCGTGGCGCTCGATCTCCAGTTCCTCCTCGCAGACGACCGAGAGGACCGCTTCGGCGACGCGCAGGCCGGCCACGACGCCCGCCTCGCGTGCGGTGAAGTCGGCGGTGGCCACCGCGTCCTCGGGGATCGTCGCGACCGTGGTCACGTCCACGCCGTGGGCCAGGTCCTCCTGGACGGCCACGTTGGCGATGTCCTCGACCTCGACGGGGTCGAGTCCGGCGTCGGCCAGGAGCTGGGCGAGCGCGGGGTCCAGGCCGCACTCGAGGTACGCCTCGTCGTCCGCGCCGCAGGCGCAGCCGTCGCCGCAGCCTCCGGAGGCGAGGGGAAGGTCGGGGGTGCTCACGTCGGTCACTGCTCCTGGGGGGCCTGGGACGGGGTGGTCGTAGGGAAGTGTGTGGTGTCCGTGGTGTGCACGGCCAGCGTCCGGTCGGGGTTCAGGGTGACGACGATGTGGCGGCGCCAGTTCGTGTCGTCGCGCTCGGGGCGGTCCTCGCGCCAGTGGCAGCCCCGGGTCTCCTCGCGCAGCAGGGCGGCGGCGACGAGGACGCGGGCCACGCACAGGAGGTTGGTGGCCTCCCAGGTGTCGACGCCGGGCTCGGCGGTCTTGCCGTTCTCGGCGAGGGCGTCGCGGGCGTCGGTGTGGAGCTGCTGGAGCCGGTCGGCGGCCTGGGCGAGGGACTCCGCCGAGCGCAGGACCCCGGCCCCGTTCGTCATGATCCGCTGGATCGTGAAGCGGGCCTCCGGGGTCTGCAGGGGGTGCTCGGGGGTCTCCGGGTGGGGCAGGGGCTGCGGCACGCGCGCCTGGAGGCCGCCCGCCGCGATGTCGGCCGCGATGCGCTCGGCGTAGACCAGGCCCTCCAGGAGGGAGTTGGAGGCCAGGCGGTTGGCACCGTGCACGCCGGTGCAGGCGACCTCGCCGCACGCGTACAGGCCGGGCACGGTCGTACGGCCGTGGGAGTCGGTGCGGACGCCGCCGGAGGCGTAGTGGGCGGCCGGGGCGATCGGGATGGGCTCGGTGACCGGGTCGATGCCGTGGGCGCGGCAGGCGGCGAGGATCGTCGGGAAGCGGTGTTCCCACATGTCGGCGCCGAAGTGCCGGGCGTCGAGGTACATGTGCTCGGCGTCCCGCTCCTGCATGCGGCGCGTGATGCCCTTGGCGACGATGTCCCGGGGGGCGAGTTCGGCGAGTTCGTGCCGGCCGAGCATGAAGCGCACGCCGTCGGCGTCCACGAGGTGGGCGCCCTCGCCGCGCACGGCCTCGGAGACCAGGGGCTGCTGGCCCTCGGCGTCCGGGCCGAGGAACAGGACGGTCGGGTGGAACTGGACGAACTCCAGGTCGCTGACCTCGGCGCCCGCGCGCAGGGCCAGGGCGACGCCGTCACCGGTCGAGACCGACGGGTTGGTGGTCGCGGAGAACACCTGGCCCATGCCGCCGGTCGCCAGGACCACGGCCGGGGCGTGGACCGCCCCGACGCCGTCGTGCTGGCCCTCGCCCATGACGTGCAGGGTGACGCCGGCGGTGTGGCCCTCGGCGTCCGTGAGGAGGTCCAGGACGAGGGCGTTCTCGATGGTGCGCATCCCCCGCGCGCGGACCGCCTCGACCAGGGCGCGGGAGATCTCGGCGCCGGTCGCGTCGCCGCCGGCGTGGGCGATGCGGCGGCGGTGGTGGCCGCCCTCGCGGGTGAGTTCCAGGCCGCCTTCGGAGGACTCGTCGAACTGGGCGCCGGTCTCGATGAGGCGGCGTACGGCGTCGGGGCCCTCGGTGACGAGGAGCCGGACCGCTTCCTCGTCGCACAGACCCGCGCCCGCGACCAGGGTGTCGTCCAGGTGCTGTTCGGGGGTGTCGCCCTCGCCGAGGGCCGCCGCGATGCCGCCCTGGGCCCAGCGGGTGGAGCCGTCGTCGAGGCGGGCCTTGGTGACCACGACGGTGTGCAGGCCCGCGGCCTCGCAGCGCAGGGCCGCGGTCAGGCCGGCGACGCCGGAGCCGACGACGACCACGTCCGCGGCGATGGACCATCCGGGGGCGGGCGCGTGCAGTCGTATGCCTGTGGTGGTCACGAGGCGGCTCCGAGGGTTCCGAAGGTGAGGGGGATGTTGTCGATCAGCCGGGTCGTCCCGACCCGGGCGGCGACGGCGAGGACCGCCTCGCCGGTGAAGTCGTCCCCGATCTCGCTGAAGTCGGAGGGGTCCACCAGGGCGAGGTAGTCCAGCGCGAGCGGCGGATCGAGGCGGGCGGCCTCGTCGAGGACCTGGCGGGCCGCCGCGCGCACGGCGGCGGGGCCGCCCGGGACAGCCGTCGCGACGGCGTGCGCGTCCGCCGCCGCACGGGACTCGCCTATGGCGCTGAGCGCCTCGGCACGCGCGCGCGTGGCGGGCACTTCACGGGCCCGGGCGCGCAGCGCCTCCTGCGCGGCGTGCCGGTCCTGGCCCGCGAACAGGGCCCGGGACAGCGCGAGGGCCGTGCGCCGCTCGGCGGGCGAGAGGTAGCGGTTGCGGCTGGACAGGGCCAGGCCGTCCTCCTCGCGGACGGTGGGGACGCCGACGATCTCCACGCCGAAGTTCAGGTCCCGCACCATGCGGCGGATCAGGGCGAGCTGCTGGGCGTCCTTCTGGCCGTACAGGGCGACGTCGGGGCGGGTGAGGTGCAGCAGCTTGGCGACGACCGTGAGCATGCCGTCGAAGTGGCCGGGGCGGGAGGCGCCCTCCAGGCGCTCGCCCATGGGGCCGGCGCTGATGCGGACCTGGGGCTCGCCGCCCGGGTAGACCTCGTCGACGGCGGGGGCGAACACGACGTCGGCGCCCGACTGTTCGGCGAGCTTGACGTCGGCGTCCAGGGTGCGGGGGTAGCGGTCGAGGTCCTCGCCCGCGCCGAACTGGAGCGGGTTGACGAAGACCGTGACGACGACCTCGCCCTCGCGGCCGGCCAGGCGGCGCGCGGTGCGGATCAGCGTGGCGTGGCCCTCGTGCAGCGCGCCCATGGTCATCACCACGGCGCGGCGGCCCGTACGCGCGCGTGCGTGCAGGTCGCCGGCGGTGTGCAGCATGGTGGTGGTCATCGGGCGTCCCCCTCGGTGCCTCGGGTGCCGTCGGTCCCGTCGGCGAGTACCCCGAGGAGGTCCTCGGCGAGCTCGGGCTTCAGCAGGCCGTGGGCCAGGGCCCGGTCAGCGGTGGCGCGGGCCATGGCCAGGTAGCCGGCGACGGTCTGCGGGGCGTGCAGGCGCAGCTCCGTGACGTGTGCGGCGACCGTGCCCGCGTCGCCGCGCGCGACCGGGCCGGTGAGGGCCGCGTCGCCGGAGCGCAGGGCGTTGTCCAGGGCGGCGCCGAGCAGCGGGCCGAGCATCCGGTCGGGGGCCGCGACGCCGGCCGCGCTCAGCAGCTCCATGGACTGGGCAACGAGGGTGACCAGGTGGTTGGCGCCGAGCGCGAGGGCCGCGTGGTAGAGCGGCCGGTTCTCCTCGGCGATCCACTCGGGCTCGCCGCCCATCTCGATGACGAGGGCCTCGGCGGCCAGGCGCAGTTCCTCGGGCGCGGTGACGCCGAAGGAGCAGCCGGCCAGCCGCTGCACGTCCACGGGCGTGCCGGTGAAGGTCATGGCGGGGTGCAGGGCCAGCGGCAGGGCGCCCGCGCGCAGGGCCGGGTCGAGGACCCGCGCGCCGTACCGCCCGGAGGTGTGGACGAGCAGCTGCCCCGGCCGGACGGACCCGGTGTCGGCGAGGCCCGCGACCAGGTCGGGCAGGGCGTCGTCCGGGACCGTCAGCAGGACCAGGTCGGCGCGCTGGAGGACCTCGGCGGGCGGCATCACCGGCACATCGGGCAGCAGTCGCGCGGCCCGGCGCCGGGAGGCGTCGGAGACCGCGGAGACGGCGACCGGGCGGTGCCCGGCGAGCTGGAGGGACGCGGCCAGTGCGGGTCCCACGCGGCCGGCGCCGACGACGCCGACGGTGAGCCGCGCGGGGCGGTCCTTGGGGTCTGGCTGTGGGGTTGTGTTCACTCGACGGCGGCCTTCCCGTTCCAGTCCGCTCCGGGTACCGGACGATTTCTCGTCATGTTAACGCGATCGGTTCGAGGGACGTTCGGTTGTCCACAGGGTGTGCATGTCCGCGCGTGTTTCCGGACGGCGTTCGAAATGCGGGTGCCCGGTGGCGGGCGCGCGGGGGAGGATCCGCACCATGACCGACTTGGCGGAACGCGATGAGCAGGCGACGGACCGGGACCGGGCCGCGGGGATGCGTGAGCGGCGGCTGGCGGCCCAGCGCGGCGCGCGGCGGGTGTTCGCGCGGTTCGGTTTCCAACGGACCCTGCGGGAGCGGCTGGCGGTGCTGGACGAGGCGGAGGACGTCCACGACCTGGACGAACTGTCGGACTGGTACGGCGACGGGGTCGTCGAGGCGCTGGAGCGGAAGGTCGCGGGACTCCTCGGCACCGAGGCGGCGGCGTTCTTCCCGACGGGCACGATGGCCCAGCAGGTGGCCCTGCGCTGCTGGGCGGGCCGCACCGGCAACCCGACCGTGGCCCTGCACGCGCTCAGCCATCCGGAGGTGCACGAGCGGAACGCGTTCAGCGAGGTCGGCGGACTGCGCCCGGTGCGGGTGACGGGCGAGCCGCGGCTGCCGACCGCCGCGGAGGTGCGCGACTTCGAGGAGCCCTTCGGGGCGCTGATGCTGGAACTGCCCCTCAGGGACGCCGGTTTCGTGCTGCCCACCTGGGAGGAGCTGACCGAGGTGGTGGAGGCCGCGCGGGAGCGGGACGCGGTGGTGCACTTCGACGGGGCGCGGCTGTGGGAGTCCACGGTGCAGCTCGGCCGGCCCCTGGAGGAGATCGCGGGGCTGGCCGACAGCGTCTACGTGTCGTTCTACAAGTCTTTGGAGGCGTTCGGCGGCGCGGCCCTCGCCGGTCCGAAGGAGCTGGTGGAGGAGGCGAAGGCCTGGCGGCACCGGTACGGCGGCCAGGTCTTCCAGCAGTTCCCCACGGCCCTGTCGGCGCTGGTCGGACTGGAGCGCGAACTGCCGCGGCTGCCGGAGTACGTGGCCCACGCGCGCGTGGTGGCCGCCGCCCTGCGCGAGGGGTTCGCCGCGGCCGGGCTGCCGTGGGCGCGCGTGCACCCGGAGGTGCCGCACACCCACGACTTCCAGGTGTGGCTGCCGTACGACGCGGACGTGCTCGCGGAGGTGTCGGTCCGGGCGGCCGAGGAGACGGGCTGCGTCCTGTTCGCCTCCCCCTGGAACCGGGGCGGTCCGGGTCTGGCGGTCACAGAGGTGCATGTACGGGCCGAGGGGCTGGAGTGGACCGTCGAGGACGTGAAGAGCGCGGTGGCGGAGTTCGTGGCCCGGCTGCCGGAGTAGGTCGACTGGGAACAGGTCCCGCCGAGGGGAAAGCCGGCTCGGGTGGGAGCGGGCTCAGATGGGGCGCCGCCGCCACCGGCTCAGGGTGTCCCGGAACCGGTGGCGGGCCGGACGGCCCGCCAGGACCGCCCTGAACCGGCGTTCGTCGCGCCACTCCCGTACGACCTGCCGGTCGTGCGCGCCCGGAGCGGGCGGGACGGGTTCGCCGAGGGACCGGGCGCGGTGGACGTCGAGGAGGTGCTGCTGCGTGATGCTCATGGTGGATCGCCTCTGCGGGACGGGGTGAGGGAGGAGGTCCGAAGGCTCCGCGGCTGCCCCGGTGGATCCACCGTGCGCACGGGCCGAGGGCGGCGTCGCGTCGATTGACGACGCCCGTCAATCGACGGGGGCGTTGTCAGTGGCCGGGTGCACCATGAGGGCATGAGCGTGCAGATCGACATCGCGGGGCTGCGGCCGGAGAGTGTCGCCGTCGTGCCGTCACCCCTGGCGGAGCTGGGCATGGCGCTGCACGCGCTGTCCGAGCCGGCCCACCACCCGGTCCTGCAGGGCTGGGTGACGGGCGTGCGGGCCCGGCTCGATCCGCATCTGGCCGACCGGATGTGCGAGGCGGACTTCCTGTGGCGGACGACGTTCTCGGACCTGTTCATGCCGTTCGCCGGCATCCCGGGCCGCAGCACGCTGCCGTGCGGCACGCTCGCCGAGGAACTGGACCTGCTCGACAAGCTGACGGACGAGCAGTTCGTGGACGCGGCCCTGGAGTTCACGTGCGCGCTGCCGTACTGCTCGCACGGCCCGGACGCGCTGTCCGACGCGGAGATACGCCGCCGCGCCCTGGACCTGGCCGCCGCCCGCGGGCCGCAGCAGCTGCGGTTCAGCGAGCGGCTGCTGGCCGACCCGCCCAGGATCCGCGCCTGGCTGCGGCAGTTCCTCCAGGACTGCGACGAGGCGTTCTTCGCGGAGGCCTGGTCCCGGCTGCGCCACCAGCTCGCGGCGGACGCCCGCCACAAGACGGACCTGCTCCGGCGCAAGGGCCTGGCCGAGGCGCTGGCCGCGGCGTCCCCGGCGGTCACGCTCGACGAGGCCGCCGCCCGCATCACGGTCGACAAGCTGGGCGACGGCCGTACGGCCACGGGCGACGGCGGCCTGCTGCTCGTCCCGACGAGTCTGGGCTGGCCGCACCTGATGGTCCTGCACCGGCACGGCTGGCAGCCGCTGCTGCACTACCCGGTCGGCTCCCCCGAGCTCGCCGCCCCGCCCACGCTGGAGCAGCTGGCCCTGCGGATGACCGCGCTGTCCCACCCGGTCCGCATGCGCATGTGCCGCCATCTCGCCCGCAGCGAGTACACCACCGGCGAGCTGGCGCAGGTGCACGGCATGACGGCCCCGGAGATATCCCGGCACCTGGCCGTGCTGAAGAAGGCGGGCCTGATCACCACCCGCCGCCGCGGGCGCTACGTCCTGCACCAGCTGGACGTGACGGTGGTGGCCCGGCTGGGCAGCGAGTTCCTGGAGGGGATCCTCCGGTAGCGGGCCCCTCGCGGGCGGCTCAGCCGTGCCCGCCGGCCCGCACCAGCCCGGTCTCGTAGGCCAGCACCACGACCTGCACCCGGTCCCGGAGGCCCAGCTTGGTCAGGATGCGGCCCACATGGGTCTTCACGGTCGCCTCCGACAGCACGAGCCGGGCCGCGATCTCACCGTTGGACAGGCCCTGCGCGACCAGCACCATGACCTCGCGCTCCCGGTCGGTGAGCCGCTCCAGCTCCTTGTGCTGGGGCTGCTGGGTGCCCGGCAAAATGGGCGCGAAGCGGTCGAGGAGCCGCCGGGTGGTGGAGGGCGCGACGACCGCGTCACCGCTGTGCACGGCCCGGATCGCGGCGAGCAGCTCCCCCGGGGGCACGTCCTTGAGCATGAAGCCGGAGGCGCCCGCCTTCAGCCCGGAGAAGGCGTACTCGTCGAGGTCGAAGGTGGTCAGGATGAGCACCTTGGGCGGGTCGGTGTCCGCGCAGATGCGGCGGGTCGTCTCCACACCGTCGAGCTTCGGCATGCGGACGTCCATGAGGACGACGTCCACCTCGGTCGTCCGCAGCACCTGGAGGGCCTCGACGCCGTCGCCCGCCTCCGCCACGACCTCCATGTCCGGCTGGGCGGCGAGCACCATCCGGAACCCGGTGCGCAGCAGCACCTGGTCGTCGACGAGCATCACGCGGATCGTCATCTGGCCTCTTCCCTATCGGTCATCGCAATGGGTCGTCACAGGTGTCGGCGAGGGGCCGCGTGCCAGGTCAGTGCGCGGGTTTGAGCGGCAGCAGGGCACTGATGCGGAATCCTCCGCCCGGGCGCGGTCCGGCGTCCAGGGTGCCGCCGACCATACCGACCCGCTCCCGCATGCCGATCAGGCCGTGGCCCTGGCCGTCGAAACCGCCCTCCTCGTACAGCTCGTGCGGGGCGCCCTTGCCGTCGTCCTCGACGAGCAGGCCGAGGCCGTCGTCGAAGTAGACCAGGCGCACGCTGGCGCCCGCGTTGGGCCCGCCGTGCTTGCGGGTGTTGGTGAGCGCCTCCTGCACGATGCGGTACGCGGTGAGCTCGACGCCGCTGGGCAGGGGGCGCGGGGTGCCCTCGACCTTGAAGTCGACGGGCAGTCCGGAGCCGCGGCACTGCTCGACGAGGTCCTCGATCTGCCGCACGTCGGGCTGCGGCACGTACTCGCCGGCCTCCTGGTGCTCACCGGTGCGCAGCACGCCGAGCAGGCGGCGCATCTCGGCGAGGGCCTGGCGGCCGGTGGAGGAGATGGTCTCCAGGGCCTTCTTCGCCTGGTCGGGCGCGGCGTCCAGGACGTAGGCGGCGCCGTCGGCCTGGACCACCATCACCGAGACGTTGTGCGCGACGACGTCGTGCAGCTCGCGGGCGATGCGGGCGCGTTCGGCGGCGACGGCGACCTTGGACTGCGCCTCGCGCTCCTTCTCCAGGCGGGCGGCCCGCTCCTCCAGCTGGGCGAAGTAGGCGCGCCGGGTGCGGATGGAGTCGCCGAGCACCCAGGCCAGGGCGAAGGGCACGGTCATGAAGACCGTCAGCACGATGTTGCCGGCGACGGACGTCTGGTCGTTCGGCCAGCGCATCTGGGCCAGGGGGGCGGCGCACAGGCCGGCGCCCAGCGCGAAGCGGGAGGCCCAGCGCGCGCCCTCCGCGGCGACCGTGTAGACGATCACCAGCAGGGCGAAGTCCGCTGGGCCGATCTCCACGTCGGTGATCAGCTGGGCCACTCCCACCGCGGTCCCGAGCAGCAGCATCTTCTCCGGCATCCGGCGGCGCAGCGCGATCACCAGGCAGAGCAGCAGGGTGAGGGGGACGGCGAGAGCAGGGGAGCCGTACCCGCCCGCCACTCCGCCCACCAGCGACATCCCGAGGAGGACGACGGCCCAGGTGCCGTCGACCCACATCGGGTGCCTGCGGAGGAAGTCATAGAGGCGCTGCACGTAACCCAGCGTAGGGAAGCGGGATAGGTGCAGGGGTCAACCGGAGGACCGATCCGCGTCCGGCGCGCGCACTCCGCAAGGTGGAGTTGCGTTCGTTGTGTCCGCATAGCCTGGCCCGGTGACAGCGGGTGCGAGGGACGAGTGGCGAGGGTGGCGTGCCGCGGCGCGCGAGGCGCTGTACGGGCCGGGCGGCTTCTACCGGCGGGCCGAGGGGCCGGCCGGGCACTTCCGTACGTCCGTGCACGCGTCGCCGCTGTTCGCCGGGGCCGTGGCGCGGCTGCTGTGCCGGGTCGACGAGGCGCTGGGACGGCCCGCGGCGCTGGACTTCGTCGACATGGCGGCCGGGCGGGGCGAGCTGGCCGCCGGGGTGCTCGCCGCGCTGCCCGCCGAGGTGGCGGACCGCACGCGCGCGTACGCCGTCGAAGTGGCCGGCCGGCCCGCCGGGCTCGATCACCGGATCGAGTGGCTGGCCGCGCCCCCCGAGGGGACGACCGGACTGCTGTTCGCCAACGAGTGGCTGGACAACGTGCCCGTGGAGGTCGCGGAGGTGGACGCCGCGGGCACGGCCCGGCTGGTGCTGGTCCGCGCGGACGGGACCGAGCGGCTCGGGGAGCCGGTCGGCGGGGCGGAGGCCCGGTGGCTGGAGCGCTGGTGGCCGCTGCCCGCTGAGGCGGGGCTGCGGGCCGAGATCGGGCTGCCCCGCGACGAGGCCTGGGCCGCGGCGGTCGCGACCGTCGGCCGGGGGCTCGCGGTCGCCGTGGACTACGCGCACACCGCGGACACACGGCCGCCGTTCGGGACGCTCACCGGTTTCCGGGAGGGCCGCGGGACCACGCCCGTGCCGGACGGCTCCCGCGACATCACCGCGCACGTCGCCCTGGACGCGTGCGCGCTTCCCGGCGGGCGCGTGCTCCGGCAGCGTGAGGCACTGCACGCCTTGGGCGTGACCGGCGCACGCCCCCCGCTCACGCTGGCGTCCACCGACCCCGCCGCCTACGTACGCGCCCTCGCGGGCGCCGGGGAGGCCGCCGAGCTGACGGCGGCGGGCGGTCTCGGCGACTTCGGCTGGCTGGTGCAGCCGGTCGGGATCGCGGACCCGCTCCCGGCGTGAGCGCCTACTTGTCGATGTCCCCGACCACGAAGAACATCGATCCCAGGATCGCCACCATGTCCGCGACCAGCGTCCCCGGCAACAGCTCCGTCAGCGCCTGGATGTTGTTGTACGAGGCCGAGCGCAGCTTCAGCCGGTACGGGGTCTTCTCGCCCTTGCTGACCAGGTAGTAGCCGTTGATGCCGAGGGGGTTCTCGGTCCACGCGTACGTGTGCCCCTCGGGCGCCTTCAGGACCTTCGGGAGCCGCTGGTTGACCGGGCCGGGCGGCAGGTCGGCGAGCCGGTCGAGGCAGGCGTCGGCCAGGTCCAGCGCGTTGTGCGTCTGCTCCAGCAGGCACTCGAAGCGGGCGAGGCAGTCGCCCTCCTGCCGGGTCACGACCTTCAGGGTGTCCTGGAGTTCGCCGTAGGCGAGGTACGGCTCGTCCCGGCGCAGGTCGAAGTCGACGCCCGAGGCGCGGCCGATCGGCCCGCTGACGCCGTAGGCGTGCACGGCCTGCGGGCTGAGGACGCCGACGCCCCGGGTACGGCCGCGGAAGATCTCGTTGCCGAGCACGAGGTCGTCGAAGCGGTCCATCCGGGAGCGCACGTCGGCGACGGCGGTCCGCGCGCGTGCGGTCCAGCCGGCCGGCAGGTCCTCCTTGAGGCCGCCCACGCGGTTGAACATGTAGTGCATGCGCCCGCCGGAGATCTCCTCCATGACGTGCTGGAGTTCCTCGCGCTCCCGGAAGGCGTAGAAGATCGGGGTGATCCCGCCGAGCTCCAGCGGGTACGAGCCGAGGAACATCAGGTGGTTCAGCACCCGGTTCAGCTCGGCGAGCAGCGTGCGCAGCCACACCGCCCGCTCGGGGACCTCCATGCCGAGCATCCGCTCCACCGCGAGGACCACGCCCAGCTCGTTGGAGAACGCCGACAGCCAGTCGTGGCGGTTGGCGAGCATGATGATCTGGCGGTAGTCGCGCGCCTCGAACAGCTTCTCCGCGCCGCGGTGCATGTAGCCGATCACCGGCTCCGCGTGCGTGATGCGCTCGCCGTCCAGGACGAGCTTCAGCCGCAGCACGCCGTGCGTGGACGGGTGCTGGGGCCCGATGTTGAGCACCATGTCGGTGCTCTCCGCGGCGCCGCCGATTCCGACCATGGTCTCCGTCGTAGGAGTCATGGACACAGTCTCCCCTACGTACCCTGACCTCATGGAGACGGGGAGCCCGCACGAGGCGGGGCCGACGGGGGCCGGGAACGCGGCCGGCGCGGCGGGGGCAGAGGACACGGCCGGGACACCGACAGCAGACGGGCCGGAGTCGGCGGAGCTGCCGGGCGCGCCAGGGCCGGCGGGAGCGGAGGACACGGCCGGATCACCGACAACAGACGGGCCGGGACCGGCGGAGCCGCCGGGTGCGCCGGGACCGGCCGCCGCGACCCGCGAGACCGTGCCGCCGGGCACCAGCACGGCGGCCGAGGCCCGCTCGGAAGACGACGAGCCCGTCTGGATCGCCCTGCCTCCCGGCCTGCTGAGGATGCGGCGGCTGCTGCTGGTCGTCTGGCTGGGGGTGATCGCCCTGGCCGCCGGGCTGCTGCCGGGGCTGTTCGCCGGGCCCGGCTGGGCCGCGTTCGCCGTCGTACCGCTGGCGCTGATGGCCTGGGGCTGGGTGATGATCGACCGCAACTGGCGGTCCTGGCGGTACGCCGAGCGCGCCGACGACCTGCTGATCAGCCGCGGCGTGCTGTGGCGCGAGGAGACGGTCGTGCCGTACGGGCGGATGCAGCTCGTCGAGGTGACCTCCGGGCCGGTCGAGCGGCACTTCGGGCTGGCCAGCGTGCAGCTGCACACCGCCGCCGCGGCGACCGACGCCACCATCCCGGGCCTGGACCCGGCCGAGGCGGAACGGCTGCGCGACCGGCTCACCGAGCTCGGCGAGGCCCGATCGGCGGGCCTGTGACGGCGCCCGGGGCCGCCGAGGCCACCCCCGCCGACGGCGGGCCCGCCGAGCGGCGGCTGCACCCCGTCACACCGCTGCGGCGGGCCTGGGCACCGGTCGCCGTGGTCGCCGGCTGGGCCGTGCACGATCCCGACGGGGCGCAGCGCCACCTGGCCCGGCTGACGACGACCACGCTGCTGATCGGCCTCGCCGTGATCGTCCCGGCCGCCGCCCTCTACGGCTTCTGCTCCTGGTGGTTCACGCACTTCGCGGTGACCGAGACCGAGCTGCGCATCCGTACCGGACTGGTGTTCCGGCGCACCGCGCACATCCGGCTGGAGCGGGTCCAGGCCATCGACATCACCCAGCCGCTGCTCGCCCGGGTCGCGGGCGTCGCCAAGCTGAAACTCGACGTCATAGGGACCGACAAGAAGGACGAACTGGCCTTCCTCGGCGCGGACGAGGCGCGGGCGCTGCGCGCCGAACTGCTCGCGCGGGCGGCCGGGTTCGCCCCCGAGACCGCGCACGAGGTCGGCGAGGCCCCGTCCCGGCAGCTGCTGCGGGTGCCGCCCCGGGTGCTGGCCATGTCGCTGGTGCTGAGCGGGGCGACCTGGGGGTCGCTGGCCGCGGCGCTCATCGTGCCGCCGGTGCTGTGGGTGGCCACGGAGAGCGTGTGGACGGTGCTGGCCACGGCCCTGCCGCTACTGGGCGCGGCGGGCGCGAGCAGCGTGGGCCGGTTCGTCGGCGAGTACGACTGGACGGTGGGCGAGTCGCCCGACGGGCTGCGCCTCGACCACGGCCTGCTGGACCGGGCCCACGAGACGGTGCCGCCGGGCCGCGTGCAGACCGTGCGGATCGTGGAGCCGTTGCTGTGGCGGCGGCGCGGCTGGGTGCGTGTGGAGCTGGACGTGGCGGGCTCGTCCAACTCGGTGCTGGTTCCGGTCGCTCCGCGCGAGGTCGCGGAGGCCGTCGTCGCGCGCGTGCTGCCCGGGGTGACCGTGCCCGAGCGCGCGGCCCTGTCACCGTCGCCGCGCCGCGCCCGCTGGTGCGTGCCGCTGTGGTGGCGGGGGTACGGACTCGCCGTCACCGACGCGGTGTTCGCGGCGCGGTCGGGGCTGCTGCGACGGAGCCTGGCGCTGGTGCCGCACGCCAAGGTGCAGAGCGTACGGATGACGCAGGGCCCCTGGGAGCGGGCCCGGGGCGTGGCCGACGTGCACGTGGACACGGGCGCGAACAAGACGGTGACGGCCCGGCTGCGTGACGCGGCCGAGGCGCGCGAGTTGCTGGCGGCACAGGCGGAACGGTCCCGCACCGGGCGCAGGGACGCGCGGCCGGACCGCTGGATGGCCTGACATTCCAGGGTCAGGAAACCGCGCTGCGCAGCCCCTGCACGTCGATCTGCTCCGTCTCGTCGTGCGCCGTCAGGTCGATGACCTGGCCGATCCCGCGCGACTCCTCGTCCACCGGCTTGAACCGGGCCTCGGTCTCGGCCTTGTGCAGGGCGAGGGCCTCCTGGCCGACGACATCGGCGAGGTCCTCGTTCTGCACGGCCTCCAGGGCGGCCCGCGAGGTGCCCTTCTTGGTGCCGAAGAAGTCGAACCCGCCCTCGGTCAGGGGGCGTCGCACCGGCGCCTGCGGCGCGACGGCCACGGCGGTCGGGACGGTGTAGTGACCGGAAACCGCCGGTGCGGCCTGGACGGCCTCCGGGAGGCGCTCGCCGCCGGCTTTCTCGGCCACGGCGGCCCGCTCGGCGGTGACGGCAGCCTGCTCGGCCACAACGGCCTGTTCGGCGGTGGCGGCAGCTTCCTCGGCCACGGCGGCCCGCTCGGCAGCGGCGGCAGCGGCGGCAGTGGCGGCAGCGATCCCGGCGGTGGCGGCGGTCGCGTGCTCATGCCCGTCGACCGCCTCGGACTGCCCCTGCGGCTCGTCCTCCGGGGCCTGCTCCCGCTGCTCCGCCGGCTCCTGCCGCGGCTCCCGCGCGGGCTCCGCGTCCTCGCCCTTCGGCACGCCGTCGCCGTCGCCGCCGCCGTCCGGGTCCGGGGCCGTCTCGGCGTCGAACCGGGCGAGCGCGGCAGCGGCCCGCACGAACAGCCGGGAGCCCTCGGGCGAGAACACGGCGGGAACCGCGGGCTCGTCCTCGACGGTGAGAGGCGCCCCGTCCGGCCCGGCGGTGTCCGCCGCCCCCGCGGGCAGCGCCGCCCGGACCGGAGCCGTCGCCTCTATCTCGAGCACCCGGCGCTCCTCCAGGACGCTCGCGCGCTCGGTCTCCGACGTGGCGTACCGGCGCAGCAGCGCGGCGTGCTCGTTGCGCAGCCCGGCCAGTTCGGTGCGCTTGGCGCGCAGCCGCTGCTCCAGCTTCGCGCGCAGCTCGCGGGACTCCTCGAGGTCGGCCTCCAGTTCGGCGACCCGTTCCTCGAAGCGCCACTCGTCGCTCGCACGCGCGCGCGTGAGGTCGGCGACGCGCTTGCCCGCCTGGGTGTCCCAGCGGCGCAGCACGACCGCGCCGACGACCGCCGTCGCCGCGGCGGCCGCGGCCAGACCGCGGAGCACCATCGGCTCCGTGAACACCCAGGGCCCCAGGGCGCAGACGAGGGAGACGCCTGCGATCGCCGAGGGGGGCAGCAGCCTGTGCAGGGGCGGGGAATGGCGATGACGTCCACGTGGCATGGCCAGAAACTTACCGCGCGTAGGCGAATCGTGGTGACCCACCCCGCAAAAACAAAGCCACACCAAGGGACTCACACGGCATCAGAACTCGGCAAGAAGCGGAATCAACCGTTCATGGGCCGGGGAACCGACTACACCGACTTCCGCAACAATTCCCAAGATCATTTTCCACGGCCGTCCAGGCGCTCGCTCATCCACTCCAGCGTCGCCGGAATCTCACGCCGCCAGGTGTTGAAGTTGTGCCCGCCGCTTTCCAGGATGATCGACGAGATCCGCGTCAGTCCGGTGTCCTTCACCCGCTCTATGAACTTCAGCGTGTCCTTGTAGTTGGACTCGCCCAGCTTGCTGCTGGTGACCAGCAGCGAAGTGTCGGGCGCCGGCATGTGCTCGAGATACCACCACAGGTCGGCGCGATTGCGCACCCCCTTGTCGCCCTGGAAGAGATCACCGGTCGTGGCGTCGATCGGTGCCTTGTAGTACGCGGACAGACCCGCCCCGGCGGCGTACACACCGGGATGGTGCAGGGCGATCTTCAAGGCGCAGTAGCCGCCCGTCGAGTTGCCGATGATGCCCAGGCCGCCCGGCTTTTCGGTGACCCGGTAGTGCGTGCGCAACGCCTCGGGCAGATCCTTCGCGAAGAACGACTCGGTCTGCGGACCGCCCGGGATGTCCACGCACTCCGTGTCCCGGGGCGGCGCCACCGTCGGCCGCAGCATCACCAGGATCATCGGCTTCGCCCGGCCCGCCCGGGCCAGTTCCAGGGCGGTGCGCGGATAGTGGAGCTTCTCCACCAGCGCCGACGCCGTGCCCGGATACCCGGTCAGCACGACGGCCGCGGGGAACCGGTGGGTGCGGTACCGCGGCTGGAAGTACTCCGGCGGCAGATAGACGTACGCGGGCGTCGCGATGCGGGTCGTACGGCCCACCAGGTCGACCTGCTGGATCCGGCCCCCGGCCTGGGGGCGCGCCCCGCCCGCCCCCGGCACCCTCCGCGAGCCGACCACCTCCAGCGGGCCCTCGCCCGGGGTGTGGTCCACGACCACGCCCTGGTCCTTCTCCTGCCCGAACAGGTCCGCCCAGCTCGCGTAGAACCCGAAGGCCTGGTTGGCGGCCAGGCCCACCGCGGCGAACAGCGCCAGCTGCGTGGCCAGCAGCAGGCCGACGCGTCCGCCCACGGCCGGCCAGCTCCGCCGGGCCAGTCGTGGCCACAGCCAGACCGTGCCGGCGAACAGCAGCACGGCGGACAGCACCGCCAGCGCCAGCACCTTGTTGCTCGTGAGACCCATGGGTTGGTTACCTGCTCGCGCTCTCCGTCCGGCCCCGCCCGCGATCACACCTTCGCTCGGGCTTGTCCCGGACTTTCCTCGGCCTTTGAAACGGCTTTGACGTGGGGAGTGAACCTCTCCCCCCGAGACACCGTCCTAGAGGGCGCAATGTCGCCGGATGCCCGAATCGGCACCGGATCCAAGGTCTCTCGCAGAACTACGGGATGCGATGTCTGTCAGGACAGATGAGGAAATGTCGGGTGAGGTTCCGAGTCGCCGAAGCGGCGCGGCCGGTACGGGCCGGACGAGCCGGGTGCGCCGCCTGCTGCGCGGACCGCGCCCCGAGGCCGTCCCCCTCCTCGTCGGCAGAGCCTGTGCCCTCGTGGGCCTGCTGGACATCGCAGCGGGCGTCTTCCCGCGCTTCCGGCACAGCCGGATGCACGCCATCGCCGAGGTCCTGCCCGGCGCGCTCGGCCCGTTCGCGGCCGCGCTGTCGCTGAGCACCGGTGTGCTGTTGCTGCTGCTCGCCCACGGCCTCAAGCGCGGCAAGCGCCGGGCCTGGCGGGCGGCCGTGGCCCTGCTGCCCGCCGGCGCCGTCGCGCAGTTCACCTACCGCCACTCGATCGTCGGCGTTCTCATCTCCCTGGCGCTGCTGGCTCCCCTGCTGCGCCACCGCGACCAGTTCGACGCCCTGCCCGACCCGCGCAGCCGCTGGCGGGCGCTCGCCAACTTCGTGCTGATGAGCGCGGGTTCGCTGCTGCTGGGCCTGCTCATCGTCAGCGTCCACGGCGAACGCATGCTCGGCGACCCGAGCCTGGCGGACCGCATCACCCACGTCATCTACGGCCTGTTCGGCTTCGAGGGCCCGGTCGACTACCAGGGCAACACCTCCTGGACCGTCGCCTTCTCGCTCGGCGCCCTCGGCCTGCTCACCGCCGTCACCACCATCTACCTGGCCTTCCGTCCCGAACACCCGGCCGCGCACCTCACCGAGGAGGACGAGGCGAAGCTGCGCGCCCTGCTGGACAAGCACGGCGGTCGCGACTCCCTCGGCCACTTCGCGCTGCGCCGCGACAAGGCCGTCGTCTTCTCCCCCAGCGGCAAGGCGGCCGTCACCTACCGCGTGGTCTCCGGCGTGATGCTCGCCAGCGGCGACCCCATCGGCGACGTCGAGGCCTGGCCCGGCGCCATCGAACGGTTCATGGACGAGGCCAAGGCCCACTCCTGGACCCCCGCCGTCATGGGCTGCTCCGAGACCGGCGGCGAGGTGTGGACCCGCGAGACCGGGCTCGACGCCCTCGAACTCGGCGACGAGGCGGTGGTGGACGTCAAGGATTTCTCGCTCGCCGGCCGCGCGATGCGCAACGTGCGCCAGATGGTCAAGCGCATCGAGCGCGCCGGTTACGAAACCCGGGTCCGACGTGTCCGTGATCTCGGCGAGGCCGAACTGGAGCGCATCCGGCGCGCCGCCGACGACTGGCGCGGCACCGACACCGAGCGCGGCTTCTCCATGGCCCTGGGCCGGGTCGGCGACCCCGCCGACGGCGACTGCCTCATCGCCACCGCCCACAAGCAGGACGACCACCCCGACCACCCCGGCCCCTACGGCGACCTGAAGGCGATCCTGCACTTCGTGCCCTGGGGCACCGACGGCGTCTCCCTGGACCTCATGCGCCGCGACCGCTCGGCCGACCCCGGCATGAACGAACTGCTCATCGTGGCCGCCCTCCAGGCCGCCCCCAAGCTCGGCATCGAGCGGGTCTCCCTCAACTTCGCCATGTTCCGCTCGGCCCTGGCCCGCGGCGAGAAGATAGGCGCCGGTCCCGTACTGCGCGCCTGGCGCGGACTGCTGGTCTTCCTCTCCCGCTGGTTCCAGATCGAGTCGCTGTACAAGTTCAACGCCAAGTTCCAGCCGCGCTGGGAGCCCCGCTTCGTCGTCTACCGGGCCTCCGCCGACCTGCCCCGCATCGGCTTCGCCGCCATGCAGGCGGAAGGTTTCGTCAACCTGGCCCTGCCCCTGCCGCGCTTCCTGCGCCGCCGACGCCCGGCGAGCCGCCGCCCCTGCGCCCACGGCACCACCACGGAACGCAGCGTCCGGGCGGCGTGACCCGGGCCGTCCCGGCGGGGCCGTCACCCGAGCCGCGGCGCCTGACGGCCCCTGCCGGGGCCTACGCTGAACATATGAGCAACCAGAGCGGACGCGGGCGCGTGGCGGGCCTACCGGAATGGGACCGCTGCGCGGTCATGGGAGTCGTGAACGTCACCCCCGACTCCTTCTCCGACGGCGGCCGCTTCTTCGACACCACGGCCGCCGTCAAGCACGGCCTCGACCTGGTCTCCGAGGGCGCGGACCTGGTCGACGTCGGCGGCGAGTCCACCCGCCCCGGCGCCACCCGCGTGGACGAGGCCGAGGAACTGCGCCGCGTCATCCCCGTCGTCCGCGGCCTCGCCTCCGAGGGCGTCACCGTCTCCGTCGACACCATGCGCGCCTCCGTCGCCGAGCGGGCCCTCGCGGCCGGCGCCGCCCTCGTCAACGACGTCAGCGGCGGCCTCGCCGACCCCCGCATGATCCCGGCCGTCGCCGACGCCGGCGCCCCGTTCGTCGTCATGCACTGGCGCGGCTTCCTGGAGGGCGGCAACGTCCGCGGGGTGTACCGGGACGTCGTCACCGAGGTCGTCGACGAGCTGCACGCGCGCGTGGAGGCCGTCCTCGCGGGCGGCATCGCCCCCGACCGCGTCATCGTCGACCCCGGCCTCGGGTTCTCCAAGGACGCCGAACACGACCTGGCGCTCCTCGCGGGCCTCCACCGCGTCCTCGGCCTCGGCCACCCGCTGCTCGTCGCCGCCTCCCGCAAGCGGTTCCTGGGCCGCGTCCTGGCCGGCCCGGACAGCCCGCCCCCGCCCGCCCGCGAACGCGACGCCGCCACCGCCGCCGTCTCCGCGCTCGCGGCGCACGCCGGCGCGTGGGCGGTCCGCGTGCACGAGGTCCGCGCCACCTCCGACGCCGTGCGCGTCGCGCGCGCCATCGAGGGAGCACGCACCGGCGCAGAGGGAGCCCGGTGAGCGCCCCGCACACCGACGTCGAGCAGGTCGAGGCCGCCAACACCGCCTTCTACGAGGCACTGGAACGGGGCGACTTCGAGGAACTGGCGTCGCTCTGGCTGACCCCCGCCGACCTGGGCGTCGACGAGACCTACCACGACCCGGCCGACACCGGCGTGGTCTCCTGCGTGCACCCCGGCTGGCCCGTGCTCACCGGCCGCGGCGAGGTCCTGCGCTCGTACGCCCTGATCATGGCCAACACCGACTACATCCAGTTCTTCCTCACCGACGTGCACGTCTCGGTCACCGGTGACACCGCTCTGGTCACCTGCACGGAGAACATCCTCAGCGGCGGCCCCGCCCCCCAGGGCGAGGACGAGGAGCTGGGCCCGCTCGTCGGGCAGCTCGTGGTCGCCACCAATGTGTTCCGGCGCACGCCCCAGGGGTGGAAGCTCTGGTCGCACCACGCTTCCCCGGTCCTGGCCGAAACCGACGAGGACGAGCAGGACGACACCCCCGCCTGAGTGGGTAGTCGCCAGGTAGTGGTGGGAATCACGGGGCCGCGGGTATGGGCGGCTACCAGCCCGTGAGCCGCCGGGTTCCCCGAGGGAAACGCCGGATGAATCCTGCCGGGCCCGGACCCCGTGGCCCGGCCCCGTCCGGGCTCGCAGGTAGATTCGACCGAGGCCGGTGTGCCGCCCGCACACGGCACCCACCGGCCGAGACCGACGATTGCAGGAGTGATTCGCGTGGATCGTGTCGCGCTGCGCGGCCTGAAGGCCCGCGGGCACCACGGTGTGTTCCCGAGGGAACGCGAGGAGGGCCAGACCTTCATCGTGGACCTCGTCCTCGGCCTGGACACCCGCCCGGCCGCGGCCGACGACGACCTGGCGAAGACCGTGCACTACGGCATCGTGGCGGAGGAGGTCGTGGCCGTCGTCCAGGGCGAGCCCGTCGACCTCATCGAGACGCTCGCCGAGCGCATCGCCCAGGTATGTCTGAAGCACGAGGGGGTCCAGCAGGTCGAGGTCTGCGTCCACAAGCCGGACGCCCCGATCACGGTCCCCTTCGACGACGTGACCGTCACCATCACCCGGAGCCGAGTATGACTGCACCCTTCCTCAAGGGCCCCAGCGACCCGACCGTACAGCCGGTACCCGCCTCCGTCGTCGAGAAGGTCGACGCCGCCGACACGACCCTGTCCAACCCGAAACGGGCCGTGGTCGCCCTCGGCTCCAACCTCGGCAACCGCCTGGAGACCCTCCAGGGCGCCATCGACGCCCTGGAGGACACCCCCGGCGTCCGCATCAAGGCCGTCTCCCCCGTCTACGAGACCGAGCCCTGGGGCGTGGACCCCGGCAGCCAGCCCTCCTACTTCAACGCGGTCGTCGTCCTCAAGACCACCCTGCCGCCCTCCTCGCTCCTGGAGCGCGCCCACGCGGTCGAGGAGGCCTTCCACCGCGTCCGCGACGAGCACTGGGGCCCCCGCACCCTCGACGTCGACATCGTCTCGTACGCCGACGTCGTCTCCGACGACCCGCAGCTCACCCTCCCCCACCCCCGCGCCCACGAGCGCGCCTTCGTCCTGGCCCCCTGGCACGACCTGGACCCCGAGGCGCAGCTCCCCGGCCGCGGACCGGTGGCCGGTCTGCTGGACGCCGTCACCCGCAATGGTGTCGCGCCGCGCACCGACCTGGAACTCCGGCTGCCCGAATAGCCGTTAAGGTCAAGACGGCCGCGAACCGCGCCGGACCGACCGGGGGAACCGAAGGGACACCGTGAGAGAGCTGCGCATCAGGCTGCTGGCCGGAGTCTTCGTCGTGGCCGGAGTGCTGTCCTGGGCGGGCGCCCGCCTGTGGAACTCGGTGGGCACTCTCCCGAGCGTCCCCCTGGCCGCCCCCATCGTCCTGGCCCTGATCGCCGTGGTCCTGCTGGCCACGGCGCTCTCGCTGCGCGCCCGCCTCAAGGCCCAGCGCGAACGGCAGCCCGACGCCAAGGGCGTCGACCCCATGATGGCGGCCCGCGCGGTCGTCTTCGGCCACGCCAGCGCCCTGGTCGCCGCCCTCGTCTCCGGCATGTACGGCGGCACCGGCGTCTTCCTGCTGGAGTCCCTCGACATCTCCGCCCGCCGCGACCAGGCCATCTACGCCGGCTTCTCCGTCGTCGCGGGCATCGGCGTGATAGCGGCGGCCATCTTCCTGGAGCGCGTCTGCAAACTCCCGGAGGACGACGAGCACGACGGCGCGGGGGCCGCCCCCGCCGCCTGAGAACCGCGTCGGCGCCGGGTCAGCGCGCCATGATGAGGCTCATCGCCTCGTTGCGGGTCGCGAGATCGCGCAGCTGGCCCCGCACGGCCGACGTGATGGTCTTGGCGCCGGGCTTGCGCACCCCCCGCATCGACATGCACATGTGCTCGCACTCGACGACGACGATCACGCCGCGCGGCTCCAGGATCTGCATCAGGGAGTCGGCGATCTGCGTGGTGAGTCGTTCCTGCACCTGTGGACGCCGCGCGTACACGTCCACGAGCCGGGCCAGCTTCGACAGCCCCGTGATCTTGCCCTCGGCCGACGGAATGTAGCCGACGTGCGCGACTCCGACGAACGGCACGAGGTGGTGTTCACAGGAACTCAGGACCTCGATGTCCTTCACCAGCACCATCTCGTCGTGCCCGAGGTCGAAGGTCGTCGTCAGGACGTCCTCCGGCTTCTGCCACAGGCCCGCGAATATCTCCTTGTACGCCCGCGCCACCCGCGCCGGTGTCTCCCGCAGCCCCTCGCGGTCCGGGTCCTCGCCGACCGCGATCAGGAGTTCGCGTACGGCGTTCTCGGCGCGCTTCTCGTCGAACTCGCCGATCCGGCCGTCGCCGTCCATCGTCACGGGGTCGGTCATCTGGTGCCTCGTTCCTGTGTCCTTCTCGGGGCAGCCTGCGCGCCGCCCTGCAAACATGGCTGAAAGCCGCGCCCCCCAGGCTAAAACCTGGGGGGCGCGGCATCCATTCCGGGCCCGGTGGGGCCACCGGGAGAGCGGGTCAGCTCTCGGGGCGGTCCTCCGGGGCTCGCTCGGGCGCCGGGGCGGGCTCCGCCGCGGTGCTCTTGGCCGTGGTGATGGCCGGCGTGGCGCCGTTCGCCCCGTTCGTCAGGGCCAGCTCCTTGGGAGAGAGGACCGGCGGGCGGGTCGACGGCGTACGACGGGAGGATCCCGTCCAGGCGGGCCGCGGCGGGCGCTTGACGATCGGGGCGAAGATCTCGGCGATCTCCTCCTTGCCGAGCGTCTCCTTCTCGAGGAGGGCCAGCACCAGGTTGTCGAGCACGTCGCGGTTCTCGACCAGGATCTCCCAGGCCTCGTTGTGCGCGGTCTCGATGAGCTTCTTGACCTCTTCGTCGACCAGCGCGGCGACCTCTTCCGAGTAGTCGCGCTGGTGAGACATCTCACGTCCGAGGAAGGGCTCGGTGTTGTCCCCGCCGAACTTGATCGCGCCGAGACGCTCGGTCATGCCGTACTGCGTGACCATCGCGCGGGCCAGGCCCGTGGCCTTCTCGATGTCGTTGGCGGCACCCGTGGTCGGGTCGTGGAAGACGAGCTCCTCGGCCGCGCGGCCGCCCAGCATGTAGGCGAGCTGGTCGAGCATCTCGTTGCGCGTGGTCGAGTACTTGTCCTCGTCCGGCAGCACCATCGTGTAGCCGAGGGCGCGGCCTCTCGACAGGATCGTGATCTTGTGGACGGGATCGGAGTTCGGCGAGGCCGCCGCGACCAGGGCGTGTCCGCCCTCGTGGTACGCGGTGATCTTCTTCTCCTTGTCCGACATGATCCGGGTCCGCTTCTGCGGGCCCGCGACCACACGGTCGATCGCCTCGTCCAGCATGTGGTTGTCGATCAGCTTCTGGTCGCTGCGGGCCGTCAGCAGGGCGGCCTCGTTCAGCACGTTGGCGAGATCGGCACCCGTCATGCCGGGCGTACGGCGGGCGACGGCCGACAGGTCGACGTCGGGCGCGACCGGCTTGCCCTTCTGGTGGACCTTGAGGATCTCCAGACGGCCCTGCATGTCCGGGCGGTCGACCGCGATCTGGCGGTCGAAGCGGCCCGGGCGCAGCAGCGCCGGGTCGAGGATGTCGGGCCGGTTCGTCGCGGCGATGAGGATCACGCCGCCCTTGACGTCGAAGCCGTCCATCTCGACGAGCAGCTGGTTCAGGGTCTGCTCGCGCTCGTCGTGACCGCCGCCGAGGCCGGCGCCGCGGTGGCGGCCGACCGCGTCGATCTCGTCGACGAAGACGATCGCCGGGGCGTTCGCCTTGGCCTGCTCGAACAGGTCACGGACCCGGGAGGCACCGACACCGACGAACATCTCGACGAAGTCGGAACCGGAGATCGAGTAGAACGGCACGCCCGCCTCGCCCGCGACGGCACGCGCGAGCAGGGTCTTGCCGGTGCCGGGAGGTCCGTAGAGCAGGACGCCCTTGGGGATCTTGGCGCCGACGGCCTGGAACTTGGCCGGCTCCTGGAGGAACTCCTTGATCTCGTGGAGCTCCTCGACGGCCTCGTCCGACCCGGCGACATCGGCGAACGTCGTCTTCGGGGTGTCCTTGGTGATGAGCTTGGCCTTGGACTTCCCGAAGTTCATCACGCGGGAGCCGCCGCCCTGCATCTGGTTCATCAGGAACAGGAACACGACCACGATCAGCACGAAGGGCAGCAGGGAGAGCAGGATGCCGACGAACGGGTTCTGCTTGGACGGCGAGACCGTGTAGCCGTCCGGGATCTGCTTGTCCTGGTACTTGTTCTGCAGCGTGTTGGCGATGTCCACGCCCTGGTTGTCGATGTAGCTCGCCTGGATCTTCGAGCTGCCCTCGACCTTCACGCCGTCCTTGAGCGTGACCTTGATGGTCTCGTCATCGCCGGTGGTGAGCTTGGCCGACTCGACCTTGTTCTGGTTGATCGCCTGGACGACCTGGCCGGTGTCCACCGTCTTGTAGCCGCCGGACGAGCCGACGACCTGCATCAACACGACCACGGCAAGGACGGCCAGCACGATCCACATGACCGGCCCACGGAAGTATCGCTTCACGTCCATCCATACGGAGCGGTGCCGCCCCGTCCCTCCTGCCATAGTGAGTTTGATAAAAGACTGTTCTTCGGACGGTACCCCAGCATTGTCACCTGAAGCCGCGTGGGACGGCTGGCGATCCGTCTACGCCTGCTCCAACGGCGGGAAGCCCGCTGGGGTTCCCGATCACCGTCACGGCACCCCGGCCGGGGTTCAGCCGCCGTACACGTGGGGCGCGAGCGTACCGACGAACGGGAGGTTGCGGTACTTCTCGGCGTAGTCGAGGCCGTAGCCGACGACGAACTCGTTGGGGATGTCGAAGCCGACCCATTCCACGTCGATGGCGACCTTCGCGGCCTCGGGCTTGCGCAGCAGCGTGCACACCTTGAGGGAGGCGGGCTCGCGCGAGCCGAGGTTGGAGATCAGCCAGGACAGGGTCAGGCCGGAGTCGATGATGTCCTCGACGATGAGGACGTGCTTGCCCTTGATGTCGGTGTCGAGGTCCTTGAGGATCCGCACCACACCGGAGGACTGGGTGCCCGCCCCGTACGAGGATACGGCCATCCAGTCCATGGTGACGGGGGTGGACAGCGCCCGCGCGAGGTCGGCCATGACCATCACCGCGCCCTTGAGGACACCGACGATCAGCAGGTCCTTGCCCGCGTACTCCGCGTCGATCTTCGCTGCCAGCTCGGCCAGCTTGGCGTCGATCTCTTCCTTGGTGATGAGTACCTGCTGGAGGTCGGCACCCATGTCTTTCGCGTCCACCCGCATCACTTTCGGTCGTCCCACCGGCCGACCGGCCCCTCCTGCGACAGCCGGGAGGGGACGGATTCAGCCTTGCCGAATCACCAGTCTGCCACCCTGCCGCCGGGCCACGACCTTGCCGGGGAGGTTGATGGCTCCCTGGCCGCGCCAGCCGGTGATGAGCCGGTCGACTTCCTCGATGTGGCGGGCGAACAGGGATCCGGCCGGGGCACCGGCGGCGATGGCGGCCCGGCGCAGGACGCGGCGGCGCACGGCGGGCGGCAGGGCGTAGAGCTTGGCGCAGTCCAGGAGCCCGGCGGCGTCGCGGACGGTGGCCTCGGCCTGGGCGGCCCAGGAGTCGAGGGCGTCGGCGTCGTCGCGGGAGAGCTGGGCGGTCCGGGCGAGGGCCTCCACGACGCCCTTGCCGAGGGCCTTCTCCAGGGCGGGCAGGCCCTCGTGGCGCAGCCGGGAGCGGGTGTAGGCCGGGTCGGCGTTGTGGGGGTCGTCCCAGACGGGCAGGGACTGGACCATGCAGGCCTTGCGCGCGGTCTGCCGGTCGAGTTCCAGGAACGGACGGCGGTAACGGCCGCCGGCCCCCGAGACCGCGGCCATGCCGGACAGGGAGCGGATGCCGGAGCCGCGGGCGAGGCCGAGGAGGACGGTCTCGGCCTGGTCGTCGCGGGTGTGGCCGAGCAGGACGGCGGCGGCGCCGTGGCGTTCGGCCGCGGTGTCGAGTGCGGCGTAACGGGCGTCGCGGGCGGCCGCCTCCGGTCCGCCGGCGCGGCCGACGGTGACGGCGACGGAGTCGACGGGGTCGAGACCGAGTTCACGCAGGCGCTGGACGACTTCCGCGGCGCGCAGGTCGGAGCCGGGCTGGAGACCGTGGTCGACGGTCACGCCGCCGGCTCTGATGCCGAGCTTGGGGGACTCGAAGGCGAGGGCGGAGGCGAGGGCCATGGAGTCGGCGCCGCCGGAGCACGCCACGAGCACGAGCGGCGGGGGCGGCTGCTCGTGCGAGAGGGCGTGCGGGACCGCGGCGGGGGCGCGGTGGTGTTCGGTGAGGAGGTCGTGGAGGACGCGGCGTACCGCCAGGCGTATCGCCGCGACCGCAGGATGGGGACCCATGTCCGGTTCCCTTCATGAAGTTTTCGGGGGGTGAGCCCGAGGTCGGTCACGCAGAGTGTATAGATGGTGACAGAACCGGGCCGTTCCCCGAGCATTGCACGCCTACCCCTGCCTCACGGTCCCTCGGACGGGTGATTGGAGGGGCGTTCGCCTGCCGTCGACCGGTTTCCTTTCACGACCTTCCCGCGATGTTCACTACTCGGACCTGCGATGCACCCGCGCGACCCAGTCCGCCGGTTTGGCGATCTCCGACTTGGTGGGGAGGGTGTTGGGCGAGGTCCACACGCGGTTGAAGCCGTCCATGCCGACCTCGTCGACGACGGCCCGGACGAAGCGTTCGCCGTCGCGGTACTGGCGGAGCTTGGCGTCCAGGCCGAGGAGCTTGCGCAGGGCGAGGTCGAGGCGGGAGGCGCCCTTGGCGCGGCGCTGCTGGAACTTCTCGCGGATCTCGCCGACGGACGGCACAACGGCCGGGCCGACGCCGTCCATGACGAAGTCGGCGTGGCCCTCCAGCAGGGACATCACGGCCGTGAGGCGGCCGAGGATCTCGCGCTGGGCGGGGGTCTGGACGATCTCGACGAGGGAGCGGCCGCCGTCGTCCTCCTCGGCCTCGGGGCGTCCTCCGGCGAGGCTCTGGGCGGCTTCGCGGACGCGTTCCAGGACGGTCATGGGGTCGACGTCGGTCTCCCCCAGGAACGACTGGATTTCACCCTCCAGGTGGTCCCTCAGCCAGGGCACGGCGGTGAACTGGGTGCGGTGGGTCTCCTCGTGGAGGCAGACCCAGAGGCGGAAGTCGTGGGGGTCGACGTCGAGTTCGCGTTCGACGTGGACGATGTTCGGGGCGACGAGGAGGAGCCGGCCGCCGCCGCTCTCGCCGGCCGGGAGCTCGCGACTGGCCGGGGCGAAGGTCTCGTACTGGCCGAGGACGCGGGAGGCCAGGAACGACAGGAGCATGCCGAGCTCGACGCCGGTGACCTTGCCGCCGACGGCGCCCATGACCGCGCTGCCGGGGCTGCTGCCGCGCCGTTCCTGCATCTTGTCGAGCAGGGGCCGGAGGATCTCCCGGAACCCGGCGACGTTCGCGCGGATCCAGCCCGGGCGGTCGACGACGAGGACGGGGGTGTCGTGGCCCTCCTCGGTGCCGAGCCGGGTGAAGCCGCGGACGTGTTCCTCCGAGGACTTGGCGTGCCGGCGCAGTTCCGCGACGACGGCCCTCGCCTCGTCGCGACTGACCTCGGGGCCCGGCCGCACGAGCCGGGTCGCGGTCGCCACCGCGAGGTTCCAGTCGACCATGCCGGTTGAAGCACCACCGATGCTCGTCATGCGTCAACCGTACGTGAGCGCTCGCCGCGGGGGCAGGGCGGCGAGGGGTGGGTGATGCCGGGGTGCGCTTTCAGGCGTCCGGCGTCTCCAGGGCCGGCGGGGCCGGGTTTCCCGCCGGGCATCCAGCCTCGGGGCCCGCGTTCCTCCCCCGCGCTCCCGACTCCGCCCGAGTGGAGCACCCGCATCGCCCCAGCGGAACGAAAGCGGAACACCGCCCAGGGCTGTACGGATCGGCGCTGTACGGATCGACGCCCCGGGACGGAAGAGCGACGCCCCACGCCGGGGACGGCCGGCACAAGGCCCCGGGCGCGGGTCCCTCGGCGTCCGCCCCGCAGGGGCGCGTCACCCGCAGCCGCACGCCGCCAGAGCCGTCGCCACCCTGTCCAGGGCCCTCTGGGTCGCCGCCGGGTTCCCCGGGTCCGTGCCCGTGGCCATGGCGGCGAACGCCAGCAGGCGGCCGTCCCGGTCGACCAGGGTGCCCGCGAGGGTGTGGACGCCGGTGAGGGTGCCGGTCTTGGCGCGGATGACGCCGGATGCTCCGTCCGTGTAGCGGGAGCTGAGCGTGCCCGTGAAGCCGGCGACGGGGAGGCCGGTGAGGGCCGGGCGGAGTTCGGGGTGGGACGGGTCGGCCGCCTTCGCCAGCAGGGCGGTGAGGAGGTCCGGTGTCAGGCGGTCGGCGCGGTCGAGGCCGCTGCCGTCCTTGAAGGCGGCGCCCTTGAGCGGCAGACCGAGTTCGCGCAGCTGGGCGCCGATGGCCCGGCCCGCGCCCGCGAAGTCGGCCCGTTCGCCGGTGGCGATCGCGGTCTGGCGGGCGAGGGCCTCGGCGATGTCGTTGTCGCTGTTGGTCAGCATGCGTTCGACGAGGGCCGACAGCGGGGGCGAGGAGACCGCCGCGAGGGTCTCGGCGCGGGTGGTGGCCTTGGACGGGCCGGGGGCCGTGGTCTTGATGCCGTGGGAGGTCAGGAAGTCCTCGAACTGGCGGGCCGCGTCCTCCGCCGGGTCCCTCACGCGGGCGACCGGGCCGCTCGTGGAGTCGTCCGTGCGGCCCTCGTCGGCCATCAGGGGGGTGACCAGGGCGAGATTGGGGTTGTTCCCGATCGGGTGCTTCGGGGAGCCCGCGTAGCGGGTCGTGTCGTAGGACAGGGTCACCTCGCGCACACCCCGCTCGGCGAGGGCGGCGGCCGTCTCGGCGGCCAGGGTGCGCAGGCTCGCCGCCCCCTCGGCCTTCTCGCGGGCCGTGAGGGTGGGGTCGCCGCCGCCGACGAGGACTACTTCCTTCGTGTCGGGTTCCAGCGCGGCGCGGGTGGTGAGGCGGTGGTCGGCGCCCATCGCGGACAGCGCGGCCACCGCCGTGGCGATCTTCGTCGTGGAGGCCGGGGTGAGCGCGGCGCCCGCGTGCGTGCCGTACAGGCGCCGGCCCGTGGTGACGTCGACGACGGCCGCGGCGGGCCGGGGGCCGAGCGCCGGGTCCTTCAGCAGGGGCGTGAGGGCCTTGGCGAGGGCCTTGCCGTCCGGGGCGGACTTCACGGTGCTGACGCCGCCGAGGCCGGTCAGCACGGGTCCGGCGCTGGGCGCGGGCCGGGGCAGGCCGGGCGCGCCGGAGGTACCGCCGTGATCTGTGCCACCCGCGCGGCCGAGGGCGGCGGCCCGGTCCCGCTCGGCCGTACGCTGACCCGAGGAGTCCCAGGGACCGGCGGCGGTCACCACCCCGGCGGCCAGTGCCAGGCCGGCGGTGGCGGCACCCGCGGTGTACTGCCAGGTCTTCGGCCGCGTGACCCGCGCGACCTGCGGTTTCCCGGTCCGTACGAGCCGTGTGACCCGCGGTTTCGCGGCCGCTGCGGCCCGGGCCAGGCGCGGTCGTACGGCATCCGCGATCCGCACCACGTGCGGTCTCGCGGCCCGCCAAGGCCTCAGCTCTGGCACGACCACCAGCCCCTTTCGCGATCACACACCTGCGTGAGGGACACTTAACCACCAGAACTATGTGTTGATCATGGAG
Source organism: Streptomyces olindensis (assembly GCA_000696115.1). GTDB lineage: Bacteria > Actinomycetota > Actinomycetes > Streptomycetales > Streptomycetaceae > Streptomyces > Streptomyces olindensis. The sequence goes on from JJOH01000010.1 coordinate 51,922, forward strand.
GAGCCACCGGTGGAGTTCGACGTCACGATCGAGATTCCGAAGGGTTCGCGCAACAAGTACGAGGTGGACCACGAGACCGGTCGTATCCGCCTGGACCGGCGACTCTTCACCTCGACCGCCTACCCGACCGACTACGGCTTCGTCGAGAACACCCTCGGCGAGGACGGCGACCCGCTGGACGCGCTGGTCATCCTCGACGAGCCGACGTTCCCGGGCTGCCTCATCAAGTGCCGTGCGATCGGCATGTTCCGCATGACGGACGAGGCCGGCGGCGACGACAAGCTGCTGTGCGTGCCGGCGACGGACCCGCGCGTGGAGCACCTGCGCGACATCCACCACGTGTCGGAGTTCGACCGCCTGGAGATCCAGCACTTCTTCGAGGTCTACAAGGACCTGGAGCCCGGCAAGTCGGTCGAGGGCGCCAACTGGGTGGGCCGTACGGACGCGGAGGCCGAGATCGAGCGGTCCTACAAGCGCTTCAAGGAGCAGGGCGGTCACTGATCCCCGCCCCCTCTGATGCCCACGGGCCGCACGCGTGCGCGTGCGGCCCGTTCGTCCGTGTGTGCGCATACTGAGGCTGATGGGGTACCGAGGCTGACGTGTCGTACAGGGAGCGCCAGGCAGTGACGGACGCGGAGGACCGCAAGCCGAAGTCGGACGAGGCCAGGAGTGCGTTCCTGCCTCCGGGCGGGGCCGCCGTCGACGGGGACATGTCGACGACGTCGGAGTTCGCGATCCCCGAGGGGCTGGCCGTCCACCGGCCGGCCGGTACGGAGTCGGAGACCACGTCCGAGTTCGCCCTGCCGGAGGGGCTGGACGTGGCGCCGGCGCCCGCGGCGGAGCCGGAGGGGTCGGCGTTCACGCCGCCGAGCACGTACAGCGCCAAGCACGCCCCGTCCGCGTTCACCCCGCCGACCGGGATCCCCGTGGTCAGCCTGACCAAGGACGTGCCCTGGCAGGACCGGATGCGCACCATGCTGCGCATGCCGGTGGCGGAGCGGCCGGCACCGGAGGCGATCCAGCGCGGCGGCGACGACTCGGCGCCCGCGGTGCCGCGCGTGCTCGACCTGACGCTGCGTATCGGCGAGTTGCTGCTGGCGGGCGGTGAGGGCGCCGAGGACGTGGAGACGGCGATGTTCGCCGTCTGCCGGTCCTACGGGCTGGACCGCTGCGAGCCCAACGTCACCTTCACGCTGCTGGCGATCTCCTACCAGCCGTCGCTGGTCGACGATCCGGTCACGGCGTCGCGGACCGTGCGCCGCAGAGGGACCGACTACACGCGGCTGGCGGCCGTGTACCAGCTGGTGGACGACCTCAGCGACGACGAGACGGCGGTATCCCTGGAGGAGGCCTACCGGCGGCTCGCGGAGATCCGCCGGAACCGGCACCCGTATCCCGGCTGGGCGCTGACCGCCGCGAGCGGGCTGCTGGCGGGTGCGGCCTCCGTGCTGGTCGGCGGTGACCTCATCGTGTTCGTCGCGGCGGCGCTGGGCGCGATGCTCGGCGACCGGCTGGCGTGGCTGTGCGCGGGGCGCGGGCTGCCGGAGTTCTACCAGTTCACGGTGGCCGCGATGCCGCCGGCCGCGATCGGGGTCGCGCTGACGCTGGGCCACGTCGACGTGAAGGCCTCCGCGGTCATCACCGGTGGGCTGTTCGCGCTGCTGCCCGGGCGGGCGCTGGTGGCGGGGGTGCAGGACGGGCTGACCGGTTTCTACATCACCGCGTCGGCGCGTCTGCTGGAGGTCCTGTACTTCTTCGTGGGCATCGTCGCGGGTGTGCTGCTGGTGCTGTACTTCGGCGTGCAACTGGGGGCCCCGCTGAACCCCGACGCGGCGCTCGGGGTCTCGGACGACCCGGTGCTGCTGATCGGCGCGTCGATGCTGCTGTCGCTGGCCTTCGCGGTGCTGCTCCAGCAGGAACGATCCACCGTGGTGTGGGTGACGCTGAACGGGGGCGTCGCGTGGGTCGTGTACGGCGCGATGCACTACGCGGGGGACATCTCGCCGGTGGCGTCCACGGCGGCGGCCGCCGGGCTGGTGGGGTTGTTCGGGCAGTTGCTGTCCCGGTACCAGTTCGCCTCCGCGCTGCCCTACACGACCGCGGCGATCGGGCCCCTGCTGCCCGGTTCCGCCACGTACTTCGGGCTGCTGGCCATCGCGCAGAACGAGGTGGACGCGGGGCTGGTGTCGCTGTCGAAGGCGGTGGCCCTGGCCATGGCCATCGCCATCGGGGTGAATCTGGGGTCCGAGATCTCCCGGATGTTCCTGCGGATCGGGTCCGCGGAGAAGCGGCGGGCCGCCAAGCGGACCAGGGGCTTCTAGCTCCGCCGGCGGCTGCGGCCGCCCCGTGGGTCAGTAGCCGCCGTTGTAGGGCCGCTGGTTGCCCTGCTGCGTGCCGTACGGCTGCTGCTGACCGTAGCCCGGGCCCTGGGGGTACTGGCCGTAGTACTGCTGGTCGTCGTAGCCGTTCTGGTTGCCGTACGGGGGCTGCTGCGGCTGGTGGTGGGGCGGGCGGTCGTCCGGGGTGATGCGGCGGAGCTGGGTCGTCGCGTCGTCCATGACCGGGAGGTGGGGCTGCGTGGCGGCGGGGTCCTGCGCCACGGCACGCTTCTTCTTCGACCGCTCGCGCAGGTACTCGATGATGATCGGGACGACGGAGACGAAGACGATCAGGACGAGAATCGCCTCGACGTTCTTCTTGATGAAGTCGATCTGGCCGAGCCAGTAGCCCGCCAGGGTGACGCCGGTGCCCCAGGCGATGCCGCCGATGACGTTGTACGTGAAGAACGTGCGGTACTTCATGCGGCCGGCGCCCGCGACGATCGGGGCGAAGGTCCGCACGATCGGGACGAAGCGGGCCAGCACGATCGCCTTGGGGCCGTACTTCTCCATGAACTCGTGGGCCTTGTCCAGGTTCTCCTGCTTGAAGAGCTTGGAGTTGGGCCGGTTGAAGAGCTTCGGGCCCAGGAACTTGCCGATCATGTAGCCCACTTGGTCGCCGACGACGGCGGCGATCACGATCAGCGTGCACACCAGCCACAGCGGCTGGGTGATGTAGGTGCCCTCGGCCACGAAGAGGCCCGCCGTGAACAGCAGGGAATCGCCCGGCAGGAACGCGAACAGCCCGGACTCGGCGAAGACGATCAGCAGGATGCCGGGCAGGCTGAAGGTCTCGATCAGGTAGTTCGGGTCGAGCCACTCGGGGCCGAGCGCAAGCGTGGTCACGGGGATGTGGCTCCTGCTGCTGTGAGATGCGGGCTGGGGCTGGCTGCCTCAAAGTATCAACGCAGCCGTCACGACCCAGGTTCCATGGGGGTACCCAGAATGCACTGTGGGCCCTCCCGGAGAAAGCTGAGAAGCATGGGCATCGATGAATACGGCGGCGGGCAGGGCCCTCAGCCCGATGTGCTCGTCGTCACCACGAACGACGTACCCGGATACCGCGTGCAGGAGGTCCTCGGCGAGGTCTTCGGCCTGACCGTGCGCTCCCGGCACGTGGGCAGCCAGATCGGCGCCGGGCTGAAGTCGATGGTCGGCGGTGAGCTGCGGGGGCTCACCAAGACCCTCGTGCAGACCCGCAACCAGGCCATGGAGCGACTCGTCGAACAGGCACGCGCGCGTGGCGCCAACGGCGTGCTCGCGTTCCGCTTCGACGTGACGTCGGCGGCGGACGTGGGCACCGAGGTGTGCGCGTACGGCACGGCGGTGGTCCTGGCCCGGGAGTGAGGTCCCGGGCCGGGGATCAGGAGGTGTGGCGGGCGGCGTTCGCGGTGATCGCGTCCCTGAGGTGCTCGGCGAGGCCGGGGCGCATCGACTCGTAGAACGCCTTGAAGCGCTCGTCGGCGACGTACATCTCGCCCAGGCGGCGGTGCTGCTCGTGGGAGCACTCGTAGTACCAGGTGCAGATGTGCTGCCGGTGCTCCTCCGCCAGGGCCATGGCCGCCTCGCCGGTGGGCGGTTCGCCGGCGGCCATCAGGGCGCCGTAGCGCTCGCCCCAGTCGGCGGTCTGGTCCTGGATCCGCTGCCAGTCCTCCTTGGTGTAGCGGGCGACGCGGCGCTGCGACTCGGCGTACTGCTCGGTGCCGCCCCAGCGCGCTTCCGCCTCGTCGGCGTACTGCTCCGGGTCCTTGTCCCCGAAGACCTCGAACTTCTCCTCGGGCGTGAGGTTGATGCCCATCTCGCGTGCCTCCATGGCGTGCTCCACGGCCGCCGCCATCTTCGTCAGCCGTTCGATCCGGGCGGTCAGCAGGTCGTGCTGCCGGCGCAGGTGGGCGCGCGGGTCCGCCTCCGGGTCGTCGAGCAGGACGGCGACCTCGTCGAGGGGGAAGCCGAGCTCCCGGTAGAACAGGATCTGCTGCAGCCGGTCGAGGTCGGCGTCGCCGTAGCGCCGGTGGCCCGCGTGGCTGCGCTCGCTCGGGGCGAGCAGGCCGATGGCGTCGTAGTGGTGCAGGGTGCGCACCGTGACGCCGGCGAAGCCCGCGACCTGTCCCACGGAGTAGCTCACTTCCGCTCCCTTCTTCTTCCGCGCTCCACGGTCGGGCCTCACGCCACGTGAGGTGCAAGCGTGTTTCCTGTTTGTGCCGTTTGATCCCTTTATCGTGTGCCCGTGGTCCAGGACAGCGAGCAGCGGGCGCCCTCCGTCACCCCCGCGACCCCCGCGCGCGTGCTGCTGCCGTCGATCCTGCCCGCCGTGGCGGTCGGGGTGGTCTCCTGTCTGGTCCTGGTGGGGGTGGGCGTCGCCGCCGAGGAGCTCCAGGACCTGCTGTGGGGGCCGCTGCCGGACGCGCTGGGGATCGGCCGGTACTCCGTGGCGTGGATGTTCGTGATGCTGGTCGCGACCGGTGCGGCGGTCGGGCTGGTGGTGTGGAAGGTGCCCGGACACGCGGGCCCCGATCCGGCCACCGTCGGTCTGGACGCCCCCGTCCTGCCGCCCGCGGTGCTGCCGGGGCTGCTGCTGGCGACCGCGCTGATGCTGGCCGGCGGACCCAGCCTCGGCCCCGAGAACCCGATCATCGCCGTGAACGTCGGCCTGGCGGTCTGGCTGGGCGGCCGGGCCCTGCCCCGCGCCCCGGGCCGGATGTGGCCGGCCCTGGCGGAGGCGGCGACGATCGGCGCACTGTTCGGCACCCCCGTGGCGGCCGCCCTGGTGATCTCCGAGGCGCTGGCCCGGGAGGAGACCCGCGGCCTGCTGTGGGACAACCTCTTCCCGCCGCTGACCGCCGCGGCGGCCGGTGCCCTGACCGCCACCCTCGTCGAGCACCCGAGCTTCGACCTGGACCTGCCGTCCTTCGGGCGGCCGGGCTGGGGCGATCTGTCGGCGGCGCTCGTGGTGGCCTCGGCGGGCGCGCTGCTCGGCACGGGCGCCGTGCGCTCCTTCCCCCACGTCCACGGGGCCTTCCGGCGGCTGCGGCACCCGATGCTGATGCTCCCGGCGGGCGGGGCCGTGTTGGGCGTGCTGGCGGCCCTGGGCGGCCATCTGACGCTGTTCAAGGGGCTCGACGAGATCGCGGTGCTGGCCCGCGACCCGGAGGGGCGGTCGGCCGGGGAGTTCGCCGTCCTGACGGTGGTGAAGCTGGCCGCGCTGGTCGTCGCCGCCTCCTGCGGGTTCCGCGGCGGGCGCATCTTCCCCGCCGTGTTCGCCGGCACCGCCCTCGGCCTGTGCGCGCACGCCCTGGTGTCCGGGGTGCATCCGTCGGTGGGGGTGTCGGCCGGGGTGCTCGGGATGCTGCTGGCCATCACCCGGCAGGGCTGGGTGAGCCTCTTCGTCGCCGCGGTGCTGGTCGCCTCGCCGGGGGTCATCGCCCTGCTCTGCATCGCCTCGCTGCCGGCCTGGCTGCTCGTTACGGGCCGGCCGCAGATGCAGCTGCGCCCGGACGGGACACCGGTCCGCTGACCCAACCATCCCCCTTTGGAGGCTCCCTTGCCGCTCAACGAAGGCCCCCGCCGGCCCGGCGGCCACCGCCTGTCCGTCAACCCCTTCTACGGCCCCGCCAATCCGGTCGGCGACATGGCCGAGGCCCCGCCCACGCACCGGCTCCCGGACCAGCCGATGGCCCCGGCGACCGCCCACCAGCTGGTGCGCGACGAGCTGATGCTCGACGGCAACGCCCGGCTGAACCTCGCCACCTTCGTCACCACCTGGATGGAGCCGGAGGCCGGGGTGCTGATGGCGGAGTGCCGGGACAAGAACATGATCGACAAGGACGAGTACCCGCGCACGGCCGAGCTGGAGCGGCGCTGCGTGGCGATGCTGGCCGACCTGTGGCACGCGCCCGATCCGGCGGCGGCCGTGGGGTGTTCGACGACCGGGTCGAGCGAGGCGTGCATGCTCGCCGGGATGGCGCTGAAGCGGCGCTGGGCGCGGCGCAACGCCGACCGGTACCCGGGGGCCCGGCCCAATCTGGTGATGGGCGTCAACGTGCAGGTGTGCTGGGAGAAGTTCTGCACCTTCTGGGAGGTGGAGGCCCGGCTGGTGCCCATGGAGGGCGACCGGTTCCACCTGGACCCGCAGGCCGCCGCCGAGCTGTGCGACGAGAACACCATCGGGGTCGTCGGGATCCTGGGCTCGACCTTCGACGGGTCCTACGAGCCGGTCGCCGACCTGTGCGCGGCGCTGGACGCGCTGCAGGAACGCACCGGGCTGGACATCCCGGTGCACGTCGACGGGGCGTCGGGCGCCATGGTCGCGCCGTTCCTCGACGAGGACCTGGTGTGGGACTTCCGGCTGCCACGCGTGGCGTCCATCAACACCTCGGGGCACAAGTACGGCCTCGTCTACCCGGGCGTCGGCTGGGCGCTGTGGCGGGACGCGGACGCGCTGCCCGAGGAACTGGTGTTCCGGGTGAACTACCTGGGCGGTGACATGCCGACGTTCGCGCTGAACTTCTCCCGGCCGGGCGCGCAGGTCGTGGCCCAGTACTACACGTTCCTGCGGCTGGGCCGGGACGGCTACCGGGCCGTGCAGCAGGCCGCGCGGGACGTGGCCACGGGGCTGGCCGCGCGGGTCGAGGCGCTCGGCGACTTCCGGCTGCTGACCCGGGGCGACCAGCTGCCGGTGTTCGCCTTCACGACCGCGCCGGACGTCACCGCGTACGACGTCTTCGACGTGTCCCGGCGGCTGCGCGAGAGCGGCTGGCTGGTGCCCGCGTACACCTTCCCGCCGCACCGCGAGGACCTGTCCGTGCTGCGGGTGGTGTGCCGCAACGGCTTCTCCGCGGACCTCGCCGACCTGCTCGCGCAGGACCTGGAACGGCTGCTGCCGGAACTGCGCCGGCAGCCGCGCCCCTTCACCCAGGACAGGGACGCGGCCACCGGGTTCCACCACTAGGGCCGCCTAGCGGCTCAGTCGCCCGAACCTGCGTACCGCCAGCGGGAAGAACACCGCGAGCAGGGCCAGGGGCCACAGGACGGCCGGTGCCACGTGGCCGGACTCCGCGCCGGGCACGCCGAACAGGTGCCGAACGGCCGTGGCCGTGTGGGACATCGGGTTCCACTCGACGACCGTGCCCAGCCAGCCGGGCATGGAGTCGGGGGTGGCGAGGGCGTTGGAGAGGAAGCCGATCGGCCAGACCAGGATCTGCACCGCCTGGACCATCTCCGGCTTCCCGGCCACGAGGGCCAGGTGGATGCCGATCCACAGCATGGCGAACCGGAGCAGGAGCAGCAGGCCCACGGCGCCCAGGAAGGCCGCCGGACCGCCGTGGGCACGCCAGCCGAGCGCGGCGCCCACACCGATGAGCACCGCCAGGGTCAGCACCGACTGGAGCATGTCGGCGGCGGAACGGCCCACCAGCACCGCCCCGTTGGCCATCGGCATCGAACGGAAGCGGTCGATCACGCCCTTGTCGAGGTCCCGCGTGACGGCGATCATCGTGCCCTCCAGGCCGAAGGCCATGGTGAGCGCGAGCATGCCCGGGACGAGGTAGTCGCGGTACGCGCCGCTCACGCCCCGGCCACCGCCGACCAGGTAGCCGAACATGAGCAGCAGCATCACCGGGAAGACGAGGTTGACGGCGAGCTGGACCGGCTGCCGTCCCCAGCGGGCGAGTTCCCGGCGGGTCATGGTCCAGGAGTCGGTCAGGGCGTAGGCGGTCACGCGGTCTCCTTCACGCTGCGGTCGTCTCCGGTGAGGTGCAGGAACACCTCGTCCAGCGTCGGTCGGCGCAGGGCGACGTCCTCCGCCTCGATCCCGGCCTCCTGGAGCGCCCGTACGACCCCGGAGAGCGCCTCCATGCGGTCGGTCACCGGGGCGCTCAGCAGACGGCGGTCGACGTCGGCCGTGACCCCGGTGAGGGGCAGCAGGGCGACGGCGGCGCCCAGTTGGCCGGCGTCCCGCAGGACCACGTCGATGCGGTCGCCGCCGGTCTCGGCCTTCAGCTCGTCGGCCGTGCCCTCGGCGATGACGCGGCCGGCGTCGACGACCGAGATGCGGTCCGCGAGCTGGTCGGCCTCCTCCAGGTACTGCGTGGTGAGCAGGACCGTCGTACCGCCGCCGACCAGGGAGCGGACGGAGTCCCACACCTCTGCGCGGCCGCGGGGGTCGAGGCCGGTGGTCGGCTCGTCCAGGAAGAGCACCTCCGGTTCGGTGATCAGGGAGGCGGCGAGGTCCAGCCGCCGTCGCATGCCGCCGCTGTACTGCCGTACGGCCTTGCGGCCCGTGTCGGACAGGCCGAAGCGCTCCAGGAGTTCGCCGGCACGCGCGCGTGCCCGCTTCGCGCCCAGGTGGTGCAGCCGGCCGAACAGCTCCAGGTTCTGCCGCCCGCCGAGTTCCTCGTCGAGCGCGGCGTGCTGGCCGAGCAGGCCGATGCGCAGCCGTACGGCGTACGCCTCGCGCACCACGTCGTGCCCGGCGACCTCGATCCGGCCCCCGTCGGGCCGCAGCAGCGTGGACAGGACCCTGACCAGGGTGGTCTTGCCCGCGCCGTTCGGGCCGAGCACCCCGTGCACCGTGCCGCGCGCGACCCGCAGGTCGAGCCCGTCCAGCGCCTTCTTGTCGCCGTACCTCTTCTCCGCGCCTTCGACGGTGATCGCCGCGTCGGCCACTGAGCCTCCCTCGCTAGTCAAACTTGACTACAGGCTCGAAAGTAACCCCGCGCCAGCCATTCGTCAAATTTGATTAGTGGGCGTCCCCGGGATGCCGCTCACCCGTCGCGTACGGGTTCTCCTCGCCCTCGGCCAGCACGCCGACGAACGGCTCGCCCTCGTCGGCGAAGGTGTAGGCGCCGCCCTCGATGCGCCGGATCAGACCGCGGGTCCACTCGGCCTCGGAGTCGGCCGTGTGGACCCACATGTTCATGATCTCGCCGATGTGGCCGAGCCCGGCGGTCCCCTCCTCGGGCACGTAGTCCTTCAGGACGGAGGCCCGCCACTGCTCGATGCGCAGGGTGCGTTCCTTCAGCAGCGCGACCGCCTCCGCCCGCGGCAGGTCGACGATGAAGCCCACCGCGGCCGTCTTCACGTCCCCGTGCTGGTCGTACGTGACCAGCGCCTCCCGCAGCAGCCGGAAGTACTCCTCGGTGCCCTGCTCGGTGATCTCGTACTCCGTGCGCGGCGGGCCGCCGGCCGTGGACGGGGCGATCTCGTGCGCGTGCAGCAGTCCCTGCTTCGCCATCTGTTTCAGGGCGTGGTAGATCGAGCCGGGCTTGGCGTGGGACCACTCGTGCGCGCCCCAGTACTCCAGGTCGTTGCGCACCTGGTAGCCGTGGGCCCGCCCGTGCATGCGCACCGCGCCGAGCACGAGGAGACGGATCGCTGACATGCGGTCCAGACTAGGACGCGGCGGCCACCCGATGCGCCTCGGCCACCCGCTGTTCCTCGGCCACCAGCTCGAAGGCCGTCCTGCCGTCCAGCGACTCGCGGATGACGTCGGCGTGGCCCGCGTGCCGGGCCGTCTCGCGGATCAGGTGGAGGCAGAGCCAGCGCATCGAGAGCTGCTCGTCCCGGGGGTTCCAGGAGGTCGCGGGCAGCTCGAAGGTGTCGTCGAGGCTGGGCACGGCGCGGATGAACGCCTCCGTCTCGGCGGCCACCTTCTCGTAGTACGCGAGCTGCGATTCCACGCTCTCGTCGCCGACCAGCCGGAAGCACTCGTGCCAGTTCGACTCGTCCCGGTGGACGGCCGGCGGCTCCCCCTTGGCGCGGGCGATCCAGCCCTGCTCGACCTCGGCGACGTGCTTGAGCAGCCCGGCCAGGGACAGCTCGCTGGCGCTCGGGCGGGACGACGCCTGCTCCTCGGTCAGGCCCAGCAGCGCCCGCCGGATGCCGCCGCGCTGCTCTGCGATGAAGGACAGCAGCGCTCCGCGCTCGTCGCCGCGTGCCTCCGAGGGAACGTGAGTGACCATGACCGCCGCCTTTCGTCGGGTCCGGGGGCCTCTCCCCCTGACACCGACGACGCTACGAGGGCTTGCGGTCAGCTTCTGTCCGCAACGGACCCGTCCTTCAGCGCCGTGACGAACGACGACCACGCGGGCGCCGGGACGATCACGGCGGGGCCGTGGGGGTTCTTGGAATCGCGGACCGGTATGCCGGAGGGGTGGGTGTCGAGGACTTCCAGGCAGCTACCGGCGTTGTTGTCGCTGTACGACGACTTGCGCCAGCCGCGCAGCGTGGCCGCGTTCGGGATGGTGTGCTCAGTCATGCTGCCCATACTCCTTCGCAGTGGCCCTGAGCAGGGCCAGTGAGTCCTTCATCGGCATTGCGTCACTCAGCGCGAGATAGTAGCGATGCTGCAACTGTCGGACCATGGACGGGGAGTCGTGCAACTTCCCCATATATCCGCCCTCGGTGTACGCCAGCGGCGGCTGGTCTTCGAACGACATCAGCGTGAGCATGCTGTGTACCAGCGGATGATGGCCCACCCCAAACGGCAGCACATGCACCCGGATACGTCCAGCCTCCCCGAGACGAACAACGTGCATGAACTGCTCGGCCATGACATCCCCGCCGGCCACGGGGCGACGGAGCAGCGTCTCGTCCAAAAGCGCCCACACTACGGGACTCACGGGGTCTTCGAGGATCTTTGCGCGCTCCAGGCGTGTGACAACGCGCCTGTCACACTCCTCTTCACTCACCGGAGGGAAAGCCGCACCCAGAACCGCACGTGCGTACCTTTTCGTCTGGAGGATGCCCGGGAAGTACGCCAGGGCGAACTCGTGGATGGCCACCGCCTGTTGTTCGAGTACGCGCACCCTCTCGAAGTACTCGGCGATGGATACGTCCTCGTCCTGCGGCAGGAAGCTGCTGAGCACGTTCCCCGTGTTCAGCGCCATATCGAGGCGCCTCGCGTCCTCCTTCGACGGCACCCGCCGCCCCGCCTCGATGTGGGCGATGTGCGAACGCGTCATGATCGCCCGGTCCGCCAACTGCTGCTGTGTCAGGCCCGCCGCCTCGCGCTGTTCCTTGAGCCAGTCGCCGTAGATCGTGCCCATCGGATCAACTCCCTTGTGACAAAGGCTCTGTCACCTGCGTCTCTCTGGCGAGGCTAGCCCGACCGGCGCCAGAGTGTGAGCGGTTCGCTACACAAAGCGAGACCGCCGAACACAGGGAGTTGATGACAGGTGAAGATTCTCCGCGCGATCGGGCGGACCGTCCGCCATATGGGGCGCCACGTCCCGCGCCCGGTGCCGACGGCAGTGCCGGGGATCGGCCTCGGCTCGCTGGGCATGCCCGTGCGGGAAACGCGGGGGAGGAAGTGACGGGCGGCGGGGGCGAGACACGGCTGCTGCCCTGGGCCGGCACCGGCGGCAAGCCCTGCTATCTCGTGACCGACGGATCCGGATACGCCTCCCGGGTCGCCGACACCGTCGAGAGCGTGCAGCTCGGCATGGCCGGCGGTCTCCTCGACCACGCGGCCGACATGCTCGCCGACCCCGGGGCGACACCCGCACAACTGCGGTTTCTGCTCGCCCGGATGAGCGAGGCACTCACGGACGTCCGCCGGATCGCGGAGAGCCGTGGTGCCCGCCTGCCCGAGTCGTAGAGATCAGAACGAGGTCAGAACGAGGTCAGAACGGGAAGCCGCTCCGGCCGTGCTGCACCGAGATCCACTTGGTGGTGGTGAACGCGTCCAGCATCGTGTCGCCGTTGAGCCGGCCGAGGCCCGAGTGCTTCTCGCCGCCGAAGGGCACGATCGGCTCGTCGTGCACGGTGCCGTCATTGACGTGGAACATGCCCGTGTCGATCTGCTTGGCGAACGCGACGCCCCGCTCGACGTCCGCGGTGTGGACGGCGCCGCTCAGGCCGTACGGGGTGTCGTTGACGAGGCGTACGGCCTCCTCCTCGCCGTCGAACGGGACGAGGAAGGCGACCGGGCCGAAGACCTCCTGCCGCAGCAGGGCCGAGTCGGCGGGCAGCCCGGTCAGGACGGAGGGCTCGACGAGGTTGTCGGTCCGGCCGCCGCGCACCAGGGCCGTGGCGCCCTCGGCGAGGGCCTGCTCGACCACGCCCGCGACGGCGTCCGCCTGCGAGGAGTTGATGACCGGGCCGATCACGGTCTCCGGGTCGCGCGGGTCGCCCGCCTTGAGGGTCTTCACCTTGGCGACGAACTTCTCGGTGAACTCGTCCGCGACCGACCGGTCGACCAGGACGCGGTTGGCGGCCATGCAGACCTGGCCCTGGTGGACGTACCGGCTGAAGACCGCCGCGTCGACCGCGTAGTCGATGTCGGCGTCGTCGAGGACCACCAGCGCGCTGTTGCCGCCCAGTTCGAGGACGGCGCGCTTGAACTGCCGGGCGCAGACCGTGGCCACGTGCCGGCCGACCTGGTCGGAGCCGGTGAAGGAGATGACCTTGGGGACCGGGTGCTCGATGAAGGCGTCGCCGATCTCCGCGATGTCGGTGATGACGACGTTCAGCAGACCACCGGGCAGCCCCGCATCCTCGAAGATCTTCGCCACCAGCGAGCCGCCGACGATCGGGGTGTTCTGGTGCGGCTTGAGCACCACGGCGTTGCCGAGCGCGAGCGCCGGGGCGACCGACTTGATGGACAGCAGGAACGGGAAGTTGAAGGGGCTGATCACGCCCACCACCCCGACCGGCACGCGGTAGACGCGGTTCTCCTTGCCGTCCACCGGGGAGGGGATGATCCGGCCCTCGGGGGCCAGCGCCAGGTGCACCGCCTCGCGCAGGAACTCCTTGGCGAGGTGCAGCTCGAAGGCGGCCTTCAGGCGCGTGCCGCCGAGCTCGGCGATGATGGCCTCGGAGATCTCCGCCTCGCGCTCCTCGATCAGCCTGAGGGCCTTCTCGAAGACGGCGCGACGGGCGTACGGGTTGGTCGCGGCCCACTGCTTCTGGGCGCGGGCGGCGGCCCGGTACGCCTGGTCGACCTCGTCGGCCGTGGCTATGGTGATCGACGCCAGCTTCTCGTCGTCGTACGGGTTGAAGTCGATGATGTCCCAGGAGCCGGTACCCGGGCGCCACTCACCGTCGATGTACTGCTGTGCGAGGTCGGTGAAGTAGGACGACGACATGTGTGATCCCTCGATCCCTGGCAGACCCTCGATCGCGCCTTCACGATCTGATCACACGTCATCGTACTGGTGTTTAAGGTGAGTTGGAGGCTTTAGGAGAGTTGGAGGAGCCCCCGGAGAAGGTCCCGGCTCTCCGAGGGGCCCGGGCTGTCGCTCTGGAGTTCCTTCAGGGCCTTCTCGTACTGGGCGACGTCCTCGGGCTTGTCCAGGTACAGCGCGCTGGTGAGCTGCTCCAGGTAGACGACGTCCGACAGGTCGGACTCCGGGAAGCTGAGGATCGTGAACGCGCCGCTCTCGCCGGAGTGGCCGCCGAGGCTGAACGGCATCACCTGGAGGCGCACGTTGGGCCGTTCGGAGATCTCGATGAGGTGCTGGAGCTGGCCGCGCATCACCTCGCGGTCGCCGTACGGGCGGCGCAGGGCGGCCTCGTCCAGGATGATGTGGAAGTCGGGCGCGCTCTCGTCGACGAGGTACTTCTGCCGCTCCAGGCGCAGCGCCACGCGCCGCTCGACGTCGGCCTCGCTGGCGCCCTGCATGCCGCGCCGGACCACCGCGCGCGCGTACGCCTCGGTCTGCAGCAGGCCGTGCACGAACTGCACCTCGTAGGCCCGGATCAGCGAGGCGGCGCCCTCCAGGCCGACATAGGTGGGGAACCAGCTGGGCAGCACGTCCGAGTAACTGTGCCACCAGCCCGCGACGTTGGCCCCTTGGCCAGGGACAGCAGCGAGGCGCGCTCCTGCTCGTCGGTGATGCCGTACAGGGTCAGCAGGTCCTCGACGTCTCTGGTCTTGAAGCTCACCCGGCCCAACTCCATCCGGCTGATCTTCGACTCGGAGGCGCGGATCGAGTAGCCCGCCGCCTCGCGCGTGATGCCCCGCGCCTCACGCAGTCGCCTGAGTTGTGATCCGAGCAGCATGCGCCGCACCACCGATCCCGGCTCTCCCGCGCTCACGTTCGCCAGCCTCCCCAACGTCTTCAGGGGCCGAAGTCTGCCACTAAAACACTCCGAGCAGTACTCGTCCGGTTACGGAAACGGAATCGAGCCAGTGGACGCACGCGCGTGGGATCAAGAAGAAGGCAAGTGAACGGCCGGACGGCGACGTGAAGATGACGGAAAAATTGACCAACAAGCGGTACGGGATGCCCTATTCCGGTCAGCTGCACGTGCATCTGCCCTTGCATCTGCTGTACGCATCCGAAACCATGGTCCCGCACCACCGCCGCATCGCACCGACCGCGAATTCCCGGGAGTGCCTCGCATGGGGACGAATGGATCGACCATGCTCGAGCCGTTAAGGCAGGGCCTTCCGCCGCTGGATCCCGCGGCCGTGTCCGACGCCGCCTCCTGCGCGCTGCCCGCGCGCTACGAAGCGGTACGCGAGGCCCGGCAGTTCACCCGCAGGACCCTCGACCAGTGGGACATGGGCGACCGGTTCGACGACGTCTGCCTGGTGGTCTCGGAGCTCGTCACCAACGCCCTGCGGCACGGCCTGCCGGCGAGCGGCCGGTGCGCTGCCGGCCAGGAGCCCCCGGTACGGCTGCATCTGATGCGGTGGACCGAGCGCCTGGTGTGCGCGGTGCGCGATCCCAGCCACGACAGCCCCGTCGCCCGCGAGACCGACGACTTCTCGGCCGAGTCGGGCCGCGGGCTGTTCCTCGTCGACTCCTTCAGCGACAGCTGGGGCTGGCACCCGCTCGCGGGCGCGCTCAGCGGCAAGGTGGTCTGGGCGCTGTTCCGGCTGCCCCGGGCCGGATCGAGCCCGAACGGGGAATGAGGAAACCGCGGCGCTTCCTGGCGCCGCGGTTCTACGCGCGTCACGGCGCGCGCCGCATGCCGAGGGCCGCGGATGTCCGCGGGCCCCGTCCGGCCGTCAGCCGCCCACCAGGTGGTCGAACTCACCGTCCTTCACGCCCAGCAGCATCGCCTCAATCTCCGCGCGGGTGTAGACCAGCGCGGGTCCGTCGGGGAAGCGCGAGTTGCGCACGGCCACGTCGCCGCCCGGCAGCCGGGCGAACTCCACGCACGAGCCCTGCGAGTTGCTGTGCCGGCTCTTCTGCCAGGCCACACCGCGCAGCCTGGCGGCCGCCATCCCGTTGTACACGTCGTGGTCCACAGGTCGCTCCCCGGTGGTGCACTGGCTGGTGTGGCCATTGATGCAGTGGTCAACTGACCCGGATCATAGCCCTGTTCATGTGCAGATGCATGGGCAGATGCACGTGCACGCGGGGTGGTCCCGTGGTTACAGCTTTGACGACCGCTTTACCGAAGCTCTTGCCTGTTTGACGGCGCCTGCCCGCCGGGCGTTCCCGGAAGCCCGCGCCGAAGTCGGGGGGTTCGGCGGAGGTCCGGTGGAGGCGGAGCATCCGCTCGGCGGCGGGAGCGGGCGGCTGTGCGGCTCGGGAAGGGCCGGCCGGCCGTCGTAACGGAAGCGGTGGACACCGGCCGGGAGCAGGGAGAAATGGGCCGTGCGCAGGACCGGGAGGTCGTCCCGGGAGCCGGTGCCTGGGTCGGACCATCGCCGGATCCCCGGTGGGCGCGCGGCACGTGGCGGCTCGTACGACGGGACTGCGTGGCGGTCCGCCGGATGTCCGGGGCACGGCGGCCGACCGGGCACGCAGCCGGTCCGGAGGCGTCCCGGGGGCGTGCGCGGGGGCCGGCCGTTTCACGGTCACGAGGTCCCCCACGCGTCAAGCGTGGGGAACCTCACCCCGACGGGACGCGCTCAGCGGCTGGCGTACGGCAGCAGCGCCATCTCGCGGGCGTTCTTGATCGCCCGGGCCAGCTGCCGCTGCTGCTGGGCGGAGACGCGGGTGACGCGGCGGCTGCGGATCTTGCCGCGGTCGGAGATGAACTTCCGCAGCAGGTCGGTGTCCTTGTAGTCGATGTAGGTGATGCCGGCCTGGTCCAGGGGGTTGGGCCGGTTCTTGGCGGGCTTGCGCTCGGGCTTGCGGGGCATGTCGGGTCAGACCTCCAGGAGGGTGTCGAAGGCGTGCGGCAGCCGCTGCCAGGCGTCGCGCCCGGCGGCGTACTCGGCGTCGGTCAGCAGGCAGGACTCCAGCAGTCGCTCCAGGCCGTCCCGGTCGAGGCCGGGCGAGGTGAAGACGAGGTGCTGGCCGCGGTCGCCGTGCTCGGGGTGCCAGTCCAGCGCGGCGGCGGCGCGGCGCACCGGCGGGACCATCTCCCAGGCCGCGTCGGGCAGGGAGGCCAGCCACGGCCCGGCGCTCTCCACGCACAGGGCCCCGCCCGCCGCGTCCCAGTGGAAGAGCGTGTCGGGCTTGTCGGCGAGCCAGAACCGGCCCCGGCTGCGGGCGGCCGCGCAGGTCAGGTCCTCCAGGGCGGCGTAGAGCCGCTCCGGGTGGAAGGGGCGGCGCTGCTGCCAGACCAGGGTGGAGACGCCGTGCGCGTCGGCCTCGGCGGGCAGCAGCGCGCAGGCCGGGTGCTGGGCGGCGGCCGCGGCCTCGACGTCGAAGCCGGCGAAGGCCGCCCGAGCCAGGGGCGTCAGCGGGCGCAGACGCGGGGTCGGCACGGTCAGGGCGTCCCCGTCCGGGGCCGCCGGGGCCTCCTCCCCGATGGGCACCCGCAGGGCCGTCGGGTGCAGTTGCGCGAGCAGCTCCCGGTCCTCGTCGTCGGCCTCCGGGGACTCGGCGACCGCGAGGACGGGGGCGTACTCCAGCTGGCGCGCGAAGGTGTCGGCGACCGTGCGCTGGTCGGTCGCCGCCGCGGCGAGACCGCCCTCGGCGAGGTCGTCGCCGTTGCCGAGGTAGGGCAGGACCAGGGCCGGGTCGACGGCGGTGATCACGCCGGTGACGGTGAGCCCGCCGGCCGTGACGACCTCGGCCATGGCCTTGGGCTCGACGGAGTCCCACAGCTCGACGACGGCGAGCCGGGTGCCGCCGGCGTCCTGGAGCCGCTCCAGCTCCGGGACCAGGTCCTCGCGCAGGGCGCAGCAGGCGCAGTCGTTGACGAGCGGCGCCTCGCCCGCGTCGAGGATGCCGCCGGCGTCCCGGACGGTCCGCACGACCGTGCCCGCGGCGGCCGTCGCCAGGTCGTGGTGGAGGACGACGCTGCCGGGCACGTCGGCGAGCAGCCGCGCCACGGCCGCCTTGCGGGCGTCGGCGTGCAGTCCGCCGACGATCACGACGGGGAGAGCGGGAGGGGCAGCCATGGGGTCAGCCCTTCTTTCCGTACCGGCGCTCGAAGCGCTCGACGCGGCCGGCGGTGTCCAGGACGCGGGCGGTGCCGGTGTAGAAGGGGTGGCTGACGTCGGAGATCTCGACGTCGACGACCGGGTAGGTGTTGCCGTCCTCCCACTCGATGGTCTTCTCGCTCGTCATGGTCGAGCGGGTGAGGAAGGCGTAGTTCGCGGCACGGTCGCGGAAGACGACGGGCCCGTACTCGGGGTGGATTCCCTGGCGCATGGTCAGCGCTCCTCTCGGAAGTCGACGTGGCGGCCGACGACCGGATCGAACTTGCGCAGGGTGAGTCGGTCCGGGTCGTTGCGACGGTTCTTGCGGGTCACGTAGGTGTAGCCGGTCCCGGCGGTGGACCGGAGCTTGATGACCGGGCGGAGTTCGTTGCGTGCCATGCCGCTATGCTACTGAAAATGAATTCCATTTACACCACCTGAGTCGGAGAGGTACGTCACCACATGTCCGCGCACTGCATGCTGACCGGCACCCAGCCCGGTTTCGGCAACCGCATCTCGCACTCCCACCGGCGCACGTCCCGCCGGTTCGACCCCAACATCCAGTCCAAGCGCTACTGGCTGCCGAGCGAGGGCCGGTACGTACGGCTCCGGCTGAGCGCCAGGGCGATCAAGACCGTCGACACGATCGGGATCGAGGCGGCCGTCGCCCGGATCCGCGCCCGGGGGGTGAAGGTCTGATGGCCAAGAAGAGCAAGATCGCGAAGAACGACAAGCGGCAGGAGGTCGTCGCGCGGTACGCCGCCCGGCGGGCCGAGCTGAAGGAGATCATCCGGCGGCCCTCGTCGACGGAGGCCGAGCGGCTGGCGGCGCAGGCGGAGCTGCGCAGGCAGCCGCGCGACGCGAGCGCCACGCGGGTCCGCAACCGCGACCAGGTCGACGGCCGGCCGCGCGGCTACTTCCGGGCGTTCGGGCTGTCCCGGGTGAGTCTGCGGGAGCAGGCGCACGCGGGGTATCTGCCCGGTGTGCGGAAGTCGTCCTGGTGAGAGGCGCCCCCGGGGGCTCTTGACGGCCCCTGGTAGCTTGCTGCGATCGTTCCGGCCAGGGGGCCGGCCGGGTGCCGTCCGGGTCGGCCGGCTACAGCTTGGGGGCTTGCAGTGACTTCGGTGATGTTCTGGCGTCGTTTTGGCGCCGTGCGCGTCGCGGCGGTGGCCGCGGGGCTGGTGGGCGCGCTGGCACTGACGGCATGCAGCGGCGACGGCGGCTCCGGGGACGACCCGGCGTCCGGCTCCAGCCCCTCGGCCACGGCGTCCGCCGGAACCGGCGGCTCGGACTCGGGTTCCGCGTCCGGCGGCTCGGACTCCGGCTCCGCGTCCGGCGGGTCGGAGTCCGACGAGCTGGCGGGCAGCTGGCTCGCGACGACCGACGGCAAGGCCGTGGCGCTGGTGATCACCGGCAGCAAGGCCGCGCTGTTCGCCACCGGCGGGAGCGTGTGCAGCGGCACCGCGGGTGAGCAGTCCGGGATGCGGATGATCCGCCTGAAGTGCACGGACGGCTCCAAGGACCGGGCGACCGGCATGGTCGACTCGGTGACCGGGAGCAGCCTGAAGGTCACCTGGGAGGGCGGCCTGGGCGAGGAGACGTACACGAAGGCCGAGGGCGGCAAGATGCCGACCGGACTGCCCACGGCGGGCCTCGGATAACGGCACGCCGACGCGTACGGACGGGGCCGTGGACCGCCTTCGGGCGCCACGGCCCGCGTACGGACGGGCCGTGGACCGCCTCCGGGCACCGCAGCCCGCATGCGGACGGGCCGTGGACTACCTCCGGGCACCGCAGCCCGCATGCGGACGGGCCGTGGACTACCTCCGGGCACCGCAGCCCGCATGCGGACGGGCCGTGGACTACCTCCGGGCACCGCAGCCCGCGTGCAGACGGGACCATGCACCGCCTCCGGGCACCGCAGCTCAGCGGGCGGACGGGCTGTGGACCGCCTCCGGGCACCGCAGCCCGCGTACGGACGGGGCCATGCACCGCCTCCGGGCACCGCAGCTCAGCGGGCGGACGGGACCATGGACCACCTCCGCGCACCCGTGGACCGCCTCCGGGCACCGCAGCCCGCGTGCAGACGGGACCATGCACCGCCTCCGGGCACCGCAGCCCGCGTACGGACGGGCCGTGGACTACCTCCGCGCACCGCAGCCCAGCGGGCGGACGAGGCCATGCACCGCCTCCGGGCACCGCGGCCCGCAGCGGACGGGCCGTGGTCCGTCCGGCGTTCGGGGGATTCGCAGGGGGTGCGTGCCCGTGCGGTATCCGGGTGCGTGATGATCCAGGGAGCCGAAGCCGCTCACGTTCACCACGCCCAGAGGACTCCATGCGCACCTTGCCCCTCACCCTGGCCGCCGCCCTCGCCGCTACCCTCCTGCTGACCTCCTGCAGCGAGGACGCGTCCGGTGGAGACGACGACGCGAAGAACGCGGACCCGGCGAACGGTTCGGCCTGCGCGATCGGCGACCTGGGCGTGGAGGTCGGAGCCGGTGCCGCCCCCAAGGCCGGGGACACCGGCAACGTCACCGTCACGCTCACCAACAAGGGCGCGCAGTGCACCCTGAAGGGCTTCCCCGCCGTGGACCTCCTGGCCGAGGACAGCACGACGTCCGTGTCCCCGGAGGAGGGCACGAAGGCCCAGCCGCTCACGCTACCGAAGGGCGGGACCACGTCCTTCACGATCACCTACGTGCGGGGCGAGGCGGACTCCGCGAAGAGCCTCTCCGTGCACAAGGTGTCCTTCGCCCTGCCCGGCGCCACCGCCGACGCGCACGATCTCCCCTGGTCGTACGGGGAGGTCGCCCGGCGGGACGGGGACGGCGGCGCGGCGCAGGCCTCGGTGAGCGGCTTCGAGTCCTCGGGCGACTGACCGCTGGTCAGCGCAGCGGCGGGACGGCAGGTCAGCGCAGCGGCGGCCGGTGGCGCATCCGCGCACGGTCCGCCGCCTGCGCGCCCTCCGTCCAGCCGGCCGCGTCGCGCACGCCGCGCAGCCGGGTCGTGGTGGTCTCCGGGAACATCCGGTCCAGCCGCCCCGTGACGGCGAGTTCGCGGGAGGCGAGGACCGGGAGCAGGTCGTCGGTCACCTGGGTCTCGGCGGCGGCCGCGAGGCGGGTGCCGATGCGGTGGGCGTAAGCGGCGAGGAAGGCCTGCCGGAACGCCTTGGTGCGCTTACGGCCCCCGGCACGCTGGGCCGCCTCCGCCTTCGTCATCGCGGTCGTGGCCTGCACCAGGAGCGAGGTGTGGAGGAGTTCGACCGCCTCCAGGTCCGTTTCGAAGCCGACGACGGTGGAGAAGCCGAGGGGCTCGTTCCACACCGCCCGGCAGTGGTTGGCGGTGGCGACGGCGTCCAGCAGCACCGCCTTGGCCTGCTCGTACGGCGGTTCGACCCCGATCCGGCAGGCGCCGGGCATGTCGGGCGAGGGTGCCCGGGCCGCGAGCAGCGCCTCGTCGACGCTGTGCCGGGCCATCAGCTCCTGCGCCTTGGCGCTCAGCGCCTCCGCCTCCTCCGGGAACCCGGTCGCCTCCGCCTTGGCGAGCAAGGCACGGATGCGGGTGAGCATGCGGGACTCGGGCCTCGCCTCGCCGGACGACTCCTCGAGGGATTCCAGCGCGGGCAGGCGCAGCAGCAGGCGGTACAGCTCCAGTACGGCCGTGGCGTGGGAGAAGCGGTCGGTGCGGGGCGGGGCGCCGGCGGGCAGGTCGGCGAGCTGCGCGCTCCAGCGGCGGCCACGGGGCCGGTCGTACGGCGCCTGCGCGCGGATCAGCTCCGCCGCGAGCAGCACGTGGACGTCGTCCAGCTCGCGCCGGACGATCCGTACGACGTCGGCCGGCTGCCAGCCGCGCCGCCAGGCCGCCGCCACGAACTCCTCCCCGCGCCGGGCCAGTTCGGCGTCGGCCGCCGGGTCGGAGGCGAGTAGGGACGCGCCGGTGTCGAGGGCCGTCTCGCCGGTCTCGTACAGGGCGGCTTCGAACGCGCGGTCGACGGTGGTGGACGTACTCACGGGCCGATGGTGCCACGCCGCCACCGGCGCCCCCGCGGCCGCGGCCTGGTGCGTCTCACTCCGCGGAATTCGGTCGATCGGGCGGGGCGGGGCTTCGAGCATGGCCCGCATGGTGGATCTGTCTCTCTACGCGGCGTTCCTCGTCGCCGCCTTCGCGCTGTGCGTCACCCCCGGCCCCGACATGATGTTCATCGTGGCGATGGGCGGCCGGGGCGGGCCGACCGCCGGGGTGATGGCCGCGTTCGGGGTGGCGTGCGCGATGCTCGTGCACGCGGTCGCGGCGGCCCTCGGCCTGTCGGCCCTGTTCACGGCGTTGCCGACGCTGTACCACGTGCTGCGCTGGGCGGGCGCGGCCTATCTGCTCTATCTGGCGGTGAAGGCGTTCCGCGACCGGTCGGTGCCGGGTGCGGAAGGGACCGGCGCCACGGGGTCGGGCATGCGGCGGGCGTTCTGGCAGGGCGCGATCACGAACCTGCTGAACCCCAAGGTGATCCTCTTCAACGTGGCGTTCCTGCCCCAGTTCGTGGACCCCTCGCTCGGCCACGTCCAGGGCCAGTTGCTGCTGCTCGGCGTCACGCTCGTGGTGATGGGCTTCCTGTGGGACGGCAGCGTCGGGCTGCTCGCGGGGCGGCTGACCTCTTTCCTCAGGCGCAGCGCGCGGGTGAACCGCTGGCTGAACATCGTCTCCGGGACGGTGTTCACGGGGCTGGCGCTGCGGCTGGTGGCCACTTCTCCGAAGTAGCTCGGCCGTGTGTCAACCCGAGGTTGACAGGCTCCAGGGCGCAACCTACGGTTGACACATGACGAACCCCGAGCCCACGTCATCCATCCGTCTCGACGACCTCATCGCGGCCATCAAGAAGGTCCACGACGAGCCTCTGGAGCAGCTCCAGGACGCCGTGATCGCCGCGGACCACCTGGGCGACGTGGCCGACCACCTGATCGGCCACTTCGTCGACCAGGCAAGGCGGTCCGGCGCCTCCTGGACCGACATCGGCAAGAGCATGGGCGTCACCCGGCAGGCCGCGCAGAAGCGTTTCGTGCCCAAGGAGTCGGCCGACCTCGACCCGAGCCAGGGCTTCAGCCGCTACACCGTCCGCGCCCGGAACGTGGTCATGACCGCCCACAGCAAGGCCAAGGCCGCGCGCAACGCCGAGGGCGTGCCCGCGCACCTCGTCCTCGGGCTGCTCGCCGAGCCCGAGGGCCTCGCCGCGAAGGCGATCGTCGAGCAGGGCGTCTCGCTCGACGCGGTCCGGGATGCGGCGACGGCGGCCCTCCCGCCGGCGGTCGAGGAGGCCCCCGAGCTCGTGCCGTACGGGCAGGACGCCAAGAAGGTCCTGGAGCTCACCTTCCGCGAGGCCCTGCGCCTCGGCCACAACTACATCGGCACCGAGCACATCCTGCTCGCCCTGCTGGAGCACGAGAACGGCGACGGCGTCCTCAGCGGACTCGGTGTCGACAAGGAGCGGACCGAGGAGTACGTCGCGGCCGTGCTGGAGAAGATCGTGCAGGCCCAGAAGGACGTGCTGGACGCGTCCTGACCGGGGGCCGCGGCGGTACGGCGGCGTTGTCAGACCCCCCTGGCACACTCGCAGCATGACCGACCGGTGGGCACTCGCCCCGGCCGAGGACGGTGGCGTGGACGTCGCCCCCCTCGGTCCGGACGGGCTGCCCGCCGGGCCGGTGCGGCGGGAGGCCGATCCCGCCGAGGCCGTGCGGAGCCGTCCCGGCGTCACGCGGTGGGTGTGGCGGTCCACCGCCGAGGTCTACCCGCGCCTGCTCGCCACGGGGGTGCGAGTCGAGCGCTGCTACGACATCGAGGCCGCCGAGACACTCCTCCTCGGCCACGAGGGGCGGTACGGGGAACCCCGCTCGGCCGCGGCCGCCCTGGCCCGGCTGCGCGGCGGCCCCGTACCGCCCGATCCCCCGCTGCGCTCCGCCGAACCGGGCTCCCAGTCCTCCCTGTTCGAGCCGCGGGGCGTCCCGCTGCCCCTGCCGGACCTCCTCGCGGTCTACGCCGAGCAGCAGCGGCGGCACGAGCGGGCCGAGCACCCCGAGCGCATGCGCCTGCTGACGGCCGCCGAGTCCGCGGGCATGCTGGTGGCCGCCGAGATGAACCGCGCCGGGCTGCCCTGGAGCGCCGAGGTGCACCGCGCGGTGCTCCACGACCTGCTGGGCGAGCGGTACGCGGGCGGCGGCGAGCCCCGCCGCCTGGCCGAGCTGGCCGACGAGGTGTCGGCCGCGTTCGGCAGACGGGTCCGCCCCGACCTGCCCGCCGACGTGATCAAGGCCTTCGCGCAGGCCGGCGTCAAGGTCTCCTCGACCCGCCGCTGGGAGATCGAGTCCGTCGACCACCCGGCCGTGAAGCCGCTGATCGAGTACAAGAAGCTGTACCGCATCTGGGTCGCCCACGGCTGGTCCTGGCTCCAGGACTGGGTGCGCGACGGCCGGTTCCGGCCCGAGTTCCTCGCGGGCGGGACGGTGACCGGGCGCTGGGTGACCAACGGCGGGGGCGGGCTCCAGATCCCCAAGGTGATCCGGCGGGCCGTGGTCGCCGACCCCGGCTGGCGGCTCGTCGTCGCCGACGCCGACCAGATGGAACCGCGCGTCCTGGCCGCCATCTCCCGCGACCCCGGGCTCATGGAGGTGGCCGGCCGGGAGAGCGACCTGTACCAGTCCGTCTCCGACCGCGCCTTCTCCGGCGACCGCGCCCAGGCCAAACTCGCCGTGCTCGGCGCGGTGTACGGCCAGACCTCCGGCGACGGCCTGAAGAACCTCGCCGCGCTCAGACGCCGCTTCCCCAGGGCGGTGGCGTACGTCGACGAGGCGGCCCGGGCCGGCGAGGAGGGCCGGCTCGTGCGGACCTTCCTGGGCCGGACCTGCCCGCCCGCGGCCCGGGGCTCGGACGACGCGACGGAGGAGGCCGGCATCCCGGCCACCGAGGACGACCAGCCCGACGGCGGCCAGTGGGTCCCCGGGTACGCCTCCACCAACGCCCGCGCCCGCGGCCGCTTCGCCCGGAACTTCGTCGTCCAGGGCAGCGCCGCCGACTGGGCGCTGCTGCTGCTCGCCGCGCTGCGGAGGACCTGTGCCGGGCTGGCGGCCGAACTGGTCTTCTTCCAGCACGACGAGGTGATCGTGCACTGCCCCCAGGAGGAGACCGAGACGGTCGTGGCGGCGATCCGCGAGGCGGCGGACCTGGCCGGGCGGCTGACCTTCGGGGAGACGCCGGTGCGGTTCCCGTTCACGACGGCGGTGGTGGAGTGCTACGCGGACGCCAAGTAGTCAGCCCTCGGCGGCCAGCAGCGCGCGGAGCTCCGCGACCACCGCGTGCTCGTCCGTCCCCTCCAGTGCCGCGAGCGCCCTGGCCCACTCCTCGCGCGCCTCGCCGGGACGCCCCCGCTCGCGCAGCAGCAGCCCGTTCTGGTGGCGGGCGAGACCGCCGGTGTAGTGGTCGGCGCGGGCGTCGGCCCGGCCCAGCAGTTCGGCGCACTCGCGGGCGGCCCGCCCGGTGCGGCCCAGCAGCCGCAGCGCGCGGACCAGGCCGAGCCGGGTCTGGGACTCGCCGTGCCAGTCGCCCTGGCCGCCGAGGACGCGCAGGCTCTCCTCGAAGTGCGGAAGGGCGGCGTCCGGTTCCCCGAGCCGCAGATGGGCGTAGCCGATGTTGCAGTGCGCCGAGTGGCGCACGATCACGGCGCCGATCTCCTCCCCGAGCGCGAGCGACCGCCGGTGCTGCTCGATGGCGGCCCGCGGGTCGGTGTGCTCGTAGAGGTTGCCGAGGTGGCTGCGGGTGACGGCCTCGCCGTACGGGTCGTCCAGCCGCCGCGCGTACTCCAGGCTCCGCGTCAGCGCCTCCGCCGCCTCGGCGTGCCGGCCGAGTCCCTCCAGCAGCAGGCCGCGGTTGTTGAGGCAGCGACGGATCCAGGAAGGCTGGTCCAGCCGCCGCCAGAGGTCCAGCGCGCGGTCGTTGAGGGTGAGGGCGTCGCTCTGGCGGCCGGTCAGGAAGCGCAGCCCCGCGAGGTCGACCAGCGCGCACGCCTCCGCCGCCTCGTCACCGAGCCGCCGCGCCACCCGGAGGCCCACCCGCCCGAGCACCTCCATCTCGGCGACCCGTCCCCGGCGGTGCGCGTAGGGGAAGACCAGCCGGACCAGATCCGAGACCAGGGCGGCGCGCCCGCCGCACGGGTCGTCCCCGTGCCGCTCGACCAGGGTGACGAGGTTCGCCAGCTCCCGGTCGCCCCAGGCGAAGGCCTCCTCGGGGGTGTCGAAGGGGGCGACCGCGTCGGCGTGCGCAGGTGGGCCGGCGGGCCGGGCCGCGGTGGGGCGGCGGCGGTCGTCCTGGTCGGGGCCGGGGCCGAGGATGGCGGCGAGGGCGCGCTCGGCCACGGCGGCGTACCAGCGCAGCGCCGTGTCGGCGGCGTCGCCGGCGCTGTCCGCCTCCCGCTCACCGGCCCGTTCGCGGGCGAAGTCGCGCACCAGGTCGTGCGGTGCGTAGCGGCCGTACGCGATCTCCTCCAGCAGGGCCACGTCCACGAGCCGGTCCAGGGCGGCCTCGGTGCGCCTCACGCCGGTGCCGGTGAGACGGGCGAGCAGGGGGGCGCCGTACGTGGGCAGGTCGAGGGCGCCGATGCGGCGCAGGGTGAGGGCCGCGTCCCGGTCGGCCTCGCGCGCGGAGCCCGCGAGCGAGTCCTGGGCGACGGCCAGGGAGCGGCGGACGCTCAGGTCGTCGTACTCCAGGTGCCGCAACCGCCCGTCCGCGGCGGCCAGTTGCCCGGCCAGGACGTCCGGCGTGAGGGCCTGACGGGCGGCCAGCCGGGCCGCGACGACGCGCAGGGCCAGGGGGAGGCGGCCGGTCAGTTCGACGAGGAGCCGGGCGGCGTCCGAGCCGTCCAGGCCGTCACGGCCCGAGGCCGCGCGCAGGAGGTCGGCGCTCTCCTCGTCCGACAGCGGGGCGAGCGGGAAGCGGGCGACTCCGTCGAGGGCGGTGAGCGGTGAACGGCTGGTGACGATGACCGCGCAGCCGGAGCCGCCCGGCAGCAACGGCCGAACCTGGGCGGCACTCGCGGCGTCGTCCAGCACCAGGAGCGTGCGGGTCGGGGCGAGCAGTGAACGCAGCAACGCGGCGGCCGCGTCCGGGAGTTCCGGGATGCGGCCCGGTTCGACACCGAGGTCGCGCAGCAGGGCGGTGAGCGCCTGGCCCGGGGAGAGGGGGGTCATGCCGGGAGTCGCGCCGTGCAGGTTGAGGTGGAGCTGTCCATCGGGGAAACGTTCCGCCAACGCGTGCGCGACATGCAGCGCGAGGGCGCTCTTGCCGACGCCGGGCATGCCGCTGATCACGGCGGTGGGATACGGGCCGGGCGCGGTGAGGGCACGGCACAGGGCGTCGCGCACGGCGTGCCGTCCCGTGAAGTGGGCCGGGGGCGGAGGGAGTTGCGCGGGCCGGGGCGCCGCGGCGAGGGAAGGGGACGGGGCGCGTGCGGGCCGCTGGGGGCCGCGGTTTGCCGGGTCGGTGCTCGGGGGTGACTGGTGGCCGGGGGTACTCGGGGTCGCGTGCGCGGGCGGCTGGGGGACGGGGGCGTGTGGGGTTGCGGCCGCAGAGGGCTGAGAGTCCGGGGCATGTGAGGCTCCGACCGCAGACGACCGAGAGTCCGGGACATGGGAATCTCCGACCGCAGACGACCGAGAGTCCGGGACATGGGAATCTCCGACCGCAGACGACCGAGAGTCCGGGACATGTAAGGCTCCGACCGCAGACGACCGAGAGTCCGGGGCATCCGGATCCAGGCCCGCAGACGACCCGGCACCCCGCCCCTCCGGGCCCGTGCCGGCGGACGACTGGCAGCCGGGGGCATCCGGGCCCGCGCCCCCAGACGACTGAGAGCCGGAGGCCGGTAGGGCTGCGCCCTCAGACGACTGAGAGCCGGAGGCCGGTAGGGCTGCGCCCTCAGACGACCGGCAACCGGAGACACCCGGCCCCGCACCCTCGAACGACCCGGAACCACGCTCCCCCGAGCCCACATCCGCAGGCGACCGGGAAGCCCCTCCCTGCACCCGGGCGCCGTGCTCCCCCGCCCCTCCCGGACCGCCGTCCCCCAAGGCACCCCGCAGCACCTCCACGTGGGCCTCCCGCACGCCCGGGCCCGGTTCGATGCCGAGTTCGTCGACGAGGCGGGTGCGCAGGTCACGGTGGACGGCGAGGGCCTCGGCGCGGCGGCCGGTGCGGTGCAGGGCGAGCATCAACTGCCGGTGGTACACCTCCCGCAGCGGATACTCGCTGGTCAGCGCCGCCAGCTCCGGCACCAACCGGTCCAGCCGGGCGCCGCCCAGGGCCAACTCGGCGTCGTAGCGCCACTCCAGGAGCAGCAGCCGGGCCTCGCGCAGGCGCCGTGCGAAGGCGTAGCCGCCCACCTCGGGCGGCAGTCCGGCGAGCGGCGCGCCCCGCCACAGGGCGAGCGCGGCCCGGCACTCCGCGACGACCCGCTCCCAGTCCTGGCCGGTGTGCGCGGCACGTGCCGCGGCCACATGGGCGTCGAAGACATGGACGTCCAACTCGCCCTCGTCGACACGCAGCACGTACCCGGAGGGCACGGTCCGCAGCCGCTCGGGGTTCCCCAGCAGCCGCCGCAGCCGGGCCACGTGGTTGTGCAGCGAGGCCTGCGCGGACACCGGCGGGGTCCCTCCCCACAGCGCGTCCTTGAGGGACTCGACGGAGACGACCCGTCCGGCGTCGAGCAGCAACGCGGCCAGCAGCACACGGGTCTTGGGGCTCCCGATGGCCCGGACCGTCCCTTCGCCCCGGCGACTCCCGCCGCTGGTCACGCCTCCGGCACCGCCCGGGATGTCGTCGTACAGCACCGGCGGCCCCAGCAGCCCGAACCGCAGGCCGTACCGTTCCCCGGAACCCCCGCCGGACCCCCCGCCGGGTCCACCGTCGGATCCCCCGTCGCTGCCCGAGCAGGGAGATGCCGCCCCCATCGCGCCCCCGCCTTCCGCTCCGCCGCCCTGGACGTGATTCCCACCGTGACGGGTTTCCGCCCCTGGACAGCGGTTTTCCGTCACCTTCGTCCCCGCGTCCTCCGCCGGGATCCGCCGCCGCCCCGGCCTTCCTCGGCCCTGGTTCGGCGACTTCACGCCAATCGGCAGACGACGCAACGGAGAACCGTTGGCCACATGTTAGCGATCCGTTGGCAAAGCCTGATGTGATCGCTACATCGGATCTGGCCCGGCGGCGCGCGCGTCTGGACGCGCAACTCGGGGGAGTGTCGCCGCCGCGGCCGGATCCGGGTCCCGGTCGGCGGAGGTGAACGGCCGGGGCCCACTCAACCACTCACGCGACGCCGGCGACGCACGCCCGTCGGCGTCAGATGACGGGCGGACGCCCCAGCCGGGTGAGCCGCCACACCGTACGCCAGCGCATGGGCCGCCGCTCTCCCGCCGACTCCCGTACGCCTTCCACGAATCCGCCGAACCACGCCCGCAGCCCGGCGCCCGACCGGTTCCGCGCGAGGGTGAGCAGCACCCAGACCCCCAGATGGACGGGGACGAGCGGGAGCGGCAGCCGGCGGCGGGCCAGCCAGACCCGGTTGCGGGCGTTCACGCGGTAGTAGATGGCGTGCCGGGCGGGCGAGGTCTTCGGGTGCTGGAGCAGCAGTTCGGGCGCGTAGAGGATGCGCCAGCCCGCGTCGGCCGCGCGCCAGGCCAGGTCGGTCTCCTCGTGCGCGAAGAAGAACTCGGCGGGCCAGTCGCCGATCTGGTCGAGCATCGCCATCCGCAGCGCGTGCCCGCCGCCGAGGAACCCGGTGACGTACCCGCCCCGGTGAGGGTCCGACCTGCCGATCCGGGGCACGTGCCGCTGCTGCGTCTCGCCCAGCTCGTCGGCGATGCGGAAGCCGACGATGCCGAGCCGGTCGTCGGCGGCGTAGAGGTCCCGGACGCGGCGCAGCACATCGGGGTCGACGAGCAGACCGTCGTCGTCCAGGTCCACCACGACGTCGATGTCGCCGAACTCCCGCAGCCGCGCCAGGGCCGCGTTCCGCCCGCCGGGGCAGCCGAGGTTCTCGTCGAGCTCGATGAGGGTGACCTCGCCGGGCAGCGACAGCCGCCGGGCGAACTCGGGCAGCGGGCAGCCGTTGCCGACGATCACGATCCGCTCGGGCGGCACGTCCTGCTTGGCCACCGACTCCAGCAGCGCGTCGACCTCCTCGGGCCGGTTGCCCATCGTGACCACGGCGACGGCGATCCTGGGCGCCCCCATGTCCTCACCTCATCCCGGTCCGGCGGCTGACGGGCTGACGCGCGATGCTATCCGTTCACGGTAAAGACCCCTTAAGTACGCCTGTCGGACCGCGACGCGTCTACGCCGTTCGGCGGAGCCGCGACGGGTGCGGCCCGGCCGAGCGGGAGTCCCGCGCCGGTCGTCAGGCGGCGCAGCGCAGCATCTCCAGCGGGGGGTTGGCGTGGAAGTCCGCCCAGTATTCCGCGCCGTACGCGCGCAGGGCGGCGTCGGACACCTCCAGCGCACTTCGCGGGCCTGCCGACCACGACGCTCCTCGTCATGCACGAGCTGCCGCAGGGTGTGCCCGCACCCGACGTGCTCGCGGCGGCCGGGCTCTCGGAGGTCCGGCCCGGCCAGGAGGCCGAGACGATCGCGACGGCACCGCGGCTGCGCGGCACCGTCGAAGCCGTGAGCGCCAAAGCCGTCGCCCTGCGTACGACGGAGCCCGTCGGCGGGATCTTCGAGCTCACCACCATGGAGTGGGGCGGCACCGCGGCGATCGTCGTCGGCGGCCACCTCTACGGCCCCGACGGCGCGACGGTCCGGGACCGCGAGCAGCCCGCCTGGGAGGCCTGGGCCGCGAAACTGGCCGCGGGGTGACGGCCGCGGGGCGACGGCAGGGCGGGCTTCGGCCGGGCGGGTTCCGGCAGGCCGCGGCGGGTTCCGGCGGTTCCACGCCCGTGGAGCGACGGGCACGGGGAACGGCCCGCCGGAGGGCGCGGGGCCCGCGCCCTGCTCAGCGGGCCGCGCGCTCCTCCACGGGGAGGTCGGCCGCCTCGGTCCCCACTGTCGGCTCCGGCGCGGCGGCCCGTCGCCGCGCCGGGCGGGGCAACGTGCCGTGTGCCGCCATGATCCCGGCGATGATCAGCACCGCCCCGAGCGGCTGGTTCCACGTCAGCCGCTCCCCGAGCAGGACCACGCCCGCCGTGACACCGACGACCGGGGTGAGATAGGTGACCGCGGCGGCGTTCACCGCACCCCACGCCTGGACGATGTTGTTGTTCCACAGATAGGCGAGGCCGGTGCTCAGGGCGCCCAGCGCCAGCATGCTCAGCGCGATCGGCGTGTCGACGCGGGGCGCGGGCGACGCCAGCCAGGGGGTGGCCGCCAGCATGATGAGGGCGCCGATGGTGACCTGCACGAAGGCGACGCTGACCGCCGGCAGCCCGTACGGGGTGATGTACCGGCGCAGATAGACGAAGGCGACCCCGTAACAGGCGGTGGCGCCCAGGCAGGCGAGTTCGGCCAGGAGGTGCCCGCCGCCCCCGGCGAGTCCCCCCGGGCCGATCAGCACCAGCACCCCGGCGAACCCGGTGAGCAGACCCGCCGTACGGCGCTTGTCGAGCCGCTCGTCCGCCAGGGCGACCGCGCCGACCGCGAGGGTGAGCAGCGGGGTGGTGGCGTTGAGGATGCTCGCCATGCCGGAGTCGAGGTGCTGCTCGGCCCAGGAGAACAGCAGGAACGGCACGACGCAGAGCAGCACGGACACCACGGACAGCCGCAGCCACAGCCCGGCGTCCCGGGGGATCCTGCTGCGGGTCACCGCCATGACCGCGCAGAGCGCCAGCGCGCCCAGCACCAGTCGGCCCCAGACGACCTGGGCGGGCGTCAGCCCCTCCAGCGCGACCTTGATGAACAGGAAACTGGAGCCCCACGCGCACGCCAGCGCGACGAACTGTGCCCCGATGCGCACGCGCATGCCGACGCACCCCCCTTGATTCGTGTCGGTCCCTACTCCGCGGCGGCCGGGACCACCGGCGCCGCGATGGGCGCCACCGCGGGCGCCACGATCCGGACGTAGTCCTCCGTGGCCATGACCACCGACCGGTCCAGCCGGCCCGCGTTGAAGGCGATCTCCTCGTGGGCCGCGAGGAACTCCGCGTCCACCACGACGGGCAGCGTGCCGGACAGCGACAGCGGCGGGATGGCGCCGACGACGCAGCCGGTGAGCTGCTCGGCGAGGTCCGACGGGGCGAACCCGCCCTTCTTGCCCTCGACCGCGGCGACGACCTTCTTCAGGTCCGCGCGCCGGTCGCCCGCCAGCACGGCCAGCACCGCCGGGGACTCGATCCCCTTCACCCGGCACACGAGCGCCTTCGCGCCCTGCGACACGGTCGTGCCGCGCACCGCGGACACCTCCTCGGAGCGCCCTTCGGCCGGGTGCTCGACCACGCGGTACGTGGCCTTCTCGCGGTCGAGGAGGTCGAGGATCTGCTCAAAGGGACTCAACTGCGGCCTCCCGGGGCCTGGGTGGGCGTACGGCCACGGAGCGGGGCCGCGTAGCACCGCTCCAGCCGGCTGACGAAGGTGTCGACGAAGGACGGCGGCGCATCGGTCCAGGAGCGCCAGTCACGCGTCGCCTCCGCAAGGTACGACATGCGCCGCACGTGCTTCCAAGTCCCGTCCCCCGTAGGGGCATCGGGGTCCGCGGTGAGGTCGACGGGGAGATGGGCGCGCAGCGCCTCCAGGTAGTCGGCGTAGACCCCGCTGCCGAAGTTCACCCGGGCGACCCCGTGCGCCGGCAGGGAGGCGAGGTCGACCCGTGAGATCGAGCTGCCGCCGTGCACGACCAGGGCGCGGCCGGTGCCTTCCAGGACGCCGGTGAGGGTCTGGACGAGTCCGTGGTCGATCGCCGCGTACCGGTGCTCGCGCGCCGGTTCGGTGGCGAAGACCTCGTCCCACAGGTCGGTCTTGCGCCGGACCTTGGCCAGCCGGCGCTCCAGCCACTCCCTCTCCAGGGCGTCGAGCAGCGGCCGCTGGAACACCGGGACGCGGGTCCGGGCCTCGCGGAACACCGCGTCGAGCCGTGGCCCGGCGTCCGGCCCGTCCCCTGCCGTCGTGGCCCGGCGGGCCAGCGCGGCCACCAGCCGGTGCTCGGCCGAGTAGCCGGGCAGTCCGGAGTCGGTGAGGTCCTTCTCGACGCGCGCGCAGGCCTCGGCGAAGGCGTGCAGGTCGTCGCCGGTGGCGCGGTCGTCCAGCAGGCCGACTTCGGCCAGCGAGCGGCGGGTGGCGGCGAAGCCGTAGTCGAAGCTGTGGAACTGGCCCACGTGGGCGCCCACCAGGTCGAGGTCCGTGTCCTCGACGAACCGGGTGAAGTCGCTCGGGGTCGTCTTGTTCCACTTGCGCAGCCCGGCCCCGTCGATGGAGCCGATCTCGCCCTCGACGAGGACGCCGTAGCGCCGGGCCAGTTCGGTGGCGGCGTTGGTGAAGAGGACGTTCTGGTGGAGCGTGCGGCCGGACCCGTCGACCATGACCGAGTCGAAACCGGCCTCGCAGGCGGCCTGGATCACCTCGTGGTCGTCCGCGTGGTCCAGGTGCAGCCGCAGCCGGGAGCCGAGCGCGGTGTTGAGCCGGTCGACGTCCTGCCGGAGCGTGGCGAACACCCCGGCGACGGCGGCGGCCGGACCCCGGCCGACGCTGTCCGCGACGAACAGCAGGGCCTCCTGCGGCGAGATCTCGCAGTACACCTCCCGCCGCGTGCGCGCGGAGAGCAGGGCGTACGGCAGCAGCATGGAGGGGTGCTTCACGTTGAAGTTCGGCACGGTCCCGGTCCAACGGGCGGGGGCCGCCGCCGCTTCCCGGGCCGGTGGTGTGCCGGGGCGACGATTGCGCAGTTCCCAGTGGAACTCGTGCCGCACGCGCTGCACTTCGGCGAGGAAGTCGGGCAGGTCCGTGTCGCCGGGCGACAGGGTGCGCACCAGCGGGCCGAGGGCGCGCGGGTCCAAGGCGCGGGGGTCCTCGACCATGAAGACCACGCCGAGCAGGGGGTCGTCGCGGCGCAGCGCCTCGGTGCGGCGAGCCGCCCAGGACATCGCGGCCAGGCCGCTGACCGGGAGTTCCTCACAGACGAACGCCACCGACTGGGCGGCGAGCGTGTCGAGCACGCGCTCGCAGGACAGCCGCTCGTCGGCGATGACCGTCCGCAGGTCGAGCCGTTCCAGGAGCGGCCGGGCCCACTCGGTGTGCCAGACCTCCGCGCCGATCACGGCGTGCGGCACATCGGCCCGGCGCGGCCGGACGACGGTGTTCAGCACGCCGGGCGGCAGCGGTGGCCGGGACCCCCGACGGGCCGTCGGGCCCACGGGCGAACCCGGGGCGTCCGCGCGGCTCCCGGGAGTCACCGTGCCCACCGGAGCCAGGACGACGGCGGAGCCCACGGCGCCGACCACGGCGCCGCTGCCCGCCCGGTCCTCCGAACCCGCGATACCGACCGCAGCGCCGCTGCTCGCCAGGGCCTCCGTACCCGCAGTACCGGCCATGCCGACCGCGACACCGGCGCCCACACGGGCCACCGAACCCACCGCACCAGTCGCGGCAGCACTGCTCACCAGAGCCTCCGTACCCGCAGTACCGGCCATGCCGACCGCGACACCGGCGCCCACACGGGCCACCGAACCCACCGCACCAGTCGCGGCAGCGCCGCTCGCCAGGGCCTCCGCATCCGCCGTGCCGAGCGCGGCGGCGCTCGCCCGAGTCGCCGTACCCGCCACACCGACCGCAGCCGGAGCACCTCCCCGGGCCGCCGTACCCGCCGCACCCGCCACGGCGGGAGCACCGGCCCGGGCGGCCGTACCCGCCACACCCGCCACAGCCGGAGCACCCGCCCGGGCGGCCGTCCCCGCGGAACCCATCGCGTCCGGGGCCACCGCCGGGCCCGACGTGTTCGCCGGAGTCGCCGTGCTCATCGGAACACCTCCCCCAACAGGCGGGCCGCGGCCGGTGAGTCGACGTAGGCGTCGAAGGAGTAGGCCAGCCGGTCCAGGGTGTGGTGCCGGAGCAGGTCGGCGACCTCGGCGCGGACCGCCGTGGGCTCGGCGCGGCGCAGCACGACCTTGGCCACCAGCCGGGCCACCTCGCGCATCTCCGCCTCGCGCAGCCCCCGCCTGGTCATCGCCTGGACGCCGAGCCTGAGGCCGTGCAGCCCGTTGGCGCCCGGTACCTCGATGTTGGTGGTGCGGATGCCGGCGTGCGCCAGGTCGCCCAGGGACAACCGCAGCGCGTCGGCGGCCGACCCGGTGATGATGTGCACCTGGTGGGTCTCGGTGAATCCGAACGACTCCCCGGAGACCCGCACCCCTTCCTCGTGCAGGGCGTGCGCGAGCGCCTGGGAGTTGGCGAGTATCTGACGCGCGTAGTCATGGCCATAAAGGGCGATCTCGGACAGGGCCACGTACATGGGCGCGATCAGCTCGGCGTGCGAGTTGCTCTGCATCTGCGGGCAGACCCAGTCCGACACCGCCCTGAGCTTGGGGTGGTCGGCGTCCCGGAAGGCGATGTACGCCTTCTGCGGTCCGGCGATGGTCTTGTGGGTGTTGCCGTGCACGGCGTCCGCGCCGAGCAGCGTCGGCTGCGGCAGCGCCCCGCCCGCGATCAGGGCACCGTCGTGGCTGGCGTCGTACGCGAGGAAGACGCCCTCGGGCAGCGCGGCCCTGATCTGGGCGAGCGGCTGCCAGCGCAGTTTGAACGACTGGTCGAGGATGACGAGTTTGATCTCCGGGTGCTCGGCGCACAGCGTGGCCAGCCGGTCCACGTCGATGAGCAGGGTCCGGTCGACCATCGGCAGGTGGTAGGTGTTGACGCCGGCCGCGGCGGCCAGCGACTCCAGCGCGAAGTGGCCGCCGTCCTTGTGCGCGAAGTGCACGAAGCCGTCGCCGCGCCCGCAGGTGCCCAGCAGTACGGCCTGCTCGGCGACCGAGCCGCCGTTGGGCCGCCAGTCGAAGGTGGCCGCCTCGAAGAGCTGTCGGCCGATCCCGGTCAGCTTCCCCACCAGGGAGGAGTTCGCGCCGGAGTCCGGGAAGGCCCACTCGCCCGCCTCGGTCGGGTACGGCGGGGCGAACTCGTAGAAGCCGCCCTGCAGTCCACTGCCGAGCATCCGTACCAGCTTGCTCGGGTAGTTCTCGCTGGCCGTGAGGCTCAGGTGCTGTTCCCGGTAGGTGTTGTCGAGCACGAAGTCCGAGGCGAGCCGCTCCAGCAGGTGCGCCACCCGGTCGTCCGACCACGCCTGGCCGAACACACCGTCGATGTCATTTCCCGAAGCCTCGTCGATGAT
Organism: Streptomyces olindensis; assembly: GCA_000696115.1. Classification (GTDB taxonomy): domain Bacteria; phylum Actinomycetota; class Actinomycetes; order Streptomycetales; family Streptomycetaceae; genus Streptomyces; species Streptomyces olindensis. The sequence goes on from JJOH01000010.1 coordinate 87,905, forward strand.
TCCCTCGGCCGCCTCGACCGCCGCCTGTGCTTCGTCGTCGACAAAGCCGATACCACTGTCTTGTTCTGCGGCACGCATGAATCATCCCCGTTGCATGTCGAAAAGAACCGAAAAAGAAAAAGAAGAGTCGCCGGAAAGGGGCGAAGGGGAAGACACCCGCGCACGGCGCTGTGTGGGGTGGTGGTGCATCGAAACAAAACCGGACCCGGCTGTCGATGCTCTGCGGCGATCCGCCTCCGCCCCGGGAATCCCGGGGCCCCCTTCCGAAGGCATCCGCACGTCAATGGCGGCGACTGTACACGGCCGGGAATATCTCCGGCCTACCGCAATCCAGCCACTCTGCGCCCCGTCTCGACCCGCCCTGCAGAAAGTGCGCAGTTCGGTCAGATCGGCCAGGATGCCCGCCCAGAGTGCCCGAATTACGCCCGCAGATCCCGTAATCCCAGGCACACGGAGCAGTCCGTGAGGCAGCCGATACCCCGTCCCGGCAATGACTCGAATCCGCCCACCCGACAAACCGGTTTCCAGCCTTGGCCATACCTTCACGCGCCCCGCGATGACCGGAAACATGCAGGTCGGAGCGGCCCTCATGGACGGGCCGGAAGGACGCTCTTGGACAGTGCGGGCGCCCGTACGGCGGCCTGCACCTCCTCGGACGCCGCCGAAGAAGGGCGGCCGGCCCGGCGACCGCCCCGCCCCTGGAATCCCCGGTACCGCGCAACCGCACTTCAAACATCGAGATTCAGTCATTACATGCACAGAATCGGCCGATTAAGCACCCGACCATAAGCCCGCCGAACGCACGATATGCCCGAATCGGCCCCTCAGAATTCCGCTGTCCGTATTCCGGAATGTCATTGCGGATTCCTCTGGTCGTCATGCACCATCCACACCGCCGGGGGGCACGGAGACGCTCCTCGCCGGGCGTGATCACGTCCGTGCTTCGCAAAAGAAAGGTCATGCGTGCTGCCTGAACCTTCGTTGACAGCAGGATCCGGGGCCAGCGTCGCGGAAACCTTGTTCAACGCCTTATTCACCCGGGGCCATTCGCACTTCACCGGCGTACCGTGTTCCCTGCTCAAGGGATTCTTCCGGTTGCTGGAGGACCCCGGATGTCCGGCCTCCTACATCCCGGCGCCACGCGAGGACAGCGCCCTCGGGGTGGCCTCCGGTCTCGCCGTGGCGGGGGCCAGGCCCGTCGTCCTCATGCAGAACTCGGGCCTCGGCTACTCGCTCAACGTCCTCACCTCGTTCAACCTCATCTACGACGTCCACCTGCCGATCGTGGTGAGCTGGCGCGGCCACGACGGCAACGACGCCGTCGAGCACGACGTCATCGGACGGGAACTCACCCGGCTGCTCGACGTGTTCGGGATTCCCTGGACCGTGCTGGACAACGAGCACCCCGAGGACTCCGCGGAGGCGTTCCTCAAACAGTACGACTCCGGCCGGAGCACCGCCGTGCTGATCGTCCGGGAAGGGATCTGAGCGTTGCTGGACATCCGTGACGCCCTGGGCGCACTGCTGGAACGCGAGTCCACCGCCCTGACGGTGACCACCTGCGGCTACATCACACGCGACGTGTACAACATCCGCGATCGCGCCAACCACTTCTACCTCGTCGGCTCCATGGGCATGGCCGCGCCGATCGGGCTCGGCATCGCCCTGGCCCACCCGGACCGCCGGGTGCTGGTGCTGGACGGCGACGGCTCGTTCGCCATGAACCCGGGCTGTCTGCCGATGGTCGCCGAGCACCGGCCGAACCTCGTCCACGTCGTCCTCGACAACGGCGCCCACGAGAGCACCGGCGGCCAGCGCACCGTCGCCCTCGGCGACCCGGCGGCCATGGCCCTCGCGGCCGGTTACGCCGCCGCCCACACCGTGGACGACCTCGACCAACTGGCCGCCCTGGACCTGACCGGCACACCCACGCTGGTGCGGATCCGCTGCAAACCGCGCAGCCACCCCGCCGGAAAGCGCGTGGAACAGACGCCGCAGCAGCTGGTGGAGCGCTTCCGCGCCCAACTGGCCGACCCGGCGGCGCATCTGGAAGGAGCCGTGTGAAACCCACCCTGCTCGACTGCACCCTGCGCGACGGCGGGAACCAGAACGACTGGCAGTTCACCGCCACCGACGTCGACACCATCGTGAGCACCCTGGACGCCGCCCGCGTCGACGTCATCGAGGTCGGCTACCGCGGCGGTTCCGGGAGCAAGGCCAGCGCCACGGCGGGGCCCTCGGCGCACTGCACGCCCGAGTACCTCGCGGCGCTGCCGGCCGTCTCGCACGCCGAGCTGGCCGTGATGGTCGTCCCCACCGTGTGCCCGGTGAGTGCCATGGACGACCTGCCCGACAGCCCGGTGTCCATGGTGCGCGTCGCCGCCTACCCGTGGAACATCGACGGGGTCCCGGAGTACGTCCGTGCCGTGCGGGCCCTCGGCCTCAAGGTCGGCGTCAACCTGATGGCCGTCAGCTACACCACCCTCGAGCAGCTGGCCGAGGTCGCCGCCGTCGTCGCCGCGGAGGCGCCGGACGTCTTCTACATCGCCGACTCCTTCGGCGCGCTCACCCCGGACGACGTCCGCCGGCGGATCGAGCTGCTGGCCGAGCGGCTGCCGACCCCGCTCGGCATCCACGCCCACAACAACCTGGGCCTCGCCGCGGCCAACGCCGTGGCCGGCCTGGACGCGGGCGTGAGCTGGCTGGACGCCTCGCTGTGCGCCATGGCCCGGGGCGCCGGGAACCTCGCCACCGAGCAGGCCGCGGCCTTCCTCACCGCGTGGCCCAAGTACGACACCCACGCCGATCTGCCCCTGGTCTGCGAGGCCGCCGAGTACGTGGCCGAGCAGGTGCTGCCGCGCCCCATGACGGTGCGGCGGGCGGAGATCGCGGCCGGGATCAACGACCACCACTTCTACTTCCAGGACCGCATCGAGAAGATCAGCGCCCGCCACGGGCTCGACCCGTGGGAGGTCGGGCGCCGGATCGGCGCGGCCCGGCCGCGCAAGGTCCTCGACGAGACGGTCGAGGACGTGTGCCGGGAACTCGCCGGACAGACCGAACACACCAACGGAGGGGACGCATGACCGGGAGACGACCGCAGCAGGAACGGAACGAGGCACCGGCCGGGGCCGCACAGCGGCTGCGCGCGGCGCTCGCCGCCCCGCGACTGACACGTGCCATGGGCTCGCACAGCCCGCTCAGCGCGCGGCTCGCCGAGGAGGCCGGCTTCGACGTCGTCTGGTCCAGCGGCCTGGAGATCTCCGCCGCGGCCGGCGTCCCCGACGCCAACATCCTCGCCATGGGCGAGTGCCTGGAGGCGGCGGCCGACCTCGCCTCCGCTGTGGACATCCCCGTCCTCGCGGACTGCGACTCCGGGTTCGGCAACGTCAACAACGTCATCCACATGGTGCGCTCCTACGAGGCGCGCGGTGTGGCCGGCGTGTGCATCGAGGACAAGCAGTTCCCGAAGCTCAACAGCTTCATCGAGGGCAACCAGGACCTCGCCCCGCTGCACGACTTCGCGGGCAAGATCCGGGCCGCGACCGAGACCCGCACCGACATGCTCGTGGTGGCCCGCCTGGAGGCGCTGATCTCCGGGCAGGGCATGACCGAGGCACTTCGCCGGGCCGACGTCTACGAACGGGCCGGGGCGGACGCCCTGCTCATCCACTCCAAGCGCAAGGACCCCGAGGAGGTCTTCGCCTTCCGCGAGGCCTACCGCGGCGACCTCCCGGTGATCGTCGTGCCGACCACCTACAACCAGGTCACCGTCGAGGAGCTGGAACAGCGCGGCTTCGCCATGGCGATCTACGCCAACCAGGCGCTGCGCAGCTCGATCCGGGCCATGCGGGAGACGCTCACCCGGATCATGCGGGACGGCACCACGCTGAACGTGGAGCCGGAACTCGCGCCGCTCAAGGAGATCTTCGACCTGCAGCGCATGCCCCAGATGCTGGAACAGCAGGACCGCTACGAGTCCCTGGGACGCGAACTCGCGGAGGCCGCACAGTGACCACCCGCCCCACCACCCTGTGGCTGGACTTCCACGGCACCCGGCTCGACCTGGAGGTGGCGCCCGGTGCCGGCGTCGAGGACGCGCTGGCCTTCCTCGCCACGCACCTGACCGCCGAGGAGGCCAAGCCCGACGAGACCGGCCGCGAGCCGGTCGCCACACTGCGCGTGCACGCCCCCGACCCGGAGCGCCTCGCGCCTCCGGCCGGGACCGCGCAGGAGGACATCTACCTCCGCAAGAGCGCCAGCGCGTTCTTCACCGTGCCGGCCCGGCGCGCCGAGGTGGACGGCCGGGAGTACCTGGAGTGCACCAAGACCGGCACCCGTTTCCGCTTCGACCGCGCCGCCCGCGTGATCGACGTGACGCTCGGCGCCGGCGGGCACATGGACCTCGTCGAGCTGGTGCGCGACCTGGTGCTGAAGCACCAGGAGAACACCGGCGCCGCGGTGCTGCACGCCACCGCCGCCTACCGCGACGGCGAGGTCGTCCTGGTCACCGGCGCGAAGGGGGCCGGCAAGAGCACGGTGCTCCTGGAGCTGGTGGAGCACTTCGGCTACCAGGTGCTCAGCGGCGACAAGACCGTGCTGCACGAGCTGCCGGACGGCTCGGTCGTCGCGGCCGGCTGGCCCGACTATCCGCACCTCGGCTACGGCACCGTCGCCAAGTACCCCGGCCTCCGCGAGATGGCGGGCATCGGGGACGACTACGTGCCCGCCGAGGGCCACGCCTTCTCCCCGGTGGGGAAGTTCGCGGTGGACCCGCTGCCGTTCCGTGAGCGCTTCCCGAGCGCACCGGTCGGCGTGCGGGTGCCCGTCGCGGCGATCCTGCACCCGGCCATCGGCCCCGGCGAGCACACGGTCGTCGAGCCGCTGACCGGCAGCCGCGCCGACCACGCCGAGGTGCTGCGCGCCAACGTGGAGTCGGCCTTCGACGGCGCCAACGCCGGCTGGCACCACTACCTCGACGACGGCCGCGCCGCCCACACCGCCCAGGTCGCGCGCATCACGGACGTCCTCGCCGGGGTGCCCGCCTGGACGCTGACCGGCCCCGGCGACCTGACGGCCGAGAACACACCGGCGGCGATCGCCGGGCCCGCGGAGGTGGCCCGGTGATCGAACTGACGGTGGAGAGCACCGGCCTCAACTCCCACTACGACCTCACCGACCGGATCGCCGCCACGCTCCAGGAGCACGGCACGGGCGACGGGCTGGCCGGGGTGTTCGCGCACGGCAGCACCATCGGGCTCACCGTCATGCGCTACGAGCCGGGCGCCGTGCAGGACCTGCTGCGGACCCTGGAGCGGATCGCCCCGGAGTCCCCCGCCGACGGCAGCCGCTATCTGCACGAGCTGACCACCGCCGACCCCAACGGCTTCTCCCACCTGAAGTCGTCGCTGCTCGGCACCAGCCTGCTCGTGCCCTTCCGGGAGGGCCGCCTCGCGATGTCGCCGAGCCACCGCGTGGTCCTCTTCGACTTCGACCTGAAGCCCGCCACCCGGCGCGTCTTCGTCGACGCGCCCCGGACCGCGGCGCCCGTCCCCGACACCGACACGATCAAGGAGAACAGCCGGTGAAGCTGCGGCTGGCCACACCCGGGCCCACCGAAGTCCCGCAGCGCCTGCTGCTGGCCGGGGCCCGCGAGATCATCCACCACCGCTCCACCGAGATGGAGCAGCTGATCCACGAGATCAGCGGCGGCCTGCCCCCGCTGTTCGGCACCAGCGCCCCCGTGTACACCATCGCCTCCTCCGGGACCGGCGCGATGGAGGCCGCGGTCGCCAACTGCTTCTCGGCCGGCGACGAGGTCCTCGTCGTCTCCAACGGCTACTTCGGCGAACGCTTCCAGGCGATCTGCACCTCGTACGGCCTCGTCGTCCACGTCGTGGAGAGCGACTGGGGCACCAGCGCCGACCCCGAGCGGGTGGCGGCCGCCTACCGTGAACACCCGGAGATCAAGGGCGCGTTCGTCGTCTACAGCGAGACCTCCACCGGTGCCCTCAACGACGTCGAGGCGATCGGGCGGATCTTCCGCGACACCGACGTGGTCGTGGTCGTGGACGCCATCAGCGGTCTGCTGGTGCACCCGCTGGAGATGGACGCGTGGGGCCTGGACGTGGTCCTCGCCGCCTCCCACAAGGGCTTCATGCTTCCGCCGGGGCTCGCCTTCGTCGCCCTGTCCGACAAGGCGTGGACGGCCGTCGAGCGCTCCACCGGACCGAACTACTACTGGTCCTTCGAGCGGCTGCGGCACTTCTACCCGATGTCGTCCTCGTCCCCCGCGGTGTCCCTGCTGCTCGCCCTGCACGAGTCGCTGAAGATGCTGGACGAGGAGGGCATGGAGGCCTTCCGCAGGCGCCACGCCGTCCTGGGCAGGGCCGCCGAACGCGGGCTGCTGAAGCTGGGCTTCAGCACCTTCGTCCAGGCCCCGCACCGGCGCAGCCACGTCATCACCTCGGCGCTCGCGCCCGAGGGCATCGACACCGGCCGGCTGCTGAAGACGCTGTCCACCTCGTACGGTGTCACGATGACCGGCGGCCAGGCCCACCTCAAGGGCAAGCTCATCCGGGTCGGGCACGTGGGCGCGGCCGACGCCCTCGACCTGAGCGGCATCTTCGGTGCCCTGGAGATGGCCCTGCTCGACCTCGGCCACACGTTCACGCCGGGCTCCGGCGTCGGCGAGATCATCCGTACGTTCCACGAGGAGGGCCGCTGATGCTCGTCCTGTTCCAGCGGGAGACCTGCCCGGACTGCAAGCCGGTGCGCGAACTGCTCACCAGGCTCCAGGTCTCCTACATCAACATCAACGTGCCCAAGCCGCGCGAGGAGCGGCACGAGCTGATCCGCACCACGGGCAGCAAGTTCATCCCGGCCCTGGTGGACGGCGCCACGGTCATCCCGGGCAAGCTGCGGGAGAACGCCGACATCATCGCCTACCTCAAGGAGCGCTTCGGCGACCCGGAGGCGGTGGCGCCCGAGGCGGCGACCGCCGGGGACGCACAGCCGGAGCCCGTGGCATGACCTTCGGGCAGCAGGTGCCCGCGACACCGCGGATCGCGGTGCTCGCGGGCACCCCGCAACTGGTGCGCGCTGCCCGCGCCCTGGGCATCGACACCGTCTTCGTGCACGACGCGGCGCAGCCGGCGCCACCGGTGGCCGCGGAGGCCGACACCGCCCTGGCGGCCCCCCTGGCCGACACCGGCGCACTGCACGCGGCCCTGGCGCCGCTGCACGCCGAACGCCCCTTCGCCCGCGTCCTGTCGCTCACCGAAAGGGGCCTGCTGCCGACGGCCGCGGTCGCCGAGCGGCTCGGCCTGCCCGGCAACTCCCTGCACACCGTGGGGCTGTTGCAGGATAAGCGGCGCATGCGGGAACTCCTCAACGCCCGCGGCATCGGCCCCGTGCACACCGCCGCCCCGCGCGACCCGGCCGACCTCGCCGCGTTCTGCCGTACGACCGGAGGGCCGGTCATCCTCAAACCGGCGGCGGGCACCAGCAGTCAGGCCGTCTTCAAGGTGGCCGGGCCGCGGGACGCCGAGGACGTCTGGCGGGCTTTCGAGGCGGCGGGCGGGCTCCGGCCGATCGCCGAGGAGTACCTCGACGGGCCCGAGATCAGCGTGGAGAGCTTCTCGTACGACGGGAAGCACACCGTGCTCGCGGTGACCGACAAGCTGGTCGGCAGCGGGTTCGTGGAGACCGGGCACACCCAGCCGAGCGCCCTGCCCCCGCCCGTGCTGGCGGAGACCGCCGCGCTCGTCCGGGCCTTCCTGGACGCCGTCGGCCTGACGGAGGGCCCCGCCCACACCGAGGTCAAGATCACCCGGAAGGGCCCCCGGATCCTGGAGTCGCACAACCGCATCGGCGGCGACAAGATCCGCGAACTGCTGCGCCGTGCCTACGGACTGGACGTGGTGGCCCTCACCGCGGGCTGCCCGCTCGGGCTGCTCCGCCCGCCCGCCGACCCACCCGTGGCCCGCCGGGGAGCGGCCATCCGCTTCCTCACCCCACCGCCCGGAACGGTCCGTGACATCGCCCTGCCCGACACCGACGGCACCACCGCCGAGATCCGGCTGGACGTCCAGGTCGGCGACCGGGTCCGCCCGGTGCGCAGCTCGCAGGACCGCGCCGGATACGTCATCGCCGACGGCACGGACGCGGCCGACGCCGCCCGGGTCTGCGAGGCGCTGGCGGACCGGGTGCGGATCGGGACGAGCGGGTGAGACCGGTGCGCCACGCCGTCGTGACCGACATCCACGGGGACACCGCGCGGCTGCGCGCCGTGCTCGACGGCATCCGTGAGCAGGGCGTGGACCGCGTGGTCTGCCTCGGTGACGTCTTCGAGTGCCGCGTCGGCAAAGGGGAGGTCGCCGGGTACGCGTTCGACGGCCGGCTGACCGACGTCTTCGACCCGGACCCCGACCTCGCCCGGCTCCTGGACGGGGTACGGCTGGTGCGGGGCAACCAGGAGGAGCGGATCCGCGCCCTCGTGCCCGACCCCCACCTGCCCGACTGGAGTCGCCCGCTGCTCGACGCCCCGCTGGAGCACCGCACCGACTTCGCGCTGTACTGCCACGGCCACCCGCTGCCCTGGCGCGAACTGGAGCCGGGGCGGTGGTGCCCGGCCGACGCGGACTTCCCCGGGCGGGCCCTGGTGCACGGGCACCACCACCGCAGCGCGCTGTACCGGCTGTGGCCCGACGGCACCGGCCCGGTGCGGGTGGAGCGCCTGCCCGTACGGTTCGGGGAGCCGGTCCCGCTCGCACCGGACGGCCGCTACGTGATCAACGTGGGCTCCGTCACCGGCTGTGCCCCGGACCGCGGACCCTCCCCCGCCTGGGCCGTCGTCGACGAGGCCGCCGCCACCGTCACCTACCACCACGCCTCACCCCCTACGGAGATCAAGTGACCCGGCAGGTACTCCTGCTCAACTCGGACAAGCCCGAGGTCCTCCAAGCGCTGGCCCGCCGCCCGGACGTCACCGTCCGCGTCATGACCCGAAAGGTCTACGCCGACCTGTACCGGGGGCACGAGGTGGCGTACGTCGACAGCTTCGCCGACCTGACGCAGGTCGAGCAGGCGGCGTACGAACTCGCCGCGCACGGGCCGGTCGACCACGTCGTCGCGGCCACCGAGAAGAGCGTCGTCGCGGCCGGCCTGGTGCGTGCGCTGCTCGGGGTGCCCGGGCCCGGCTTCGACGCGTCCCTGTGGGGCGCCCACAAGCGGGCGATGAAGGACAGGCTGCGCGCCGCCGGTCTCCCGGTGACGGACCACGCCCAGGCCGCCACGGTCGACGACGTGCCCCGGGCGGCGGAGCGGACCGGCTGGCCGGTCATGATCAAGCCGGTGTTCGGCTCCGCCTCGAAGTGCACCTACCGGGTCGACTCCCCCGAGGAGTTCACAGCACGGCACCGGGCCGGCGGCTTCGCCGACCTCGCGGAGCAGCGGCTGCCCGTCCAGGTGGAGCGCCTGGTGCGGTTCACGCACGAGTACCACTGCGACGGCGTCGTCCACGACGGCGAGGTGGCCCGCGCGGCCGTCTCCCGCTACTTCCTCCCTCCGCTGCGCACCTCGCCGAACCTGAACAGCGGGTACATCGCCGACCAGACGGACCCGTTCTCGCGGGACGTGCTGGACCTGCACGACCGGGTGGTCGCCGCGCTCGGCCTGCCGGCCGGGGTGACGCACCTGGAGGTGTTCCGCACGCAGGACGGGCCGGTCATCGGCGAAGTGGCCGTACGGCCGGGCGGCATGGGCATCTCCCGGATGTGGTGGCACGCCTTCGGGGTGGACCTGTGGGAGGAGTTCGTCCGGGTCTCGACCGGTGAGCGGCCCAGCCGTCCCGACCGCGCCCCGCGCCCCGAGACGGTCGGCCGCACCCGGCTGCCCGCGTTGCCCGGCCTGCGGGAGCGGGTCCTGGCGGTGCCCGGTGTGCTGGAGGTGCTGACGCCCGAGGAGTGCGCCAGTCCGGGGCGCCTGGAGGCGTACTTCACTGCCGCGGACGAGGCGGCCGCGGAGGCGTTCATCGCCCGACTGCACGAGATGGCGGTCCCCGCGGCATGAGCACCTCCGCCCGGAGCCGGACGCGCGCCCTGCTCGACGCCGCTCTGCCCCCTCCCGGCGAGCCCCGGCTGCTCGCCCTGTCCTGGCTGCTGAAGACGGTCGGCAGCGGGCTCTATCTGACGACCAGCACCCTGTTCTTCACCCGGGTGGCCGGCCTGCCCGTCCACCAGGTGGCCTCCGGCCTCACCGTAGCCGGGATCGTGGCGCTGGCCGGTGCCGTACCGCTGGGCAGGCTGGCGGACAGGTTCGGCCCCCGGCGCACGTACACCGTCCTGCTCGGCGTCCAGTTCGTCACGATGGCCGCGCTGGCCTTCGCCCGCGCCTTCCCGGCGTTCCTGGCACTGATCCTGGTCTTCCTCCTCGCCGAGCAGGGCAGCACCGCGGCCCGCGGCGCGCTGGTCGCCACGGTCGGGGAGGAGGCCGTGGGGGTCCCCCCGGGCGAGGGCGTTCGAGCGTGGGGGAGGGTGCGGCTGCGGGCCTACCTGCGTGTGGTGACCAACATCGGCATCACCCTCGGCGCGGCGGCCTCGGCACTGGTCATCCAGGCCGACACCGAGGCCGGGTACATGGCCCTGCTGTGGTGCACGGCGCTGACCTACCCGGCGGCGGCGCTGCCGCTGCGCTGGCTGCGGGCGCGCGAGACCCGCCCGGCGTCGGCCGGGAAGGCGGAGCCCACCGGTTCCGGCTGGCAGGTGCTGCGCGACCGGCGGTACGCCGCCGTCACCCTGATCTGCGGGGTGCTGTCCCTGCAGGCACAGGTGCTGTCGTTCGCCGTGCCGCTGTGGGTGCTCCAGCACACCGAGGCGCCGCCGGTCCTGGTGTCGGGCATCGTCGCCGTCAACACGGTGATGGTGATCTGCCTGCAGATCCGCTTCAGCCGCGGCGCCGAGGACGACCGCCGGGCCGCCCGCATGTGCCGCAACTCCGGGATCGCCCTGTTCGCCGCGTGCGCGCTGGTGGCGTTCACCGGCGGGCTGGGCGGCTGGCCGGCGACGCTGCTGCTCCTGCTGTTCGCGGCCGCACTCACCTTCGGCGAACTGTGGCTGTCCGCAGGCTCCTTCGGCCTGAGCTTCAACCTGGCCCCCGAGGGCATGCACGGCCAGTACCAGGGCTTCTTCTCCCTGGGCCGCGGCGCGGCGACGGCGGTGGCCCCGGCCCTGATAGCGGTCCTCTGCCTCGGCGCCCACCCACGGGAGGGCTGGCTCGTCCTGGGCACCCTGTTCGCCTTGGCGGGGGCAGCGGCGCCGCTGGCGTTGCGGGTGCGGGGGGTGGGGGTGCGGGAGCCGTCTCTGTCTTCTGCGGCGAAGTGAAGGGTTCCCGGGCTTGTCAGTGGTCACTGGCATGCTACTCGGCTCAAGGTCACGCCCGGGGGGAACATGCCAAAAAAGAAGAGCACCAGAAAGAGCACGAAGAAAGCGCAGCGGAAGCGTCCGGACACCATCAAACCCGTGGCCCTGTATCACGACATGGCCGTGTACGAAAACTTCGAACGCTGCGCGCCTCGCATCTTCGAGGTCATATGGAGCGCACAACAAAAGGCCCCCAACGCGCCACGCCTTCTCTACTTCGACGTGCAAGGACACCGCCACAGCGCCGGCGGCTACGACCGCGACTCTTGGGAGATGATCGAGAACTTCCTCCCCGAAAAAGCGCTGCCATATCTGACTGAGCTGCACACTCCCTTGTACAGCTGGAAGAACAAAAGACGACAGGACAATCGCGTACCCCAGGAAATGCACATAGGCTACCCGGAGGGGGAGGGAAAGTCCTTCTGGTACGACATCGAGTCACTGCCGCTGAGGAAGCGGGAAGCCGAAGCGGACAGCAGGAGAACGCCCCCTTCCAAAAGAGCGATCATGGAGTACCTGGGGATCAGCGAAGAGTGCTTGATCTGCTGGAACTCCCCCGTCGAGCGAGCCCACGTGGTCCCCACGTCACTGGGAGGCTCGATGGATGTGCGCAATTTCGCACTGCTGTGCCGCGAGCATCACAGACAAGCTCCGGACATCGCAGACGCGGAAGCATTTTGGGCATGGGTGGACTACGCGGAAATTCGCGACTCCGGCAGCAAATGGACTCGCGCACCAGAGAAGATCAAGAGCTGGGTCTTGTCCACCGGCGGGAGAGTCGAACCACTGGATCGCGGCGAGATGAGCTTCTTGGAATCTGTACAGTTCGAACTACGACATCTGTACGGATGGACCGACGACGACTTCTCGGCGACATCCTGGGAGCTCATCGCCGAATACCACCATGTCCTCGACAAGGCTACCGGCCGGCACTTCGGCGTCGAGAAGAAGGCCTCCACACACGCGTGGGCCTACCATGTCGCCAGATTGCGACTGGCGGCAGAAATCACCGGCCGCCCGAACAAGACCGACTTCAATCTGCCGTTCTAGTACTCCAGCCGTAGATCGTGATCTTGTGGGCGCCGCGGGGATCGGCCGGATCGACATCGGTCGCGTGAGGTGGCCGCTCGCTGGCACGCTGCCCCCATGGACGAGCTGGAGTCGGTAAGACGACTGTGGGGTGGGGGGCGGCGCTGCTGCGGTCCGAGGCGGTCGCTCACGCGATCATCGATGGCGACTTCATGGGGCGGGTGCATCCGGCCCCAGAGGGAGACCCCCACCGCGCGGAGATCACCGAGACCAATCCGACCGCCGTGTGGTCGAACCTCGCCCAGCGCGGCTACCGACGCCTGATCTATACGAACACGATGAGTGTGCTGCCGGAGGCGACGGGCATGTTCGAGCGTGCCATGGGGGCCGGAGTGGGGATCATACGAGCTGGTGGGACGAGAACTCGGCTCAGAGCTGAAGCAGGAGTTGGAAGGAAGTATCCGCAAGGCACGGCTCCTGGACCAGCGGGCCCCCGCGGGGACCGTGCGAGTGGCGACGGACGGACGGCTCGTCGCCCGCCCCACGCACCGGACACTGAACGAAGAAGCCCAGCTCAGGGAGATCTGAACTGGGCTTCAGTGGAGCCGCCTTCGGGATTCGAACCCGAGACCTACGCATTACGAGTGCGTTGCTCTGGCCATCTGAGCTAAGGCGGCGCGCTGCCCGCACTATGGTGCGATCAGCAACGACGGTAAGTCTACACAGTTTCCGGGGGTGCTCCGTACCAGCCCCGGAGGAGAGCCCTCCGGGGCCGGGCGCAGCGGTTATGAGCAGCGCTTTCCGTCCTGGGGCGGGGTGCCGCGGAGCAGGTACGCGTTGATCGTGGAGTCGATGCAGGAGCTGCCGCGACCGTACGCCGTGTGGCCGTCGCCCTCGTAGGTGAGCAGGCGGGCCGAGGAGAGCTGCCCGGCCAGAGCCTCGGCCCAGCGGTACGGCGTCGCCGGGTCGCGGGTGGTGCCGACCACGACGATGGGCGCCGCCCCCTCGGCCTCGATGCGGTGCGGCTCGCCCGTGGCCCGCACGGGCCAGTACGCGCAGTTCAGGGCGGCCCAGGCCAGGCCCTCACCGAAGACCGGGGACGCCTTCTCGAACGCGGGCAGCGACCTGCGGACCTCGTCGGGGCTGTCGAAGGCGGGCGGCAGGTCCAGGCAGTTCACCGCCGCGTTGGCGAACATCAGGTTGCTGTAGCCGCCGTCGGCGTCCCGCTCGTAGTAGCCGTCGGACAGGACGAGGAGTCCGGAGCCGTCGTTCTTCTTCATCGCGGACGTCAGCGCCTCGCGCAGCTGCTGCCAGGCGCCCTCGTCGTACATGGCCGCGATCACACCGGTCGTCGCGAGCGACTCGGTCAGCCTGCGGCCGTCGGCATCGCCGGTCGGGACGGGGCGCGCGTCGAGCTTCTCGAAGAACGCCTTGAGGTTCTCGCCGACCTTCTCGGGCGAGGCTCCCGCGCCGCCCAGCGGGCAGTCGGGCTGCCTGACGCAGTCCCGCGCGAACGACCGGAACGCCGTCTCGAAGCCCGCCGTCTGTTCGAGGTTCAGCCGCCGGGCGGGCAGCGACGGGTCCATCGCGCCGTCCAGCACCAGCCGGCCCGTCCGATGCGGGAAGAGCCCCGCGTACGTCGCGCCGAGCAAGGTCCCGTAGGAGGCTCCGACGAAGTTGAGCTTCTCGTCGCCGAGCGCCGCCCGCACGATGTCCATGTCCCGCGCCGCCTCCACGGTCGACACATGGCGCAGCAGCCTGGGCGCGTCCGCGCCGCAGCCCTCGGCGAACGTCCGGAAGGCCGCGACCAGCCCGTCGGTCTCCTTCGCGTCGTCGGGCGTGGCGTCCGTCTGCGTGTACGTGTCCATCTCCGGCCCGTCCAGGCACTCGACGGGCTCGCTGCCGGCCACGCCGCGCGGGTCGACCGCCACCATGTCGTAGCGGGCACGCACCTCGGACGGATAGCCGATGCCCGCGTACGCCTGCACGTAGCCGATCGCCGAGCCGCCCGGCCCGCCGGGGTTCACCAGCAGCGAGCCGAGCCGCTCGCCCGGGCCCGTGGCCTTCTTGCGGGCGACGGCGAGGCGGACGTCGCCGCCGGACGGCTTGTCGTAGTCGAGCGGTGCCTTGACCGTGGCGCACTCGAAGCCCGGGACGCCGCAGCCGCGCCAGGCCGGCTGCTGCCGGTAGTACGGCGAGAGCGCCGCGGGGACGGGCCGCGGCAGTGCGACGAGCGCCGTCGTATCGTCGGCCGCGGAGGCGGCGGACGCGGTGGACGTCGTCGAGCTTCCGGACGAGCAGGCGGAGACGAGCAGCGCGGCCGTGGCCAGGATGCCGGCCGCGGTCCTGGCTCCGCTGCGGGCCCTGCGGTGGACACCGCCGGAGCGGGAGACCGAGGCGGTGCGGGGGGAACGCCTTGTGTACATCCAGTGAGCGTAACTCTGCGCGATGGAATGGATGCCGTGCGTGCGTGTCGCGCCTCGTACGAGTGACGCGGTCAAGCCCGCGAGTGCTTCGTCAGCGGGGCAGGAGTGCCGCATGGGCGGTGCGACAGTGGCTCGTGAGCGATGCCTCGTCGGCGGGGCAGGAATGCGCCTCGTGAGCGGTGCGGGCATTTTCCTCAGCCCGCTCTGAGCGCCATCGTCATCGCCTCCACCGCGAGCAGCGGCGCCACATTGCGGTCGAGGGCGTCCCGGCAGGCGGCGATGGCCTCGATGCGGCGGAGCGTGGACTCCGGGGAGCTGCCGCGGGCGAGGCGCTCCAGGGCGTCCTCGGCGTCCGCGTTGGCGATGGCCACGCGGGAGCCGAGCTGGAGGGCGAGGACGTCGCGGTAGAAGGCCGTGAGGTCGGTCAGGGCGAGGTCGAGGCTGTCGCGCTGCGTGCGCGTCCTGCGGCGCTTCTGCTTGTCCTCCAGGTCCTTCATCACACCGGCGGTGCCACGCGGCATTCGGCCGCCCTGCGCCGCTCCGAGGGCGGCCTTCAGCTCCTCGGTCTCCTTGACGTCCGTCTCCTCCGCGAGCTGCTTGGCGTCCTCGGCGGCCGCGTCGACGAGCTCCTGGGCGGCCTTGAGCGCTCCGCCGATCTCCTCCACGCGCAGCGGCAGCCGCAGCACGGCGGCGCGGCGTTCGCGCGCGGCCGGGTCGGTGGCGAGGCGGCGGGCCCGGTCGACGTGGCCCTGGGTCGCGCGGGCCGCCGCCGCCGCGACGGCCGGCTCGATGCCCTCGCGGCGGACGAGCATGTCGGCGACGGCGTCGACCGACGGCGTGCTCAGGTTCAGGTGGCGGCAGCGGGAGCGGATCGTCGGCAGGACGTCCTCGATGGAGGGGGCGCACAGCAGCCAGACCGTGCGGGGGGCGGGTTCCTCCACGGCCTTGAGGACGGCGTTGGCCGACTTCTCGTTCAGCCGCTCGGCGTCCTCGACGAGGATGATCTGCCAGCGGCCGTTCGCGGGCGAGGTGAACGACTTGCGGACCGTGTCGCGCATGTCGTCGGCGAGGATCTGCGTGCCGACCGCGGCGACCGTGGTGACGTCGGCGTGCGTGCCGACCAGAGCCGTGTGGCATCCGTCGCAGAAGCCGCAGCCCGGGGCTCCGCCGAGCGCGCGGTCGGGGCTGACGCACTGGAGCGCCGCCGCGAACGCCCGCGCCGCCTGGTTGCGGCCTGCTCCCGGCGGGCCCGTGAACAGCCACGCGTGGGTCATCTTCGACGCCTCGGGCGGCGGGGCGTCGGCGGCGGCTGCGGTGACCAGGGCGTCGGCGTCCCGGGCGGCAGCGTCCAGCTGCTCGCTCACCCTCTCCTGCCCGACGAGGTCGTCCCACACGGTCATGGGTCACGCCGCCCTTCCGTCATGTTCTGCGGTGCGGGATCCATTGTGGGGGTGGGCACTGACAGTGCCGGACGAGGCCGGAGGCCTCAGCGGTCCCGGCCGCCCCTCCCACGGCGCCCGCGGCCCTCGTCCTGCTCCTCGTCGTGCGGTCCGAGCAGTTCGTCCGCCAGCGACGGCAGGTCGTCCAGCGGCGTCTCCTCGGCCCAGTCGGAACGGCGGCGGCGCGGCGCCCCCTCGGCGTCGATCTGGGGCAGCTCCCGCGTACGGTCCTCCGTCCCGTCGGGCCGGGCGGTCGGGGCAGCCTCGTCCCGGAAGTAGCCGGGCGGCACCCGGTCCGCCGACCCGTCCCCGCGCACAGGGGGCAGCACGGCCGTCTCCTCGGCATCCCTGACCGGCGGCAGGACGGCCGTCTCCTCGGAGTCGCTCGGGCGAACCGGCGGCAGCACCTCCGTCTCCTCCCCCGCCCCCGGCGGAACCGGCGGCTTCGGCAGCTCGGCCGTGACCTCTGCGTCGGACCCGCCCGAGGCCCGGCCCCGACCCTGCTCCTCGTCCCGCACGGGGCGCAGCACGGTCGTGTCGTCCGCCGCGCCGCCCGGTGCCACCACGGGCGTCGGCACGGTCGCCGCGTCCTGCCCCGCCTCCGGAGCGGAGGGGCGCTCCGGCGCGGGGCTCTTGGACATGGAGATCTTCGGCCCGGCCTCGGCCGCGGCCGCCGCCGCCTCCGCGAGCCGCCGCGCCTCCTCGGCCCGCAGCAGCGCCTCCTCGGCCTTGCGCTGCTTCTCCAGGCGGAGCGCCTCGGCCTCGGCACGCAGCCGGGCCTCCTCCTCGGCCTGCTTGCGGCGCCGTTCCTCCTCGGCCTTGCGGCGGGCCTCCTCCTCGGCCCGGGCCTTCTCCTCGGCGAGGAGCCGAGCCCGCTCCTCCTCGGCCTTCCTACGCGCTTCCTCGGCCCGGCGCCGGGCCTCCTCCGCCTGCCGTTCGGCCTCGCGGCGCTGCGCCTCCTCCAGCTCGCGGCGCTTGCGCTCCTCCTCCTCGGCGCGCAGCTTGGCCAGCTGCTCCTGGCGCTCGCGCTCCAGGCGCTCCTCCTCGGCCTTGCGGGCGGCCTCTTCCTCGGCCTTGCGGCGGGCTTCCTCCTCGGCCTTCTTCCGGGCCTCCTCGCGGGCCTTGATCTCGGCCTCGGACAGCGGCAGCACCTGGTCGAGGCGGTGCCGGATGACGGTCGTGACGGCCTCGGGCTCCTGACCGGCGTCCACCACCAGGTACCGCCCGGCGTCGGCCGCGGCCAGGGTGAGGAAACCGGCCCGCACGCGCGCGTGGAACTCGGCGGGCTCCGACTCCAGCCGGTCGGGCGCCTCGGTGAACCGCTCGCGCGCGGTCTCCGGGGAGACGTCCAGCAGCACGGTCAGATGCGGCACGAGTCCGTTCGTCGCCCAGCGGTTGATGCGGGCGATCTCCGTGGGCGACAGGTCACGGCCCGCGCCCTGGTAGGCCACGGAGGAGTCGATGTACCGGTCGGAGATGACGACCGCGCCGCGCTCCAGGGCGGGCCGTACGACGGTGTCGATGTGCTCGGCCCGGTCGGCCGCGTACAGCAGCGCCTCCGCGCGGTGCGACAGACCCGCGCTGGACACATCCAGCAGGATGGACCGCAGCCGCTTGCCCACCGGCGTCGCCCCCGGCTCGCGGGTCAGCACGACCTCATGGCCCTTGGCGCGGATCCACTCGGCGAGCGCCTCGGCCTGCGTGGACTTGCCCGCCCCGTCGCCGCCCTCCAGGGCGATGAAGAAGCCGGAGGTCGCGGTCGCCTGCTCGGGGTCGTCACCGCCGAGCAGCGCGTCCCTCAGGTCCTGCCGCAGGGGCACGCCGGAGCGGTCGTCGACCTTGGCCAGCACCAGCACGGCCACCGGCAGCAGCAGCGCGCCGGCCAGCATCAGCGTGAACGCCGCGCCGCCGTGCGCGAAGACGAACTTGCCGCTCTCCAGCCGGTGCGGTCCGATGGCCGCCGCCACCACGGGAGCGATCACCGCGCCGAGCGCCACGCAGACGCGGACGACCGCGTGCAGGTGCTCCGTCGTGCGGGGCCGCCGGTACTCCTCGGTCTCCTGGTCGATCAGGGTGTGCCCGATGTTGGCGGCCATGCCCGCGCCGGCACCGGCCAGCGCGAGGATCAGCAGCACGCTGGTGACGTCCGGGACCAGACCGGCCGCCAGCAGCGCGACACCGGTGAAGGCGATCGCCAGCGCGAGGAGCCGGCGGCGCGACAGGGCGGGCAGCAGGCGCGGCGCCGTACGGATGCCGATGACGACACCACCGGTCAGCGCGCCCACGAACAGTCCGAACAGGACCGGGCCGCCGCCCAGGTCCTTGGCGTGCAGGACGGCCACGGCGACGGCGGCCGACACGGCGGTGGCGACGGCGGCGCAGGCCAGCACCAGCAGCGGCATGGCGCCGGTGCGGCCCTTCTCCGCGCCGGTGGTGGTCTTCGGGCGGCGCAGCCCCTCCAGCGGCGACCGCGCGCGCGGGGTGCGCGTGGCGGGCAGCTCCAGGAAGGTCAGCACGGACAGGGACGCCGCGAACAGCCCGGCGGCGACGTAGGAGGCGAGGGCCGCCTGGTGCTGGGCGAACCAGTCGATGCCGGCGCCCAGCAGGTTGTTGAAGAGGGCCGCGACGACGAGGGCGACGGCCGCGAGGGGGATCGCCACGAAGCCCGTGCGCAGCGAAAGCCGGCGCAGGGCGTCCATGTGGTCCGGCAGCGGCCGGACGGTCGCGCCCTCCGGCGGCGGGGCGGGCAGCAGGGCGGGGGCCGCGCTCTCGCGGCACACCGTCCAGAACCGCTCGGCGACCCCGGTCACGAAGGCGGTGACGAGGAGGATGGCCGGCGCGTCCTCGGGCGTCCAGTCGATCCACAGGGGCGCGACGATGAGCAGCGCGGCGCGCAGCCCGTCCGCGCCGACCATGGTCCAGCGGCGGTCGAGCGGGCCGTCCTGGGAGGTGAGCGCGGTGAGCGGCCCGAGGAGCACGGCGCCGAACAGCAGCGTCGCGAGGATGCGCACCCCGAAAACGGTCGCCACTGCGAACGCCACGCCTCGGTAGCCGCCCCCGAAGGAACCCTCCGCGATGGACGCCTGGAGGACGAGGACGACCAGCACGAGGAGCGCGAGGGTGTCGCCCACGCCTCCCACGAGCTGGGCGCTCCACAACCGCTTCAGCTGCGGTCGGCGCAGCAGGGCGCGGACGGCGCGCTCGCGGGAGTCCGCGACCAGGGCGTCGTCGGGGGCCGGCTGAGGGGCCGTTGGATGCTCGGCTCGCGTCATGCATTCAGCCTATCGGGCGGCACCGACACCACGGGGCGCCCGGCCTGGCATGCGCACGCCCCGACACCGAAGTGTTGCCGGGGCGTTCGCTTTCCGAACCCTGGGCGAAGACCCGGACCTTGACCTCAGCGGCCGGTCCGGGGCCCGAACGTCCTCAGTCGTCCGCCGACTTGGCGGCGGTCGCCGTCTTGGCGGCCGTCTTCTTGGCGGTGGTGGTCTTCTTGGCCGTCGCCTTCTTCGCGGTCGTGGTCTTCTTCGCCGCGGTCTTCTTGGCCGCCGTCGCCGTCTTCTTCGCCGGCGCCTTCTTGGCCGCCTTCTTCGCGGTCTTCTTCGCCGGTCCCTTGGCGCGCTTCTCGGCGAGCAGCTCGAAGCCGCGCTCCGGGGTGATCGTCTCGACGCTGTCGCCGGAGCGCAGGGTCGCGTTGGTCTCGCCGTCGGTGACGTACGGCCCGAAGCGGCCGTCCTTGACGACGACGGGCTTCTCGCTGACCGGGTCGGTGCCGAGCTCCTTCAGCGGCGGCTTGGCGGCGGCCCGGCCACGCTGCTTGGGCTGGGCGTAGATCGCCAGCGCCTCCTCCAGCGTGATCGTGAAGAGCTGCTCCTCGGACTGGAGCGAGCGCGAGTCCGTGCCCTTCTTCAGGTACGGGCCGTAGCGGCCGTTCTGCGCGGTGATCTCCTGGCCCTCGGCGTCCGTGCCGACGACGCGCGGCAGCGACATCAGCTTCAGGGCGTCGTCGAGGGTGACCGTGTCCAGGGACATCGACTTGAACAGGGACGCCGTGCGCGGCTTGACCGCGTTCTTGCCCGTCTTGGGGGTGCCCTCGGGGAGGATCTCCGTCACGTACGGGCCGTAGCGGCCGTCCTTGGCGACGATCGTGTGGCCGGTGCCCGGGTCGGTGCCCAGCTCGAAGTCGCCGCTGGGCTTGGCCAGCAGTTCCTCGGCCAGCTCCACGGACAGCTCGTCCGGCGCGAGGTCGGCCGGGATGTCGGCGCGCTGGTGCTGCTCGGTGTCTTTCTCGCCGCGCTCGATGTAGGGGCCGTAGCGCCCCACCCGCAGCACGATGTCGTTGCCCACCGGGAACGACGACACTTCGCGCGCGTCGATCGCGCCCAGGTCGGTCACCAGTTCCTTGAGGCCGCCGAGGTGGTCACCGTCGCCGTTGCCGGCCTCGGCCGCGCCGCCGTTGTGGGTGCCCTCGCCGAAGTAGAACCGCTTCAGCCACGGCACGGCCTGCGCCTCGCCGCGGGCGATGCGGTCGAGGTCGTCCTCCATCTTGGCGGTGAAGTCGTAATCGACGAGCCGCCCGAAGTGCTTCTCCAGGAGGTTGACCACGGCGAAGGACAGGAAGGACGGGACGAGTGCCGTGCCCTTCTTGAACACGTAGCCGCGGTCCAGGATCGTGCCGATGATCGAGGCGTACGTCGACGGGCGGCCGATCTCGCGCTCCTCCAGCTCCTTGACCAGGGAGGCCTCGGTGTAGCGGGCCGGGGGCTTGGTGGCGTGCCCGTCGACCGTGATCTCCTCGGCGCTCAGGGGGTCGCCCTCGGAGACCTGGGGCAGCCGGCGCTCGCGGTCGTCGAGCTCGGCGTTCGGGTCGTCGGCGCCCTCCACGTAGGCCTTCAGGAAGCCGTGGAAGGTGATCGTCTTGCCGGACGCGCTGAACTCGACGTCCCGGCCGTCGGAGGCGGTGCCGCCGATCTTCACCGTGACACTGTTGCCGGTCGCGTCCTTCATCTGGGAGGCGACGGTCCGCTTCCAGATCAGCTCGTAGAGCTTGAACTGGTCGCCGGTCAGTCCGGTCTCGGCGGGAGTGCGGAAACGATCACCCGAGGGGCGGATCGCCTCGTGGGCCTCCTGCGCGTTCTTGACCTTCCCGGCGTACGTCCGCGGCTGCGGCGGCAGGTAGTCGGCGCCGTACAGCTGCGTGACCTGGGCGCGGGCGGCGGCGACCGCCGTGTCGCTCAGGGTCGTGGAGTCCGTACGCATGTACGTGATGTAGCCGTTCTCGTACAGCTTCTGCGCGATCTGCATCGTGGCCTTCGCGCCGAAGCCGAGCTTGCGGCTGGCCTCCTGCTGCAGCGTCGTCGTACGGAACGGGGCGTACGGCGAGCGGCGGTAGGGCTTGGACTCGACGGAGCGGACGGCGAACCGGGTCTGCTCCAGGGCGGCGGCCAGGGCGCGCGCGTTCGCCTCGTCGAGGTGGAGGGTGTTCGCGCTCTTCAGTTGTCCCAGGGAGTCGAAGTCGCGGCCCTGCGCGACCCGCCTGCCGTCGACGGTCTGCAGGCGGGCGACCAGCGACGACGGGTCCGACGGGTCTCCGGCGCGGCCGGTCGCGAAGGTGCCCGTCAGGTCCCAGTACTCAGCCGAACGAAAGGCGATGCGCTCGCGTTCCCGCTCGACGACGAGACGGGTGGCGACGGACTGGACCCGGCCCGCGGAAAGCCGCGGCATGACCTTCTTCCACAGGACCGGCGAGACCTCGTAGCCGTAGAGGCGGTCGAGGATGCGGCGGGTCTCCTGGGCGTCGACGAGCTTCTGGTTGAGCTGGCGCGGGTTGGCCACGGCGGCCTGGATCGCGGCCTTGGTGATCTCGTGGAAGACCATCCGCTTGACGGGGACCTTGGGCTTGAGCACCTCCTGGAGGTGCCAGGCGATGGCCTCGCCCTCGCGGTCCTCATCGGTGGCGAGGAAGAGCTCGTCGGACTCCTTCAGCAGGTCCTTGAGCTTCTTGACCTGCGCCTTCTTGTCGGCGTTGACCACATAGATCGGCTGGAAGTCATGGTCGACGTCCACACCGAGGCGGCGGACCTCGCCGGTGTACTTCTCGGGCACCTCGGCGGCGCCGTTGGGAAGGTCGCGGATGTGCCCGACGCTCGCCTCGACGGTGTATCCGGGCCCGAGATAGCCCTTGATCGTCTTCGCCTTGGCAGGCGACTCGACGATGACGAGTCGGCGGCCGCCCTTCGCGGTCTCGCTGGTCGGGGACAACTTCGCTCTTCTCTCCGGTCGACGCTGGGGCCTCCCCGGAGTCGCTTACCGGGGCTGGGTACGTGGTGACGCTGCGGAGTGTGACGGTACAGCCCGCCCCCGTGTCAAACGGGAAAAGCCCGCAACGGCCACTCGAACGGTAACCCGACTACCACCATTCCTGCCGCCCGGAGTACCCGGAGCAAGCCCGGCCCCGTGCGGAGCGCGACCCCCGGTTACGGGCGGGCACGGCTCCGGCCCCGGGCTCACAGGCGGGTGAAGCACCACGCTCCGACCGCCAGGGCGAGCACCGCGACGACGCTCGCGAGGGTCGCCGACGCGACCGGTTTCACCCCGTGGGCGACGGGCCGGTGCTGGCGCACGCGCGTCACGGTCCAGACCAGCAGTCCCGCTCCGAACAGGGAGAACACCGCTCCCGCGAAGATCGCCGGTTCGCTCTCCATGGCCCGCCGTGCCCCTTTTCTCACGTCCGTGACTCCCCAGCCCCGGGAGGCTGACACGCGTGGGCGGCGAGCAGGCGAACCCGAGGTGAACTCCGGGGCGACACAGCTGTCGATCAAGGACGTCCAGCCCCTCACGACCCCTTTCGGACGAGGTGTTCAAATCGACTCGAATTTGTTGGCGGCCTCCTTGGCCCGAACCTTCTCCGGGGCCCTCAGACGGCTTCCTCGGCGCAAGCCGCTCCGGGACCCTCAGCCGGCCGGCTCCAGGAACCCCTGCTCCACCAGCAGCCGGATCTGCGCCGGGGTGCGGTCGCGCAGCAGCACCGGGTCCTCGCCGACCAGCTGGGCGATGGCGTCGAGGATGCGGCCCGCGCTCATCGTGCCGTCGCACACGCCCGCGAAGCCCGCGCCGACCGTGTCCACCCGGGTCGCCCGGCGCATGCCGCGGTTCTGGCGGAGCACCACATGCTCCGGGTCCTCGGCGCCGGGCAGCCCGACCTGTTCCTGCACGATCTCGGCGGCGAGCCGGAAGTGCCCTTCGAGCAGGGCGGCGTCGTCGTGCTCGCGCAGGTAGTCGAGCCGGTCGAAGTGGTTCCGGATGGTGTCGCCGAGCGGCTGCTCGACCGGATGCGGCCACTCCTCCACCGTGAGGGAGGGCACGGCGGCGTCCGTCCTTCGCAGGGTGATCCAGCCGAAGCCGACGGCCTTCACCTTGCGCGCCTCGAACTCGTCGAGCCATGCGTCGTACCGCGCCTGGTACTCCGCCACGTCGCCGCGGTGGTCACCCGCGTCACGCAGCCACAGCTCGGCGTACTGGTTGACGTCCTGCACCTCGCGCTGCACGATCCACGCGTCGCAGCCCCGGGGCACCCATGACCTGAGCCTGTCCTGCCAGTCCTCCCCTTCCACGTGCTGCCAGTTGGCGAGGAACTGCGCGAACCCGCCCTCGTTCAGCCGTTCCCCTGCCTCCTGAACGAGCGTGCGGCACAGATCGTCCCCGCCCATCCCGCCGTCGCGGTAGGTGAGCCGGGCACCGGGCGAGATCACGAACGGCGGGTTGGAGACGATCAGGTCGTACCGCTCGTCGTCCCGGACCGGTGCGAAGAGGGAGCCCTCGCGCAGATCGGCGGCCGGGGCGCCGGACAGCGCCAGCGTGAGGGCGGTGATGTGCAGGGCGCGCGGGTTGAGGTCGGTGGCCGTCACCCGGGTGGCGTGCTGCGCGGCGTGCAGGGCCTGGATGCCGGAGCCGGTGCCCAGGTCGAGGGCGGCGGCGACGGGCCTGCGGACGGTGATGCCGGCGAGGGTCGTGGACGCGCCACCGACCCCGAGGACGACTCCTTCGTCGCGCCGGCCGATCCCGCCGGCGCCGCCGACGGCGCAGCCCAGGTCCGACACGATGAACCAGTCCTCGCCGCCGGGCCCCCCGTAGGGGCGCACGTCCACGGCGGCGGCGAGCTCGTCGCCGCCGGCGGGCAGCAGCCAGCCGCTCTCCATGCAGGCGTCGACGGGCAGGACGTCCGCCACGCGCGCGTGCGGCACGGGCTGCTGGAGCAGGAACAGCCGGACGAGCATCTCCAGCGGCGTGTCCCCGCGGGTGGCCCGGAGCGCGGGCACGGTCTCGCTCCGGGCCAGCGCCGCGTACGCGGGGGCGCCAAGCAGTTCGAGCAGTCCGTCGGCCGTGAAGGAGGCGGCGAGCAGGGCGTCCCGGAGCCGGGCGGCGACCTCGGGACGGTCGGTGGAGGGCAGCGGGGGCAGGGGTGACTGGCTGGCGTTACTCACGCCCCCATTGTGGCCGCCGACACCGGCGCCGCACGTGCCCGGACCGGGTATCGCGCGCGTCTCTACCGGGTGTCGCGCGCGTCCCTGCGGGGTAGCGGCCCGGGCCGCGGCTGGGCAAGTTCACATCCGCCCCGGAGACCTCCCTCAGCTCACAGGGCACACGTGGACCAGCGCACTCAGCTCTGCGTGGCCCCCGCCGACGCCGTGGCCGCCTTGCAGCTGGACTGACGGGCCATCGCCTGGCCGACCTCGCCCTCCTCCAGGTTCCGGAGCGCGTCGTTCCCGCTCTTGCTCAGCTTGTCCAGCTCGGTGGCGATGTCCTTGAGGCCGTCGGCGAACTTCCCCTGGTCCTTCGTGTCCAGCGCGTCGACCTGCTTCTTCAGGTCGGCGTAGGACGAGGAGATCGAGTTGAGCTCCGTGACCGCGTCCTTCTGCTTCTTCTCACCGTTCTCGACGTCCGGCGCCCCGGCCTTGTTCACCGCGGCCCCGATCGCCTTGTAGGCGTCGGACATGTCCTGGAAGGCCTGCGCGTCGGTCTTCTGGACGTCCTCCGGCGTGCTGTTGTCCGAGGTCTCCTTCTGGATCGCGGCATTGGCCGACTCGATCTTCTTGGCCTGCGGCTGTACGGCGTCACAGACCTGCTTGGCCCAGGAGTCCAGCTTCTCGTTGTCGTCGCCGCCGCAGCCCGACAGCGCCAGTACCAGTACCGCACCGCCGGACAGTGCGGCCGCGAGCTTCTTGTTCACCGGTTTGGTCCCTTCCATGGCTCTCGGCCCCGGAACATACACGCCAGATGCACGGCAACCGCACGCCGAACGTCTATTAAGACCTTTTTGTAACCTTTTGCACCAAGCGAGAGAAGGCTCACGGCGTGCTCGTGTACACACAAGAGCGGGCGGGCGCCGCGCCAACGCACGCCGCCCGCCCGCACCTTGAGCTGGGGCTTGGAGGACCTCCCTACGAAACGACCGCCGGGTCGGCCGACTTGGGCTTCGGCTCGGCGTTGTCTTCGTCACCCATGGCGATCCCGCGCCGCTTCGACACGTACACCGCGCCGACGATCACGAGGAACGCGATGGCCGCGATCAGGATCCGTACCCCGATGCTCTTGTCGGCGCCGTAGGAGAACTTGATCACCGCGGGCGCGATGAGCAGCGACACCAGGTTCATGACCTTCAGCAGCGGGTTGATCGCGGGACCGGCGGTGTCCTTGAAGGGGTCGCCGACCGTGTCGCCGATGACAGTCGCGGCGTGGGCCTCGCTGCCCTTGCCGCCGTGGTGGCCGTCCTCCACCAGCTTCTTGGCGTTGTCCCAGGCGCCACCGGAGTTGGCGAGGAACACCGCCATCAGCGTGCCCGCGCCGATCGCGCCCGCCAGGTAGGCGCCGAGCGCGCCGACGCCGAGCGTGAACCCGATGAAGATGGGCGCCATGACGGCGAGCAGGCCGGGCGTCGCGAGTTCCCGGAGCGCGTCCTTCGTGCAGATGTCGACGACCTTGCCGTACTCCGGTTTCTCGCTGTAGTCCATGATCCCGGGCCGCTCCCGGAACTGCCGCCGCACCTCGAAGACCACGGAACCCGCCGACCGCGACACGGCGTTGATCGCCAGCCCCGAGAAGAGGAAGACGACCGCCGCGCCCGCGACGAGACCCACGAGGTTGTTGGGCTGCGAGATGTCCATCATCAGGCTCATCGGCGCACCCGGCCCGGACAACTCCTCGCCCACGTCCCGCGCGCCGGTGATGATCGCGTCCCGGTAGGACCCGAACAGCGCCGCCGCCGCGAGCACGGCCGTGGCGATCGCGATGCCCTTGGTGATCGCCTTGGTGGTGTTGCCGACCGCGTCCAGGTTGGTGAGCACCTGCGCGCCCGCGCCCTCGACGTCGCCGGACATCTCCGCGATGCCCTGGGCGTTGTCGGAGACCGGCCCGAAGGTGTCCATCGCGACGATCACGCCGACCGTGGTGAGCAGGCCGGTGCCGGCCAGCGCCACCGCGAACAGCGCCAGCATGATCGACGTACCGCCGAGCAGGAACGCCCCGTACACGCCGAGGCCGATCAACAGGGCGGTGTAGACGGCGGATTCGAGACCGACGGAGATACCGGCGAGGACGACGGTGGCCGGGCCGGTGAGCGAGGTCTTGCCGATGTCCCGGACGGGCCGGCGGGTGGTCTCCGTGAAGTAGCCGGTCAGTTGCTGGATCAGGGCGGCGAGCACGATGCCGATGGCCACCGCGACGAGCGCGAGGATCCGCGGGTCGCCGTCCTTGCCCGTGATCGCCGTGTCCGTCACGCCGTCCAGCTCCGAGTACTTCCCCGGCAGGTAGACGAAGACGGCCACCGCCACCAGCACGAGCGAGATCACCGCGGAGATGAAGAACCCTCGGTTGATGGCGCTCATGCCGCTGCGGTCGGCGCGCCGCGGCGCCACCGCGAAGATGCCGATCATCGCCGTGATGACACCGATCGCCGGCACCAGCAGCGGGAAACCGAGCCCGGCGTCGCCGAAGGCCGCCGAGCCGAGGATCAGCGCGGCGACCAGGGTCACGGCGTACGACTCGAAGAGGTCGGCCGCCATGCCCGCGCAGTCGCCGACGTTGTCGCCCACGTTGTCGGCGATGGTCGCGGCATTGCGCGGGTCGTCCTCCGGAATGCCCTGTTCGACCTTGCCGACCAGGTCGGCGCCGACGTCGGCGGCCTTGGTGAAGATGCCGCCGCCGACCCGCATGAACATCGCGATCAGCGCGGCACCGAGGCCGAAGCCCTCCAGCACCTTCGGCGCGTCGGCCGCGTACACCAGCACCACGCAGGAGGCACCGAGCAGGCCGAGGCCCACCGTGAACATGCCGACCACACCGCCGGTGCGAAATGCGATCTTCATCGCTTTGTGCGAGACGGCGGTCAGATCCTTTTCCGGCTCGCCTGCCGCCGGGGTCGCTTCACGCGCCGCCGCGGCGACACGCACATTGCTGCGTACGGCGAGCCACATGCCGATATAGCCGGTGGCCGCCGAGAACGCCGCTCCGATCAGGAAGAACACCGACCGTCCGACTCGCTGATTCCAGTCGTCCGCGGGCAGCAGCATGAGCAGGAAGAACACGACGACGGCGAATACGCCGAGCGTGCGCAGCTGGCGTGCCAGATAGGCGTTCGCGCCTTCCTGGACCGCTGCCGCGATCTTCTTCATGCTGTCGGTGCCCTCGCCCGCCGCGAGTACCTGGCGCACCAGGACGCCCGCGACCGCGAGCGCCGCCAGCGCGACGACCGCGATGACCACGACGAGAACGCGGTTGCCATCGGTCAGTACGGCGGCTGCGAGGTCTGTGGGATGGCCCGACTGTGGTGAGATGGAAAGCCCCGCCATTCGTCCTCCTTGACGCTTGGGCTGAGCTCAAGATGTGGACGGGATTGTAGGTACCGGAACCTGATCAAAACAGAGCGCGATAAACGGAATTGGCCTTCTGAGGTAATGCCCTGAAAGCATTCTGGTACTGCCGCGGAGCACGCGAATGATCGTGAACGAATTCACGCGATGAACGGCACAGGAACTACTGTAAAGGCGAGCACTGACACCCGCACATGGCGAAGGGCCCCACGGGTGGGGCCCTTCGGAAGAACGGTGTGCGCGGTGGCCGGTCAGACCAGGATGGTGGGCGGCGGCGTGGTCGGCCAGGTCATCTTGATCGACCCGCCGTGCTCTCCCGCGCTGACCTCGACGTCGTCGACGAGGCCGCTGATGACCGCGAGGCCCATCTCGTCCTCGTCGGTCTCACCGTCGGGGTCGCCGGGCCCGGCGCCGGGCGCGCGCTCGCCGGGGACCGCGTGCGGGGCCTCGTCGCCGACCTCGATGGAGAACTGTTTCTCCTCCTCGATCAGCAGCACCTTCACCGGTGCCGAGATCCCGCCTGTCTGATGCAGTCCGACGGCCCGGGTGCACGCCTCGCCGACGGCGAGCCTGACCTCGTCGAGGACGGCCTCGTCCACTCCGGCCCTGCGCGCCACCGCTGCCGCCACCAGCCGGGCGGTCCTGACGTGCTCGGGCAGCGCGCTGAAGCGGAGCTCAACGGTGGCCATGCATCCCCCTCGCAACTACGGGCGTGCTGTCGGGAGGCACCGGGCCGCCGAAAGGCCGGGCCCCCTCGGTCTTCACTTCTGCCGAACTCGTACCGCACTGCGGCCGGCCCGGGCACACGGCCCGGGCCCGGTCTCAGTCGGTGGCCGCTACCGCTTCCTCGACCGAGGTGTGAATCGGGAACACCTTGGTGAGGCCGGTGATGCGGAAGATCTTCAGAATGCGCTCCTGGTTGCAGACCAGGCGCAGGGAGCCCTCATGGGCACGCACGCGCTTGAGGCCGCCGACCAGAACGCCGAGCCCGGTGGAGTCGAGGAAGTCCACGCCCTCCATGTCGACGACAAGGTGGAAACTGCCGTCGTTCACCAGCTCGACCAACTGCTCGCGCAGCTTGGGCGCGGTATATACGTCGATTTCGCCACCGACCCTGACGATCGTGCGATCGCCCATGGTCTCGGTCGACAGGGACAGGTCCACGGATCCTCCAGCACCTTGCTATCGAGCGGTCGCCCTTGGGGCATCTCGGCTTCAGCCCTTGGACGCTTCGCCAGCCGCGATGGCATTCAATCACTTACCGGCAGGCGTGCACGACGCCTTGGCTCCATTGTCCGTCACGCCAGTGACACACTCGGTGCCGATGGCCAAGAATCACCGATCCGATCGAACCCCGACGGACCCCGCCTCCCGGCCCGCGCCGGGCGCGGTCCTGGACCGGCTCGCGTCCGGTCCGAGCAGGGCTTCGCGCATTACTCATACGGAGCACTTGCCCCCGCGCGAGGGTCGGCATGCCGTCTGGCCGGACCGGATCCGCGCCGAGGTCGTGGCCGCCGTGCAGGCCGCCGGCATCGAGCATCCCTGGGCCCATCAGGCCCGCGCGGCCGAGCACGCCCTGGACGGCGAGTCGGTCGTCGTCGCCACCGGCACGGCCTCCGGCAAGTCCCTGGCCTACCTCGTGCCGGTGCTTTCCACCCTTCTGGAGGGTGCCGAGGCCCCGAACGGCCGCGGTGCCACCACCCTCTACCTGGCTCCGACCAAGGCTCTTGCGGCGGACCAGTGCCGCTCGGTGAAGGAACTTTCACATCCGCTGGGCAACGCCGTGCGCGCCGCCGTGTACGACGGCGATACTCCGTTCGAGGAACGCGAGTGGATCCGCCAGTACGCCAACTACGTCCTGACCAACCCGGACATGCTCCACCGCGGCATCCTGCCGTCCCACCCCCGCTGGTCCTCCTTCCTGAAGTCGCTGAAGTACGTCGTCATCGACGAGTGCCACACCTACCGGGGCGTCTTCGGCTCGCACGTCGCGCAGGTGCTGCGCCGGCTCCGCCGCCTGTGCGCCCGCTACGGCGCCTCGCCCGTGTTCCTGCTGGCCTCAGCGACCGCCGCCGAGCCCGCGGTGGCCGCCCGCCGCCTCACCGGCGTGCCGGTACTGGAGGTCGCCGACGACGCCTCCCCACGCGGTGAACTGGTGTTCGCCCTGTGGGAGCCCCCGCTGACCGAGCTGCACGGCGAGAAGGGCGCCCCCGTCCGCCGCACGGCCACCGCCGAGGCCGCCGACCTGCTGACCGACCTCACCGTGCAGGGCGTCCGCTCGGTCGCCTTCGTCCGCTCCCGGCGCGGTGCCGAGCTGA
Source organism: Streptomyces olindensis (assembly GCA_000696115.1). Lineage (GTDB taxonomy): Bacteria > Actinomycetota > Actinomycetes > Streptomycetales > Streptomycetaceae > Streptomyces > Streptomyces olindensis. The sequence goes on from JJOH01000010.1 coordinate 118,404, forward strand.
TCTCCGTCATCTCCCAGGAGCGGCTGGCCGAGGTCGACCGCTCGCTGGCCCGGCGTGTCGCGGCGTACCGGGGCGGCTACCTCCCGGAGGAGCGCCGCGCGCTCGAACGCGCCCTCCATTCGGGTGAACTCCTGGGCCTCGCGGCGACGAACGCCCTGGAACTCGGCATCGACATCTCCGGCTTGGACGCGGTCGTCATCGCCGGCTACCCGGGCACCCGGGCCTCCCTGTGGCAGCAGGCCGGCCGGGCCGGACGGTCCGGGCAGGGCGCCCTCGCCGTCCTGGTGGCCCGCGACGACCCCCTGGACACCTTCCTCGTCCACCATCCGGAGGCCCTGTTCGACCAGCCCGTCGAGTCCACCGTCCTCGACCCGGACAACCCCTACGTGCTGGCCCCGCACCTGTGCGCGGCCGCCGCGGAGCTGCCCCTGACGGACGAGGACCTCGACCTGTTCGGCCCGGCCTGCGAAGGCCTGCTGCCGCAGCTGGAGGCCGCGAAGCTGCTGCGCCGCCGCACCAAGGCCTGGCACTGGACCCGCCGGGAGCGCGCCGCCGACCTGACCGACATCCGCGGTGAGGGCGGACGCCCGATCCAGGTCGTCGAGTCCGGCACGGGCCGACTGCTCGGCACGGTCGACGCGGGCGCCGCGCACTCGACGGTCCACGAAGGAGCGGTCCACCTCCACCAGGGCCGCACCTACCTCGTGGGGTCGCTGGACCTGGAGGACTCCGTCGCCCTCGTCGACGAGGCCGCCCCGCCGTACTCCACGGTCGCCCGCGACACCACCTCGATCTCCGTCCTGGAGACCGACATCGAGGTCCCCTGGGGCGACGGCCGGCTCTGCTACGGCTCCGTCGAGGTCACCAACCAGGTCGTCTCCTTCCTCCGCAGACGGCTCATCACCGGTGAAGTGCTGGGCGAGACCAAGCTCGACCTCCCTCCTCGTACGCTGCGCACCCGGGCGGTGTGGTGGACCGTCACCGAGGACCAGCTGGACCGGGCACGGATCGGCCCGGAGATCCTCGGCGGCTCCCTGCACGCCGCCGAGCACGCGTCGATCGGCCTGCTGCCGCTCTTCGCGACCTGCGACCGCTGGGACATCGGCGGCGTGTCGATCCCTCTCCACCCCGACACGCTCCTGCCGACGGTCTTCGTCTACGACGGCCATCCCGGCGGCGCGGGCTTCGCGGAGCGCGCCTTCCACACCGCCCGCACCTGGCTGACCGCCACCCGCCAGGCCATCGCCTCCTGCGAGTGCGAGGCCGGCTGCCCGTCCTGCATCCAGTCCCCCAAGTGCGGCAACGGCAACGACCCGCTGCACAAGAGGGGGGCGGTGCGCCTCCTCACGGTGCTGCTGGAGGGGGCTCCGGAGGAGAAGGCGGTGGAAGACCCGGAGCCGAAGGAAGACCCGGGGCCGACGGAGGCCCCGCCCGCGCCCGCACCTCCGCCCTGAACGGCCCCCGCCCCGAGGCCGCCGTCACATCGGAGATCTCTCCGACGACCTCGCACCGCGCGAGCCGCACGCCCTGCGCCCGGGCCACCCGGTCGGCACGCGCACAGGCCGCCGCAGCGCCCTCGGCCCAGTGGTCCGCCGCCGCGAGCGCCGCGAGATCCGCGGCGCCCGCCGCACGGTGCCGGATCACGACGGCCTGCCCCAGCGCGAGGACCACACCGAAGACCACGCACAGGACGGCGATCGCCCCGACGCTCCAGACGGTGGCCGACCCCCGGTCCGACCAGACGGTGGCCGACCGGCGGTCCGAGCCGGCCCGCCCCGTCGCTCGACGCCGTCTCACGAGCCCACCGCCTCCTCCACCGACGCCACGGCCTCCTCACGAACGGCGAAGGACAGCCCGCGCAGCACCGGCGGCTCGGCCACCACGACCACCCGCACGTGCTCCGCGTCCCGGCTGACGGTGACCTTCGCGCCGGGCGGCGCCGCCTCGCGGGTCAGCCGCACGACCGCGCCGGGCGGGTCCTGCCGGGCCGCCGCACGGGCGCCCGTCCGCGCCGCGTCCACGCACTGGATCTGCGCGGCCACGACCAGCAGCCCCCACACCAGCGCCGTCGCGAACATCACCAGCACGGGCAGCACCACGGCCGACTCCGCCGTCACGAACCCCCGGTCGGCGCCCCGCTCACATCCGCGCATTGAGGGCTTCCTTCACGATGCTCTGCAACTCCGCGCTGACCGCACCACTGGTGACGACCTTGTAGAGCACCACCGCGAACGCCACCGCCGCGACGATCCCGGTGGCGTACTCGGAGGTGACCATCCCCGCGTCCCTCCGCGCCGCACGCGCCCTGCACACCAGGGCACACAGCCGTGCCCGTACCACCTGATACATCTCAACCCCCGTGGGAAAGAATCCGAACTTCCGTTGCTTCTCGCTCACTTGCTTGCGTTGCCGCCGTTCCGTCTCCCCGTCAGCCGCCACCCCCTCCGAGCACCCCGCCCGCGAGCCCGATCACCACGGGCAGCACGCCGACCGCGATGAACGCGGGCAGGAAACACAGCCCGACCGGCGCGCTGACCATGACGCCCGCTCGGCGGGCCCTGGCCGTCGCGGCGCGGCCCCAGTCGGCACGGGCCTGCGCGGCGAGTCGTGCGACCGGTGCGGCGGCCGGCAGCCCGGACACATCGGCCCGTTCGAGCAGCCGGGCCAGCCCTCCGGCGTCCGGGACGGCGGCCAACCTGCGCCAGGCCGCCGCCGGTTCACCGCCCAGCCGTACTTCCGCCGCGCCGCGGGCCAGCGCGTCTCCCACCGGGCCGCCCAGGGCCTCACCGACCGCCTGTGCCGCGATCACCGGGCCCGCGCCCGCCGCGATGCAGGCGGCCAGCAGATCGGCGGCGAGGGGCAGTTGCCGGGCCGCCTCGGCGAGGTCCGGCCCTCCGTCCGTGTCGGCCGCTTCCTGCCGCAGCCGCCACCGCCACAGGCCCACCGCGCCGGCCAGCCCCACGGCGACACCGATGGGTCCGCCGACCAGGGCCCACCCGGCGCACGCCACGCCCACGGGCGCCAGCCATCTCCGCGCGGCCCCGCGCAGGGCGAGCCGTGGGACGGGCGCGGGTGCCTCCCGGACCCGTAGCTCGGCCAGCCGCCGCCGTAGCCTTCGCCGGCGCCGCCTGTCCACCAGCCACCGCACCGACCACGTGAGGGCCGACAGGATCCCCACCGCCGCCCCCAGCCTGTGGACAATCTCTCCGCTCATGCCGTCGCCCCCAGCCTGTGGACAACTTCGCCGCTCATGCCGCCGCCTCCGCGCCCTGCACGATCCGCAGCACCCACCACACCCCCAGGCCCTCCAGCACACCGCCGGCGACCAGACAGCCCAAACCCGCCGGGGTGTGCAGCAGGACATGGAGGGGATCGGCGCCGAGGGCGCCGCCGATCAGGAGCCCCAGGGCCGGCAGCCCGGCGAGCATCACCGCCGTGGCCCGGGCACCCGCCAACTGGGCGCGCAGGTCGCAACGCTGGTCCCGTTCGGCGCGCAGGGCGGCGGAGAGCCGGTCGAGTCCGGCCGCGAGCCCCGCGCCCTGGTCCACGGCCACCCGCCAGCACGCCGCGAGCCCCCGCAGACCCTCGGCGCCCGGTTGCCGTGCCGCCGTCGCGAGCGCGTCCGGCACGTCACCGCCGAACCGCGCCGCCGCCAGTACCGTCGCCTGCGCGTCCGCGAGCCCGTCGCAGTCCCGCGCGGCCCGCAGCAGCGCCTCGCCCGGCTGGCGTCCGGCCCGCACCTCCCCGGCGAGCACCCCGCACAGCGTGATCACCGCGTCGGCCCGGCGCTCCCGGGTCCCGCCGCGCCCCGGGCGGCCAGCCGGACCCGCCGCAGCAGCGGCACCCCGGCCGCGCCCAGGACGACCGGCAGCAGCGACGCCCCGAGCACCGCCAGCACGAGACCGGCCACCGGCGCCCACCACTCGGGCCTCAGCCGGCCGCGGACGCGCCGCAGCCCACCGGTCATCCGCCGCCACCCGGGCGGCCCGCTCCCGACGGCCCCGCCGCCCGCGAGCAGCAACCGCGCCCGCCGCGCCGCCGAGTGCCGCTCGCCCATCAGCCAGACCGCCGCACCCATGCACGCGACGGCCACACCCATCGACATCTCGGCCGCCCCTGTCATGACTCGCCCCCGTTCATCCCGGCCTCACACGGCCCGTTTCCGTCTCCCCGGAGCAGCCCCCGCAGCCGCTCCCAGCCCCGCTCCCGCACGAACGCCTCGGCTCCCCACCGCAGCGCGGGCACCGTCCGCACCAGCCCCGACGGATCCCGCTCCAGCACGTGCACCTCCGCGATCCGGCGCCGCCCGGACCGGTCGCGCACGAGGTGCAGCACCACGGAGAGGGCAGCCGCCACCTGGCTGTGCAGCGCGGCCCGGTCGAGCCCCGCGGCCGTGCCGAGCGCCTCCAGCCGGGCCGGTACATCGGCGGCGGCGTTGGCGTGCACGGTCCCGCAGCCGCCCTCGTGGCCGGTGTTCAACGCGGCCAGCAGATGCACCACTTCGGGCCCGCGCACCTCACCCACCACCAACCGGTCGGGCCGCATCCGCAGCGCCTGGCGCACCAGGTCCTCAAGGGTCACGAGACCCGCGCCCTCCTGGTTGGCGGGTCTGGTCTCCAGCCGCACCACGTGCGGATGGTCCGGCCGGAGCTCCGCCGAGTCCTCGGCGAGGACGATCCGCTCGTCCGGCCCGACCAGCCCCAGCAGGGCACTCAGCAACGTCGTCTTGCCGCTGCCCGTGCCCCCGCTGACGAGGAACGACAGCCGGGCGTCGAGCAGCGCGCGCAGCACGCGGTCCCCGCCCGGCGGCACGGTGCCCGCCGCGACCAGCTCGCCGAGTGTGAAGGCCCGGGGCCGCACGACGCGCAGCGACAGGCAGGCGCAGCCCACGGCCACCGGTGGCAGCACCGCGTGCAGCCGGGTCCCGTCGGGCAGCCGGGCGTCGACCCATGGGCGGGCGTCGTCCAGACGGCGTCCCGCCACCGCGGCGAGGCGCTGGGCGAGCCGTCGTACGGCCGCCGCGTCCGGGAAACGGACCGCTGTCAGCTCCAGTCCGCCGCCCCGGTCCACCCAGACCCGGTCCGGGGCGGACACCAGCACGTCGGTCACCGACGGATCGGCGAGCAGCGGCTCCAACGGCCCGCTGCCGACCAGCTCCGACCGCAACCGAGCGGCGGCCCCCAGCACTTCGGCGTCCCCGAGCACCCGCCCCTGTTCGCGCAGGGCCTGCGCCACGCGCGCGGGGGTCGGCTCGGCCCCGCTCTCGGCCAGCCACCGCCGCACCCCGTCGAGCAGCTCCGCGCCCTCCAGTCCGGCCAGGGTGCTCATGCCGTACCCGCCTCGACGAGGGCCCGCTCCCAGAACTCCTTGCAGAACCGGGTGAGCGGTCCCCGCGCGGCGCCCGGCGGCGCCGTGCCCTCGTCAGGGCGCAGCAGCCCCGGTTCCACCGGCACCTCACCGGCCAGCGGCAGTCCGAGCAGCCGGGCCACCTCACGGTCGTCGAGCCCCGGCGGATACGGCCCGCGGACCGCCACCCGCAGGTCCCGCAGGACCATGCCCACCGCGGACGCCACCCGCCCGGCGGCCGCCACGGCCCGCAGCTCGGCGGGCACCACCACCAGGCCGAGATCGAGCTGGCCGAGCACCTCTGCGACGCCGTCGTCGATCCGGCGTGGCAGGTCCACCACGACCGTGCCGCCGCGGCGCCGGGCCGCCGCCAGCACCGCGCGCACCGCCTGGGGAGGGACCGCGATCCGGTCACCCCGGTCCCAGCTGAGTACCCGCAGCGAGTGCAGCTCGGGCAGCGACTCCTCCAGGGCGCCCCCGCCGACCCGTCCGCGCGAGGAGGCGAACGCGGGCCAGCGCAGCCCCTCGGCCGTCTCACCGCCGAGGAGTACGTCGAGTCCGCCACCGAGCGGATCGGCGTCCACCAGGAGTGTGCGCAAGCCCTCCCGCGCGGAGGTGACGGCGAGGGCGCAAGCGAGCGTGGACGCTCCGGCCCCGCCCCGGCCGCCGATCACGCCCACGGTGAGAGCGGGCCGGCCGACGCCCTCGGCCACGTCGGCGATCCGGTCCACCAGCCACTGTTCGCCGTCGGGCAGCATCAGGACGTGCTCGGCGCCGATCTCGACGGCCCGCCGCCACACCCCCGAATCGTCCTGGTCCCGGCAGACGAGGACGACTCCCCTTCTGCGCGCGGCCCCGCGCACACGTCGCGCGGCGTCGTCGCCCACCAGGACGAGCGGCGCGGCCTCCCAGTTGCCTCTGCGCTCGGGCACCCCGTGGTGCACCTCGGGTGTGGCGCCCGCCGCCGCGCACAGGCGCAGCAGGTCGTCGAGGAGTTCGCTGTCCTCGGTGACGATCAGCGGTCCGCCCTGCCGCCCTCCGGCGGCCGGCGGTGGATCGTGTGTGACGGCTCCGGCCACGGTCTCCATCCCCCTTCGCTGCTCGAATCGCGCGGCCCCTGCGGCCACGCGATTCCCGAACACGGGAAGAACCGGCAAGACGGCCTCCCTGTGAACGGCCGGCGGAAACCGGCCGAACGCCCCCGGCAATCGGAACCGGCCATGAACTCGCCGCGAGCGGGGTGCGCTGGAATCACGGTGCAGCGATCCCGGAAATCGTGTGGATCTTGGTGGATAACTGTGGACGCCTCGGGGGTTGTGAATATCGCCGTCACCCATACCGGTGACCCCCGCAGGCCCTCTGTACGACTTCCCCAGAGCAGTCCGACGACTACGCAGCGTGACGGATCATGGGCATGAAGAAGAGGCGGCCGAAGCCGCCTCGGAAGCGGCACTCGGGCCGCGAGAAGAAGGAGAAAACCCACCCGGACATGCGACGACCCCCGCCGGGGGGGAGAGCGGGGGTCGTCCCCACGGCCGACTCGGGGGGGGAGGAGTCGGGCCGGGTTAGCACGGTCGCGAACGATCCGTGACTTCCATGGTGTACCCGAGAGCCCTCTCAGGCAAACCCACGCGCCCCACCTTACGCCGAATGGGCTGCCCCTATGCTCAAGGGCGTGGAAAACCACTCCTTGCCCCGCACAGCGGCCTTCTTTGACCTGGACAAGACCGTCATTGCGAAGTCGAGCACGCTCACGTTCAGCAAGTCGTTCTACCAAGGCGGTCTGATCAACCGCAGGGCCGTGCTGCGCACCGCATATGCCCAGTTCGTCTTCCTGGCCGGCGGCGCTGACCACGACCAGATGGAGCGGATGCGCGCGTACCTGTCCGCGCTGTGCCGCGGCTGGAACGTGCAGCAGGTCCGGGAGATCGTCGCCGAGACCCTGCACGACCTGATCGACCCGATCATCTACGACGAGGCCGCCTCCCTCATCGAGGAGCACCACACCGCCGGCCGCGACGTCGTGATCGTGTCCACGTCGGGCGCGGAGGTGGTCGAGCCGATCGGCGAGCTGCTCGGCGCGGACCGCGTGGTCGCGACCCGCATGGTCGTCGGTGAGGACGGCTGCTTCACGGGCGAGGTGGAGTACTACGCCTACGGCCCGACCAAGGCCGAGGCCATCAGGGAGCTGGCCGAGTCCGAGGGGTACGACCTCAGTCGCTGCTACGCCTACAGCGACTCGGCGACCGACGTGCCCATGCTGGAGTCCGTCGGCCGTCCCCACGCCGTGAACCCGGACCGCGCACTGCGCCGTGAGGCCCTCGCGCGCGGGTGGCCGATCCTGGACTTCCACCGCCCGGTCCGGCTCAAGCAGCGCATCCCCTCGTTCTCCGTGCCGCCGCGTCCGGCGCTCGTCGCGGTCGCCGCGATAGGTGCCGCGGCGGCCACCGCGGGCCTGGTCTGGTACGCGAACCGGCGCCGGGCCACGGTCGCCTGACCTGGGGTGACCCGACGTCCTATTTGAACCCAAAAGTAAAGAAGTGCAGTCTGGACTTCCGCTTACTTCGGGTCAGGAGTACAAAGGACTCAACGGCCCGCGAGACCAAGGACATCCGAGAGGATCACCTTAAAACGCATTTGGCCCCACGGACCGAGCATGGACACCGGGCACCCACGCGACGTCGACCCGTCGATTACGGGCCAGCCGCATCAGGTGACGGGCAAAGTTCCCGACCTGATGGGCACATATCGAGGACGCTTGGTAACCCGGTGCTCATGCCAGCGGCGGTACGAGTTCTCGTACCGCCGCATCTCTTGCCCCCAGGGCTTTCACGCCGCTCCGCGCTGCAGCGCCTCGCATACCGCCGTCGACTCGCGCGCCCCCAGTTCGACCGCCCTGCCGCAGTGGGCGATCCAGGCGGCCACGCCCTCCGGGGTGCCGGAGACGTACCCCTCCAGGGCTTCCAGATAGGCCTCGCGGCCCAGCTCGGCGTGGCCGACCTCGGCCGGGCAGACCGACTTCGGGTCCAGGCCGCTGCCGACCAGCACGATGCGCTCGGCCGTGCGCGCCACCAGCCCGTTGTGGGACGTGAACGGGCGCAGCGCGAGCAGTTCGCCGTGCACGACGGCGGCCGTCACCAGCGCCGGCGCGGAACCGCCCGCGATGATCAGCCCGGCCAGCCCCTCCAGCCGGCCGTGCGCCTCGGCCGCGCTCGGCAGCGGCAGGCCGACGAGCGGCTCGTCCACCGGCTCGTCCTCCTGCCGGGGCCGCCCCACCTGGTCGACCTTGTCCGCGGCCGCCACCAGGTGCAGCCGGGCCAGCACCCGCAGGGGCGACTGCCGCCAGATCGACAGCAGCTGACCCGCCTCGGCGGTGAGCCGGAGCGCGGCGCCGACGGTGCGCGCCTCGTCGTCCCCGCTGAAGTCCGTACGTCGGCGCACCTCCTCCAGGGCCCAGTCCGCACCGGACAGCGCGGCCGAGCCGCGGGCGCCGCGCAGGGCCGCCTCGGAGGTGATCGCGTTGCTGCGCCGCCGCATGATCCGGTGTCCGTAGACCCGGTCCACGGACTTGCGTACGGACTCCACGGAATCGGCCACTGAGGGCAGTGCCCCAAGGGCCGCGAGCGGATCGGCGGTCGCGCCTGCTGTACTCATGAGTACGACCCTACGCACCCCGGGGGCCCGCTCTGCGGCGGAGTGGCCTTCTTCACGCGCGCGTGCCCGTCACGGCGACCGCCGGGCGTCTCCCCGGGCCGCCGGGACCCTCGCCTATCCCCGGGCCGCCGGAGCCCCGGGCACGCCCTTCGGAGCCGGGGCGGGACGGCCGGACAGGAAGGCCTCCCAGCCCTCCTTCGGCGCCTCGCCGACCTTCAGGGTGCGCAGCTTCTCCAGCGTCTTCGGGTCCTGGGCGTCCAGCCAGTCCACGAGCTGCCGGAACGAGACGCAGCGCACCTCCTCCTTGGTGCACACCGTCTCGATGACCTCCTCGACGGCCCGCATGTAGGTGCCGCCGTTCCAGGACTCGAAGTGGTTGCCGATGATCAGGGGCGCGCGGTTGCCGTCGTAGGCCCGCTGGAAGCCCTTGAGCAGGCCGTCGCGCATCTGGTCGCCCCAGAAGTCGTGCATGGCGGGGTTGCCCCGGGTGGTGGTGCCCGACTGGTTGACCATGAAGTTGTAGTCCATGCTCAGCTGCTCGTAGGAGTGCCCGGGGAACGGCACGAGCTGCATGGACACGTCCCACAGGCCCTGCTTCTTGCGTGGCCACACCTGGTCGTTGACGCCGCTGGTGTCGTAGCGGAAGCCCAGGTCCCGGGCCGCCTTCAGGAAGTTCCGCTGGCCTTCGAGGCAGGGCGTGCGGGCGCCGATGAGCTCCTTGTCGTAGTCGAAGGGAAGCGAGGACGCGTTCTTCAGGCCCGTGTTGGTCCTCCAGGTCTTCACGAACTGCTTGGCCTGGGCGATCTCGTCCTTCCAGTCCTCCACCGACCACTCGCCGACCCCGCCGCCGCTGCCGCAGAAGTGGCCGTTGAAGTGGGTGCCGATCTCGTTGCCCTCCAGCCACGCCAGGCGCAGCTGCTGCACGGTGGCGGCGATGCCGCGGCGATCGTTGAAGCCGATGTCGGAGCGACCCGGGGAGTGCTGCGGGGGCCGGTAGAGGTCGCGCTTCTCGTCCGGCAGCAGGTACACGCCGCTGAGGAAGTACGTCATCGTCGCGTTGTTCTCCCGGGCGACCTTGCGGAAGTGGGAGAACAGCTTCTGGCTGTCCTCACCGGCGCCGTCCCAGGAGAAGACGACGAACTGCGGGGGCTTCTGCCCTGGACGCAGCCGCTCGGGCCGGGGCAAGTGGGGCTGGGCCCCGGTGTAGGCGGTGGAGCCGTCCCCGATCAGCCGGACCGCGCTCTTCGGTGCCTGAGCGGGCTTCGCCCTGGACGGTTCGGGGGGGGTGCCTTGCCGGGAGGTGCCGGTCGCGCAACCGGCGAGCGATGCGGCGCAGACCGCGGCGATCACGGAGCCCGCGGCGATCCTGTGGGTGGCGGCCATGTTCCGCCCACCTTCTTCCTTCTCTCGGGTGCCGACAGCGCCGCCAAATTCGCACGAGACCGAGAAGGAAATTAGTACGACAAGCCGATCAAATAGCCACTTCACTCCTCTGGGTGATTTATTAGCCCATTTGCCCGTAAAGTCTATGCTCGCCCTTTACTCTGCATTACGATCCGTTTACCGAGCGTTGATTTATCCCGCCGATTTACGCCGTGACCCACGGCCGCGACAGAACCCGCCCCGAGCGGGACCCCAGTCACGCGACCGCGCAGCCCCGGAGGAGACGGGAAACGATGTCAGCCTGCGTTCCCACCCGCGCCGCCGATCCGAACCGGACCGAGCGGACCCATCCACCCCACAGCCCGCCGCCGACCGGCCCCCGCCGCTTCCGTATCGCGGGTGCCGACGTGTCGGCCTCGATCGCGGTCTTCCTGATCGCCCTGCCCCTGTCCCTGGGCATCGCCCTCGCCACCGGCGCCCCCCTCCAGGCCGGCCTCGTCGCCGCCGCCGTGGGCGGTCTCGTCGCCGGACGGCTCGGCGGCTCCCCGCTCCAGGTGAGCGGACCGGCCGCCGGACTCACCGTCGTCACCGCCGACCTCATCCAGCGCTACGGCTGGCGGACGACCTGCGCCATCACCGTCCTCGCCGGCCTGGCCCAACTCGGCCTGGGCTGCCTGCGCGTGGCCCGTGGCGCCCTCGCCGTCAGCCCCGCCATCGTGCACGGCATGCTCGCCGGGATCGGCGTCACCATCGCCGTCGCCCAGCTACACATCGTGCTCGGCGGCACACCGCAGAGTTCGGTCCCCGACAACCTGAGAGCCCTGCCGGCCCAGTTGGCGCAGCTGCGCCCCGCGTCCGTGTCGGTGAGCGCGCTGACCCTGGCGCTGCTGCTGCTCTGGCCGCGACTGCCCGGCCGGGCCGGACACCTGCTGCGCAAGGTCCCGGCCGCGCTCATCGCCGTCGCCGGAGCCACCGCTGCCGCCGCCCTCGCCGGTCTGCGCCTGCCCAAGGTCGACCTGCCGTCCTGGAGCAACCACGCGCTGGCCGGCTTGCCCGAGGGCCCCGCCCTCGGCCTCGTCGCCGCCGTGCTCACCACCACGCTGGTGTGCAGCGTGCAGTCGCTGCTCGGCGCGGTCGCCGTGGACAAGCTGGTGGCCGGCCGCCCGGGCCTGCCCGCCCGGGTCGGACGCTCCGACCTCGACCGCGAGCTGCTCGGACAGGGCGCGGCCAACATCGTCTCCGGATCGCTCGGCGGTCTGCCCATCGCCGGTGTCGCGGTGCGGACCACGGCGAATGTGAACGCGGGAGCGGTCAGCCGGAACTCCACGATGCTGCACGGCGTTCTCGTAGTGATCGCCACGCTGCTGATGGTCCCGATCCTGGAGCTCATCCCGCTCGCCTCGCTCGCCGCCCTGGTGATGTCCGTCGGCATCCAGATGGTGTCCCTGAACCACATCCGCACGGTGACGCGCCACCGAGAGGTGTGGGTCTACGCCGTCACCACCCTGGGCGTGGTGACCCTGGGCGTCCTCCAGGGCGTCGCCCTGGGCATCGCCATGGCCGTCGCCGTCGCCCTGCACCGCCTCACCCGCACCCGCATCACGCACGAAGAGAGGGAAGGAGTCCATCACGTACACGTCAGAGGACAGTTGACGTTCCTCGCGGTGCCGCGGCTCAGCCGGGCCCTGCATCTCGTGCCCCACGGTGCCGACACCGTCGTCGAGTTGGACGGGTCGTTCATGGACCACGCGGCGTACGAGACGCTGCAGGACTGGCAGAAGACGCACACCGCGCAGGGCGGCACCGTCGAGATCACCGGCCGGCACCCCGGCACACGCATCTCCGAGCCCACGGCCGTCGCCGACTGCCGTTGCCGACCCTGGACGGCCTGGCGCAACCACCAGTGCGAACGCCCGCAGTCCGCACCCCCCTCCGAGCAGGACACGGACGGGTCGGACCGCCCCGAGCCGGACCCGGCAGGCGCCGGCGGAGCCGACGGGCACGAACTGGCGCGTGGCATCAGCGCCTTCCAGCGCAACACCGCACCGCTGGTGCGCAGCGAGCTGGCCCGGCTGGCGCGCGAGGGGCAGCGGCCCTCGCAGCTCTTCCTGACCTGCGCCGACTCACGACTGGTCACATCGATGATCACCTCCAGTGGTCCGGGCGACCTGTTCGTCGTACGTAACGTGGGCAACCTCGTCCCGCTCCCGGGCGAGGAGAGCGGCGACGACTCGGTGGCGGCCGCGATCGAGTACGCCGTGGAGGTGCTGCGCGTGCGGTGCATCACGGTGTGCGGGCACTCGGGCTGCGGCGCCATGCAGGCGCTGCTCACCTCCGAGCCCGGCGGCGCCCGGACACCGCTGAAGCGCTGGCTGCGGCACGGGCTGCCCAGCCTGGAACGCGTGACCGACGACAGCCGGCCGTCATGCAGCCTGGCCGGCCGGGTGCCCGAGGACGTGGTCGAGCAGCTCAGCCTGACCAACGTGGTCCAGCAGTTGGAGCACCTGCGCGCCCACGACTCGGTGGCCCGGGCCCTGGCGAAGGGCGCCCTGGTCCTCCAGGGCATGTACTTCCACGTGGGTGAGGCCGAGTCGTACCTGCTCACCGAGACGGACGGCGGCGTGGTCTTCGACCGCGTACGGGAGGCGGACCTGACGGCGTGAGCCGGGCGCCCACCCGGGTGCGCGGCACCTGCACCGCGCACCCGGCCACCCCATCGCGCCACACCCGGCCACCCCATCGCGCCACACCCGGCCACCCCATCGCGCCACACCCGGCCACCCAACGCGGCACACCCGGCTGCCCACCGCGCCACACCCGGCCGCCTCATCGCCCCGCGCCCGGCCCTCGGCCCTGCCCCGCGCCCGTCGGCCGGCACCTCTCCACGACCCGCCGACCGGCAGGTGCCGACGACAGGCCTCGACCCTCCGCCCCACCGCCCGTCGAGTGCCGACCACCGCCCTCGACCCTCCGCCCCACCGCCGGTCACGTGACCGGCGTTACACGCATGAACTTTCCCTGGTCGGCGTCCGTGGGTACGGATGACCCCGGCCGTCGAGACCACCGACTGACACCCGACCAACAGGTCTAAACCAATCGGCGGTCGGCCCTTGTCATCGCACCCCCGGGTCTGATGAGCTGTGGCCTGGGACACAACGGACACCCTGGGAAAGGCAGATGCCGTGAGCAACGAAAGCCTGGCCAACCTGCTCAAGGAAGAGCGCAGGTTCGCACCCCCCGCCGACCTGGCCGCCAACGCCAACGTCACCGCGGAGGCGTATGAACAGGCCAAGGCTGACAGGCTCGGCTTCTGGGCCGAGCAGGCCCGTCGGCTGACCTGGGCCAAGGAGCCCACCGAGACCCTCGACTGGTCGAACCCGCCGTTCGCCAAGTGGTTCAAGGACGGCGAGCTCAACGTCGCCTACAACTGCGTCGACCGGCATGTGGAGGCCGGGCACGGCGACCGGGTCGCCATCCACTTCGAGGGCGAGCCCGGCGACAGCCGCGCCCTCACCTACGCCGAGCTCAAGGACGAGGTCTCCAAGGCGGCCAACGCCCTGCTGGAGCTGGGCGTTCAGGCCGGTGACCGGGTCGCCGTCTACATGCCGATGATCCCCGAGACGGCGATCGCGATGCTGGCCTGCGCCCGCATCGGCGCCGCCCACTCCGTCGTCTTCGGCGGCTTCTCCTCGGACGCGCTCGCCACCCGCATCCAGGACGCCGACGCGCGCGTGGTCATCACCTCCGACGGCGGCTACCGACGCGGCAAGCCGTCCGCGCTCAAGCCGGCCGTGGACGAGGCGGTGGAGAAGGCGGGCAACGTCGAACACGTCCTGGTCGTGCGCCGCACGGGTCAGGAAGTCGCCTTCACCGAGGGCCGCGACGTGTGGTGGCACGACCTGGTGGGCCGCCAGAGCGCGGAGCACGCCCCCCAGGCGTTCGGCGCCGAGCACCCGCTGTTCATCCTCTACACCTCGGGCACCACGGGTAAGCCGAAGGGCATCCTGCACACCTCCGGCGGCTACCTCACCCAGGCCGCGTACACGCACCACGCCGTCTTCGACCTCAAGCCGGAGACCGACGTCTACTGGTGCACCGCCGACGTCGGCTGGGTCACCGGCCACTCGTACATCGTCTACGGCCCGCTCGCCAACGGCGCGACGCAGGTCATGTACGAGGGCACGCCCGACACCCCGCACCAGGGCCGCTTCTGGGAGATCGTCCAGAAGTACGGCGTGACGATCCTCTACACGGCGCCGACGGCGATCCGTACGTTCATGAAGTGGGGCGACGACATCCCCGCCAAGTTCGACCTGTCCAGCCTGCGCGTGCTGGGCTCGGTGGGTGAGCCGATCAACCCCGAGGCGTGGATCTGGTACCGCAAGAACATCGGCGGCGACCGCACCCCGATCGTGGACACCTGGTGGCAGACCGAGACCGGCGCGATGATGATCACCCCGCTGCCGGGCGTGACCGCCACCAAGCCCGGCTCCGCGCAGACGCCGCTGCCCGGCATCTCCGCGACGGTCGTCGACGACGAGGCGAACGAGGTGCCCAACGGCGGCGGTGGCTACCTGGTGCTGACCGAGCCGTGGCCGTCGATGCTGCGCACCATCTGGGGCGACGACCAGCGGTTCATCGACACGTACTGGTCGCGCTTCGAGGGCAAGTACTTCGCCGGTGACGGCGCGAAGAAGGACGACGACGGCGACATCTGGCTGCTCGGCCGGGTCGACGACGTCATGCTCGTCTCCGGGCACAACATCTCCACCACGGAGGTCGAGTCCGCGCTGGTCTCCCACCCGTCGGTCGCCGAGGCGGCCGTCGTCGGCGCGGCGGACGAGACGACCGGGCAGGCGATCGTCGCCTTCGTGATCCTGCGCGGTACGGCCGCCGAGACCGAGGACCTGGTCGCCGAGCTGCGCACGCACGTCGGCAACACCCTGGGCCCGATCGCCAAGCCGAAGCGGATCCTTCCGGTGGCCGAGCTGCCCAAGACCCGCTCCGGCAAGATCATGCGCCGGCTGCTGCGGGACGTCGCCGAGAACCGCCAGCTGGGTGACGTCACCACGCTGACCGACTCCACGGTCATGGACCTCATCCAGGCCAAGCTGCCCGCCGCGCCCAGCGAGGACTGATCACGGCACAGGCATAGCGGAGTGGACGAAGGGCACCCGGCAGGCGGCACGCCGGGTGCCCTTCCCGCGGCCGTGGCGCGGATCAAGATGCGCAAGCCCATACATTTAGCTAAACTAAGAAAAACAAGTGCTCCATGGTGCGCCGGGAAGTCTGGTCGGCAAGTGTTCAGCCCTGCCCACCGACCGGAGGTCTCCCCCGTGGCCGCGCCCCGCCCCAGCACCCCCCGCAAGATCCTCGGACGGCTCTCGCTCCCCGAGCGGACGTACGTCGCGGACGCGCTGCGCACCGAGACGGTCGGCGGCGTCCTCCTGCTCGCCGCCGCGGTCGTCGCGCTGCTGTGGGCGAACATCCCCGCGCTGCACGACAGCTACGAGGACATCGCCCACTTCCACCTGGGCCCCGCCGCCCTCGGTCTCGACCTGTCCGTCGCGCACTGGGCCGCCGACGGACTGCTCGCGATCTTCTTCTTCGTCGCTGGCATCGAACTCAAGCGCGAACTCGTCGCGGGTGATCTGCGCGACCCCAAAGCCGCCGCGCTCCCGGTCGTCGCCGCCCTGTGCGGCATGGCCGTACCCGCGCTCGTCTACACCGTCACCAACGTCACCGGCGGCGGCTCCCTGGCCGGCTGGGCCGTGCCCACCGCCACCGACATCGCCTTCGCCCTCGCCGTGCTCGCCGTGATCGGCACGTCCCTGCCGAGCGCGCTGCGCGCCTTCCTGCTCACGCTCGCCGTCGTCGACGACCTCTTCGCGATCCTGATCATCGCCGTCTTCTTCACGGACGACCTGAACTTCGCCGCGCTCGGCGGCGCCGTCGCCGGCCTCCTCGTGTTCTGGCTGCTGCTGCGCACGGGCGTCCGCGGCTGGTACGTCTACGTGCCGCTCGCGCTGGTCGTCTGGGCCCTGATGTACAACAGCGGCATCCACGCCACCATCGCGGGCGTGGCCATGGGCCTGATGCTGCGCTGCCACCGCCACGAGGGCGAGGCGCACTCCCCCGGCGAGCACATCGAGCACCTCGTGCGGCCGCTGTCGGCGGGACTGGCCGTACCGCTGTTCGCGCTGTTCAGCGCGGGCGTCTCGGTGTCCGGCGGGGCGCTCGCCGACGTGTTCACCCAGCCCGAGACCCTCGGTGTCGTCCTCGGACTCGTCGTCGGCAAGGTGCTCGGCATCTTCGGCGGGACCTGGCTGGCCGCGCGCTTCACCCGGGCGTCGCTCAGCGACGACCTCGCCTGGGCGGACGTGTTCGCGGTGGCGAGCCTCGCCGGCATCGGCTTCACCGTCTCCCTGCTCATCGGTGAACTCGCCTTCGAGGGCGACCAGGTGATGACCGACGAGGTCAAGACCGCCGTGCTGTGCGGCTCGCTCATCGCGGCGGCCCTCGCGACCGTCCTGCTGAAGATCCGCAACACCAAGTACCGCCGCCTGTGGGAGGCCGAGGAGCGCGACGAGGACGCCGACGGCATCCCGGACGTCTACGAGGAGGACGACCCGGCGTACCACCTGCGCCTGGCGGAGCGCTACGAGCGCAAGGCCGCCGAGCACCGCCGCATCGCCCAGGAGAAGGCAGCGGCGCGGCACGGGCTTGCCGAAGTACCGGGCGGGGCAGGCGATGACCGCGACGGTCCGGCATGATCTGACGAGACGGTACAAAAGACGGGACCGTACGCAGTCAGGCCGTACGCAGTCGGACGACTGTGGCGAGTCAGGCACAGGACGCGGAAATCGGACCGTACGCAGAAGAGGGAGACCGCGATGAGCGCACCCGACGGCAGCCCGGTCGGCGCCGAACGCAGCATCGGCCAGCTGTTCGCCTCGGCGACGGCGGAAATGTCGGCGCTGGTGCACGACGAGATCGCGCTGGCGAAGGCGCAGCTCAAGCAGGACGTCAAGCGCGGCGCGACCAGCGGGGGCGCCTTCTCGCTGGCCGGCGCGGTGCTGGTGTTCTCCCTGCCGATGCTGAACTTCGCCCTGGCCTACGGCATCCGCACCTGGACGGACTGGAACCTCGCGATCTGCTTCCTGCTGTCCTTCGCGGCGAACGTGCTGGTGGCGCTCGTCCTCGCGCTGATCGGCGTGGTCTTCGCGAAGAAGGCCAAGAAGAGCAAGGGGCCGCAGAAGGTCGCCGCCTCGATGAAGCAGAGCGCGGGCGTCCTGCAGAAGGCCAAGCCGCATCCCCGCCCGGAGCTCACGCAGGACCGGGTCCCCGAAGCCATCGAGGCTGTGGCACGCTCGTCGTCATGACGGACCCCGCGACACCCCCGGCACAACCGGCCTCGGCCGTACTCCTGGACGTCCCCGGCGGGAAGCAGGTGTGCCACCGCGACGTCGCGGCCAACGGCGCCCGCTTCCACATCGCCGAGCTGGGCGACGGGCCGCTGGTGCTGCTGCTGCACGGCTTCCCGCAGTTCTGGTGGACCTGGCGGCACCAGCTGGTGGCGCTCGCCGACGCGGGTTTCCGGGCCGTCGCCATGGACCTGCGGGGCGTCGGGGGCAGCGACCGTA
This sequence comes from Streptomyces olindensis, assembly GCA_000696115.1. Classification (GTDB taxonomy): domain Bacteria; phylum Actinomycetota; class Actinomycetes; order Streptomycetales; family Streptomycetaceae; genus Streptomyces; species Streptomyces olindensis. The sequence goes on from JJOH01000010.1 coordinate 136,430, forward strand.
CGCCGCGCGGCTACGACCCCGCCAACCTCGCGCTGGACGTCACCGGGGTCATCCGCTCGCTCGGCGAGCCCGACGCCGCGCTGGTCGGCCACGACCTCGGTGGATACCTGGCGTGGACGGCGGCCGCGATGCGCCCCAAGCTCGTGCGGCGGCTGGCGGTCGCCTCCATGCCGCATCCGCGGCGCTGGCGCTCGGCCATGCTGCGGGACGTCAAGCAGACGCGCGCCGGTTCACACATCTGGGGGTTCCAGCGGCCCTGGATCCCGGAGCGGCAGCTCACCGCCGACGACGGGGCGCTCGTGGCCGAGCTGATCCAGGAGTGGTCCGGACCGCGTCCGCCGGAGGACGAGGCGCTGGAGAACTACCGCCGCGCCATGTGCATCCCCTCGGCGGCGCACTGCGCGGTCGAGCCGTACCGCTGGATGGTGCGCTCCCTGGCCCGCCCGGACGGCATCCAGTTCAACCGGCGGATGAAGCGGCCCGTGCGCGTGCCGACCCTCCATCTGCACGGCTCCCTCGACCCGGTGATGCGCACGCGCAGCGCGGCCGGCTCCGGCGAGTACGTCGAAGCCCCGTACCGCTGGCGGTTGTTCGACGGCCTCGGCCACTTCCCGCACGAGGAGGACCCGGTCGCGTTCTCCGCGGAGCTCATCAACTGGCTGCGGGATCCCGAACCCGATCGGTGACCGCGCGACCGCGCCCCGTACCCCCGCCTGAACGCTTGTCCTACGAGCGGCCACTTGCCTGGCGCATAGGCCAATTGGGCGCCCCGGGAGCGGTTATCGACCATGGGGCAGGGGCACACGTCGGGGTATGGGCTGGACGCACGACTACAGTGACGCAAGCCGCAATCGCCGCTCGGCGGGCGGTGCGAACTCCTATCAGCGAGGCGGTGCACCGCAGATGGCGGGGGCGGACCCCAGGGTCGGGATCCCGCGCATCCTCCGCCGCCGGGCCCGCTGGGTCTCCGTACGTCTGCGCCACACACGCGACTGAGGCAACACCCGCGCGAGTGACGCGCGGGCCGTCCCCTATCCAGAGCCGCTCCTAGAGCGCGCAGCTGTCGCTGCCCACCTGCTGGTTGGCGGTGCGCCCCTTGGTGATGTCCTCCTGGATCTCGTCCACGGTCAGCGCGTACCCCGTCTCGGCGTCGTCGAGGGACTTGGCGAACACCACGCCGTAGACCCTGCCGTCGGGCGTGAGCAGCGGGCCGCCGGAGTTGCCCTGGCGGACGGTCGCGAAGAGGGAGTAGACGTCGCGGCGGACCGTGCCGCGGTGGTAGATGTCCGGGCCGTTGGCCGTGATGCGGCCCCGCACGCGCGCGGCCCGCACGTCGTACGCCCCGTTCTCCGGGAAGCCGGCGACGATCGCGTCGTCGCCGCTGCCCGCGTCCTTCGACGTGAACCGCAGCGCGGGCGCCTTGAGGTCCGGCACGTCCAGTACGGCGATGTCGCGCCGCCAGTCGTAGAGCACGACCGTGGCGTCGTACTTCCTGCCCTCGCCGCCTATCTGCACGGTCGGCTCGTCGACACCACCCACCACGTGCGCGTTCGTCATCACGCGACGGTCGGCGAAGACGAAGCCCGTGCCCTCCAGGACCTTGCCGCAGCTCGGAGCCGTGCCCATGACCTTGACGATGGAGCGCTGGGCGCGGGTCGCCACCTGGCTGTCGGCCAGGGCCGGGTCCGGGCGCTGCACGTCGGTGATCGGCTCGTTGGAGAACGGGCTGAAGACCTGTGGGAAGCCGTTCTGCGCGAGGACGGAGGAGAAGTCCGCGAACCAGGTGGCGGCCTGGTCGGGCAGCGCCTGGGAGACGCCCTGCAGCACCTTGGAGTTGCGGACCTCCTTGCCGAGCGTCGGCAGCGTGGTGCCCGCGAGGGCAGAGCCGATCAGCCAGGCGACCAGGAGCATCGCCACGACGTTGACCAGCGCGCCGCCGGTCGCGTCGAGGGCCCGGGCCGGGGACCAGGTGATGTGCCGGCGCAGCTTGTTGCCGAGGTGGGTGGTGAGGGCCTGGCCGACGGAGGCGCAGACGATGACGACGACGACCGCGACGACGGCCGCGGTCGTGCTCACCTCCGCGTTGTCCGTGAGCGCGTCCCAGATGACGGGCAGCACGTAGACCGCGACGAGGCCACCGCCCAGGAAGCCGATCACCGACAGGATGCCGACGACGAACCCCTGGCGGTACCCGACGACCGCGAACCACACGGCGGCGACCAGCAACAAGATGTCCAGCACGTTCACGAAGGCCACCCTGTCATGCGCGCCAGTCGAGCGGGACCCGCTTCTCGCGGTCCCAGGGCCGCTCCCAGCCCGCGTAGTGCAGCAGCCGGTCGATGATTCCCGCCGTGAAACCCCAGACAAGGGCCGATTTGACCAGAAATGCTGGTCCTTGGTGGCCGCTGGGGTGGATGGTGGTGGCTCTGTTGGCGGGATCCGTGAGATCCGCCACGGGAACCGTGAAGACCCTGGCGGTTTCGTTCGGATCGACGACCCCGACCGGGCTCGGCTCGCGCCACCAGCCGAGCACCGGTGTGACGACGAAGCCGCTCACCGGGATGTACAGCCGGGGCAGGACACCGAAGAGCTGGACGCCGGCGGGGTCGAGGCCGGTCTCCTCCTCCGCCTCGCGCAGGGCGGCGCGCAGCGGTCCGTCGCCCCTCGGGTCGCCGTCCTCCGGGTCGAGGGCGCCGCCGGGGAAGGAGGGCTGGCCCGCGTGCGAACGCAGGGAGCTGGCGCGCTCCATGAGCAGCAGCTCCGGCCCGCGGTCGCCCTCACCGAACAGGATCAGCACGGCGGACTGGCGGCCGGCGCCGTCCTCGGGCGGCAGGAAGCGGCTCAGCTGCCTCGGCCGGACCGTCTCCACGGCGTGCACCACCGGGTCCAGCCAGGCGGGCAGCCCTTCCTTGCTGACCGTCACCGCCGTCACCGGGCCGCCCTGTGTGTCGCTCGCACGCGTCATCGCCACCCCCGTCGTCCTGCCGCTTCCAACGCACGGCGGCCCCGAGATCGTTCCGCGCCGGGTCGCGGTCCCCCGTTCGAGGGGCTCATGGGGCAGCTCATCCGGCCCCCAGCGGCGGCGCCGGCTTGCCGCCCGCGTCCAGGTAGGCCTGCGGAGGCCTCAGGCGCTGGCCGGGGAAGCCGCCCTTCTCGTACTTGAGGAGCTTCTTCGCCTTCTCCGGGTCGGTCTCGCCCTCGCCGTACGCCGGGCAGAGCGGGGCGATCGGGCAGGCTCCGCAGGCCGGCTTGCGGGCATGGCAGATGCGACGGCCGTGCCAGATCACGTGATGCGAGAGATCCGTCCAGTCGCTCTTCGGGAAGAGCGCGCCGACGGCGGCCTCGATCTTGTCGGGGTCGGTCTCGGCCGTCCACTGCCAGCGGCGCACCAGGCGCTGGAAGTGCGTGTCGACGGTGATGCCGGGGCGCCCGAAGGCGTTGCCGAGCACGACGAACGCGGTCTTGCGGCCGACGCCGGGCAGCTTGACCAGGTCCTCCAGCCGGCCGGGCACCTCGCCGCCGAAGTCCTCCACCAGCGCCTTCGACAGCCCTATGACCGACTTCGTCTTGGCCCGGAAGAAGCCGCAGGGGCGGAGGATCTCCTCCACCTCCTCCGGGTTGGCGGCGGCCAGGTCCTCGGGGGTGGGGTACTTGGCGAAGAGCGCGGGGGTCGTCTGGTTGACGCGCAGGTCGGTGGTCTGGGCGGACAGGACCGTGGCGACCACCAGCTGGAAGGGGTTGTCGAAGTCCAGCTCGGGGTGCGCGTACGGGTAGACCTCGGCGAGCTCGCGGTTGATACGGCGGGCGCGGCGGACCAGGGCGGTACGCGACTCGCCGCCCGGCGGGTGGACGACGGTCCGGGCGGGGGCGGTGTCCTTGACGCGGGCAGTGGCCTTCTTGGGCGCGACGGTGACCTTCTTGGCGGCGGGCGCCTTCTTCACGGCGGGTGTCTTCTTCGCGGCGGGTGCTTTCTGCGCAGCCGGTGTCTTCTTCGCGGCAGGGGCCTTCTTCGCAGCAGCGGCAGGGGCCTTCGACACCGCAGGCGTCTCGGAGGCGGCTTTCTTCGCAGAGGCGGCCTTCCTCCCGGATGTCGCCTTCTTGGCGGAGGCCTTCCCGACAGAGGCCTTCTTGGCGGGCGACTTCCCCGTCGGCGTCGGCTTCCCCGAAGCCGACGCCCCCTCTGTCGCTTTCGCCGTTTTCCTACCGCCATCGGGGCTCTGTTCGCCCACAGCGGAATCGCGACGTACAACCACCCGCGCAGCCCCCTCGGCCTGTGCTCTCACCGGCGATTTGGACACCCGGCCAGCCTAAGGCCAGGCACCGACATCCGCCCCGGCCCCTGAAGATCGGCGCCCAATTGGACCCCTGCCGCGTACCCCGGGACACCTGTGCGGCATCCTTGTGACAGATCACACTGTTTGGACCGTCCGGCAAAATGGGCACCACGGTCCCCTGGTACGCGGGGGTGCAAGATCCCCTGAGCAGGTCGAAAGGGAGAGAACTCGTGGACGACGTTCTGCGGCGCAATCCGCTCTTCGCGGCGCTCGATGACGAGCAGGCCGCGGAGCTCCGCGCCTCCATGAGTGAGGTGACCCTCGCCCGCGGTGACTCACTGTTCCACGAGGGCGACCCCGGCGACCGCCTGTACGTGGTCACGGAGGGCAAGGTCAAGCTCCACCGCACGTCCCCCGACGGCCGCGAGAACATGCTCGCCGTCGTCGGCCCCGGCGAGCTCATCGGCGAGCTGTCGCTGTTCGACCCGGGCCCGCGCACGGCGACCGCCACGGCGCTGACCGAGGTGAAGCTGCTCGGCCTCGGCCACGGCGACCTCCAGCCCTGGCTGAACGCCCGCCCGGAGGTGGCCTCGGCGCTCCTGCGTGCCGTCGCGCGCCGGCTGCGCAAGACCAACGACGCGATGTCCGACCTGGTCTTCTCGGACGTCCCGGGCCGTGTCGCCCGCGCTCTGCTGGACCTGTCCCGCCGGTTCGGCGTGCAGTCCGAGGAGGGCATCCACGTCGTCCACGACCTCACGCAGGAGGAGCTGGCCCAGCTGGTCGGCGCGTCCCGCGAGACGGTCAACAAGGCCCTGGCGGACTTCGCCCAGCGCGGCTGGCTGCGCCTGGAGGCCCGCGCGGTGATCCTCCTGGACGTGGAGCGCCTCGCCAAGCGCTCGCGCTGACGCGCCCGTCCGGCCGTACGTCTTCGGGCCCTGTCCCCTCACGGGACGGGGCCCGACGTCGTGCACGGCACCAGGAGGGTGCCTGCCGCGCCCTGCCCTGCCGCCGTCGGCCCTGTTGCCGTCGGCTCGGCGTCGAAAACCAGGCGCGCCGGATCGCCCCTCACGGCACAGTGACCACATGGCCGGAACCGTTCCCCGCCCCGGGCTCGACTCCGAGGGCTTCATCGCCCGGGAGGGCTCCCTCGCGCGCGTGCCCCGCGCCTTCCGCCCGGTCGTCGCCGCGGCCCGGGACGGGCTGACCGACGTGTTCGGCACGCGGCTGCACAGCGCGTACCTCTACGGGTCGATTCCGCGCGGCACCGCGCGCGTGGGACGCAGCGACCTCGACCTGCTGCTCGCCCTGCGCGCGGAGCCGACCGAGGCGGACCGGGCCGACGCCCGGGCGCTCGGTGCGGCGCTGGACGCGGAGTTCGAGCAGATCGACGGCCACGGGACGCTGCTCTTCAGCCGCGAGCGGCTGCTGAGCGACCTGGAGCGGCACGACCTGGGCTGGTTCCTCGCCTGCCTGTGCACACCGCTGCTGGGCGAGGACCTGGCCGCGCGGCTGCCGCGCTACCGCCCCGACTCGCTGCTGGCCCGCGAGACCAACGGCGATCTGCACCTGCTCCTGCCCAGCTGGCGCCGCCGGATCGCCGAGACGGACGACACGGCGGAGGCCCGCCGTCCGCTCGTCCGCTTCATGTCCCGGCACCTCGTCCGCACCGGCTTCACGCTCGTCATGCCCCGCTGGAACGGCTGGACCAGCGACCTGCGGGAGATGGCGGAGGCGTTCGCCGGGTACTACCCGGAGCGCGCCGAGCAACTGCGGGCGGCGGCCGTCCTCGGACGCGAGCCGACGGGGGACGCCGCCGTGCTCCGGTCGTACGTCGACGATCTCGGTCCGTGGCTCGCCGGGGAGTACGCGCGCGTGCACGGCGTCAAGGCCCCGCGCCCCGAGGGGCCCTAGATGAGCCCGTGCTCCTCCAGGTAGTCCAGCTGGGCCCGTACCGACAGCTCCGCCGCCGGCCACAGGGAGCGGTCCACGTCGGCGTAGACGTGGGCGACGACCTCGGCGGGGGTGCGGTAGCCGTCCTCGACCGCCGTCTCGACCTGGGCGAGGCGATGGGCGCGGTGGGCCAGGTAGTACTCGACGGCGCCCTGCGCGTCCTCCAGGACCGGGCCGTGGCCCGGCAGGACCGTGTGGACGCCGTCGTCGACCGTGAGGGACCTCAGGCGGCGCAGGGAGTCCAGGTAGTCGCCGAGGCGGCCGTCGGGGTGGGCCACGACCGTCGTGCCGCGGCCCAGGATCGTGTCGCCCGTCAGGACGGCCTGGTCCGCCGGGAGGTGGAAGGAGAGCGAGTCGGCGGTGTGGCCGGGCGTCGGTACGACCCTCAGTTCGAGGCCGCCGGTGGTGATCACGGCTCCGGCGGTCAGGCCCTCGTCGCCCAGCCGCAGCGCCGGGTCGAGGGCACGCACGCGCGTGCCGGTCAGTTCCGCGAACCGGGCGGCGCCCGCCGCGTGGTCGGGGTGGCCGTGGGTCAGCAGGGTCAGGGCGACGCGCTGGCCGGCCTGCTCTGCCGTGGCGACGACATGGCGCAGGTGACCTTCGTCCAGCGGCCCCGGGTCGACCACCACGGCCAGGTCGGAGTCGGGCTCGGCGAGGATCCAGGTGTTCGTGCCGTCCAGGGTCATCGCCGACGGGTTGGGCGCCAGGACGTTGACGGCCCGCGCGGTGGCGGGACCCGAGAGGACCCCGGCCCGGGGCTGGCCGGGCAGGGCTGCTGCGTCCGTCATGCGCTGGCTCCACCGGTCGGGGCGGTCGGGACGTGCTTGGTGAACTCGTCGTGGCCCGGCCAGGAGAGCACGATCTCGCCGTCCACCAGGCGGGCCGTGGCCAGGACGGGCGTGAGGTCACGGCCGGGAGCGGCGGCGAGCGCCCGGGCGGCCGTCTCGTACGCCGTCAGCTGCCGCAGGGTCGCGATGGTCGGCGGCATCATCAGCAACTCGCCCCGGTCGTACCCGGCCGCCGCCTCGCCCGGGGCGATCCACACCGTGCGGTCCGCCTCCGTGGAGGCGTTGCGGGTGCGCTGCCCCTCGGGGAGGGCGGCCACGAAGAAGAAGGTGTCGTAGCGGCGGGCCTCGAACTCGGGGGTGATCCAACGGGTCCACGCGCCGAGCAGGTCCGAGCGCAGCACCAGCCCCCTGCGGTCCAGGAACTCCGCGAAGGACAGGTCCCGGGCGACCAGGGCGGCACGGTCGGCCTCCCAGTCGGCGCCGGTGGTGTCGCCGACGACCGCGTCGGGCGCCGGGCCGGCGAGCAGCACGCCCGCCTCCTCGTACGTCTCCCGTACGGCCGCGCAGACGATCGCCTGGGCCGCCGTCTCGTCGACGCCGAGCCGGTCCGCCCACCACGCGCGCGTGGGGCCCGCCCAGCGGACGTGGTGGTCGTCGTCACGCGGGTCGACACCGCCGCCCGGATACGCGTACGCGCCTCCGGCGAAGGCCATGGAGGCGCGTCGGCGCAGCATGTGGACGGCGGGACCGCTGTCGGTGTCCTTCAGGAGCATGACGGTGGCCGCGCGCTTCGGGGTCACCGGGGTGAGGGTGCCGGCCGCGAGTGCGCGGATCCGCTCCGGCCACTCCGGGGGGTACCACTGACCGTTCGCCATGGGCGCGAGGCTATCCCGTGACGGGCGGATGTTCGAGTGGCCCCGGGTACGGATCGCGCAGCTCGGACGGGTGCGGGGTGCTACGCGAGCTCCACCTGGATCTCGACCTCGACCGGGGCGTCCAAGGGCAGCACGGCCACACCCACGGCACTGCGCGCGTGCACGCCCTTGTCGCCGAGGACCTCGCCGAGCAGCTCGCTCGCGCCGTTCAGCACGGCGGGCTGGCCGGTGAAGTCCGAGGCCGAGGCCACGAAGCCGACGACCTTCACCACGCGCGCGATGCGGTCCAGGTCACCGGCGACGGACTTGACGGCGGCCAGGGCGTTGAGCGCACACGTGCGTGCCAGCTCCTTGGCCTCCTCCGGGGTGACCTCGGCGCCGACCTTGCCGGTGACCGGAAGCTTGCCGTCCACCATCGGGAGCTGCCCGGCGGTGTAGACGTACGGCCCGGACTGCACGGCCGGCTGGTATGCGGCGAGCGGCGGGACGACGTCGGGCAGGCTCAGGCCGAGCTCGGCCAGCTTCGCCTCGACGGCGCCCACTACTGCTTCTCCCGCTTCAGGTAGGCGACGAGCTGCTCGGGGTTGTTCGGCCCGGGCACGACCTGGACGAGCTCCCAGCCGTCCTCGCCCCAGGTGTCCAGAATCTGCTTCGTGGCGTGGACGAGCAGCGGCACGGTTGCGTATTCCCACTTGGTCATGCGGCCGACTTTAGCCCCTGTCCGAGCGGGGTCACGGCCGCGGTCCGGGACCGACCCCGGCCCAGGTTGTCCACAGCCTCCCGCGTAGCCCGGGCGCGGACTGGTTAGGCTCGAATACGTGAGCAGGCTCCAGGTCGTCAGCGGCAAGGGCGGTACCGGCAAGACCACGGTGGCCGCGGCCCTAGCGCTGGCCCTGGCCGAGGAGGGGAAGCGGACGCTTCTCGTCGAGGTCGAGGGCCGTCAGGGCATCGCGCAGCTCTTCGAGACCGAAGCGCTGCCTTATGAGGAGCGGAAGATCGCCGTCGCTCCAGGGGGCGGGGAGGTGTACGCCCTCGCCATCGACCCCGAACTGGCCCTTCTGGACTACCTCCAGATGTTCTACAAGCTGGGCAGCGCCGGACGGGCCCTGAAGAAGCTCGGCGCGATCGACTTCGCCACCACCATCGCGCCCGGCCTGAGGGACGTACTCCTGACGGGCAAGGCGTGCGAGGCGGTGCGCCGCAAGGACAGGAGCGGACGGTTCGCCTACGACTACGTCGTCATGGACGCCCCGCCCACCGGGCGCATCACGCGCTTCCTGAACGTCAACGACGAGGTCGCGGGCCTCGCCAAGATCGGCCCCATACACAATCAGGCGCAGGCCGTGATGCGGGTGCTGAAGTCGCCGGAGACGGCCGTGCACCTGGTGACGCTGCTGGAGGAGATGCCCGTCCAGGAGACCGTGGACGGCATCGCCGAGCTGCGGTCGGCGCGGCTGCCGGTGGGGCGGATCATCGTGAACATGGTGCGGCCGGAGGTGTTGGACGCGGCCGACCTGGAACTCGTACGCACGGTCCCGCGTTCCACAGTCGCGCGGTCGCTGTCGTCCGCCGGGCTCGGCGGGGCGCGGCGCGGCGGGCACGCGGAGCGGCTGGTGGACCCACTGCTCACCCAGGCCGAGGAGTACGCCGAGCGGTACGCGCTGGAGCACGAGCAGCGTGCGGTCCTCACCGAGCTGGGCCTGCCGCTGCACGAACTGCCGCTGTTCGCCGAGGGCATGGACCTGGCGGGGCTGTACGAGCTGGCCCGCGAGCTGCGCGAGCAGGGCGTGTCGTGAGCCGGCCACGCATAGGGCTGGGGCCGAGCGCAGGGCTGCGGCACTGCACAGGGCTACGGCCCCGCACAGAGCCAGGGCCCCACACAGGGCTACGGCCCCGCACAGGGCCAGGGCCCCACACAGGGCTGGGGCCGCGCACAGAGCCAGGGCTGCGGCCCGGCACGGAGGCAAGGTTCGTCATGAGTCGGAAGCAGGGGATGTCATGAGTCGTCCGGACCCGGCCCACACGCACGACCCGGCCCGCCACCACCTCGCCCCCGCGCGCGTGCTCGACGTCGATCCGCTGCTCCAGGACCCGAAGACCCGCATCGTGGTCTGCTGCGGCTCGGGCGGGGTCGGCAAGACCACGACCGCGGCGGCCCTGGGCCTGCGCGCGGCCGAGCGGGGTCGCAAGGTGGTCGTGCTCACCATCGACCCGGCCCGCCGGCTCGCCCAGTCCATGGGCATCGACTCCCTCGACAACACCCCGCGCCGCGTGAAGGGCATCGACGACTCCGCGGGCGGCGAGCTGCACGCGATGATGCTCGACATGAAGCGCACCTTCGACGAGATCGTCGAGGCGCACGCCGACCCCGAGCGGGCGGCCGCCATCCTGGGCAACCCCTTCTACCAGTCGCTCTCGGCGGGCTTCGCGGGCACGCAGGAGTACATGGCGATGGAGAAGCTCGGCCAGCTGCGAGCCCGGGACGAGTGGGACCTGATCGTCGTCGACACCCCGCCGTCCCGCTCCGCGCTGGACTTCCTGGACGCCCCCAAGCGGCTCGGGTCGTTCCTGGACGGGCGGCTGATCCGGCTGCTGACGGCGCCGGCGAAGCTGGGCGGCCGGGCCGGGATGAAGTTCCTGAACGTCGGGATGTCCATGATGACGGGCACGCTCGGCAAGCTGCTCGGCGGCCAGCTCCTCAAGGACGTCCAGACGTTCGTCTCCGCGATGGACACGACCTTCGGCGGCTTCCGCACGCGCGCGGACGCCACGTACAAGCTCCTCCAGGCGCCGGGGACGGCGTTCCTCGTGGTCGCGGCCCCGGAGCGGGACGCGCTGCGCGAGGCCGCGTACTTCGTGGAACGCCTGGCCGCGGAGGACATGCCGCTCGCCGGGCTGGTGCTCAACCGGGTCCACGGCAGCGGCGCCGACCGGCTGTCGGCCGAGCGGGCGCTGGGCGCCGCGGAAAATCTTGAGGACTCCCGCATTGTGGATCAGGAGGGCGGGAAAGCTGGACTTCGTAACTCTCCCGACACGCACGGCAGTTCAGACTCTCCTACGCCCGAAACACCAGCTCCGGCCGCTGCTGAGGCCTCCGACGGTGGCTCCCCCGCCGAGGACGACGCCGAGCACGCCGAGCGCTCCGTCGACCAGCTCACGGCAGGCCTGCTGAGGCTGCACGCCGAACGCATGCAGCTGCTCTCCCGCGAGCAGCGCACGCGTGACCGCTTCACCGCGCTCCACCCCGAGGTGGCCGTGACGGAAGTGGCCGCGCTGCCCGGTGACGTGCACGACCTCGCGGGACTGCGCGACATCGGCGACCGGCTCGCGGCCAACGAACGCGAGCTGCCCGACGCGTCCGATGTGCCCGGCCTGCCCGAGGCGAGCGCCTGACGAAACGCGAACGCGGCTCGGTCCTGGTGCCGAAGCGGCCAAAGGACCCGTCAAGGGCCCTGAGACGTGCGGAGACCGACGTGCGGAGAGCCCGGAGGGAACCCCTCAGCGAGGAATCCCTCAGCTCACCGCGGCGTAGTTCTCGTAGACCTCGTCGTCATCGAGAGGCACCACACCCGTGCCGCGCTCGTACTCCGAGCGCGCGGTCTCCAGCAGCCGACGCCAGGAGGTCACCGTGGGCCGCCTGCGCAGCAGTGCGCGGCGCTCCCGCTCCGTCATGCCTCCCCACACGCCGAACTCGACGCGGTTGTCGAGCGCGTCGGCCAGGCACTCCGTACGCACCGGGCATCCGGTGCACACCGCCTTGGCCCTGTTCTGCGCTGCTCCTTGAACGAACAGTTCATCCGGATCGGTAGTGCGGCAGGCCGCCTGCGCACTCCAGTCGGTTACCCAGCCCATACCGGCGCCGTCCTCTCCCGAATCGAGGCTCCCCCACGGCGGCAGCGGCATATTCACCGCCGCCAGTTGAGGACGTTACGGAAGGTGGGCACAGCGCAACACCCCCAGCGGGCCCAATCTTGAATGGCCCGAACGGACTATGGGTAAGCGGCAGATCACCCGGGGGAGTGAGCTGGCGACATACGTAACTTTCCTGGCAAACCAGGACAGTTCAGTTGCGCCACAACGGACGCCGCATGACACACAAGGCGGATTCGGACACGACCCCACCAAAAAAGTTGGGGAACACCCGGAACGATTCGGGGTCGCCGGACGTATTGATACGTGGCCTCACTGCTGTGACAGTTGAGAGCAGCTTAGGCCAAGGCCTATACGCCTGTCCGGCGAATGAGAACGTAGGCTGCCCTCATGCCAAAGAAGCGCTCGGGCGGTGGTCTGTCCCCCACGCAGCAGGCCGCCAAGTTCCTCGGTGTCAGTGTTCTCGCGGGGGCCGTGCTGGCCGGCATCGCGCTGCCCGCGGTGGGCGCGCTGGGGCTGGCGGCGAAGGGATCGGTCGAGAGCTTCGACGAGCTCCCGGCCAACCTCAAGACGCCGCCGCTGAGCCAGCGCACGACCATCCTCGACGCCGACGGCGGCCAGATCGCCACGGTCTACTCGCGCGACCGCACGGTGGTCCCCCTCAAGGACATCGCGCCGACCATGCAGAAGGCGATCGTCGCGATCGAGGACTCGCGCTTCTACCAGCACGGCGCGGTCGACCTGAAGGGCGTACTGCGCGCCCTCAACAAGAACGCCCGCAGCGGTGAGGTCGCCCAGGGCGCCTCGACGCTGACGCAGCAGTACGTGAAGAACGTCTTCGTCGAGGAGGCGGGCGACGACCCGACGAAGGTCGCGCAGGCCACCCAGCAGACCATCGGCCGCAAGATCCGCGAGCTCAAGTACGCGATCCAGGTCGAGGAGGAGCTCGGGAAGAAGAAGATCCTCGAGAACTACCTCAACATCACCTTCTTCGGCCAGCAGGCCTACGGCGTCGAGGCCGCGGCCCGGCGCTACTTCTCCAAGTCCGCCAAGGACCTGAACCTCCAGGAGTCGGCCCTCCTCGCCGGCATCGTCCAGTCGCCCAGCCGGTACGACCCGGTCAACGACGAGGCGGAGGCCACCAAGCGCCGCAACACCGTGCTGCGCCGGATGGCCGAGGTCGGCGACATCTCCCGGGCGCAGGCCACCGAGGCGATGAAGGCGCCGCTGGGCCTGAAGGTCAGCAAGCCGCGGAACGGCTGCATCACGGCGGTCAAGGGCGCGGGCTTCTTCTGCGACTACGTGCGCGAGGTCTTCCTGACCGACCCGGTCTTCGGCAAGACCAGGGAGGCCCGGGCGAAGGTCTGGAACCAGGGCGGTCTCACCGTCCGCACCACCATGGACCCGCAGGCGCAGGACGCGGCGCAGCGGTCCATCAAGGACCACGTCTACAAGAGCGACCCGGTGGCCACCGCCGCCACCCTCGTCGAGCCCGGCACCGGCAAGATCCTCGCCATGGGCCAGTCGCGTCCGTACGGCTTCAAGAAGAACGAGACGCAGATCAACCTCTCCGTCGACCAGGCGATGGGCGGCGGCATGGGCTACCAGCCCGGTTCGACGTTCAAGCCGATCGTGGCCGCCGCCGCCCTCGAGGACGGCATGCCGGCCAACAAGGTCTACTCCTCGCCGTACCGGATGGCGTACCCGAGCCCGGTCGCGGCCTGCGACGGCAAGAAGTGGCTGAACGACCCCGCCAACCCGGCGAAGCTCGAGAACGAGAACTCGTCGGAGGTCGGCCCGTACGACATGAAGGAAGCGACCGCCAAGTCGGTCAACACCTACTACGTGCAGATGATCAGCGACATCGGCATCTGCCCGGTGACGACGATGGCGAAGAAGATGGGCGTCGAGCGGGCCGACGGGGACAAGATGCCCCAGGTGCCCTCCATCGCCCTCGGCACGCAGGAGATGTCCCCGCTGACCATGGCGAACGCGTACGCGACCTTCGCCTCGCGCGGCATGTACTGCACTCCGGTCGCGATCGAGTCGGTCAGCCAGCGGGTCGGTGACGAGACCCGCAAGCTCGAGGTCCCGAAGTCGACGTGCTCGCGCGCGATGTCGGAGAACACCGCCGACACCATCAACGCGCTGCTGAAGGGCGTCGTCGAGGACGGTACGGGCCGGAAGGCCGGTCTCGGGAACGGCCGGGACAGCGCCGGCAAGACCGGTACGACGGACGAGCGCTACGCGGCCTGGTTCGTGGGCTACACGCCGAACATGGCGGGCGCGGTGTGGGTCGGCGACCCGGCGCACAAGCGGAAGATGGTGAACATCACCATCGGCGGACAGCCGCACGACAAGGTCTTCGGTGGCGAGGTCCCCGGCCCCATCTGGAAGGACATGATGTACGGGGCGCTGGAGGGCAAGCCCGTCGAGAGCTTCAACACCGTCCACATCCCCGACGGCATCGACCGGGACCGTGACCGCGGCGACGGCGACGGCAACGGTGGCGGTGACGGCCGCGGCGACGGGGACAACGGCGGCAACGACGGCTTCATCGGCGGCCTGGTCGGCGGCAACAACAACGGCGGAGGCGGCGGCGAGCCCTTCCCGACCCCGTCGTTCTCCATCCCGGAGGGCTTCTTCCGGGGCCAGGACAACGGCGGCGGGAACGGCAACGGCGGGCGGTTCGGCTGAGCGCGGGCCGTTCACCCGGGCGCGGCCGTTCCGCTGAGCGCGGCCGGTTCCGCTGAGCGCGGCCTGGGCGCGGCCGGTTCGTCTGGGCGACCGGTGTGGCGGAGCGCGGCCGGTGTGGCTGAACGCGGCCGGTTCCGCTGAGTGCGGCCTGGGCGCGGCCGGTTTGTCTGGGCGACCGGTGTGGCGGAACGCGACGGTGTGGCGGAACGCGGCCGGTTCGGCTGAGCGCGGCCGGTGTGGCTGGGCGGTCGGTGTGACCGCACGGGCGTGATCTGACGGGGGAACGGAAGGGGTGGCCCTCTGGGCCAGGCGACACAGGGGCGGCCCTCCTCTTCCCGGCCGGGAAGGAGAGGGCCGCTCCTCGTCTGTGTGCCGGTCGGCGGCGACCGGCGGTGATCACCGGCCCGGTCAGCCGGCCAGCAGCTTCTTCACCGCGGCGGCGACACGGCCGCCCTCGGCCTGCCCGGCCACCTTCGGGTTCACGATCTTCATGACCGCGCCCATGGCCCGCGGCCCCTCCGCACCGGCCGCCTTCGCCTCCTCGACGGCCTGGGCCACGATCTGCTGGAGCTCCTCGTCGGACAGCTGCTTGGGCAGGTACTCGGCGAGCACCTCGCCCTCCGCCTTCTCCCGCTCGGCCTGCTCGGCGCGACCGCCCTGCGCGAAGGCCTCGGCCGCCTCGCGCCGCTTCTTCGCCTCCCGGGTGATCACCTTCTGCACCTCGTCGTCGGAGAGCTCGCGCTTCTCCTTGCCCGCGACCTCCTCCTTGGTGATCGCGGCGAGCGTCAGCCGGAGCGTCGAGGAGCGGAGCTCGTCGCGCTCCTTGATCGCGGCGTTGAGGTCATCCTGCAGCTTCGACTTGAGCGTGGTCATGGGGTCGATTGTCGCAGGTGCGGCCGGAAAGGCGCCCCTCGATTTAGGGGGCGGTCGGGCAAGGGCCGGTGCCGTCAGGCCATTTCGCGCACCACCGGGCGCAGGCGACCGGCCCGGTCTGACACGATGGTCGTATGCGCGCGCGATACGGAGTCCCCCTGGGAATCGCGGCGGCTGGTGCCGCCGGTCTGTTGTACGCGGCGGGCTTCGAGGCCCGCTCCTTCCGCCTCCGCCGGGTCACCGTCCCGGTCCTGCCCTCAGGGATGCGTCCCCTGCGCGTGCTCCAGGTGTCGGACATCCACATGGTGGGCGGCCAGCGCAAGAAGCAGCGCTGGCTGCGGTCCCTGGCCGGCCTGCGCCCCGACTTCGTGATCAACACGGGCGACAACCTCTCCGACCCGGAAGGCGTCCCGGAGGTCCTGGACGCGCTCGGCCCCCTGATGGAGTTCCCGGGCGCGTACGTCTTCGGCTCCAACGACTACTACGGCCCCAAGCTGCGCAACCCCGCCCGCTACCTGCTGGAGAAGGCCCAGGGCCGTCACGGCCTGAACGGCAACCCGCCGGCCGTCGGCGCGGTGCACAACCCGTGGGAGGACCTGCGGGACGGTTTCGACGCGGCGGGCTGGCTCAACCTGACGAACACGCGCGGCACGCTCAAGATCGACGGCCTGTCGCTGGAGCTCACGGGCCTGGACGACCCGCACATCAAGAGGGACCGCTACGAGCAGGTGGCCGGCGGCCCGTCCGACACGGCGGACTTCTCGATGGGCGTCGTCCACGCCCCGTACCTGCGCACGCTGGACGCGTTCACGGCCGACGACTACCCCCTCATCCTGGCCGGCCACACCCACGGCGGCCAGCTGTGCATCCCCTTCTACGGCGCGCTGGTCACCAACTGCGACCTGGACACGGACCGGGTGAAGGGCCTGTCCACGCACACGGCGGAGGGCCGTACGGCGTACCTCCACGTGTCGGCGGGGTGCGGCACGAACCGCTACACGCCGGTACGGTTCGCGTGCCCGCCGGAGGCGACGTTGCTGACACTGGTGGGACGGGAGTAGGCGCGGACGGGAGTAGCCACGGACGGGGAGTAACCGCGGACGTCGTTGGGCCGGGGCATAAGCCCAGGTAGGGATCAGGGGTAACCCACACAGCCGCACCCACATCGCCCCCTTTGTCCGGTTCTGTCAGCGTGGGGGCATGACAGCCCCGATACCCAGGGACCTCCCGGACCTGCCCGCGATCCCGCGCAAGCCCGCACTCCGGCCCTCCCCCGTCCCCGCCACGGCCGTCGTCACCCCGGTCCGCCGCCCCGCGGCAGCGGCCTACCGCCTGCTGATCGCCCTCGCGGCGGCCGCCGGCGTGACGCTCGAACTGCTCCTCGGCGACCCGTCCCGGGTCCTGGGCTACTTCGCGATCCAGAGCAACATCCTGCTGGCCGTGGTCATGACCTTCTCGGCCCGCCGCGCGTGGACGGCCAGCCGCCCCCTGCCGGGGGCCGTCCTGGGCGCGACCCTGCTCTACGTCGTCATCGCGGCCCTCGTGCACCATCTGCTCCTGGCGAGCGCGGCGAGCCCCTTCTCCCTCACGGGCGAGGCCGCGACACCGAAGGGCTGGCAGGCCCTGGCCCACCACACGCTCCACACGGTGACGCCGATCGCGGCCGTACTGGAGTGGCTCCTGCTCACGGCCCCCGGCCGCCTGCACCTGCGCCATGCCCCGACCTGGCTGCTCTACCCCCTGGCCTACCTGGCCTTCTCCCTCACCCGGGGCGAACTGCTCCTCCCCGGCGCCGCCGACCGCTACCTCTACCCCTTCCTGGACGTCGGCCAGGACGGCTACAAGCGCGTCCTCGGCAACGCCCTCCTCCTGGGCCTCTCCTTCTACGCCCTGGCCGTCCTCCTCGTGGCCCTGGACCACGCCCGCCCGAACCCCATCCGCCACCGCGGGAAAAACCGGATTTCGTGTCTAGCCACCGGTGGGCTAAAGTAAACGTCGTCGCCGCGACAGCAGCGACATCGGGGTGTAGCGCAGCTTGGCAGCGCGCTTCGTTCGGGACGAAGAGGTCGTGGGTTCAAATCCCGCCACCCCGACGCAGGTCAGAGGGCCAATCGCATGATCGCGATTGGCCCTCTTTCATGCTCGGGGGGCCAAACAGGGGGCCAAACGAATTTGATCAGGCCACAGCGTCGCCCTCTTCCTCGCCCTCCGTGTCCTCCCCTTCCTGATCTTCGGCGAAGATGTCATCCATCGCTTCGGCGCCCTGCGTGATCACGGGTCGGAGTTGCTTGCGGTACACCGCCTCTGTGGTCGCCTGGCTGCTGTGACCGACCAAGAGCGCGATCCGTTCCAGGGGGATGCCGTGATCGGAGAGCAGAGACACGAAGCTGTGCCGGAGCTCCCGCGGCGTCCACTCAGGCTTCAGTCCGGCCTTCTTCACGATGGCCTTGAAGTCTCGCCGGACGTTGGCCGCGTCAAGCGGCTCTCCGCTCCGAGTCGTGAAGACGCGGCCGGTCGGGCTCCACTCCATCCCTCTCGATGCCCGCTCCTGCTTCTGCCATCGCATGTGCTCTTCGAGGACTTCGACCACCTGTTTCGGCAGAGCAATGGTCCGGCGGCTCTTCCTGGTCTTGGTCTCACCGTGCTTGCGCACCGAACGCCACACCGCGACGTGAGGCGGGATGCCGTCGGTCGTCTCCAGGAAGACGTGATCCCAGGTGAGGGGCCGCGCCTCTTCCGTGCGCACACCGCTGAGGAGCGAGAGCACGAGGTAGGCGTACAGCCGTGACGGGCGCGCGGCGGTGAGCACGGCTTTCGCCTGCTCCAAGTTGAGTGCCTTGCTCGGTCGACCGGGGCGTCCCTCCGGTGCGGTGACGAGTAGAGCGACGTTCCGCGCGGCCTTGTCCCTGCGCTGAGCGTGCGCGATGGAGCGGCGCAAGATGGCTAGCAGGTCGCGCAGGCTGCGCGTCGCGAGGAATTCGGCCCTGTCGTCCAACCAGTCGTCGACGTCGTCCGCGCTGAGTTCCTTCAGCTTGGCCTTGCCGATGAACGGGATCAGGTGCTTGTTCGCCATCGAGCGGTTCTTGCCGATGGTGCCCTTCTCGTCGCGCCCCTTCAGCCCGCGCTCCAACCAGTCGTTCACCGCGTCGGCCACGGTGTAGTTGGCCGGCGCTTTGACGCCGGTCTGCACTTCTTTCTTCAGGTCCCGGATCTTCTGGCGGACTTCGGTCTTCGTTTTGCCGTACACCTTCGGCCGACGACGCTTGCCGTTCGGGGCGTAGCCCAGGGAGACGGCTCCCACGTAGCTCTTCTTGGCGGGGTCCCAATAGATGGTGTCCGCACCATGGCCAGCCCGGGTGATCTTCGGGGTCTCGCTCATCTTCTGTTGTGCCTCCATAGGACAGGGCCGCGCCCTGAAGGGCGCGGCCCTGTGGAACTGGGGTGATGGGGAGTTCAGGCGGTGGCCTCTGCCTCACGCTTGAGGAGTTCGACGTACTGCGCGATGTACTCCGGCGGCACGAGTCGGCGACGTCCGATGCGGACGGTCTGAAGGCGTCCGAGGCGGATCTCCTCGTACACCATCGAGCGTCCGATCCTGAGAGCCTTGGCCGCCTCTTCGGGGCGGTAGAGGAGCTGTTCGGCGGGTTCAACAACCGTGGTCATGCGGCGGTGCCTCCTCGGCAGGGTTTCGGGGGCGGTGGCCCCCTTCCTGTCAGGTCCGCTACTTCCGCTACCTCCGCTACCGCCCTGGTCAGAGGCATGATCGAGGTAGCGGATAGGTGTGCGGGTAGCGGATGGAGCCGCTACCGCCCCGGGTTCGTGGCCACGGGGCGGGTAGCGGATGGCGCGGCGCGGTAGCGGATGCGGAAGCGCGATCCGCTACCGGTTCTAGGGCTCTGACCTGCCCGGTAGCGGAGGTAGCGGAAGTAGCGCACTTTCAGCGGGGGGAGGGCAATAGCGCTGCCACGCGTCGTGCAGATCGCTCGCGTAGTAGCCCTTCATGACGCTCCGGCCCGCCTTGATGTTGCGGGCCGCGATCGGGGCGTTGTCCGCAGTCATGTACTCCCGCAGCATCCGCGACAGCCCGCGCGCATCGAGCGGCTTGCCGCTCATGTCCGCCCAGGGGGCCTCTTCGAGGCTGTGGAGCCGGTCGAGGATGGCGACGGTGGGCAGGCGGTCGATGCCGTTGAACACGTAGTCGCGCAGGTCGGTGAGCAGGCGGATGCCGATGCTTCCCTTGTCGCTGGTCTTGGCCGCGTTCACCAGCTCGATGCACGCGGCTCGCGCCCGCTCCGGCCATGCTCCGCCCGCGGCGTCGGCCACGGCGAGCAGGGGTTCCCACACGTCCGCGGGCCGGTCGCTGATGCCTTCCGGGAGCTCCGGGAACACTCCGTCGACCACGTGGCGGACGGACTGTGTCCAGGCAGCGAGCCGGTCGCGCAGGGCGTGTCCTTCCTTCTCGTGGATGCGCTGCCGGAACGGCTCCACGCGCTCGTTGGGGGCGCGACGGCGCATGCGGACGATGACGGAGCGGGTCAGGATCGTGTCCGGCAGCGAGCCGAGTCCGGCGACCGCGACTCCGCAGAACGACGGGAACTCCTGTACCTGCTGGTTGGAGCCGTCGCCCACGCAGCGCCACATGACGCCGGAGCGCCGGTGACCGGCATTGAGGAACCCGCGGAGCTGTTCGTTCTCTCCAGCCTTGGGGCCGAAGACGGTGTCGATCTCGTCGAAGAGGATCGTGGGCCGTCCCTCCATCCCCGAGACCGCGCGGAAGAGCGCGGAGGCGGAGGCGTTGACCGCGACCATCGGTTGCGGCACGAGAGTTTCCACGATCTCCAGCGCCCGGGACTTGCCCGAGCCCGGCTCGGGCGACAGGAACGCGAGCCGCGGGGTGGAGTCGAAGCAGTCGAGCAGGTGCGCGTGCGCGTCCCACAGCGTCACGGCGACGTAGGCGGCTTCGAGGGGGAAGATGTTGAAGCGCCGGTGGAAGGCTTCGACCTCGTCGAGCAGTGCGGCGCCATCGGTGACGGGTGCCGGCGGATTGGTACTCATGCCGCCTGCCTCCCTTCCTGGTTGCTGCGGAGCGGGCATGCGTCACGGTGGGCGGTGTGGTCGTCGATCAGGGCGAGCACCTTCCTGCGGCCGACGGCGCTGCGGTCGCGGCCGCACCGGCACGTCGAGGTGGCTGTGGGCACGGCGCCGCGCGGCGCGGAGATGTGCAGCCACGCGACCGGGCACCGGTCGTCTGCCTGGCGCGGGTCAGGGTGAAGAGCAAAGGGGACGCCCTTGCGGGCGGCGCCTTTCGGCTCGCCCACGGCCGGAGCGGACGCGGCTTGTACGGCGGCGCGCGGGCCGCTCGGGGTGGCGAGAAGGCTCTTCAGGGGGAGGTGGGGCGGGGTGCTCATGCCGCCCTCCGCTGACCGTTGCGGGCAATCGACCAGTTCAGACCGCTGCGAATGGTCGCCTCACACGACCGCGGCGACAGACCGGCCTGCTCCCCCGCCCACTGAAGAGCCTCCTCAACCTGCTCCCTGGGGAGGTCGCCCCACGCGATGAACCGCCCCAGGGCTCGCGCCGCCCGGAGCAAGGTGGCGTTGCGCTCGCCCTCCGGCGCCTGCCGCACGGACGCGGTTTCCGCGTTCAAGCCCGCCGCGGCGTAGCGAGAGGCGCGAACGGCCGACGGTGCAGCCATTACCCGCGAGCTATGACGGACCGTCAGGCGGGCGCACAGCCATTCCGGCAGTGGTGCGGGCGACACGTCGTTGACGACCGCGTAGGCCCCTGTGGGGGTGATGCTGCCGGGGGCTACGACGTAGCCACCCCACGCGCGGGTATCGATGCGCTTGCCGAGCCGTCCGGCCGTGTTGCCGAGCCGGACACCGGACGGGGCGGTGAAGTACAGATGCACTCCGCCGCTTGCGGTCCGCACCGTGCGGGTATTGGGGACCGCGTGCCCGGCGCGCTCGCAGAGCGCCGTGAAGGTCGTCACGCCGTTAGGCGTGCCCGTACTGCTCTTCCGCTTGGGCATGTCGAGGTCGACGACGACCAGCCCGGACGGTCCGGTCGCGATGCCGACGTTGAACGGCAGGTCGCCCCACGCGCGGCGGATGCGGTCGGGGTCGATGGTCGCGCGCTCTTCCCACTTGCGGTGACCGCCCGCACAGTCCCCGATTCCGGGGCAGACGTCCTCACCATGCAGGGCCGGACGCTTGTCGCCGGGACGGAGCGGCAGCACCGCCCATCCCCGCTCCGCGGCGTCCAGGGCGGCGAACAGGAGGTGACGGTTCATGCCGTCACCCCCGACGTGCTCGATGGGGTGGCATGGGCCGGACGGCCCTCGCCGAATGACGCTCGTTGGGTCATGCTGGATGTCTCCTGCTCTCTTGGAGGGACTGGAGAACCGGGGCGGGCGCAGGCTTGTGGTGAGACGGCGCCCGCCCCGGGCGTAGCTAGTGGTTCTTGGCCCAGTGGGCGTATTCCTGGCGGACGTAGCCGCGCGGCTCGGCGGCCGTCGCCGGGTGCTCCGGCCGGTGCGGGGCGCCGTGGTAGCCGCCCTTGCCGTCGAGGTCGTAGGCGATGAGCCGACGGGCCGCTTCCGTGGCCACCTCAGCCGCGTCGCTGCGGATGCCGTCTGCGTTGTCGAGCAGCGCGATGCGGTCCAGCAGCGCGGCCTTACGGAGCCAGTACTCCCGGTCCAGGTCCTCGCCGAACGGCTTGTCGGCCGCCGTGCCGGCGGTCCATCCGATCTCGCGGATGACGCTCGGGGCGAGCGCGTACGCCTCTTCCGGCGTGGGCCACGGCTCCGGCTCGGGCCGGTGCTCGGCGGGGGCATACAGGCGGTTGCGCTTGCCGTCGCGGGTGGGGCAGACGGTCACGGTGCCGACGGCGAACGTGCGGTCCAGAGCGGCGACGACACGGTCCGTGTCGGCGGGCTCGCAGACGATGCGGATCTCGAACACGGGGTTCCTTTCGTCAGGCTGCGTCGAGGAAGGGCTGTTGCCAGGGCGGGAGGCTGGCCAGGACGCGGGTACGCCAGCGCATGGCGTAGTCGATGCAGTTGGCGCAGTTCTTGTGCGTGTGGCCAGGCAGTGGTGGCCTGCGGCGGGCGTGGTAGCTCCATGCGGCGGAATCGGCCGAAGCGAGCAGGTGGCCGACCCGTTCCAGGCCGAGAATCTTGAAGCCGAAGCCGTGCAGCTTCAGCCCGCGTGCGGCCATCGCGGTCACGATTGCCGCTCCCTCGCGGGTGGACTGAAGGCGGCAGACCGAGCCGAGCCCGACCGTGGGTTCGCTGCTCAGGTCGACCCCGGCTCGCTCGTACAGTTCCGCGCACCATTCGTAGTCCGCGACCGTCCGCCCTTGCAGGACAGGAGCTATGCGCATCTCGGGGGCGAGGGAGCGCAGTTCGAGGAAGTTGGCGACGGTGCGGCGGATGTGCTCCGGCACGCTGAGGTGGGTGCCGGTGAAGACGTTCGGCCCTGCCGCGCCGCCGTGGATGATGAGGTCTTCGCACATCCAGTCCTGCGGGGCGGCCCAGTCGTAGGGACCGACGCATTCCCAGATACGGCGCAGGTCCTCGATGTACTGGCGCGGGGTGCGCGTCCAACGGCCGTGCCGCTGGAGCTCCGAGAACCCGCCGGAGTCCACCGCGTACGGGCCGCGCGCCTCATCCAGCTTCACCGCGTTCACGAAGTGCTCGGACTTCAGGAACAGCGGCACGTCGGTCAGCCGGACCCAGTGGCGTTTGTGGGTGGTCAGGTAGAAGCGCAAACCGATCCCCCCTCTCAGCCGTGGAAGTGGCTGCGCTTGATGACGGCCTTGCGGATGTTGACCGTGGTCCCGCCGCCGTGGCCGCTCGCGCTGAGGACCTGTACGGCCACCCAGCCGCCGAAGATGACCGCGGCGAGGACGACCAGTTGGGTGATGAGCGCGGTCAGTGCGGTGATGAACGCGGTCAGCAGGAACAGTCCGCCGCAGACCGCGCCGAAGCCGATGCCTCCGAGGGCGATGTTCACCGCCGTCCGGGAGACGGGCGGCTTGGCCGCGACCGGCTCGGGCTTGGCTGGTTCGACGGCGTAGCCGATGACGACGCGGCCGTCCGGCAGGACAACACTCGTCACGGCCGGGACGCTGCCCGCCTGTAACGGGACGACCGGCGCGGACGGAACCGGGGCGAGCGGGGTAGGCCGGTGGACTTCAACGGCCGCCTCACGACGGCCGGGCACGAGGTTGGCGGGTTCGTTCATGGTTGCGCCTCCTGTCAGCCGAGGTCGTTGAGGGCGTCGGCGCATGCCTGCACGAGGTTGTGGATGGGCTCGTACGCGCCGGTCCCGGCGGCGAAGAAGCCGAAGAGGAACAGGACGATGGCCGCGCCTCCCCCGGCGGACTTGGTCTTGACGGCCAGGGCGGACGCGGCGCCGAAGAGCAGCACGGCGGAGATGTTGAGGATCATCGGAGCCTTCCGGTCAGGGGGTGTCGGTGCCCGCGCGGTAGATGCGGGCCCAGCGGTTGTAGAGCCAGCGGCCGACGCGTATGCGCTTGCCGGTGGCCTTGCAGCGGCGGCAGTCCTTGCCGCGCTTCATGCGGCCCTTGCGGTCGGTCTTCATGGCGAAGCCCCAGCCGTTGCACTTGCGGCAGTTGCCGAACGGCGAGGCAGCACACACCGCGACGTAACACAGCGTTACGCCGAGAATCAGGGTGATAGCGAGCAGGACAGGGGTCATGACGAGCCCTTCCAGGCGGGTTTCAGGGGTTTCCGCAGGTGGGCCGCTATCCGCTAGCGGCCTGCTCAGAGCGGTTTTGGGGCGCTAGCGGAGCCGCTAACGTTAGCGGGGTGTGCCGCTAGCGCTAGCGGCCCCGGAGCCTCAGCCCGCGTCCCGCTTTCCATCACGCTCCGCAATCGCAGCGGTGATGTGGGAGCGGTCGATGCCGCGCCGGTTGACGACCTTGCCCTTCACGCGGCGGCCCACCTGGATGGTGGAGATGCCGTGCGGCTTGAGCGCGGCGGCGAGCCCTTCGGGGTCCCAGCCGTCGTAGAGCTCCTCGCGCAGCTCTGCGAGCCGGGCGACGACGGTCTCGGACCACACCTTGGGCTCATCGGCCGGCACAACGGCGAGGATGTCGCGCAGCAGGTCATACGCGCTGGTGACCGGCTCGGGTGCCTCGCCGAGCGCGTGGCCGGACAGGGTGCCCGCTTCCTCGCGCAGGCGGCGGGCGCGGGCGCCGATGGCGTCTGCCCCCTGTCCGTCGACGTAGATGGAGCGCACGATCCGGGCGTCGGAGCCTTCACCGACGAAGTAGTGAATGCCCTTGTCACCCCAGGCGAACATCGTCGCCCGCACGCCCCGCTTGTAGGCGGACGTGCCGAGCACCATGTCGTTCTCCAGCTGGCCCATGACCTTCAGGCACCAGCGGGCCGACGCATTCGCGGAGATGCCAGTCGGGAGTGCCTTGGCGTCCGGGCGCTGCGTGGCGAGCAGCAGCACGATGCCGGTGGCCGGACCGCGCTTGACCAGGTCAGTTGCGATCTCCTCGAACTCCTTGGCGTGCTCAGGGTGCTCGAAGAGCACCTGGCACTCATCCACGCCGATCACGATCGGGTGCAGCCCCAGGGAGCGCTTGTCGGCAAGGGCGCTGGTCACCTTCGACTCCGGGCAGACATCCCGCGGAAGCGACCGGATCACCTTCGTACGGCGCCGCAACTCCTCGCGCAGCGCCCGGAAGTCGTTCAGGCAGTAGGTGATGGAGTCGTCATCGTCGCCCGCGGCGTGCCGGTGGGAGACGGCGTCACCGACCGGGTCCAGGTCGCCGGTGCCCTTCATGTCGTAGGTGTGCAGCTCCGCCCGCGGGTCGAGGGCGGCGATGAGCAGCAGCAGACGGAGCAGGAAGGTCTTGCCCATGCGGGGGATGGCGCCGATGACGCCCGCGATGTACATGAGCGTTGCTTCGACCCAGCGTCCGCGCTGGTCGGTGCCGTAGGCGACCGGCTTGAACAGGTCGACCGAACCCGACTTGAGCAGCGGCCACTTGGGCTGCTTGGCGCGGGACATGTCCTGATCGCCGACCCACAGCACGAGGTGACCGGTGTGCTCATCCGGTACCGCTTCGGGCCACACACAGCCCAGCGGGCGGCGCAGGCCGGAGGCGAGCCGGTCGCGACGCTCGATGACGTCGGTCACCGTAACGCCGTACGGCAGGTTGCCCTCCGCACGCCAACCGGGGCCGTCGCGGGTGATCGGGGCGGTGAACTCGAACCCGTCCCGCCCCTTGGCCTGCGCCTGGTTGATGGCCGGGATGCCGAGCGCCCCGAGCGCACGCAGCACGATGTCACTGGTGAGCTTGACCGCCTTGGGCAGTTCCACAGCCCTGTGGATAACCGGCGCATCCGCCTGCTGACCGGCGTAGCCGAGCGCCATCAGCACCGCGCTCACCGACACCGCCTGAAGCCAGCCGGGGGCGAGCACGTACATCGCGAGCGCGGCGCCGAGCCCGACGAACATGGCGAGCACGGCAACGAGGGTGCGCAGCCGGACGCGTCCGTCGCGCTGCCGCGACAGCTTCAGGTACTCGGCTGCGTCCTCGCGGCGGACCGCGGCGAGTCGGACCGGCTCGCCCTCACGGTCGGCCACCCACCGCATCGTGCCGCCCACGAATCGCGCGGCACCGGTCGGTGCCTGAAGCGTGAGCCGTGCGGCGTAGACCGGGGCACGAAGCGCGTGATACCCGGCGGCGTGGGCGTAGTGGCGGGCCACCCACGCCGTGGCGGTCCGCAGCTCCGCCACCGACCGCAGCCACACGGGAACGACCGCACGGCGCTGCGCCCCGCGCAGCCGACCGAGGTAACCCGGACCGGTGGCCGTCGGGGTCGGCTGGTCGACCATCACGCGGACGGTCGGGTCGCCCGACCCGTCGGCGTAGGAGTCGGTCGACCGGTCGGCGTCGGGTCGGGTGGTCGGGTCGGCCGACTCGGCACGGGCCGACCGTGCCTTGTCGAGGTCGACTACCTCGCCCCCGGAGTCGGCTGCCATCTCGGCTTCGAGTCGGTGGAACAGTTCGTTGTCGTCGTCGGGGTGCTTCACTGAGATTCCCTTCCATTGGGAGGCAGGCGGGGCCGGTCCGTCGCTGTAGGAGGTGGGCGGACCGGCCCTGCCGGATGATTGGTGCGCAGTTCAAGCGGCGCGCTGTTCCTCGGGGTAGGCGCAGGGCACGCACATGCCGAGCGAGACCGGGATGACGTATCCGGCTTCCGTCCGGCACACCGGGCAGGTACGGCGGGCACGCATCGCCTTGGCGAGCGCGGCCCGCTTGCCGGGCGTCATCGGGCGGACCGGCTTGGCGCGGTCGACGCGGTAGAGGTAGGCGACCAGCGGGCCGCGCCGGTAGCGCGGGCGCAGCACCTGAGCCGCGATCGGCTGCCCGCCCGGACGTAAGCCCCGGGCGCGTAGCTGGCGGCGCGTGGCAAGCCCGTCGGGGGCGTAGCGCCATGGGTAGGTGGGGATGCCGTACTGGCTGCCGGAGGGGTCGTAGCACTTGCCAAATGCCGCGGACATCAGGCCGCCTCAGCCGCGGGTGCCTCGCCTTCCGGGACGTCCACGGCGTGCAGCGCACGGCCGTCGGCACGCTCGTCCTTCAGGGTGTCGCGCAGCTTGCGGGCGTTGGCCTGTGAGACGCGCAGCGTGGTGCGCAGCCGGTCCGCGGTCAGTTCCGCCTCGGTCCACTCCGCGGTGACCGTGCGCGCCTCGCTCAGCGCGTCCTCGAAGGTGCGCTGAGCCTTTCCCTTGGCCTTGGCGGTCGTCCGTCGACGCGGGCGCGGCTTGGGCTCAGCCGGGGGCGCCGGCGGATTCTCCACCGGAGGCGGGGTGGCCGTCTCCTGATCGGTGACGGGGGCCAGGTCGCCCATGCGCAGCATCACGCGCTCGCGCCGCGGGGTCTTCGAGCGCCACTTGCGGCCGTAGCGCTCGCGCAGGTCCGCGCGGGCCAACTGCCGCTCCTTCTCCCGCTCCAGCGCCTCGGAGTAGGAGGTGACCTCCCACAGCGTCATGCGGCGCCACAGCGCGAAGGTGGAGGGGAAGGCGAGCAGCCAACGAGAGAACCGGATCTTCTCCATGCGTCGACCGGTGGCCGCGCCGATCCGCACGGCGTAGATGTGCGCGCCGATCTCGGAAAACACCACCCACAGCAGCGGCATGGTGCCGTGCGCGACCTTCGCCCACACACCGTGTCCCGCGGCGACGTTCAGCCCGCAGGTGACCAGGGTGAGCACCCAGGGCACGAACCGCACCCACGCGAGCGCCATATCCATCCGGATCAACAGCAGGTTGGCGACGGTGAACACCGGGATGGCCACGTCGATACCGACCGGCAGCATCCACGGCTCGCCAAAGCCCCACCGCGCGGCAGCCGCGGACACGGCGTCGAACGAGGAGATCAGACCGAGCGCGCCGACTCCGGCCGCGGCGAGCGCTCCGACTCCGGCGAGCCCCATTTCCGGGCGGGTCAGCGGCGGAACCCCGGACGGCGACGCTTCCGGGGTCGGGGTCGTAGTGGTCATGCCGCCACCCCCTTGCGTGCCGAGCGGCGGCCCCGGGCAAGGCGGGTGAGCGGGACGACGTCGAACAGGTCCGGGTTCTCCTCGATGACCTGCGCGGCGATGCGGATCAGGTCGTCGGGAAGGTGCGGGTTGTCGGCGAGGATGTCGCGCGCCGCGTCCTCGCGGGCCGCGCGCTCTTCGTCCGTCTCGCCCTCCACCCCGAGCCACAACTCAACCGGGGTACCGAGCGCCAGTTCCGCGAAGTCTTCTACAGAAACGGCCTGTTGACGGCCGATGTAGGCACGCATGAATGCTCCTGAAGTGGGAGGGACGGGGAGCCGGAGCAGTCGCAGGCGTGTTGGTGAGACGGCGACTGCTCCGGAGAGACCCGAGCCGCGGCGCGGCAGGGGGAAGTGCCCCGGGCCGGATCTGATCCGGCGCCCTTCACGGCGGGATGCCGGGGCTGGTGATCAGCGGCGGAAGGCCCAGGAGATGAGGCTGCTCACACTGTCGGTGACGTCGGTGACACGGCCCGACTCCAGTTCATCGGCGCGCGCCTCCATCCGCTCCGCGGCTTCGTCCTTGCCGCGCTTGCGCAGCACCTTCGCCGCCTCGCGGTTCTTGGCGGCCTGGTTCTTCATGCGGTCAGACATGGAAGTTCCCCCTCGTTCGATCGATGTGGACACCGGGGCTCCGGCTCCCCTCAACCCCGCCCGTACGGGGCGGCTCCGCAGAGCTCCCGGACGGGCAGGGCGAGCAACCGGCGCGGCGCTATCCGCCGCGATTCGGTGGAAGGCGACCGGTCGCCCGATGCACCCGGAGGTGCTCACGGGCCAGGGATGAACGGCGCCGCCATGCCGGTCGATCACGGCCGCGCCCATCGCTTTCGTCGACTCATTGCCACTCCTTCAGGTCGCTGATCAGGGGATTCGCACTGCAAGGGGGACCTGGTCCCCACTCTCCGGCCGTTGCTCGCGGTCACCGGGCCACCTCGCCAGTACGGGCCGAAACCCTGTTCTGCCTGGCCTTTAGCGGGATTGCAGCGTCCCCGCCCTGTGCATTCGTGCAGGTCAAGCAGCCCCTTTCCCGACGATCCGGGCGGGCGTTCGTTGACTAGCTTGCACTAGTCTGCTGTGGTGCACAACCCTCGTGGGGTGATGCGCTCTAGTTCGCTGTGGTGGGTACGCTCAGGGCATGACTGCCACAGGAGGGCCGAAGCCGAAAGCGGTGCAGGTCGCGGACGCACTTCGCGAAGACATCAAGAGAATGAAGCCGGGGGAGAAACTCCCCTCACAGCGCGAATTGATCGACCGGTTCGGGTTCGCGAGCCAGACCATCCAGAACGGTTTGGCAGCACTCCGAGCCGAAGGGTTGATCGTGTCGGCCGGAAACCTCGGCAACTTCGTCAGCGACGGGGCTCCCCCCAGCAGCGACGTACGCGACGACATCAAGGAAATCCGCTCCCAGATTCAGGCGTTGACTGAACGGGTCGCAGCGCTCGAAGAACGCTCCGCCCCAAGTGGTGCGTGATCTGCAACCAGCATGCGGGGAACGGGAGTTGTGACGTAAGTGACAGCTAGGGGACGCCGAAGCGGAGGTGGGGACATGTCCAGTGACACCCCCCTGTCCCCTTCCCTGTCCCCGTGGCGCGCGGGTGAGACTCGGAGTAGGCACTCGGAGGAGGGCACATGACCGACGACAGGCCCGCATGGGCGCGGCGCATCGCTGCCGAACGGGCGGCCCGTGACTGGTCGCAGCGGGACGCCGTGAGGGCACTGCGGGCTCACGCACCCGCGGAGCTGCCCGCGGAAGAGAGCATGATTCGCCAGTGGAAGCGCTGGGAGTCAGGGCAGATGCCGAACGACTTCTACCAACCGGTCATCGCGGCCCTGTTCGGCACCGTGACGCATGCGCTCTTCCCAGCGCCGGCACGGCGGGATGGAGACAAGGAGATCCTGGCAGCGTCCGGGATGGAGACGCTGGAAATCGTGAGCCGTCTCAACCGGTCCGACGTCGACAACGCCACGCTTGACGCCCTGCGGATCACTGCGGACCGGCTCGCATCGGAGTACCCGTTCATGCCGAGCGAGCAGCTTCTCATCGAGGGGCGGCAGTGGCTGCGCCGTGTGGTCGACCTCCACACGAAGAGCCTCACGCTCGCGCAGCACCGTGAAGTGCTCGCGCTGTCTGGTTGGCTCGCCCTACTCGTCGGCTGCGTCGAGTACGACACAGGCGCCCGCCACGCGGCAGAGTCGACGCGGCAAGCCGCGCTCTCGCTCGCGACTGAGGCTGACCATGCGGAGGTCGCAGGGTGGGCGCACGAGATGCGGGCCTGGTTCGCTCTCACTACCGGCGACTACCGGGGCGTGATTGCTGCGGCCCAGGCTGGGGCCGAGAGGGCACCGCATGCTGGCGTTGCCGTGCAACTCGCTGGCCAGGAGGCTAAGGCTTGGGCGCGGATCGGCGACCGCCGGCAAGTCGAGGTGGCCTTGGACAAGGGGCGCCGGTTGCTCGAAGGGATGCCGTACCCCGAGAACCTGGACAACCACTTCGTGGTTGACCCTGCCAAGTTCGACTTCTATGCAATGGACTGTTACCGCCTGGTCGGTGAGAACAAGCTCGCGCGCACGCTCGCCGAAGAGGTGCTGAGGGCGGGAACGGATTTCGACGGCACCGAGCGTTCGCCAATGCGCAACGCGGAAGCGCGGGTGACCCTCGGAGTCACGGCGGCGCGTGAGGGCGACTTGGAGCAGGCACTCACTATGGGGGAACGGGCCCTCGAAGGGGACCGAAAATCGGTGCCGTCGCTGATTATGACCAGCCGCGAGCTAGCTGCCGAGATGAAGCGCCGATACATCTCCGAACCGGCGGCTCAAGATTACCTCGCACGACTTCAAGCACTCGGCCAGGAAACCCCCGGATTTCTACCACAGTGATTTAGACAGATCCAGGTACGGGGTGACCCTTTCCAGTCATCACTGATCGACTACCAGCGCGCTCGCCACCGACGCCGAATCCTGATCTGGCACTGAGGCGGACTGGACTTCGTCAACTACCGCATCGAGCGTGGCTGGCACGTCCCTCTGGCGCACGCTCAACATCGGCGCGACTCTCCAGTAGGCGATTCCTTCTGGTTCAACGATCCAAAAAGCAGCGTGCCGATCCCTAGCAGCGATCCGATCCCTATACCTCTTAATGTCCACAGGATTACTGTCTCCTGCATTTGGTACGGCCATGGACCAGCCAGGCGGAAGCACCGCAACGAGCATAGTTTTCGCGTCGCCAAAGGTATCCACCCAGTAAAGTCGATCCCGCTCCTTTTCCAAGCTGTCAACCTGTTGCACGAGCCGATCATAGTTCGTTGGATCGTCAAGACAAACCGCGCCACCCGCAATGGAAATCTGCCCTTGCACGCAGTCACGCGCCTGCCAGTGCACACGCAGCCGTTGCGTCGCCTTCGAGTTAGGCGACCACCGCACAGATGTGGCTGACCAGTCATTCCCCTGCTTGAACAGATCCAACACAACAAGCGGGAAAAGGCTCGCGGCAGGAGTTCCTGACGACATAATCACACCCTTGCAGAGGTTCGTGAGACTCAGCCCTAAAAGAGACGCTTTCCAGAGGTCCGGGAAAGGAGATCACCCGTCAGCGCTTCTTGCAAATTGCTACACTTTTCCCGGATCTCCGCAACCTTCACGTCCGGCAATTTATCCGTCAACTTAGCCCCCTCCTGACCATCTGTAGCCCCGAGACCAGAAAGAGACTTCATGAGATCATCGTAAGCGGACTGACTTTTGCGTGACAGATAGAGACCCGAGTCCCCGTAGATCCAGCTTGCAAGATTGCGCTGAAGATCTTCCGCTTGTGAGTAATCCGCTTGACCATCCGCGTGTTTACTAAAGAGTCGAGTGTGCTGCCACAATTCTCGATAGCCAGGATCTCGCTTACCTCGGAGGTCTTCGTCCACTTTGCGGCGCGCATCAAGAACGCTCTTAATTGCCGCAGCAACGAGGCCAAATACGGCGCCCACTCCAGCGGACAGGACCGTAGACGCCACACTCGCAGCGGCCATAGCAGATCTCCTTGCTGTTCGGGCAAGCCTGGCCTCTATGGCCAACATGCCATGAGATCTGACAGGCTGCATCTCATAGCCTGCAATCAGCGTGACTGGCTATGCGCAGCTCCCTCGTATGGCTCAGAAACGACCGGCCTCTTGGGTGTGTCGGCTGTTGAAGGTTGCAGGAATCCGAGTCCCTGCCACGAAGGGGGATGCATGGCCGATGGAACCGACGTCCTACTAGAGCTCTGGAAGGATCACCGAGCGGCTGACCGCCAGGTCGAGAGCCAAAGGGCGACACTCACGAACATCATCATCGTGCTAATGGGGGCTGGGCTGGGCTTCCTCGCGCAGAAGGGCTTGCAGACGTCCATGCTTGTCGTGACGCTACCGATGCTCGGCCTTGGGCTCTACGGCACTCTCGCTTGCCTGAAGTTTCACGAGAGGAGCGCTTTTCATGTTGGGCAGGCCAAAGGGCTCCGTCGGAAGATCAACAGTAAGTTCCCAGACCTGAACATCGAGGCTGGCCTGACCGAAACGAGCCGCGCTCAACGGGCTCGTTTCCCGCGGCTGAGGAGACTGCGTTCATACACGGTGTGGGTTGCTCTGCACTGTGCCATCGCGGTCTCTGGAGCGGCACTCACCGGATGGATCATCTTCACCTGACCTGGCTGCTGGAGAGTAAAACGCACTGGCGCCAGCGTCCGAGCCGGGACACGACCGGCGACTACCGCGGCGAGAGCGCGGGCCGGAGCCGACACGGTGGCGAACCATGGGTGGTGTGCAGCTCTCCCGGCCAGGGAGCCGATGCGCGACTTCGTGGTGCCCCCAAGGCCGAGCCTCTGAAAGGTCAAGGCCCCGCTTGCGTAGGTGAACGCTTAGGCACGAGTAGAGGACCTTCCGCAGGGGCGGGACGGGGGCCAAACGGGGGGCCAAACGACCGAGCCTCGCCAAGACCACCTCGGACAGTAATGGACAGTCCTGGAGGCTGAACGCACAGTTCAGCGACCCCGGGCCGGGTCAGGAATGGCCCGATCGCGTTCGGGAGCAAGCGGTCCAGGGGCAAAGTGCGGGCTTCTCGCGCCACGAAGATGCAGCACGAAGCAGGGCGCCCCGGACGCGGGGTGCCCTGCTTCGGCTCGTGCGTACGCTTGGGTCAGTCGCCGTCGTCCTCCTTGCGGCGCTTGCGGTCGCGCTCGTACTTCTTAATTGCTTCAGGTGCGCCCTCCGCCGGCCAGGGCTTCCAGGCCCGCAGTTCGTAGGTCACCGCGGTGATGCCGTTTTCCTTGGTCCGGTGCGAGACGATGTCCCACCCGAGGACGAACCGCAGCTCGCGAAGCCGCTTCTTGGGGTCGCCCTTGTGCGTGTCCCGTGCCACGATCTGGATCAGTTCGGCAGGAGTGAACTCTCCCTTGTCGGCGAACGCCTTGAGCAGCTCGCCGATCCGCTCCCAGGGGTTCGGCCGGTGTATCGCCTGAGCGAGGGCATCGCCGTAGGGGTTCAGGCTCTCGAAGAACGCCTTCTTGCCGTTGTTGTGCGCCTGGCAGAGCGGCTCTAGGTTGTCCAGCTCTGTCTTCCCGCCCCAGGACCGCGGGACGATGTGGTCGATCTGGAGCCTGGTGTCCTTAGGGCCTGCTCCGCACATCGCACAGAAGCGCCCCTTGACGGTGAATACTTCCGCCTGAAGCTTCGGGGAGATCTTCACGTTGTCACCGGCGGGCGTCTCGCTCCAGCCCACAAGCTTATAGACCCACTTCCCATCACCCTCGCGGCGGTAGGAATCGACCTTGAAGTGGTCACGCACTTCCCGGAGCCGACGCTGGGTGTGCACGTTGCCCTTCCCGAATACCTCCCGGGACCGCTGGATCCACTCGTCCATGGTCGGCGGGTCTTCACGCCGCTCCAGCAGGAAATCGGCAGCCGCCGCCGTCTCCCGATTCGTGAACAGGGCCTTGACTTCAGCACTGCCAGGCGTCGGCAGCGGTCGCTCTGCCGTCTCGTTCATGTCCGTCATCGCGGAACCCCCTCGTGATCGCCAACCCCGCTGGTCGACGATCAAAATTTACAGGGCGGCATGAGGCTAAGGCAAGCTACTTCAGCATGCCGCCTAAGTGCTTTGAGGGCACTATCTCGCTCTGACCTGGGCTGTTACCAATCTCTCGCCGCCGGAAAATACTGCCCTCCCGAGGTTTTCCGGCGGCGAGATTCGTCGGCAGAGTGCGAGACTCAAGGCGCCCACGCCATCGAGCCGACGGCCCTGAGGTCTGCAGAGCGCTCGCCCGGAAGGGGGCCAAACAGGGGGCCAAACGGCGTGCACGACTACCGACGGTCCCGGACGCCCATGGACGATGAGGACGACCTACTCCCAGACCAGGGAGGTGATCGGGGAGGTCAAGCAGGCCGCCGATCGCGTTCGGGACGAAGAGGTCGTGGGTTCAAATCCCGCCACCCCGACAGTGAAGTACCAGGTCAGGGGCCTGATCCAGTGAGTGGATCAGGCCCCTGAGTGGTTCCCGGAGACGCAGGGCGTTGCGGGGAAGCTAGCGAGGTGTCGCGAGTACGTCCTGGAGTACGTTCTCGAGCGTGACGCCGGCCAGTTCGTGTCTCAGGGTCTGCTCGATGCCCTCGTAGATGCGCTGCATCGTCGGCTGGATGCCGTGGCCCACCACGCATTCCTGGTCGGGGGTGGTGCGGTGCATCGCGAACAGCGGGCCGGGTTCGACTGCCTCGTACACGTCGAGCAGGGTCATCGACTCCAGCTCGCGCGCCAGTGACCAGCCCGCACCCACGCCCCGCCGGGACTCCACGAGCCCGGCCCTGCGCAGTTCGCCGAGCAGCCGTCTGATCACCACGGGGTTGGTGTTCGCGCTGGTCGCGATCTGCTCGGAGGTGGCGACCTCGTGGCCCTGGCGCTGGTAGAGGCCGATCCAGGCCAGCGCGTGGGCGGCGATGGTCAGCCTGCTGTTGGCGCTCATCGACTCCTCCTCTCGGCCGCAACGGTTTATGTTACGACGGCCAGTCGTAACAGTTATTGTTGCAACAGACTGTCGTAACAATTAATGTTGCGACAGTCGGGAACGGCCAATCAACGAGGTGAGATGCATGAGCAAGCCACTCGCGGGCAAGGTCGCCCTGGTCACCGGGGGGTCGCGCGGACTGGGAGCGGCGACCGTACGGCTGCTGGCCGAGCAGGGTGCCGACGTTGCCTTCACCTACGTCAGCTCCGAGCAGCTGGCGCAGGCTGTCGTCGACGAAGTGCGCGGCAAGGGAGCGAAGGCCGTCGCCTTCAAGTCCGACCAGGCGGACATGAGTCGGGCGCCGGCGCTGATCGACGACGTGGTCGCGCACTTCGGCGGCCTGGACATCCTCGTCAACAACGCGGCGATCTCGGTGGAGCAGGGCCGCACGGTCGACGACCCGGACGCCGACACCGCCGCACTGGACCGGATGCACGCCACCAACTACCTCGGCGTGATCGCCGTCATCCGGGCCGCCTCCCGAGTGCTGCGCGCGGGCGGCCGCATCATCACGGTGAGTTCCGGACTGGGCTCCCGGGTCGGCCTCCCGGGCGTTGCCGACTACTCGGCGACCAAGTCAGGGATCGAGAGGTACACCATGGGG
The DNA here is from genome assembly GCA_000696115.1 of Streptomyces olindensis. Lineage (GTDB taxonomy): Bacteria > Actinomycetota > Actinomycetes > Streptomycetales > Streptomycetaceae > Streptomyces > Streptomyces olindensis. The sequence continues at coordinate 171,964 of JJOH01000010.1, forward strand.
GTCGCGCGGGACCTCGGGCCCCGGAACATCACGGCCAACGTCGTGGAAGCCGGACTGATGGAGAGCGGCATGCAACCGCCGGACCCCGAGACCCTCAAGGCCCTGCTCAGCTCGCTGTCCCTGCAACGCATGGGTCACCCCGACGAAATCGCCGCGGCGATCGCCTTCCTGGCGAGCCCCGCCGCGTCGTACGTCACGGGCGCGGTGCTGGACGCCCACGGCGGCTACAACGCCTGAACCACCCGAACCCCACCCCCTTACGCGCTGTCGGACCGTGCGGCGGGGTGTGGGGCGGCGCCCCTCAGGTCGTGCCTTTGGCGCACGCTCACCAGCGCTGATGTCGTCGGCAGACGAAGGCGCAGGCAGGCGGTGACCTCCTTTCCCCTGCCGCGGGGAGTCACTACGACTCGGTCGCAGATCGAGTGCACCAGGTGCAGCCCGTGGCCGCCGATGCGGTGCCGGTCGGGCTTCTTGAGCAGCGGGGCGTCGGGGGAACCGTCCCACACGCTGATCAGCAGATCGCTGTCGGTCAGTCGCAGCGTCAGGCCGCAGATGCCGGGAGCATGCCGGAGGGCGTTCGTGACCAGTTCGCTGACGACGAGCTCGGCGTCCACGGCCAGGGACGACGGCAGCGGGGCGCGGCCTCGGAGCGGGGCGTGTGCGAGCAAGGCGCGCAGGGCCCGGCGCGCGTCCACGGCGCTGACTCCGTCTTCTGCCCAGGCCGCGCCGTAACGCAGCGTCTCGTGCTCGTGCCTGCCCTGCTCATCTGCCGCCTGCTTCATAAGCGGGATGACCATGTGGGAGATCTTTCAACGCGATTGCCGCTCTTGGGCGGTTACCGGTCCTGCGCTTACCCGGGCGTCGACGAAACACGCACAGGCCGGCTCCCCCGCCTCCGCCGGTCCGGTGGGGAGGCGGAGATCACCGAGCCCTCGGACGACGTGGAGTTTTCTCGTGCGGGGGCATACGGGGAACACGAACGGGGGCATGCACGGCGGTGGACGGGGCGCCGGGCCGGCAGCGAGGAGGCCGAGAATGACGGGGCGAGAGCATACGGAGACCGACCGCGGGTCGCCCATGCCGGCGTCTTCCGCCGCGCTGCGCGGTGCGCTGCAGGCCATCGGCGCCGGCGCCTACGTCGTCGACGAGCAGGGCTGCATCATCGCCGTCAACACCCGCGCCGAGCACCTGCTGGCCCGGCCAGCCGAAGAACTCCTCGGGCACGACGCGCACGACCTGCTGCACCGCGATCCGCACGGTCAGCCGCTGCCGAGAGCCCGATGCGCCATGCGGCAGGCGTTCCACGAGGGGCGCACGGCACAGGCCGACGAGGACCATTTCGCGCGGGCCGACGGTTCCCTGCTGCCCATCTCCTGGCTGATCACCCCGTACGACATCGGTGAGCGCGCGGTCGGCACACTCGTCGTCTTCCACACATCGGAGCGTCCGCGGGGAGCCGGCCCGCGGCCGGCGTCGGCGGGCACGCCTCTGTCGGAGCTCGAACGGCTGACCCTGCTGGCGGAGACCACCACACAGCTGACCTCCACCCTCGACGTCGACCTGGCGCTGCAACGGCTGATGGCCCTGGTCGTACCGCGGCTGGCGGACTGGGCGGTCGTCGACCTGATCACGGAACGCGACGAAGTGTGGCGCACCGTCGTGGTACACGCCGAGGGGGACGGTCTCGTGCACCACGAGGACCTGGAGGGGCCGATGCCGCCGGTCCCTGAGGAATCGCCGATGCCTCTGTCCAGGGCCCTGCGCGGCGTCGCCTCCACCCTGGCCGGACCGCGGACGTACCGACGGACACCGGATTCCGGCATCGCGGTCGAGCAGCGCCGCCTGTTCGACACCACGGGGATGCACTCCGCGGCCATCGCCCCCATCCGCAGTACCCGCGAAGTGCTGGGCGCGCTGACCCTGGGCCGCGCCGAGAACGGGGTGGCCTTCACCCCGGCCGACCTTCCCCTGATCGAGGACATCGCCCGCCGCGCCGGCCTAGCCCTGGACAACGCCCGTCTCTACCAGCGTCAGCGCAAGGTCGCCGAGACCATGCAGAACCATCTGCTGCCGCAGATGCCGGGCGTTCCGGGCCTGCAGATGACCGCCCGCTACCAGCCCGCGCCCGACGCCTCACAGGTCGGCGGCGACTGGTACGACGCCTTCCCCCTCTCCGACGGCTCCACCGCCCTGGCCGTGGGAGACGTCGTCGGACACGACCTGGAGGCCGCGGCCGGCATGGCACAGCTCCGCAACATGCTCCGCGCCTACGCCTGGTCCCAGAAGGAGCCCCCCAGCCGGATCGTCCAGCGGCTCGACGAGGCGATCCAGCACATCACCGACGTCACCATGGCCACCGTGGTCTTCGCCCGGATCGAAGTGGCGGAGGACGGTCACTGGCAGCTGTCCTGGACCAACGCGGGCCACCCTCCGCCGCTGCTGATCAGCCGGGACGGCCTGGCGGAGTACCTCACCGACGGCCACGGCATCCTCCTGGGCACCCAAGCGGACGCCCCGCGCCCCGACGCCACGGCGCCGCTGCCGCCCGGATCCACCCTGGTGCTGTACACCGACGGCCTCATCGAATCGCCCCGCCACACCCTCGACGAGGGGCTGGACCGACTGCGCCAGCACGCCGCCGCCCTCGCCCACCGCCCCCTCGCCTCGTTCACCGACCAGCTCCTGCGCCGCGTCCGCCCCGCCGGCAACGACGACGACGTCGCCCTCCTGGCCCTGCGCGCCCCCGGCCGACCGGCAGAGCAGGGCGTCCGCGGACACGGTCGGTGAGCGACGCCTGGCCGCATCGTGCACTCACCGGGAAGCGATGCGTCGGCCCGCGCCCACGGCCGCTCCCACGCCGACGGCGGTCGCCGCGACGGCGAGACGGCGCAGGGCGGTCCCCCGCCGCCCGCCCCAGCCACCGTCGACCGATCCGGCCCCGGGCGCCGGTACGTGCAGGTTGCCGTGTGTCGCCGGGGCCGGCTCATCGGCGAGATGCGTCCGGTCCACCTGCCGCGCCGCCGCCCGTTCCAGCAGCCCGGGAGCCGTCCGTGACTGCAACACCATGGCCCGCCCCATCGGACCGACCACCACCTCACGCCGGGGCTTCCGGACCACGCCCAGGATGGCGCGGGCGACCCGCTCGGCGCTGTACACGGGAGGCATGGCGACGACCTCGCGGCCCGTGTAGTTGGCCGCGTGCTGGAACAACGGGGTGTCGATGACGGCGGGCAGCACCGTGCACACGTGGATCTTCCCGGCCCCCGCCAGCCGCAGTTCCTGCCGCAGGCTCGCGCCGAGCGCCCGGACGGCATGCTTCGACATGACGTACGCGTGGGCGTAGGGCTGGCTCACCACCCCGGCGACCGAGGAGACGTCGACCAGGGTGCCGCTCCCCTGCTTCCGCATGGTGCGCAGAGCTGCCCGGGCCCCGTTCACGGAGCCCATGACGTTGACGTCGATGACCCTGCGGAAATCCTCCAGCGGTACGTCCGAGAACGGCCCGAACACGGTGACCGCCGCGGAGTTGACCCATACGTCGATCCGCCCGAACCGTTCCACGGCACGCCGTGCGAGGTCGTCGACCGCCTTGACGTCCGTGACATCGGTCGGGACGACGAGCGTCCGGGCGCCCCGGTGCCGCTCGCAGTCGCGCGCGGCGGCTTCGAGGGCCTCCTGTCCCCGCGCGGCCAGCACCACGGCACAGCCCTTGCGCGCGAACGCCACCGCGGTGGCCCGTCCGATACCGCTCGACGCCCCCGTGATCACCACTACCGCATCCTTGACACGCATCCCGCCGCCTCCTCAGGGATCACCGGGGGAACACCGGGCCAGGGTCGTCCCCGGACCGGACCTGCGGTTGAGCCAGGTACCCGACGCCACATGGCGCAATCAGCGGAAGGACATCGGAACGGGCGGCGGAGAAAGACGGACGGAAGGCGGACGGGAGGGCTAGCCGGCCGACGGCCACCGCCGCAGCACGAGGAGTGCCGTGTCGTCGGTGCGCTGGGAGGTGGACACGGCCCGCTCCAGCAGGTCGTCCACGAGCATGTCCAGGTTCCGGTCGTCGGAGCGTGCCAGTCGGCGGGCGAGGCGTGCCATGGAGTCGTCGAGGTCGATTCCCGGTCTTTCGATGAGGCCGTCGGTGTAGAGGACGAGCAGCCCGCCCTCGGTGAGCGGGAACCCGGTCACGGGAAAGGCTGCCTCGGCGGCGACTCCCAGGGGCGGTCCGGGCCGGACGTCGACGGGGCGGGCCTCGCCGTCGGGGAGGCGCAGGAGCGGCGGAGGGTGGCCGGCGCTGGCCAGCGTCACCCGGCGGCGCGCCAGGTCGAGGTGGGCGTACAGGCAGGTGGTGAACAGGTCGGGGCCCAGGTCGGTCAGGAGCCGGTTGGTTCTGGCCAGGATCTGGTCGGGGCGGGCGCTGAGGGTCGCGTGGGCGTGGACTGCGGTACGGACCTGCCCCATCAGAGCGGCGGCGGCGGCGTTGTGGCCCTGGACGTCGCCGATGACGGCCGCGACCGCGGTGTCGCCGAGGCGGATCACGTCGTAGAAGTCCCCGCCGATGTCCATGCCCCGGGTGGCGGGCAGGTAGCGGGCGGCGACGTCGAGACCGGTGACCGTGGGCAGCGCGCGCGGGAGCAGCGCCTGCTGGAGGCCGTGGGCGAGGTCCTGTTTCGTGTCGTACAGGCGCGCGCGGTCGAGGGCCTGGGCGATGAGCCCGGCCAGTGACGTCAGGACGGCGCGTTCCTCGGCCGGGAACGCATGGGGGTTCTCGTAGGACAGGACGCAGCAGCCGACGGGCCGCCCGGAGACGATCAACGGCAGGAAGGCCCACGCTCGCTTGCCGCTGATCAGCGGAGCCTCGGGATAGATCCGCCGCATGTCCTGCGGGTCGGCGAAGAACGCGGGGATGCCGCTGCTGAGGGCGCGCCCGGCGGGGGTGAGCACGGTGTCGAGGGGCAGGCCGTCCAGACGGTCGATGGTGTGGGCGGCGTAGCCACGCTGGCCGATGATCCGCAGCCGGCCGGCCTCCACGGTGGACAGGACCAGGCCCTGGGCTCCGAACGCGGGCATGATCTGGTCGGCTACCAGGGCGATGACGTCCTGGACGCCGACCACCTCGGTCAGTGCCGCGGCCAGGTGCGTGAGCTGGTAGAGCTGCCCGGCTCGGGACGGCGTGGCGGTGCGCGTGGAGTGGCGGGGGGCCGGGGAGGGCGGGCCCGGTGCGCCGCTGGGCACGATACGGACGCTGATGCCGCTGGCGTCCGGATACAGGTGGAAGTCCAGCCAGTGGTCCGGTGGGCGGCACGCGGTGAACGCGACGGGCTCGCGGCTGATCACCGCGGCGCGGTAACGGTCCTCGTAGGTGGGGTCGTCGAGCCAGCGCAGGGACTGCCACGGGAGGGTGCCGAGCAGTTGACCGGCGCTGAGTCCGAGCAGCTCGCACGCCCCGGAGGTGACGTAGGTGATGCGCCCTTCCAGGTCCAGGGCACAACTGCCACCGGGCAGGCGCTCGGCGAAGTCGGCCGCGGCCATGGCCGGGCCGGTGGACCGGCGGCCGGCTTCGACGGGGAGGACGCGGGGCCCATCTCCACGGACCGGGGACCTGCCGGACTGCACCGCTTCCTCGATCAGCCGGGCCAGCCTTCGGCAACTGGAGCGGATGTGGCCCTGTTCCCGCCGCGTCGTGTGCGGCGGGCGGGTGGCCGGCCACATCAGGAGCAGGGCGCCCCACCGCCGCACGCCGGTGACCGGCGCGGCGACCAGCACCAGCGGGTAGGGAAGCACCATGGCGGTGCGCGGGTAGGAACGGGCCATCTCCTCCTGGCTGCCCACCCACACCACGCGGTCCTCGCGGACCGCGTCGGCCACCGGGGCCGGAGCGGCCAGCGAGACCCTCGCCCAGGGTGCGGCGAACTCGGCCGGAGCCCCGTAGAGAACGGCCAGGTGCAGCAGTTGCCCGTCCGGTGCGAGCAGATAGAGGGCGCCGACGGACGCGCCGGTGCGGCGGACCGTCTCCGCGAACGCTGCGTCCAGCTCGTCGACGTCGGTGGCGGGTTCACCCGTGCTGGTCACAAGGCACCTCCAGCATCCCGCCCGACGTACCGAGCGTCGCGTCTACGGACGTTACGCCCAGCTGGAGCAGTCGGCACGTCGCAGCCAGCAGGTCCAGTCGGCCGTCGCATCGGCCGTCGCACCCGGGTTGCGCAGCCGGCCCGGCGTCCGGTCCGCGTGGGGTCCTCCGCCGCTGCCTCCGCCGCTGCTAGCGGCCGGTGGATTCCTCGGTGCCCTCGCCCTCCGGCCCCCGCCGGGCCTGCTCCTCGGCCTCGACGCCCTCCAGGGGCTTGCCCGCCGTCGTGCCCCGCTCCGGCTGGTAACCCTCCTGGGCGCTCGCCGTGCCGGGTACGGATCGCTCCTGTGCCGGGCTCTCGGCGCCCGAGTGCGCACCGGGCCCTCGGGGGTCGCGTGCCCGGTCGTGGCGGTCCCCGCGTTGCTCCTCGTGGCCGGTCATGTCCGTCCCTCCCGTCTGCCTCGGGCTCCGTCCGCCTCGGGTCCCGTCTGCCTCGGGCCCCGTCTGCCTCGGGCCCCGTCTGCCTCCGGTCCTCGCCGGGTTCCCTGAGGCGGATACCGGGAAACGGCGGACGGTGAGCGCGGTGCCCGGGCCGGGGCGGCGTTTCCGGGTGGGGCCGCCGGGCACCCGCCGAGGCATGAATCGAAGCCGTCGCCCCCCGCTCGTCGACAGCTCACTCGCGCTCCTCGCCAAGGGGTACGCCTGGCTGCCCGACCGTCGGCGCAGCACCGGTCCCGTCGTGCGTGCCCGGCTCATGGGGCAGGAGACAGTCGCCCTGCACGGGCCGGAGGCGGTGCGGTTCTTCTACGACGAGCGGCATGTGGAGCGTGGGACGGCTCTGCCCGGCCCTGTGCTGAGCACGCTGTTCGGGCACGGCGCCGTGCACACGCTGGACGGGCGGGCCCATCGCGTGCGCAAGGAGATGTTCCTCTCCCTGCTCACCGGCCCGGAGGCGGTCGCCGGCCTGGTCGCATGCGTGACCAGGGCGTGGGACGAGACGGTGCGGTCGTGGTCCGGCCGCCGGGTCGTGCTGTTCGACGAAGCGAGCCGTGTGATCACCCGGGGCGTGTGCCAGTGGGCCGGGATCCCCCTCGACGACGCCCACTCACTGGCACGGCACCTGGTCGCCATGGTCGACGGGTTCGCCACGCCGGGGCCGCGCCATTGGCAGGCACGGCGCGCGCGGGCCCGCAGCGAGGCGTGGCTGGGACGTCTGGTCGAGGCCGTACGGGCGGGCGCCGCCACCGCGCCGGACGGGTCGGCGCTGGACGAGGTGGCCCGGCACCGGGACGCCGATGGCCGGCTCCTCGACCCGCACACCGCCGCGGTCGAACTGCTCAATGTCATCCGCCCCACCGTCGCGGTCTGCTGGTTCGTCTCCTACGCCGGTCACGCCCTGTGCCTCCGGCCCGAACTGCGGGACCGCCTGGGCGACGACGATCCCGCCTACGCCGTGGCGTTCGCCCACGAGCTGCGGCGCTTCTACCCCTTCGCTCCCTTCCTGGGCGGCCGGGCCGTCACCGATCTGGAGTGGCGGGGTGAACCGATTCCGGCGGGCACGCTGATCCTGCTCGATCTGTACGGGCAGAACCACGACCCCGCCCTCTGGGAGGATCCGTACACCTTCGAGCCGCAACGCTTCGTGGAGCGGCCGCCCGGGCGCGACGAACTCGTCCCCCAGGGCGGCGGCGACCGCGCCCACGGTCACCGCTGTCCCGGTGAGGACGTCACGGTCGCGCTGCTGTCCGCTCTCGTGCCACGGCTGGCCCGGCTGGAGTACCACGTGCCCGAACAGGATCTGAGGATCCCGTTGCACCGCATGCCGGCGCGGGTGCGCAGTGGATTCGTCATCGAGGACGCCCGGGTACCGGCGTCGGTGGCCGTCACGGGCTCGTCAGTACCTGGGACGACAGGTTCTTGATCATCGTGGTGTCCGACGCCCCCCTAAGAACTGCAGGTACTCGGACTGCCAGTTCTCGGTGACGTCGACGGCGAAGTCCGAGGTGGTCAGGTAGGCGCCGAAGCCGATGGGTGCCAAGCCGTCGGCGCGCGGAGCTGGTTGTTGTCGGTGGTGCCGTTGCCGGGCGCCGGTGCCGTACTCATCGGCGCATCAGTCCCAGGGCCGTGAAGTACGCCGAGCAGAGGGCTATCACTTGGAGCGTCCCCACGAACATCGTCCTCATGGCCCTCTCGCCCGCCCTTGATCTCGCACTGGTACGGCTGCCGGGGCCGGGGCCGGCAGCAGCTGCTCCCCGGCTGGGACCCACGGTTCACCGCGCTGATCGAGGCCTGCGACGACACCATCGTGCCGCGGCCGATCACCACCCTGCCGATCGGCCCGACCTGGCCGTCGACGCCCGGCGTCACGCTGGTCGGCGACGCCGCGCACCTGATGCCGCCGGTGGGAGAGGGCGCCAACATGGCGCTGCTCGACGGCGCCCTGCTCGGTCTCGCGCTGGCCGCGCGCCCGGACGACTTCCCCGCCGCCGTCAAGGAATACGAACGGGAGATGTTCGAACGCACCAGTGCGGCCGCCCGGATGTCCGCGGACATGCAGGAACTGCTGATGTCGCCGGACGCCGCCCGGAAGCTGCTCGCCTTCTTCACGGGCGGCGCGTAACGGGGCCGGCCCGGCCGGACCACGCCAACTTCCCCTCGTCACCGGCCACTTGGATCATGTGCGGCCGCGAACACGAGGTAGGGTGATCGCTCTCCGCTCCAGGTGAGCGGATCGCATCATCGTAACGAGGGGAACCACAGAGTGAATCTGCGTCGCACAGCGCCTTCGCGGCAGTCGTCCGCGAGCAGGAAGGTCATGTCGGTCGCACTGGTCGGTGCCACCGTCGTCGGCGCGTCCATGCTGTCCGTCTCGCCGGCGGCCGCACTGAGCTGGAAGTGCAAGGAGAGCAGCAAGACCATCGACGACGCGGGGTACTCCGGCCCCTGGGGCGACAACTGGGACTTCACCGTCAACAACTGCGTCGCCCGGTCCGGCGGTTACGTCTACGCCAAGGCCAAGGTGAGCTGGGACGCTCCGCCGTGGTACTCCGGGACCGACCTGTCGGAGACCTTCGACAGCGCCGAGTTCCGGCTGTACCTCAAGCACGCCGACGCCGGTGCGGACACCGTCCTGCTGAAGCGGGACTTCGACATCAAGTCCACGCTGGCCGCCATGGACGGCAGCGGCAACGGGTCGTGGACCTCCTCCACGATCAAGAAGAAGGTCGGCGGCAAGAGCGCGTACGCCGACGGTGCCCTGCGTCTCAACTGGGACGAGGACGGCAAGGACGTCCGCCACTACGGCTTCAAGGCCAGCCGCTCGGTCTGAGGCCCCGTGGGCCGGGACCGGTCCCGGCCCACCTGTGGTGCCCTACGGGCATGGGCGCGGAGCGTGTGCTGATTCTGCATCAGGGGGACGACCTCGACGTCGGGGAGATCCGCGGGCTCGTGGACTCGGTCGAGAGGGAGTCCGGGGGTGATCTGACCGGGACGCGGCTCACCACCTATCCGGCGGGCGAGCCGACCCAGGGGGTCGCCGAGGCCCTGGTGTTCCGGCTGGAGAGGGAGGGCGAACTCACGCCCGGTTCGCTGTCCCGTACGGCCACGTACCGGTACGAGGTGTCCGGGGGGCGGGTGGCCCTGGCCGTGGTGGTGTGGGCGGGGGAGGTCAACGGCTGGGTGCGGCGGGTCATCCCCCAGCACATGCGCAAGGTCGAGGCCACCGGCATGGCACTGACCCGGCGGCCGGGGTGGCGGCGGCTCGCGGAGGACGGCGCGCTGGCGTTCGTCGCCGAGGCACGGGACGGTGCCGGGCGGCCGTTCGCGGACGACGTGCACGTGGTCGTGAGCCTGCTGCCCCGCGCCAAGCCGCGGCAGATCCGGCGGCTCATGCCCGGTGGGTACATCCAGTGGGTGGACGGCGTGTTCCGCGGTGCCGGCGCGCCGCTCGGGCGCGTCGACGTCGCCCACTGGCTCGTCTGCGTGGACGAGCCGAAGCGCGCCCTGCACCTCGCCTATCTCGCCGCCGACCGGAGCGTGATGGCGTTGCTGCCGTGGGAGCTGCTGTCCCGGGCCGAGAAGCGCGGCGGAACGAAGCTGACGTAGGCGTTCCCTCGGGCGGACGAGGGCCGGACTCGGAGGCGGTGGTCGCGGTGGCGTTGTTCCGGAGACGGCGGGAGCGGCGGCAGGAGCAAGGGCGGAGCACTGCGAGTGCGCCGGTGCCCCGGCCGGAGGTGAGGCGTCCCGTCGGCGACGCGTACGTGCTGCTGCGCGATGCCGCCGGGGAGTTGGAGGCCCTGTGGCTCGCCGACGTGAGACGGGCCGACGACGTCCCCATCGGGGAGATCCTCGCGCGGCACGGGCTGCGGGACGACGTGACGACGTCGCGGTACCGGGTCGTCCACAACACCTTCAACGGTCGCGGTGGCGTCTTCGTCCGGTTCGTCGGGGACGAGACGACCGGCCGGGACGGCGACGGGGTGCCGCGGCGGGAACTCGTGGTCGGCGAGCGGCACTGCGTCCCGCACGAGGAGTTCGACGCGTTCCGCCGCGACGCCGTCGCCGGGAACGTCGCACTGCTGAAGACCACCATCGACGCGGCGTCGGCGAGCGACCTGTACCCCTTGTACGACGCCCTGTTGAAGGCCTTCGGCGAGCGGGCGCCGCGGACCCGGGCCGTCATGCGCGCCCCGCTGCAGTGTGTGACCTGCCTGCGGGCCTACTCGCCCCACCTGATCCACATGCGGGACATGAAGCGTGAGGGCACGCCGATGGGCGGGACCGTCAGCAGCGCGGAGGGCGCCCGGCAGGTCGCCCGGGCGCTGGCGATGACGGCGTGTCTGGACTGCGGGGGCGAGATCGCCGTGTGGGTGTACGACCCCCGCGCCGCCGGGGAGCGGTGATCCCGGTCAGGCGAGCGTTCCTGCCAGGGTTCCCGCGAGGGTCAGCGCCAGGAAGGCCGCGCCCCACACCATCGCCAGGCGGATCCGGCGGTACTTGAGGGAGGTCGCGCGGGACAGGAACTCCCGGTGGGTCTCGTGGCCGGAACCGGGCCGCGGCTGGGCCGCCAGGCCGAGCAGGACCAGCGCCGGGGCGCAGGCCGCGCAGCCGGACCAGACGAGGAGTTGCGGGATCACCGCGTACTGGCCGGGCGCGACGACACCGGCGGTGATCGCGCCGAGCAGGGCGGTCAGGGCCGCGCCCAGGGTCGCCAGGGTCAGTCCCGCTCTGCTGTCGGCCTTCGCGAGTCGCTCCCGCGCCTCGGTCAGGAGCGCCGGGTCGCGTTCGGCGGTGCGCTCGTCTTCGAGTGTGGTCATCGGTCCCCCTCGCTGAACAGCGGCTTCTCCGGGTACCCGGGAGGGGCATTTCTACTACGCCGGCGTCAGGTGTTCCAGGTTTCGTCGTAGGGGTCGTGCGGGGTGGCGACCGGGCGGGAGCCGGTGACCTCGAGGTACGGGATGGGGCCGTCGTTGACGGGGTCCTTGGTGCGGCGCGGGGTGTAGCGGCCGGTGACCTCCAGCCAGGTGTCGGGGCTCAGGACCGGAGGGACCTCACCGGTGAGGGCGATCTTGACCGGCTGGGCGTCCGCGGCGCAGCAGTTGAGGCCCATGCGGACCAGGTAGGGGGTGCCCGCCCGGTCCAGGGTGACGAAGCCGGTGATCTTCAGCTGGCGGCCGCGGAGGGAGCGGCCGTCGTCGTAGACCGCCCGGCCCGCGTAGTCGGCGACGCCGAGGCGGAGGGGGCCGCGGTCGGGCAGGTCCGGGAAGCCGAAGGGCTTCGTCAGGGCCGTGCCCGTGTGGGCCGCGCTGTAGGAGCCGAGGGCCGGCGGGGCGACCAGGATCAGGGCGAGCACCGGCAGGGTGAGCAGCCAGGAGACGCGGGGTTCGTGGTGGTGGACGGCCGGCCTGCCGCGGCGGCGGTCGTACCAGAGCGTCGCCGCCGCCGTCGCGATCAGCACCACGCCCGCCAGCAGGACCAGCGGGCGCAGGCCGGACTTGACGTAGCGCAGGTAGAGGTCGGTCGTCGCGGCGTGCAGCAGGGTCGCGCCGAGCAGGAAGAGGAGGGCCGTCTGGGCCAGGCGGTTCACAGCAGGACCGTTCCGGTCAGGGCCGACACGACGACGGCCAGGGCGAAGGTCGCGGGGGCGAACCGCAGGGCGAAGGCCCGGCCGAAGGTGCCCGCCTGCATCGCGAACAGCTTGAGGTCGATCATCGGCCCCACCACCAGGAACGTCAGACGGGCCGTCAGGGAGAACTGGGTCAGCGAGGCCGCCACGAACGCGTCCGCCTCCGAGCAGAGGGAGAGGAGCACGGCCAGCACCGCGAGGGCCAGCACCGACAGCACCGGGTGGTCGGCCGCCAGACGCAGCCACTCGGCCGGTACCACCGCCTTCAGCGTCGCCGCGGCCATCGCGCCGACCACCAGGAAGCCGCCCGCGTGCGTCACGTCGTGCCGCACCGAGTCCCAGAAGGCCGCCCCCTTGCCCTGCCCCTCGTGCGAGGTCCCCGCCGGGAGGCGCAGCCAGTCCGTGCGGCCCAGGCGGTGCCAGAGCCAGCCCATCGCGCAGGCCACCAGCAGGCTCGCGACGAAGCGGGCCAGGACCATCTCCGGGTCGCCGGGGAACGCCACGGCCGTCGCCGTCAGCACGATGGGGTTGATGGCGGGCGCCGACAGGAGGAACGCCAGGGCCGCGGCCGGTGTGACCCCCCGGCGGACCAGGGCCCCGGCCACCGGCACCGACGCGCACTCGCAGCCCGGCAGCACCGCGCCCGCCGCGCCCGCGACCGGCACCGCCAGGGCCGGGCGGCCGGGCAGGGCCCGGGCGAAGAAGGACGGCGGCACGAACACCGCGATCGCCGCCGAGAGCAGCACGCCGAGCACCAGGAACGGCAGCGCCTGGACCATGACCGCGACGAACACCGTCATCCAGCTCTGCATCACGGGTGCGGACAGCGCCCCGCGGATCGGGCCCTGGAACATCACCGCCGTGAGCAGCAGCAGGGTGAGGAGGAGCGGGGAGTTGAAGTGCCTGCCCTCTTCGCGGTCCCGGTCCGGCCCGGTCTCCGCGCGCTCGCCGCTCTCCCGCGGGGCGGTCTTCGTGATGGCCACGGGCCCGGTACCTCCGCCTGTGCGCACGGGCATTGCCCCTTCCCTCCCCTTCTGTACGCGCGGACGGGCCCGGGCGTTCACGCCCCAGGGCCCTCTTCTGGAACCGGCCGTCCCGGTGAGGCAGTCTTCTCCTCGTGGGGAGCGTTCCGAACCAAGGTCAGCCGGGTGACACGGCCACGCACATGATCGTGTGCGGGGACGACGGGCTCGCGCACCGGCTCGCCGCCGAACTCCGGGGCGTGTACGGCGAACAGGTCACGCTCGTGGTGCCGCCCTCGGGACGCCGGGTGCGGCAGCCGGTGGTCGGACGGGCCCGGGCCGCGTCGGCCGCGCTGCTCGACCGGTTCGTGAACGCGGCCGCCAACCGCACGGGCACGGGCGGTGCCGAACCCGCCCCGGCCGAACAGGTCGTCGAGGCCGCCGAGATCACCGAGGCCGTGCTCGGCGAGGCGGGCGCCGACCGGGCGGCCGCGCTGGCGCTCGTGTACGACGACGACGAGACCAACATCCGCGCCGCGCTCACCGCCCGCCGCCTCAACCCCCGCCTGCGTCTCGTACTCCGGCTGTACAACCGGCGGTTGGGGCAGCACATCGAGGAACTGCTGGACCAGACGGCCGCCCTGGCCGGCGGGGCGGGGCCGGGGTCCGCGGGGCTCGACGCGTCCACGACCGTGCTCTCCGACGCCGACACGGCCGCGCCCGCGCTGGCCGCGACCGCCCTGGTCGGCACCAGCAAGGTCGTCCAGACGGAAGGGCTGGTGCTGCGCGCGGTGGAGCGGCAGCCGCCGCGGCCGGGCGAGGTGGCCGATCCGGGGCTGTGCACGCTGGCGCTGCTGTCCGCGACGAGCAACGACCCGGCCGGGGCGGACGGTTCGGAGGGCAGCGGGGAGCAGGGGCCGCGGCTGCTGCCGGACGAGGCGGCGGTGGCGTCGGCGACCGGGCGCGGGACCGTGGTCCTGGAGCAGGTGTCGTACTCCGGGCCGTCCCTGTCCTCGGGGCGGGGCGGTGTGCCGCCGTTCGCCTCGCTGTTCTCGCGCCGCCTGCGGTGGTCGCTGGCCGGTCTGGTGGGGTGTGTGCTCGCGCTCGCCGTCGCGCTGATGGTCGTGACCGGGGAGCATCCCCTGTACGCGACGTACGTGACGTTGCTCGACCTCTTCGGCATCAACGACCCCGCGTTCCACGCGTCGACGGGACGGCAGGTCCTGCAACTGCTGTCCGGGCTGGTCGGGTTGCTGCTGCTGCCGGTGCTGCTGGCCGCCGTGCTGGAGGCCCTGGGCACGTTCCGCAGCGCGTCCGCGCTGCGGAAGCCGCCGCGCGGGCTCGGCGGGCACGTGGTGCTGCTCGGGCTCGGCAAGATCGGGACGCGGGTGCTGACGCGGCTGCGGGAACTGCACATCCCCGTGGTGTGCGTGGAGTCCGACCCGGAGGCGCGGGGACTCGCCACGGCGCGGCGGCTGCGGGTGCCGGTCGTGCTCGGGGACGTCACGCAGGAAGGCGTGCTGGAGGCCGCGAAGATCCATCGGGCGCATGCGCTGCTGGCGTTGACCAGTGCGGACACGACGAATCTGGAGGCCGCGCTGTACGCCCGGTCCGTGCGGCCGGACCTGCGGGTCGTGCTGCGGCTGTACGACGACGACTTCGCGACGGCCGTGTACCGGACGCTGCGGGCCGCGCACCCGTTCGCCCTGACGCGGAGCCGGAGTGTGTCGCACCTGGCCGCGCCCGCGTTCGCCGGGGCGATGATGGGGCGGCAGATCCTGGGGGCGATTCCGGTGGAGCGGCGGGTGCTGCTGTTCGCGGAGGTGGAGGTGGCCGGGCATCCGCAGCTGGAGGGGCGGACGGTCGGGGACGCCTTCCGGGCCGGGGCGTGGCGGGTGCTGGCGCTCAACACGGCTCCCTCCGGGCGGCGGGGTGACGGGGAGAACACGGAGGAGGACGGCGCGCCGGCTTCGGGGCTGGTGTGGGACCTGCCGTCCACCTATGTGCTGGGGTCCGGGGACCGGGTGGTGCTGGCGGCGACGCGGCGGGGGCTGGCGGAGTTGCTGGGGCGCAGACGGCGGGAGCGGACCGGGACGTGACGCCGAGCGGTGTTGCCGCACGGCTCGGCGTCACGAGGCGCGTGTCACCTCACCCGACGACGCTCTTCAGGTGCCTCTCCGCGAACTCCAGCTCCAGCCGGACCTGCTTGATCCGCTCGTCCACCACCAGCGAGCCGTGCCCGGCGTCGTAGCGGTACACCTCGTGGACCGCGCCTCTCGCCTCCAGGCGCTTGACATAGTTCTCGATCTGGCGGATCGGGCAGCGCGGGTCGTTGACGCCGGCGGAGATGTAGACCGGGGCCTTGACCTGGTCGACGTAGGTGAGCGGGGAGGACGCCTCGAAGCGCTCGGGGACCTCTTCCGGGGTGCCGCCGAGGAGCGTGCGGTCCATCGCCTTCAGCGCCTCCATCTCGTCGTGGTAGGCCGTGACGTAGTCGGCGACGGGCACCGCCGCGATGCCCAGCGTCCACGCGTCGGGCTGGACGCCGAGGCCGAGGAGGGTGAGGTACCCGCCCCACGAGCCGCCGGTGAGGACGAGGCGGTCGGGGTCCGCGAGGCCCGAGTCGACGGCCCAGGCGCGGACCGCGGCGATGTCCTCCAGCTCGATGAGGCCGACGCGGTGCTTCAGGGCGTCCGTCCAGGCGCGGCCGTAGCCCGTGGAGCCGCGGTAGTTGACACGGATCACCGCGTAGCCGTGGTCGACCCAGGCCGCCGGGCCCGCCGCGAAGGAGTCGCTGTCGTGCCAGGTCGGGCCGCCGTGGATGTCGAAGACCGTGGGGAGCGGGCCGGTGGCGCCCGCCGGCTTCTGCACGAGGGCGTGGATGCGGCCGCCTGGGCCCTCCACCCACACGTCCTCCACCGGCACCGAGCCGGGCGACTTCATGCCGGGCGGGTCGAGCACGACACCGCCCGCCGTGGAGCGCACCGCCGACGGCTCGGCCGCCGAGGACCACAGGTACTCCACGCTGCCGTCGGGCCGGGCCGTGGCACCGGACACCGTGCCGGGCGGGGTCGGGATCTCCGCCAGGGCACGGCTGGCCAGGTCGTAGCGGAACAGCTCGCTGCGGGCCTCGAAGCTGTGCACGATGAGCAGGCCGGTGCCGTCCGGGTACCACTCGGCGCTGACGTCGCCCGGCAGTTCCAGCACCAGGTCCGTCTCCTCGCCGGTGGCCACGTCCCAGACGAGGGGCTCCCAGCGGCCCCGGCGCTGGTGGCCGATGAGCAGGCGCGTGTCGCCGTCGACGGGGGCGAAGCCGAGGACCTCCAGGCCCAGCTCGCGGGTGCCGCCCTTGGTGTCGTCGAGGTCGGCGACCGGTGTGCCGTCGGGGCGCAGGACGCGCAGGGCCGAGTGCATCGCGTCGCCGTGCTCGGTGTGCTCGATGGCGATGAGCGAGCCGTCGTGGGACAGGTCGCCGACGCCGGCCGACTCGCGGTGGCGGTAGATCTCCACCGGGGCCTCACCGGTGCGGACGAGGTGGATCGTCGTGCCGTCCTCGTCGGTCGAGCGGCCCACGACCGCCGTGCGGCCGTCGCGGCCGAGGGCGAGGCCCGCCGGGTACGAAGCCTGAAGGCCCTCGGCGGCCGGTTCGTCGGCGCCGCCGTCGAAGGGCTGGCGGCGCCACACGCCGAACTCGTCGCCGTCCTTGTCGTCGAACCACCAGATCCAGGCGCCGTCCGGCGACAGCACGCCGTCCGTCGTGCCGTTCGGCCGGTCCGTCACCTGGCGCTGCTCGCCCGTCGACCGGTCCCAGGCGTACAGCTCGTACGTCCCGGTCGCGTTCGACACGAACAGGGAGCGGTCCGGCGCGTCCTCCGCCCAGTCGGGCAGGGAGACCCGGGGTGCGCGAAAGCGCTTCTCCCAGTCCGGCATCCGCTCCTGCTGTCCCGTCTGTACCTCTTGCTCGTGCTGGTCCCGCTGATCCCGAGCGTCGGACCCGTTGCTCTCAGTCATGGCCCCATACTGCACGCCGTCGCCGACATTTCGCTGGCGAGGTCCCCAGCCTGTGGATAACCTCCACCGGTTCCCCTTCAGAGCAGGTCAGGGGAGAGGGCCGACGGGGGCGGTTCCGTTGCCGACCCCGCGGGCGGGACCGGCCCGGCGGCCCCGTACCGTGGGGGTGTGTACCGGTTTCTGCTGACGCCCCGATGGTGGGGGATCAACCTCTTCGTGCTGCTGTCGATCCCCTTCTGCATCTTCATGGGGTCCTGGCAGCTGGGCCGGTTCGAGGACCGCGTGCAGGACCATCGCACGGCGACCGAGCAGGTCGCCGAGGCGAAGCGCGAGGCGCCGCGACCGCTCGCGGAGATGCTGCCGGTGACGAAGGCGACGTCCGGCAAGCTGGTCACCGCGACCGGGAGCTACGGCAAGCAGTTGCTGGTGCCGGGGCGGGAGCTCGACGGCAAGCAGGGCTTCTACGTCCTGACGCTGCTGCGCACCGACTCGGGCGAGGCGCTGCCGGTGGTCCGCGGCTGGCTGCCCGGTGCGGCCGACGCGGCCGAGGCCCCCGCCCCGCCGACCGGTGAGGTCACCGTCACCGGGGCTCTCCAGGCGTCCGAGACGCCGGGTGACAACGGCGTCAGCGCGCAGGGCGGGCTGCCGGCCGGGCAGACGGGCGCGATCAGCGCGGCGTCCCTGGTGAACCTGGTGCCGTACGACGTGTACGACGCGTGGGTCACGCTGGCCGAGGGCGACTCGGGGATGAAGGCGGTGCCCGCCGCGGCTCCGCCGGACACGGGGCTGGACCTGAAGGCGTTCCAGAACCTGGGCTACACCGCGGAGTGGTTCGCCTTCGTGGGGTTCGTGATCTTCATGTGGTTCCGGCTGCTGCGGCGTGAGGTGGAGTTCGCGCGGGACGCGGAACTGGGGCTGGTGCCGGATGAGGAGCCTGTTGCCGTGGACGCCGCCGTGAAGTGAGGCGGCGTTCGCCGGGTGGGTCCGCAACCCGCCGTGACGGGGTGCCGCTGCGCAGGTGACGCAACGGCGACCGCGCGGCTACGCCCCCGCCAGCAACCCCGTCCAGTACACCGTCCCCGCGCACGCGTTCGACACCGTCACCGTGCTTCCGGCGGAGCCGGTCGCCGGGGAGTACGTCACCACCACGCTGCCGTCGGTCGTGCCGTCCTCCGTGACCAGCTGCGGGGCCACGCCCGTGTCGCCGCCGGTGGAGGTGCCGCCCGTGGTCGTCGTCGTGTCGTCCGACGGTGTGGGGTCAGGGGTCGGGTCGGGGTCGCCGGGATCGCCGCCCGGGGTGGGGCAGGTCTCGGTGGGGACCCACGCGAACTTCACGTCGTAGGCGGCGCCCGGCTGGAGCACCAGCTCGGCGGCCTCCAGGGACGGGTTGGGCAGACCGGCCGCCGCGTCCCCGGCCACGTGCCGGGCGGCGCCGATCTTGGCGGGGTCGGCCGCGCCCTGCGGCAGCGCGGTCACCGAGCCGGGGCCGGAGACCGTGCAGCTCGCGGCGGAGACGTTGGTGACGCGGAAGGAGCCGTAGACCGCGCCGGTGGAGTCGGGGGCGGCGCTGCTGCCGGCCGCGGGGCCGAGCTGGGCCGGGGTGCACGCCGGGATGCCGGCGGCGGCGGTGGAGGACGGGCCGGCGCCCTGGGGCGTGCCGGGGGCGGAGCCGGAGCCCTTGCCCTGGTCCTTCTCCTTCTTGTCGTCCTTGTCCTTGCCCTCGGGCTTGCCGGAGGAGCCGGTGCCGCTGCTCTCGCCGCCGTCCGGGCCCTTGCCCTCGCTCGCGCCGCCCTGGGCCTCGGAGGCGTGGCCTATGGCCGAGGGGTTGGCGTCGGAGCCGGTGGCGTTGGAGACGTGTACGAGGGCGGGGATGGCGGTGCCGATGAAGAGCGCGGCGGCGGCCATGCCGACGACGGCCTGCCGCTTGCGTGCCCGGCGCTGGGGCACCGCCCTGCGCAGGTAGTCCAGGGTGCCGTCGCGCGGTTCCACCTCCTGCACCACTTGGTGCAGCATCCTGCGCAGGTCCAGCTCGTCCGAGTCGAGCCCCTGAGGGCTCTGGTCGTCGGGGCCGTGGTTCACAGTTCCGTTCCCAGCGTGCGATTGCTTCGGATCTTGCCCGTGCAGCCTTGTCGGCTCGTGCCACTCGAAGGGCTCGTGCCGGTCGCGCCCGTCACGGCGCGCGCCGTCTCCGTCGCTCATGCCGGCGCCTCCATGGCCAGCCTGAGCGCCGCGATCCCGCGCGAGCCGTACGCCTTGACCGAGCCCAGGGATATGCCGAGCGTCTCGGCGACCTGCGCCTCGGTCATGTCCGCGAAGTAGCGCAGCACCAGCACCTCGCGCTGGCGGCGCTGCAGGCCCTTCATCGCCTTGATGAGGGAGTCGCGCTCCAGCTGGTCGTAGGCGCCTTCCTCGGCACTGGCCATGTCGGGCATGGGCTTCGACAGCAGCTTGAGGCCGAGGATGCGGCGGCGCAGCGCCGAACGCGAGAGGTTGACGACCGTCTGGCGCAGGTACGCCAGGGTCTTCTCGGGGTCGCGGACCCGCTTGCGTGCGGAGTGGACACGGATGAAGGCCTCCTGGACGACGTCCTCGCAGGAGGCCGTGTCGTCGAGGAGGAGCGCGGCGAGACCCAGCAGCGAGCGGTAGTGCGCCCGGTAGGTCTCGGTGAGGTGGTCGACGGTCGTACCGGCCGCGACTCCGTCCTCGGCGCCGTCGCGCTGGTTCGGGATGCGGGCCGGCCGCGCTGCGGGCACGGGCGCGATCACCGGCATGCCACCGGGCGTACCGGGCATGCGGGGTCGGAGAGCCGCCGGACGGGGCGGTCGAAGGACCGTGCCGCGTGCCGCGCTGAAGTCGAGTACCTCTGCCACGCCTGTTGGACACGCTGACCCCCGCGAGGGTTGTACGTGCCGGGCGTCACTTTCACGCCGACCGTCGCCATCGACGGTCTACCCGCGTCAGGCAGCACAACCGATAGTGCATCACATGCCCTCATGCGTCCCGCTCTTCCCCTATGTCCAGATATGAACGGACGTCCCCACGTCCGGTTCCAGGCGTCCCCACGCCTGATGAAGCGCTCCCACGGCCGAAGAGGCGACCGCAAAGACGCTCCCCGCCCTCCGCGCGGTTGCGGAGGACGGGGAGGTAAATCCTCTGATGCCGAAGCGCCTCGGACAAGTGGTCCGGACCATCGACCGGCTCACATGTCGTACGCAGATCCTACAAACCACCTACGACACAAAGCCGGAGGTTCGACCACGGCGAAAGCCCGGCGAAAGTTCCCGAAAGGCCCGGCAGGACGGCGCGGCCTCGTCAGGACAGCTCGGCCGCGACCAGTTCGGCGATCTGCGCGGTGTTGAGCGCGGAGCCCTTGCGCAAGTTGTCGCCGCAGACGAAGAGTTCGAGCGCGGTGGGGTCGTCCAGCGCGCGCCGCACCCGCCCGACCCAGGTGGGATCGGTGCCGACCACGTCGGCGGGGGTCGGGAACTCCCCGGCGGCCGGGTTGTCGAACAGCACGACACCGGGCGCTGTGGCGAGGATCTCGCGGGCCTTGTCGACGGTGACCTCGCCCTCGAAACGGGCGTGCACGGTCAGCGAGTGCGTGGTGATCACCGGCACGCGGACGCAGGTGACGGCCACGGGGAGGACGGGCAGGCCGAGGATCTTGCGGGTCTCGTCCCGCACCTTCAGCTCCTCCGAGGACCAGCCGTCCTCGCGCGCCGTACCGGCCCACGGCACGACGTTCAGCGCGACCGGCTCCGGGAACGGCCCGGTGTGGTCCCCGACGGCCCGCCGCACATCGCCGGGGCTGGTGCCCAGCTCGGTCCCGGCGACCAGGGACAGCTGCTGCCGCAGGGTCGCCACGCCCTCGCGCCCCGCGCCGCTGACGGCCTGGTACGAGGAGGCGACCAGCTCGCGCAGCCCGAACTCGGCGTGCAGCGCGCCCAGGGCCACGATCATGGAGAGCGTCGTGCAGCTGGGGTTGGCGATGATGCCGCGCGGGCGCATGCGCACCGCGTGCGGATTGACCTCGGGCACGACGAGCGGCACATCCGGGTCCATCCGGAACGTGCCGGAGTTGTCGACCACCACCGCGCCCTTGGCGGCGGCGAGGGGCGCCCACCGCTCGGCGACCTCGTCGGGGACGTCGAACAGGGCGACGTCGACGCCGTCGAAGGCCTCCTCGGTGAGCGCCACGACCTCGGTCTCCTCGCCGCGCACGGCCAGCTTGCGGCCGGCCGAGCGCGGGGAGGCGACGAGTCGGATCTCGCCCCAGATGTCCGCCCGCTGGGACAGGATCTGGAGCATGACCGTGCCGACGGCTCCGGTCGCTCCCACCACGGCGAGCGTGGGCCGGCCCGATCGGCCGGTCTGCCCGGGTCCGGCCATCAGCGGCCGGTGCCTCCGTAGACGACGGCCTCGTCGCTGTCGGAGTCGAGCCCGAACGCGGAGTGCACGGCACGGACGGCCTCGGGCACGTCGTCGGCGCGCGTGACGACCGAGATGCGGATCTCGGAGGTCGAGATCAGCTCGATGTTCACGCCCGCGTCGGACAGCGCCGTGAAGAAGTCGGCCGTGACGCCCGGGTTGGTCTTCATGCCGGCGCCGACCAGGGAGATCTTGCCGATCTGGTCGTCGTAGCGCAGGGAGTCGAAGCCGATGCCGGCCTTGTTCTTCTCCAGCGCGTCGATGGCCTTGCGGCCCTCGGTCTTCGGCAGCGTGAAGGAGATGTCCGTCAGGCCCGTGGAGGCGGCGGACACGTTCTGCACGACCATGTCGATGTTGATCTCCGCGTCGGCGATCGTGCGGAAGATCGAGGCCGCCTCGCCCGGCTTGTCCGGCACGCCGACGACCGTGACCTTGGCCTCGGAGGTGTCGTGCGCGACACCGGAGATGAGAGCCTGCTCCACCTGCTTTTCCCCTTGCGCTTGCTTCTTGACGATCGGCTCGCTGCTGACCCAGGTGCCCTGGAGCCCGCTGAAGCTGGACCGCACGTGGATCGGGATGTTGTACCGGCGGGCGTACTCCACGCAACGGTGGAGCAGCACCTTGGACCCGGAGGCCGCCAGTTCGAGCATGTCCTCGAAGGAGATCCAGTCGATCTTCCGGGCCTTCTTCACCACACGCGGGTCGGCGGTGAACACGCCGTCGACGTCGGTGTAGATCTCGCACACGTCGGCGTCGAGGGCGGCGGCGAGGGCCACCGCGGTGGTGTCCGAGCCGCCGCGGCCGAGGGTGGTGATGTCCTTGGTGTCCTGGCTGACGCCCTGGAAACCGGCGACGATCGCGATGTTGCCCTCGTCCACCGAGGTCTTGATCCGACCCGGCGTGACGTCGATGATCCGGGCTTTGTTGTGGACCGAGTCGGTGATGACACCTGCCTGGCTGCCGGTGAACGACTGGGCCTCGTGGCCCAGCTTTTTGATCGCCATGGCCAGCAGGGCCATGGAGATCCGCTCTCCGGCGGTCAGCAGCATGTCGAGCTCTCGCCCGGCAGGCATCGGGGAAACCTGCTCGGCGAGATCGATCAGCTCGTCCGTCGTGTCGCCCATCGCGGAAACCACGGCAACCACCTGGTTGCCGTTCTGCTTCGCTTCCACGATCCGCTTGGCGACGCGCTTGATGCCCTCGGCATCGGCTACGGAGGAGCCTCCGTACTTCTGCACGACAAGGCCCACGTGCGCTCCTCGCTCAATCCGTCTCTATCCGCTCATACGCATTCGTACTGCGGTCGGCTCAGTCTAACGAGCGTCCGAAAATCCCTTCCGCGATATCGCATGGTGAGATTTCCGGGGTACTCGTCCAGAGCTGCTCATGCCCATCTGGGCACGGGCCACGCGAGAAAGTGCCCGGCGTCACAGCCGACGCCCGACCGGTCCCGATGAGCAAACTTTCAAGCACTATGGTTCGCCTGTGCGCGTACTTCTGGTGGAAGACGATGAACCGGTCGCCGAGTCGCTGCGACGCGGCCTGAAGCGCTACGGCTTCGAGGTCGAGTGGGTGAGCACGGGCCAGGCCGCTCTGGAGCACGAGGGACCGTACGACGTCGTCCTGCTGGATCTCGGCCTGCCCGACACCGACGGCCTGGACGTCTGCAAGGTGCTGCGCGAGCGCGGCGACGTCCCGATCATCGTGATCAGCGCCCGCAGCGACGAGACGGACCGCGTGGTGGGCCTGGAGATCGGCGCGGACGACTACGTCTCCAAGCCGTTCGGCGTCCGGGAGGTCATCGCCCGGATACGAGCGGTCATGCGGCGCGTGCAGCCCCGCACCCCCGCCGCCGAGGCCCCCGGGACCGGCCCCGACCGCTACGGCACGCGCCTGACCGTCGACCGCAAGGCGGCCCGGGTGCACCTGGACGGCGCGGAGGTGGCCCTCGCGCCCAAGGAGTACGACCTGCTGGCCTTCCTCACCGAGGAGCCCGGCGCCCTGATGTCGCGCGAGCAGATCATGGAAGCCGTCTGGGACGCGAACTGGTTCGGGCCGACGAAGACACTGGACGTGCACGTGGCGGCGCTGCGGCGGAAGCTGGCGGGGGCGATCACGATCGAGGCGGTGCGCGGGGTCGGGTTCCGGCTGGAGATCGTCCAGGACGAGGACAGCGGCACCTCATGATCCGCCAGCTCGTCCGCAGCTACGTCCTTCTCGTCGCGGTGGCCATCGCGCTGTTCACCGTGCCGGTGGCGTTCACGCTGACCGATCAGCTGCGGGGTGACACCCGGTCGGCCGTCCTGCGCGAGGCCGACGCCATGGCCCTGCTGCTGGGCGACGGCCGGGCCGCCTCCTGCCAGGCCCTGGAGGAGATGGCCCGGGCCTACGAGGACGAGATCCAGGTCACCCGCACCGCGAGCTGCCCGGCGGACCTGCCGCGCCCGGCGGCGGACACGGCACTGACCAGGGCCCTGGAGGACGGCGAACCCACGACCGACTGGGGCTCCTCCTTCATCTGGGGCCCCGAGCTGGTGGTCACGGTGCCCGCCCGCGCGACCGGCACGGACCGGGTCGTCGGCGCCGTGCGCATCGTGTACTCGACCGACGAGATGACCGACCGCCTGTGGCAGATCTGGGGCTTCCGGGCGGTCCTCGCCCTGCTCGTGCTCGGCGTCGCGGCCGTCATCGGCGTCGTGGTCGCCCGCCGCCTCACCCGGCCGCTGCGCCAGCTGAACGACATGGCGAGCAAGTTCAGCGACGGCGACCTGACGGCCCGCTCCCCCGTGACCGGCCCGCCCGAGACGCAGACGCTGGCGCGCACCCTCAACCAGGGCGCGGAACGCCTGGACACCCTGATCGCGGCCCAGCGCATCTTCGTCGCCGACGCCTCCCACCAGCTGCGCACCCCGCTGACGGCGCTGCGGCTGTCCCTGGACAACATCGCGGACGGGGTGGACGACGAGTTCGTACGCGAGGACGTGGAGCAGGCGACGGCGGAGGTCGTCCGGATGAGCCGCCTGGTCAACGGCCTGCTGGTGCTGGCCCGGGCCGAGGCCAAGGTGTCGGCGGCCGAGCCGCTCCCGCTGATGGACATCGTGCGGGAACGACTCGCCGTGTGGAGACCGGCCGCCGACGAGCGCGGAGTCACCATCGCGCTCAGGGGGAGTGCCGACGGCCGGTCGTCTGTGCTGGCCAGCCCCGGTCACCTGGACCAGATGCTGGACAACGTGCTCTCCAACGCCCTGGAGGTCTCACCGGACGGCGGGACGATCACCGTGCGGGTGGAGCACCGGGGCGACGTGGTGGAGGTGTCGGTCCTGGACGAGGGACCCGGCATGTCGGACGCCGAGAAGTCCCGTGCCTTCGACCGTTTCTGGCGGGGCCAGGGCCTGACCGGGAAGGCCGGCTCCGGCCTCGGTCTCGCCGTCGTCCGGCAGTTGGCGACGGACGACGGCGGAACCGTGGCCCTGACGGACGCTCCCGGGGGCGGCCTGTGCGTGACGATCACGCTCCGGGCGTCCCACCGGGCCGACCGCTGAGGCGGCTCACCCCTCCGGCATCTTGGAGGAGTGGTGGTTCACGATGAGCCACCTGCCGTCGGGCTGCTGCTCGTAGGCGTAGGTGTAGCGGGCCTTGACGGTGCTCTTCTCGCCGGTCTCGTGGTCGGTGAGCGCGAACTCGTAGACGCCGGTGTCGATGACGGTGTCGCGGTCGAGGATGTTGACCACGGACTCGATCTTCGTGCCGACGGGCTTGTTCCGCAGGAAGTGCTCGAAGTAGTCGACGATCTCGGCTCTGTCCGTGCGGACGTTGTCGGAGACGGTCGGCAGCAGGACCGCGTCCTTGGCGTACAGGTCGGCGACCTTCCGCGGGTCGCCCGTCCGCAGCGCGGCGTTCCAGTCGTCGAACAGGCCGAGCACCTGCGCCTTGGTGACCGGCTTGGCGGGCTTCCCGGCCTTGCCCCTGGAGTCGGCTCCGGCGACGCCGGCACCGGCGGCGAAGGTGCCGGCGGCTACGACGGCGACCGCGGTGGCGAGGGCTGTGCGCTTGCCGGTGGAACGAGTGGTCATCGCGAACTCCTTCAGCGGGGCGGTGCGTTGCTCCCTCCGTCGGCTCCGGTTCGCTTCCGGGGGAGGAAGTGACTCCAGATTCGCGTGACACCGGTTAGGGCCCGTGCAGTCGACGTACAGCGGGCGTACAAGGCGCAGCCAAATGACGCTTCGTGACGGGTTGGTGATGCGTCGTGACGGGGTGGTCACGCCTCCTGCGGCGTGAGCGCTGTGGCGAGGGCCAGGATCAGCCGGCGGCAGTGCTCGGTGGGCGGCAGCCCCAGTTCCATCTTGAACGGCTGACCGGCGCCGAGCACGAGCTCACGGGCGAGCGCCGGGTCACCGGTGAGGGCCGCGAGGCCGGCCCGCAGCAGGCGCGCCTTGTAGGTGTCCCCGTGCTGGTCCCCCAGGACCCGCAGGCACCTGGCCATGAGCCGCTCCGCCCGGGCCAGGGCCTCCTCCGTCTCGCCGGCGACCAGCGCGGCGACCACGCTGTCCTCCTCCAGCCGTCTGGCCGAGGCGTGGTCCTCGCCCAGGAGTCTCCTGGCGTCCGCCAGATACACCTCGGTCTGGGGGCTCTTCGGCCACGGCTGGTCGACCCAGTGCAGGTGCAGCCGGGCCTCGAAGGCCTCGGGGTGCTCGGGTCCCAGCAGGCGGGTCGCCTCCGCGAGGTACTCGCGGGCCGCCGCCTCGGCCTGGGCGCAGCCCCCGCGCGTCAGGCACTGCACGAGCCAGCGGCGCATCCGGAAGGTCGCCGGATCGGCGGGGCCGTTGTGCTCCAGGCTCTCCGCCAGCGCCTGTTCGAGCAGGGCCAGGGCCCGCGCCCGGTCCCCCTGGTCCTCCACGCATCTGGACAGCAGCCCGGCCACGTTCAGGGTGTCGCCGTGCCCACGGCCCCAGATGCGCTCGGCCGCGGGCTTGGCGCGCTGGAGCAGCACGGCCGCGCGGTCGGTGAAGTGGTTGCTCTGCAGGTAGGCGGCCGCGTCCAGGAACAGCAGCAGGGAGGACTGGGTGTCGGTCGCGGGATCCGTGTGGCCGGCGAACGCCTCGATGTGCGTGGTGAGGTCCCGGAGGTCCTGGGTGAGCCTCGCCTCCTTCGGCGCCTGGAGGAGGAGCAGTCCCACGGCGGCATCCCGGCAGGAGTCGATCATCTCCGCGTCCCGGTAGGGGTCGTCGGGGTCCGGGGTGCGGGCGACGGCCTGCACCAGCCGGTGCACCGAGAGGGTGTCGCCGTGCAGGGTGATCAGGCTGTGGGCGGCCAGCCGCCGCAGCGCCTCGGTCACCGCGAGCGGAGAGCTCATCGGCCCCAGGTTCGGTACGTGGAAGGGCTCCAGATAGCGGCGCGGGATTCCGTCCGGCGCCCACCAGGCGATCGTGAACAGCACGATCAGGGCCATGGGGGTGTCGTTCAGCCGGTCCAGCGTCACCCGCCAGACGCGTCCGACGGTGCGCTGCGCCTCACCGCCCTCCGCCGTGGCGGCGTACATGTCGGCCGGGTACCGGGCAAGGAGCTCGCGGTAGGTCCGCGGGCTGATCCGCGCCTCCCTGCAGTACGCGGCGGCCTGGTCGACCGCCAGGGGCAGGCAGCCGAGGTCGTCGCACAGCTCCTCGACCCCGTCGGCGGGGCCCTGGTGGATCTTCGTGAACAGCTCGACGGCCTCGGCGGGTTCGAGGACGTCGAGGCTCAGCGGCTCGGCGATCCCCCGCCACCCCGTCGCGCCCCGCCGGGTGGTGATCAGGAAACGGCCGGAGGGGGCGCGGTCGAGGAGCGGTGTGATGTCCGCCGGGTCCGAGACGTTGTCCAGGACGAGCAGCCAGCCGTCGTGGGAGGCGAGCCAGTGCAGGGTGCGCTCGCGCAGCGCCTCCTCCGGCAGGGCCCCGGCCAGGGACGGCTGGAGGGCCCGGCCGAGCGCGGCGAGACCCGCGTCGAGGTCGGCCGGGGTCTCGGCCGTGATCCACCAGACCGGGTTGAACTCCGCCGCGTGCCGCGCCGCCCAGTGCGCCGCGAGCGTGGACTTGCCGATGCCGCCCAGCCCGTGGACGGCGTGCACGACGACGCCGTGCGCCGTGCCGAACGCATCGTCCAGCCGGGCGAGTTCCCGCTCACGCCCGACGAACAGCGCGGTGCGGTACGGCAGATGGCACACGCGCCCCGGGTCCGCTCCCGGGGGCAGGGCCTGCGGCGGCAGGAGCGTGGTGTGCTGGACGACGTGGTCGCCCGTGGCCACCTGCCCGATGCTCCCGGCGGCCCCCACGGACCGCTCCCCGCGGGCCTCGGCGGACGCGTCGCTCACGTGTCCCCCGTGGACACGCAGCCGATGTCACCGCCCGCCGCGACGGAACGATCACCGGAGGCGGTAACGGCCCCACCCACAGAACGCGGCACCGCGGGGGGCGGGGAGGCCGGGTGAGGCGAGGACGCCGGGTCAGGCGAGGACGCCGAGTCAGACGGCGAAGCCAGATCAGACGAGGACGCCGGATCAGACGGCGAAGCCGGATCAAACGAGAACGCCGAGTCAGACGGCGAAGCCGGATCAGACGGCGAAGCCGGGGTCGGCCCGGACGCCAGAATCGACCCGGACGCCGAGGCCAGCCCGGACGCCGAGGCCGGCCCGGACGCCGAGGCCAGCCCGGACGCCGAGGCCGGCCCGGGCGCGGGGGTCCGTACGGTCACCCCGTCCCCGGTCGCGGCGGATCCGATGCTCCCGCCGGCGGCGACCGACCGCGCACCGCTCGCCGTCACCCGGGCCTCGCCGGACGTCCCGCCGGCCCTTGCCGCGAAGAGGGCGTGGATCGTGAGCGCCAGCCCGACGAGACCGGCCGCGCCCCCGGCCGCGCTCGCCCAGGGATCCGCCGCGTCGACATCCAGCACGGCCCCCACGAGCAGCCCGAGGGCCCCGGCCACGCACAGCCCGATCCCCGTCCACATCAACGCCTTCGAGCGCCCCGTCGTCATGGGGCCATCATCGCGCCGCGGGCCCCCGAGACGCAGCGAAACCCGAGTGACGAGGCCAAGCCCCGGCCCGGGCCCGGCGGTTGGCCCTCCCCCGGCGGCGCCTCGCACGCCGAATTCCCGCGCCGCTTCCCCGGCCGCGCGCTACGGTCGGCGGATGGAGATATTGCGCTACGTGGCCTTCAGCACCGATCCCAAGGGCGGCAACCCCGCCGGAGTGGTGCTCGACGCGGCCGGGGCCGACGACGCGGCGATGCAGGCGGTGGCAGCCGAAGTCGGCTATTCCGAGACGGCGTTCGCGGTGGAGGCCGGTGACGGCCTGCTGGACGTGCGGTACTTCAGCCCGCTCGCCGAGGTGCCGTTCTGCGGCCACGCGACGATCGCGACGGCCGTCGCCCACGCCCGGGCGCACGGCACGGGCCGCCTGCGGCTGCGCACGCAGGCCGGACCGGTCACCGTCACCACCGACCGCGCGGAGGACGGCACCGTGGTGGCGACGCTGGTGAGCGTCGAACCGCGGACCGCGCCGCTCACACCGGCCGTGCTGGACGAACTGCTGACGGCCCTGCGCTGGTCGGCGGATGACCTCGACCCGGCGCTGCCGCCGCGCGTGGCCTACGCCGGCGCCTGGCACCCGGTCGTCGCCGCCGGCAGCAGGCGGCGCCTCGCCGACCTGGACTACGACGTCCCCGCGCTCACCGCGCTGATGGACCGCGAGGGCTGGACCACCGTCGACCTGGTGTGGCGGGAGTCCCCCACGGTGTTCCACGCCCGCAACCCCTTCCCGCCGGGAGGTGTCGTCGAGGACCCGGCCACGGGCGCGGCGGCCGCCGCCTTCGGCGGCTACCTGCGGGAGCTGGACCTCGTGTCCCCGCCCGCGACGCTGACCATCCATCAGGGAGCGGACATGGGACGGCCGAGCACGATCACCGTGTCCGTGCCGGCCGGCCCGCACACCGGGATCGGCGTCACCGGGACGGCCGTCCCGATCTGACCGCCTACTGCGCCGGCTACTGCGCCGGGCGCAGGCCCAGCGGGCCCGCGATCTCCTCCGCCATGACCCGGCCCGCCTCGATCTCCAGCGTGTCGTCGCCCATGCCCTGGTCCGTGTCCAGCCCGTCGAGTTCGGCGAGGGGCTGGTTGAGGCGGACGTGGGCGAGGACCGACTGGAGGGCCCGGAGGGTGGCCGAGGCGGTGGAGCCCCAGTTGGAGAAGTACGAGAACTGCCACCACCACAGGGCCTCGGTGGTGCGGCCGGCGCGGTAGTGGGCCATGCCGTGGCGCAGGTCCGTGATGACGTCCGTGAGGTCGTCGGAGATCCGGGCGGGCACGGGGGCCTTGCGCGGCTCGTAGGGGTCGAAGACCTCGGAGTAGACGTCGATCGGGTCCAGCAGTCGGGCCAGGTTCTCCCGCAGCTCGTCGACGTCCGCGTCCGGGCCCGTGTCGGGCTCGTAGCGCTCGTCCGGCACGATGTCCTCGTGCGCGCCGAGCCGGCCGCCGGCCAGGAGGAGTTGGGAGACCTCCAGGAGGAGGAAGGGCACGGCCGATTCCGGCTCGTCGCCCTTCGCGACCTCCGTGACGGCGACCAGGAAACTCTCGACCTGGTCCGCGATCTGGACCGCGAAGTCGTCCGGGTTCTGGTCGGTCGCGTGCAGCGTGGCGTCAGACATCTAGGAGTCGTCTCCCCTCGAAGGCGCGGCCGAGGGTGACCTCGTCCGCGTATTCCAGGTCGCCACCCACCGGGAGGCCGCTGGCCAGGCGGGTGACCTTCAGGCCCATGGGCTTGATCATGCGGGCGAGGTACGTCGCCGTCGCCTCGCCCTCCAGGTTCGGGTCCGTGGCGAGGATGAGCTCGGTGACGGTGCCGTCGGCGAGACGGGCCAGGAGCTCCCTGATGCGCAGGTCGTCCGGGCCCACCCCGTCGATCGGGCTGATCGCTCCGCCCAGGACGTGGTACCGGCCCCGGAACTCACGCGTGCGCTCGATCGCCACGACGTCCTTCGGCTCCTCGACCACGCAGATGACGGCCGGGTCGCGGCGGGTGTCGCGGCAGATGTTGCACAGCTCCTCCTGCGCGACGTTGCCGCAGGTCGCGCAGAAGCGGACCTTCGCCTTGACCTCCATCAGGGCCTGCGCGAGGCGCCGTACGTCCGTCGGCTCCGCCTGGAGGATGTGGAAGGCGATCCGCTGGGCGCTCTTCGGACCGACGCCGGGCAGCCGCCCCAGTTCGTCGATCAGGTCCTGGACCACGCCTTCGTACAACGGACTGCCCTTCCTGGGTCTTCGGGGTCGGTACGCAACCCTCCCGTACGTACCGTAGTTGTCAGCCGCCTCCCCGAGGAAGGCGGTACGCGTCTCAGAACGGCAGGCCGGGGATGCCGCCGCCGCCGAGACCCTGCGCGAGCGGGCCCAGCTTCTGCTGCTGGAGCTCCTGCGCGTTCTCGTTGGCCGCCTGGACGGCCGCCACGACCAGGTCCGCGAGCGTCTCGGTGTCCTCGGGGTCCACCGCCTTCGGGTCGATCTTCAGGGCGCGCAGCTCGCCGGCGCCGGTGACGGTCGCGGTCACCAGGCCGCCGCCCGCCTGCCCGTCGACCTCCGTCTGCGCCAGTTCCTCCTGCGCCCGCGCCAGGTCCTGCTGCATCTTCTGGGCCTGCTGGAGCAGCTGCTGCATGTTGGGCTGGCCACCACCGGGGATCACGATCAGCTCCTTGCTCGGTACGGGGTTTCCCGTTCGGCACGAGCCTACGTGGTCGGGCCTGCCGCCGCTCCAGCACTCTTTCGAGTGAGTCCCTCTCGCGCCCCATAACCGATCAAGGAATACTTCCGGGCGGAAAAGCGGCGAAAGCTACGCCTTCGCCACCCATTGGGGGGTAGGAAGGGTCCGGCGCGTGCGTCGTCCGTCGCGCAGTGTGATCGGTGAGTGAACCGCGCGTGGTCATTCGTGGTCAGTTGGGAGTGCCGGGTGGGTCAGCCGGAGATGCAGCCCGAGGGGCCGCCTCAGGACGGGCGGGGCGAACAGGCGGCCCGGCTGCGGCCGGGGGATCTGACCGGGCGGGCCTTCCCGCACGGCGACTGGGGCGAGCCGGCGGCCCGGCTGGACGAGCTGTACCGGTGGGTGGAGCGCGGGGCGCTGCGGACGGCGGCCTGGTACCTGGAGGACCGGGTGTGGAAGCGGCGGTGCGCGCGGGCGCTGCGCTGCGGGACCGCGGTGGGAGCGGGCACCGGGATCGCGCTGCCGCTGCTGGATCTGACCGGGGCCGTGGGCGGGGTCGCGCCCTGGGGGTGCCTGGCGCTGCTGCTGGGGGTGGCGTGTGTGGCCGCCGACCGGTACTTCGGGGTGACGTCGGGGTGGATGCGGGACGTGGCGACGGCGCAGGCGGTGCAGCGACGGTTGCAGGCGTTGCAGTTCGACTGGGCGGCGGAGAGCGTGCGGGAGGTCCTCGGGCCGACGGAGGGGACGGCGGGTGAGGCGGCCGAGCGGTGCCTCTCGGTGCTGCGGAGGTTCTCGGAGGACGTGACCGAGCTGGTGCGGGTGGAGACGGCCGACTGGATGGGCGAGTTCCGGAGCGGGGGCGCGCCCGTGGGGGTGCAGGCCGTGGTGTTCCCGGGGGGCGGGCGCGGGGCCGAGACGGTGGGCGGGAACGGACGGTTCACCGTGCCGCCGCACGGCGGGGCCCGGCCGAACATGCCCCGCCAGCGGCCGCCGGAGCCGCGGTGAACGGGGCCGCCGCCTGGTCTTCTGGTGCTCGGCCGGTGCCGGGGCGGGCGGGCCCGCTCAGGCAGCAGGCTCGGGGAAGGCCACCGGGCTGCGCAGGCCCGCTCTGTTCACCGCCCGCACGCCGAAGAACACGTTGTCCTTGGACAGGTCCACCTCGTGGGTCGTCGTGTCGCCGACCGGGATGACGTGGGTCCACTCCGGGGCCGTCGTCTCGCGCCAGACCACCTCGTAGCCCACCAGATCGGGCTCCGTTCCCCGGCTCCACACCAGCTTCGTCGAGTTCGTCAGGTCCGACGTGACGATCTTCGCGCCCCTCGGGGTGCCGGGCGCCTGGGCGAGGGTCCACAGGGTGGCCGCGTTCACCCGCGCCACCCTCGCCGTGAAGTCGAAGTCGCAGAACTCCGGCAGGTCGCCGTACTGCTTGCCCGTCTCGTCGACGCGGACGTCCTGGTGCTGGTGGGCGAAGTCCTCGGCCGGCTCGGTGAAGCGGGCGGCCGGGTAGCCGCGTTCGAGGAACGGGATGTGGTCGCCGCCCCGCCGGTAGCGGTCGCGGCGGTGGATCACGCGGATGTTCATGCCCGTCGCGTCGTTGTCGGCCACGTCCCGCACGAACCGGGCCAGCTGACGGGTCGCGGAGTCGTTCTCACCTCCCACCGCACGGCGGACCGCCGCCTGTTCCGGGGTCTCCGAGGACGGGACACCCTCCGCGAACAGCCGGATCGTGTACGGGGCCCGCGTGCCGTCGTCCGCCGTGGAGCTGCCGACGATGTCGTTGGTGAACATGCCCTGGACGTCCGTCCCGGCCGCCCTGAACCGCTGGGCCAGGTGCGCGGATCCGTACAGGCCCTGCTCCTCCCCCGCCACCGCCGCGAACACGATCGTCGACGCCGGGCGGCGCCGGGCCAGCACCCGGGCGAGTTCGAGGACGACGGCCACGCCCGAGGCGTCGTCGTCCGCGCCGGGCGCGTCGGAGGTGGCGTCCATGACGTCCGTGACGCGGGAGTCGTAGTGGCCGGCGACGACGTAGACGCGGTCGGGGGTGACCGAGCCACGGAGGGTGGCGACGACGTTGGTGATGCGGGTGGCGGCCGGGATGCGCGGGGCCGGTTCCTGGACGTACGACTGGAGTTCCACCGTCATCCGGCCGCCCGACGCGGCGGCGTACGAGCGGAGTTCGGACAGCAGCCAGTCGCGGGCCGCACCGATGCCCCGGGCGGGATCGTCCTGGGAGGAGAGGGTGTGGCGGGTGCCGAAGGAGACGAGCTTGTGGACGGTCGCCGCGACGCGGTCCGGGTCGATCTCCCGGAGCAGGGCCCGGAGTTCGCGGGACGGGCGCTGGGCCGTCACGGGCGGGCGGCCGGATCCCGGCCGCGGTTCCGCCGAGGCCGTGCCCGTGGCCGCCCCTGCCGCCCCGACCGCCGCCGTCGCGGTCAACAGCGTTCTCCTGCTGGGGCGCATGGGTCCTCCCGGGTCTGGGGGTGCCGACCGACCGTCCATATGGTCGTGGACACGCCAACCAGGCCGCAAGGCCTCACTCCCGCGTGTACGTCAGCCGTTCCCCGCTGCTCGTGTTGACGCGCTGGAGCGTGCCGTCCGGGAGGAGGGTGACCTCGGTGGCCGCGCCCGGGGTGCAGGCGGTGCGCGGCTGCCCGACGGTCACGGTGGACGGGCCGATCTTCAGCGGGCCGTCGCCGTCGGGGGCCGCCGTGAGGTCGCCCTCGAACACGCAGTGGTAGGTGCCGCCTCCCTCGGTGGGGCCGTCCGCCACGAGGGAGAGGACCGTGTCGCCCGGTTCGCCCTGCTGGATGGTGAGCGAACGGCGGTGCTGCCCGTCGGCGTTGTCGATGGTCGTGGTCCAGGTGCCGAGGTACGACGTCGGGACGGCGCCGTCCGCCGGGGAGGGCGAGGTCGTCGGGGACGGGCCCGGAGTGGTGGGGTCCGACGTCGTGGTCGGGCCCGCGCTCCGCGTGGGGGTGGGGTCGCCGTCGGCGCGCTCGCCCTCGCCGCCCTGCATCAGCGCGTACACCGACCCGCCCGCGGCCAGCGCGACGACCAGGGCGATCAGGACGAGCAGCGCGGTGGAACGGCCGTCTCTTCGCGGCGGCTCCTGCGGGGGCCCGTACGGCGGGGTCGTGCCGCAGGGCGGCGGGCCGTAGGGCGGAGTGGAGCCGAGGCCGCCGTAACCCGGGTACGAGGGTGCGGCACCTGCCGGGGCGCCAGGCTGGGGGTGCTGCTGGGGGTAGCCGTACGCCGGGTAAGGGGGCGGCGGCCCCTGCGGCTGCGGCACGCCGCCCGGGCCGGAGTTCGGGCCGGGGTTCGGGCCGAAGTCCGGCTGAGGCGCCTGCGGGTGCACCGGGGCGCCCGGGCCATGGCTCGCCGACGGTGTCTGCGGGTGCACCGGGGCGCCCGGGCCGTGGGCCCGGTGGAGGCATCTGCGGGTGGCTGCCGGGGGCCGGCGCCGGGGGCACGGTGCCCTGGCCCGCGACCATGGTGGGCAGATGGTTCAACG
>JJOH01000011.1 GCA_000696115.1 Streptomyces olindensis
GGCGGCGCGGGCCGCGTGGACGTCCCCGAGCAGTAGGGCCGCCGCGGCGGCACGCAGCAGCCGTTCCGGCCGGCCGTCGGCCCGCGCCTGCTCCAGCACGCGCCGCAGCGGCCCGGCGGCGTGCTCGGGCCGCCGGGCGAGCAGGGCCCGCATGCCGTCGCGGTAGTCGCGGACGAACGGGTCGCGGGCCCACTCGGTCCCCGGGCCGCTCGCCGTGACGGCACCGGTGACGCCGGGCGGCGGCGGGCTGCCGACGGCACGTGTCACCTCCGGGGCGCTGTCCTCGTCGAAGACCTCGGTTGGGGCGGGCACAGGTGTGTCAGGCAGTGACGGGCCGTCGGCCGCTCGCCCCGCCGCCGGGGCGCTGTGGCCGCCGGCGGTGGGCTCGGCCGGGGTGAGGGCCGGGCCGGCCGGCCACGCTGTGGGGTTCGTGTCGCCGTCGAGGGTGGTGAGGCACGCCGTGACGTCGCCCGTCGCCCAGGCCGCGTCCGCCGCGCGGAGGTGTGCGGTCTCGGCGGAGTCCGGGGCGTCGGCGGCCAGCAGGGACGCCGCGAGCAGCAGCGTCTCGTGCGCGTCCCCCACCGGCCCGTCGTACAACTGGCGTGTGCCACGCGCGAGTTCCCCGTGTCCACGGTCCTCGGCGGCCGACCGGGCGGCGTCCCGTCCGTTCCGGCTCTCCGCGTGGGGAGCCGTCCGCGCCCTGCTGCTGTCTCCGGTCACCCGAGGGAGGTTACTTGCGCGTAAGGAAGTCCGGAAGGCCGGGGTCCGCATGTCGCGGCGCGAAGACTCGCAGCTCCGCCTGCGCGTTGGACGCGCACGGCCGGTGGACGCCGTGTGCCGGGGCCCAGCGGCCGGCCGCGTCCGCTGTGCCCCGGCACGGCACCGGCGGCGGGCGCGTGGCGCAGGCGTCCGCCGCCGGTTCCCCCTCGCTGCCGCGGCTCCACAGCGCGGGGGCGCGGGACGTCAGGAACTGTGCGGGCAGTTGCCCCGGTACTCCTCGATGGTCAGGCTCGGCCGGGGCAGCGGGCACAGGAACTGCTCGTAGCGGGTGTCGTTGTCGATGAACCGCTTGAGCCAGGAAATGCTGTACTTCGCGATCGTCGTGTTCGACGAGTTGGGCGTGAAGTGGGTTGCCGAGTTCAGCTCCAGGTAGGCCCGGTCCAGCGAGGCGGACAGGCTGGAGTAGAACGGCTCGGCGTGGGAGGAGACCGGGGCGATGGTGTCCCCGTCGGCTCCGATGATCAGGGTCGGCGTGGTGAGTTCGGGCCAGGTCTTGTCGAGGTTCCACGGCGTCAGCGGGATCGCCGCCTGGAGGGCGGGGCGGGGCTTGGCGGCCTCCAGGCTGCCGCCGCCGCCCATCGAGTGGCCCATGACGCCGAGGCGGGAGGCGTCGACGCGGCCTCGCACCGAGCTGCGCTGGGTGAGGTAGTCCAGGGCGGCCAGCAGCTGACGGCCGCGCGAGTCGGGCTGGTCGACGGTGGTGAGGGTGTCGATGGTGAACACCACGAATCCCTGTGAGGCCAGGCGCGGGCCGAGCCAGGCGATGGACGACTCGTAGGCGGTGTAGCCGGGTGAGACGGCCACCGCGCCGAAGGTGCCGTCGCTGGTGCTGGTCGGGTAATAGATGGTGCCGCCGCCGAACCCGGTGACGGACAGCGAGGAGACGGACGTCTGCGACACGGCGTACGGGCCGCGGCTCGCCTCGATGCTGGACGTGGTGGGGGCGGGGCCGCGCTCGTAGGGGTTGTCGGCGGCGTGGGCTCCCGGACCGGCCAGGGGGCCCAGGCCGACGAGGACGGCGAGGGCCGCGGCGGCGCCGGCCAGTCGTCCGGTCCGGCGCCGGGTCCGTGGTTCCAGGGAGGCGCGGGCGCGGGTGTGCGCGTCGGTGTGGGGGTGGAGTGGCACGACGAGTCGTCCTCTCTGTCGTGGCGTGCGGCCGTTGCGCGGGCACGCGGGACCTGGGGCGTCTGCCGCGTGCCCGCGGTGGTGCACCGCCGTCGGGCTGGCCGTGCCACTGTCAGGGAGCGGACACCTCGCGCGGACCGGCAATGTCACCGGTCTTGTGCGGCGGGTCCGGAGACGGCGTCGGTCCGGTCCCGGTGCTCAGCCGAGGTCCACGTCCGTGTGCAGCACGTGGTGGTCCGAGGCCGGGGTCGGGAGCACGCGGTGCCCGAGCGGGGTGATGCCGCGCAGGAAGACGTAGTCGAACTTGCTCTGCCAGTCGGTGGTCGGCTGGCAGGTGCCGGTGGGCGAAGGGCCGCACTGGGGGTCCGTGTCCGTGGCCAGGGCCCACATCGGGGCGAGTTCGGGGGCGTCCGGCACGGCGTTGAAGTCGCCGAGGAGGATCGCGCGGTCGTGCCGGGCGGCCTCTGCCGCGAGGACGCGGACCTGGCCGGCCCGGACCGCCTCCTGACGTCGTTGCGCGAGGTGGGTGTTGAAGACCCGGACCGAGCGGCCGCCCACGGTGGTGGTGACGGCCACGTACCCGCGGTCCTCGGATCCGCCGTCGGGATACTCCGCTTTGACGACGTCGGTCATCGGTGCCGCCGAGAGGACCGCCTGGCCGAAGGCCCCCGGGCTCCACGGCGCTCCCCCGCAGCGGCCCCAGTTCCGCAGCACCGTCCCGTACTCGACGTGGTACACGAGCCCGTGGAGGTTCTCCAGGTAGTCCCGGATCAGCTCGACATCTCGGACACACGCCTCCTGCAGGCCGATGACCTGGGGAGCGTACGCGGCGATCTCCGCTGCCCGGTCGACGTTGCTCGTCTCGCAGGGGTTGCAGATGTTCCACGTCATGACGCGGTTCGGTACGACGTCCCGGACGGGCTCGACGGGCAGGGACCCGGCGGAGACCGCGCCGCTCGGCGCGCTGGGGCCGACGAGCACCATGCAGACCACGGTCATGACACCCGCGAGCAACCGCACACCGCTTCTGAGCACCGTCGCCTCCTCGTGGTGGACGCCCCGTGGCATCCGATGTTTCCCTGACGAGGTTATGTGACGGGGTTGTGGGTTGGTGCGGTACTCCGGCTGGTGCGGTACTCGGGTTGGTGCGGTACTCGGCGATCAGGCTGTCAGCCGCTGTGGACGCCGACCTCGTTGAGGGAGTAGCCCCAGTCCGTGGCGCGTTCGAGACCCTGGACACGTACGTATCTGGCCGGTGTGGCGGTGAAGTTCGCGGTGTCCAGGCCGCCGTCGCCCGCGGTCGTGGACCAGGTGGTGCGCCAGTGCTCGCCGTCGGTGGACAGTTCGACCCGGTACGACTTCGCGTACGCGCGCTCCCAGTCGAGGGTGACCCGCCCGACCTGCCGCGTGGCCCCGAGGTCGAGTTGGTACCACTGGTCGTCGCTCCAGTCGCTCGCCCAGCGGGTCCGGCCGTCGCCGTCGACAGCTCTGTGCGGCTTGTAGTCGCTGAACAGGCTCCACTCGGAGGAGCTGGCCGAGGTGGTGGCACCCGAGGCGAGGTTGGTCCCGGCCTGGTGGGTCTCGGAGGCCTTCCACGTGTCGAGGTAGGACTCCGCGCCGCGCAGCAGGTCGTTCACCACGTCCTGGCCGCCGACGCGGCGGATGTCCTCGATCCAGTCGGGGACGAGGCCGTAGTGGGCGGCTCCGTCGGTGTTCAGGTCCCAGGTGCGCTCGCCGGTGGTCTGCCGGTCGATGACGGAGCCGCCGTCGGCGCTCCTGAAGGGGTAGACGACCTTGTTCGGGGCGTCGGCCCCGCGCGGGGCGGGCCAGCCGCCGACGCCGTTCATGTCGGTGCCGTAGCCGTAGCCCACGCCGTACTTGTCGCGCAGGGCCTTGGTACGCCGCGCCTCCGCGACGAAGTCCTCGGAGCCGTGCATGTACTGGGCGATGAAACCGCCCAGGCCGTAGACCCGTTCGGTCCACTCCGCGTCCATCCAGCTGTGCGAGGAGAGCACACCGGGGTAGGAGGCGGCCTCGAAGAGGTCGAGCACCCGGCCGGTGGCCTTGACGCTCATGTGGTCGATCTCCAGCATCATCCCGCGCCGCATCATGCCGCGCACGGCGTACTCGCCGAGTTCGGTGAGCCCGCGGACGTTGCACCGGGCGTCCGCGCCGTACGAGGGGACCTCCACGCCCGCCGGGAGCTTCGCCTCGGCCCCGGCCGCCGTCGCGTTGCCGATGGGGTTGTCGGCCTGGGGCCCGGTGCACTTCTCCGTCTTCCAGAAGGTGCCGGTCGACAGGAACTGCCCGACGTTGATGGCCGTTCCGAGCGCGCCGGAGTCGAAGCGGACACCGCACAGCGCGTTGTCGAACTTGTGGCACAGGAACATGCTGCGCACGCCCAGCGCGTGCAGTTCGTCCAGGCCCTTGTCGATGTCGGCCCTGCTGCACTGCGCGATGTCGAGGATCTGCTTGCAGCCGAACGGCTCGGACGTCTCGACGCCCAGGACGACCGCCAGTTTGCCCTGCTCGATGACCTCACGGGCCTGCGCGCTGTCGGTGACGATCCGGAAGAAGCCCTTGCCGGGCCCGCCGTACAGCTTGTCGATGTAGGCCTGCATGTCGTAGGTCAGCTTGGCCTGCAGCCGGATGGACGTCATCTCGTCGCAGCCGCGGTCCTTGAAGAAGTACACGGAGCAGATCACGCCGTTGGTGACGAGGTCGTTGACCAGCACCCGCTGGCCGCCGCGCCAGGCCCGCTCCACCCAGGCGTAGTAGTTCTGCTGGTGGGTCAGGGAGTCGTGGGCCGGCCAGTCCTTGAAGGTGGGCCAGCCGACCGGGTCGTGCTTGCCGTCCCCGCCGTTGGTGATGAAGTCGAAGATCGCGAGTGAGCCGTCCGGGTAGTGCTCGGGGCAGTCCTTGAGCGCGTCCGCGATGCCCTGTTCGGAGAACGGCTTCCCGCAGATCAGGCGCCCGCCGAAGGCCTCGTTGGAGAAGATGTGGTCGTGCGCGTCGACGAAGCCGCGCACCTCTCCCCCGGCGTCCGTGCCGGTGAAGGGCTCGCCGGTGACGTTGATTCCGGAGTCGGGCGTGGGCCGTGCGGTGGGGTTCCACCAGTCGGTGCCGGCCGCCGAACTCGGCGTGGGGCCCAGCACGACGGCCAGCACGAGCAGCAGGAGCGACACCACGGTGACGTTCTTGCGCCTGTGGTTGCGGCGTTCGGCACTCGTCACGACCCACGTCC
This sequence comes from Streptomyces olindensis, assembly GCA_000696115.1. Classification (GTDB taxonomy): domain Bacteria; phylum Actinomycetota; class Actinomycetes; order Streptomycetales; family Streptomycetaceae; genus Streptomyces; species Streptomyces olindensis. Next base: position 5,150 of record JJOH01000011.1, read on the forward strand.
CTCGGTCAGCGGGAGGCGTGGCCGCGGCCGGAGTTGCCGGTTGTCATGACCTCGCCCAAGGTGCGACGAGGATCACCCCTGCCGCGTGACGAGTCAAGACTCCGGGAACGACGAGTTACTGACAGGTAATCGATGCGTACCGCGGCGCGGACGCCGGCGCGCCCGCCGGTCAGTGGTCCTGTGCCGGCCATGCCCTGGGCTGCGCCCGCTCGCCCTGTGGGGCGGCTCTCCCCCTGGGCCGGCCCGGACACCACCGGGCCCTCCACGACGGCCCACGACTTCCGCGTCGGCCTGCCGCCGGACGCCCGGCTCTTCCCCTACGGCGCCTGGCGCCCCCTGGTGGCCCGCGAACTGCGCCTCTCGGGGGCCACGGCAGCCGGGCAGCTGATCGAGGCGTCGGCGGCCGAGGGGCCCGGCGGATCCGGTCGTTCCGGGAACGGCAGGCGGAGCGTGGTCCCCCCGTCGAGGTCAGCGCTTCGGCCCGACGCGGGCGGCCGTGCGGCGGGAGCGTGTCACGGCCAGTCCGCCCAGAGCCGTGGCGATCAGCCCCACCAGGAGGGCCACGTAGGCCCCGCCCAGTCCGTTGCCGGTGCCGAGGCCGCCGTCGGCGGTGGCCGCGACCAGGCCACCGAGGACCGTGCCGGTCAGCCCCGCCACCAGGGCGAGCCCGGCCCCGAGGGATCCCTGGGCGGTGCCGAGACGACCGGCCGGACGCGCCAGCGCCAGCCAGGCGAGGACCACACCGGCCAGCCCCAGCAGGGCGCCGGTGGTGGCCCCCAGGCGCCCGAGGCCGAAGTCGTAGACATCGGCCGCCACGGGCCGGGCCGAGGGCCGCGCGGTCGCCGGTGCGGCGAGCACGATACCGGCGAGCAGGGCGGCGGCAGTGGCGGTGGCCGTGGCATTGAGCAGGCGACGAACAGACATCCGGTGCTCCTTCTCTTCCTGTGCGTTGGTGTCGCCCGAGCATGTCCGGCGGACTCGCGCCCGGTCGTCCGGCGGACGCGGACACTTCGCCCTGCCGCCGATGCCGCATCCGGCTACCGCGATCGCCGCAGGAAGCCGGCGAGTACCGCGTGCGCGGTAGCCGGCCGTCGCCCGCGGGACGGACTCGCCCGTGACGGCGGCCGGTTAGGGTGCGCGTCATGAGTGCAGGGGGGAGCGGTGTGCGGGCCCGTGTCACGGACTGGGGCATCGCCGGCGGCGTGGCGGCGGCGCTGCTGGTGACCGGGCTGTCCGGGCAGCGGTCCGCCACGGGCCTTGGCGTGCTCGGCTGCGCGCTGCTGGCCGCGGGCGGGCTGGCGCTGGCCGCGCGCCGCCGGGCTCCGATCGCCGTCATGGCCGTCACCGGGCTGTGCGCGGTGGGGTACCAGGCGGCCGGTTTCGATGTGCCCGCCGTCGCGTACCTGTTCGCCGTGTACGCGGCCGTGCGGGCGGGGCACCGGACCGTCACGGTGGCGGCGAGCGTGGCCGTGCTGGGGCTGCTTCCCCTCGCGGCCCTGGTGTCGGGTCTGCACGACACGGGCGAGGCGTTCGCGCGGGCCCGGGGCGCCCTGGAGATCGCCTGGCTGATCGCGGCCGGCGCCGCGGGTGAGGCGCTGCGGCAGGCCGAGCGGCGGGCGGACGAGGCCGAGCGCACCCGGGAGGAGACCGCGCGGCGCCGCGCCGACGAGGAACGGCTGCGCATCGCCCGGGAGTTGCACGATGCGCTCACCCACCAGATCTCCGTGATCAAGGTGCAGGCGGAGGTCGCCGTGCACGTGGCGCGCCGACGCGGCGAGGAGGTGCCGGACGCGCTGCTGGCGATCCAGGAGGCCGGGCGTGAGGCGGCCCGTGAGCTGCGTGCGACGCTCCAGGCCCTGCGCGACGACGACACGACCCCGCCGCGCGGCCTCGACGACGTCCCGGACCTGGTGGCACGCGCCCGCGCCATCGGCCTGGACGCGACGCTGACCATCGAGGGGCGGGGACAGGACGTGCCGGCCGCGGTGGGCCGGACCGTCTATCGGATCGTCCAGGAGTCGCTCACCAACATCGCCCGGCACGCGGACGCGAGCACGGCGTCGGTGCGCATCGACTGCCGTCCGGACGCCCTCGCCCTCCGCGTCGACGACGACGGCAGGGCGAGTCCCGACAGCGCGCGGCCGCCGGGTCTCGGGCTGCTCGGCATGCGCGAACGCGTCACCGCCCTCGGCGGCCGGCTGCGCGCCGGACCGCGCGGCGAGGGCGGCTTCACCGTCCAGGCCGAACTCCCCGTGGAGCACACGTCATGATCCGGGTCCTGCTGGTCGACGACCAGCCGCTCATCCGCAGCGGATTCCGCGCACTCCTCGACCTCGAGGACGACATCGAGGTGGTGGCCGAGGCCGCGGACGGCCAGGAAGGCCTGGAGCTGGCCGGAAAACACCTGCCCGACGTGGCCCTCGTCGACATCCAGATGCCGGTCCTCGACGGCATCGAGACGACCCGGCGCATCGCCGCCGACCCCGCCATGGCCCACGTGCACGTCGTCATCCTCACCAACTACGGCCTGGACGAGTACGTCTTCGAAGCGCTGCGCGCCGGCGCCGCCGGGTTCCTCGTCAAGGACATCCTGCCGGAGGACTTCCTGCACGCCGTCCGCGTCGCGGCGCGCGGCGAGGCCCTGCTGGCGCCCGCCATCACACGCAAGCTCATCAACCGCTACGTCACCCAACCGCCCCCCGCGACCAGGGGAAAGAGACTGGAGGAGCTGACCGGCCGTGAGCGCGAGGCCGTCGCCCTGGTGGCGCAGGGCCTGTCCAACGACGAGATCGCGGGCCGCATGGTGATCAGCCCGATGACGGCGAAGACCCACGTCAACCGGGCCATGGTCAAGCTCCACGCCCGTGACCGGGCCCAACTCGTGGTGTTCGCCTACGAGTCGGGCCTGGTGGTCCCGCCGGGCTCCTGACGGCCACGCTCCGGGTGCCTGCCGGGGCTCAACTGTCCAAAGACCTGGGACTGTCAGGAACCGCAGCAGCCGTCCGCCGACGCCTGTACGGCAGGAGCAGGTGCGGTGGCCGGTGTGCCGAGCTGCACGAGCGGGGGCGCCGGGGTGCAGCAGCCGCCGCCGTCGGTCCGGTCGGCTTCGGGTGCGTCGAAGAGGCCGGCGCCGCCGCACACGCCCGTTTCGGGGAGGGTGAGTTCGACGCGGTCGGCGGCCTCCAGGTCGCCGGCGATCGCCGCGGCGACGGAGCGGACCTGCTCGTAGCCGGTCAGGGCCAGGAACGTGGGCGCGCGGCCGTAGGACTTCATGCCGACCAGGTAGACGCCCTGTTCCGGGTGGGAGAGTTCGCGGTGGCCGTGGGGGCGGACGGTGCCGCAGGAGTGCTGGTTGGGGTCGATCAGCGGGGCGAGCCGCACCGGGGCCTGGAGGCGCTCGTCCAGGCCGAGGCGGATCTCGGAGAGGAAGGACAGGTCGGGGCGGAAGCCGGTCAGCACGATCACCTCGTCCACCGGCTCCAGGTGGCGGCCGTCCTCCCCCACCAGGACCAGGCGCCCGTCACCGTCGCGCTCGATGAGGTCGGTGCGGAAACCGGTGACCGCGTCCGCATATCCCTCGTCGACGGCGGCCTTGGCCGCGAGGCCGAGGGCGCCGCGCGCGGGGAGCCGGTCGGCGGTGCCGCCGCCGAAGGTGGAGCCGGAGATCCCGCGGCGCAGGATCCACACCGCCTTCGTCCCCGCCCCGTCCTCGGCCTCGGCCAGGTCGGCGAGGTGGGCGAGGGCGGTGAAGGCGGAGGCGCCGGAGCCGATCACGGCGATGCGCCGGCCCGCGTAACGGGCGCGGACCACCGGGTCGTCGAGGTCCGGGACGCGGTAGGTGACGCGGTCGGCGGCCGCGCGCTCGCCGAGGGCGGGCAGGCCGCTGCCGCCGGCCGGGCCGGGGGTGGTCCAGGTGCCGGAGGCGTCGATGACGGCGCGGGCGAGGATCCGCTCCTCGGCTCCGTCGGTGCGGGTGACGTGGACGACGAACGGCTGTGTGTCGCGGTCGGCGTCGACGATCCGGTCGCGTCCCGCGCGGGAGACACCGGTGACGCGGGCGCCGGTGCGGACGCGCTCGCCGAGGGCGTCGGCCAGGGGCTGGAGGTACCGCTCGGCCCAGTCGCCGCCGGAGGGGTAGGCCGAGGCGTCGGGCCGCGTCCAGCCGGTGGGGGCGAGGAGCTTCTCGGCGGCCGGGTCGACCAGTTCGCCCCACGCCGAGAAGAGCCGGACGTGCGCCCATTCGCGCACCGCCGCGCCGGCGGCCGGCCCGGCTTCCACGACGAGGGGTTCGATGCCGCGATCGACGAGGTGCGCGGCGGCGGCCAGACCGGTGGGTCCGGCCCCGATCACGACGACGGGCAGCTCGATGGTGGCGGGCGCGTTCACGGCGGCTCCTTGGTTGTTTCGACGCTCGTCGATGAATCCTGCGGCCAGGATGGCGGCTGCATCGACATGTGTCAACATAGACATCCATCAAAACAAGGAAGCGGATTTTCGAACAAGGAGGGGGGTTTCCGACCGGGCCATGACCACTGGTTCGACGCATGTCAACATAGACGCATGTCGCATACGAAGGCGCTGCCGCTGCTCGACCCCGAGGGGCAGGACGGACGAGGTGCGGCACCGTGCTGCCCGCCGCTCACCGAGCGTCCGATGAACGCCGAGGAGGCCGAGACGGCGGCGCGGATGTTCAAGGCGCTGGGCGATCCGGTGCGGCTGCGGCTGTTCTCCGCGGTCGCCTCGCACGAGGGCGGCGAGGCGTGCGTGTGCGACATCTCCGACGTGGGTGTCTCCCAGCCGACCGTCTCCCACCACCTGAAGAAGCTCAAGGAGGCCGGCCTGCTGTCCTCCGAACGGCGCGGGACCTGGGTCTACTACCGGGTCGAGCCCTCGGTCCTCGCCGCCATGGGCAGGCTGCTCACCGCTTCCCCGACCGTCTGACGCCGACGACGAGGCGCCGGGAACACCTGCCCTTCACCTGCTGTTGGCCCGCCGGTCACCCGGCCTCTCCTGGGCCTTGGCGGGGTCACGTATCGTCTGCCGATATCGGATTCCGTCCTATGCGGCCCGGCCGCTGAGGGAGCAGGTCATGGGCAAGCCGTCTACCGCCGCCGGACTGCCGGACGAGTTGCGCCGGCGACTGGGGGTGCCGGACGCGGTCGTGATCGGACTGGGGTCGATGATCGGGGCGGGTATCTTCGCCGCGCTCGCCCCGGCCGCGCACGCGGCCGGCTCCGGTCTGCTGGTCGGTCTCGCGCTGGCCGCGGTGGTGGCGTACTGCAACGCCACCTCCTCCGCCCGGCTCGCCGCCCGCTACCCGGCCTCCGGTGGCACCTACGTCTACGGCCGGGAGCGGCTCGGCCCGTTCTGGGGCTATCTGGCCGGATGGGCGTTCGTGGTCGGCAAGACCGCCTCCTGCGCGGCGATGGCGCTCACGGTCGGCTCGTACGTGTGGCCGGGACAGGCCCACGCGGTGGCGGTCGCGGCGGTGGTGGCGCTGACCGCGGTGAACTACGCCGGGGTGCAGAAGTCCGCTGTGCTGACCCGGGTGATCGTGGGCGTGGTGGTGGCGGTGCTCGCCGCTGTGGTGGTCGCCGCGCTGACGTCCGGCGCGTCGGACGCGGCGCGGCTGGACATCGGCGACGACGCCACCGCGGGCGGGGTGCTCCAGGCGGCGGGCCTGCTGTTCTTCGCCTTCGCCGGATACGCGCGGATCGCCACGCTGGGCGAGGAGGTCCGGGACCCGGCGCGCACCATTCCCCGGGCGATCCCGATCGCGCTGGGCATCACCCTGGTCGTCTACGCCGTCGTCGCCGTCGCCGTGCTGACGGTCCTCGGCGCGGACGGGCTGGCGAAGGCCACGGCGCCCCTGTCGGACGCGGCCCGGGCGGCGGGGGCCGACTGGCTCGTTCCGGTCGTGCGCGTCGGCGCGGCCGTGGCGGCGCTCGGTTCCCTGCTGGCACTGATCCTGGGCGTCTCCCGCACCACGCTCGCCATGGCCCGCGACCGGCACCTGCCGCACGCCCTGGCGGCGGTGCACCCGACGTTCAAGGTGCCCCACCGGGCCGAACTCGCGGTCGGCGCGGTGGTGGCGGTACTCGCCGCCACCGGGGACCTGCGCGGGGCGATCGGCTTCTCCTCGTTCGGCGTGCTGGCCTACTACGCCGTCGCCAACGCCTCCGCCTGGACCCTGGGCCCGGACGAGGGGCGACCGGCACGGATCGTCCCCGCCGTGGGCCTGGCCGGCTGCCTCGTCCTGGCGTTCGCCCTGCCGTCGGCCTCGGTGATCTCCGGGGCGGCGGTGCTGGCGCTCGGCGCCGCCGTGTACGGAGTGCGTCGCACCCTGGCCGCCCAAAGCTCCTAGGTGCACCGATCACGAGCGGTGCCGACGCTCTGGGTGCACTGATCACGAGCGGTGCCGACGCTCTGGGTGCACTGATCACGAGCGGTGCCGACCCGGGCGGACGGCGGCCTCTTCCGCGGCGCCGCCCGCTACGGGGCCTCGTCGCCGAGGAGTTCGCGGGCGAGCTCCCTCAGTGCCCGGCGGTCCTCGGCGAGGGCCTGCCTCCCGGCGTCCGTCGCCCTGTAGACGCGCCGGGTACGGCCGTCGACCACCCGCTGCTCGGAGACCAGCAGCCCGTCCGCCTCCAGCCGGTGCAGGGTCGGGTACAGGGTGCCGGGGCTGATCCGGTAGCCGTGCGAGGCCAACTCCTCGGACATCCACGCTCCGTGGATCTCCTCCTCGGCCGCGTGGTGGAGGATGTGCAGCCGCACCGCGCCCCGCTGGAACTCCCGCACCCCGACCCACCTCCGTGCCCGCCGGACACTGACGCGACCGATATCGGGAACCGATCCTAGCCGGGCCGGGGCGTCCGGGGAGGGGCGCGATCCCGCGCCCGTACTAGGCGCGGGCGAACTTCCGACGCCAGGCCAGTGACACGTACACCAGCGCCACCAGGACCGGCACCTCGATCAGCGGGCCGACCACTCCGGAGAGGGCCTGGCCGGAGGTGACGCCGAAGGTGGCGATGGCGACCGCGATGGCCAGTTCGAAGTTGTTGCCCGCGGCCGTGAAGGCGAGCGTGGCGGTGCGGTCGTAGGCCAGGCCGATCGCCTTGCCGAGGGCGAACGTGCCGAACCACATCAGCGCGAAGTAGACCAGCAGCGGCAGGGCGATGCGGGCCACGTCCAGCGGCTGCGAGGTGATCGTCCTCCCCTGCAGGGCGAAGAGGACGACGATCGTGAACAGGAGGCCGTACAGCGCCCACGGGCCGATCTTCGGCAGGAAGCCGGTCTCGTACGTCTCGCGGCCCAGTTTCCGTTCGCCGACGCGGCGGGTGAGGAACCCGGCGAGCAGCGGGACGCCGAGGAAGACGACGACGTTCAGGGCGATCTTCCCCATGGAGATGTCGAGGTGCTCACCGTCGCCCAGGTTCAGCCGGCCGGGCAGCAGGTCCAGGTAGAACCAGCCGAGCACGCCGAACGCGAGGACCTGGAAGAGCGAGTTCAGCGCCACCAGGACGGCGGCGGCCTCGCGGTCGCCGCGGGCCAGGTCGTTCCAGATGATGACCATGGCGATGCAGCGGGCCAGGCCGACGATGATCAGGCCGGTGCGGTACTCGGGCAGGTCCGGCAGGAAGATCCACGCCAGCGCGAACATCACCGCCGGGCCGATCAGCCAGTTGACGACGAGCGACGAGACCATCAGCTTCTTGTCGCCGGTGACCGCGTCGAGTCGGTCGTAGCGGACCTTGGCGAGGACCGGGTACATCATGATCAGCAGGCCGACGGCGATCGGGAGGGAGATCCCGCCGACCTCGACCGCGGCCAGGGCGTCGTCGAGGCCGGGGACGGCGCGCCCGAGGCCCAGTCCCAGGGCCATGGCGAGGAGGATCCAGACGGCGAGGAAGCGGTCGAGGGTCGACAGCTTCGCGACGATCGAGGACTCCTCGGTGGTCGCGGTCGCTTCGGTGCGGGTCACGAGCAGGCCCTCTTGGTGTCGGCGGCGGCACGGGCGGCCTCGGCCAGGTCCCCGAGTTGTTCGGCGAGTTGGGCGATGACGTCCGGGCGCAGCTTGTAGTACGTGTAGCGGCCGCAGGGCTCGGTCTCGACGACCCCGGCCTCGCGCAGCACTCTCAGGTGGTTGGAGAGGTTGGTCTGCCTCGCGCCGGTCTCCTCCACCAGGTGGGTGGTGCACAGCGTCTCTTTGGCGAGCAGGGTCACGATCCGGAGCCTGAGCGGGTCGGCGAGCACCCGGATCAGGTCAGTGTCGACTGACGTCATCATGGGCTGATAGTGTCACATCATCCAGGGCTGATAACAGCCGGGGCTGACTTGATCGAACCGCTCGTCTCGCTGTCACGAAGGATGAACCGATGTCCTCCTCCAGCCCGCTCGCCTCCGTGCTGTTCGTGTGCGTCCACAACGCCGGACGCTCCCAGATGGCCGCCGGATTCCTCGGCCATCTCGCGGGCGACCGGGTCGAGGTCCGCTCCGCCGGTTCGGTCCCGGGCGACCGGGTCAATCCCTCAGCGGTGGAGGCCATGCGTGAAGTCGGCATCGACATCTCCGCGGCCGAGCCGAAGATCCTGACCACGGAGGCCGTCCAGGCGTCCGACTACGTCATCACCATGGGCTGCGGCGACGCCTGCCCGATCTTCCCCGGCAAGAAGTACCTCGACTGGGCCCTGGAGGACCCGGCGGGCAAGGGCGTGGAGGCCGTCCGCCCGATCCGCGACGAGATCAGGGCCCGCATCGAGGCGCTGATCGCCGAGATCGACGCCCAGCGGGGCGCCTGACCGCGCCGGGCGTCCCCTCCCCGGCCCCGAGGGAGTACGCGGTCAGTCGCGTCCGGCCATGACGCCGCCGTCGACGTCCCGGATCGCGCCGGTGACCCGAGCCGAGCCCCGACCCCGAGCTCGACGGGCTCATGGACTCGGCGCGGCCCGAGACGTTCCGCGGCGCGCTGCCGACCATCGAGCGGCTCACCGCCTTCCGCGACACCGTCGCCGCGCGCGTGCACGCCCGGATGAACGACATCGCCGGCGGCCGTGTCGCCGCACCGGGCCGGCTCACCGTCGTCGCCCGGCACCTGTTCGTCGCTCTCATCAACCACGAGTACCAGCACGACCAGTGGATCGGCGAAGTCCGCGCGAACGATCTCGGCCACGCCCTTCCGTCCGACCCGGACACCGGCCGGGTGTCCCGCCTGGACGGCTGTCTCGTCCTCGACCCCCTCGCGTGAGCGGCCTCACCGCTCGGTTCCCGTCGACCACCGGTCGGTAATGCTCGGTCGGTCGAGCAGGTGCCACCACCAGGCGATGTCCGGGTACGGCGGCGGTGTGAGGTCGTCAGGGTCCCAGAGGACCGGCGTCGGGGTGGTGGTCACCTCGGGGACCGCCGCGAGGTCGGGCTTGTGCTCGGTGAGGTAGCGGGCGCTGGTGGCCGTGAAGCGGATGGCGGCGGACAGCCACTGAGGGAGTTCGGCGGCGTACCGGGCGACGGAGGGGCGGGGGTCGGCGAGCAGACCCTGCTGGAGGCGCAGCATCACCAGGACGACGCGTTCGTAGAGTTCACCGGCCTTCAGCAGGGCCGCGAGGGGGTCGAGGTGGTGGGCGGCGGGCAGCGAGTAGCCGGCGCCCGGAGCGGTGTAGGCGGCGAGGACCGCACCGCCGCACTTCGGCCACCTCAGCCTCAGGTACTCGCCGACGCCGGGGGGCTCGGCCCGGTGCCACGCCGCCAGCTTCCACAACTGGCCGCCGAGCCAGTGGGCGTTCTCCGAACGCACCGTGTTCATGGCCTCGGGGCCCAGGCGGTCCTCCATCATGACGCGCAGGTCGCGCAGGCTCGTGAGCCAGAGGTGCTCCGTGGGCACGGGGACGGCGAGTGGTTCGTACATGACGCGGTTGATTTCGCCGACCAGGGCGATCGCCGCCGCGGGATCCGCGGTGAGGGCGTCGAGGTGGTCGTCCAGGAGGAGCGACCAGTACGAGTAGCGGGACATCACGCATGCCGCGTCGGTCGTCACGAACGGCATGCCACCCGCTCGGTCAAGCCCAGGTCGGCGGTGGCAGCCCCCATGCCGCTTCCTCCAGTGATCTCCGAGCGTCCCGCAGGGCCGAACGGGCCCCGCACACGGGGCCCGAGCGACCGGACGACAGTCGGCGGAACGCAGGGGCGCACACCAGGGGCGCGGGAAGCAGGGACGGTCGCCGGCACGCGACCGTGCGGACGGGCGATGCGTCGCGGTCGGCGCATCGGCAGGCGTGCGTCGTCGCCCGGGGCGCATGCGGGGGCTGTTGCCGCCCGAGCCGCACGGCCGGAGCAACGCCGGTTCTCAGAGGTCGAACTCGAGGTGCTCCACGTCGGTGAACTCCACCAGCAGGCCCTGGGCGCGGCGGCCGTGGTCCTTGAAGTAGATCTCCTGGAGGCCCTCCGCCGCGATGTCCCGCAGTTGCTGTTCCGTGCCGCCGGCTTCCTGCGTGTCGAACAGGCGGGCGGCGTACTCGGGGGGCAGGGCCACGGTGAGGTGGCGCAGGCGGGCGTCGTCGGTGGTGCCGGGGGCGGCGGTGTAGCCGAAGCGGGCCCGGGTGTCGATGACGATGCCGGCCGTGGTGGCGGCGGTCCGTCTGGCCTGGGCCCTGACTCTGGGCTGCCACCGCCTGACCACCTCGCGTTCCAGGCGTTGCGCCAGCTCGGGGCGGGGGTGTCTGATCTGGTCCCTGACGTACCGCTCGACCGTACGCCGGGTGACGCCGAGCAGTTCCGCCACCGGCCCGGTGCCCTTCAACTGCCTCACCAGGAACCGCATCCGCGCCCCGGCGCTGCGCGGGAGCGGGCGTGTGAACGCCTTCCGCAGCGCGGCGTCCAGACCGTCGCCGACCCTGTCCACCGGTCCTCCTCTACTCTCCGTCGTCCCCGGCGGCGACCTCGCCCGTCTTGATGTAGCGCGCGAGATTGAGGTCCTGGCCGTACTTCTCGCGCACTTCCTCCGCCCACAGCGTGGTCTGGGTGCCCTCGTGCTTGACCATGCCGGGCGACACCCCGATCCGGAAGGAACCGGGGACCGTCCTGCCGTCGGCGCCGTAGGGCAGCACGTCCAGCGGGGACGGGCCGTCAGCGGCGTAGACGGCGCAGTCGGAGAGTACCGCCACCGGGTAACGGCCGGTCGCGGCGGCCAGGTTGAGCATCTTGCGGTGCATGTTGACGCGGGCCCGGGAGATGACGGTGGCGCGGATGTCGGGGCGCCAGGTCGGCCGGGACAGGGCCGGCCAGGGCTGCCCCGGCTTCCAGCCGCCGCCGCGCGCCCGCTCCCGGAGCTTGCCGATACCGCCCTTCACCGTCGACTTGACCGCGTCCAGGACCATCGCCATCTCGGGATCCCGCTGCCGGTAGCCGTCCATGGCCTGAAGGAACTGGGCGGGCGGCAGTTTCTCGCCCACGCCCAGGTCGCTCATCGTCTCGACGTAGGCGTCGCGCAGCCGCTTGTACCAGCCGTCGAGGAACCTGCCCTTCTCCTCGCGGACCCAGGCCTCGACGGGTGCGACGTCGTAGCCCAGCTCCACCGCGTAGGCCACCGTCGGCGTCGCGTACCAGGCCGGGCCCGAGGGGGGCTCGCCCGTCGGGGTGAACGGGTTGGGCAGCAGATCGCCCCGCACCTGCTGCCGTCGCTTGCCCACCAGTACCCGCGAGAGGTCGACGTGGGAGAGGTCGACGAGCCAGGACCCCGGCAGCCCCGCGTCGAAGGAGGGGCGGCGGACGTGCACGGGCGGGGCGGCCAGGCCCACCACCGCGCCGTTGGCCGCGGCCCCGAACGCGAGGTTGACGTCGATGCCGACCAGGTAGCGCCGCATGCACTCGTCGTCGGTCAGCCGCCGCGCCCAGTCGTAGGCCTCCTCAAGCAGCATCTCCTCCGGGCCGCGCTGGTGGAAGCGGGGCAGGTGCGCGAGCAGCGGATGGCCGTCGGGAGCTTCGCACGGGGCGCAGTCGATCGGCCGCTCCCCGAGCGAGCCGGGCCGGTGCTCCTTGTGCCGCCGGCCGGACTCGTCCGGCTCGCCCGCACGTGTCGGCGGGTTCGTCGCCGTCATCAGCTCCAGGCCTGTGACGGCCGCCGAGCCCCGTGGCGTGAGCACCCGCACCGCATAGGCGCCCAGCACCCGGGCCAGTTCCGCCGGTTCGAGCTGTGCGGCCCCGCCCCAGGTGCGCGGGTCGAGCGCGTTCCAGGAGGGGACGCACAACTGCACGCACTGCCGCAGACGACCCTCCGCGGGACGGTAGACCCGCGCCCAGGGACCGAAGCCGCGCTGGGTCAGCTGCCAGTCGGCCCTGTGGAGCTGCTTGACGGCCTTGTGCCCGTCCGGGAGCCGCCCGGCGAGCCGCTCCGGCTCCGACAGGCGCACGGGGAGGCCGTAGCGCTCCAGCGCGGATGCGGTGAGCACCAGCAGCGGGTCGGCGTCCTTGCCGCTGCCGTGCAGCCGCGGGGCTCCCAGTCGCGCTTCGGTCAGTGCCCATTCGACCAGGGCGGGCAGCGACTTGGCGGGGACGTCCAGGACGAGGCCGCCGACGCCGTAACCGGTCACCCGTCGCTCGGCGTCCGCGTCGAGGACGAGCAGCGGCCCGTTCGCGAACCGGTCGGTGCCGGACGGCGGGGGGCTCGGCCGTGCCGTCCGCCCGGCGTCCCGGCGCCGCGTCGCCGGTGTCGGGACGGACGGGCGCGCCCCGGGCACCGCCGCCTGCTCCCGTTCGGGTGGGGCGGCCTGTGTGTCGGGGGCCGTGGGGGTCGTGTCGGGTGCGGGAGCGGTCGCGTCGGGGTCGGCGGGGTAGAGCCGGGCCAGCTGTTCCAGCAGGCGGGCGTACGCGTCACGCTCCGGCGGGCGCGGTTCGGTCCTGCCGGCTTCCCAGCCGCTGAGCGTCGCGCGCCGCACCCGTAGGGCCGTGGCCACCTCGTCGAGCGTCAGCCCGTGCGCCTGCCGCAGGCGCTTGCGCTCCGCCGGCGGCGGCAGGGGGGAACGGGAAGCGACCAGCGCGTCGACCGCGTCGAACAGCTCGGACATGCAGTACCTCCTGTCCGGCACCGTATCGCGGGGCGCACGTATCGCGTACGAAACACGCACGTGGAGCGCACGCTCATACTGGATAGCCCTCGCGGGCCGATCGTTGGAAGCAGGAGAGGACGACCACGAACGGCCAGACCGACTGGATCGTCGTCACGGCGCGCTCGGCCGCACCCGCGGCGCCCCGCTGGTGCAGCTCGATCAGGAACCACGTCGCGCCCAGGGCCATCACGGCGGTCGCCCCGAGGGCGGGCAGGGGCCGCAGGGCCCAGGGCACGGTGTCACCGCTCCGGGAAGCCAGGACGGGCCAGGCCGCCAGCAGGACGAAGCCGACGGCGGCGACCGAGCCGTGGCTGAGGGAGCCTCCGCTGCTCGGTGCCGGGACCAGGGCCACCGCCAGCGCCGATCCGCCGCCGGCCGCGAGGGCCACCCGTCCGGCGGGCGCGGCCGGGCGCAGCCCCCAGGCGGTGACCAGATGGCAGACGCCCAGGGCGATGAACGCGGCGGTCATCACCCAGTAGCCCGAGCCTCCGGGGGCCGCCAGGACGCTGATCGTCTGGGCGGCCGGGTCGTAGGCCGAGCCTTGTAAGGACGCGGCCACCAGCCAGCCCATGATCAGCACGACAGGCGCACACCCCGACGACACCAGGGCCCAGAGAGGAACAGATCGCACCAGGACACCGTAAGGCGGGGCATTGTCTCCTAGTTGTCCGTGCGGGTCGCTCGCCGGGGTCCCGGCACGGGTTCGCCCCGCGTGGCGTAGTCGCCGGCCCCCGTCCGGCCGCGGGGGCGCACGATGGAACCGTGCGAGCGGGCGGCGAAAGGTGACCGGTCATGGAGCTCACCCTGGTGGTGCTCATCATCATCGTGGGGCTGACGTTCGACTTCACCAACGGCTTCCACGACGCCGCGAACGCGATCGCCACCTCGATCTCCACCCGGGCGCTGACCCCGCGGGTGGCGCTGGCCATGGCCGCGGTGATGAATTTCTGCGGCGCCTTCCTGGGCACCGGCGTCGCCCAGACCGTCGGCAGCGGCATCATCGGCGCGCCCGAGGAGATGTCGGGTCTGCTGCTGGTCCTGTGCGCGCTCATCGGCGCCATCGGCTGGAACGTCTTCACCTGGTGGCGGGGCCTGCCGACCTCGTCCTCGCACGCCCTGATCGGCGGACTGGTCGGTGCCGCGCTCGCCGCCTCCGCCACCGTGCACTGGTCCGGCATCGTGGACAAGGTCCTGCTGCCGATGCTGTTGTCCCCGCTGGTCGGCGTGGTTCTCGGGTACACGCTGCACACGCTCATCCTGTGGACCTTCCGCCGTGCCATGCCGCGCGCCACGACGCGCCGCTTCCGCATGGCGCAGACGGTCTCCGCCGCCGGCATGGGGCTGGGCCACGGGCTGCAGGACGCGCAGAAGACCATGGGCGTCATCGTGCTCGCCCTGGTCACGGCGGGGTGGCAGGACGACTTCTCCGTGCCGGTGTGGGTGATCGTCGCCGTGGCGGCCGCGATGGCCGCCGGCACCTACAGCGGAGGGCGCCGCATCATCACCACCCTCGGGCGGCGCATCGTGCATCTCGACCCGCCGCGCGGGTTCGCCGCCGAGACCGCCGCCGCGGCCGTCCTCTACACCACCGCGTTCCTGGTGAAGGCGCCCATCTCCACCACGCAGACGATCACCGCGGCGATCCTGGGCGCCGGTGCCACGAAGCGCGCCTCGGCCGTACGCTGGCAGGTGGCCCGTTCCATCGTCACCGCCTGGATCCTCACGTTCCCCGGAGCCGGGATCCCCGCCGCCGCGATGTACCTGTTCCTGCACGCCGTCACCGGCCTGTGAACCCAGCCGGAGGCCGTCCATGATCGCCTTCCCTCCGCGTCGGCCGCCCGAGCGGTCCGGTGCCGTCGCTCCGGACGGGTTTCCGATGCCCGGGCGCTTCGCCCATCTGCACCCCGACGACGGTGCCTGCCTGATGGAGGCCGCCGCCCTGCTGGCCACCGGCCGGTTCACCGACAGCCCTGCGGGTACGCATCCGGCGCTCGCGGCGCTGGCCCGGGCGGTCAACGACAGCGTCACGGACGACGCCCGGCTCGCCCTGTGGCCGCTGGCCGCCGACCTCGCCGACGCCCGTCCCGAGGGCCGGACCTACGCGCCGCTGCTCGTCGGCGCGGTCGTGGACACGGCCCGTGCGACGCGGCCCGCGTCGCGGCGGCTGGCGCGGGAGAGCCGTGCGTGCCGACGCCGGGCCGAGAGGCTCGCCCAGGCCCCTGGGGGCGGGCTGCCGGGTCGCGTCGCCGATCTGCTGTGGTGGCGCGGACCGGGGCGCCGGTGCCTCGAGCACGCGCTCCGGGTGCTGTGCGCCGCGCCCGACGCCGACGAGCGGCTCTGTCGGCTGCTGCGGCAGGCCGTGGCGGACGCCCGGGGCGGCGCGGCGCGGGCCGAGGGCCGCTGCGAGCGGCCCGCGTGAGTCGTCGCCGACGCCTCCCGCTGAGTATCATCCTATGGACGTAAATCGGTTGATTTGCCTTCGGGGATCAGGTCACCGACCGTGGCCATCCTCGCCGGAGTGATCCATGTTCCGCACCGGCACGACGGACGACGGCGACGAGCTGCTGACCAGGCTCGGGGCCCTGACGGCTCAGGCGCGCGCCCAGGCCGAGATGCAGCGGTCCCGCCTGGAGCTGGCCATCGCGCTGCAGCGCGGCATGCTCCCCCGGGACCTGCCCGTCGCCCGGCGGCTGCATCTGGCCGTGCGGTACACGCCCGCCTGCCAGGGCCTCAACGTGGGCGGCGACTGGTACGACGCCTTCACCCTCGGCGACGGCCGGATCGGCCTGTCCATCGGTGACGTCCAGGGCCACAACATCGAGGCGGCCGCCTTCATGGGACAGGTGCGGGCGGGACTGCGGGCCCTGGCCTCCGTCACCAGCGAGCCGGGCGAGGTCCTGGCCCGGACCAACGACCTGCTGCTGTCGCTGGGCTCCGACCTGTTCGCCACGTGCACCTACATGCGGCTCGACCCGTGCGCCGGCGTTCTGGAGAGCGCGCGGGCGGGGCATCTGCCCTGCGTCTGGGCCACGGCCGACGGGAAGTCCGGCGTCACCGACGACGAGGGCGGCCCGCCCCTGGGGATCCAGGCCGGGACGCCGTACCCGGTGACCCGCCACGAGCTCACCACGGGCGGCGTGTTCGTCCTGCTCACGGACGGCGTCGTGGAGGGGCCGTCGATGCGGCTCGAGGAGGGCCTGGACCAGGTGATCCGGCTCGCGGGCATCGCGGCGGTGGCGGGCACGGACGTGGACGCGCTCGCGGCCGCCGTCATCAAGGGCGCCGAGCGCGTCGGGCACGACGACGACGCCGCCGTCCTGGTGGTCGGCCTCGACGGACCCGAGGCTCAGCCATAGGGGCGCAGGGCCCCGCTCTCACCTCGCCGACGTGGCGGCCCCGGTGTCTCATGGCTGCTGTGGTGGGTAGCCAGGATCTGCGAACGCCGGTCGTCCTCGCTCTGCAGACGCTGGCCGTCGCCGCCTGCTATTACGTCTCGGGGCAGCTGGGCCTGTTGCGGGAACTGGTCGTCGAGGGCGCGGTCGTCACGCCCATCTGGCCTCCCACCGGCGTCTCGGTCGCCTTCCTGCTGGTCTTCGGGCTGCGCTGCTGGCCGGGAATCGCCCTGGGCGCCCTCCTCGTCATCCTGTCCCTCACCTCCCTGAGCCCCTCGGCGGTCGGCGTCCTGGCCGGCAACACGGCCGCGCCGATCGTCGGCTACCTGCTGTTGCGCCGGGCCGGCTTCCGTACCGACCTGGCGCGTCTGCGGGACGGTCTGGCCCTGGTGTTCCTGGGCGCGTTCACCGCCATGCTGATCAGCGCGACCGTGGGCGCCGGCCTCCTGATCGCCACGGGCCGGCTCGACTGGCCGAGCTTCTGGGCGGTGTGGCTGGCCTGGTGGGTGGGTGACGCGATGGGCGTCCTGATCGTCACGCCGGTCCTGCTCCTGCTGTACCGGGTGCGCCTGCCGCTGCGGCTGTCCCGCTGGAAGGAGGCGTCGGGCCTGGCGCTGATCGCGTGCTGTGTCGTCCCGCTGGCCGCGCACAGCACGGTCAGCCTGCTGTTCCTCGTCTATCCCCTGCTGATCTGGGCGGCGCTGCGTTTCCAGCTGGCGGGCAGCATGCTGTGCGCCCTGTTCGCCTCGGTCATGGCGACGGTGGCGGCGACCGACCGGTCCGGGCCCTTCGAACGGCTGACCAGGGTGGAGGTGATGATCAAGCTGCAGGCCTTCAACGGGGCGATGGCCCTGACCGCCCTGATCCTTTCGGCCGTGATCACCGAGCAGATCAACACCCGGCGTTCCGTGGAACGGGCGTGCCAGGAGCTGGTCGAGGTGCTGGAGCACCTGACCGCGGGCGAGGCGGCGGACGGCCGGACCCCGTTGCAGGACGAGAGCATCGGCCGGAGGCAGGACGAGTGACGGGCCCGGGTGTCCCACGCCCGCCCGGGCCGACGGGCGCACGGCCCGGCACGGTCACCCCGTCGTAGGGTGGTGCCATGACCGAGGTGGAGGTGCTGGAACTACTGGTGTCGCCCTCGCACCGGCTGGCCGGACGGCCGTCGGACGGCCCCTCCGCCGACCCGTCCGACGAGCGCGTCACCCGGGTGGAGGTACGCCGGACCCTGGGCCTCGTGGGCGACCGCTACCACGCCCGGCCCGCCCACCGGAACGCGGCCGTCACCCTGATGGCCGCGGAAGGACTTCCTCCGGGCGCCGACCTCCGGCACACCCGCCGGAACGTCCTGCTCAGGGGCGTCGACATCGACGCGTACGTCGGCGCGACGATCGCCCTCGGCTGCGGCACCGGGCCGGTGGAGTTCGCCGTGAACCGCCCCGCCCGGCCCTGCGCCTGGATGGACGTCACCATCGGCCCCGGCGCTCACCGGGCCCTGCGCGGCCGGGGCGGTGTGCGGTGCACGCCCCTGAGCGACGGGGTGCTCACGGTCGGCCCGGCGACGTTCCGAGTCGTGTCCCGGGCCGAGACCATGTCCTGAAGCGCCCGCGGCGGTCAGCCGGGGGACGGTGCCATGCGGATGGCGGCGATGTCGAGCTGGAGGCGCACCTTCTCGCTGACCATCGCGCCTCCCTCGGCCAGCCTGCTGTTGTAGGTCAGGCCCCAGTCGGAGCGGTTGATGGTGGTGGTGCCGTCGAAACCGACCCGGTCGTAACCGAACGGGTCGGTGACGTGCCCGATATAGGTCATGTCCAGTACGACGGGGCGGGATATTCCTTTGATGGTGAGCTCCCCCGACATGCGGTACAGGTCGGTGCCCGTGTGTTCCACCGCGGTGCTGGTGAAGCGCATCCGCGGATAGGTGGCCGCGTCGAGGAAGTCGCGGCCGACCAGATGGGCGTCACGCTGTTCCACTCCGGTGTCGACGCTGGAGGTGAACAGGGTGATGTCGGCCCGCGACCGGGTGGGGTCGTGCGCGTCGAAGTAGAGCCGGCTTTCGTACTCCAGGAAACAACCGCGCACGGTGGTCACCATGGCGTGCCGGACGGAGAAGCCGATCCTGCTGTGCGCGGGGTCGACGACCCATTCACCGGTGAGATTCACCAGGCTGGGATCCGGCAGCACGGCGGTGGAGGAAGCCGGCGCACCGCCGGGGCGCTGTGGGGGGACGGTCGGTGCCTGCCGGCGGGACGACACGACGCGGTTGAACAGGTTCATGATTCATCTAGTACTTGAGTTTGGTTATTGCCGCAAGTCCCCTTCCGTTTTGAGGCTGTTGAGAACGAGCGCCTGACCTTTTTGCCGCCGCTTTGCACAGAATCCACACATGACGGTCGCTTTCCGCTACCGGAATAACCATCCGAAACCCCACGGATTTTCATGTCGGGCATATCGGGGAATGAGGCTTCTTCTCTTCGATCGCGAGGTCGTTGTCGACGGTGTAGTAGGGGCGCAGGGAGGATCCGTTCCCGGTGACCGCCGGGTAGACGTACACGTGCTTGCGGTCCGCCACGTCGTCGAGCAGGCGGCCGATCCTGATGGGCGCCGCGTCGGCGGTGGGCCGGACGAAGGCGTCCCAGATCCGGTCCGCGCCCTCGCCGTCGGCCGCCAGGTCCTCGGGGCCGGCGGTGAAGGAGAAGCCCCGGGCGTCGTCGTCGATCCGCGGGCGGAGGGACCGTACGGTGTCGGTGCCGCGCAGGCGCAGCCGCACGGTGGCGTCCTCCTGGAGGCCGGCGCCGTGCAGGCGGGCGGTGACCGTCATCGCCCGGTCCGTGATGTCGATGGTGCGGGCCTCGGCGTGGGCGGAGCGCAGCCAGGCCCGCAGGGCGAGGAAGCCGTCCTTCGTGGCGTACGGGATCCGGACGGCGACCGGTGCGGGCCGGTCGCGCAGGTGCCCGTCGACGAGGGCGCGCAGGTCCCGCAGGCCGGGGCGCAGCCGCCGGCGTTCGGCTTCCGGTTCCGGCAGGAGGTAGACGTCCCAGCGGCCTTCGGCGAGGACCGGGTCCGGTTCCAGTACGGCGCGCAGGTGGGTCCCGGTCTCGTCCGGCGCCAGGTCCAGGAGGTGGCGGGTCGTCTCGGGACGGCCCTTCTTGGGGCGCAGCCGCACGAGCAGCCGGGGGCGGGCGGCCGGGACCGGCGGGAGGCGGAAGGTAATCCGGCCATCGGGGTCGATCGCGCAGTCGGTGCGCGGCTGGATGTCGTGCGGCGTGCCCATCGTGGTGCCTTCCGGCGTGCTCGTCGTCGTCATGGTCGTGCGTCCTGGCGTGCTCGCCGTCGTGGTCGTGCCTTCCGGCGCGCTCGTCGTCAGGGTCGTGTGCTCCGGCGCGCTCGTCATCGTGGTCGTGCCTTCCGGCGCGCTCGTCGTCATGGTCGTGCGTCCTGGCCTGCTCGCCGTCGTCGTGGTGCCTTCCGGCGCGCTCGTCGTCGTGGTCGTGTGCTCCGGCGCGCTCGTCGTCGTCGTGCCTTCCGGCGCGCTCATGGCCGTCCCTCGCGGAACCGGCGCGCTCATCGCCGTCCCCCGCGGATCCGGCGCAGTACGCCGGTCGCCGCCGCGTGGGCCGCGTCGCGGGCGGCGTGGCCGCGGCCGGTCAGCGGGCTGCGGGGCCGGTGCGCGTGCGCCGTGGTGGGCCGCCGACCCGTGGTTTTGGCCGTCACGGCTTCGTCGAGGATGCGTTCGGCCTGCGCGACGACGGGGCCGGGGGCGTAGCGGCGCGCGTTCTCGAGGGCGGCGCGGACCATGCGGCGGCGGCGTTCGTCGTCGCCGACGAGCTCCAGCAGGGCCGAGGCGAGGGCGTCGCGGTCTCCGACCGGCACCAGCCGGCCGTCGGTGCCGTCCTGGATGATCTCGCCGGGGCCGTAGGGGCAGTCGGTGCTGACGACGGGCAGTCCGCAGCGCATCGCCTCGACGATCGTCATGCCGAACGGCTCGAAGTCGGACGCGGACGCGCCGATCGAGGCCTTGGCCCACTCCGCTTCCATCGGGGTGGCGGCCCCCATGAGGAACACGTTGTTCCACAGGCCGAGCCGTTCGATGAGCTGCCGCAGCCCGGCCTGCTCCTCGCCCTTGCCGTAGATGCGCAGCTGCCAGTCCGGGAACGCGGCGGCGACCTGGGCGAACGCCTCGATGAGCAGGTCGTAGCGCTTCACGGGGACCAGCCGGCCGGCGGCGACGACGATCTTGGCGGCGCCGTCCGCGGGGGGCAGGACGGGGTCGGGGACGCTGTTCGGGAGGGCCTCCACGTGGACGCCGGGCAGCCACATCTTGCGGCGGTAGGCGGCGGCGTCCGCCTCCGTCACGGTGGTGATGACGTCGAGGTCGCGGTAGGCGCGGCGCAGTGCGGTGCGCAGCCGCGGCGAGTGGTTGTCGAGGGTGAGGTGCTCCTGGCCGACGCGCAGGACGTGGCGCGGGGCCTGGCGGGCGATGTGCACGTTGAGGCCCGGGCGGGTGCCGATGACGACGTCGGCGTCGAGCGCCTCCAGGCACTCGCCGATGCGCTGGTCGGTCAGCTCGCTGTACTGGTGGTGGCGGTACTCGGCGGGCGGGAAGACCTTCGCCGGTCTGCCGTGCAGCGGGTGGTCGGCCTCCTTGCGCAGGTCCACCAGTGCCCGCAGCCGCACCCGGGGGTCCGGGGTGAGGGTCGGGTGCTCCCGGTGGCGCAACGCGGAGACGATCTCCACGTCGTGCCGTTCGGCGAGGGCTCCGGCCAGGTTGAACGTGGTGGTGATGGTGCCTCCGATTCCGTAGGCGTTGTGGATCAGGAAAGAGATCTTCATGGTGGCCTAGACGGCGCCAACCACCGGACAGTTGTTCGCCGTTACCACTCTGTGGCCGTGGCCGGCGGGGTGGGCCGGTCCGGCCGGTTCCGGCGTGATCTCGGACATAAGTGGTCTGGGACATACCGGTTTGCCGCCCGGGTGTGCATAGCTTGATGTGTTTGCCCGCAGCGGCGTCGCGTCATCGGGTGCACCCTCGTATTCGATCTCCAGGAGACCCATGCGCCCCCGAATAGCCTCCGTCCCGCGCATCACGTCCCTCCCGCTCCTCGCCCTGGCCGGCGGCGCGCTGGCCGTGGGGGTCGGTGGTCTGTATCTGGCCGGGCTGCTGCTCACGGGCGGGGAGATCGACTCCGGTACGACCGTGCGCGGCGTGGAGATCGGGGGGCTGAGCCGCGCGGAGGCGGTGCGGAAGCTGGAACGGCAGCTCGGTGCGGCGGGCTCGCGGGAGCTCCCGGTGAAGGTCGGTGAGCGAACGGGCACGGTCGATCCGCGGCGAGCCGGGCTCTCCTACGACATCCAGGAGACCGTCGACCGGGCGGCGCGCACCGGCAACGACCCGCTCAGCGTGTTCGAGGGGTTCTTCCGCTCGGGCGGTGCCGTCGAACCGGTCGTCCGCCTCGACGAGGCCAAGGCCCGGGCCGCCCTCGGGCAGCTGGCGAAGGACCTCGACCAGAAGGTCCGGGACGGTGCCGTCGGCTTCGAGGACGGGCGGGTCACGCAGGTCGCGCCGCGCACGGGTCACGCGCTCGACGTGGACGCCGCAGTGGCGCCCCTGCGTGCCTCCTTCCTGCGCGGTGACGCCGACGCGGTCACCTCCCTGCCCGCGCGCGAGACGCGGCCGAAGGTCACGGCCGACGAGGTCCGGCGGGCGGTGCGGACATTCGCGGAGCCGGCCGTGTCGGCGCCCGTCACGCTCACCGCGGCCGGCAGGCGGTTCACGGTCGGCCCGAACGTGCTGGGCGAGCACCTGGCCATGCGGCCGGACGGCAGCGGCAGGCTGAGACCGGAGCTCGACGCGAAGGGGCTGCGCGCCGCCCCCGCCGTCGCCGGCCCCCTGGACGAGGTGACCACGACGGCCGAGAACGCCAGGCTGCGGCCGGACGGCGACAGGGCCGTGGTCACGGAGGACGCCGTACCCGGCCGGGAGGTCACCGACAAGGCGCTGGGCAAGGCGGTGCTGCCGCTGCTCACCAGGTCGGGCGCCGACCGAGCCGGCGAGGTGGAGGTGCGCACGATCCAGCCCGAGGTGACCCGAGAGAACGCCGCGGAGCTGGGCCTGACGGAGACGATGTCCTCCTTCACCGTCCACTTCGAGCCGGCCGAGTACCGCACGAAGAACATCGGCCGGGCGGTGGAACTCATCGACGGCTCCCTCGTCAGGCCGGACGAGACGTGGAGCTTCAACCGGACCGTCGGGGAGCGCACCGAGGAGAACGGGTTCGTCGAGGGCATCATCATCCTCGACGACAAGTTCACGAAGGCCTCCGGCGGCGGTGTCTCGGCCGTGGCGACGACGGTGTACAACGCGCTGTTCTTCGCCGGGGTCAAGCCCGTGGAGCACGGCGCGCACTCCTTCTACATCGAGCGCTACCCGGAGGGCCGCGAGGCGACGGTCGCCTGGGGCAGCCTGGACCTGAGGTTCACCAACGACTCCGGCAAGGCGATCTACATCCAGGCCGAGTCCACGGACACCTCCGTGACCGTCTCCTTCCTCGGCACCCGCAAGTACGACGAGATCAAGTCGGTCAAGGGGCCTCGCACCGAGGTGAAGAAGCCCGAGAAGACGGTGAGCGACGACAAGGAGTGCGTGCCGCAGACGCCGCTCGAAGGGTTCGACGTCACCGTGGAGCGGGTCTTCTACGACGACGGCAGGGAAGTGAAGCGGGAGCCGTTCCGCACGCACTACACGCCGCGTGACGAGATCGTGTGCGAGTAGGCCACGCGCCGTTCGCCTTCCTCTGCGACTCTCCTTCGCGAGCTGAGCGTTGACCCGGCCCCGGGGCGCCAGCACAATGAGCGCGCACTGATTGAGAGCGCTCTCAAGGGGAGATCCATGACTGGCAGACAAGGCCCGGCGCTCAGCCGGCGTTCGCTCATCGGTGCCGGACTCGGCATCAGTGCCGCCGGGCTCACCGCCGCCGGCTCGGGGCAGGCCCTGGCCGCCGGACCGGCCGGGGCGCGTCCCGCGTCGGCCCCGGCGCGGGGGCACGCCTTCCTCGCCGCCGCCATGGACGCCTACCCCGATCACGGCGGTATCCGCCTGACCCAGAGCTACACCGACCAGGCCGGACTGTTCAGCACGGCGTTCACGTACGACAACGCCCTGGCCGTCCTGGCGCACCTCGCCGCCCGGACCGCGAACGGCCTGACCAGGGCCGAGGCGCTGGGCGACGCCCTGCTGTACGCCCAGCACCACGACCCCGCGTACGACGACGGCAGGCTCCGGCAGGCGTACAACGTCGGCCCGTACACCTTCTACGACGGCTCGCCCCAGCCCGACGGCTTCGTCCGGCCGGACGGCACCGTCAACGTCGGTACCCAGTTCGGCTTCACCGGCACGGCGGTGGGCGACATGGCCTGGGCGGGCATCGCGCTGAGCGCCCTGGCCCGCCGCACCGGGGAGCGCCGTTTCCTCACGGGTGCGGTGCGGATCGGCGAGTGGATCGAGCGGACCGGCCGGACCGACGAGCCGCTCGGCGGCTACAAGTTCGGGGTGGACGGGGCGAACCAGCGGCTGCCGTTCACGTCGACCGAGCACAACACGGACCTGGTCTGTCTGTTCGGCCGGCTGGCCCGGCTCACCGGCGACCGGGTGTGGCTGGAACGGCGGGCGCGGGCCGAGGCGTTCGTGCGGCGGATGTGGGAGCCGTCCGGGGGCTTCTTCTACACCGGGACCAACGACGGCGTGACGGTCAACAGGTCGCCGGTTCCGGAGGACACCCAGACCTGGACGCATCTGGCGCTCGGCTCCGGCCGCTTCTCCCGTTCGCTGGACTGGGCCGCGGCCGAACTGGCGGTCCTGGACCACTCCGGCCGGACGAACAGCACGGTCCCCGCCGGACAGTCGTACGAGGGCGTCACCTTCAGTTCGGCGAGCCTCCTCGCGAACGAGGACGCCCCGATCGCGGCGGGCCAGCCCAAGCCCGACCGCAACGGCGTGTGGTTCGAGGGGACGGCCCACCTCGCGCTCGCCCTGCGGGACCGCGGGGCGCGGGGCGACGAGGCACGCGCCCGGCGGCTGATCGCGTCGGCCGAGAAGGCCCAGGACCTGCTGGGCGGTGGTCAGACCGTGGGCGGCGGGACCCTGCCCGAGCGCTGTGGCGTGGTCTCCGCGAGCAGCCCGCTGGACACCGGGTTCGGCTTCGGCTACTACCCCTACCGGCACACGGGCGCGACCGCCTGGTACCTGATGGCGGTGGCGCGGTACAACCCGCTCAAGGTGTGACGGGTCGGCCCGGTCCGCCGTGGGGTGCGGCGGACCGGGCGGGTTCTCAGGCGACGCGGTGGACGGCCTGGCTGGTCAGTTCGTAGCGGGCTCCGACGATCGCCAGCCGGCCGGTGTCGACCTTGGCGGCGAGGTCGGGCTCGGCGGCCAGCCGGGAGCGGACGAGCCGGACGTTGGCGTCCACGGTCGCGTCGATCCGCGCGTCCCCCTCCTTGCCGTGGTCGATGGCCGGGCTGATCTGGTCGGCCAGGTACTGGATGTGCGCGGGCAGACGGCCGCCGGACTCCTCGGCCTCGACGGCGGCGCGGACCGCGCCGCACGACTGGTGCCCGAGGACGACGACCAGGGGTATGCCGAGTTCCAGGACGCCGTAGGCGACGCTGCCGAGCACGGCCTCGTCGAGGACCTCGCCGGCGGTGCGGACCGTCATCAGGTCGCCCAGTCCCTGGTCGAAGACCAGCTCGGGGGGCACGCGCGAGTCGATGCAGCCGAGCACGACCGCGAAGGGGTGCTGGGCCGTCGTCAACGCCCGCCGGATCTCCGGGGTTTCGTGCGGGTGGCGTTCGCGGAAGGCGCGCCAGCGGCGGTTGCCCGCGGCCAGTTCCGCGAGGGCTTCGCCCGGGGTGCCGGGCCGGGGAGCGGTGCCCGGGGTGTTTCCCGGAGTGTGGGGGGCGGCGGTGGCCGGCCGGGTGGCGGCGAGGCCCGCGCCGAGGGCTGCGGCCCCGGTCAGCGCGGTGCGCAGCAGGGTGCGGCGGACGGGGCCGCCGGTGGTCGGCCGTGGACCGGCGAAGGGGTGCGGTGCACGGCCGGCGCCTCTGTGGGCAGGGGAATCTGTGTTCACGAGCAGAACGTATGCCCGGTTTCCGGCCGGGCCGCCGTTCTTGCCGTTTCATGGTGAGAGTTGGGTAAGTGATGTTCTTACCTTGAACGGAACTTGACGATCCCTCAGGAGACGCGGGACGCCCCGGGCCGACCGGCCCGGGGCGTCCTGTCACGCGGGGGTGATCAGACCAGGTCGAACCGGTCCAGGTTCATGACCTTGACCCACGCGTCGACGAAGTCCTGCACGAACTTCTCCTTGGCGTCGTCGCTCGCGTAGACCTCGGCGAGGGCCCGCAGCTCGGAGTTCGAGCCGAAGACCAGGTCGGCGCGGGAGCCGGCCCACTTGACCTCGCCGGTGGCGGCGTCGCGGCCCTCGAACGTGGTCTGGTCCTCGGACGTCGACTTCCACGTGATGCCCAGGTCGAGCAGGTTGACGAAGAAGTCGTTGGTCAGCGAGCCGGGCGTCGTGGTGAGCACGCCGAGCTGGGACTGCTGGTAGTTGGCGCCCAGCACGCGCAGGCCACCGACCAGGACGGTCATCTCGGGGGCGCTCAGCGTGAGCAGGTTCGCCTTGTCGAGCAGCAGGTACTCGGCCGGCAGGCGGTTGCCCTTGCCGAGGTAGTTGCGGAACCCGTCGGCGGTCGGCTCCAGCGCCTCGAAGGACTCGGCGTCGGTGTGCTCCTCCGTCGCGTCCACGCGGCCCGCGGTGAAGGGGACCTCCACCTGGAAGCCGGCTTCCTTGGCGGCCTTCTCGACGGCGGCGGAGCCACCGAGGACGATCAGGTCGGCCAGGGAGACCTTCTTGGCGCCGGAACCGGAGTTGAAGTCCTGCTGGATGCCTTCCAGGACGCGCAGGACCTGGGCCAGCTCGTCGGGCTCGTTGACCTCCCAGCCGCGCTGCGGCTCCAGGCGGATGCGGGCGCCGTTGGCACCGCCCCGCTTGTCGCTGCCGCGGAAGGTGGAGGCCGAGGCCCACGCGGTGGACACCAGCTGCGAGACGCTCAGACCCGACTCCAGGAGCTTGGTCTTGAGGGTCTTGATGTCCTCGGCGTCGATGAGCTCGCCCTCACGCTCCGGCAGCGGGTCCTGCCAGATCAGCGTCTCCTCCGGGACCTCCGGGCCGAGGTACAGGGACTTCGGGCCCATGTCACGGTGGGTCAGCTTGAACCAGGCGCGGGCGAAGGCGTCCGCGAACTGGTCGGGGTTCTCGTAGAACCGGCGGGAGATCGGCTCGTAGATCGGGTCGAAGCGCAGCGCCAGGTCGGTGGTGAGCATCTTCGGGCGGTGCTTCTTCGTGGCGTCGTGCGCGTCCGGCACGATCTCCGGGGCGTCCTTGGCCACCCACTGGTGGGCGCCGGCCGGGCTCTGCTCCAGCTCGTACTCGAACTCGAAGAGGTTCTTGAAGAAGCCGTTGCTCCACTGGGTCGGCGTCGAGGTCCAGGTGACCTCCAGGCCGGAGGTGATCGCGTCGCCGCCCTTGCCGGTGCCGTAGGTGCTGCGCCAGCCGAGGCCCTGCTCCTCCATGGAGGCGGCCTCGGGGTCGGCGCCGACGTGGTCGGCGGGGCCGGCGCCGTGGGTCTTGCCGAAGGTGTGGCCGCCGGCGATCAGGGCGACGGTCTCCTCGTCGTTCATCGCCATGCGGCGGAACGTCTCACGGATGTCGCGGGCCGCGGCGATCGGGTCCGGGTTGCCGTTCGGGCCCTCGGGGTTGACGTAGATGAGGCCCATCTGGACCGCGCCGAGCGGGTTCTCCAGCTCACGGTCGCCGGTGTAGCGCTTGTCGTCGAGCCAGGTGGTCTCGGGGCCCCAGTAGACGTCCTCCTCGGGCTCCCAGACGTCCTCGCGGCCGCCGGCGAAGCCGAAGGTCTCGAAGCCCATCTGCTCCAGGGCGACGTTGCCGGTGAGGATCATGAGGTCGGCCCAGGAGATGGACTGGCCGTACTTCTTCTTGACCGGCCACAGCAGACGGCGGGCCTTGTCGAGGTTGCCGTTGTCCGGCCAGCTGTTCAGCGGCGCGAAGCGCTGCTGGCCGGCGCCGGCGCCGCCGCGGCCGTCGCTGATGCGGTAGGTGCCCGCGCTGTGCCAGGCCATGCGGATCATCAGCGGGCCGTAGTTGCCGAAGTCGGCCGGCCACCAGTCCTGCGAGGTGGTGAGCACCTCGGCGATGTCGCGTTTGACGGCCGCGAGGTCGAGGTTCTTGAACGCCTCGGCGTAGTCGAAGTCCTCACCGAGGGGGTTGGCCACCTCGGGGTTCTTGGCGAGGATCTTCAGGTTCAGCCGCTCGGGCCACCACTGGCGGTTGCCGCCGCCCTGGGTCGGGTGCAGCGCCCGGCCGTGGGCCACCGGGCAGCCGCCTCCTGCCTCCTCCGACTTCGGGTCGGTGACGATCGCGTCGTGGTTCTCAGTCATGGAAATCCTTCCGGACGGGGTGGATCACGGTGCTCGGGTGGATCACGTGCTCAGGAACTGCGGGCGGTGGAACAGTCGGGGCACAGGCCCCAGTAGATGACCTCGGCCTCGTCGACGGCGAAGCCGCGGTCGTCGGACGCGGTCAGGCAGGGGGCGTGGCCGACCGCGCAGTCGACGTCGGCGACGGTTCCGCACGACCGGCACACCAGGTGGTGGTGGTTGTCGCCGACCCGTCCCTCGTAGAGGGCCGGGCTGCCGGGTGGTTCGAGGCGGCGTATGAGTCCCGCCGCGGTGAGTGCGTGGAGCCCCTCGTAGACAGCCTGGACGGAGATGTGGCCGACACGGCCGCGGACCTCGGAGGCGATGGCCTCGGCACCGAGGTGGTCACCGTCCCGCACGGTCTCGAGCAGCGCGACGCGGGCTGCCGTCACCCGCAGGCCGGCACCGCGCAGCTCGTCGGCGGTGGTCGGGGTCCCGGATGCGGTCATGCGAGACAACCTAGCGGCACAAACACGACTGATTCAAGAAAACGAAGGGTTCAATTTTGGTGTCGTGCGGGTGAGGCCTTCCGTGACGGCCGCGACGGTCGAGGTGTGAGTCATGTCACAGCGCGATGATCGCGTCCGACCGGGTCGGGACCGACCACGCCGGGGCGGGTCATGACGAGGTCAGGCGTTCGAGCCGGGCGGCGGCCGTCGTGGCCCGGCGGTCGGCCTCGCGGAGGCGGCGGTCGGCCTCGCGCGCCCGTTCCCGGGCCGACCGCTCGGCGAAGCGGGCCTGCTGGTGTTCGCCCCGGGTGCGCTCCAGTTCCCCGGTGAGTTCATCGACGCGCCGCTGCAGGCGTTCCACCTGCCGCTTCGCCTCCTCGGCGGCCTGCCCCGCGGCCGCCGCCTCGTCCTTCCGGGTCCGCAGCTCCCGCTCGGCCTCCTCGGCGTCCCGGCGGGCTTCGGCCAGCCGTCTCCGCCGCTGCTCATCGGCCTTCCGGTCCGGCCGGGCGGGGGCCTCGGGGGGTGTCGGCCGCTGCGGCCTCGCGCCCTCCGCGGCGGCGGGGAAGCCGACAGTGGCGCTGAGCGGCTTGGTCAGCCGGCCGCTCGCCCACGCCCGCGCGGCATCGGGATCGGCCAGGACGGCGTGCAGGGTGGTCTCGACCTCGCGCTGCACGCTCTCGCCGATCGGGTGGCCGGCCTCCTTCGCGAGCTGCCGGGCCTGAGTGGACAGGGCGCGGATGAGCGCGTGCTGCCGGCGGCTCAGCTCGCGCAGCTGGGTGCCGTCCAGGTCCTGGTGGGCCCGCCGGAGGCCCTCCCCCAGCCGGAGCAGCGGCTCGACCTCGCCGGGCCGGCTGCGGACCAGGAGGTTGCTGGCCCAGGCCGCGAGGCTGGGCTTGCGCAACGCGCCGATCCGCTCGGCGAGTTCCCGGTCGCCGGCGGTGCGGGCGGCCGCCACGGCCGAGGCACGGGCGGCGGTGAAGTCCTCCGGCCGCAGGGCGTACAGCTCGTCGGCCACAGCGTCGAGATCCATGCGCGTCCCTTTCGCACGGAAGTTCCGCCCCGATAGCTCCGATAGCTCCGATCCGATCGTCTCAGGCCGGACCCCCGGGGGCGCGCGGGGAGCGGGCCGAGTGCTCCTGAGACCCCCGTTCATGATCAGGAAATCGACGGTTTAACATATGAGCGCCGCCTAGCTCGAAAGATGGATTCGTGACTGCCAACGAGGACTCGTTCACCAACTGGAAGAACCGCGAGGAGATCGCGGAGTCGATGATCCCGATCATCGGGAAGCTGCACCGGGAGCGGGACGTGACGGTCCTGCTGCACAGCCGCTCCCTGGTGAACAAGTCGGTGGTCAGCATCCTCAAGACCCACCGGTTCGCCCGGCAGATCGCCGGCGCGGAGCTCTCGGTCACCGAGACGCTGCCGTTCCTGAAGACCCTCGCCGAGCTCGACCTCGGGCCGTCCCAGATCGACATCGGCATGCTGGCCGCGACGTACCGCGAGGACGACCGCGGTCTGTCGGTCGCCGAGTTCACCGCCGAGGCCGTCGCCGGGGCCACCGGTGCCGACAAGATCGAGCGCCGCGAGGGACGCGACGTCGTCCTCTACGGCTTCGGCCGCATCGGCCGGCTGGTCGCCCGGCTGCTCATCGAGAAGGCCGGCTCGGGCAACGGACTGCGCCTGCGGGCCATCGTCGTCCGCGGCGGAGGCGAGCAGGACATCGTCAAGCGGGCCTCGCTGCTGCGCCGCGACTCCATCCACGGCCAGTTCCAGGGCACGATCACCGTCGACGAGGCGACCAGCACGATCGTCGCCAACGGCAACGAGATCAAGGTCATCTACGCGAACGACCCGTCCGAGGTCGACTACACGGCGTACGGCATCAAGGACGCCATCCTCATCGACAACACCGGCAAGTGGCGCGACCGCGAGGGCCTGTCGCAGCACCTGCGCCCCGGTATCGACAAGGTCGTGCTGACCGCGCCCGGCAAGGGCGACGTCCCGAACATCGTGCACGGCGTCAACCACGACACGATCAAGCCGGACGAGCAGATCCTGTCCTGCGCCTCGTGCACCACGAACGCCATAGTGCCGCCGCTGAAGGCGATGGACGACGAGTTCGGCGTGCAGCGCGGTCACGTGGAGACCGTCCACTCGTTCACCAACGACCAGAACCTGCTGGACAACTACCACAAGTCCGAGCGCCGGGGCCGGTCCGCGCCGCTCAACATGGTCATCACCGAGACCGGCGCCGCCTCCGCCGTCGCCAAGGCGCTGCCCGACCTCAAGGCGAAGATCACCGGCAGCTCCATCCGGGTGCCGGTGCCGGACGTCTCCATCGCGATCCTCAACCTGCAGCTCGCGCGGGAGACCACGCGGCAGGAGGTCCTCGACTACCTGCGCGAGGTGTCCCTGACCTCGCCGCTGAAGCGCCAGATCGACTTCATCAGCGCCCCCGACGCGGTCTCCAGCGACTTCATCGGCTCGCGCCACGCCTCGATCGTCGACGCCGGCGCCACGAAGGTGGAGGGCGACAACGCGATCCTCTACCTCTGGTACGACAACGAGTTCGGCTACTCGTGCCAGGTCATCCGGGTGGTGCAGCACGTGTCCGGCGTGGAGTACCCGACGTACCCGGCTCCGGCGGTCTGACCGACGGTGTAGGATCCGCGGGTCAGTGCGCAACGCAGGTAGGAGATGCGCACTAGATGCACAATTCCGGAACTTGTTGCGCACTGACTCCGCCCCGTAGTCACCTCTTGTTGATCCTTTGTGATCTTTAGGTGCGTCGCGATGCTGAAGCTCCATACTGTCGAGGCATGGCGACTCAGCGTTCGACCCAGGCTCGCCGGGGGCACGGCGCTGCTACCGCGTCGGTCCGATATCAGGACGAGACTGTGCGGCAAGTTCCTTTTGACGAACTTCGGTTGACGGACCTCAAGCAATCCGAGCCCTGGCGCACGGTGCGGTCGGTTCACGGCATGGCCCATCACTCCGGCTCATACGCCTCGGCGACGACGAACGGGCTCGTTGTATATGAGAGTCGGCTGGAGCTGGCCCGCTTACTGCTGGCCGACTTTGATCCAGCCGTCCAAGCCATCTATGCCCAACCCTTCCGAATGGCCGCCAAGATCGACGGCCGAGTGCGGCATCACGTACCGGATTTCCTGCTGATCACGCAGTCCGACGTAGTCCAGGTCGTGAACGTCAAACCCGCGAATCTTCTGGCCGATTCCAACATCAAGGATGCCCTGGCGTGGCCAGGAAAATTGGTCGAGGGACACGGCTGGGGTTATGAGGTCTGGTCCGGAGCTGACCCGATCCTATTGGAGAACGTTCGATTCCTGGCAGCTTATCGCCGACCGGGAGTGGTACCTGCCGGGGAGATCGAGCGGGCCTGGGCAAGCGTGCAGGACGGGGATCAGCTCGCGGCTGCAGAGCAACGGCTTGCAGAAGGGAGAGCCTGCCACGAAGTTCGCCCGTCCATCATGGCCCTGCTGTGGGCTGGGCGGCTGACCACCGATCTCACGACTCCACTCTCTGGCAACTGGGTACTTCGGAGGTCTGAATGAATGTGTGGACTACTCATCTTCGCCCCGGTCTTCCCCTGGTGTTCGACGGTGAGCAGTTCACCATCGCGGAGTTGGACGGCCGGCGGGTCCTCCTGCAGCGGACGGGACCGGATGGCCGTCCTCAATGGCGGCAAATAGATCTCTCTCTGCTTATGACCCACCCGTCGACCGAGTTTCTGGTCGAGACTCCTCCGCCGCGGCCGGCTACTGCCACGGTGCTCGGCGACCTGGTGGACGATGATGAAGAGGAACTCAACACGCGCTTCCAGCACGTTCAGGAAGTCCGATTCGGCTACAAGTTGGGCTCGTCCGAGCTAGCTTTGGAAGGCGAACCCCGTCCGGACTACGCCCCCGGCGTGCCCATGATGCACCGCTACAAGGTCAAGGCAGCGGAACTCAGAGTAGATCCGGCTACCATCCGCCGGTGGGTCGCCAAGGTAAGGGACGAAGGCCCCGCTGGGTTAGTGAGAAAACGGAAAGCCACTCATATCCTCGACCGCGCGGATCCGCGCTGGCTCGACATGGCCAGGTCAGTACTCAAGGAACGAGAGAAGTCCAGTCGCCCCGTACGGAACTTGACGCTCCTCGAGATCGAGGAACGCCTGGCCAGGGAACACGGCCGCGGGACAGTGCGCATCCCGAAACGGACGACCGCGTACGAGCTGCTGCGGGAGCTCAGCCGGGGAACTAACGCCTTCGACGGCAGCACAAAGGGCAAGCGCTCCATCGCTCAGCGCCCTCCAGGGGTGTACGGCAAACTGCGGGCCACGCGCCCGGGTGAGTACGTGATCCTGGATACCAACAGCCTGGACGTCTATGCCATGGAGCCGGTGACGTGCAGATGGGTGCGGTGCGAACTCACTGTGGCGATGGATTTGTACAGCCGGGCCATCTGTGGGCTGCGACTGACTCCGGTGTCCACGAAATCCGTGGACGTGGCCGGTGTTCTGTTCGAGACCGTGCGCTCACGCGAGAGCACGGTCGGCAAAGGCGAGGCGCTTCCGTATTGCGGAGTGCCATCCACGGTGGTTTTGGACGCGGAGAAACTGGTAGACGCAGAGGGGCAACCCGTGCTGCCTTCCGTAGCGGCGGAGGCGATCGTCTTCGACCACGGGAAGATCTACGTGTCGAAGCACATCGAGAGTGTGTGCGCCAAGCTCGACATCTCCCTACAGCCGGCTCGTCCGCACACGCCGACCGACAAGCCGGTGGAGCGTTGGTTCCGGACGCTCAACCAAGGATTCCTCGCTGCACTTCCCGGCTACAAAGGGCCAGACGTCTACAGCCGGGGAGAGAGAGTGGAGGACGATGCCTACTTCTTCCTCGATGAGCTCGAGGCCATCATCCGCGAGTGGATCACTCTTGTGTATCACCGTCGTCACCACCGGGGGCTCAAGATTCCGGAGGTTCCGGGGCTGAAGCTCAGTCCGCTGGAGATGTACGAGCACGGGGTCATGCGAGCGGGCCCGCTGAGGATCCCGTCGCGACCAGGCCTCGCCATCGACTTCTTGGAAGAGGAGTGGTGCACCATTCAGCACTACGGGGTGGAGGTGAACGGCCTGCGCTACAACGGGGAGGCATTGAAGGGGCTCCACAACCAGACGAGCCACCACCGGGGGCGGCATCCGGGAGAATGGCCGATCGCGGTGGACCGCGACGACATCCGGAAAGTCTATTTTCAGCACCCTAAGACTCATCTCTGGCATGCGCTGGACTGGGAGCACGCCCCGTCCCTGAATGGCCCGGCGAGCCTGGAGGCATTGCAGTACGCCCGCAAGATTGCAGCGAAGACCCATCGCTTCCCGGATACCAGGCGCGCCCTGGTCGAACTGCTGGAACGCTGGGGCGCCGGGATGACCGCGGACCGGACGGAACGACGGATGGCTGTCCGACTGTCACACCAGAGGTTCCGCATGGTCGGTGAGAATGACACCACGGACACTGAGGTCACCGCGCTGCCGACAGTCGAGCGCCTGGCCGCATTGACCACCGCATCATCCGCGGACGGCTTGCGCCCAAATGGTCCAGGCACGCCGTCGGACCTACGCACCGTATCGGACCCCGCGGAGGTCCCAGGCGGAGACGATGACGCGGACGACGAGTGCGCTGCCCTCTTCCCCGGGGACGAACCTGATGACGGGACCGAGATCGACGAGGACGACTTCTACGCTGACATCCTGGAAAGCCGTTGACCAGGTCGCTCACGCGGGACGTCTTCGAAGGTGACGACCGCCAGTACTCACCCACGCGGCTGGACGGCTGGTTGGAGATGGTCAACGGACCCGATCGGCTCCAGCCGCCGATGCTAACGCGTAAGCAGATGGCTGCCATGTCGCGGCAGGATCTACTGCGTTACAACGACATCCGTCACGTCTGGCATGCCAACATCGGCCCTATCAAAACGCCTCAGCTTCTTGAACTTCACGATGATCTGTACGAGATCGTCGGTTCGAACCGCCAGGACGGCGACAAGGCCAAGCCTGCCGCGTTGGTCGACGCTTACCCCGGAATCGGGAAAAGCACCGCAGTGCGTGAATTCGGCCGCGACTTCCACCGAGAGCAGATCAAAGTACGCGGCGAGACGACACCCGAAGGCCACCGCCGAGTGCCCGTCATCTATATCGCGCTTACGGGCAACACCCAAATTCGCGGTCTCAACGCAGCGATCTGCCGATTTTACCGGCTGCCCACCAACGGAGACGCGGACACGTTGGCGGAGCGAGCCGTCGACGCTGTGCTGAGCCTGAGAACGTCCATCTTCATCATCGACGACATCCACTTCCTAGCGTCTGCGAACTCCAACTCGGCTCGGCTCGTCAATCAGCTGAAGTTCCTGTCCAACACCTTCCCGGTGACTTTGATCTACGTCGGCGTCGGTGTCCAGGACCGCGGGATTCTGCACGAGGGACGCTCCGCGATCGAGGCTCTGCACGCTCAGTTCGGACGGCGCACCACGGCACTGACCCTGCGCCCGTTCCAAGTGGAGGACGAGCCCGGGCGCGTGGAGTTCCGCAAGGTGTTGCTGACGATCGAGAAGAAGCTCGTGTTGGCCGACAAGTATCCGGGCATGCTCGCTGACGACCTCGCAGACCATCTCCTGGCCCACTCCAGCGGTCACTTCGCCTCTCTCATGGCCCTGATCAACCGCGGTTGCTACCGCGCAATCAGAACCGGCCGCGAACGGCTGGACGTCGAGCTCATGAGCAAGATCAAGAACGATGCCGCGGCCGAGGAGGAGCGGCTGGAGTTGGTTGCTGCCATCGAGGCCGGTCTTCTGACCGCGAAGCCGCAGCGCAGAGGCGCCAGGAAGTCTGCCTGATGCAGTGGAGCAATGAGCGAATCCCTCTCTGGGTGCCTCCGGTTGAAGGGGAGGCCCTCGACAGCTGGCTTGCGGCGTATTCCCGCCGGCTACGGATGGACCTTCCTGAGTTCGTGCGCTTTCTTGGTCTGCCTCGGGGCCGCGGCAATCTCATGGTCCGCTGTCTGACAGGGCATGAACAGGAGGTGCTGTCAGAGCGCACGGGGCTCAGAGCGGATTGTCTGACGGCGATGACGCTCCAACCCTGGGACGATCTGGCCGTCACCATCGACCGCCCGACGCGCCGTCTCATCCGGCCACCGCATTGGCGGCACACCGGCAACAACACCCGCTATTGCCCCCGCTGCCTCGAAGAAACCGCAGGACGCTGGCAAATCGCCTGGCGGCTTCCGTGGTCGTTCGCCTGTACCCGTCACGGCACTATGTTGCTCGACCGATGCCCGGAGTGCGGACAACCGCCCCTGGTCCATGGGCGGCGCCGGCTGCCAAGCACTCCTTCGGGAGTCTGTCTCTACGGCACAGGCTCTGCTCATGCTGTCCGCTGCGGCTTCTTCCTCCCGCACGCTGCCACCCCCTTGCTTCCTCCGAGCTCGCTGGTGATGCAGGCTCAAGAGGAGGTCAACTCGGAGATCCTGCGGATCGAAGCCCCCCGCGACGCGGCTGCGCAGCGCGGCCGTGCACTGGCGGTGCTTGCCCACTCGGCACTGCTGAGTCTGCGCAGCACGCTGGATTCGGCCCCTGCAGCGGTCCACGCAGTGCTCGCAGAGTGCGGCGGCGGCTTGCCAGAAGCTCAATGCCATCAGGGCGGAAGCGACTCCCACAACGCCGCCGTCGGCACGGCCATTGCCAGCATCGCGCTGCATCGAGAACGGGACGACAG
The DNA here is from genome assembly GCA_000696115.1 of Streptomyces olindensis. GTDB lineage: Bacteria > Actinomycetota > Actinomycetes > Streptomycetales > Streptomycetaceae > Streptomyces > Streptomyces olindensis. Next base: position 41,410 of record JJOH01000011.1, read on the forward strand.
CGACGCTGTTTTTTCCTGGCTGATGAGCACCGACCGCTTACGGCGCCACAGTGCGCATCCGACGCCCTGGCTCGCCAACTGGGTACCAGCCGGACCTGAAGTAACCTCGCGCGCGCTGGCTGTGGTGGCCGACGAACTGACCTGGATAGCACGGCTACGTTACGGCGCTGCTACGGCCGCCCCGGCCTGGCCAACTCTCACCGACGAAGACGTAAAGCGTCGAGCGTCCCGGCTGCCGGCGATGCTGTGGCCAGCCTGGACTATAGGGATTTTGCCCCGGCTACCTGAACCCGTCTTCCGGCTCGCGGGGCTTCGCCGGGCATGCGCAACGCTGCTTTTGATGCCCGGAACATTCTGGAACTACCCACAAGCCGCTGCACTGCTGGGCAACCCCCGCGCGTACGGCAACAGGGAAGCGCTCGACACTTCACTCGACAAGCAACGACCCGATGAACTCGACGCCTTCCTCGTTTCGTTGGCCCGCGCCCTGGACATCCATCCGATTCCAATCGATTACCATCGGCGGCGGACTACCTTCTCCGAGGCCAGCGTGAATTTCGACCTGGATGCTCTTCGAGATTTCTGTCGACACCGTGGCCTGCGTAGCGGCCCAGTGCACACCAAGAGGCTGCGATGGCGTCTGCTTAGACTCCTCCTCGGAGCCGACCCCGGCACGTCGTCCCGCACCCCGGCCTGGAACACAGACCTTTCACAGCAGTTTTCCGGCGAATTCAGAGAATTTCTCTTTCAGCAGGCAACTGCGAATCTCAAGGCCCACGGCATCGATGAACCCGTGCTCTGGCAGCCCCCACTGGACTGGCTCGACAATGCTGTCTTGCCCGGGGTAGATCCCGACACAATCAACACTGAAAAGCTCACCGCGTTGTTGGTCGCAGGCCATCCACTGGCACAGATCGCAAACACCATGGGTATCAGCGATGATCACATCCTGCTGCACATCGAATCAATAGAGATCAGTGAGCCTCTGCCGTCTGCGTCACGTCTACCGGCTCCTGGCCGCAACATCCCCCGCCAGGGCCTTCTCGCGCCTGAAGAATTGCGTCGGCTCTACCTAGAACAGGGATTCTCCTTCACCAAGGTCGCACAAATGGCGGGGTGCAGCGACACAACAGTCCGTCGAGCTCTCGCCGAGGTCAACATCGCCTCCAGACAGACTCGTGGCTGCCCTCCTATCCTGCCGACCAGGGTTTCCCGAGAGTGGCTGGACACGGAATACTCACTCAAGGGCCGCAGTGTCCCTGACATCGCAGGAGAGGTCGGCGTTCACAAGGACAGCGTGTCCGATCAGCTCCAGCGGTGGGGCATCCCGCGACGCCCCGAGGGACCCTATTCGAACCCCTTCGCCTCACTGAACGTCGCCCTCTCGCCAACAATGCAACGTCTGAGCAGGACGCGAAACTGCCTGACACGGCTGCGCAACCTATTGCGCCTCCCTGGACACCCTAGCGTCACGGCTGCGGCGAATTCGCTCGGCATCCCTCCGGTAACCCTCCGCAAACAGTTGCGCGATATCGAAGCCGCCCTGGAGGCCACCGTGATCGCACGGACCAACCCGCTATCCATCGCTCCGACAGGAGCCGCCTTCCTTGACGAGGCACGGCATCTCATTGCTCTTCTCGACAACCAAGCGACACCAAAGTCGGTCATGCCCGGTTAACCTCGCTCGTTCATGAGTCCTCGTCGGCGCGGGAACCCCTGCTTGCAAGATGCAGTCTTTCGGGGGCTGCAGCAGGCTGACGGCCCGGTTGTCGCTTCGGGCGGGGGCCGGGTTCACTGTCCCGGTGTAGAGGTGCGGATCATCGGGCAGTCCGCTCAACGGCGTCGTCCCCGACGTACTGCAACTCCAGCGACGAATCCACATCTACAAAGCCGAGCACGACGCTCGTGGCGGCGACACCGTTGCCCTGGCCTCGGACACCTGGCTTCGGACCAAGGGACACCCGCCCGGCCTCACCACGCCTGCGAGGTCTCCACGACGTTTTCGCCGCGCCGTCATCGGTCATAGGCGAGACGGGCCATCCGCGGCACCGGTCCGAAGGCGCCGGCGTGGAAGTCGGTGAACGCTTTCGTGATCTCCACCTTGGTGTTCATCACGAACGGGCCTCCGAGAGCGACGGGTTCGCGCAGGGGTGTGCCGCTGTAGATCATCACGCGGGCGCGCCGCTCGGGGTCGGCAGCCGCGAGATGAAGCGTCGTGGTCGTCGTACCGCCCGCTGCCGCGGTGACGGGGTCGGACCAGCCGGTCTGTCCGGCGTGCAGTTCCCGGCCGCCGATCAGCATGCGCCCGTCCATGACATGTGCGAACAGGCGGTGTTCGGCAGGCACTTGAAGGTCGTAGGACGAGGCGGGGTCGAGCGTGGCGACGATGCCCTGGACCGGGTGGTGCGTCCGGGCGGCACCCGTGACGCCGCCCACGGTGCCGGCGTGGACGTCGATGCTCACACCCGGTGCGTGCAACCGCGGCATGGCGGCCCGGGTCAGGTCCTGGTAACGAGAGGGCGTCATCTTCTTCTCGGCGGGCAGGTTGAGCCACATCTGGAGCACGTGCGCGTGCTCGTCGCGATGGGCGAGTTCGCGGTGGATGATGCCGCGCCCGGCGGTCATCCACTGCACCTCGCCGGGCTCCAGAGCGCCGGCGTGGCCGAGGTTGTCGCCGTGTTCGAGGACGCCGTCGACCACGGTGGTGACGGTCTCCAGGCCGCGGTGAGGGTGCCACTCGAAACCGGGCGTGGAGAACCAGTCCTCGACGAGGGCGAGGAACGGGTCGGTCAGGGCCGGGTCGGTCGGCACGAAGACCAGGGCCTTGTCGTCGACCTGCGCGTCGGGGCCCAACTGCTGCTTGGTGGTGATCCGGGTCAGCGTCCGCCGGCCCGTCAACTGTGTGGTCACAAGTGCTCCTTCAAACGGTGGTGGGCAAAGGGTCGTAGGGCTCAGGCGACGCGTACGGCGATCTTGCCGCGCGTGTGGTGAGCGGTCAGGGCATCGAGGGCCTTGGCCGCGTCAGCCAGGTCGTAGCTCTCCTGGAGGGGAATCCTGATCGTGCCGTCCACGAGGTGACGCGCCACACGCCCGAGGATCTCGGTGCACGGGCCGCGCGTGATGTTGGTGCGGCCGGGGCCGTAGCCGGCCGCCTCGGTCGTGGCGGCGATCCGGCCGCCGCCCCGGACGACGTCCGCGAACGGAGTGATCTCGTACACGGTCACCGCGTCGAGCAGCGCGTCCACCCCACCGGGGCGATGCTTGCGTACGGCGGCGAAGGCATCGTCTCCGCGCGGGAGCACCTCGTTCACGCCGAGGCCGCGCAGATACTGCTCGTCCTCGGGCAGTCCCGGCGCGAGGACGGTCGCACCGGCCGCGCGGGCGAGTTGCACCGCGATGCCGCCGACGCCGCCGGTCGCGCCGACCACCAGCACGGTGTCACCGGGCGTCAGATCCAGCGCGTCGACCGCCAGGACCGCTGCCGTGGCTGCCACAGCGGCGACCCCCGCTGTGGCGGTGTCGAGGGCGGCGGGTTTGTGGGTGAGTGTGTGCTCGCCGGTGGCGGTGAGGTCGGACCAGGCCCCGGCGGGGAGCGGCTCGCCCATGGGAACCTCGCCGAAGACCTCGTCTCCGATCCCGACGGTGCACACTCCTTCGCCCACCGCCTCCACCACCCCGGCGAAGTCCCGACCGAGGATGATCGGCCTGTGCGGCGCGGTCTGTGTGAACAGCCCGTGGGCGAGGTCCGCGTCGAGCCAGTTCACCGACGACGCCTGAACGCGGACGAGCACCTGCCCGGGTCCCGCGACGGGCTCGGGAAGGTCGTCGCGCACAGCGGGCGGAGTGCCGAACTCGCTCACGGTGACGGCTCTCATGGCTGCTCCTCGTTGGCTCCGGGCCGAGCGACTCACTACATGACACATCATGCAATTTTCATGATACGTCATTCATTCCCGTAGGCTGCCTCCATGACCAGGTGGCTGACGACCGAGGAACAGCAAGCATGGCGCGGGCTGATCAACCTGACCGCGCAGCTCCAGTCAGTGCTGGCCCGACAGCTCCAGGACGAGCACGGGATCTCCCTCCCCGACTACGAAGTGCTCGGCCGCCTCCACGACGCCCCCGGCCACCGGCTACGCGCCCGCGATCTCGGCACCTCTCTCGCCTGGGAACAAAGCCGGCTGTCCCATCAGCTCGCCCGGATGCAGCGACGGGGCCTGGTCGCACGGGAGGAGTGTGAGACCGACCGGCGCGGCGCCACGTTCTGCCTCACTCCCGCCGGCCGGACCGCCATCGTGCACGCCGCCCCCGGCCACGTCGAAGCAGTTCGCAGACTCGTCTTCGACGCCCTCTCGCCGGAGCAGGTGACCCAGCTGTCCGATCTGACCGACGATCTCCTCACTCACCTGCACGACAGCCTTGGAATGGGCTGAGCGAGTTCCCCCTACACCGCGTGCTGGGGGCGCACGCGCCGGGCCGTACGTGCCCGTGCTGTCAGGCCCAGGCCGCGATCTCGACGCGGTTCCGGGCTGCCCATTCGAGCTGGACACTGGATAGGAACGCCTTCGCCGCCGATGACGAGGGCGGCCGACTCGCCGTGGACCACCTGGTCTCACTCCGTTCGAGTCCCTTGGCGGCCACACCGAACTGTCCGACTCCGAAACGGCGCACGGAGGCCCGAGCAGCCCTGAGATCCGGCGCGGGCCTCCTCGCTCGGCATCGGTCTCCGGCCGGTGGGCACCGATGACCGCCGAGAACACCTACCTCCGTGGGCTCCGAGCGACAACGCCGCCCGTGCCCTCGTCCAGTCCACGTTGGACCATTTCGGCCAACTCGATCTGCTCGTCGACAACACGGGCACGACCATGGACACGCCGCCCGAGGACCTCGACGGCGTCGACCTCACCGAATGGGACCGGGTCTTCGCGGTCAACGTACGCGGCCTGTTCCAGGTGACCCGCGCTGCCGCGCCCCACCTGCGCACCGCGCGCGGCGCGGTCGTCAACGTCGCCAGCATCGTCGGCCTGCGCCCCGGACCGCAGCCCCTCGCCTACGCGGCCAGCAAGGCCGCCGTCATCAGCCTCAACCGCACCCTGTCCCGGATCCTGGCCCCCGAGGTGCGGGTCAACGCGGTCGCGCCGGGCTGGATCGCCGGAGAGTGGATGGAACGCACCCTCGGCGACAACTACGAGCGGCTCATGGAACGCCGCGCCCGGATGACGCCGATGCAGAGCAACGTCACCCTCGACGACGTCGCCGAGTCCATCCACGCCCTGGCCACCAGCCACCCTTCGTCACCGGCGAAACGATCGTCGTCGACGGCGGGTTCACCGCCACCACCTGACTGCAACGCTGTTGAGGGCCTGATACGACGCTCAGGGCGTCAACGGCACCGGCCCCGCACGTCGGGTTCGAGGATGCGTCGCCTTCTCCCGGGCGCTCGGGCGGGATCGGTCCGCACGATCGTGGGGCGCCGCGTCTCATCTACCGCTGGTGATCCATCCGTCCGACGGTCAGATCACCGACTTCGACCTGCGCCAAGACGTCACCGTCGACATCCTCAAGACGGATGACGCCCAGACTCCCGGGACCTTCGACTACACGACGCAGAGCCTTGATGTCCTGGCGGGCGTGGCTGCGGGGCTTCGCCACCACGGCGGGCCTGGGTATCGAACACTTCGGCGAGGGCGCCGATCACCCGTTGATCATGCCCATGCTGCTCATCCCACCCCGCTGGTGGCCACCGAGGGCAGGTGGCACCCCCCCCCCGGCGCGCCCTCGCCCACGTCGTGCACGTCGTCACCGCGTTCGCCGTCAGCCACTCCCAGCCGGTCGAGACAGTGATCGCATTCTCGATCGCGTCCTCGGGCGGTCCATGCCGTCCGACCCCTTCGAGGGCATCGCCCTGTCCGACGGCCGTGAGGTGCTCCAAGCCCAGTGACCGTTCAGGACTCGCGAGGCGTGGCCGAGATGCGCCGACTGCGCGGCTAGGGGCCGCCCAGCCCTCAGCCGGGGCACGAACACCGGCGATCTCGTGAGGTGCGTTCTGCGAAGTTGGGGCTTGCCTGAACCTCGTCGCGTAGGCAGCCGTGGCGAGCAGCGCGTTGACGATCTCCCGTATCGCGAACCAGCCTCCCTGTACGCAAGCGATCCCATCAGGGACGCACATGATCAACATCTGAAGAATCTATTTCCATGATTGCGGAGTGCGGGGCGAGATTGGTTTCCATCGCACCGAGGAGGACGCGTTCGTGAATCCCCCCGCTACACCAGCTCTTTTCGCCGGGCCTTTCGCCCTGGGCACCCTCTCCGTCCCGGACGAGACTCCGTTCCCCGCCCTCATCGCGCCGGACGGCCGTGTCTTGGACCTGCGTGCGGCGCTGGATGCCCAGGACCTGACGATCCGTGCGCTCCTGGAACACTCCGCCGAGGCACTCCCGCGCCTGCACGACCTTGCCGCCCAGTCGGCCGGCGTCTGGCAGCCGCTGGAAGGCCTGCGGGTGCATGCACCGATCGAGCCCCGCCAGATCTTCCAGTCCGGCGCCAACTACCGGCAGCACGTGATCGACCTGGAGGTCGCCCACCGCGCCCCCGACGACCCCCGCACGATCGAGCAGGCGCGCGCCGAGACCGCGGAGATCATGGACCGGCGGGCCGCGGAGGACCTGCCCTACGTGTTCATCGGCCTGCCCAGTGCCATCGCCGGCCCGTACGACGAGGTCGTCCTGCCCGCCTGGGCCGAACAGCCGGACTGGGAGCTGGAGTTGGCAGCCGTCATCGCCAAGCCCGCCTACCGTGTCTCCGTGGAGGAGGCGCTGGAGTACGTCGCCGGGTACACCATCGCCAACGACCTCACCGACCGGGCCACCGTCTTCCGCCGGGACATGAAGGCGATCGGTACGGACTGGCTGCGCAGCAAGAATGCCCCTGGCTTCACCCCGCTGGGCCCGTGGATCGTGCCGGCCGAGTCCATCGCCGACCCGGGCGACCTTCGGGTCACCCTGAAGCTCAACGGCGAGACCATGCAGGACGAGTCCACCAAAGACATGCTCTTCGGCATCGCGCGGCTGGTGTCGTACGTCTCCCAGACAGCTCAACTCCTGCCCGGAGACCTCGTCCTGACCGGCAGCCCGGCCGGCAACGGCATCCACTGGGGACGCCTGTTGCGCGACGGCGACGTCATGGAGGGCTCGATCACCGGGCTGGGCACCCAGCGCACCCGCTGTGTCGCCGAGGAGGCCTCATGAGCCTGAACCGTCACGACCCCGAGGGCGCGATCGCCGAGGCCGCCAAGAAGTACTCGAACTGGGGCCGTTGGGGCGAGGACGACGTCCTCGGCACGCTGAACTTCCTCGACGAGGCCAAGCGGCGCGAGGGCGCCGCACTCGCACGCCGAGGCGTGAGCTTCTCGCTCTCACAGCGGTTCGACATGAACGGGCCGCAGAAGGGCTGGCGCCGCCGCACCAACCCCGTGCACACCATGCTCGACACCGGCGCCGACGCGGCCTTCGGCCAGGGGTTCCCACACGGCCACGGCGGCGCCGACGACGTGATCGCGATGCCGCTGCAGTGCTCCACGCAGTGGGACGGGCTCGGGCACATCTTCGACCACGGCAAAGCGTGGAACGGGCGGGCGGCCGAGAAGGTCGTCACCTCCGCAGGTGACCTGATCACCGGCATCGAGCACATGGCGCCGTACGTCGCCGGTCGCGGCGTCCTCCTCGACCTGGGCCGGGTCATCGGCGACGACGACGGCACACCGGAGCTGCCCGACGGGTTCGCGATCACCGAGGAGCATCTGATCGAGGCCGCCGAGGAACACGGGGTAAGTGTCGGCCGTGGCGACATCGTCCTCGTCCGCACCGGTCAGCTGGCCCGCACCAAACGCGACGGCTGGGGCGAGTACGCCGGCGGCCCGGCCCCCGGCCTGTCCTTCACCACCGCGGGCTGGCTGCACGGCACGGAGATCGCCGCCATCGCCACCGACACCTGGGGCTTCGAGGTACGGCCCAACGAGTTCGACCACGCCTTCCAGCCGCTGCACCAGGTCGTCATCCCCAACATGGGGCTGCTGATCGGCGAGATGTGGGACCTCGACAACCTCGCCGCCGACTGCGCGGCCGACGGCGTGTACGAGTTCTGGCTCACCGCCGCGCCCCTGCCCATCACCGGCGCCGTCGGCTCACCCGTCAACCCCATCGCCGTCAAGTAACCAGTGGAACAAGGGGGTTCCCAGATGGCCACACCCAGCAGAGTCCTCGTCGTAGGTGGTGGCACCGCGGGCAACGCGGTGACCGTTCTCCTGAGCCGCGCCGGGCTCGCCGTGGATCTCATCGAAGCCAAGCCGGACTGGAACGCCACGACCGGCTCCGGCATCACCCTCCAGGGCAACGCTCTGCGCGTCCTGCGCGAACTCGGTGTGTGGGAGCAGGTGGAAGCCTCCGGATGCCCCTGCGGCGAGCTGGGCATCACCGCTCCCGACGGCACTCTCCTGGCCGTCGAGGAGGACCTCCACACCGGCGGCGAAGACCTACCCGTCGCGCTGGGCATGCAGCGCCCCCAGCTCCAGCAGATTCTTATCGACGCGGTCCGCTCCTGCGGGGCCACCGTCCGCCTGGGCACCACCGCGGAGAATCTGACGCAGGATGCGGAGGGGGTCTCGGTGCGCTTCAGCGACGGTACCGAAGGCCGCTACGACCTGGTGATCGGCGCCGACGGCATCAACTCCGCCACCCGCGCGGCCATCGGCATCACCGACAAGCCCGAGCCCACCGGCATGGCCATCTGGCGCATCGCAGCACCACGCCCCGCGAGCGTCACCCGCAACGACCTGACCTTCGGCGGCCCCGCCTACACCGCGGGATACTGCCCGACGAGCGACAGCACCATTTACGGGTACGTCGTCGAGGATTGCCGAGACCGCGCCTCCATCCCGCCCGAGTCGTACGCCGACGAGATGCGTCGCCTCACCGGCCAGTACGGCGGTCCCTGGCCCGAGATCACCAGCCACATCAACGACCCGGCGAAGATCAACTACACCTGGTTCCACCAGTTGCTGGTGGAGGACTCCTGGCACCGCGGGCGGGTCGTCCTGATGGGAGACGCCGTCCACTGCTGCCCACCCACCCTCGCCGCGGGCGCGGCCATGGCGCTGGAAGACGCCCTCGTCCTCGCCGAGTTGCTCACCAGCGGAGACGACTGGGACGACAAGCTGTTCCACTCCTATTACCAGCGCCGGCTCCGCCGGGCACGGGCGGTCGTCGACGCGTCCGTGCAGATCGGCCAGTGGCTACTGGACGGAGTGCGCGGCGATGTGGAAGGACTGCGGCACCGTACGTCGAGCCTCCTCAAGGAGCTGCCGTGACGGCACCCGGCGGTCCCACGGTGCCGTACGGCCCTGGGCGCGTGTCCCTGCGGCATACCCGGCATGCCGTACGCGTCCGTGTCGAGCGTGGAGATCTCCAGCCACGCGCCGGGACGCGAACTGTCCGACCCGGCATACGAACCCTTCTAGTCCCGCACCGAGGGGTGTGCCCCGACGCCTAGGGCCGCTCACGGGAGCCGAGCGGCCATGTGCGGCAGCTGTGCTCCGACTTCCACTCCATTCGCGTCGGAAACGCCGCCGCGTTGCTCAACCTCGCCTGAGGAGGATCCCCCCACATGTCCAACCGCCTGCTTACTCATCTGCGGCACGTCGACCTCGCCGTGCCAGACTACGACAAGCAACTCGACTTCTACTCCGGAGTCTGGGGCCTGACCAAGGTCGCCGAGGACACCGGCATCTCCTTCCTCGCCGCCGAGGGCAGCCCCGAGCAGTACATCGTCAGGCTGCGCCAGGCCGAGGACAAGCGCCTCGACCTCGTCTCCTTCGGAACCGGCACCCCGGCCGACGTCGACACACTCGCCGAGCAACTCCTGGCCAACGGCGTCCAGTTGATCTCTCAGCCAGGCAAGCTCGACACCCCCGGCGGCGGCTACGGCTTCCGCTTCTTCGACATCGATGGACGCACCATCGAGGTTTCCGCCGACGTGGAGGCCCGGCAGCACCGCAAGATCGAGGAGAAGGAGTCGATCCCGGTCAAGCTGTCCCACGTGGTCCTCAACTCCGCCGACCTGGACAAGACGAGGGACTGGTACGACACCCACCTCGGCTTCCGCCTCTCCGACACGCTGGAATCGCCCTACGTCGGCAAGGTCATGCACTTCATGCGGATCAGCAACCAGCACCACACGATGGCCATCGCCGCCGGCCCGCACACCTCCCTGCACCACATCTCCTTCGAGATGCGCGGCCTGGACGAGTACATGTACGGCACCGGCCGACTGCTGCGCGCCGGGGTCCGCAAGCTCTGGGGCCCGGGCCGGCACATGGCGGGCAACAACACGTTCTCGTACTTCTTCGATCCGCACGGCAACACCGTCGAGTACACGACGGAGATGGAGAACCTGGACGAGGACACCTGGCACCCGCACGTCTACGACTTCTCCCAGCCCGAGGTCACCGACCAGTGGGGCACAGCCAACCCCATGAACGAGATGCTCGCCAAGGAGTCCTTCAACGACCCCGACCACGGCGTCTTCGTCGCCCCGCCCGTCTGACCGGCGAGGTCTCTACGAAACTCCGGGGACGCGGCGCATCTCTGTCGCCCCGTCGTCCGCGTCCCCGGACCCCGTCCACGTCCGAGACCCCCGAGTCTGGAGCCGCGCCCATGCGCTTCGCCGCCTATGAACATCAGCGTCAACAGCACGTCGCCGTCGTCGGGGAGCAGGGCGTTCTGCACCCCGTGACCGATGCCCGGTCGACCATCGAACTGCTCCGGTCCGGTGACGGTCTGGCAGCACTGCTCGACGCGGGTACGGCCGCCCTCTCAGGTCCGGCAGGTCCGCACGTGTCCGAAGTCCGATTGCAGCCGCCGTTGGAGCCGCCCACCGTGCGGGACTTCGTCACCTTCGAGGAGCACGTCGAGGGCATGATGCGCTCCCTGGGGGATTCCGTCGAGGTGCCCGAAGCCTGGTACGACGCCCCGACCTTCTACTTCTCCAGTCCGTACGCGGTCATCGGCCCGTACGACGACGTGCCCGTGCCGCCTGGCAGCCAGGCCTTGGACTACGAACTCGAAGTCGGCGCCGTCATCGGCAGCGAGGGCCGCGATCTCACCCCTGGCCAGGCCCGCGAACACATCGTCGGCTATACGATCTTCGGCGACTGGTCGGCGCGGGACCTCGGAGCTCGTGAACTGCAGGTGGGTCTCGGCCCCTGCAAGGCCAAGGACACCGTCACCACCCTCGGCCCGTACCTCGTCACCGCCGACGAGTTGGAGCCGTTCCGCGACGAGGACGGCTTCCTGCGGCTGGCCCTGACCGCGGAAGTCAACGGGGAGGTCATCGGCAAGGACCTGCTGTCCAACATGAGCTGGACCTTCGAGGAGATGGTCGCCTATGCCTCGCGGGGCACCACGGTCCGCCCTGGAGACCTGCTCGGCTCCGGGACTTGCGGCAACGGCGGCTGCCTTGCCGAACTGTGGGGCCGACGCGGCGAGCAGACCCCTCGCCCGCTCAGGCCCGGCGACACGGTCACCCTCACCGTGGAAGGCATCGGCTCCGTGTCCAACACCGTCGTGGACGGCGTTCCCCCGGTCCAGATCGCGACCGGCCGACGCCGTAGCCGGCAACGGCCGTGACCGGTCCGCACGTGTGAAGGGTTCCTGACAGCGTCAAGATCGGTCGCGGGAGCTGCCCTGGTCCAGGGCAGCTCCCGCGACCGATTACGGGGCACGTGACCCCGAGTCAGTCGACATGCTCCTCGCGGTACACGGCGAGGGCGCGGTGCACCGGTTCGTTCGTGTACGACATCAGGACCGCGTCGGTGGCGTGCGAGACGTTACGGTGCCGATGGACGGTCCATCCCGGCACGGCGAAGACGTCCTTCTCCCCCCACTCCAGTACGGTGCCGTCCACTTCGGTGCGACCCTCGCCCGAGACGACGTGGTAGACCGTGCTGGAGGTGTGGCGGTGTGCGGCGCCGTCGAATCCGGGGCGCAGCCGGGAGATCCGGCAGGAGATCGTGGGCATCACGGGGCCACCGGTGTGCGGGTTGCTGTATTCCAGTACGACTCCGTCGTAGCGGCTGCCCGGCACGTCGCCGCCGATGGCCGCGAGAGCCTTGTGCGTCTCGCTCCACGGGTAGTTGCCGATCGGGGAGTTGACGTGGTCCGGCTGGACCCACAAGGGGTTGAGGCGGCCGTGGATGAACTGCCTGCTGGACAGGTCGTCCGGGCTCTGCGGCGGCTGTGACCGCTGGTCGTAGAGCTGGAAGAAGCCGGCTTCCAGCGCGTTGACCAACGGATAGTCGAGCCCGTCCAGCCACATCATCGGGCCGTCGCCCTCGTGGTAGTGGTCGTGCCAGTGCCAGCCCGGGGTGAGGAGCAGATCGCCCGGCCTCATGTGTACCCGCTCACCGTTGACGGTGGTGTAGGCGCCCTCGCCCTCGATGATGAACCGGAAGGCGTTCGCCGTGTGCCGGTGCGCCTGGGCCGTTTCGCCGGGGAGGATGATCTGGATCCCCGCGTAGAGGGAGTTGACCGTCGCCGGTGGTTCCGTCATCCCCGGATTGACCAGCATCAGCACCCTGCGCTCCGCCTCCTCCAGGGAGAGGGCGTCGGCGAAGTGCAGCATGTGCGGCCGCAGATCTCGATAGCTCCAGAGGTGGGGCACGGCCTTACTGCGCGGCTCGCCGGCGAAGAGCTCGCCGTAGTACCGCCACAGCGGTGAGGCGCCCAGCTTCTCGATCGCCTCGTAGTGGTCGGTGTTCCCGCTCGTGGTCTCGGTGGTCATCTCGGCCTCTTTCAGGAGTGCGGAGAGGGAACGTGGGCCATCGGACCGGCCGGACTCAGTGCGGCGCCGACGCGTCGGCCATAAGGGATTGCCCCGCGGGCGGAGACGGTGACTTCGAGGCGGCCGATCGCGTCGATCTCGACCGCGACGCGATCGCCGTCGACCACCGGACCGACGCCTTTGGGGGTGCCTGTGGCGATGACGTCTCCCGGTTCGAGCGTCATGACCGAACTCGCGTAGGCGACGAGGGTGGGGACGTCGAAGATCATGTCGGCGACGGTGGTCTCCTGACGGAGTGTGTCGCCGACCCAGCAGCGCAGGCTCAGCACAGCGGGATCGGGGATCTCGTCGGCGGTGACGATCCACGGCCCGATCGGGGTGAACGTGTCGAAGGACTTGCGGGTCGAGCGGTCCTCGGTGGAGCGCATGCTCATGTCGAGCAGGCAGGTGTAGCCGAAGACCGCCGTCATCGCCTCCTCGACCGGCAGGTCGCGCACGCGTCGGCCGATGACGACGCCGAGCTCGCCCTCCTGGTCGAACCGCATGTCGGTGTAGGGCAGGACGACGGTGTCGCCAGGCCCGATCACGCTCGTACGAGCCTTGAGGAACACGCCGAGGTCGGCGACGGTGTGCTCGACCGTCATTTCCGCTTTGTGATCGAGGTAGTTGACGGGGGCGGCGACGACTTTGGGAGGTGTGGGCAGCGGGCAGGTGAGGGTGATGTCGGACAGACGGTGCCGGACCGCATCCGGAGCCGGAAGCGCCGGCGGTCGTCCGTGCTCGGCGACGGCTTCGATGAAGCCGTGGAGTCGACCGCCGGGGTGGGGCCGCACGGTGTCGGTGGTCTCCACCATCCTGTCCCCATCGACGATGCCGAGGCGGTCTCCGTCGAAGCGAGCGAGTTTCATGGACATTCCTTCCTGACCCCCGGTCGGCCGCGGGAGTTGGATCAGTGCGGAGCCTTGCGGCGACGATCCGGCGAAGCGCATGCCATCGGCCTCGATGCCGCCGCCCGAGCGCCCGCGAGCTTTCCCCGGCCCTGTGTTCGTGTTCGGCGGGAACCTGCTGGTGCAGCACGGCAACTCATCACCGGTCAGCGGCCGGTCAGCGGCGAAGTCGTTTCGTCGCACCATTAGCATCAGCCCATCCGCACGGCCCGTGGAAATGATTGCTGCGTATGGCTGGCCATTCGTGGGTCGTATGAACTGGACCTTGGATCGGGAGCCGACGGTGCACATACCAAGCCTGGATCTGAACCTGATCGTCGTGCTGCACGCCCTGCTTGAGGAGCGCAACGTCACACGCGCGGGCGAACGGGTCGGCCTGAGCCAGCCAGGCACGAGCACGGCCCTGGCCCGGCTCCGACGGCACTTCAACGACCCACTCCTGGAGCGGGTCGGCGGCCAGTACGTCCTGACGCCCCTGGCCCAGGCGCTCCACGGCCAGCTGGGGCGCACCCTCGACGATCTCCAACGGCTGCTCGCGGCCCAGCCGCAGTTCCAACCGGTCACGGCAGAACGGCGGTTCGTGGTCCAGTGCTCGGACGCCGTGCTGGAAGTGCTCGGGCCTCGTCTGCTAGCCGCGGTCGCCCGGGTGGCACCACGGGTAAGTCTGGACTTCCGGGCCATGAGTGAGACGGTGGTCAGCGATCTGCTGGGCACCGTGCGTGAAATCGACGTTCTCATCGCCCCGCGAGAACTCTTCTCTTCTCCCGAGGTACCGAGCGCCGAGCTGTACCAGGACAGGTGGGTCTGCGTCACCTGGCGGGGGAACCAGTCTGTCCCAGACCGGCTCACCCGGGAGGAAGCCGCGCGGGCGCGCTGGGTGATGCCCTTCAAGCATCAGTTCGGGGCGTCGCCGTCGGACGCGGCCATGGCAGCTCTGGGCATCGACCGGCACTGCGCGGTGCGGGTGGAGAACTTCGCCGTCGTGGGACGCCTGGTGGTGGGCACCGATCTGCTCGTGCTGTCCCACGAGCGGCTCGTGGCACAGCACCCGGAACAGGAGCTGCGGCAGCTGGCGCTCCCGATGTCGCTGCCGCCCTTCACCGAGGTCGCATGGTGGCACCCTGTGCGGCAGCTGGATCCCGGCCACAGCTGGTTCATCGACCTGCTCACCGAGCAGGCACGCGGCTTGCAGCGCACGCCGGCGGAGAGGCCCACGTCCGCATAGTCGCGTCACTGGGTCCCCTACCGCCTGCACCGCACATACCGCAGGGCACGGGGCCGAACCGGAGGTCGGACGTTCGGCAGAGGGCGGTGCCAGTTCTCTGACCGTTCGGGCCGAGGCGTCGTCGGCCCGGGCCGTCCGAGAGTTAGGGACGGCGCCGTCGCCCCTCCTGTTCGTGGCGGTCCATGTCCGAGAGGGATGCTGCCTTCCGGCCCGAGGCGGGGCGAGGGACGACTGCGACCACCTTGATGCCTGCTGAGGCATTTCAGGGCCGCACTATCACCGCGGACCCGGGGATGCGGTGACGCTCTGCGCGGCAGGGCGGGCCCGTGCTCCGCCCGGTGTCGTGCCGCACCTCTCGCATCGCACGGGCGGATGCCACAACGTGCTGGACGAAGGGGCGGATGTCCGGTGTGGTCCGTTCCCGCGACCAGACGAGGCGTAGCGGCACCAGTGGTCCGTCCGCGAGGGGGATGCTGACGGTTCCCTCGGGAGTGACGCCGTTCTCCTGTGGGACAGCGAGGGAGCAGGCTTGTCCGAGTCGGACCACGGCCAGCATCTGCAGGCCGTCGCTCACCTCGGGGCCTGGCCTGCCCGGCAGGCCGACCGGCCACAGCCCCGGGTCGGCCAGTGGGGTGCCCGTGCCCGACCAGCTGACGAGTGGTTCGTCGACGAGGTCGGCGATGCTCACCACGTCCTTGCCTGCCAGCCGGTGCCGCTCACTCATCAGGACGCGGCAGGGCTCGTGGCGCAGCACCACGCCGTCCAGGCCAGGATCGCGGAGGGCGGCGCGCCACAGTGCGACGTCGGCCCGTCCGGACCGGAGCCGTTCGAGCTGGTCCTCGGGAGTGCCGACGGCGGCTCGGACCGGGCGCGGCGGAGTGGTGTCGTTGTACGACCGGACCAGCCGATCCAGCAGCGAGGCGTCGCACCCCGGACCGGTCACCGTCAGCGCGTCGTGCCGTGCGGCAGCCCGCCGCACCCGCGAGGTCATGTCGGCCACCCCTGCCACCAGCGACCTGCCCTCGTCGAGCATGACCTGTCCGGCGTCAGTGAGCGTGACACCCTGCGGAGTGCGCACGAGCAGGGCCGCGCCGACGTTCTTCTCCAGGGCCCGGATCGCCCGTGACAGCGCCGGCTGGGTCATGGCCAGCCTCTGTGCGGCCCGGGTGAAGCTGAGTTCCTCCGCCACCGCGACGAAATACCGGACCTGCCGGATCTCCACTTCGCCCATGGAACCAGCCTCTCACGTGGCGCTATGCCGCCCGGGCATCACCCCATGCCCAAGAGGACCTTCCATGATCGGCTCCGGGGCGGTGTGCTGGACGTCGGGCGGAGAGCTCCTCCTCCGCCGGTGGACATATGAGGACGGGAACAGCGGATGACAGCGCAGGCGAAGAAGGCCGTGGTCACGGGCGGCACCGGCGGTATCGGCCTGGAGACAGCCGTCGGGCTGGCCAACCAGGGGTGGGACGTCACCGTCGTCGCACGCGACGGCGCGCGAGGCGACGCAGCGGTGGCCCGCATCGACGAGGCCGCCGGACGCGGCGCCGGGCGGTTCATCGTCGCGGATCTGTCATCCCTCGCCGAGACACGGCAGCTGGGTCGGCGTCTTGCAGCCGAGGGCGCCCTGCACCTGCTGGTGAACAACGTTGGCGGCATGTGGGTGCGGCGGTGGGAGAGCGCCGAGGGCATCGAGGGAAGCGTCGTGCTCAATCACCTCTCGCCGTACGTCCTCACCGAGGAACTGCTCGGCGCGCTGACCGCCAGAGCACCGAGCCGGATCGTGAACGTCACCTCGGCCGCCATCGCCTCGGCACAGCCCGTGTTCGACGACATCGAGCCGCCCGGGCCGCACTACGGCATGGCGGCCACCGGACGGGCCAAGCTGGCGCATCTCGTCCACACCCTGGACCTGGCCGAACGCCTGAGGCCGAGCGGCGTCTCGGTCCTCGCCGCCGATCCCGGAGCCGCCGCCACCGACAACGCGGCCCAGATGACGATCGACATCCTCCCGCCCGCGCTCCGGCCGCACTGGGAGCAGATCCGCCAGGGGGTCTCCGCTCCCGTCACCGCCGCGGTGAAGGCCTCCCTGACCGCGGCGACCGCTCCCGGACTGGAAGGAAGCACCGGACTGGTGATCGGCCCCTCCGGCGAGCCGGACACCAAGCTGCTGGACTTCGTCACACCCCAGCTGGCCGATGTCGTGCGCGCCTGGACGGCCAGACTGCTTGCCGCACAGGCCGGCTGACCGGCACACACCGACGTGACTCGGCCTCCATGCCGGACTGACCGCCTCTGTCTGCCCGCCGAACCGAACCGCACGCGTGGGTTCCGTCACCGTGTAGAGCCGACGGGACGCCGGGTCTTCCTTCGGCCACGGCAACCGGGTCACCAGAAGCGAAGACCGCGACCACCGCGCCTCTCCCTGTCAGTCTTTGGTGAGACACCAGGTATGCCTGGTGTCCCTTCCTGGGCAATGAGAGGCAGATCACTCAGATCTGGTTGATTGGCTCCCTGAACTGGCCTGGCGAACAACTCCGCGGCTTGTGAATGTGGAGTCTGCCGTCGGCTCGCAGCCCACCTGATACAGGGGCCGCCAAGAATCGGCAGGCCAATGAGCAGGAACCTCATCAGTCCTGCGGGCCTGAACACGCTCGTCTCCGCGGCCCTCACCACCACGAAGAGGCAACAGCCGTGCTCGCGACGCTCTGCAGCGAACCGGCTCCTGTCTCACACCCCATCCGTGAAGGACGGAACCCACCATGAGCAATCACGTTCTCCGTCGGCTCGGCGTCTCGCTGGCGGTCCCCGCCGCTCTCGCCGGCGCGGTCTACCTGACCGGCCCGGACACCGGCTCCGCCTCCCACAGCCTTGCGAATGTGCAGTTGGCCGCCTCGGACAGCCTCAGTGGCAACATCAACGCCAACTTCAACACTGGGAGCCGCTACAACTGGGCGAACACCTACAACTCGGTGATCAGCCAGATCCGCGCGCGGGTCAGCAACGGATCCGTGCGCGACGGCATCCTGCGCCAGCGGCCCGCCAACGTGCCCGACTACTTCGCCGTCCACTTCCAGTCCGGTGTCCACACCCCGCAGCTCAGTCTCGTGTTCAACGCCGCCAACCTGTACGTCGTTGGCTACTACAACCACGCGACCAACACCTTCGTCCGCATGGGCGCCGGCCCCGCCAACCCCGTGGGCGCGGCCCACGTCAGGAACGACTTCCTGCGACAGGGCGACTACGGCTACCTGGAACGCGTCGGCCACTTCGACCGCGCCGACCAGACTCTCGGGATGGGTGCCCTCAGCGCGGCGCTGAGCACGCTGAGCAACGGCAGGCCTCTCGGGTCCGTGGCCGCGACCCAGACGGCCGAACAGGCGCGGGCCATCACCACGATGATCCAGATGTTCGCCGAGGGCGCCCGGTTCGACTTCATCTCCTCGAACATCGCCCAGTGGACCCGGGACGACAGGACCTATACCGCCGGTTCGTTCGTACAGGTGCGCGGTGACGGCGGCACCGCCGTCGAGCTCGCGCCCACGCAGCCGGTGAACGCCATCGACTTCGAGAACGTCTGGGCACAGCTGTCCCGCTATATCCGGGACCGCATCAACGACGGCCACGCCTTCCGCTTCGCGGTCGGCAGCAGCCTTGTCCTGCTGAACCTGCAGGCAGCGGCCAACCAGCTCGCCGTCGACTACTCCGGCTGACGGCACCCGGAGCTCAGGGGAGCGCCGGATGCCGCGACGGGGCGAACGACGCCTGACGGGCACCGGCCCGGCGTGGCGGCGCAGACGCCGTACGGCAGCGTCTGCGCAGCCACGCCGTGAAGACCGCACTGCCCCGCGCCCTCTCCCCTGCCGGATTCGTCGCCTACGGCCTCGTTGCACCCACCGGCTGGGCGCCCCGTTCTCCGTGCGTCGCCGCCTCCACGCCCGAACCTCGACCGACGGCACCATCACCCTTTCCCCAGGGCAAGCCGCCACACCTATGCACGGCAGCCCTGGCGACGTTCGGCGCAGCGCCCGTTCTCTGAGCCGCTGGTGCACTCCTGTGTGTATCCGGACCACAGCCACAAACGGGCTTGGCCCGGGATAGTGGCCTGATGACCACGACCCGCGCCCCTTGAGCATCGGGGTCGACGCCCTTACGAGGCATGAACTCTCGGATGCGATCCTTGCGCCGCTCCGGTAGGTAACCTCGGTGGGATCCCTAGGCCCGCATTTCAGCGCCGTTCGGTGACTTTGCGGGTAGCCTCGAGGTGCGGGCGACCGACGCCGATGAGGGCGGCGGTGGCGGGATCAGCCCAGTCGCCGTAGCCAATCAGTCGAAGTCGCGGTTCTTCAACAGACCGGGTTCCCGCAGTGGCGATGTGTCCGCGAGGACCGTGTTGTATGTCTCGTCCTCTGTCTGGGAACCGTTGCCCAGTCCGCTCCTGCATGCGCGGGCGATCAGTTCGATGCCGGCCATGGCGAGCGACGGCCGGCCCGCGCCTGGGAACATGTGCGCCCACGGCCGCGAGGAACACGCCCGCCCCCTCTGGCACGCTGGGTCTGCTAGCACCCAGGCGGTGGGAAAGGGGCGGCCCCGCATCGGTCAGTGCAAGAGCGGCTTGATGAACCGGGCGGCGTCGGTGACACCTTCGACGGCTTCCTGGACGGGGTCCTCGTTCTCGATGCTGACGACGTCGTCGTAGCCGACCTCGGCCAGCGCGTCGAGGAAGGGGGCCCAGAACTCGGTGCCGTGTCCGTGGCCGACGGTGCGGAAGGTCCAGGCGCGCTCGGCGGGGGTGGCGTAGGGGCGGTTGTCGAGGACCCCGGCCAGCGCCAGCTGATCCGCGCGGTATTCGACGTCCTTGAGGTGGACGTGGTGGACGGCCGGTCCGAGCGCCCGGACGACGGCGGCCGGGTCCATGCGCTGCCAGAACATGTGGCTGGGGTCGACGTTGGCGCCGATGATCGGGCCGACTGCCTCGCGCAGCCGCAGGAGGGTGGGCACGTTGTAGGCCATGTGCAGGGGGTGCAGTTCGAGCGCGATCTGCTCGATGCCGTGGTCGGCCGCGAAGGGCGCGAACTTCTGCCAGAAGGCGATCGTCTCGTCCCACTGGCGGTGCAGCAGCTCGATGTTCTCCGGCGGCCAGGGGTAGAAGATCCAGTTGGTCAGCTGTGCGTCGGGGGACTCACCGGGGTTGCCGGTCATCGTGACGATCTTGTTGACGCCGAGTTGTTCGGCGAGCCGCACGGCCGCCTCCATGATCTCGACGTGGCGCGCGCCGTGCCGGGGGTGCATGGGCCAGGCCGAGCAGTTCACCGCTCCCATGCGCAGACCCCGGGAGGCGATGGCGTCGGCGAACCTCCGGCGCTCTTCGGCGTCGTTGACGAGGGTGAAGACGTCCATGTGCGGGGCGCTGGACTGGCCGCCGGCGGCGATCTCGACGGCGGTGCCGCCGATGCGGGCGGTGAGGTCGAGCGCCTCGTCGAGGGTGAGGTCGGGCACCGAGTCGGTGTAGAGGCACAGTTCCATGGGGTCAGCTCCCGTCGGTGGGCAGGTCGGTGGAGGTGGGGTCGGCCGTCAGCCCGAACAGGCCGCGCCGACGTACGCCCGATGCCGCCGGTACGTCGAGTTCGGCGAGCCCGATCACGCCGCGTCGGTGCACGGGACCGTCGACGGGCAGCGGGATGCCGATGGTCCGGCCGAGGGCGGCGGAGGCGTAGGCGGCGACGGTGGCCTCCAGCGTGTGCAGGGCGGCGCGTCCGGGTGCGGCGGGTGCCCGCCCGGTGGTGACGGCGTCGGCGAAGTCGGCGACGGTGGCCCGCAACGCGTCCGCGACCAGGGGCACGAGCTCTTGTCCTGCGGGGAGGCCGAGGGTCTCGGTACCCGCCTCGGTGGTCAGGCTCAACGCCTCGAACGGGGCCCAGGGGATGGTGCCCTCGTCGCGGTAACGGAGCACGATGCGCCCCTTGCTGCCGTTGATCCGGATGCCTCCGGGGCCGAATCCCCAGCCGATGTTGACCAGCGCGGCGCGGCGAGCCGTCTCCAGACGGCACAGGGCCAGGCCCTCGACCGCATCACCGGGGGTCGCGGCGTCGACGTGGGCCGATACCCGCTCGACCGGTTCGGCGAGGAGGTCTTCGGCGAGGTAGACGCCGTGCAGCATGTCCATCAGCACTCCGCCTCCGGCGGCGGCCGGGTCGTGGCGCCACTGGGGGCGGTAGCCGGCGGCGCCGGGTGAGTCGACGACACCGAGCATGTCGACGGTGACGGTGCGCACTTCGCCGATGGCGCCCTCGTCGATCAGCTCGCGGGCGGCGATGATCTCGGGGAAGAAGAGGTAGTTGTGTACGACGCCGAGCACGACGTGGGCTTCGTCCGCGGCCTTGACCATGGCTGCGGCGTCGGCCGGTGTCGCGGCCAGCGGCTTCTCGCACAGGATGTGCTTGCCCGCGGCCGCCGCGGCGACCACGAGGTCACGGTGCAGGTGCTGCGGTGTGCACACGTCCACGACGTCGACGTCGTCGCGGGCGAGCAGCGCGAGCGCGTCGCCGTGCACCTGCCCGGGGGCCAAACCCGTGGTCGTACGCCCGAGTTCGAGCCGTTCGGGGGTGGGGTCGGCGAGGGCGGTGATCGTGAAGCGGTCCGGCTCCGCCTGGTAGGCGGGTACGTGGAAGTTGAGCGCGACGTTGCCGCATCCGACGATGCCGACGCGCAGGGGTGCGGTCATGGTGGGGCTCCTTGAGGACTCGCGGACGAGTCAAACGGCGACCGAAGGGGGCGGTGCGACCGGGCGGCCGAGGGCGGCGGCCCGGCGGACCGCGTCCACCACGGCGGCCTGATCGATCGCGTCGGCGCGGCCGAACAGCGGTGTCGTGCCGTGGGTGATGGCGTGCGAGGCGGCCTCGAACTCGATCCGGTAGGCGTCGGCGTTGTCCGGGTCGTCGGCGAAGGTCAGCCCGAAGGCCCCGTCCGGGTCGACCGGCAGACGCCGCGTGCCGCCGTTGTGCTCCAGGTCGATGTAGCCGCCGCGGCACAGCCAGGGATCCGGGACGGTGATCTTCCCCTCCGTTCCGATGACCTCCAGTTCGTCGCGCCGGGGGAAATCCAGCGCGACGTCGAACTGGGCGAGGACGTCGTTCGGCATCTCCAGCGTCGCGGCCAGCCGCAGGTCCGCGCCTTCCGCCCCCTCGGCCGGGTCCAGGACACGCGCGGCGTGCACGCGCTCGGGATGCCCGGCCAGGAGCCGGATCGCGCTGACGCAGTAGCAGCCGAGGTCGAGCGAGGCGCCGCCGCCGAGGGCGGTGGTGCGCCGGATGTCACCGGGCGGGACAGAGACGGTCAACGCGGCGCGCACATGGGCGAGTTGCCCGATAGCGCCGTCGGCGATCAGCTTGCGCACGAGGTGGGTCTGCGGGTGATGCCGATACATCAGACCCTCGACGCACAGCTTCCCGGCGGCCTCGGCGGCGTCGAAACAGCGTGCGGCGTCGGCGGCCTCCACCGCGAACGGCTTCTCGCACAGCACATGCTTGCCGGCGTTGAGCGCCTTGATCGTCCACTCGGTGTGCATCGAGACGGGCAGCGGGACATACACGGCGTCGATGTCGTCGCAGGCAAGCAGCTCGTCATAGGAGCCGAAGCTCACCGCCGCCCCGATGTCGTCGGCGTAGCGCCGGGCGCGTTCGGCATCGCGTCCGCCGACGGCGACCAGGTCCGCGTGCGGCGAGGACTTGAGGGCGGCGGCCACCACCCGGCCGATCCCTGCGGTCGAGAGCATGCCCCAGCGGACCGGGCTCATCGCGCACCTCCGACGGTCACGACACGTCCGGTACGCAGGCTCTCCTCGGCCGCGTCGGCCAGTACCAGGGCGGCACGGCCGTCGTCGAAGCCGGGCTCGGGCGGAGTCCCGTTCCCGATCGCCTCGATGAAGTGGCCGAGTTCCGAGCGGTAGGCGGGCGTGTAGCGGTCGAGGAAGAAGTCCAGGTAGGTCGAGGCGCCCTCGGTGCCCTGTGCGCCGTACGAACGCACGCCGTCCGGGCGCAGGTTGTCCACGGACAGCATGCCGAGCGAGCCGAAGGCCTCCAGGCGCTGGTCGTAACCGAAGGTGCAGCGGCGGCTGTTGGTGATGTGGGCGAGCGCGCCGTCCGCGCCGCGCAGTGTCACCACCGCGCCGTCGATATCGCCGAGCTCGGCGATGTGGTCGGCGACCAGGTTGCTGCCCATCGCCGAGACCTCGACGACCTCGCCGAGGAAGAAGCGGGCCATGTCGAAGTCATGGATGGTCATGTCCCGGAACAGGCCACCGGAGCTCGCGAGGTACTCCGCGGGAGAGGGGGCAGGGTCCCGGCTGACGATGACCAGCTGCTCCAGTCGGCCCACCTCACCGGCCGCCACGCGCTCGCGCACGGCACGGAACGAGGGGTCGAAGCGACGGTTGAACCCGACCATCACCCGGGACGCCGCACTGCCGATGCGGGTCCTGCACTCATCGACCCTGGCGAGATCGAGGTCGATCGGCTTCTCGCACATCACGGCCTTGCCCGCCTCGACCGCGCGGGTCAGGAAGTCGACGTGCGTCGGGGTCGGCGAGGCAATGACCACCGCGTCGACGTCCGGGTCGGCGAGCACCGCGCCCACATCGGAGCCGGGGGCACCGCCGAAGCGCCCCGCGACCTCCCGTGCGGCGGCCTCGACGGCATCGCAGACCCGTACGAGCTCGGCCTTCGGGTGCAGGGCGACGGACTCGGCATGGACCCGCCCGATGCGCCCGCATCCGATGAGGGCGATCCGCATGAGCACTCCTTTTAGATCGATCTAAGTACCATGTAGCTGGAATGATGTGGCGCCTGCGCCCCGCCGTCAAGAGTTGACTTGGATCGATCTAAACTGGAATCGCAGCCGTGCGACGGCAGCCGCCCTGCCGTAGTCCAGACCCGGAGGTCATATGTCCACCCAAAAGGCGTCCCGTCCCTCGGGCGCGAAGGACGATCCGTCGGCGGCGGGCTCGGGGCGACGGCCGACCCTGATGGACGTCGCGAGGCGCGCAGGGGTGTCACGGGCGACGGCTTCGCTGGTCATTCGCGACGCGGCCGGCCCCAGCGCCGAATCCCGCGAGCGCGTGCGACAGGCCGCCGCCGACCTCGGCTACCGCCCCGATCTGGCCGCGCAACTGCTCCGTCGGCGCAACAGCCGCCTGATCGGCGTGATGTTCAGCGCCCAGGAACCCTTCCACGCCGATCTGATCGAGAGCGTCTACGCCGCCACCGAGGAGGTCGGCTACGACGTGGTGCTCAGTGCCGTGGTCCCCAGCCGCGGCGAGCGCCGCGCGGTCGAGGCGCTCATCACCTCCCGCTGCGAGGCGATCGTCCTGATCGGAGCGCGCGAAGCGTGCACCACCGACTTCGGTGTCCAGGTCCCGGTGGTGGAGATCGGCCGCCCGCCGAACGAGACGGTGTTCGACGCCGTGCACACAGCCGACGACGAGGGTGCCCGCCTCGCCGTGGACCACCTCGTCTCGCTGGGGCATCACGACATCGTCCATGTCGACGGCGGCGAACGGCCCGGTGCCGCCGAGCGGCGGGCGGGATACTTGGACGCGATGCGCCGTCACGGGCTGGGCGGACGGGCGAGGGTGGTGCCCGGCGACTACACCGAGCTGTCGGGCTTCGAGGCGGCCCGCACCCTGCTGAGCGCCGGTCCCCTTCCCACGGCCGTCGTCGCCGGCAACGACCAGTGCGCCATCGGACTGCTCATCGAACTGCGGCACGCCGGAGTCGACGTCCCCGGCCGGGTCTCGATCGTGGGATACGACGACATCCGCTCCGCACGACTGGCGCACATCGACCTCACCACCGTGCGCCAGGACGCCGAGCAGATGGCCCGCCTCGCCGTGCAAGCCGCCGTCGAGCGCCTCGACAACGGCCTTGACGGCGAGACACGTGAATTCAGCCTGGCCCCCCAGCTGGTGGTTCGCGGGTCGACGGGCCCGACGCGCTGACGCGGCCGCGATGGCCAGACCTGCCCCGTGCCCGTCGTGAGGTCACTTCCAGGGGGCGAGATATTCGTCGACCTTCTCCCGCATGAACACGGACGACTCCTTCGCTTTCTCCTCCCAGGCGAACACGCAGGCGGTGAGGGTGCCGTCGAAACCGTTCGCGCGTAGTTCGCGGAAGAGCTCGTCGAAGTCGACCTCGCCCTCCCCCATGTTCAGGTGTTGGTGGATGCGGGCGGTGGTGCCGGGCGGGTTGAGGATGTAGCGGTTTCCGGAGGACGCGGTGTGGTCGAAGGCGTCGGCCAGGTGGATGTGGGTGAGGAGGTCGCCCGCGTACTTGATGATGCCGGGGGCGTCGTTGCCGATGTGGAAGGTGTGCGGGGCGCAGTACAGGAAGCTGACGTTGGGGTGGTTGATGCCGCGGATGAGGTTGATCGCGTCGTAGCCGTTCTCGATGAAGTCGTCGGGGTGCGGCTCCAGAGCGAGCTTGATGCCCTCGCGTTCGAACAGCGGCAGCAGCTCGTCCAGTGACTTCCAGAACTGCGCCTCGCTGCGGTCGGGTTCCTCCGGGCGGCCGTTGAACTCGGAGATCATGCTGGTGACTCCGAGGTCGGCGGCGATCTGGATGGCGCGCTTCCAGTACCGTACGGCGGCCTGGCGGGCGTCCTCGTCCGGGCCGGACCAGCGGAACAGGGGAAGTACGGAGGAGATGCCGACCCCGGCGGCCTCCAGGGACTTGCGGAACTTCGCGACGGTGGCGTCGTCGACGCGCGGGTGGCGGAAGAACGGGATGAAGTCCTCGCGCGGCGACAGCTCGATCCACTCGTAGCCCAGCTCGGCCACTACGGACGGCAGTTCGAGCAGCGGTACATGGCGGATCATGTACGGATCGAGGGCGATCTTCATGGTGGGTACTCCTTGGTGTTACAGGGGACGAGGTGTGCCGCTGGAGGCGCTGGTGCCGCCGTCGACGGGGATCACGGTCCCCGTGATGTATCCGGCGTCCGGGCTGGCGAGGAACAGCACGGCGCGCGCGATGTCCTCGGGCTGGGCGACCCGGTCGAGCGCGACTCTGTCGAGGAGCCGCATGGTGAATTCGGGGTCGTCGAGGCGTTCCTGGGTGAGCTGGGAGAATGTGAAGCCGGGTGCGATGGCGTTCACCCGTACGCCGTCGGCCCCGAGGTCGAGGGCGAGGCTCTGCACGAACGCGTTGACCGCCGCCTTGGTGGCGTTGTAGGCGAACTGGGACCAGTCGCCGCGCAGGCCGGCGATGGAGGAGACGGCCACGAAGTTGCCGCGTGTGGTGCGCAGCAAGGGCACGGTCAGCCGGGCGAGTCGGATGACCGAGTCGAGGTTCACCGACCGCAGGCGCTCCCACGCGGCGCTGTCGAAGGTGTCGATCCGGCTGGGCTCGCTGGTGCCGGCATTGGCGACGACGACATCGAGGCGGCGGAAGCGCTCGCCGATCGCGGCGACCGCACGCTCCAGCGCGACGGGGTCCGTCACATCGGCGGTCAGTACCAGGACGCGCTCGGCGTCGAAGCCGGCGACGGTCTCCCGCAGCGGCTCCCGGCCGCGGCCGAGGACCGCCACGCTTGCCCCCTGTTCGAGGAACGCGCGCGCGGTCGCCCGGCCGATGCCGGTTCCGGCCCCCGTGACGAGGACGACCTGGCCCTGGTACGGGTAGCTTGCCCAGGCGATCACGACTGCACGGACGCCTGCAGGGACTCCTGGAGCGCCGCGTCGGCCGCCTTGAGCACCTCGGCGGCCACGGCGACGCCCTCGACGGGGCCAAGTTCGGTGTCCTCGTGCTCGATGTTGACCAGCATGTCGGGGTCGACCTCGTGCAAGGCGCGCAGGAACTCGGTCCAGTAGGCGACGTCGTGGCCCTTGCCGAGGGCGACGAAGTCCCAGGCGGATGCCTTGGGCCACTCGTTGGCCCACTCCTCACCGCCGAGGTTGGTGCGCGGCTCGTCGGGCGACAGGCGGCGGAAGCTGTTGTCGAGCACGCCGTAGAGGGCGGCGTGCTCGCGGTTGATACGGACGTCCTTGGCAGCGGCATGGAAGACCAACTCGCCGAGGTGGCGTACGACCGCGACCGGGTCCATCTGCTGCCAGAACAGGTGCGAGGCATCCAGCTCGACGCCCACATGGGTCGCGCCGGTGAGGTCGATGAGCTTGTGCACGTCGGCGGAGTTGAACACGATGTTCTGCGGGTGCAGTTCGAGGGCGACCTTGACGTCGTGGTCGCGGGCGAGCCGGTCGGTCTCGCGCCAGAAGTCCGCGGCGATCTTCCACTGGTGGTCCAGCACGTCCAGGGCCGCGGAGTTCCAGGCGTTGACGATCCAGTTCGGGCGGGTTGCGCCCGGTTCGCCGCCGGGCAGGCCGGACATGGTCACCAGGCGGTGCTGGCCGAGGCGTTCGGCCAGGCGGATGGAGCGGCGGATGTCCTCTGCGTGCTTCTCGCCGATGGCAGGGTTCGGGTGCAGTGGGTTGCCGTTGGCGTTGAGGCCGGCGATGGAGACGCCGGTGCCCTCGAAGAGTCCGAGGAAGTCGTCCCGGGCGGTGTCGCTGACGAGGATGTCGTCGAACGTCGGCACGTGCACCGCGGGGAGGAAGCCACCGGTGTTGATCTCAAGACCGGTCAGGCCCAGGTCGGCGACGACCTTGATCGCTTCGGGCAGCGGCCGGTCGTGCAGGATCGCGTTGTAGAGGCCCAGCTTCATGGTGTGTTTCCCTCAGTCCTTCTTGCTGATGGTGGGGGTCCCGCAGGTGCGGTTCACTGGACGGTGACGGCCTTGCCGTCGGCGTCCGCGGAGGCGACGATCGCGTCAATGACGCGCAGGTTGTGCAGCCCGTCGGCGAGGGTCGGGCAGGCGGGCAGCCGGTCCAGGCCCGCGATCTGCTCCAGGAAGGCGCGGGCCTGCCAGACGAAGAACTCGTGCTGGCCGTGGCCGACGCTGGGGAAGTCCATGGGCAGGCCGCCCGCGATGTAGGGGTGGTCAGGGCCGACCACCACGCGCCGGTAGCCGTCCACGGGGTCGGCGGCCGCCGAGTCGGCGATGGTGAACTCCGCCGGACGCGACAGCTCGAAGGTCGCCGCCCCGCCCTTCGTGAACACCTCGAAGCCCAGCGAGTTGGCAAGGCCCCGGGCGATACGCGAGACGGAGAAGGTGCCGACGGCGCCGGAGGCGAACGTCGCAGTGAAGGTGGCGATGTCCTCGTTCTCTACGGGCGCGCGCTCCTGGCTCACCTGGACGTCGGCCGAGTGCCCGACCGCTGTTCCCAACGGCACGGGGCGGTCGGGCACCTGGGTCGCCAGGACGGCGCCCTGCACGCTTCGCACCGCACCGCAGAAGTACTCGCCGAGGTCGATGAGGTGGCTGCCGATGTCCGACAGCGCCCCGGAGCCGGGGCCGCCCCGATAGCGCCAGCTCATGGGCGCGTCGGGGTTGTGCCCGTAGTCGCACCAGTAGTGCCCGTTGAAGTGCTGGACCGGCCCGAGCGAACCCTGAAGCACCTGCTGCCGTACGGCGTTGATCGCGGGCGAACGGCGGAAGGTGAAGCCCGTCGCCGCCACCAGGCCGGTGCTCTCGGCAGCCTTCACCATCGCCTCGGCGTCGGCCACACTCGGCGCGAGCGGCTTCTCGCACAGCACGTGCTTGCCCGCCGCCAGCAGGGCTTCGACGATCCCCCGGTGCAGATGATTGGCTACCACCACGCTGACCGCGTCGACATCATCCGCCTCGACGATCGCCCGCCAGTCGGTTTCGGCCCGCTCGAAGCCATAACGACGGGCCGCGTCCCGGGCGAAGGGCTCGTGGGCGTCGGCGACGGCGACCAGGCGCACGTCGGGCAGTCCGGCTCCGTACAGGGTCGCGGCCTGCCGGTAGCCGTTGAGATGGGCTCGGCCCGCCATTCCGGCCCCGATGACCGCCACCCCGATGGGCCGTGTGCTCATGAAGGTTCCTCTCCGGCGCGCCGCTGCGCCGTGGATAGGGGGACGTGGGGGCGAGAGCCATGGGTCCCGGTTCCGTCCAGGCCGCCAAGGGATCGCTTAAAGCGCTTTAAGTGCTGGTACTATCAGCGGCGTCACAGGCAGATGTCAAGGGTGTTGCCGTAAATCCGCGGGAGGTCGTGTGGACGAGCTCGGTTCCGCTGCCCCTGCGGGTGCAGGCGGGGTGACTC
Organism: Streptomyces olindensis; assembly: GCA_000696115.1. Taxonomy (GTDB): domain Bacteria; phylum Actinomycetota; class Actinomycetes; order Streptomycetales; family Streptomycetaceae; genus Streptomyces; species Streptomyces olindensis. The sequence continues at coordinate 70,592 of JJOH01000011.1, forward strand.
CGCGTCCCCGGCTGGAGGATGTCGCCGCACGCGTCGGCCTGTCCACAGCGTCGGTGTCACTGGTGCTGCGCGGTGTGCCGGGCCCCAGTGAGCGCACCCGGCAGCGGGTTCTGAAGGCGGCCGCCGAACTCGGCTACCGCCCGGATCGCACGGCCAGTGCCCTGGCCAGCAAGCGCAGCCGGCTGCTCGGCGTGATGATCGATGTCCACAGCGCCTTCCAGGCCGAACTCGTCGAGCATCTGCATACGGCGGCGGAGGAGGTCGGCTACGACCTCGTCCTGAGCACTCAGACCCGGACCCGCGACGAGAGCACCGCCGTCGAGACCCTCCTGGCCTTCCGCTGCGAGGCGCTGATCCTGATCGGCCCGGTGGCTCCCGCCTCCGTCCTCGCCGACCTCGACCGCCAGGCGCCCGTCGTCTCGCTGGGCCGCCGTATCACCGGAGCCGCCCTCGACGTCGTACGCAGCGCCGACGACGACGGTGTAGGCCAGATCGTCGACCATCTGGTGAGCCTCGGACACCGCGCGATCGTCTACGTCGACGGCGGCAAGGGAGTCATCGCCACCGACCGTCGCCGCGGCTACCGGGCCGCCATGCGCCGCCACGGCCTCGACGGGCAGATCAGAATCCTCCACGGGGACCTCACCGAGGAATCCGGTGACAAGGTCGGCCGGCAGCTGCTCGACGACGGCGATCTGCCGACCGCTGTCGTGACGTTCAACGACCGCAGTGCCATCGGCATGCTCACCGCCCTGCGGGGGGCCGAGGTCGACGTCCCCGGCGATGTCTCCGTCGTCGGCTATGACGACGACACCCTCTCCCGGCTGGCCTGCTTCGACCTGACCACGGTCAGCCAGGAGGCCGAGGAACAGGCCCGTCAGGCCGTCCTGGCCGTCGTCGAACGCCTCGATCAGGGCCGCACCGAGCCCCGCGAGATCGTCCTCGCCCCCTCCCTCGTCGTGCGCGGAACCACCGCACCGCCACGCTGACCCGGCCGAACCGCACTGTGTGAGCTGGCCGCGGTGCACCCGGGCGACCGCGGGGCACGCCTGCACGGGCGGGCACATGCATGGCTGATGCAGCTTTTCATGGGCGAATAACGGGACAGTGTGCATTTGTGAGCGGAGTCTTGACACCTCCGTGAAACACAAGCATGCTCTGGCCACCCCCTTAAAGCGATTTAAAAGATCGCGGAACATTCATCACCACTCAGTCCGGCGTCGCCGTGATCAGTGCCGGGGCATCCCCTGCGGCGAGCCGCCCGTACATCGCCGACACCCGGCGCCCCACCGAAGCGAAACAACCGCCGCAGTGAACGTACCGACCGTCCCGCGCACTACGTGCGACTCGGTGCGCACCCACCGCCCCACTCCGAGCTACGCCCGGCCCGCTCACGCACCCGCCCGGCATCACACGAAGGAGCACCCCAGCACATGGAACGCACACAGACCCGGCGGCCGACCGGCCGTCGCCTCTCCAGAAGGGGCCTGACCGCGGTGAGCCTGCTCGCCCTGACGGCCACCGCGCTGACCGGGTGCGCCAGCGGCAAGGCCACCGGCGACGGGGGCGAGGCCACGGCCAGCGCCGGCGGCGGTACGACGTCCACCGCGAAGACCGGCAAGGTGTCCATCGTCGTCATCGGCGGCAAGTCCGACGACCCGTTCTTCTCCACGGTCAAGCGCGGCGTCGAGGACGCGACGAAGCTGGTCAAGGCCGGCGGCGGCAAGGTCACCTATCTCGGCCCGGCCACCTACGACAACCTGGGCCCGGACGTCGCCAAGCTCACGCAGACCGCGATATCGCAGAACCCGTCGGCAATCTTGGTGCCGGACTGGGTGCCCGAGAACCAGGACTCGGCGATCAAGCAGGCCATCGCCAAGGGCATCACGGTGTTCATCTACAACTCCGGTGGCATCGACGCGGCCAAGAAGGTCGGCGCCGTGAAGTACATCGGGTCGGACGACTACGAGGCGGGCAAGGCGGGCGGCGCCAAGTTCGCGGAGGAGGGCGTCAAGAACATCCTGTGTGTCAACACCGTGCCCGGCTCCGCCAACCAGGAGGCCCGCTGCAAGGGCATCAAGGACGGCGCCACCAGCGGGGGCTCGTCCTCCAAGCAACTTCCGCTGCCCTCCTCCAACTTCGGAAACCCGTCCGCCGTCACCCAGGCGATCAAGGGCGCGCTGCTCAAGGACAGCAGCATCGACGCCGTGGTCACGATCGGCGTCGGCGACGCGGACAGCGCGGCCGCCGCGATCAAGCAGGCGAACGCCGGTGACAAGGTCAAGCTGGGCACCTTCGACCTCTCGGAAAGCCAGCTGACCCGGATCAAGAACGGCGAGCAGATGTTCGCCATCGACCAGCAGCCCTACCTGCAGGGCTTCTACGTCGTGTCGATGGCCAACCAGTACCTCTCCTACGGCGTGCTCCCGCCGCAGAACCCGATCCTGACCGGCCCGCTGCTGGTCACCAAGGACAACGTCGACAAGGCGATCGCCGGCGCCAAGGCCGGGGTGCGCTGACCCACCGACCGGTGCCGGGCCTCTCCCCGGGCCCGGCGCCCCCCTTCCTCCCCGTACCTGCGTCGCAGCTCAACTGGATTCCCGAAGGTGACTTCTTCCGATGACTACCTCACTTACTGACCCGACGGCCGAGAAAGAGTCCGCTGCCGCCCCGCCGAAGCAGTCCGAGAGTGTGCTGGGGCAGTTGCGGCACCGTCCCGAGGCGGGCGCGCTCATCGGAACGATCACCGTCTTCGTCTTCTTCGCGATCTTCGGCGGAGAGAAGTTCCTCGCTCCCGCCGGCGCAGCGAGCTGGCTCAACATCGCCGCCGAACTCGGCATCATCGCCATCCCGGTCGGACTGCTGATGATTGCCGGCGAACTCGACGTGTCCGTCGGCTCGGTGCTGGCGGGCAGCTCGATGACGCTCGCCATCGTCTCCGGGCACTGGGGCGCGCCGATGATCGTCGGCATCCTGCTGGCGCTCGGCCTCGGCCTGCTGACCGGCCTCCTCAACGGCATCCTCGTCACCCGCACCAACGTGCCCTCCCTGGTCATCACGCTGGCCACACTGTCTGGCATGGCGGGTCTGACCCTGGGCCTGTCCCGTGTCACGACCGGCACCACCAGCGTCCCGATCAGCCCGGACCCGCTGTCCAAGAAGCTGTTCGGCACGCTCATCGCCGGCCAGTTCGAGGTCGCGATCTTCTGGTGGCTGGGCATCGCCGTGGCCGTCACCGTGCTGCTGCAGCTGATGAAGTACGGCAACTGGATCTTCGCGATCGGTGGTGACAAGGAGAGCGCCCGCGCCACCGGCATCCCCGTCGACCGGGTGAAGATCGCCCTGTACATGGCCAGCGGGTTCGGCGCCGCCCTGGTCGGCGTGATCCAGACGATCCTCTACAACGGTGCCCAGGTCGCCAACGGGCAGTCCTTCGTCTTCAACTCCATCATCGCCGTGGTCGTCGGCGGTGTGCTGCTGACCGGCGGCTACGGCTCGGTCTTCGGTGTCGTCCTGGGCACGCTGACGTTCGCGATCGTCAACCAGGGCATCTACTACACCGGCTGGAACTCCGACTGGGCCAGCCTGATCCTCGGCATCCTCATCCTCGCCGCGGTGCTGATGAACAACACCTTCCGCCGCCTGGCCCTGTCCTACAAGCCCCGCACCGCGAAGAAGGCATGACCATGACCGCACCCCTTCTGCGCCTGACCGACATCAACAAGTCGTTCCTCGGCACCCACGCACTGCAGGACATCTCCCTGGAGGTGGACGCCGGAAAGGTACTGTGCCTGCTGGGCGACAACGGCGCCGGCAAGTCCACCCTCATCAAGATCCTCTCCGGGTTCCACAAGCCGACTTCCGGCACCATCGAGGTCAACGGCAAGCCGGTCGAGTTCGACAGCCCGCGCGACGCGAGCGCCCAGGGCATCGCGACGGTGCACCAGTTCGGCGGCACCTTCCCGCTCATGGGCGTCGGCCGCTGCTTCTTCGTCGGCGCCGAACCCACCAAGGGCTTCGGCCCGTTCAAGCTCTTCGACAAGAAGCTGGCGGGCGAAATCGCCGTACGGGAAATGCAGTCCCTCGGCATCACCCGGGTCACCGACGGAAACCGGCTGGTCGGCAGCCTGTCCGGCGGTGAACGCCAGGCCCTGGCCATCGCCCGTGCCGTCTACTTCGGCGCCAACGTCCTCATCCTCGACGAACCGACCGCCGCACTCGGCGTCAAGGAAGCCGCACACGTCCTGCGGATCGTCATGCAGGCGCGGGCCAAGGGCGTCGCGGTCATCCTCGTCACCCACAATGTCCGCCACGCCATGATGGTCGGCGACCACTTCGCCGTCCTGATCCGCGGCCAGAAGGCCGACGACTTCCGCAAGGGCGAACGTACGCGAGAAGAGATCACCGACCTCATGGCCGGCGGCGAAGCCATGGCCCACCTCGAAGCCGAACTCGCACAGCTTCAAGCGGAAGCCGGCAACTGACAACGCGACCACGACCGGAGAGCCGCCCAGGGTTGAGTGCCCTGGGCGGCTCTGTCGCGCGTGCATTGGGGTTCGGGTTCGCCACCAAGGGGCCCTTCCGTGCGCCAGCAGGCGGCGTGGAGGTGATCCATCAGGGCTCGGAGCCCACCGAGGCAGGTGTTCTCAGCGGTCAGCGATGCCCCACCGGACGGCGACTTGCGTCGAGCGAGGAAGCTCGTGTGCCGGGTTCTCAGCGCTGCTCAGGCCTCCGTGCGCCGTTGAGGAAGATCGCCACGGCCGCGCAACGGCGGCAGCGCCCTAGGGAACAGTTTGTCCGCACTCTCCGGCCACAACTGGGCGGACGGCTGGATGCCCTCGTTCACTCCACCGGGGTGGTCAACACCAAGCGGGTCGTGAGCGCCGATGGCCTGGAAGAGAGCTGGGCTTCGCAGTTCTTGGGCCGTTACCTTCTCACCGAGGCTTTCACGCCCGAGCTCTCGAACGCTGATGACGGCCGGGTTGTCTTCGTCAGCGCGCAGGCACCAAAGAATCCGCGCCTTTTCGAGAACGACCCGTCTCTTGAGGAGAATTTCACGGTCATGCGTGCGACCGGACAGAATCAGTCCGCCTGCGTGCTGTACGAGCAGATGTATGCGGCGGAACACCCGAATGGGCCAGCCATCAACGGCGCGACTGCGGGTCTGGTCAGGGACACCGGTATCACCCGCTCGATGTCAGGTCTTGCCAAGGCGATCACCGGCGTATTGTTTCCCGTCATCGGGATTACGGCCGAGCAGTCGGCAATGAATGTGGTGGCGCTTGCCGGTGACCCGGCGCTCAAGGGAGTCACGGGGTTTTAATTTTCCAAGCCTCAGAACCTCGAAAAGCGGCAGAAGCTGGCCTTCGGCGATGAGCACGTGGCGTCTTTACGTCGCGTGCTTGCCCATCATGCGGCGGTCAGAAGCGCGTTGCTCACGGCTTGACCCGTGACGGAGCACAACGGCGCTCATGACTGCCGAACATCCGCAGCAGGTCAAAGGACCTCGGCCGCCCACTCCAAGAGCAGGCGGCCGGGGTCCGTTTGTCGTTGTCAGGCACGAGCCATGGAGGAGCCGAGGGTGGCCTTCACGCGGTGCCGCCGTAGAAGGCGGGGCGGGGCTTCATGTCCGTGGCGACGATGCCGCCCGACTTCCGTGCCTCGACGGTGGCGTTGGAGATGACAGTCGCGGCGTAGCCGTCCCAGGCGGACGGGCCGGTGGGGGCGGCACCCGTGGCGACAGCGGTGATCCACTCGCGGAACTCGGTGTCGAAGGCGTCCACGAAGCGGCCCACCCAGTCGGTGAGGACTTCGGTGCTGTGCTGGCCGGCGGTGCGGACGCCAACGGCGGCCGGGTCGGGCAGGCGTACGAGGCCTTCCTCGCCGACGGTCTCGCACTGGATGTCGTAGCCGTACTGGCAGTTGACGAAGACCTCAAGATCGATGCGGACGCCCTTCGCGGTCTCGAAGAGCATGATCTGCGGATCCTTCAGGTGCTCAAACCGCTTACTCGTGGAACGCGGCAGGACCACCTGGGCGGAGACGATCTCGTCGTCGAGCAGCCAGCGCAGTACGTCGATCTCGTGGACCGCGGAGTCGAGCGCGGCCATGTCGGTGTGGTACGACTCGGGCACGGTCGCGTTGCGGTGGGCGCAGTGCACCACGAGTGGCTCGCCGATCCGGCCGGAGTCGATGACCTGCTTCATCTGGCGGTAGCCGGCGTCGTAGCGGCGCATGAAGCCGACCTGGACCAGACGGCGGCCGAGCGCCGTCTCCGCCTCGACGATCTTCAGGCAGTCCTCGGCGGTCGTGGCCAGAGGTTTCTCGCAGAAGACCGGCTTGCCGGCGGCTATCGCGTTCAGTACGTGCTCGGCGTGGGTGGGGCCCCAGGAGGTGACGAGCACCGCATCCACGTCGTCCGCCGCGACCACGGCGGCCCCGTCGGGGAGGACCCGGGCGCCGACCTTGGCCGCGGCCTCCTGGGCGCGGGCGGCGTCGATGTCGGTGACCGCGGTGACCTGGGCTCCGGTCACGGTCTCGGTCAGTCTGCGGATGTGTTCCTGGCCGATCCAGCCGGCCCCGATCACTCCTACGCGCACGGTCATGGGTCTTTCCTATTCCTCGGAAGTGAGCGTCCTCGGCCCGTGCGGGCCAAGGGCAGGGGCAGGGGAAGGTCAGGAGAAGCGGGCCTTGAGTTCGTGTTCGAGGTGCTCGAGCGTGCGTCCACGCGTCTCGGGCACGTACCGCTTGACGAAGGCGACCGCGAGCAGACCCACCGCGACGAAGAGGAAGAACGTGTTGGACACGCCCACCGCGTCGACCAGGACGGGGAAGACCAGCCCGATGGAGAAGTTGGTGATCCACAGGGCGAAGGCCGCGATGCCCAGGCCGAGGCCGCGCATCTTCAGCGGGAAGATCTCGGACAGCATGAGCCAGGTCACCGGGGAGATCGCGCCCTGCTGGAAGGCGAGGAAGGTGACGGTCATGGCGAGGACCGCGTAGGCGCGGGCGTCACCGGCGGGTAGCGTCAGCGAGAACACGCCAATCAGCAACTGGGCGCCGATCGTGCCGATCTGACCGATAAGCAGCATCGGCCGCCGGTCGACGCGGCCGAGCAGCCAGATGCCGGCGAAGGTGGCGAGCACCGAGATCACGCCGTTGGCGATGTTCGCGGTGAGCGCGCTGTCGGAGGCGAAACCGGCGTCGGTGAGGATCTCGGTGCCGTAGTACATGATCGTGTTGACGCCGGTGATCTGCATGACGATCGCGATGCCGATCCCCACCAGGAACAGCCTGCGCACCCACGGCTCCCGCAGGTCGCTCCACCCGCCGAGCTTGGCCTTGTCGTCCTCGACCGCCATCGCGGTGACCTCGCTGAGCTCGGCCTCCGCCCGCTGCTGGGAACGGACCTGCTTCAGCACGGCCAGCGCGTCCGCGTACCGGCCCTTGGAGGCGAGCCAGCGCGGGCTTTCTGGCATGACCAGCATGCCGAACCAGAGGACGACCGCGGGCAGGGTCGCGACGACCAGCATCCAGCGCCAGATGCCGCCCGACTCACCGCCGACGTCGGCGATGATCGCGTTGAAGGTGAACGCGGCCAGCTGACCGCTGACGATCATCAGCTCGTTGCGGGTGACCAGACGGCCGCGGCGCTCGGCGGGCGAGATCTCCGCCAGGTACACCGGCACGGTCACCGAGGCACCACCGACCGCGAGACCGAGCACGAAGCGTGCCACGACCATCAGTTCGGTGTTCGGGGCCAGGGTGCAGCCGAGCGTGCCGACGAAGAACAGCACCGCGAGCAACAGGATGTTGCGGCGCCGTCCGCGCACGTCCGAGAGCCGCCCGCCGAGCAGCGACCCGAACGCCGCGCCGAGCAACAGAGAGCTGGTGACCAGGCCCTCGGTGAACGGGGTGAGGCCGAGGTCGTCACTCATGTACGGCAACGCGCCGTTGATGACACCGGTGTCGTAACCGAAGAGCAGTCCACCGAAGGTGGCGATGACGGTGACGACGCGCAGCCGCTTTCGGACGGGCGGCGGAGCGTCGTCGATGAGGGGGGATGGCGTGCGGGCCTGGGTCACGTCGTCGTCCTTGACGTCCATGGCCGGTCTCCTGTCGCTGAGGGAGGCGAGGTGCTTGTACGGGGATGAGCGCGGGACTCAGCTGGACGTGGGGAAGGTGAACCCGGCGGTGACCTGCTGCTTCGGCTGCGGCCAGCGGGTCGTGACGACCTTGGGGCGGGTGTAGAAGCGGATGCCCTCGGGGCCGTGGATGGGGTTGTCGCCGATGAGGGAGTCCTTCCAGCCGCCGAAGGAGTAGTACGACATCGGGACCGGGACGGGGACGTTGATGCCGATCATGCCGACCTTGATCCGGCGCTGGAAGCGGCGGGCGGCCTCGCCGGAACCGGTGAACAGGGCGGTGCCGTTGCCGTACGGGTTGGCGTTGATCAGGTCAATCGCCTGGTCGAGGCTCTCGGCGCGGACGATCGCCAGGACCGGACCGAACAACTCCTCCCGGTACGCCTCCATCTCCGTGGTGACGTGATCGAGGAGGGACGGGCCGGTGAAGAAGCCCTCCTCGTGGCCCTCGATCTTCAGTCCGCGTCCGTCGACGACGACCGTGGCGCCCTGCGCCTGAGCGGTGCCGACGGCGTTCTCGACACGTTCCTGGGCGGCCTTGGTGACCAGGGGGCCCATCTCGGTGCCCTCGGCGTCGCCGGGGCCCACCTTCACCTCGTTGGCCTTGCGCTTGAGGACGTCCACCAGGGCGTCGGCGGCGTCACCGACCGCGACAGCGACGGAGACGGCCATGCAGCGCTCACCGGCCGACCCGTAGGCGCCTGCGGTGATGTGGTTGGCGGCGAACTCCAGGTCGGCATCCGGCAGGACGACGGCGTGGTTCTTGGCGCCGCCGAGGGCCTGGACCCGCTTGCCATGGGCGGTGGCCTGCTCGTGGACGTATTTGGCGATCGGGGTGGAGCCGACGAAGGACACCGCCTCGATGCCCGGGTGGGTGAGGATCGCGTCGACCGCGTCCTTGCCGCCGTGCACGACGTTGAAGACGCCGTCGGGCAGACCGGCCCGCTTGTACAGCTCGGCGACGAAGTTCGCGGCCGACGGGTCGCGCTCGGACGGCTTGAGGATGAAGGTGTTGCCGGTCGCGATCGCGATCGGGTGCATCCACAGGGGCACCATCGCCGGGAAGTTGAACGGCGTGATGCCCGCGACGACGCCGAGCGGTTGGCGGAAGTTGTGCACGTCCACGCCGCGGGAGACCTGGTCGGAGAAGGAGCCCTTCAGCACGTCGCCGAGGCCGCAGGCGAACTCGACGACCTCGCGGCCGCGGGTGATCTCGCCGCGGGCGTCGTCGACGGTCTTGCCGTGCTCGGCGGAGATGATCCGGCCCAGTTCCTCCTCGTGCTCCACGAGGAGCTGGCGGAAGTTGAACATCACCTGGGTGCGCTGCGTGAGCGACGACTCCGACCATGTCTCGAAGGCGGCGCTCGCGGCCTGGACGGCGGCATCGATTTCCGCGTTGCCGCCGAGGACGACGCGGGCCTGCTCGGCGCCGGTGGCCGGGTTGAACACCGGCTGAGTGGTGGCGCCGGAAGTGAGGGTGCCGTTGATCCAGTGCTGGATGGTGGTCACGGTGGGATTTCCTTACAGGTAGTGGCGCTGGGCCTGCTTGTGGGCGGCGTAGGTCTCATACGCGCTCTGGGTGGATTCCAGGGCGGAGACCTCGCTGACGGGGACATCCCACCAGCCGTGGCCGGGCGGGTTGGGGCCGTACAGGTCGGTCTCGACATGGACGACGGTGGTGAGGGTGGCGGCCTTGGCCTTCTCCATCGCCGAGCGAAACTCGTCGACGCTGGTGGCGTGCAGGACGTCCGCGCCGAGGGAGGAGGCGTTGGCGGCGAGGTCGACGGGGAGGACGTCGCCGTCGAGCTGACCCGAGTCGCCGTTGCGGAAGCGGTACTTGGTGCCGAACCGCTGTGAGCCAAGCGACTCGGAGAGGGAACCGATCGAGGCGAAGCCGTGGTTCTGGACCAGGACGATGATGACCTTCAGTCCCTCGGAGACCATGGTCACGATCTCCTGCGCCATCATCAGATAGGAGCCGTCGCCGACGAGGACGACGACCTCGCGCGTGGGGTCGGCCATCTTGGCGCCGACGCCGGCGGCGACCTCGTAGCCCATGCAGGAGTAGGCGTACTCGACGTGGTACGCCTTCGGGTCCCTCGCGCGCCACAACTGCTGCAGGTCGCCGGGCATGGACCCGGCCGCGTTGATGACCACGGCACGGTCGTCCAGGACGTCGTTGAGGGCGCCGAGGATCTGGGTCTGGGCCGGCAGGTCGCCGGTGTTGCGGTCGGGGGCGAAGCACTCGTCCTCGATCTCCCGGGTGCGGGCGATGAGTTCACGGGTGCGGTTCCGGTACGCGGGGTCGACCTCCCACTCCGACAGCGCCCCGGCGAGGGCCTGGATGCCGAGCCGGGCGTCGGCCACCAGCGGCTCGGCGGAATGCTTGACGGCGTCCAGGCGGGCCACGTTGAGGTTGATGAACGTGACGTCCGGGTTGCCGAACACGGTGTGGCTGGCGGTGGTGAAGTCGCTGTAGCGGGTGCCGATACCGAGCACGACATCGGCCTCGCGGGCCAGCTCGTTCGCCGCGTAGGCGCCGGTGGAGCCGACACCACCGACCGCGTAGGGGTGGTCCCACGGCACCGCGCCCTTGCCGGCGTGGGTGTCGGCGACCGGGATGCCGGTGGCTTCGGAGAAGGCGCGCAGCGCGGTCTCGGCACCGGAGTAGACGGTGCCGCCACCGGCCACGATCAGCGGCTTCCTGGCGTTGCGCAACAGCGCGACCGCCCGCTGGACGGCGGCTGCCTCCGGCACCGGGCGGCCCACATGCCAGACCCGGCGCCGGAAGAAGGAGACGGGCCAGTCATAGGCCTCGGCCTGCACGTCCTGCGGCAGCGCGAGGGTCACCGCACCGGTCTCGACCGGGTCGGTCAGCACCCGCATCGCGGCGAGCGCGGCCGGGATGAGCTGCTCGGGACGCTGGACGCGGTCGAAGTACTTCGAGACCGCGCGGAAGGCGTCGTTGACGGTGACGTCACCGCCGCGCGTGTCCTCCAGCTGCTGGAGCACCGGGTCGGCGGCGCGAGTCGCGAACATGTCCGAGGGCAACAGTAGGACCGGGATGCGGTTGGTAGTGGCCAGTGCCGCGCCCGTGATCATGTTGGTGGAGCCGGGGCCGGTGGAGGCGGTGCAGGCGAAGGTGGCCAGCCGGTCGCGCATCTTCGCGTAGGCGACGGAGGCGTGCACCATGCCCTGCTCGTTGCGGGCCAGGTAGTACGGCAGATCGGCCTCGCGGGTGACGGCGGCCTGGAGGAGGGCCTGGCCGATGCCTGCCACGTTGCCGTGCCCGAAGATGCCCCAGACACCGGGGATCAGCCGCTGCTCCTGGCCGTCGCGCTCGCTGTACTGGTGGGCGAGGAAGCGGACCAGGGCCTGGGCGGTGGTCAGTCGGACGGTGTTCATCAGTTCTCTCCGAAGGGCAGGCGATCATCCACGTCCTGCGTGTCCCAGGTGCCGCGGACCCAGCCGTGGGCGGGGTCGTCGCAGATCAGCCAGGCGCGGTCCTGACCCGGACCGGCCATGACGTTGAGGTAGTAGAGGTCGTAGCCGGGCGCGGCGATGGAGGGGCCGTGCCAGCCGTGCGGGATCAGCACGGTGTCGCCGGAGCGGACCTCGGCGAGGACATCGATCGGCCGGTCCTCGGTGCCGTACACCCGCTGGTAGGCGAAACCGTTCTCACCGGAAACCTGGAAGTAGTAGATCTCCTCCAGCTCCGACTCCTCGCCGGGGCGCGCCTCGTCGTGCTTGTGCGGCGGGTAGGAGGACCAGTTGCCGCCGGGCGTGAGGACCTCGCACACGAGCAGCTGCTCGGCGTCGAAGGTTCCGGGCAGGCAGTAGTTGTTGACCTGCCGGGAGCAAGCACCAGCCCCCCGCAACTCGACGGGGACATCCTCCTTGCGCCCGTACCGAGCCGGTTGACCTCCCTGCTCGGTACGGGCGGAGGGCAGCGCGAATCGACCTCCCGATGCGCTGCTGATCAGTGCCTCCGACTCGCGCGGGACATACGCGAAGTCGGTGACGGAGGCGAACACGTCTGCCCGGCCGGCGAGTTCGAAGGCCCTGCCGTCCGTGGTGACGGTGCAGGAGCCCGTCAGCGGCAGAACCAGGAACTCCGAGTCACCGGTGGACAGGGCGTGCGCCTCACCCGGGCCCAGGGTCAGGATCCTGAGCCCGGAGTATCCCCAGCCCGCCGACTCCGGCGTGACCAGGAGGTCGTATGGACCGTCGGCCGAAGTCCCGGCCTTGAGGTGGTACTTGCTCGTGTCGCTCACAGCAGGCTCACCGCCTTGTCCACCGCACCGGCGACATCACCGTTCGACGGGTAGAGCAGCGACCGGCCGACGACCAGGCCCTGCGCGGTGGGCAGCTTGAGCGCCTTGCCCCAGGAGGCGAAGGCGGCATCCGCGTCCTTGACCTCGCCGCCGAGCAGCAGCGCGGGCAGCGTGGAGGAGGCGAGGACGCGCTCCATCTCCGCTACGACGGGCAGCTTCAGCCAGGTGTGGGCGGTCCGGCGGCCGAGCCCGGAGGCGATGGTGATCGACTTGATGACCGCCTCGGTCGACAGGTCGTTGCGGAGCTTGCCGTCCTGCCACACGGACAGGAACGGCTCAACCATGGCGATGAGTTGGCGGTCGTTGAGCTCATTGACGGCACGGGCTGTGTCTTCCAGTGCCGACGGCGTCGCGGGGTCGGACAAGGCGATGCGGGTGAGCATCTTCCCGCCGTCGAAGCCCATCGCAGCGATGGTCTCGGCGTCGTACCCGGTGAACCGGTCGTCGATCTCGAACACCGACCCGGCCAACCCCGCCCGGTTCATCGAACCGAAGACGGACTTGCCGTCCAGGACACCGAGGAGCAGCAGGTCCTCCAGGATGTCGGCGGTGCCCAGCACCCCGGTCACGCCGGGCCGTTCCAGGGCGGTGCACAGCCGGTCCAGGAGCTCGAAACGGTCGGCCATGGCGGTGGGATCGCCACCGACGCCGTTGGCGCCGCGGGCCGGGTGGTCGGCGGCGATGATCATCGCCTTGCCGTGCTCGCCCAGCAGAGAGGTCGGCTTCACGCGGCGGGCGGCGGCCTCCACGACGGCACCGGGGTTGCTCACCCGGGCGGACACGATCCGGTTCAGCTTCTCAGACAGCACGGGGCACCTCATCCAGCTTGGCGTTGACTTCGGCCTCGGTCGGCATCGCCTCCGAGCAGGCCAGCCGGCCGGCCACGATGGCCCCGGCGGCGTTCGCGAAGGACACCGTGCGCCGGGTGTCCCAGCCGGACAGCAGCCCATGGCACAGGGCGCCGCCGAAGGCGTCACCGGCACCCAGGCCGTTGACCACGTCCACCGTCACCGGCGGGATCTCGGCGGCCGAGCCGTCCCGGTCCATGGCGAGGACACCCTTGGGGCCCTGTTTGACGACGGCCAGCTCCACACCCGCCGCGAGCAGCGCCTTCGCGGCGGCGTACGGGTCGCGCTCGCCGGTGGCAACCTCGCACTCGTCGAGGTTGCCGACCGCGACGGTCGTATGCCGCAGCGCTTCCTTGTAATACGACCGCGCCTCGGCCGGGTCCTGCCAGAACATCGGCCGCCAGTCCAGGTCGAAGACCGTGGTCCCGGCCTTGGCCCGGTGCTCCAGGGCGGCCAGCGTCGCCGCGCGGCTCGGCTCCTCGCTCAGCCCGGTCCCCGTGACCCAGAACACCTTCGCCTCGCGTACCGCCGGCAGATCCAGCTCATCCGGCTGAATGTCCAGGTCAGGGGCCTTGGGCAGGCGGTAGAAGTACAGCGGGAAATCGTCCGGCGGGAAGATCTCGCAGAACGTCACCGGCGTCGGCGCGATGTCCGACGTACCGACGAAACGGCTGTCCACGCCATACCCGTCCAGAGCCTTGCGCACGAAGCCACCGAACGGGTCCCGACCGGTCTTGGTGATCACAGCGGCCGAGCGCCCGTACCGCGCCGCCGCGACCGCGACGTTCGTCGGGCTGCCGCCCAGGTACTTGCCGAACGAGGTGACGTCCGCCAGCCCCACGCCGGTTTGGAGCGGATACACGTCCACCCCCACACGGCCCATGGTCAGCACTTCGAATGACATCAGGCTGGCTCCCCTTTGCTCCGGAGTCCCGTCATGGAGTCCGGAGCAGACGGCGACGGATGATTTAGAGCGCTTTAAAGAGCGGCTCTAAGTCCAGAACCATGCCGTCAGGTAAATGTCATGTCAATAGGTTGTTGCTGCGAACCTTCACTCACTTGCCGACTCGGGCATCGAAGGACTTCCAGATCGATCCGGTCACCGGCGGCAGGTCGCCGCTCAAGTCACCCTTTGCGTAAGTGAGCCTCTTTTCGTGCGCCCAGCAGGACAGGCGGTGGCACCGTGACGGAGCGGTGCTCTTGCTGGCCGGAAGCTCCTCGTCGCCCGCCGGTGGAAGTCCGTTCGCCGAAGTCTTCGATCCCGACACCGGCCGGGCACGAACTCGCGTACCGCACGGAGACCGCGGCGGTGTTCGCCGATGCCGAGCAGGCGCAGACGGAATGGGCGCGCTGGAATCCGCAGCGCCGGCCTCTTGGCGCGCCCAGGGGGCGACGCGGGCGGGGAGACCGGCGAGGGGCCTGGACATGGGGCCGCTCCCAGGTGAGGGCCGAGGGCCTGGTCATCGTTCGACACGTATGAGCGGCCGGTCGGTGCGACAGTCCGACCGGCCCTGTCGGAGATCAGCGGTCGAGGGCCTTGGCGAGCCACCGGGCCGTGCGGTGTCCAGACCGCGGGGCACCACACCGGGTTCGTCGCCCTCCGGAGGTGTGGGGTGATGGGACATGAGCCCTTCTTCCGGGCCGCGCGGGCTTTCGATGTGACATTCAGCGAATTTGCTACCTGGAAGTAGCGTGTTAGAAGTTTCAAGCACATCGGAGTGATCCGAGGGCCCGGTTGCGATCCCCCCACTTGTCACGCACCCGTATGGAGACGCTGTGCCGTTCGACCTCACTGTCCCGTCAGAACCTTTTGCGTCGAGTCGCTGACCGTGGCTCTGGTCAGCCGTCACGGCGTCCGGCCGCCCCTTCTGGCCGACCTCGACAGCCGACTGGTCAAAGTAGCCGCGCGAGATTCGCCCCGATGACGACGTCGTCCTGTTCTACGGCTCCGGACCGGCACGGGAGCTGACCCGGTTCCTGGCCGCAGCGGAGGACAGTCTCCCGCCGGCCGCGATGCTCGCGCACTCGCTCGACTGGCAGGACGTCTGGCAGGCCCTGGACCACGGAGCCGCCAGCCACCTGCTGGAGAGCCCTCATGCGGAGCTGTGGCTCCCCTGGGTGTTGCTGCGCACAGCGCACGGGGGCAGCTGCCTCGATCCGGAGATCGTCGCCACTCGCGATCGGCTTCGCCGGTGGCCCGGCGTCACCTGGGGCGGCGTCGTAACCCTGATGCTCATGCATGTGGCCGTGGCCGCAGTGGCCGTGCCGGTGTACCGGCTCTTCCTTCCGCTGCGCTGACCCGGGGTGCGGGCACGTTTTAATGTTCAATCGTGCAGATATCCTGAGGGGATGCCCACGAAGCCGCGGTGGCTCACCGCCGAAGAACAACGGGCCTGGCTGGCCTACGTCAACTTCTCCACCCTGCTCGCCGACCATCTGAACCGGCAGCTCCGGCGCGACGCCAGCATCACGCATGCAGACTACTCACTGCTGGCCCACCTCTCCTCGACTCCCGACCACACCCTCGGCATGTCCGAGCTGGCCCATCGGCTGAAGATCACGCGCAGTCGGCTCACTCACGCCGTGAACCGACTGCGCGCGACGGGTCTCGTGGACCGACGGGAGGATCCCGCCGACGGCCGGGTCCAGCTCGCCGTCCTCACCGACGACGGGGTGGCCCTGCTGGAGCGGGCCGCCCCCGGGCATGTGGAAGCGGTACGCCGCGCGGTCTTCGACACCCTCACGCCCGAGCAGGTGCGCGAGCTGGCAAAGATCGGAGAAGCGATCGCCGAAGCCCTGCAGCGCGAGGAGAGAGCCGACGCGGATCCGGCGGGGCTGCCGTGGAGGCGTAGGTAGTCCAACACCTTCTCCGACAGTTGGCGCGGGGGCGCTTCCAGCGCGAGCCAGCAGGCAAAAAGGCAAAGCAGCCCCGCCCAGGTGGACCGGTGGGTGTGAACCGCTTCGGCGACGGTTCTCTGCAGTGGGGCATCAGCGTCATCGCGTCCGCCGGCCTGATCGCGTCCGCACCTCCATGCGCTGGCAGGCATGCCGTCGCGCGGCGGTGCCTGGGCGGGGCTGCTCCAAGCCGGAAGCGGAAGCCGTCCACAGCACCGGACGTGCCCGACCGGCGGGCGGTGCAGAAGGGCCGCGAGAGGCATACCTCCCTCGTGGCGGTGCGGAGCGACGGCTCCTCGCTCGGCGCGGAGCTGCTCCGCCGCGCGACAGCCTCGCGGCCGCCCACCGGGGCCATTCCAGGCGTGTCTGAGGAGTACACGCAGCCGTTCCTGGACACCGTATCGGGCGCCACCAGCAAGGAACTCCTCGTCCCCGACGAGGACCTCCAGATCCTCCGCGGCTTCCGGACGGCGGCCGACGCCAGGGCGCTCCTCACGAGTGACCTGTCCGTCAGTCCGCCGTCTGCACCGGACCCGCCGTCACCCTCCGCAGCAGCGGCCTGCTGCCGGCGATCGCGCCGAGCATGGCCAGCCCGCCGACGGCCAGGCAGAGCACCAGTTGTATGGCGCCGGAGGTGTTGATCGTGGTGCCGGCCGCCTTGTTGAGCTGCATGGCGCCGAAGACACCCATCGCGGTGGTGCCGCCGGCCAGGACGGCCAACGGGATGACGGTCTCGCGAACCCGGGCCCGGTCCAGCACCTGAAGCGGGGTGCCAGCGAGTCGCAGCAGGCCGTACGTCCGGCGCCGGTCGAGGACGTTGGCGGCGGCGGTGAGGCCGGCGGAGGCGGCTGCGACGAGGAAGCTCAGCACCAGGGTGGCGGTGCTGACGGTGGCGACGCGGGCGGTGGCCGTGTCGTCTGGCGCGGACACGTATTCCTGCGTGATTGGGTATCTGCCCGACCCTAGGGGCGTCAGGGCCGTGATGGCTGTATCGACGTGTTCCTCGTCGCCGGAGACCTGGGCTGTCACCCCGGGCACACCGCCCGGCAGGCTGTCGTACTCGTCCTCGCTCGTGACGGCGACGGTCGCCGTGACGCCCGCCTTGTGCAGGAGCGCGCGGGCCTCGGTGGCGGTGTGCCGGGCGTCGGAGGCGTTCGCGGTGATCACCGCCACCTGGCCCTCGTGGCGCGGGCCTTCGGAGCCCAGCGTGCTGACCGAGAAGAACCCGGCCACGAACCCGGCCAGCACCAGGCCGCTGACGGTGCGCCAGGCTGCGCGCGGGTCGTCGCTGAGGCGGCGCGCTGCCAACAGCGTGGCCGGGCGCTTGGCGCGGCGGCCGACGATCCGCCCCAGCCGATCCACGACCCAGGGACCCAGCAGCCAGAACGCGCCGTAGAAGAGCGCCAGCAGGGCGAGCAGTTGGCGGGTCTTGAGCTGGCCGCTGTCGCCCGTGGTCGCCCAGATGTAGAGCAGGACAGCGACGAAGAGCAGCAGGCGGATGACGCGGGTGCGGCGCGGGTGGGCCTGCTGGGCGACGCCCAGGGGTGCCTTCGCGACCTGGCGCAGCATGGTCACCGCGCTGACGGTGATCAGCGCGGTGACGGCCAGCACCACCGCCGCGAGCCATGCCAGCCCCACCCAGAGCTGACCGGTGTACCATGCGCCGACGCCGTACGGCAGCTCGGCGAGCGCGGGCAGCAGCGCCGTGTAGGCGAGCGCGCCCGCCAGGGCCCCGGCCGCGCCGACTCCGGCCGCCTCGACCGCGGTCATGGCGAGGATCTGCCGTGGCGTCGCCCCGGCCAACCGCAGGGCGGCGAGCCGTTGTTCGCGCCGGGCGGCACCGAGCCGTCCGGCGGCCGACGCCAGCACGACGACCGGCATGACCAAGAGCACCACGCCCAGCAGCACGGTTCCCTGGTCGATGCCGGTGAACACGCTCTCCTTACTGCCGGAGAACCCGGAGATCGGGGCGCGCTCGGTCAGCCCCTCGTCGTAGTAGTTCTGCTCCCCGGCCGTCTTGGCGACGGCCGCGTCGTCGGACGCCCGTCCGACCACCGCGACGAGCTCGTCGGGCGAGGCGAGACCGGCGACGGCGATCGTGCCGTAGGACTTCACCGTCGGGAATCGGTTGGCGAGTTGGTCGGCGGGCAGTTCGTGCAGCAGCTCGGCCAGGGCGGGAGAGACGTACACCTGACCCTGCTTCGGGAAGCCGCTCAGGCCGGGCGGTGCGGGGGTCTGCTTACGGCCGGGCAGCTGGGCCAGGTTCACGACGGTTACGGGTTCGTGGCGGACGTACGTCGTGGTCGTGGCCTGGACGGCTGTCGCTTCCTTGGCCGGTACGGCGTCGGGGGTGCGCCACGTGGTGTGGTCGGCGCGGGTTCCGGCGCCGAGGGCGGCGGCGATCATCACCAGCATGAGGAACGAGCCGACGGCGGCGGCCCCGGCCGCGAGCAGCTGGGACTGCAGGCCACGGCGGCCGGAGGACCTGGCGAGGTGCCAGGTCAGGGGCAGAACAGGGGAACGCATGGGAACTCCGCGGAGCTTCGGAGGGCTTCGGGCGAGGGCGGGAGGAGGGCGTCTCAGGCGACGGTGAACTGGCTGTGGCCGCTGATCCGGCCGTCCCGGACCTGGAGGATCCGGTCGCAGTGGGCGGCGACGTCGGCGTCGTGGGTGACCATCACCAAAGCGGCGCCCGTGTCCCGGGTCGCGAAGGTCAGGAGCTGGACGACCTCCGTGCTGGTGCGCTGGTCCAGGGCGCCGGTGGGCTCGTCGGCGAAGACCACGTCCGGCTCGATGACCAGCGCGCGGGCGATGGCCACGCGCTGGGCCTGGCCACCGGAGAGCTGGCCGGGGCGGCGCTGCTCCAGACCCTCCAGGCCGAGGGGCGCGAACCAGCGGCGAGCGCGTTCGACGGCCTGCCTGCTCGGCACGCCCTCCAGCATCAGCGGCAGCGCGACGTTCTCCTCGGCCGGCAGCTCCGGCAGCAACTGGCCGAACTGGAACACGAACCCGAACCGCTTGCGGCGCAGTGCACTCAACCGGTTCTCGCTCAGGTTGTCCAAGCGCTCACCGCGCAGCAGCACCTGGCCGCCGTCGGGGCGGATGATCCCGGCGAGGGTGTGCAGCAAGGTGGACTTGCCGGACCCGGACGGGCCCATGATCGCCAGCGAGTCGCGCTCACCGACCTCCACGTCGACGCCCGCCAGGGCGGTGGTGGAGCCGTACTTCTTGACGAGGCCGTATCCGGCCAGAACGGTGCTCATGATGCGTGTACCCGGTCCCTTCTCAGCGCTCGCATTTCCAGGTGATGCCCTCGGCGGCGAGGGCGGCTCCGGCTACGGGTCTGAGGCCGGACGGGCTGGTGGCGAGGAACGTGCTGCGCTGCATCGCGTACTCCTGGGGTCCGTGGTGAGGATGCGGCTCCACCCTCGCCCGCGGGCCCGGGCACCCGCCTCGGCCGAACGGCCGGATTCAGAGGCCGGTCTCCTCGGCCGTTCGGTCGATCCCTCCGCCGGAACTCTGGCCTACGGTGACCGCATGAAGTCCGTTTCCGCCCGGGGATGCACCCGTGGCCTCGCCGTCGGCGTCCTTCTCGCCGCTTCCGTAGCCGACGTTGTTCTCTACGCGGGCTCCGACGGGTCGAGTGTCCTGCCGATGGCAAGCCCCGTCTGGCAGACCCTGGCCGTGGTGCTGGTCGGGCTGGCCGCCGTGCTGTGGCCGGCCGGGCGGCGGCCCCAGTGGCTCACACCGCAGGTGCGCACCGCCGTGCCCGCTCTCGCCTCGGCCCTGCTCACCGCTGCTTCGCTGCTGGTCCGAGGGCCGGTCGTGTTCGGCCCGGGCGAGGTCATGATCCTGCTGAGCCTGCTCTTCATCGCGGTACGGCACTGCCCGTCGCGCTGGGCCTTCGTGTGCGGCGTCCTCGACGCGGGAGCGCTGCTCATTCTGCCGGTACGTGGCGACGTGAGGCTGAGCAGTGACGTGATGGGCCTGGAGATGATCGGCCTGGTGCTGGTCGGCCTCGTCGCCGGGCTTGCAGGCTATCTGCGCACTATGGACTACCGGCGTACGCTCGCCGTCAGCGAGACCCGCCGCAGCGAACGCCTCGCCATCGCAGCCGACCTGCACGACTTCGTCGCCCACCACGTGACCGGCATCCTCGTGCAGACCCAGGTGGCCCGCATGATGGCGCAGACTCAGCCACAGGAGCTGGACCCGGTCCTGGCCGGCATCGAACGCGCCGCGACCGAGGCCCTCGCCTCGATGCGCCGCACGGTCGGCGTGCTGCGCGACACCGGTCCCGAAGCGGCCGGCCACCGCCCGGTCGGCGACCTCGCGGGCATCACCGAACTGATCGAGGGCTTCGCGACCCCCGGCCAGCAGGTCGTCCTGCGCCGCGACCCCGCCGTGTCCGCCGACCTTCCCCACGAGGTGCAGGCCGCGGCCTTCCGGGTCGTCCAGGAAGCCCTGACCAACATCCGCCGACACGCGGCCGACGCCGCCCACATCAAGGTCCGCCTGCGGGACGACGCCGGCCGACTGGAGGTATCGGTGGCGGACGACGGCCGCGGCGGCACACAGCTTCCGGCAGCCGCCCACGGCGGCGGCTTCGGCCTCGTCGGCCTGAAGGAGCGGGTGACCGCGGCGGGCGGCGAACTGCACGCCGGGCCGCGGGGCGACGTGGGGTGGGAGGTGCGGGCGGTCTTTTCGGCACGGAAATCCTGAGAGCGACCCCGCGGTCCATCAGGTGGTGAGGCCCTGAACGAAGATCCGGGTCTGGCTACGAAGACGCAGACCATGATGGCGGCGGCAGCGGCGATGACCCGCGCGGTCTGCACACTGCTGATCAACATCTGAGGTCCTGGGCGAGACTCCATTCCCTGTCCCCACCTGTACGACCTCGCCATCGAGCCGGTCGGGCTCCTGGGGGCGTTGGACGGCCTGCTGGGGCAGGCCCGATCGAGCCCCCCGCCAGATCTTTCAGTCCGGCACCAACAACCGGCAGTGTGTGATCGACATGGAGGCCACCTGCCGCTTCCTCGAGGACAGCACCGGGTACACGATCTGCGTCAACTGGTTCTCGTTCCACAGCTGGTTCATCGAACTGCTCACCGAGCAGGCACACCGTCTGCACCACACACCGACAGGGCTGCCACCGCGGCACAGCCACCGGCCTTTCGAGCGACGGCCGGAGCTTGGCGGGTCCGTGCCAGCCCAGCAGGGCTCGTTGCGCTGGATCCGCGCCGCCGGTCCGATGACGCACTGTGGATCCTCGTGGCCCCGGCGCCGGGTCGAAGCCGCGAGCAGATCGCGAGCCCTCGGCTCCGGTCGCCAACTCCGGTGTCGGCCTTTCGGCCGAGGGCAGTGCCGGGTCTCTGGCCGTTCGGCCGAGGCGTCGTGGGCCCGGGCCATCGGAGAGTGAGGACGACGCCGCCGCCCTCCTGTCCGTGGCGGTCCGTATCCGAGAAGGACACTCCATGCCCCGTGCCACCCGTGTAGCCGCCTTGGCCGCCGCCGGCCTCCTTGCCGCCCTCGCTCTGCCCGTCGCCCAGGGCGCAACCGTGTCCACCGCGCGGCCCCCGGCCACGGACCACCCCTCCCGTCTCGACCGGTACTACGGCCAGCGCCCGGCATGGCACCGGTGCGACATCCCCGACGCGCCCGCCGCCTTCCAGTGCGCCACCATCACCGTCCCCGTCGACTACGCCCACCCCGACAGCCGGACTCTGCGCCTGCAGATCTCGCGGCTGCGCACCAGCACGCCCGGCAAACGCCACGGGGTCCTGCTGTCCAACCCGGGCGGCCCGGGCAACCCCGGACTGGGGAACCCGCTCTCGCTCCGGGACGCCCTGGCCAAGAGCGTCCGCCAACGCTACGACCTGATCGGTTTCGACCCCCGCGGTCTGGCCGCCAGCAGCCCCCTGCGCTGCGGTCTGACACAGGACGAGGCGAACTCCACAGAGCCCTACCGCCCCTACCGCGCCGCCACCTTCGCCAAGGACACCGCGCGCGCCCGTGACATCGCCGCCAAGTGCACCGCCCGCAACGGAAGCCGACTGCTGCCGTACATCAACACCCGCAACACTGCCCGGGACATGGACGTCATCCGCGGCATCCTGGGAGAGAAGAGGCTCTCCTACCTCGGGTGGTCCTACGGTACGTATCTTGGCGCCGTCTACACCCAGCTCTTCCCCCGGCACAGCGACCGCATAGTCCTCGACAGCGCAGTGGACCCGAACCGGTCCGGCAGGGGAACAGCCCTGGCCATGGCCGCCGGGGCCGAGCCCGCGTTCAGGGACTGGAGCCGGCTGATCACCCGCCGCGACCGCACATACCACCTCGGCAACACACCCGCCAAGGTCCGCGCCGCCTTCTGGCAGCTGATCGCCCGCGCCGACCGCACACCCGTGCTGTACCAGGGCGACGACCCATTCCACCAGGGCGAAGCCCTCACCGGCGCCGACATCCGCTCCTGGCTGCGCCAGTCCTTCGCCGCCGAGCCCTACCAGGCCGCCCGTGAGATCGTCACCCTCCGCAAGTCCCGCACCGCCCACAGCACCACCCGCCCGGACACCAGCCCTGCAGACCCGATGACCGACAACACCGTCGGCCTCAACTGGGCCATCACCTGCGCCGACAACACCGCGTCCTGGCCCCGCGACCCGGCCCGCTACCAGCGCGACGCCCGCCGCGAGAGCGCCCGCCACCCCCTCTACGGCGACTTCGCCGCCAACATCACCCCGTGCGCCTTCTGGCCCCGCGGCGCGGAACCGGCCACCCGCATCGACAACGCCGTTGGCGCCCTCGTCGTACACAACCAGTGGGACCCCCAGACCCCGCTGCCCGGCGGGCGTGCCATGCATCGCGCCCTGCACGGCTCACGCCTGGTCTACGTCCGCGGCGGCCGCGGCCACGCCGTCTACGCATTCCCCGGCGCCCCCGTCTGCGTCACCCGCGCCGTCGACGCGTACCTCACGGACGGGCGTCTGCCGGCGACCGACATCACCTGCGGCTCCTGAGTGGAAGGCGGGGCGGGCAAGAACCGTGGTTCTTGCCCGCCCCGCCTTGCACGTCAACGGCTCATGGCTTCGGGATCACGGGCGCGTCGGTGCGGGCGGCGATGTCCGCGATGGTCACTCCCGGTCCGCATTCCACGAGAGCGAGGCCCTCGGGTGTGACGTCGAGGACAGCGAGGTCGGTGATGACGCGGTGGACACACCGTTCGCCGGTGAGCGGAAGGGTGCACTCCTTGAGGATCTTCGGCGAGCCGTCCTTGGCGGTGTGTTCCATCAGGACGATGACACGGCGGGCGCCGTGTACGAGGTCCATGGCACCGCCCATGCCCTTGACCATCTTCCCGGGGATCATCCAGTTGGCCAGGTCACCGTAGGCGGAGACCTGCATCGCGCCGAGCACGGCAGTGTCGATGTGGCCGCCCCGGATCATGCCGAAGGACAGGGCCGAGTCGAAGAAGCTCGCGCCGGGCAGAACGGTGACGGTCTCCTTGCCCGCGTTGATCAGGTCAGGGTCGACCTCGGCCTCGGTCGGGTAGGGGCCGGTGCCGAGGATGCCGTTCTCGGAGTGCAGGACCACCTGGACGCCGGGCGGGAGGTGACCGGGGATGAGGGTGGGCAGGCCGATGCCGAGGTTGACGTAGGAGCCGTCGGTCAGTTCGGCGGCGGCGCGCGCGGCCATCTGCTCGCGGGTCCAGCCCGGCGAGGTACGGACATCGTGGCTCATGCGCGTACGGTCCCTCGTGTCGAAGACGCGGAAATCGAAAGGCGTTCGATGTGCTTGTCGGCCGCCTCGGCCGGGGTCAGTTCCACGACCCGCTGGACGAAGACTCCCGGGAGGTGCACGGCGTCGGGGCTCAACTCGCCCGGCTCAACGAGTTCTTCGACCTCCGCGAGGGTGATGCGGCCGGCCATGGCCGTGAGGGGGTTGAAGTTGGCGGCGGCCTTGCGGAAGACCAGGTTGCCGTGGCGGTCGCCGCGCCAGGCCCGTACGAGCGCGAAGTCGGTGGTGATGCCGTGCTCCAAAACGTGCGGGCGACCGTGGAAGGTGCGGGTCTCCTTGGGCGGGGAAGCGACGGCGACCGTGCCGTCGGGGGCGTAGCGCCAGGGCAGGCCGCCATTGGCCACCTGGGTGCCCACGCCAGCGGGGGTGTAGAAGGCGGGGATGCCCGCTCCCCCGGCGCGCAGCCGTTCGGCCAGGGTGCCCTGCGGCACCAGCTCCACCTCCAGTTCGCCGGAGAGGTACTGGCGGGCGAACTCCTTGTTCTCGCCCACGTAGCTGCCCGTGACGCGGGTGATCCGGCCGTCGCCCAGCAGGACGCCCAGTCCGCGCCCGTCCACGCCGCAGTTGTTCGACACGATCTGCAGACCGGTGGCGCCCTGCGCGTGGAGGGCTTGGATGAGCACCTCGGGGATGCCGCTGAGGCCGAACCCGCCGACGGCGAGTGACGCGCCGTCGGGGATGTCGGCCACCGCCTCCGCAGCGCTCGAACAGACCTTGTCCATGAGTGAGAGAGCCTTTCTGCTCCTGCTAGTTGTCCTGCTGGTTGCGTACGGCATCCGAGATCGGCTTGGCGCCGCCGTGCGCGGTGAGGCCGCCATCCACGGGGATCTCGGCTCCGGTGATGAAGGACGACTCGTCGGAGAGGAGGAAGGTGACGAGCGGGGTGATGTCGTCGACGGTTCCGGTACGGCCGAGGGGTGTCCCGGCGAGGTTGGCCTCGCGGAAGGCGGGCGCGGCGGAGGCGGTCATCTCGGTCTCGATGAAGCCGGGGTGGATGGTGTTCACACGGATGCCGCGTGGCCCGAGTTCCATAGCAGCGGTGGCCGACAGGCCGCGCAGAGCCCACTTGCTGGCGGTGTAGGCGACCGGATAGTGGGCGGTCAGTGCCGCGGAGGAGCCGACGTTCACGATCGACGCCCCGGGGCGCATCAGCGGTGCCAGGTGCTGGATGCCCAGGAGCGGCCCGGTGACGTTGACCGCGTGGACACGGGCCATGTCCTCGGGACCTACGGCGTCGAGGCGGGCGCGCCAGGTGATGCCGGCGTTGTTGACCAGGCCGTGTACCTGTCCGTACGACTCTCCCAGTTCGGCGGCGAGTTCGGCCCAGTCCTTCTCGCTGGTGACGTCGAGCCGGCGGCAGCCGGGGGCGTCGGTCACGTCGGTGGCGATGACCCGGGCGCCCTCGCGGGTCAGCGCTTCGGTCTCTGCGGCGCCCTGGCCGCGGGCGGCGCCGGTGACCACGACGACCTTGCCGAGCAGCCGCTTGGGGTGGAGGTCGGTCACGGCCGCTCCCGGGAGCGGCGTCGGCCGGTCGGCAGCGGGATCGGTGCGGCTCCGGCGACGACCATGTTGGAGACGCTGCCGATGCCCTCGACGGTGAGGGTGACCGTGTCGCCGGGCTTCAGCGGGGGCGGGTCCTGTCTGCCGCGTACGCCCCACAGTTCGGCGAGGCAGCCGCCGTTGCCGCAGGTGCCCGAGCCCAGGACGTCGCCGGGACGGACGAGGGTGCCGCGGGAGGCGTAGGCGACCATCTCCTCGAAGGTCCAGCTCATGTTGGAGAGCAGGTCCGTGCCGACTACCTCGCCGTTGACCGAGGCGGTGAGCGCGAGGCGCAGGAAGCCGTCCTCGTCGCGGTACTTCTCCAGTTCGTCGGCGGTGACCAGGTACGGGCCGAGGGTGGTGGCGGTGTCCTTGCCCTTGCAGGGGCCGAGACCCACCCTCATCTCCGCGGACTGCAGGTCACGGGCCGACCAGTCGTTGAAGACCGTGTAGCCGATGATGTGGTCGCGGGCCTGCTCGGGGGTGAGGTCGCGGCCCTCCTTGCCGATCACGGCGGCCACTTCGAGTTCGAAGTCGAGCACGTTCGAGCCCGGCGGCATGGGGATGTCGTCGTGCGGGCCGTACACCGCGTACGGGTTGGTGAAGTAGAACGTCGGAGCCGCGTACCACTGCTCCGGTACGCCTGCGGTGCCGTCCACGGAGCGCCGTACGCCCTCGACGTGTTCCTCGAAGGTGACGAAGTCCCGCACGGTGGGCGGCTGGAGCGGGGGCAGTAGCCGTACCTCGGAGACATGAGGGCCGGCCGGGATGTCCAGCGTGGCGGAGCCCGCCTCCAACAGCTCGGGCAGGCCGCCGCCCTGGGCGAGCAGGCCGGTCAGGGAGCCGACACCGGGCAGCGGGTAGAGCGTGCCGTCCTCTTCGACGACGGCCACGTGGCGTCGGTTTCGGTACTGGTACGCGGCGAAACGCATGGCAGTTTCCTGTCGGCTGTCGGCGTGAGGGGTGGGCGCGAAGGCCGGGGGCGCGGCGTGGGAGTCAGGGCGTTGACAGGGCCACCGCGCCCCCGGGGACCGAGGGCTTCGCCGATCAGACCGGCGGGGCGACGAACACGCCGCGGTCGACGTCGTTGAACGACTCCTTGGCGACCAGCTCGTTCATCGGGTTCGCCGTGCCCCACTGGTCGGTGACCTCGGGCTGCGAGAAGTCGTAGACGTGCGGATGCCAGGTGTCCTCGTCGAGGTTCTCCAACTCCGTCGTGTACTCCACGGTGTTGCCGTGCGGGTCGAGGAAGTACGTGAAGGTGTTGTCGCCCGCCATGTGCCGGCCCGGACCCCAGACCTTGCGGGCCCCCGAGCGCATCACACGACCCGAGCCGCGCATGTACTCGTCGATGCCGCGCATCTCGAAGGACACGTGGTGCAGCGCGGTGTGCGGGCCCTGCGCGATCGCCATCGAGTGGTGCTGGTTGCTGATCCGCATGAAGTGCATGACCTCACCCATGTGCGGCGAGCTGAGCGTGTCGGAGAGACGGAAACCCAGATGGGTCTCATACCACTCCCGAGTGCGGTTCAGGTCGGGCGAGTTGAGCACGACGTGCGACAGCTTGACCGGGATCGACTCCTTCTCCTCGATCCTGCGGTGCTGCCTGACCTCGACGTCCGCCGAGACCTCGATGGTGCGCCCGTCGACGTCGAAGAAGCGGAAGCCGTAGCCGCCTCCAGGGGTGTCGACCTTGCCCGGCTGGGAGATCAACTGCACGCCCTCGGCGCGGAGTTGCTCGGCGAGCGCGTCCACGTCCGCCGCGTTCGCCGCACCGTAGGACACGAGGTCGAGACGCTTCTCCTCGGCCTTGCGCAGCCGGATCACATAGCGCTCCGGGCTGCCCTCGGCGGCCAGGAACGAGATGCCGGAGTCCTCCTCGACCTTGGTCAAGCCCCAGACGCCGGAGTAGAAGTCGAGCTGCTTGTCGTAGTCGGGCACGGCGAGGTCGACGTGCCGCAGATGTGTGAGCAGACGGTTGGACATGTGGGGGCCTCCTCAGGAGAGGTTGAGAAGCGAGGCGGCGTTTCCGCCGCGGATGGCATGGAAGTCCGGGTCGGGCAGCCGGGCGGCGCGCAGGGCGGCCAGCGGGTCCTCGGTGCCCATGTCGAAGGCGTAGTCGGAACCGAGCAGCACGCGGTCGGCGCCCGCGACCCGGACCAGCTCGCGCAGCACGTACGGGTCGTGGACGAGGGAGTCGAAGTACAGGCGCTTGAGATAGCTGCTGGGCAGGTGGGCGCAGCCGGCGCCCGCGTCGGAGCGGGCGGACCAGGCGTGGTCGGAGCGGCCGATGTGGGTGGGCAGGTAGCCGCCACCGTGGGCGGCGATCAGCTTCAGCCCGGGATGACGGTCCAGCACGCCGGAGAAGATCAGGTGCGACAGCGCGACGGCGTTCTCCACCGGCTGGCCCACGACGTTGGACAGGTACCAGCGATCCAGGCGCTCGTCGAGCGTGCAGCCGAAGGGGTGCAGGAAGAGGATCGCGCCGGTCTCCTCTGCGCGTGACCAGAAGGGCTCGTACGCCGCGTCCGAGAGCTCGCGGCCAGGGGCGTGACTGGAGATTTCGACGCCCAACAGGCCCTGCTCCAGAGCGTGTTCGAGGGCGCGTACGGCCAGCTCGGGGTGCTGCAGGGGGACGAGGCCGAGTCCGTGCAGCCGTCCGGGAGCCTGCGCACAGTGGGCGGCCGTCGCCTCGTTGGCGCGCCGGAAGACCTTCTCGGCCGTCTCCTCGTCCGCCCAGTAGTGGTAGTGCGAGGGGGACGGGCTGACCAGTTGTACGTCCACCCCTTGGGTGTCCATCGCGGCGAGCCGCGCGGTGACGTCGATCATCCTCGGGGCACGCTCACGGACCATGGGGCCGCTGACGGCGAGGGCCGCCGGACCGTTGCGGCGGGCGTCGAGGGCACGGGCCTCGGCCAGTCCCGGCAGGTCCGCCACCAGGGCGTCGACATCGGGCAGCAGGACGTGCGCGTGCACGTCCACGGTGGGCACTGTCACGGCAGTTCCTTGAGGGAGTTCATCGTGCGGCCGATCAGCCCGGGGAGGTCGGCGTCACGCACGCCGTCCAGCTGCCACTGGCCGATCTGCATGGACGCCTCGACGACGGTCCGCACCCGGGGGATGCGGCGCTCGTAGTAGCTCTGGAGCAGTTCGCCGTCCCAGTCCCGTCCGCTGGTGAGCAGCTCGGCGAGCACCAGGGCGTCCTCCAGGGACATGGCCGCGCCCTGGGCGATGGTGGGCGGGCAGCAGTGGGCGGCGTCGCCGATCAGCACGACCCGGCCGCGGTGCCAGGAGCCCTCCAACAGCAGTCGGTCGAACCAGGTGTAGTTGACCTTCGTCGGGTCGGTGATGTGCTTGGCGATCTCCGGCCAGACTCCGCCGTAGGCCTGCGCCAGGCGGGCCATCTCGTCGGCGTAGGTGGCCGGGTCGATGGAAGCGCGGTCACGGCACGCTTCGACGAGGAAGGCGTAGATGGTGTTCTCGCTGGTGGGGGTGTATCCGGCGATGTAGGCAGGGCCGCCGTAGGCGAGGTCGGTGCGCTCCAGACCTTCGGGGCGCGGGGCGGCGATGCGCCAGATGGCCATGCCAGTCGGCTCAGGTCTGTCGGTGATGCCGATCGCGGCGCGGGTGGCGGAGTTGAGGCCATCGGCTCCGATCACCAGGTCGTAGCGGCCTTCGGTGCCGTCGCTGAAGCGCACCAAGACGCCGTCGGCATCCTGGTCCAGCGCCTCGGCGGTGGTGCCCAGGCGGACGGTTGCGCCAGAGGTACGGACCGCGTCGATGAGGATCTGCTGGAGCTGGGGGCGCTGCATGCCGAGGGTGGCGGGCATGTCGTCGCCGCCGGTCTTGATGTCCTCGGCGATGTGCAGCACGGTGCCGTCGGGGGTGGTGATGCCCAGCGTGCCGAAGGGGAATCCGGAGGCCTCCACCTGCTCCCACACGCCGAGTTCGCGCAGGACGCGCAGGGCGTTGCCCTGGAGGGTGATGCCGGAGCCGGTGGTGGCGTTCCAGTCGGGCCTGGCCTCGATCAGGTCGACGGCGATGCCGGCGCGGCTCAGCAGAATGGTCACGGCGTTGCCGGAGGCACCGCCGCCGATGACCAGGACTCTGCGAGTGGGGCTGTCTGCCATGTCGGGATCCTCCCGAGGTTGGGCCGCGCGGCTTCGGGCGGCGGGGGTGCGGCTCGCCCGCCGGGAGGGCGGGCCAGGCTCTGGTGAATCACCCGTGGCGGGTGGAGCGGGTAGGGGCCGGATGCGCCGCTGCTGTCCGGGGAGGACGCATCCGGCCCGGTTCTGCGATCTACTTGACGGCGATGGGGTTGACGGGTGAGCCGACGGCGCCGGTGATGGGCAGGGGCGCGGCGGTGAGCCAGAACTCGTACACGCCGTCGTCCGCGCAGTCGGCGGCGAGGTTGTCGAGGTCCCACATCTCGCCGATCAGCAGCCCCATGTTGGGGATGACGACCTGGTGCAGCGGCTGGAAAGCGTGGTCGAACTCGTTGGGCCGTACCTCGAAGCCCCAGGTGTCGGTGGCGATCGCGGCGATCTCGGTGCCGTGCAGCCAGCCGGCGGTCGTGAACGACAGCCCTGGTGCCGGTCCGCCCGCGTAGTCGCCCCAGCCGTCGCGCCGGACACGAGCCAGCTGCCCGGTCCGAACGAGGACGATGTCCCCGCGGCCCACACTCACCCCGTGCGCCTCGGCGGTGGCGGTCAGATGCTCTTCGGTGATCGCGAACGCGTCCGGCAACTCGCCGTCCGTGCCGAGGACCTGCCCCACATCCAGCAGCGCCCCGCGCCCGGCGACGTACGGCGCCATGTGCTCGATGCCGGTGACGAGGTCGCCGTCGGAAGTGACGACCTTCTCGGCTGCCCGCCCGTTCCACGCTTTGCCGTGGTCGAAGATGTGCCCGAGCCCGTCCCACTGCGTGGAGCACTGCAACGGCATCGCGATCACGTCGTCCGCGCCGCCGATGCCGTGCGGGAAGCCCTGGTTGCCGAGGGCCGCGTCCGTGCCGGTGTCGAGCATGGTGTGCACGGGGTTGGTCCGCCGGCGCCAGCCCTTCTGCGGCCCGTTCATGTCGAACCGCTGGGACAGCGAAAAACTCACGCCCCGGCGCACCAGCGCAGCGCCCTCGCGCCGCTTGGCCTCATCGAGGAAGTTCAGCGTGCCGAGGACATCGTCCTCACCCCAACGCCCCCAGTTCGAGTACTTCTTGGCGGCCTCGGCGATCGCGCCCTCGGGATCCGTACGGTCGATCATGCGTCTGCCTCCTCGGCGACACAGCGGGTGCGCTGGACGCCCAGCCCGGTGATCGAGCCCTCCATGACGTCGCCGTCGCGCAGCAGCCGCCCCCAGTGGATGCCGTTGCCCGCCGGGGAACCCGTGAGCACCAGGTCACCGGGCAGCAGCCGGGCGGTCTGCGAGACGTACGACACCAGACGGGCGACGCCGAAGAGCATGTCCTTGGTCGACTCGTCCTGCATGGTCTCCCCGTTGAGCTTCAGGGTGACCCGCAGGTCGCCCGGGTCGGCGATGGACTCGGCCGGCACGATCCACGGGCCCAGCGGCGTGAAGCCAGGGGCATTCTTGCTGCGCAGCCAGTCAGTGCCGATAGCCGGCATGTCCCGGCGGAAGACGGTGGCGCGGTCGGTGAGGTCGTTGGCGATGGTGTACCCGGCGACGTAGTCCAGCGCCTCTTCGACGGAGACGCGGTGGGCGGGTTTGGCGATGACGGCCGCCAGCTCCAGCTCCCAGTCCGGCTTGTGCGCCCAAGCGGGCAGGACGACATCGTCGTACGGGCCGGTGACCGCGCTCGGCAGGCCGATGAACACGTACGGCAGATCCTCCGCCGCCCTCCGGTCCATCACGGCGGCGATCTCCTCCCGCGCCTCCTCGACCGTGCGAGGGTCGTCCGGGGAGCGGTGGGCGACCTCCAGGTCGATCACGTGCTGCCGGTAGTTGGCGCCGGACTGGAAGATCTGACGGGGCTCCACCGGGGCATGCACCCTCAGACCGTCGAGCCGCTGCCACTCCAGGGCGTCTTCGCCCGCGAGGGTGTGCAGAACGGGAAGGGCCTCCTCCCACCGTTCCAGCACGGAACGCACATCGGTCGGCTCCCAGGCCAGAGCCTGGCTCAGGTCCAGCACCCGGTCCCGGACGACCAGGCCGGGAAACCGCCTCCTGTCAGGCGCGGAGAGCGTGCCGAGCGCGAACGGGCCGACGGGTTGCGCGTGCGTTGCCATGAGATTTCCTCCCGCTGAGTTGCGGTCTACTCTGACCTGGATCATCAGATCGCGGAAATGAATCCCGTGGATGACGCACATCCACGCTACAAATACCTCTCTCTTTCCAGGTGGTGCCCGGTGAACCTGTCCCGTCTCGACCTCAATCTGGTCGTCGCCCTCCGCGCACTTCTGGAGGAGCGCAACGTCACCCGGGCCGGCGAGCGCATCGGACTCAGCCAGCCCGCGATGAGCGCGGCACTGTCCCGGCTGCGCCGCCATTTCGACGACGAACTGCTCGCCCGAACCGGAAACTCCTACGAACTGACCCCCCTCGGCACCGCCCTGCGCGACCGCAGCGCCACCGCGTGCGACCTGCTGGAGCGGGTCTTCGCCAGCCAGGCCGACTTCGATCCGACGGCCGAGACCCGCGAGTTCACGCTGCTCGCATCGGACTACGGCGCGGCCGTGTTCGGGGCCGCCCTGGCCCGCGCCCTGCACCGTGAGGCACCCGGGATCAGGCTCACCTTCCAGCACCCTTCGCCCTCCGTCGTGGAGAACGCCGCAACAGTGCTGAGCACCGTCGACGGACTGCTGATGCCGCACGGCGTCATCGACGGTCTGCCCGCGGTCGACCTCTTCAGCGACCGCTGGCTGTGCCTGATGGCCGAAGACCACCCCGAGATCCGCGACGCACTCACCCTCGACCATCTGGCCCGGCTGCCCTGGGCCGTATACCAGCGCCCATACGACGCCCCGGCCGCGCGCCAACTGAGCATGCTCGGCATCAGCCCCCGGGTCGAGGTCTCCGTACAGACCTTCCAACTACTGCCGCACATGATCGAGGGCACCCACCGGATCGCGATGATCCAGGAACGCCTGGCCCGCACAGCAGTCCGATCCGCCGCAGTACGCGTCCTGCCCTGCCCCTTCGAGGCCGTACCGGTGCAGGAGGCGATGTGGTGGCACCCGGTACACGCCCAGGACGCGGCTCACATCTGGCTGCGGCGGAAGGCGGAGGAGGTGGGGGCGACGTTGATGGCCAACGGCGACGGCGACGTCCTCAAGGGGCGCGCAGACGCGTCGTATGCGGCTCTGTCGCGCTGATACGACCGGCCATGACAGCGCCGCGGCCGCGCCACGCTCCGCATGGCAGCCCTGATGGAACGATGCCCGTCAGGTCGTCTGCTCCGGCAGCAGCCGGGCGTCGACGGCACCAGCGCGACGACGGGCCGCGAGGAGCCCGACGGCGACGAGGGCGGCGGCCAGCCCCAGCACACCAACCGCACCGGCGAGACTGCCGACCGCCGACTCCACGGCCAGCAGGACGAGCGGGCAGACGAACTCACCGCCGAAGAAGGCCGCCATCCACAGCCCCGTGCCCCGGCCGCGATCCTCGAACGCCAGACGTGACATGGCGCTCGTCAGGAGGGCGGGCAGCAGCATGCCCGTGCCCACGCAGTTGATCACGGCCCCGACGACCAGCAGCGGGGCGTTGCCCGCGAGGAACATCACGCCGAAGCCGGCCGCGCAGAGCGCGAGGACCGCGGGCACCAGCGGATCCGGGGAGCGCTGCAGCCGGGCGAAGGTGATGGCTCCGCCCACGGTGGCGGCACTGGAGACCGCGGTGGCGAGGCCGATGACACCAGAGTTCTTCACCCCGAGGTCGTCCAGCAGGTACGACATCTCGACCGGGACGGTGTAGAAGACCATCGCCCCGAAGAAGGTGAGGGCGCAGATGCCCCGCAACTGCCGCCACGGGAAGCGGCGGCTGACTTCCGCCTCGGCCGGGAGCTCGTCAACGGTGGGGCGGGCAGCAGGGTTGGGCAGAGCGGTCGCCATCAGCGGGGCGAGCGCCAGGCTGACGGCGTACGCCCAGAAGGGCACCCGCCAGCCCGCCGACCCGGCGGCCCCACCGATCACGAAGAAGACGGTGGCCGACGCTGAGGCGCACATGGTCTGAAGGGCGAGGTACTTCATCCGCTGATGACCGGAGTAGTAGTCGCCGATCAGTGTGGTGCAGCACGTCATGATGGCGGCCTCGGCGATACCGACCAGGGCACGGCTGGCGATGATGGCGGCCAGGGAGTCCAGATAGAGCGGGGCCGTTCCGAACACGGCGTACAGGAGAGTCGTCACGATCAGCAGGCGCTTGCGCCCCAGCCGGTCGACGATCACCCCGGCGAAGGGGGCCAGCAGCGCCAGCGCCAGCGCCGGAACGGTCAGCGCCAACGGCACCAGCGCCTTGGCACCCGGAGTCGACTCGAAATGGTCCTGCATCTTCGGCAGCACCGGGGCGATCAGCACCGCCCCGAGGATCGGCAGGCAACTGCCCGCCATCAGCAGGGACACGCGCAGCAGATGGGCCGGGCCGGAAACAGCGACGGCAGGCGACGCGAATTCGTCGACCGCGGCCGCGGACGGCGGGACGGAACCAGGCATGGCGACTCCAGGGGACGGCGTACGGAAGCGAACGTGCCTTAGGGGCACCGACGGCGCACGGCATGTTGGGAATGGCCGCATGTCGGCCGATGATCTGGACAGCGGCGTACGAGCACGTGCAGGTCGGGACGACTATGGGCTTGCCCGCGGCCCCGCGGCCATCCCTCGAGCGATCCGAATCTCATATCCGGCTCATCCACACCGTGGATGACCATGGTGACAGCACCGTTCAGGGCATGCGCAGACAGCCATGTCCCGGGAAGCGTCAAGGGACAGGCTGCGGCAGGACGTGCCGGTAAGCGACGACGGCTACGCCCCCGAGCAGGGCCAGGTCGGGCCGAACGAGACGACCATGACGACGGACACCAGCCATCGCAGCAGTCCCGCGGGGTTGTTGCTCGCGCGACGGACGGCCGCCCAGCCGATGGCTCCGAAATGCGAGCCGGACCAATCTCATGGACTGCTCCGGGCATGTCCTCGCTCACCGGACAGTCTGGCGCCGCCTGGTCAGCAGCTCCATGCCGACGTCGGTGCCTGCACCTACCCGTCCGCCCTGCCGTGGCACCGCCGCTGACCCGCAGCAGCCCTCCCCGGCGCGTCTCTCCGGTCTGTCGCCCCCCTGACCATGACCATCCTCGGCGTGGATGTGCAGCGAGCGGCACGGCCCTCCCCCAGAGCCTGAGACGTCGGGGCCGGCCGCGAGGGAGATACCGACCGCGTACCGCCCACCCCCCGACAGCCGGACCGCATACCCGACCCCAGGCCGCGGCCACGGCGATCACGCCGCCCGCAAGACAGCGCGGCGGCACGCGTCATGCGGCCCGGCAGAGCACCGCGGTCAGTGCCTGCCGCAGCAGATCGGTCGCCTCGGTAATGGCGGTGGCGCCATCCGGTGTACGCCAGGCCACGTATCCGTCCGGGCGGACCAGCAGCGCGCCCTCCTCGCCGATCTCCGCGCGGCGGCTCCACTCGCCGTAGGCGTCGTGGGCGTCGCGGTCGATGACGACACCGCGCAGGTCGAGGCCGAGTTCCCCGGCCAGGATGTCTGCCGGCTGATCCGTCGGCTCATCGATGACTGCCCCAATATCGCCGTCATCAAGGCCGAGGGTGGGTTCCCCTCGTTCCAGGGTGCCGTGGAGTACCACCGGCTCTTCGGCAGCGAGGTGGTCATCTCGGTGCCGATCGAAGGCGACCTGATTCCGCTCGGCCAGCTCATGCCGATCCAGCTTTCGGCGACCAGCGACCATGAGTACTACGGCCCGACGATCCCGCGAGTCGTGGAACAGGTCCGGGACGAGAAGTACGACGCTGCCACAGAACTGTTCTGGCGCATCCACCCCGCCAGGAAGGCCAAGGGCGCCATGGCGGCGCAGCTCAACGGAGGTGCGTTCATCAACCGGCAGGCGTGGAAGTTACAGGGTTGGCTCCAGGGCTACAACGGCGGGCCGCTGCGCCAGCCGATTCAGCGCATCCACGACGCACAGATGAAAGCGCTCCGCAAGGGGCTGATCGACTCCGAGCATGGACCCGTTCCGGGAGTTCCTCATCGGCCGCAACCCGGTGTGATCGCTGATGCCGACGAACAGCCGGCCACAGACCGGCGCACGCCACTCGCTTCGGAAGCATTCGGCGTAGCGGCCCCGGACGGCGGCGAACCGCTGCCCTGCGGGGCCGTTACCGCTGCACGCGTCCCTACGGTTCAGCCACGGCGAAAATCCTCGTTCGGCATGTACAGCCGAATCCGCACGTGGGTGTGGCCGACCTGGGAACACCTTCAGGAGCGAGCGGACGGCTCAGGCTGCGGAGTGGGGCCGTCCGACGTCGCGGCCGGAAGCGGTTCGTCCGGCGGGTCGACGGAGAGGTGCGGCATGCTGCGGTCCAGCCAGGCGGGGAGCCACCAGTTCGCCTTGCCGAACAGGTGCATGACGGCAGGGACCAGGACGGTGCGCAGGATGAAGGCGTCCAGGGCGACGGCGGCGGCGAGGCCGATGCCGAACTCGGCGATCACGCGCTGGCCGCCGAAGACGAAGGCGACGAAGACACAGACCATGATGGCGGCGGCAGCGGTGATGACCCGGGCGGTCTCCACCTGACCGACGCGCACCGAACGGGCGTTGTCCTTGGTGTGCACCCATTCCTCGTGCATCCGGCTGACCAGGAACACCTGGTAGTCCATGGACAGGCCGAACAGGATGGAGATCATGATCACGGGGATGAACGCGTCCACGGGTCCTTCCTTCCCGAGCCCGAGCGCCTCCGAGCCCCAGCCCCACTGGAACATCGCGATCAGGATGCCGAAGGAGGCCCCGGCTGCCAGCAGGTTCATCACCGCCCCGGTGGCCGGTATCAGCAGGCTGCGGAAGGCGAGCATGAGCAGCAGCCCGCCGAGGACCACGATGACCGCGATGAACTGCGGCAGCTTGTCGGTGAGCACGCTCGCGAAGTCGTCGAAGACCGCGGTCTGGCCGCCGACGTGAACCTTCAGGGTGGTGCCCTGCTCGGCGGCGGGGATCACCCTGTCGCGCAGGTGGTCGATCAGATCGGAGGTCTGCTTCGCCTGGGGGGAGGTGGTGGGGACGACCTGGACGATGCCCACCGTGGCACCGGGCCGGATGGGCACCGCGGCGACACTCGCGACGCCGTCGACGCTCTCCAGGCGGGTGGACAGTTTCACCAGCGCGGCCTTGTCCGCGGCCGTAGGGGCCTGGGCGACCAGTTGCAGAGGCCCGTTGAAGCCGGGGCCGAATCCGTCGGCCAGCAGGTCGTACGCCTTGCGGGTGGTGCTGGACTCCGGGTTGTTGCCCGCGTCGGAGGATCCCAGGCGCAGGGAGAACACGGGGATGGTGAGCGTTG
Organism: Streptomyces olindensis; assembly: GCA_000696115.1. Lineage (GTDB taxonomy): Bacteria > Actinomycetota > Actinomycetes > Streptomycetales > Streptomycetaceae > Streptomyces > Streptomyces olindensis. The sequence goes on from JJOH01000011.1 coordinate 107,662, forward strand.
CCATCACGACCAGGGCGACCAGCGACAGCGCCCGGGGACGCCGTTGCAGCACAGCGGCCCAGCGGGACCACAGACCGGATGCGGTGTTCTCGGCCAGAGGTTCGCCCGCGGCCAGCCGGCGCCGGGTCCGCCGGCCGAGCACGCGCGTCCCGAGCATGCCGAGCATGGCGGGCAGCAGGGTGACCGCGGCGAGCACGGTCATGGCCACGGTCAGCGACGCGGCCACGGCGACGCCATTGAGGAAGTTGACCCGCAGGACGAACATGCCGAGGAGGGCGATGCAGACGGTGGCGCCGGCGAACAGGACGGCACGTCCTGAGGTGTTCACCGCCCTGGTCAGGGACTCGGGGACATCGAGTCCTGACAGCAGGCCCTTGCGGTGCCGGGTGACGATGAACAGGGCGTAGTCGATGCCCACACCGAGGCCGATCAGGGCGGACAGGGTCGGGGCGACGTCCCCCATGGTCATGGCATGGCTGAGCAGGCCCGTGGCGAGGATGGCGGTGCCGACCCCGGCGATCGCGGTCAGGATCGGCAACGCCATGGCGAACAGCGAGCCGAAGGCGAGGAACAGCACGACGGCGGCGGCGAGCACGCCGACCAGTTCGCTGGTGGCCGGCGGTGCCTGTTCAGTGTTCTGGATCGCCTGGCCGCCCAGTTCGACTTGTAGGCCGTCGGTCCTGGCCGTCTTGGCGGTGTCGATCACCCGGTTGATGTCCGACTTGTCGAGTTCCGGCCCGGGCTTGGCGAAGGTGACCTGCGCGTAGGCGGTGCGGCCGTCCTTGCTGATCTGGGCGGCACCTTGCGCTCCGTAGGGGCTGGTGACGGCGCTGACCTCGGGCAGCGTGGAGATCTTGTCCAGGGTGCCGGTCATCCGCTGCTTCGTCGCGGCGTCGCGGACGGAGCCGGTCTCGACATGCCAGACCACGGTGTCCGTGTCACCGGACTGGCTGGGGAAGGCCGACTTGAGCAGATTGAGGGCGCGGGTGGATTCGGTGTTGGGCAGCGAGAAGCTGTTGTTGTAGGCGCTTCCGGCGCTCTGCGATGCGACGCCGAGTCCTACGAGCATGCACAGCCAGAGCAGGACGACGACGAGCCGGTGCCGGTAACACCAGCGGGCGAGAGTGGACATCGGGGCTCCAGGGCTCCACGTTCAGGGATGGGGCAGTTCGGCAGGCGGCGAAACACGAGAACGGTCCGGCCTGGTGCCGAAGTCACGGACGTCTTCGCTTCGTTGCGCGAGGGCCCGTTGCGCGAGGGCTTGACGTTCTCGTCCAGGACGCGGACCTCTCACCACGCGCGCAGAAGCAGAAGGGGGCGCGGTCAGCGAGTGACTTCCGTCGACAGGTCGGCGAGACGCCGGGTCTCCTCGTCGCTCAGGGTGATCTTCATCGCCCCGGCGGCCTCCTCGCCGTGATGCGGCTTGGAGGCTCCCGATGTGGCGACGACGGTGTCGCCGTAGTAGGTGACCAGCCATGCCAGCGCGACCTGGCCGACGGTGGCCCGGTGCGCTTCGGCGATCGTGCGGAGTTCGTCGATCAACGGGGTGGTGCGGTGCAGGCTCTTGTGGGAGATGCCGGTGAGCATGCGGCGCTGGCGCGGGAGTTTGTCGACCAGCGTGGGGTCGGCGTGGAGTTTGCCGGTCAGCATGCCGCTGCGCAGGGGTACGTAGGCGATCAGGGTGATGCCGAGACGTCGGGCGGTCTCCAGCACGCCGTTGGTCTCGATCTTGCGGTGCAGCAGGTTGATCTGCACCTGGTTGGCTGCCAACGGGCTGCCGTGCTGCGCCAGTTCGGCATGTGCGGCTTCCATCTGCCGGGCCGAGAAGTTACTGACGCCGACCGAGCGGATCTTCCCTAGTTCGACCAGGTGTGCCATCGCCCGCGCCTGGGTTCGGATCGACGACCAGCTGCCGTAGGGGACATGGATCTGGTGCAGGTCGACGGGGAAGGGCGTCAGATTCGCGATGCGGTCACCGATGGTGCCCTCGATGCTGCGTGCGGTCCGGCCGAGGGGTGTCCACTTGGTGGAGACGGTCACGTCGCCGGGTTGCTGCCCGGCGCTGCTGAGTGCGGCGCTGAGGCTGCGTTCCGATCTTCCCTTGCCGTATCCCTCAGCGGTGTCGAACCAGGTGATACCGCTGTCCAGTGCCGTTTTGACGATGGTGTCGACCTGCGACTGCGGCAGGGCCGGCCAGAACGTGCCGGAGCCTCCGCCGGAGAACTGCGCGGCACCAAGACCTATGGGTGAGATGCGGACGCCGGTGCGTCCGAGCTCTCGGAGAGTCATGAGGGGCATCGTACACCCATGACGAGACAGCCATGTCTCATCATGGGCCGTTAACATTACGGGGTGGTCAAATCTGATAGCGGGATGCAGCGGACCCGATCGGCGATCCTCGACGCCGCCGCCCGGGTACTTGGCCGACGGCCGGACGCGGCGATGGCAGAGATCGCGGACGAGGCCGGCGTGGGGCGCGCGACGCTCTACCGGCATTTCCCGACGCGGGAGTCGCTGCTGCGAGGCCTGGCCCAGGCAGGGATCACCGAACTCGTGGAGGCCTTCGAGGCCGCTCACCTCGACGAGCTTCCGGCCGACCGGGCAATCGCCCGGATCGTCTCGGTGTTCCTGCGGGAAGGCATCAAGTACGCGGCTGTCATCAGACAAGCCGACGAGTACTGCGAACCAGATCTCATGAAGCGCACGGTCGGCCCCGTCCGCGAAGTGATCGACCGCGGGGTCCGCGACAAGGTGCTACGCGACGATCTGCGCGGTGACGCGATGTTCGCGATGTTCTCCGCGATCGCGGAACGCGCGCTCTGGTTGACGATCGACGATGCGATGCCCCCCGAGGACGCCACAGAGGCCGCCGTGGCGATCTTCCTCAACGGCGCACGGAGGCCCGAGCGGCCCTGAGGCTCCGGACGGGTTGGAGTGGAACGGCGTTGTGGGCTCACTGATCACAACGCCGTTCCGTATGTGGGCGGTTAACAACGAGCCGGACTTGACCCGCGCTACCCGCAGGCCCATGACGAAGTCATGTGGGGGTCGCGGCAGCAGCGGGCGCTCCGGCGCCGAGCCGCTTGAGTTTGACGACAGGAAGACGGTGATTGACGGCTACGGCAGTGGCCGTAGCCCCGTCGTGGCGCCATCGCAGCAGTGCGCTGCGGTCGGCCACCGATCCGGCGAGGACTTCCGGGGGTCCGGTGAGCGGCAGTTCGCCGCTGATCTTGATGTCGAGTCCCGACTGCTCAGTCCAGAAATAGGGGTCCGGTCGGTACGGCCGTGCGGACGCGCCGTGCAGCAGACCGGTGGCAGCCGCTCGTCCCTGCTCGACTGCGTTGGTCCAGTGAGGAGTTCGCCGTCCTTCTCGTGTCACGACATCCCCGGCGGCGACCACGCCCGGAGCGACGCGACAACACGCGTCGGCAACGAGCCCACCGCCGGTGTCCAGGGGCAGGCCGGAGTCCCGCAACCAGTCGGTGTTCGGCAGGTCACCCACCGCGCACACGATCACGTCAGCCTCCAGGACCGACTCGCCACAGCGCAGATAGTGTTCGCCCGCGATCTCGACTCCGTCCGGCGCGACGCGGACGCGGATGCCGTGATCACGCGCGGCGGCGACGGCGAGGTCCGCCAGCCATGGCCCGAGCAACCTCAGCAGCGGCGGGACGAGGTCGACCACCGTGACGTCCAGGCCCAGGGCGCGGCAGGTCGTTGCGACCTCCATGCCGAGGAAGCCGCCGCCCACCACGATCACGCTGCCGGCGCCGGCGAGCCGGGAAGCGAGGGCCGCGGCGTCGTCCAGGGTGCGCACCACCAGGTCGTTGCCGCCGGTCAGGCGGCGTGCCCGGGCCCCCGTGGCGACCACCAGCCCGTCGTACGGCACCTGAGTGCCGTCAGCCAGCGTCACCATGCGGCCGGGGACGTCCAGCCGTACGGCACGCGCCCCGGTGCGGAACTCGATGTCCTCGCCCGGCGGGGGAAGCATGGCCGATTCCGCGTCCTGCCGGCCGGCGAGGACGCCCTTGGACAACGGGACGCGCGAGTAGGGATGGTGAGCTTCTTCGGACAGGACGGTCACCTGTCCCTCGAAGCCCTCCGCCCGCAGACTCTCCGCCGCTGTCAGCGCGGCGATGGAGCCGCCCACCACGACGATCCGCCTCACGGCTGGAGCCTCAACGCCGCGACGGGGCACACGCGTACGGCGGCGGCCACGGCGCTCTCGCGCTCCGGGGCCACCTCCTCGTGGGTCAGGTGCAGCTCACCGTCGTCGTCGAGCCGGAACACCTCGGGCGCGGTCTGCTCGCACAGCCCGTGTCCCTCGCAGCGCTCGACGTCCACCACGATCCTGGACATCTCACTGCCCTTCCGTGCGTACCGTGACCGGGAGCGAAGCCATGCCCCGAATGACGTTGTTGAGCTTGCGGACCGGTTCGCCCGCGAGCTCGATCGACGACGCGCGCCGCACCAGCGCGCCGAGTACCGCGTGCGCCTCCAGTCGGGCCAGGCCCTGGCCGGCGCAGCCGTGTACGCCGTAGCCGAAGCCGACGTGGTCGACCGGGTTGCGCCGGACCAGGAATTCCTCGGGGCGCTCCCACTTGCGTTCGTCGCGATTGGCCGAGGCGTACGACAGCAGGACCCTGGTGTCGGCCGGGATGGTGATGCCCTCGATGTCCACCGGCTGGGTGGTGCGCCGGAAGAAGCCCTGTGCGGGGGACTCCAGTCGCAGCGACTCCTCGAACGCCGGGCCGACGAGCGCCGGTTCCGCGCGGACCTCTGCAAACGCCTTGGGATTCCGGGCGAAGAGCAGGATGGTGTTGCCGATGGCGTTGATCGTGGTGTCCATGCTGGCGACGACGTAGGCGCTCAGCAGCGGAACCACGGAGGCCGGTTCGATCTCGCCCCGATCCGCCGCCTGGTAGACGGCGGCGGCCCAGCCGTCCGGGCGCAGGTTCTCCGGCACCATCGCGGTGTTCAGATACCCGAACATCTGGGCGATGAAGGGGATGGCCGCCTCGGAACGGGCGTTGAACGGACCGAACGTGTTGAAGGCCGCGTCCGCGAACGACAGCAGCGGGCCCCGAGCCTCCTCGGCGAGCCCGATCAGGTCCGCGACCACCGTCACCGGGAACACCGCGGCGAGATCCGCCACCGCGTCGAACTCGCCCTTGGCCACGGCGTCGGCGACCAGGTCGTCCGCGAGGGCGGCGATCCGGGTGCGGAGCTTGGCCAAGGCTTTGGGAGCGAGCTTGTCGGACAACAGCGCGCGCAGCCGGGTGTGGTCCGGCGGGTCGCTGGCCAGGACCGTGCCCTTCATCTGGGCGTTGAACCCGTCCTCGTACCCCACGCCCTGCGCCGACGAAAACCGTTCATGGTCGGCCAAAGCCGCACGGACGTGCTCGTAACGGGGCAGGACCCAGGCGTCGTACCTGGTCAGCCGTACCGCGGGACCGGCCTCCCGAAGCTCGCGCAGAGCCGGGTACGGGTCGTGCAGTACGTCGTCGGCGAACAGGTCCACGCCGGACGTGGGCGAAGGCAAGGTCGCATGCATCACAACCGACTCCCCTTGGAAGAGAGAAACCGTAGCGTCCACTACGATTACGAGGAGCATCGACTCACGACGGATCGCTGTCAACAGATGCGGCGATGCTTCCGCGGCGTATACGCAAGCCGAATAGCGCGCATCCGCAGGGAGAATGGTCTGGTGGCATCAACCGACATGAACAACGAGTTCGCCATACGTCCGCCACGTCAGGAACGGACCCGGCAGGCATGGACGCGGATCCTCGACGCGGGCGTCGCGATCATCGAGGAGGGCGGGTACGAGGGCTTCACCATCGCAGCCGTCTGTGAACGCGCCAAGGTCGCCCCGCGCGCCATCTACGACCGTACGACCAGTAAGGACGCTCTCTTCCTCGCCGTCTACGAGCATGGCCTCAGCAGCATCCGCGCCGACGAGGAGGTCTTCGACCGCCCGGAGCACTGGGCCGGCCTGGACGCGCGCACGCTGGTGGTGGAAGCCGTCGCCGAAGTCGCCGGCATCTTCGAGCGCCACGCGGCGTTCCTCAGGCCGATCGTGCTGCTGTCCGGAGCCCATCCGGAGGTCTACCGAAGGGGGCGCTCCTACACCGCCCGGACGGCGGACCGGTTCACCGTCGTGGTCCTCGGCGCCAGGGACCAGATCACCCACTCCGATCCCGAGTCGGCCGTACGCCTCTGCTTCAGCACGGTCTTCGCCTCTCTCGTACTGCGGATCGCCTACGGCCCGGGCTTCGCCGCTCCGGCCGTCGACACGGAGGCGTTTACGCTGCACCTGACCCAGACAGCGGTGCGGTACTTGTTCGGCCGCGAGTGAACCACCCGGCGAAGCCAGGCTGTGGCCAAGCCGACGACCGCAATGCGGGGTTTTGTCTCATTCGGGACGAGCTCCTCCTGAAACGCTTCCCCAGCCGAAGGGCCGGATACAGATCGAGTGGGGGTTAGACAGTGCGAATCGGAGGGTGAGCGAGGGACGACACGAGGCGGCAGCCGCACGGCACCGATGCGTCCGCCAGGTGCGCGTCCACTGCCGCTACGGCTGCTCCTACGACCGTCTGCCGCTCGAGCGTCAACCACCATACGCACGCGACACCTCGTCGAGCCGCGCCAGTTCCTTGTCCGTGAGGCTGAGGCGCAAGTCAGCCGCCGCTTCTTCGGCCTGGTGCGGCTGCGAGGCGCCGTGGATGGCCACCACCGTGACGCCGTAGAACTAGACCAGCGAGGCGAGGGCGACCTGCCAAGGGGTGGCGCCGTAGGCGCGGGCGACGGCGCGCAGTTCGTCTCAGCAGCCGGGTGCGGGGCAGGACGGCGACCCGGCCGGAGTCGTCGTGGAACTTGCCGGTGAGGATGCCCGACTTCAGCGGCATGTAGGCGATCAAGGTGACGCCGAGGTGGTGGGCGGTGTCGAGCACGCCGTTGCGTTCGATCTTGCGCTGCAACACGCTCAGTTGCACCTCGTTACTGGCGAGCGCCAGCCCCGCAGGACGGCATGCGCCTTTATCTCGCGCGCAGTCCGCCTGATGTCAATCCCCGCGCGCGGCTCGCGCCGCATGCTCGCGCGGGAAGGGTCGGCTCCAGATGAGGGACGCGGGTCCTCAGCCTGGACCACCTCATCACCTTGATCACCCCGGGCGAGCGGGCGGCGGAACTGGTTGCGGCTGTTGAAGATGCTTGCTCAATGAGGTCGATATGGCGACGGGCGAGTGAACGACGGCGTACACGCACGTCAGGTAATTGATCGCCCCGCGGAGAGGGGTGTCCGAACAACTCCTCGGCGACGAATCTCGGTGCTCGGACGCCGGGCGCACGCTTCCGGCTCACGATCACCGAGCACGTCGCATAGGAGACAAGAGTGAAGATCAAGAAGCGGCCCGCGGGGAGAAAGTGGACGGGGCTGCTGGCGTTCACGCTGGCCCCCATGGTGGTGCTCGCCTCTCCCAGCGTCGCCTCCGCGAGCAGCCAGGAGTGCCTGGGGAATTCGTCGACCCCGGCGAACGCCGATATCGCCGGCAACTGGTCGACCCAGCACCAGACGCGGTCAGTGACCGTGCAGCAGGCACGCAAGACCTGGCAGGACTGGGTGTACCGGGGTGACCTGGACCACAAGACGTTCCAGTGTCCCTGGAACGTCCCCAGCTGCTCCTACGCCTGGCAGCAGTCGAAGACGACAGGCTGGAAGTGGTCGGTCGGCCTCAACGTCAAGGTTCCGAGCGTCCTCAGCAAGGCAGTCAGCGAGCTTGCTGCTCTCACCCCGTCGTACGAGCGCAACGGCTCCATCACCACCGCGTTCACCTGGACCATCACCTTGAAGCCCGGGCAGAAGGCCGCGCCGATCCAGGTCGTGGAGCGTCGCTGGACGCAGGGCGTCTACCAGGGCATCTACCACTCCACCGGCAAGTCCTGCCTGCCGACCACGACCGACATCAACGCCAAGCCGCACTTCTACACCTGGGACCCCAACGCACGCTGGGGCAGCTGGACGACCAACATGGCCGTCAGCGACTGGGCGACGTACAACGTCTGGTCCTGACCGGTCCGCCGAAGGCACCCCGTCCGCCAGCGGGGTGCCTTCGGCACAAGCACAACAGTCCCGAAGCAATCCGACCACACAGGATCTGATCGCATGATGGTGCGCCATCTCTCCCGTGCCGCCGCAGGTTCGATCGCGGCGCTCGCCTGCGCCCTGCTGACCGCCTGCAGCGCCTCGACCCACTCAACGCCCTCCGCCGTCCACGACAGCACCGCTCGAGGCGCCGGTTCAACGAAGGTGAAGGTGAAGACACTGCCGAAGTCCCACCTGTGCACCGTCCTGACCACGGACGTCGCCGAACGGCTCCTCGCCGACCCCCGGTTCACGGCCCAGGTCGGCCCGGACAAGGGGGGCGCCCCGGATGTCTGCAACTACGCCTCCGCCGACGGAAAGGCGGCCCTCTCCCTCACCCCGGCCTCCCGCGCCTACGCCGCCGAGCTGTCCGCCGCCCACGCCCTGCGCGCCGACCCAGCCTCTGCCGGAATGCGCGACGTGCGGGTCGAAACCGTGAGCAGCCTGGGCCAGCGGGCCTTCCGGGAGACCTCCTATCAGACGCAGGCGCGGCAGCGCATCACCTTCGTCGTGTGGAACGCGGGATACCGAACCTGGGTGCTGACCCACGCGACGATGGCGGACACCCCGACGACAGCGGCTGCGGCGTCGGACGACAAGGCCGTCCAGGTGGCCCGGTCCATCACCGCGAAACTGCCCACCAGCCGGTGAGCCCGCCTACGCCCGTCATCCGCAGATCCGCCGGTACGGGGCGTCCGGTACGTAGGTGTGCCACTGTTCCGGCGTCAGGCCTACGCCCCCGGCCCGGGCGCACACCAATGCCACCGCCCGGCCGGGATCGACGGTGTACCGCTGGAGCGGGACGTGCGCACTGCCCGCGTACAGGGTCGTGCCGTCGGCGCTGAAGGCCACCGAGTCGATCTCCTCGCCCGGTGTGGTCAGTTCGCCGCCCAGGCGCTGCTGGGTGGCCACGTCCCACAGTTGCAGGCCGCCAGCGTTGCCGGCGACCGCGAGGGTGCGGCCGTCGGGGCTGAACGCGACGGCGCTGACGCCTTCCGGGTCGGTGCCGAGCGGGCGCGGGAAGACGTTGCGCAGGATGCCCAGGCGGCGGCCGAGCCGTCCGTCCCACAGGGCGACCCGGCCCGTCTGGTCGCCGGCCGCGAACAGGGAGCCATCTGCGGCGAACGCCAGGGCGCCGACCTCGTCGCCCTGCACCAGGTCCTGCGCGGCGGCCCCGCCGGAGGGCAGCCCGGCCACCCGGCCGTCGCCGACCAGCAGGGAGCCGTCCGGGCGGACGGCCAGGTGGCCGGCGGTCACGCCGATGAGCACGGTCTTACGGCGCCGACTGCCGGTGTCCCACACTTCATCCACCACATCGCCGGTGTCGGTGTTACGGGCGACGGCCAGGGTGCGGCCGCGCGGACCGAGCACCGCCCCGATCGCCGCGCCGCCGGGCAGGTCCAGCGAGGTCACGGGGCGTGCGTGTGACACATCCCAGACCGCGAACGGCTGGTGCGTCACGGTGCGGCCAGGCGCCGAGACTCCGTAGGCGAACTGGGTGCCGTCGGGGCTGAACGTCTCCAGAGGCAGGGTGTCACCGGGCACCACTGGCAGGGCGGGGTCGGTCGAGACGGGGATGGGGACCGGGGAGAGGATGCGCAGGAGGCGGTTGTCCGTCGTCGACCGCAGCCGGAACAGGTAGTGGTCGCCGAGGCGCTGAGCGGTGGCGTAGGTGCGGCCGTCGGGGCTGAGGCGTACGTCGTCCAGCGCGCCGGAGCTCCAGGCGGGGGTGGCCGCCGGCCCGAGGTCCAGGGTGTGGACGGTGCCACCCTCCAGGTAGCGCAGCGTGCGGCCGTCCTGGTCCCAGTGCAGGCCGCCGTAGAGGTACTGATTGTCCAGGGAGTACCGCAGGACGGGTGCCTCTGGGGTTGTGAGCCGCCATACGCGTATCTCTCCGAGGTCGGCCGTTGCCAGGAAGGAGCCGTCAGGGCTGAAGGACGCGTACTGCGCGGCGGAGGCCCGCAGGTCGGCGATCTGCCGGCCAGTCGTGGTGTCCCAGACGAGAACGTGGCTGCCCCGGGCGGCGGCCAGCTGGCCGGGGCCGAGTGCGACGAGCGCAGTGTCGGCGGCGCACACGCGGTCCTGCTGCCAGGCTCCGGGAAGCTCGCGGCGGCCGGCGGTGTCCCACAGCTGAGGGGCCTGCCCGGTGGGGCAGACGGCGGCTCGGCGTCCGTCCGCGCTCAGCGCCGTCACCGCCGCGTTCGCGGCCGGGGTCTCGAACAGCACGCGGCCGTCGACGACCGACTGGAGCCGTACCCGGTCTCCCTCGGCGGCCAGCAGCGCGCGTCCGTCGTCAGTGAAGTGGAAGTCCTCGGTCCGCAGCGGCGTGGCGCCCCCGGTCCAGCGGCCGGTGGCCGTGTCCCACAGCCGTACTCCGCCGTCGACGGCTACGGCGAGCACCCGGCCGTCCGCGCCGACGCCGGTGGCGATACCCGACGGCAGCCGGCCCGCGCCGATGCGGCGGCGGGTGGTCACGTCCCACGTGCTCCAGCTGGTCCCGCTGGAGCTGAGCAGGACGTGGCCGCCGTGGGCGAGGGACCGCCGGGGGCCGTCGCCGGGTGCGGGGTCGGTGAAGGTGTCGGTTTCCGGCTGTGCGAGGGAGCCGAGCAGGGCTCGACGAGTCTCGGGCAGTTCGGCGACGCGCCAGGCGGCAGCACCGAGCAGCAGTGCGGTACGTGGGTCGGTGGTGCGCAGGGCGTCGGCAACGTCGGCGATCCGGCGTGCCGCGTCCTGGGTACGTCGGCGCTGGTTCTCGTCAGCCGCGCGGCAGACCGCGAAGGCTGTCAGCAGGGCCACGGCCAGGACGGCGGACAGCGACACGGTCAGGATCCGGTGTCTGCGCACGGTCCGGACAGCGGCACGGCGCTCCGCTTCACGGGCGTCCAGCGCGGCGGTGAGGAACGCCCGCTCGGGCTGGGTGAGCGCAGGGTCGGCGCGGTGGTCCGGGAAGAGTTCCTCCGCGCGGGCCAGGCGCGTGCCCCGGTACAGGGCGCCCGGGTCGCGGCCGTGCTCCAGCCAGGTGCGGACGGCGTCCTCGAGCATCCGGTGGTGCCGCAGCCGTTCACGGTCCAACTCGATCCAGCCGTGCAACCGGGGCCAGCCGGTGATGAGCGCCTCGTGGGCGAGTTGGACGCCGTCCTCGTCGGCGGTCAGCAGCCGGGCCCCGGTCAGCCGCTCCACCACGACCGGCACGTCGGGGTTCGCCCAGTCGTCCAGTTCGGCGCGGGTTAGGGGGCGACGAGTGTCGGGGGTGCCCTGGCCCGGTGCGACCATCCGCAGCAGCAGATGCCGGGCGGCGCGCGCTTGGTTCGGGGTCAGGCCGTGGTACGCCTCCTCGGCACTCGCCGCGATGGCGCCACGCACCGCGCCGGCCGCCTCGTATCCGTCGAGGGTGAGTACGCGGCCTTTGCGGCGGCGCCAGCTTTCGAGGAGTACGTGCGAGAGCATCGGCAGGCCGCCTGGCTCGTCCAGCACCTCGTCCACCAGGCGGGAGGTCAGCGTCCGCTCCACGAAGAACCCGGCCGCCTGGGCGGGTCCGACAACCGCTTCGCGCAGTTCGTCCGCGCTCATCGGGCCCAGCAGCAGCGCGGCGCCGTTCAGAGCGTCCGCCAGGCCCCGGTGCTCGGCGCAGCGGGCGAAGAAGTCGGCGCGTACGCCGACCAGCACACGCAGCCGGTTGTCTGGTTCGCGGGCGGCGAGCAGCAGATCGATGAACCGGGCGCGCTCGCGCGGGTCGCGGCACAGGGTGAAGACCTCCTCGAACTGATCCACCACGACCCAACTCTCCGGCTCATCCTCGGCCGGGGCGAGAAGGTGGCCATAGGTCGTGGCGGGCGTCGGCCCCGGGGTCAGGATCCGGAGTGTCGCCGGGCAGGCGCGCGCCGCGATCTCCTCCTGCAGCCTCGGGATCAGGCCGGCCCGCAGCAGCGAGGACTTTCCGCTGCCGGACGGCCCGAACAGCACCGCGAACCGGTGCTCGCACACCAGCTCGCCGAGTTGGTCGACCATCCGCTGCCGTCCGAAGAACAGGTGCCGGTCGTCCGGCTCGAACCGGACAAGCCCGCGATACGGCGCGGGCATGTCCGTCACGTCCTCGGTGGAGGCCCGGCGTATCTCGGCCTCGGCCTCCTTCCAGCGCAGCTCCCACTCGGCCGGGTCGCCCGCGCAGGCGCGTACATAGCCTCGCATGACGGCGAGGGAGGGCAGCCGTTCGCCGGCGGCCGCTTGTGACAGCGTTGTCGCCGAGAAACCCGCAGCCTTGGTCATCGCCCGGTACGAAGGGCTTCCGGCAGCCTTGCGCAGTTCCCTCAGCTCGTAGGCGAGCCGCTGAACGGGCCCTGCTGTCGGGTCCAAGGGTCTCTCGGGACGCCCCATGCGCTCGTACCTCTCGTACTTCTGATTGAAAGTTGCAACAAAAACGACGTTGGGGCGGACCATACGGTTCCGCTGGAGACGGTCGGGTTGACCACAGGTGACGGGCGGATGACGCGGCACGTTTCACTCCGCCCGCGGGGTTGATTGCCCTCCCGGTCGCGCGCAACGCCGTGGTCGCGACGCCGCGTGCCCTGCGGGCCTGCAGGCCGGAGGCTCGCGAGGCACTGTTGACCCGTTCAGCCACCTCTGACGGACAGGCTCGGCGGCCGGGCGTCGGTAACCGCCGCCTACGACGAGCCGGTGATCAGCGAAGGCATCACCGTCACCCCGGTCGCCGAGGTCGGCTCGGGGGTTCGGCGGCGGGGCAGGACGCGAAATCGGCAAGGACAAGACCGGCGAGGGAGGAGGCGGAGCTGGGGCCCGACCCGTCGGGTTCATCGAGATCAAGGAGGGCACCGCGACGTCCAAACCGCTCCGGGATTCCTGAGTGGACGTGGTCCTCCCCCTCGCGGCGCTTCTGATCGGCGTTGCCGTTCCGCGTCTCGCTCGCCGCCTCGCCAAACTCCGCGTTCACTGAATCGCGCGCCGGCGCCTTCACCCAGGGCAGTGGCCCTTGCGGAACCGGTCGCCCGCTCCGGTCAGACGTCTCCGCAGGCACCCCCATGGCGACCTACCGGCGGCCATACGCACCGCTTATATCTTGATTCAACGAGATCCTCTACCGGGCGCCACAAGGATTGCCTAGTTTGGCTGGCACATCGCGGAACCTACCGCATAGCTCCATCCCTGCCGATCGAGCGAGGCATAACCATGGCATATCTTCAGATCACGCTTCAGGTGGACCCGGCCAACCGCGTAGCGGCCGCGGGTGTATACGAGAAGTACAAGCAGCCGTTCCTGGACACGGTACCGGGCGCCAACAGCAAGGAACTCCTCGTCCGGGACGAGGACGTCCAGGTCCTCCACGGCTTCAGGAGCGTGGCCGACGCGAAGGCGTACCTGGAGAGCGACCTGTTCACCCGCGATGTGGTGGGCGGTCTGTCCCCGCTTCTGAAGGCGGCACCCGAGGTGCGCCTCTACGACACGGTCTGAGCGATGAGCGACCTCACCGCGCTGCTGCGGGAGTACGACCGTGCCCGCGCCTATACCGACGATCTGTGGCGGGACCTCACGCCGGACGAGGTGACCTGGCGTCCGCACGAGGACTCCAGTGCCATCGGCTGGCACCTGGGCCACCAGGCGCATGTCGCCCACTTCATGATCCGCAACCTGACCGCGGCCGAGCCCAGCCCGGACCCGGAGCTGGACGGGCTCATGGACTCGGCGAACCCGGAGAAGTTCCGCGGCGCGCTGCCCACCGTCGAGCGGCTGACCGCGTTCCGCAACACCGTCGCTGAACGCGTCCACGCCCGAATCGGCGACATCGCCACGGGCAAGGTCGGCGCCCCCACCCAAATGTCCGTCGTCGGGGCCCACTTGCTGACGGCACTGATCAATCACGAGTACCAGCACGACCAGTGGATCAGCGAAGTGCGCGCCGAAAACCTCGGCCACGCGCTTCCGCCCGATCCCGCCTCCGACCGGCTGAGCCTCAGCCGTGTCGACGGCTACCTCGTCCTCAACCCCTACGCCTGACCAACACACACAGGAGCACTACATGTCCAGCACCACCACCCTCGACTTCACCGGCCAGAAGGTCGTCGTCATCGGCGGCACCAGCGGCATGGGCTACGCCGTCGCCCGCCACGTCCTCGACGCCGGCGGCACCGCCGTCGTCACCGGCCGCACCCAGGCCAACGCCGAGGAGGCCGCCGCCGCGCTGTCCACCCACGGCAAGGCCGTCGGCCTCGCGGCCGACCTGACCGACCCCGCGGCCCTCGACGGCCTGCGCGAGACGCTCACCCGGGACCACGCCGACGCCACCCTCCTCGTCAACGCGGCCGGTGTCTTCGCCCCGAAGTCCTTCCTGCAGCACACCGGCGCGGACTACGACCGCTACCAGGCCATCAACCGCGCCTTCTTCTTCATCACCCAGACCGTCGTCAGCAACATGATCGACCGCGGCGCCAAGGGCTCGATCGTCAACATCGGCTCCATGTGGGCACACCAGGCCATCGCCGCCACGCCCTCGTCGGCGTACTCCATGGCCAAGGCCGGCCTGCACTCGCTGACCCAGCACCTGGCGATGGAGCTCGCCTCGCACGGCATCCGCGTCAACGCGGTCGCCCCTGCCGTCGTTCGCACCCCGATCTACGAGGAGTTCATCCCCAAGTCGGACGTCGACTCCGCCCTCGACGGCTTCAACGACTTCCACCCGCTCGGCCGCACCGGCACCCCCGACGACATCGCCGCCACCGTGGTCTTCCTCCTGTCGAACCAGACGGACTGGGTCACCGGCGCGGTCTGGGACATCGACGGTGGCGTCATGGCCGGCCGTAACTGACCTTCGACCAGGCAGCACAGGCCACACAGGCTGTCGCGGCGCTGTAGCCACGTCTGCCCCTGGTGCTCGGCGAGAGGGCCCAGCGGTCGCGCTGCCGGCCACACGTCGGCCGGGCGACTCGTCGTCGGCGCCCCGTCCCCGTCTCGCGGAGGCGAGGGACGGCGCCATCGGACCGGCCCCGACACCGCCGCCCTCCTGCCGACACCAGGGAGCAGGAGCACCTCGCCCCACAGCACTTCGGAGATCGTCGCCGATGGGCAACACCCCTCGGTGCCGCCGGGTCGGCCCGACCACCTCGGTGACCACACCCCTCAGCGCACCGATCGCCCCGCGGTCTCCCACACATGCAAGTCCCACGCCGACCGCTCCGAGTGAGCGATACCCACGCATCACGTCAACAAAGGAATCAGCACGCATGTCCCTGATCAACGACATCGACGTCCAGGCCCTGCGGGACACCAAGGAAGCCGTCCGGGCCAACCCCGAGCTCGGCCATGCCAAGTTCTCGGTCAACGGATCCTGGCAGGGCGGCTGCCGGCTGACCGCACAGACCGGTGCGCTGACCGCGGGTGGCGAGCTCGATGAGAAGCGCGTCGCGCGGTACACGATGAGCAGCGACGAACCCGTCGCGCTGCTGGGCTCCGACACCGCCGTGTCCCCCGCGGAGTACCTGTTGCAGGCCCTCGCCGGCTGCTACACCGTCACGCTCGCCGCGCACGCCGCCGCCCGGGGCATCGAGCTCAAGGACTTCCGCCTGGAGCTCGAAGGCGACGTCGACCTTCGCGGGTTCCTCGGCATCGACCCGTCGGTCCGTCCGGGCCTGCAGCAGGTGCGGGTCCGCCTGCACATCGACGCCCCGGACGCCCCCCGCGAGCAGTTGGAGGAGCTCGTCGCCCTCGTCGAGAAGCACTCGCCCATCCGCGACACCCTGGTCAGCCCCGTCGACGTCGTCACCTCGCTCGCGTGATCGCGCCCGCCGGCCAGGCATGAGCCACGGCCCCGCCCGAACGCCGATCGGACAGATCGCGCCCGGGCGGGGCCATTTGTCGATACCGATCGGACGCCACAGAGATGGAAATGGAAGAGGAACGACCCATGGTCGAGCAGGACGAGCGATTCGATGTTGTCGTACTCGGCGCCGGCCCCGGTGGCTATGTGGCCGCCGTCCGCGCCGCCCAGCTGGGCAAGCGTGTCGCGGTCGTCGAGGAGAAGTACTGGGGCGGCGTCTGTCTGAACGTCGGCTGCATCCCCACCAAGGCTCTGCTGCGCAACGCAGAACTGGCCCACCTCTTCACCCATGAGGCGAAGACCTTCGGCATCAAGGTGGACGGCCAGGTCTCCTTCGACTACGGCGAGGCCTTCCGCCGCAGCCGCAAGGTCGCCGACGGCCGGGTCAAGGGCGTCCACTACCTGATGAAGAAGAACAAGATCACCGAGATCGACGGCCGCGGCACCTTCCTCGACCCGCACACCCTCCAGGTGACCGGCTACGACGGCAACACCCGCACCATCGGCTTCGACCACTGCGTCATCGCCACCGGGGCCACCCCCAAGCTGTTGCCCGGCACCAAGCGCAGCGCCCGCGTGGTCACCTTCGAGGAGCAGATCCTCGCCGGCGACCTCCCCCGGTCGATCGTCATCGCGGGCGCCGGCGCGATCGGCATCGAGTTCGCCTACGTCCTCCACAACTACGGCGTGAAGGTGACCATCGTCGAGTTCCTCGACCGCATGGCACCCCTGGAGGACGCCGAGGTCTCCGCCGAACTCGCCCGCCAGTACCGCAAGCTGGGCATCGACGTCCTCACCTCCACCCGCGTCGACGCCATTGACGAGTCCGGCCCCCAGGTCCGCGTCACGGTCACCGGCAAGGACGGCTCCCAGCAGGTCCTGGAGGCCGACAAGGTCCTCCAGGCCATCGGCTTCGCCCCGAACGTCACCGGCTACGGCCTGGAGAACACCGGCGTGACGGTCACCGAGCGAGGCGCGATCGACGTCGACGGCCGCTGCCGCACCTCCGTCCCGCACCTGTACGCCATCGGTGACGTCACCGCCAAGCTGATGCTCGCGCACGCCGCCGAGGCCATGGGCATCATCGCCGCCGAGACGATCGCGGACGCCGAGACCATGGAACTGGACTACGCCATGATCCCGCGGGCCACGTTCTGCCAGCCGCAGATCGCCAGTTTCGGCTACACCGAGGCCCAGGCCCGCGACCTCGGCCACGACGTCAAGGTCGCCAAGTTCCCGTTCACCGCGAACGGCAAGTCCCACGGCCTCGGCGACACCACAGGCTTCGTCAAGCTCATCAGCGACGCCAAGTACGGCGAACTCCTCGGCGGCCACCTCATCGGCCCCGACGTCACCGAACTCCTCCCCGAACTCACCCTCGCCCAGCAATGGGACCTCACCGTCCACGAGGTCGCCCGCAACGTCCACGCCCACCCCACGCTGAGCGAGGCCGTCAAGGAAGCCGTGCACGGCCTGGCCGGCCACATGATCAACCTGTGAGCCGCCGACAGTCGTTCGTGGCTGTCCCTCGACGAATTGGCCCAGCGGCTCAACACTTTGCCGCTGGGCCATCGGCATGGCCGCCGACCAATCGCGCTCGGAGACGGCTTCGAGCCCTCAGCCGTATGTCTCGTTCCGGCCGGTTGCCGTCAGGTCAGGACGGCGGCCCGTTCACGAGCGGCACGGACGGCGGCGGACAGGCTCGTGATGTCGTAGGCGCCGTGGTGTCTGCGGCCGTTGACGAAGAACGTCGGCGTGCCGGCCACGCTGCTCAGGTCCGCGGACTCGACGTCCTCGGCGACATGCGCGGCGCCGGCGTGGGCGTGCATGTCCCGTTCGAAACGGGCCGTGTCGAGGCCGATCTCCTCGGCATAGGCGACCAGGTCCTCGAATCGCAAGGCACCCTGATGGCTGATCAGCACCTCGTGCATCTCCCAGTAGCGGTCTTGCAGCGCGGCGGCCTCCGCAGCCTCGGCGGCAAGCTGGGCATGAACGTGGACGTCGGTCAGCGGCAGGTGACGCCATACGTAGCGCACGTCCCCGAAGTCGGCGAGGAGTTCACGGACGACCGCCTCGGCCTTGCCGCAGTGGGGGCACTCGTAGTCGCCGTACTCCACGACGGTCACCGGGGCGTGCCACGGTCCTCGTACGTGGTCGCGGTCGGGGTCGACGGGCACGGCGAGGTCGGTGATCGTCTCGGCCTTGCCGAGCAGTGCCCGTCGCCGTGCCGAGGTCGGCAGCAGGCCGATCACGGCGGTGACGAGGCCGGAGGTCAGCAGGGAGAGGATCAGCGTGCTGAGGATGCCGATCTTGGCTTCGTCGAGCCGTGGGCCGTCGAAGGCGAGCGTCGCGATGAGCAAGGAGACGGTGAAGCCGACCCCGGACAAGGTGCCGCCGGCGGTCGCGGCGCCCCAGCCGACGGGGAGGCGGATCCGCCCGCGGGAGGCGAGGGTGGTCAGCGCGGAACCCGCGACGATGCCGAGCGGCTTGCCCACGACGTAGGCGATGAGGATGCCCAGGGTGACGGACGAGGTGAAGGCGCGGGCCAGCTGGTCGCCGGTGATCTCGATGCCGGTGTTGGCCAGGGCGAACAGCGGGACGATCACGTAGCTGGTCCACGGGTGGTACAGGCGCTGAAGGCGCTCGTTGGGCGAGATCGCGGAGGCCATGCCCGCGCGTACGTGCCGCTCCAGCTCGGACGTGGGCTGCTCCCGGAACTGCCGGAACAGGCCGCTGGCGTGCTCCAGAGCGACCCGGCTGGCCGGGCGGGCGTAGGTGATCAGGCCCATCGCGAGGCCGATCACGACCGGATCCACCCCGGATTCGAGCAGCGCGACCCAGGCGACGATGCCGAGCAGCGCGTACACAGCGCCGTGCCGCACGCTGAGCTTCCCTATGAGCAGGATGACCGCGAAGATGCCGACGGCGGCGAGCAGCGCGGGCACGGCGATCCGGTCGCTGTAGGCGAAGGCGATGACGCCGAGGGCGAGAAAGTCGTCCACGACAGTGATCATGAGAATGAAGACCCGCAGTCCCGGAGGCATACGGCGGCCGACCACAGCCAGCAAGCCCAGCGCGAAAGCGGTGTCGGTGGACATCGCCACGCCCCAGCCCCCCGCCGTCCCGTTCCCGGCATTGATCGCGAGGTAGAGGGCGATGGGGACGACCATGCCGCTGAGCCCGGCGGCGAGCGGCAGGGCCAGCCGCTTGCGCTCCCGCAGCTCGCCCATGTCGAACTCGCGGCGGGCTTCCAGGCCGATGACGAAGAAGAACAGTGTCATCAGACCGCCGTTGACCCACTCCCGCAGGTCGAGCGAGATCCCGTGCGAGCCGGCGTTGACCGACAGGTGAGTGTGCCAGAACGACTCGTACGCCGACGGCGCCGCGCCTGCCCAGACGAGTGCGGCGAGCGCCGCCATCACCAGGACGGCGGCGCTTCCGGTCTCGGTCCGAAGGAAGGTGCGCAGCGGGGAGTGGGAGTCACCGCCGGAGCCGGTCTGCCCGGTGTAGTCGGTGGCTTCGAAGGACATCGTCGGTCTCTCGTTCGGTGATCGGCGCGAGGCGATCGTGGATCTGCGGGGTGTTCGTGAATCTGCGGCTGGGCGGCTGCCGTCAGGAAGGTGATCGCGGATCGTGTTCGTTTGTTCGTGACGCGACCGGCTGCTGTCAGATGAACTCGGGTGTCATGGCGGCGGCCACCTTCAGGTGCACGGCTGCTTCCTCGCCTCGTCCCAGGCGTTGCAGGGTGCGGCCGAGCATGAGCCGCGTGTACGAGTCGTCCGGGGCGTCCTCTACCAGCTGCCGCAGCATGTCGTGGGCACGTGACAGCTGGGCGGAGTGGAAGTAGGCGCGGGCGGCGAGCCGTCTCACGTTCAGGTCATCGCCGTGGTGGTCGAGCAGCGGGCGGAGCAGGGTGAGGACACCCAGCGGGTCGCGCTGCTGAAGCAGGGATTCCGACCAGCGCAGGCGCCTGACCTCCTCGGGTGTCTCCCGCGCGGGTTCGCCTGCGGCCACGGTGAGGAAGTCGACGATCACCTCCGGCAGTTGGGCCCCGGCGAGTGCCTGGCCGCCGACGACCAGGGTGGGTGAGGTCGCGATGCCACGGGCTTTGCCGATCAGGAGGAGTTCGCGCACCTCACGGTCGGCGGCACCGCCGTCGAGGAGCGCACCTGCGGCGGGAATGCCCGCCCGGTCGGCGATGCCGCGCAACAGGGGGCGGTCGCTGATGTCGGCGCCTTCGAGGAAGTGTGCCTTCATCACCTGCTCGACAATCTCGTCCTGCAGGGCACTTCCACCATGCTCGTGGGCCAGGGCGACGAGACGGTGCGCGTCATGGCTGCCGGCCCGCCAGGCCGCTCCCCATTCGGACCCGAATCCCTCTTGGGCGACGGCTTGGGCCAGGTGCCTCCCGTTCCCAGCGGCATCCTGCACCGGCGTGGCCGGTACGGGGGCGGTGGGGTCGATCCGGTACGGCCGCCACACCACCTCGACGCCGAGTCCGGCGATCACCGGGTCGGCCAGAGCCTTCTCCAGGCGCCGTTTACCGATGTACGCCCACGGGCAGACCACGTCCGCCCAGACTTCGATACGCATGACGTCCCTCATGGCGCTATTGCTGGTACCTCTCAACGGTGCGGGTGTCGCGGACGCGGGCCTGGTCCGGGTCCTGGCCGAACTCACGGCGGGCGGCCCGCTGGCGCAGCAGATCCCAGCACTGGTCGAGGGTCTGCTCCACGGTCGTGAGCCGGGAGCGGTCGGCCGAGTCCGTACGCTCGTCACGCAGGGCGTGCTCCTCGTTCACGAGTTCGGCGATGCGGCGGTGGATGTCCTGCTCCTGCATGGGCGTGCCCTTCTCTCCCGGTCTACTTCTTCTGTCCTTCGGCGATCTGCCGGCGCACCTCGTCCATGTCGACCTTCCGCGACTGTGCGATCAGGTCCTCCAGGGCGGACTCGGGCAGCGCGCCGGGCTGGGAGAAGATGGCGACCTTGTCCCGGATGACGGCGAGCGTCGGGATCGACTGGATGTCGAAGGCCTGCGCGAGTTCCGGCTGTGCCATGGTGTCGACCTTGGCGAAGACCAGGTCGGTGTGGCGCTCGGCCGCGGCCTCGAAGACCGGGCCGAACTTGCGGCACGGCGGGCACCAGTCCGCCCAGAAGTCGATCAGGACGAAGTCGTTGTTCGACACGACCTCGTCGAAGTTGTCCTTGGTGAGTTCCAGGGCGCTCATGGGTTACTGCCTTTCAGGGTCGAGCGGGAGGTCGAGCAGGGCGTTCTCGACCACTTCGGGCATGGCCGGGTGGATCCAGTACTGGCCCGTGGCCATGGAGCGGGCGTCCAGGCCGAAGGACATGCCCTGGATCAGCGGCTGGATCAGCGTCGGTGCTTCGGGGCCGATGATGTGCGCGCCGATCAACTCACCGGTGGCCGGGTCGGCGATGACCTTCGCGAAGCTGGTGGTGTCCTCCAGGGCCCAACCATGCGCGATGCCGCTGTAGTCCCGTGTCGCGGTCACGTAGGTCCGCCCGGTGGCCCGCGCCTGCTGCTCGGTGAGCCCGACGGAAGCGATCCTCGGGGAGGAGAACACCGCGTGCGGGACGTAGCGGTGGTCGGAGGCGCGGAGGTCGTCCGGGTGCAGCAGGTTGTGCTGGACGGTGCGGGCCTCGTGGTTGGCGACGTGCCTGAGCTGCCAGGGCGAGGAGACGTCGCCGAGTGCCCACACCCCGGGCACCGAGGTCGCCTGTCGTTCGTCCACCACGATCCGGCCGTCCGGATACAGGGCGAGCCCTCCCCTGGCGGCGTCCAGGAGGTCGGAGTTGGGCCGGCGGCCGGTGGCCACCAGCAGCTCGTCGGTCTCCAGCGTCTCCGCGCCCTCGGGGCCTTCGAGGTCAAGGAGCAGCTTGTCCCCGGCTCTCGCGGCGCGCAGCAGTTTGCGGTTGAGGTGGAGGTCCCAACGGTCGCCGGCCAGGTCGGTGAATCGCCGGGCCACGTCCGTGTCCTCCTGCCGCAGCAGTATGTCGCCGCGGGCGATCAGCGTGATCTCGACGCCCAGGGACGAGAACACGTGAGCCAGCTCGGTGGCGACGAAGCCTGAGCCGAGGACGGTCATGTGGCGCGGGAGCCGGTCCATGCGCATCACCGTGTCGCTGGTGTGGTAGCCGAGCGCGTCGTCCAGGCCGGGCACCTCGGGGATGTCCGGGCGACTGCCGACGGCCACCACGACCTGGTCGGCGGTGATCGTGACCGGCCCGTCGGCGGTCTCCACGGTCAGCCGACGCTCGCCGGTGAAACGGGCGGTGCCTCGGTAGAGGGTGACGTTGTCACGACCGTGCGCGCGGTACCGCTCGCCGCCGGAGGCCAGAGGGTCGATACGGCCGAAGATCCTGTCGCGCACGGCGGGCCAGTCGACACCACGCAGGGTCAGGTCGACGCCCAGTGCGGCGCCGTGCTCCGGAGCGCGGGCCGTGTCGGCGGTGTGCACGAACATCTTGGTCGGAATGCAGCCGACGTTCAGGCACGTGCCGCCGAAGCTGTCGAGGGGGCCGACGCCCTTCTCGACGATGGCGACCTTCCAGTCGGCGAACCGCTTGTCGACGATCGTGTTTCCGGAGCCGGAGCCGATGACGACGAGATCGAAGTGGTGGTCCATGGGATCCCTAACGGCTCGTGGTGGGAGCGATGACGCTGCGGCTGCCGCTACCCGGGACGCCGGGCATGGTCAGTACGGCCCGCGCCGCTCGCTCTCCGGCCGCGAGGGCGCCTTCGATGTGTCCGGCGTTCTCGGTCGCCGTCTCGGTCGACGCCCAGTGCAGGCGGCCGTCCAACGTCGCTTGCCGGTACCGGGGGTGGCCGAAGAGCGAGTAGTCGCCCAGGCCCTGCACGGTGGACGGGGATGTCCACCGCTCGGCGCTCCAGTTCTGCACGTGCAGGACGTCGGGCGTGGCCGCGGCCGGGCCGAAGAGCTGCACGAGCTGCGCGGTGACGGCCTCGTCGAATCCCGGGCGCACGGTGCTCGCGTGGGCGAACCCGAACAGGGCGGCGGGCCGACCGTCGGGGCCGGACATGTCATGGATCTCCTGCAGCGGCCCGGTCCTGCTGATCGCCGCACCGGCCAGTCCGTCCTCCCGCCAGAACGCTGTCGGGTAGTGGGCGACGACCTTCGCCACGGCTCCCATCCACACCGGCGTGGACCGGGCCAGGCGTACGAGGTCGGCGGGCAGCGCGTCGCCGAAGTCGATGCGCTCCAACGCCAGGGCCGGCGGGAGGGCCAGGACGACGTGCTCGGCACGCAGGCTTCCCGCCGCGGTGTGGACAGCGAGTCCGTCCTGTCCGTCCGGGTGGATGGCGGTGACGGGCGTGTTCAGCCGCAGGGACCCGGCCGGCAGCGCGGCGGCGAGGGCGGTCGCTATGCTCTGGGCTCCGGCGGCGAAGCGCCGGGAGGGTGCGTCGACCAGGTTGCCGCGCAGGCGGCGTACGTCGGTGGTCTCCTGGAGCAGGGTGTCGCCCACGAGGTGCTGCTCGAAGGTCTCGATGCCGCCGCGAGCGGCCAGGGCTCGTACGCGCTCCTCTCCGTCCCAGAACCAGGTGGCTCCCAGGTCGAGAGCCCGCTCTGGGTGCGCGGTGGGAGCGGAGAGGAGACGTCCGCCGATACGGTCGCGGGCCTCCAGGCAGACCGCGTCGCGGCCGGCCGTGTGCAGGGCGATGGCCGCGGCCAGCCCGGAGGCGCCGGCACCGACCACGATCACCTCGTGGCTGTCCTGGTGGGACATGGATGTCTTCCTTTTCAAGGCTGGGAGGGGTGGGGTGGTCAGGCGGCGTCGAGGACGATGCGGAATCGGGGGGCGCCGGAGCGCAGTCGGCTCACGGCTTCGCCGGCCTGCTTCAGCGGCATGCGCTCGATCATCGGCCGTACGCCGTTGGTGACGGCGAACCGCATCGCCTCTTCCGTCTCCGACGGGCTGCCGGTCAGGTGTCCGGTGAGGGTGTGGCCGTTCATGACGAGCCGAGCTGCCGGAACGGTCACGGAACCCGCGTCGACGCCGACGAGGGTGAGCTGTCCGTGCACGTTCAGCCCGGTGAGGAGTTCGTCCACGGGGGCGGTGGAGGAGGCGGTGTGCACGATGAGGTCCGCGCCGCCCCGGTCCTTCAGGCCGGCACCCGGGGCCTGGGCATTGCTGTCGATGTAGTGATGGGCGCCGAGGTCACGGGCGAGCTTCTCGCGCTCGCCGCCCCGGGCGATGGCGATGGTCTCGTAGCCGAGCTTCGCCGCGAACTGGACGGCGAGGTGCCCCAGACCGCCGAGCCCGAACACCGCCACGCGACCGCCGGCACGCGTGCCGGCCTTGCGGACGGCGTTGAAGGTCGTCACGCCCGCACAGCCGAACGGGGCAGCGTCGAAGAAGTCGAGCCCGTCGGGGATCCGCACGAGGGCGTCGGCGGGCACGGTGATGCTCTGCGCCCAGCCGCCCGGATAGGACAGGCCGGGAATCTTGCGTTCCGGGCAGTGGACGACGTCACCGGCCCGGCAGAAGGAGCAGTGCCCGCAGCTCCCACCGAACCACCCCACGGCCACGCGGTCCCCGACCGCCCAGCCCTCGACCTGGTCGCCGAGCTCGGCAATGACGCCGGCCACCTCGTGCCCCGGCGTGACCGGGAAGGACGTACCCGCCCCGTTGGCCGCGGCCGTCCCGAGATCGGCGTTGCACACACCGCTCGCCATGACGGACACCCGGACCCAGTTACCCGTCGGTGATGTCGTCTCGGCGACAGAGGGATGTACATGGCCGCGGGCCTCGGTCACGACCATGGTCACGGCGGTGTCTGACATGGTTCCTCTTCCCTTCGCGACGCGACGAACATATAGATGGTGGTTATGCTGAGTCAGCAGGACCCCAACCGTAGGCAGGCGAAGAACAGCCGGGTAGGGGACATCAGTGAATGGAGCGATAAGGCATGGCTATGATCGATCGCCTGAATCTCGAAGGGCTGCGGTATGCGCAGGCGGTCGCCGAGACGAAGTCGTTCAGCGCCGCCGCACGCGCGTACGGCGTCACCCAGCCGGCCCTGTCCAACGGCATCGCCAAGCTGGAGGAGCGCCTCGGTGACAGGTTGTTCGACCGGTCGCCGCGCGGGGTGACCCAGACGGCGTTCGGGACCCGGATCCTGCCCCTGATCGAGCGGGCCCTGGTCGCGCTCGACGCGGTCGCGGCGGAGGCCAGGCGGCTGACCGAGCCGGGCGAGCAAAAGATCCGCATGGGCGTCTCACCGCTGATCGGCTCCCACCTCATCGCCCGGGCATTCAGCAAGGTGCAGGACCTGCCCCAGCCCCGCGACCTCGTGCTGCGCGAGGCGAACATGCAGGACCTGCGCGAATGCCTGCTCGCCGGGCAACTCGACATCATCCTGATCCCGGCCGTCACCGCCATGCCGCGCTTCGAGCACCGGGTCATCGACGTCGAACCGATCGTCGTCGTCAGCCCCGATGCGTCGGACGCGGCTCCGCTCGAACTTCAGGAAGCCGGCAAGGAGCAGTTCATCCTCGTACCGGACACCTGCGGCCTGACCACCTTCACCACGCAACTCTTCCAGGCACACGAGATGCCGCTGTGCACCTATCCGGGAGAGGCCGCCAGCTACCAGGTCCTGGAAGACTGGACCAAGCTGGGCCTGGGCTCGGCCATGGTCCCGCGCTCCAAGCTCACCTCGCCCGACGTGCCCCACCGGCCGCTGATGGACGAGGGCCGCGAAGTACAGATCTCCTTCGAAGCGGTCTGGAGCTCCGACTCCCCCCTCGGCCCGGACCTGCGCCGTCTGGCGGACAGCCTCGCGGCCGCCCGCCTCCAGGTACCGGCCGCCGTAGGAACCAGCCCAGCCGCCCGACCAGAGCCGCACACGCCCTCGTCAACGCCGCACATCTCAAAGGAGACGTGACCGCAACAATTGGACGCGGCCGATGACACCTCTCCAACTCCGGATCCACCGCTCCCACGCTGATCACATCACGCAGCACAGTGGCGTTGTCGCACCCGCCCGCGTCCACGGTTGCCCACCCGCCCGCGCCAAGGCGAACGCCCCATGAGTGAGGGCGGGCGGCGCGTTAAGTCCCAGCGGACAGAGCCGCTCCTCAACAGAGAGCGCCATTGGCGCGGTGCCCGCTGACAATCATTCACCGAGTGTGCGACAAGCCGATAGCGGCGCGATCGGCCCTGGATGGCACGCACCGCTCCTAGGACTGACGAAGACCGTGGAAGGACCAGCGGCTGACAGTGGTGAGCATATGCCGAGGCAGTCGCCGAGCCACTGCCCTAGCAGGTAGGCGGCGCTGACCCCGGCGGCGCAGTGTCGATACCGAGGTATGCATGCAGGAGTAAGGCAGGTCGATCACCAAGCTGACAAGGCGGATTCCGGCCGCGACCGGTCGGCCGACGGCGGCAACGAGTAGAGGGGCGTGCTGGCGCATGGCCCGGCCGAAAACGCTGCCCATCGACATGATCAGTGAGCCCGGACACTGCGGTCACACCCATGGAGGCCGGCCGGGGGCGGAGCGTGTGTGTCTTGTACTCCCGTCGCTCGCCGCCAAGTCGTTCAGAACAGCGTTGACCGTCGACCAGCATAGATCGGCCGTGTCGAAGTCTGCGCTGTGCTTGGCTCGCTTTTCAGCGAGAGGGTGGACCAGGTTGCGGTAGGTCCTGAGCAGTTCTGAGGCCATCTTCGCGTCCTGGTCGATCCACCCATTGGTGTGGGCGTGCTGGACGAGATCCTGTAACCCGGTGGCGCGGAGTGGCTTTGGCAGCGGCACGCTTGCCGGCCTGACCTCGGCAGCATGGACCAGCACGCCTTCGAGGAGGCTGCCGAGCATGATGACCGCTGACGTGTAGGCGCCGTGTTCTTGGCAGATGTGTGCCTCATCGAGGCGCAGTTGAACTGCGCGGACCAACTCCGGGTCGGAGACGACGTCGGTGATGGCTACTTTGAGTTCCACCCTCTGCGGGCGTGGCGGGTTGTCAGGGTGGTACTCAACGAGGGCGGGCCAGCCGTTGCGGTAGTCGATGCGACGGCCCTCCAGGGCCAGGACCTCCTGAAGGCGTTCCAAGACGGGATCGTACTCGCTGGGCTGCTGCTGGTACTCCCGTCGGTCGGCCAGGCGCAGGACAACACGTTCGATGTCTCCGGCGTCGTCCTCCTTCCGTTCACGCAGGAGGTCCAGGATCCATCGCTGGCGCGGGCTGCCGTCGTGATCAGGGACGTCTTCCCAGCCGGCCCGCCGAAGGAAGAGCGCCAGCTCCCAGCCGCCCCGCCGCTTCATCCCAGGCTCATCACCACAGATCATGGCGGCGAGTTCGTCGAGTGTGCTGTCGTCGAAGTTCTCCATGTCAAGCTGCCTCACTCTCATCGTCCAGCTCGCCGTCGTAGGGGTCCAGGTCCTCGTCGTCAGGCTCGGCATCGGCCAGTCCGACCGGTGTCCATGACGTCTGAGGTTCGGTGTCATCCGTGGAGACCTCGGCCGTGCCGCGCGGGTGGATGCCCAGGTCCGTCAGGCGTTGCCACAAAGGGGCCAGAGCCTCTTCTGGTGAGAGCGCGAATGCGCTGCTGCGTACGCGCCAGAACGTCCAGCCGGCGCGGCGCAGTTCCCGTTCCCGCTCGGCGTCGTCGTGGATCTGCTGCCTGTCGGAGTGGTAGGGGCTTCCGTCGCATTCGACGGCGAGGCGCCCGTGGTCTCCGACGACGACGAGGTCGATGTACTTGCCGTTGACTTCCCACTGGGGTACCACGTCGTAGCCGCGTTCCTTGATGCTCAGGAAGACCCGCTGTTCGAAGAGCGAGTCGAAGGGCTCACAGTGATGGTCCGGGCTGACGTTGGTCGGTTGATGGGCGTGAGTGTAGGGAGGGGGCGGGCTCTGCATGTAGGTGAGCAGGGAGTGTCGCAGGTCTTTGCTGCTGAGCTGATCGGCGGTCATGGAATGGAAGAGCCACATCTGGTCGCGGGCTCGGCTGGCGGCGACGTTGAACCTTCGCTCGTGGTGACGCCCGGTCGCAGCGATGACGTTGGCGCCGTCGACGACCATCGACAGCAGGATGACGTCGCGTTGGTCGCCTTGGAACTCCTCAGGGGTACCGACAAGGATGTTGTGACGTTCGCGAGCAGGCATGTCGATGCGCTCGTTGACGAGGTCTTGTACGAGTCGTGTCTGGGCGCCCTGGCGCAGGATGATGACGCCCATGCTGCGGTCGGCGTAGGCCGGATCCTGTGTGAGGCGGTGGAGCTGCCCGACGACAGCTTCCGCTTCAGGGCGGTTGATCAGCTTGTCCCTGCGTCCTTCGCAGTGGCCCTCTTGAACGTGGACCACTTTCAGCGGGGGGAGCCGGTCCGAGCCATGCTGACGCAGCAGGATGAGCTGGTTGTCGGGATAGAACTGCATCGAGGACCACTTGATGATCTCGGGCATGCAGCGGAAGTGCTCGGTGAGGCGGATCACCTCCGTGAAGCGCGATGACAGCAGTTCATACAGGTTGGACTTGGGGTCGAAGCCTTCGCGCTGCCAGGGCTCGAGTGCGGCCATGCGTTCGTCGAAGATCTGAGTGATCCGGTCGTGCCTACTGCCGGTATAGAAGGGCGCGCACTGGCGGTCGTCTCCGACGACAATGATCCGCGGGGCGAGCCAGAGCAGCAGCAGGCCGTTCAGACCGACCTGGCTCGCTTCGTCTACGATCACGACATCGAAGGAGTCCGGTTCCGGGCTGATCGTTTCGGCAACCTGCCTCAGCGGCATGATCCACGCCGGTACGGCACCCTGGGCCGTCTGCATGGCTGAGCGGGCGTGGCGTTGATGACGCTTGCCGTAGTCCGTTGTCCCTTGACCGGCGTTGGCGATGGCGCTGGCGTACGCGGCCAGGGCTTGCTTGTGCTTTGTGGTCATCCGCCTTACGCAGTGGAGAGCCGCACGGTCGCAGACGAGTTGTTCCACCAGGCTCTTGAGTCGGACTTCGATCTGTGCCAGTTCTCCCTCCAGTTGGTCTTCACGCCCGGGAAGCAGATGCGTGTCGAGGAAGTCCTGTGCTTGCCGCCATGCCCAGGCTTGGGGCAAGTCCGTGAAGCGGGCGCGCCAGTGCGCTGTGAGGGGATCGGCTGCGAATGCCAGTGCCAGCTCGGGGTGGGCTTCGCTGAGGCGCTGGAAGAGTTTGCTGGTCTCGCGCCGGTCCGCTTCGCGCTGGTAAGCCGCTGCCAGAGCGTCCACTGCGCGCGCGTAGGCCTGTGCGTCGCGGGAAGCTGCTGCACTGGCGGCATGTTGGAGTTCCTCAACGGCGTGCGGTTGTGGCTCCGGCAGGTCGGCGAGGAGCTCCTCGAGTTGCCGGCCTGCCGTCCGAACCTGCAGGAGCTGGCGCGCTCGTGCCGTGGCGTGGCGGATATCCTGCCATTGTTCAGGGGTGGTGACCGAGGCTGGGATGCCATTGGCCAGCACGGTTGTGTGGACTTGGCGGATCACCTCGACACACGTGTCGACGGCCTGCAAGACAGCTGCCCTGTCCAGGAGTTCCGATACCAGCAACTCGGCCGTGTCTTGCCCGACGGTCGATCCGACGCCTGCCCATCGGCCGCGCAGGGTACGGGCATGGGCGCGCATCTCCAGATGGCGCACCACCGCTGCGATCTGATCTCGGCCTGTGGGCGCCATGCCTTCAACACGGCACTGTTCCAGCAGGACACGGGCTTGTTTGAGAACGGCCGGCCGTGGCCAGCGCTTTTTCAACGCCCCGCCCTGCAGGACGTACTGCTCGACGTTGCGCCCGCTCACCAGGAGCTCTTTCTCCTCGCTTTCAGAAAGCTGCGGTATTTCCACCTCAAGGAACGAGGCGGCGGCTATCTCCTTCTGTGTCTGCTGGGCGCGCTGTGAGGCATTGCGGATGCTGTCCCACATTTGCTGCCATCGGCGTGCGATGCCGTCCTGAAGTGCGCGAGTGGACCACACCTCTTCGTGCCATGAAGCAGGGTCCGCGGACAGTCCCACACTCTGCAGGGCCTGCTGGGCCTGCTCGAGCAGCGTTTCCAGGACCGAGAGTTCTGCGTCGCCGTGGTCGGCCAGCGTCTGCGCCAACAGGGTGACGGGCTCCGGCCCAAGAGATCCCTCGGCCGCTTCCAGTTCCTTGATGCCTCGGGCGACATCCGCGGGATTCGGCAGGGTGGCGGGATCAGGGCAGTAGTGGACATGCGCGTCGAGGATTCCCGGGCCATGCATGGTGACCAGCAGCCACAGTCGTTGAGCCTCATCCGTGTTCAAAGGCGGCAGCTGCTCCGGCTGGGCGGGGAGCCGCGGCATCCACTGGTATTCGGTGGTGCCGCGCTGGACTGCCTGCACGATCTCGTCGAGTCGGCCCCGATATCCCGGCGCGATCTCGGGGTGTTCGTACCACTCGACTTCTCGCACCGCCCGCAGTCGTTCCCGCAGCTTGGCCTGTTCCGCCATGAGCTGGTGCCGCTGGGCATGCTGGGCTTCAATACGCTGCTGAAGTCTGTCGGGGTCCGTGGTGGCGTTCAGATGTGCAAGGGCTCCGAGCGACTGGCGCAGATCAGAGCTGCCGCCTTGCCAATGATCTCGCTGGATGACGCACATGCTGCGCAGCTTGGCGGGCAGCTGGTCTCGCAGCACCTTCAAGGCCTGACCCTTTTCGCTGGTGACCAGGACTCGTTTCCCGTCCGCGAGGAGCGCTGCGATCAGGTTGCTGATCGTGTGGGTCTTTCCGGTCCCCGGCGGTCCCTGAACGACCACACTGGTGTCGCGCTGCAGCCTGTGTAGGACATCCAGCTGCGCGGTATTGGTGACCATCGGGAACAATGGTTCGGGACCGAGTGCCGGCGGCACGGCACCGCTCCTGCTCTGCCAGGCCATACGCTGCTCTGGTTCGAGGTCGTACAACAGCTGCGCCAGTCCCAAAGGAGCCTGAGTTCCGGGACGCTTCAAGGTGCGGGCCATGCTTTCGAAGAAGCCCAGTACCGAGCGCTGGCCGTGCTCGCGCAGGATGAGCGCCGGCGCATGATGCAGTGTGCGCGCCTGCGGCTCCGCGGTGAGGTCGGGGTGCTCCCCGCTCGCGTCGAACGGAAGCGTTCGTTCGACTCCGAAGGCTCGCTGTGACCAGGAGCGCAAGGCTTCGATCGCCCGGTCCGAAAGCGGGTGGAAGGCGGCGTCATCCACGTCGGAGCGCACGACCCCCAGCAGCTCCGAGGTGTAGCCGTCAGATTCGCTGAGGAACTCCGTGTCTTCCAGGCGGCCGGACTGTCCCGGCACCAGGGACACAGCAATGTTGACCGAATTCGGGTCAACCGTGAGGGTAACGGGTGCGGTCACTATGTGCCTGCGCACCCGAGCCGAAGGGCGCTCGGCACCCAACTGCAAGAGCCCGACCGCAAGGACGACTTCGAACGTGTCACCGTCCTGCTGGATCTTCTTGGCCATCCGGTACAGCTGCTGATGCAGACGGCGCTGAGGCTCGGCCTCCAGCTCCTGCTGCGCCCAACGCCTCCATCGGCGGGCCCAGGCCTCGTAGGCCGTGCGCGCCTCCGACGTGCCGATGTCCAACGCCTTTGGGACCTCACCATGGTCGGCTGCGGGAACTTCGGCCTGCTCGCCGTCGATCGAAATGTCGTCAGTCAGCTCGGGAGGCTCCGCTGCGGGAGTGGCTGCGGCCTCGACCGATACCCGGCCCTCCAGCACGGCAGGCAACCGTGGTGGTTCAAGCGGCGGACGGTGCTTGACCACCATGATCCGTGAGTCGGCATCCTGGGAACGGCGGACGAGTCCTTGAGGCACCTCCGCGAACCACACCATCTCCGAGTACTTGGCGCAGTTCCTGACGGGCCGGGAAGCGGCGCCCCGCACCAGCTCCTGCAGACAGTCGACCAACACACGAGTGTCGCGAATGGCCTTGGGATCGCTGCCATCGCGTACCGCCGGGCGGGCCATCACATCCCCCAAACGCCTGCCACCGTGACAAGCCTTTCAGAATCCGTGACCTCCATAAGCCAGGCAATGCGGCAAGCTTCAACTACGGCCGTTTCTGGCCATGCAAGCAGCACATCTTGGGTCACCGAGCAGACGGCGCTGAACGTGATCCTGCAGCCGCCGTTCGGGTCGTCCTCAGGATGGTTCACGGCAGCTGGGGAGGTGTGCCGTCGCCTCACTTGCTCTGGTCAGGGGTCACAGCGGTACCACTCCTTTCGTGATCCGGTCCGGTTCACCACCAGCTGCGACGACTTCGCTCGTGAGACAGGCCACGATCTGGTCGCCAGCCGCCTCCCCCTGGCCGACAGGCAGTAGTCCCGGTCATCGGGTTCGCCCTCGGCCACCCGGCCACCGCGTCCTTGGCCGCCGTACTCGCGCAGCGCCTCCCATGGCACCACCGGCGGCGTACCGGACAGGGCACCGACATGGGCGGCCGAGGCAATGCGGCACAGTCGCACCCAGCGCACACTGTTCTGCGCGAGCAGCACGACGCGCAGCGGTGGTTCAATCAAGGGACCACATCCGAACGCATCAGCGATCCTCAAGGAGGCTGGACGGCGTCCAAAACAGGGCACCATCCCCTCAGCTCCCCACTCACACGGGGCAGTTAGAAGAGATCGCCTCTGCACGCCGCAGCGATTCGAGCCGAGTGGACGACTGACGACCTGAAGATCGAACGTCACTTCTCGTAACGGCCGAGCCTCTTGTCGGTCACTGTCAGCTCTCCGAGCTCAGCAACATCGTCCGGTCGGCCGTCGGCCGCTGTCGCCGACCCCTCTTCGGTAGCAGCTCCCAGTAAAGATCTCCAGAAGCGAGAGCCACCCCCCAGGAGGAGACCAACGCCGCCAGCCGATCGAGCACGTGGGACAGAGCAGCAGGAGCAAGCCCGCATTCGTGTGCGATCCGGTCCACCTCGACGCACCCACGCCCGGTCGAGGAATCCGCGTGCGCCGCAAGACAGAGGGCGACCAGTCGCAGACTCGGATCACCATCGCCCACACAGCCGTCTCCCGCCATACGCAGCGCCCAGTCAGCCGCGCGCCTGCGGTCCGGTCGTGCGGGTGCGAGCAACACGTCGTCAAGGATCCGGGCAACCACCACCCTGCCACCGGCACCCGGGACAGTCGGCGCTCTGTGGAGCCACCGCGCCTGCTCCAGCTCCTTCCACGGGCGCGGATCGCGATCGAGGCGAAGACTGCGCAGGACTCCGACCGGCAAACGCACCCGTCCCTCGGAGTCCATACGCAGCACGCACTGCACAGCAAGGAGCCGGGCCGCGGCCCCGGCGTGGCTCGGCAGGGTTGCCGCCAAATAACTGAGCATCTCGCGTACCCGAATCTGGTCACCCGGCCCCTTGGGACGTCGGCCGCGACGACGACTCGAAGCCCCGTCCGGCAACGTCGCGGCCGCAGACAGGAAGGTTTCCGGAACCACGGCCGCCTGCTCGGTCGCCGACGCGCAGGCCGTACACGCGTCCGCAAGGCGCCAGAGCCGTCCGCCCCGCCCGCGCGCGAGAAGCAGACGGATGGGGCCGGCACAGCCGCGGTGACGGGGGTGCCAACGACAGCCTCGTTCGTGGCACTGACAGGTGCGCAGATACGGCGGCAGAACGTCGCGCCTGACATGCCCAGCCAGATGCTCGATCACCGCGGAGCGCGGGGATACGGCAGCTAGCAGCACGCCCCGGTGACCACACTGCTGACACACGAGCTGCGGCCCGCCAGAACCAGGCCGCAGCTCCACGATCCAAGCACGCCGCGCTGTTGGGCGTGCTGTGCAGAGCCTCATGGGCGCGCGCTCCTTCCGATTCCGTCCCGCGCCGCCGTCCGCCAAGAAGCGCGGCGGGCGCACACGGTAGTGCAGACCCCTGCCCTCCCGCCCGGCGTCACCACCTGCAGAAATAGGGCAGAGGTCTGCACTGACAGGGCAGGGGTCTGCCCCGTCGGATGGTCAGGTGACGATCTTTCCGCCCGATCCGGACTTCGAGGCACTCCGCCTGGAGCTCGCACGCCTGAGGGCGGCGAAGGGATGGACCTACGACGAGCTCGCCGACCGAAGCGGCCTTGCCAGACGGACTCTGATCGAGATCGAGCAGGGCCGGACGATCGGCACCGTGAAGACCTGGCACGCCCTCGCGCACGCACTGAGCACCCCGCTCGACGAGCTCTTCGCCACCCTGTGCAACGGTCACGAGCCACCTGAAAAGACAGACGACTGAATGCCCTCGGGATGGCAACCGCCAACCGCCCGAATCAGTGACTCGATCCGAACATGCGATCGCGCGATCGAAAGTCAGTCTCGCCCGATGCGGCAGTCCGGGGGACATCTGCGGTAACGACACCGGTGGAGCGGCGTGTTGGTTGGCAAGTTTGCCCCATGCGCTCCACACCCCTTTCTCCATGCCATTGGGACGGCAGCCCCGTTCGTATCCGTACGAGGCGGTCTCTACGCGTAAGCAACGACAGCGCCAGTCGCCTGCTGCGATGCGGTCAGAGCGACCGCTGTCGGGAGTGCGGCAACCGAATCGAGTGGTACCACCGGCTCAACGAGCGGCCCATTCGCCTGCATCCTCACGAACTACCCGCCGAGAAAGTGCCCATCGCATGCCACTGGCACGTCAGCTGCGGTGTTGCTTATCCAGCGAGCGACGGCAGTAGATGGTGTCGCCTGCCTCACGGCATGCTGTGCCCTGCCCACGAAAGCGAACCGGTCGTGCCTGAACTGGTAGGACTGCGCCGCGCTCTCGCCGTGAACACCCGGCGCTTGATCGACAGCGGCAGGTTCGTTCCCTCCTCCGCTCTGCCGAGCGCCGACGCCTCACCTAGGACCGTCTGTCGGCCGGCCCGGCCCGTCGTGCAACTCCTCTACATCCGCTACCTCGCCAACCGCCCGGTGGACGAAATCCAGTGCGTCGCCCAGACCCGACGCCGCCACCGCTGCACAAGCCCCGTGCTCACACCGGAGACTCCGGCAGGCACCTGGACCCTCCTTCCCGTCACGACGGCACAGGGCCAGCTCCCCTTGCCCGGCGAGGTCATGGCCGTCTACGCCCTCACCAGTCTGCCGTATGCCGAGCAGCTGCGCTGGAGGGCTCAACGCTGTCCCGAGCACTCCGCGGCTTCCACCGCCGCCGACGTAGCGGTGACCGAGTGGGAGCCCTTCGACCCGCTCCTCCACCACGAGCACGTCCACACCCGGATCCCGACGCTGACCAGACGTCAGGGACTCGCCGGACGGAGCAGGAAGGCGGCACAGTCGTGACCGCGCAACACGCGATCGAGATCACCCTGACTCGGCCGGCCACCCCTTGTGAGATGCGTCGTGCACGCCGCGCCATCCCTCTGGGCGCCAACACCGACCTCACCCGACTGCTGGCCCTCCAGCGCGCCAAGACGCCTGGACGCGCGTTGCGAGTTCTTCGGCATCGACTCGACGCCCTGCTGCCCATCGACGTCCTGACCACCCATTACCCCGACCGACAGGGCTACGTTCTGCAGAATGTCGCCTTCAGTCGCGCCGCCCACACCGCCGTCCGGCAGGCCGCTGCAGCCCGCGGCCAGCGGCCCCGTGACTTTCTCAGGCGGACCGTGACCGCCGCTGTCGCCCACCACCAAGAGGAGCACGCCCGCCATCTGACGAACCAGTTGGAAGGGCTGCTGGCCCAGTACAACCCGGAAGAGCTCTTGCTCTGCGCAGCGAGCATTCTCCTCAAGCACAGCCGCCGACCGAGCGGCGAGACTTCCTCCACTCCGTCCCGAGGAGGCTTTGTGCCCACCCCGACCGACGAACAAGTCCAAGCCGCCGACGCCTTCCGAGCAGGAGACCACCTCGTCCTGCAAGCGGGAGCCGGTACCGGCAAGACCACCACCCTCGCAATGCTCGCCGCCAGTACCCAACGACGAGGCCGCTACCTCGCCTTCAACAAGGACATCGCTCGCGACGCCGCAACCCGCTTTGCTCGCACGGTGACGTGCAAGACAGCTCATGCAACCGCGTACGCAGCACTCGGCCACCGCTATGCCAGCCGACTCAATGGCCCCCGGCAGCCTGCCTGGAAATCCGGCCAGGCTCTCGGCATCACCCGCTCGATCCGCATCGGCGATCACGAGGTCAGCCACAAGACGCTCTCCCACACAGCACTACGTGCTGTGACTCGCTTCTGCCACTCCGCGGACCGCACGCTGAACCATCACCACGTGCCGCGCCTACGCCGCCTCGGAACGCCCGCCGAACACACCCAACTCGCCGATGCCGTACTGCCGTTCGCGGCCAAGGCCTGGGCCGATCTGCAAAACCCTGACGAAGGTGTGGTCCGCTTCGAACATGACCACTACCTGAAGATGTGGGCCCTGACCGAACCCAAGATCGAAACGGACTTCCTCTTCCTCGACGAAGCCCAGGACACCAACCCAGTCCTCGAGCAGGTCTTCAACGCCCAGCGCGATCACGCTCAACTCGTCATGGTCGGCGACTCGGCGCAGGCCATCTACGGCTGGCGCGGCGCCCTCGACGTGATGACCAGCTTCCACGCCACTGCGCTCACTCTGACGTGCTCCTTCCGCTTCGGCCCTCTCCTCGCCGAACAAGCCAACCGCTGGCTCGAACTGGCCGAGGCTCCCATCCGTTTGATCGGGAGCGAGACGATCCCCACCAAGGTCGGTGCCGTTGATACTCCGGACGCGGTGCTGTGCCGTACCAACATTGGCGCCATGGCCGAGGTCATGCGGCTCCTCTCCGAGGGCCATCGCGTCGCTCTCACCCGCGGCGGACACGCACTCGCCGCTCTGGCGTTGGCAGCACGCGACCTCAAGGCAGGCCGCCGAACCACCCACCCGGAACTCGTCCTCTTCTCTTCCTGGGGCGAAGTGCAGGACTACGCCGCCTACGATCCGGCTGGCGGCGACCTCCAGCCTTTCGTCGACCTCGTCGACACCCATGGTCCCGATGCCATCCTTGCTGCGGTCGAGGAGCTCACCGACGAGGAACATGCCGACGTAGTCGTATCCACGGCTCACAAGGCCAAGGGGCGCGAATGGCCAACCGTCCGAATCGGCGACGACTTCCCACCTCCCAAGGACACCGATCAACGCGACGCGAAGGGGCAGCCAATCCCAGAGCCTGTCAGTGACACCGACGCCAGGCTCGCCTACGTCGCAGTCACGCGTGCACGACAGCAGCTTGACCTTGGAGGACTGTCTTGGATCGACAGCCATCCGTCCACGAGCGAGACTTCCCCGCGCCTTTGATCCAAGCCCCCGCGTGGAGGCTTCGACGGACGTATACCGGCATGCCTCACTCGCCGCAAAAAGTCCTAATCAACCTGCACTACCGGGGGCCACCAACCGCAGACCTTGAAGCATCGTCGGCCCGAAAGAAGGCTGTTCGCTAGAGGTGCCCACCAAGGCCCACCGAGCGCGGAGCTTGATTTCACTGGAAAAGGACTCAGTCGCCAGCCTGCTGCGAGACCATCGCCTTATGACTATCGAGGACACTCCCGCCGCCATCGCCCGCGCTCTTCGTGCCTGCGCAGAGATTCGATGCTCGAAGTGCGGCGTGGAGCCCTGGCAGCATTGCCGGAACAAAACCGCAGGCGTACTGGTGAATGCTCGGTTCCATAAGCCCCGCCAGGTCGCTGCCGGAGCCCACGCGATCCTCGCGCCGGTGGGTATCGCCCATCTCCGGTGGCAACCTGCGGTCAGCGGGAATTGGACCGGCGCGCGCATTCATACTCCTCAATCGGCAACTTCCCCATGAGCTGTGCCCAGACTCCGCTTTCGTGTGGGCAGCCTGAAGACGCGGATGACCTGTCTCGGGTCGTACGGCGTCCCAACAACGTCTCATCCAGCGCTGGCGCCCGTCGGCGTCCCCCAAAGAGGGGCTGTTACGTGGCAGCTTTCCTCAAGTGCAGGACAAACTCGCGGATGACGACGGATCCGGCAGCGCGCTCCGACAGAACGTCCTGCAGGTCCGGACGAACGACTACTGCGCAACCGGTAGTACGCGGCCAAGCAAGGGAGTAGGCGCTTCGTTTGTACTCGGTGCGCCAGCAGATGAGTTTGAGAGCTGGCCCGTTGTCGTCGTCCAGGCTGAGGGGAGCCGCTGGTCGCAGATTCAGAGCCGTCCGAAGCAGCGCTGTCGGTGCCAGCGTGAAATCGGGAAGCCCCAACCCATATGAAGCGTCCCCAGCAACGATCATCTCGTGGTCGATGCCGAGGAGGGGTTGAGTTTCCAGAGGCAGCCCCTGGAGAAGTTGCTGCTGCCCTTGGAACCATTCGGCAAGATCACCATCTGTGAACGGAGGCACCTTCAGCTGCGCTAGGTTCTGCCGCTCGCCCACTTCTGGACCAGAAAACCTCCAGGTGACGAATTCAGTTGTTCGATTGTGTCGTGACAGAAATATGCGCTTCTCGGCAGAACCAAGGACACGCCAGCCCGCGAGCGGCTGTCCGACCATCACATGTGACTCGTCCATTGAGCGTATGGCGATGATCTGCGCGGATCTGCCTGAGCTGGGCAGAGAGGTGTCGGGGGCAGGCGGTGGCTGCAGACCGGGGCGCGGCCAGCGCGCTGTCTCTAGGGCTATGGGCAAGAAGGGATCATCCGTGATTGCTTCGGCCAACTGGTTTTCCCACGCGAGCAGGTTGGGCAGAGCTAGGCCAGCTGTGAGCCGATAGGCGCGGCTGCCGGCCGCTGCCCTCTGAAGGACCTCTTCGACGGCTTCCTCAGTAGCAAGGTAAGCATCTGGATCCCGCTCTTCGTCCGTGCTTCTGTAAGCACGGAGTTGACTTGTCAGTCTTCTACGTGAGGGATCGCTGTCGAGCTTGCTTCGGGTGCCCGCGAGGACGGCTTCGGTCAGGCCTGGCTGGAATGGCTCGGCGTTGGAAAGCCTTGTCCCAGCCACCTGCTGTACGAGTCCTTCAAGGGCTCGATCGCGCTGGCCGTCTTCTTGCACCCCAGGTGTCCAAAGCCGGGCTGGTCTGGTCAGGAGACCTGGGTCCGAAGGCCCCAGAGGGAGATCCTTGGCGTCAGGGAGAAGTCGGCGGGCGACCGCACGGGCAGCTAGCAAGGGCCCCTGCGCTACCGCCTTTACCTCGTCCAGGCACTGCCCAACAACCAGCTGGCCGGCCTGCCCTTGATCTTCGATCATGGACAACAACCATGTCAGGGTCGCCGCGTCGGAGATGTGGGCTAGCGCCAGTGCCGTAGCGGGCGCGGCCGCCTCGCTGCGCAGAGAAACGAGCGTCTGCGCCGCGATCATTGACCGCCGTTTACCTTCCCGGTCAGCGCAAGCCAAGCCAGCCAATGCGGCTGTGGCGAGGGCACGGTTCAGGTCGCCGGGTACCGCTGCACCGGTATCAGGGTGGGGAGCGCAGTAGGGGTGATCGGGATCATCGCTATCGTGAACTCTGGGCGCCCTGGCTTCGATGATCGCTGCGGCTTCGTCCCACAGGGCGAATCCGAGATCAATCGCGCTGCGCCCGGGTACGTCGAGGGCTTGGTGAGCGAAGGCATAGATGAGGGCCTGGGTGACACCGTAAGTGCCGTACCGGCCAGCACCTACGATGACTTCAGCTTCTTCGGCAACGACTTGCAGGGCACGGGCAGGGTCGATCTCCGACGCCTTACGCAAGGAATCAATAGATGTCTCTCCGCCGAAATTCAACCACCCGCCATGGCCGCGGGTCCGCACCCACGTCAGTGCGAATGCTTCAGCCGCCAGGGCATCTTGGCCATGGCGTTCGAGGCCTTCCGCAAGCTGCCGCAAGAGAAGAGGACCGTCACGGAAGTCCCACGGTCCAGCGATGGCGCGTAGCAGTTGCGCAGCCTCGGTAGCGCGTCCCTCGTTGGCAAGGTCAAGCAGTCTGTAGCCAATGAGGTTGGTCATGCGGTCGAGGACTTGTTGTGGTGCGCTATCGCCGTAGGGTCTCAGACGCCATGCTCTCAACGCTCGAATCAAGCCTGCAGCCCCAGGAGCAACAATCGGCACGATCATGTCGGCCAGCCGGTTTTCGAGCGTGGGTGGCCTTGACCTAGGCGAAGCGCTCACGCGGTCAGAGACAGGCGCGGTCGTTGATTCGGGGAGAGGCAAAACCTGAGGGGCGCCGACGCCTTCAGCTACGCCATTCAGTTCCGCGACGCGCTGGTCATCCACCGTCCTCATCTCGTCACCGTTGGAATAGTCGTAGCGATCGTGCCGTTCGTCTGCACGGCTTAGCACGAATCGAAGGAGCTGCAATCTGTCTTCCGTCGGTGACGGTGCAGACGACCGAACGAGGCGATCCAACGCCGTCGCGTCCTCGGCGAGAAGCGGAGTCTCGAGCGTCAGACGAAGCGCCGTCGCGATAACTGGGTCTGCCTCGGCGTTCCATCTCCTCCAAAGGTCTTCCCGTGCCTCGTGCAGGAGGGCATTTGAACCATTGCAATCACACAAGAGCCCTCTAGCGACGAGGTCGGCAAGAGCTGAAGGATCCGCTTCTGCAAGTACTCCCCACCATTGAGGCTCTGCACCACGCGTCTCCTTACCATCAGTGTGAAGAACCAGGCGTTCGCACAGTGGCTGCACCTGCGCCACGCGCACCCTCGCTCGACCTGGATCGGCAGCGATGAGAGCAGGTAGCGGGTCAAGGATCTCGTAGATCGTGATGTCCTTGTGCCAGCCGTAGGCAACCAGAAAGTGACAAGCCTCCAGCCACAGCGACTCAGCTCCGGCCAGATCGGAGGCGGCGATAGCAAGGCGCGCGTGAGTGAGCAGGTATACGGCCAAGTCGCTGTAGTACCGGCCGCCAGCGTGGTTCTCGAATTCGCTGCGGATCACTGCGTCCACGCTGGAGCGCCGCTCAGGTGTCGCGTATTCAACAGCGATCGACAGCAGCAGGTCGGCAGGCAGTGGGCCGCCGAGTTCACCGCGCAGGGTAGTGCTGACGGCCTCGCTGACGCGGGTCAGTGTGTCCCAGGCCTGTGACCAGTCAGTGTCGGTAACAAGCGCGACCGCACGACGTACTGTCACACTGATGTATGGCTGGATTGCATAGAGGTCACATGCACGGGGATTGCCTGCGAAAGGCCTGAGATCCTCGGTCAGAAGCCTCAGAGCTTCCACGGTCAAACCGGATTGCAGACTTGGGTCGGCTGCTTCCGCGCGCGCGAGCATGATCACGAACCGCAGCCAGCAGGGATACCAGCCATCATTCTGAATGAGTGCCTCTGCTGCGCCCAGCGCAACGGGATCGACTCTCGCCTCTATTGCCACCATGTCGAGCCATTGAGCAACAGCGTCAGCACTCCACTGGACGCGTTCCAGTTGCACTTCACGAGTCAGCGCGAGAAAGGCATCGCGCCGGGCCTGGGGGTCCTGTCCAGCGAGATCGTCCGCGCGGACACCCAAGCCGAGAAGCCGGTGGA
Source organism: Streptomyces olindensis (assembly GCA_000696115.1). GTDB lineage: Bacteria > Actinomycetota > Actinomycetes > Streptomycetales > Streptomycetaceae > Streptomyces > Streptomyces olindensis. Next base: position 149,025 of record JJOH01000011.1, read on the forward strand.
CCGTTCCTGACACATAGCCCTCACCGACCGCTGCCTGCGCCCAGTGCAGCGCGCTGCCCAGACGGTCGGGCGCAGCACCGAGCGCGATCTTCTCGGCCAGAGCGAGGCACGCCGGACCGGCATCTTCCAGTTGGGGAATCAGGTCAACGACGGCTTCAAGCCCGTGGGTATCGATCAGCGAGTCAACCACGACATCGACAGTGGACTGCTCACCCTCCTCGTTCAACCATTCCACGATGGCAGCAAGCGACACGGGCTTGCTGAGTCCGTCCTCCGCATCCCCGTTCCCTGTGACCCGGTGCCCTGCAGACAGACGGAGTCGGCCACGGAGATGAGCCAGGCTGACTGCCCGGTCGGAGTCATCTCCGTAAGAAGTGTTGTCCGATTCGGCCTCATGCTGCAGTGCCGTCAAGTATTCACGCCAAGGTGCCACGGCGCCGGCCATGTCGAGGGTAGCGCACATCTGTATGCCTGCCCTGGCCGGCATGACGGTCCTTCCATCTTGCAGAAGTCTGTCTGCCATGGCCTGAGCACCGATCAGGGCTATGGGTACGTCGGCGAAGTCCACGAGGACCGAATCAAAGCGCTCATTCTGGTACGCGTCCGCGGATCGCGCGAGCTCGATACAACGCACGACGAGAGGCCAGTTGCCCAACCTCGCAGCGCACTGCAATCCAATAGCCAAGTTGTCCCGGATCGCGGAGGCTGGGAACGCTGCTGAGACGGCACGGACGACGAAGTCCCGACCGATCTTGTCCAGTACCTCCGTGTCACGGCCTGCCTCCGCGAGGATGCGAAGCAGACAGCGGAAGGCCCTTGGATCGTCAAACATACCTTTCTGGGAAAGCCAGGAAGAAATCAAACCCAGCGTGGACGCTAGCGCGTCGGGGTGCTCTTCGTAACTAAGGCGCAAGTAGCGACCAAACGATTCATGATAAACACGAATACCCCCCTGGCCGGTCTTCTCGGAGAGCACTGGAGCCAAGACGTTCAGCGCACCATCAATCCGGTGTTCGCGATCCGGAATTATCTGCCCGATCTCCTCGCGTGTAACCGGCATGTCGAGCAAGGCGATAATGTCCGCGACGACGTCGGCATCGGCGCCGAGAGTGTCATATAGGTGCGCGTAATAGTCCTCCAAGGAACCGTTGTATGGAGGGAGCGCACGAACAGTCGCCGCCGCATCCGCGATCGCACCCGGACGGAAGGTAACCTCACGACAGAGGTAGGTCGCATACAGGGCGTTGCCCCTGGAGCGCTCTTGTAGCACTTTGAGGAAGCTGACGACTTCTTGACTGTCGGTCAGCAGGGCCTCAGCACTGTCTGCCTCTGCTGCTGGAACAAGCCCCAGCCGCATGGCCATTCCCTGCATTTCTCCTGGCGACAGTGGCGGAACAGCAATTGTGGCTGACCCTGACTCCTCCAACGGGTGGAGGTGGGTCCCGGGCTGGCTGAGGACAATGAGAGCACTGCCAGGGGGAAGTTGCAGAGAGCTGAGGGCCTCTGCAAGAGCAAGGGACGGATCCGATCTCCTGGTTCTTCCTCCGAGCACTCGGGTGACGTGGTCCAGGCCGTCCACGACGAGCGCTACTCTCCGGGCAGGGTCGTTGCGCAGGGCGGTCGTTATCGCGTTCGTCAGCGCTTCCTCGTCGGCTGCAAAACGCGGTCGTTGTTCGTGGACAAGTCTGGGATCTGCTTCAGCGAGACGGCCGAGCAAGCTGCCGAAGACCGATTCGCTCATCACCCGGGCCAGCCGGTCACCGTCGGCGTCGCCCAGGTAGCAGTAGTGCTCAGCAACCAACCACCCGCTGGTTGCGAGCCGGTCCACCAATTGCTGGCACGCCCAAGACTTTCCCTGCCCCGGCGGGCCGACAGCAAGCAGAACTCCGCCTTTGGCGGCAACGGTCTGTGCGGCCTCAACGAGGTCGCCGACTGCGCCAGCTCTCGGTACTTCGCGAGTCCTGTCCACGGGATGAGCGCGTGTGACTGCGCCGAAGTCATGACGCAGTTGTGTACGACGAAGGAGCTCCTGCGGCGTGACCCTGAGGCCGCGCTGGCGGGCAGCCCGCACCGTGCGAATCAGCGCTTCCGCCACATCGACCACCGAGCGGTTTTCGTTGGGGTAGACACCAGCGCCGAGTTCGCTCTGAACCCGGTGGACGAGAAGCTGCTCAGCTGGCCCTGGACTCAGGAGGTCCGCAGTCATCTGGGGTGCAGAAAGCTCTACCAGCAAATGCTCACAGAGCCAATCAAGATCCTCCTTCTTTACTGCCGTATTCCCTTCGTGTAGGAACGCGAAGACGTTCCCCGCTTTGCGTCTTCCCTGTGCTGGGACCTGGACTCCCTGCCAAAGGGCGTCGGCGTCGAACCGCAGGAGGTTCGTGTTCATGCCAGCCACGAAGGGGGAGTCGGATGGGCGGGCCGACGCCAGGACTGACGGCAGAACCGCATCGTTCGGTGGGGCATCCCGCATCACAATGCGCAGGCGGATTGCGCTAGCAACGGCTCCAGGACCGTCTCGGTCGGCGACCGCAGCCGCAACGAGACGATCCAACCTCAGGTCGCGCTCGTCCGACGTGAATGCTTGGTAGGGCAGAGCGTGGTCGTCGTTGTCGGTGTGTTTGAACTGCGTGCGTTCACGACATCCCCCTGCGTCGATGACCGTGAGATCATCGAAGCGATCATCTGCTACCAGCTTTTCGTCGATGTGCACCGTTGCAATGCCTCCTAGGAGCACGTCCACCAGACGGCATGCCTCTAGAAGGTCCTGGTACTCGTACCCGCGGTGCGCGGCAGTCAGATCGCCCATGTCTCGCGCATTATCGCCGGTTGGGCCGTAGGCGCGGTCAATGTTCTGAAAGCGGGCGACTCATGGGCGTGGCAGCGCTTCTGTGGAAGGCAGTGTGAGGTCTGTCGTCGATGTCGCACGTCATGCCGGTGTCCGGAGTCATCCGGTCCGCTCCGGCCAGATCATCTTGCCTTTGGCCTGCCCACCTCACGCAGTGTAACGACCTAGAAGCGGGGACATTCGCCGGTTGCGCATTTCCTCCGGACGACCGGTCCCAGCGCGTTGCGCACACCGTCTGGAGCTGCAGCTCAGAGCCTCGGCACTGCGCATGAGGTGCCGCACCCTACAGACGGAGTGCCGGCGAAAGCGCGGGGCGTGCGGGCCCCGCGCTTTCGCACGTCCGCGGCGGGTCAGCGGCGGGTGAGCTCGATCCGGTACTCCCGCGCCTGCGAGCCGTCCTCGCCGGTGATGGAGACGACGTGGGCCGTCCCGCCCCGGGAGGTGTCCTCACGGACCGTCACGTCGGCGTAGGGGTCACGCGGGGTGGCGGTGACCCGGGCCCGCTCCGGCCGGTCGACCGCCGTCCGGTAACTCGTCCGGTCCGGGTCGAAGCCGCTCAGCGGCACACCGTCCACCTCGATCGAGGCCGCCGCGGCGTCGGCGGAGGTACCCGGTGCCTTGGCGTACACCTCGATCTCGCCGAGGGTGATGTAGCCGCCCGGGCGTGCCGTCATGACCACGCGCACGCCGGTCACCGGGCCGCTCGCGCGCACCGGCACGTCGGCCACGGGCGTGCCCTCGGCGCCCACGGGGACGGTGTCGCTCGCGTCGGCCCAGGTGCCGTCGGCGCCGCGCACCTGCACCTTGAGGGACTCGGCGAAGCTGACGTTGGTGCCGTCGCGGTGGAAGTGGGTCACGACCCGGGTCAGATCGCGTGGCTCCGGCAGGGTCAGGGTGATGGTGTCGGACGGGTTCTTCGTGCCCGACTTCCAGTTCGACCAGGCCTTCTCGGAGGTGTTCCCGTTGCGCAGGCCCTCGGCGGAGTACCCGCTCTCGGTGTACGTCGCGCCGACCGTCACGCCCTGGTCGCGCGCGGCGTTCGTCTCCCGGGGTGCGGTGACCTGGACGCGTACGGTCGCCGCCGCCGTCGTCCCGCCGGGGACCCGGGCGGTGCCGCGCAGGGTCACCACCCCGGCCTCGTCGAACGCGCCCTCGGGTGCGGCGTCCCAGGTGACCGGGAGGTCGGCGGTTCCGCCGTGCCGTCCGACGCCGGTGACCGTGGCGGGCAGTGCGGGCCGTCCGCCGGTGTAGGTCTTGGCGCGGGCGGGGCGGGTGGCGGCGACGGTGTCCACGGTGACCAGCGCCTCGGCGGGGAGGGTCCGGCCCAGCGCGTCGGTCGCCCGGCCCTTCACCCGTACCGTTCCGGGTTCGCGCCAGCGGGACGGCGAGGGCAGTGTCCACGCGACGGGGAGCGCGCCCCGGGCCCCGTCGCGGAAGACGGGGGTCACGGTCGTGGGCAGTTCGGGGGCGTGGCCGGGGACGGTGAACGCCTTGGCGGGCTGTGTGCGGAGCACCGTCTCGTCGGTGACGCCCCACCGCTGGTTGGCCGCGGAGGTCGGCAGGAACGCCGACACGCGGGCGCCGTCCGCCGTGGACTGCCCGACGACGTCGAGCAGACGGCCCGTGGCGGCGTTGACGAAGGTCCAGGTGCCGTCCCCGGTGGTCGACATGATCCACTGGGCGGCCGGTGACGCCGGTGTGCCCGCGTCTTCGAGGGTGGCGTCGTCGTCGCGCACGGCGAGGCGTCTGTCGTCGGAGGCGTTGACGAGGGCGTAGCGGTCGCGGTTGCCCTCACCGCGGGTCAGCCGCTGCACGGACCACAGCTGGGACCTGGCGGCCGGGTCGTTCGTGCGGACGACGACGCCGTCACCGTCGGCGGACGGGGCCAGGGACTTGCCGCTCTGGGCGCCCTGGAGGCGGTAGACGTGGCCGGGCTGGACGAGTGCGGCCTCCGCGGCGGTGCCGGACACGCCGTCGACGAGGAGTGTCGTGACCGACTTCGGCGGCACGGTCAGCGTGGCGGAGTCGTCCTTCACCTTCACGGGCGTGCCGCGGACCAGTGCGCCCTCGGCACTGGTCACCACGGGGGTCACGGTGGCGCCGGGGGCGACGCGCCGGAACTTCGAGAGGTCCAGGGTGACGGCGCGCGGGGTGGTGCCGTTGTTGACGTGCACCACGGTCGCTCCGCGGCCCGACTTGCGTACGGCGGCGACGCTGGAGGGGTCGTCGGCCTTCACGAAGTGGTCACCGGGCCGGATGTGGTGGGTGAAGTTGCGCAGGGTGTGGAACTTGGTGTTGGCCCTGATCGGGCAGGTCTCCAGGGTGTCCTTCGCGGTGCAATTGAACGGGATGTGGATGCTGCCCCAGTTCTTGCCCGCCTGGGCCTGCGGGATGGAGTCCTCGACGGGCTGCCACAACACCCAGGCGGAGGGCTCCAGTTCACGGATGTCGTCGACGACCCGGGTGGCGATGCCGAGCCCCGGTTCCATGCCGGTGAAGTCGGTGCCGGTCCCCCAGGTGCCCTCGACCTCGCTCATCCAGAACGGTTTGTCCGCGGCCTTGGCGCTGTCGCGGGCGCTGGTGCGCATGCCGGTGCCGTAGGTGTGGACGTTGAGCTGGTCGACGGCGGCGCGGGCGGAGGCGTCGTAGGCGTTCCAGTTGCGGACGAACGTGCCGGGGTTGGTCTCGTCCATGGCGGAGACGGTGGCGCGGGTGCCGGCGTCCTCCAGTGCGCGGTGCAGGGCCAGGACGACCTTCTGCTGGAGTTCGGGGCCGGCGTGCGCGCCTTCCTGGCGGCCGCCGGTGGGCTGTCCGTCGGGGCCGAGCTGGGTGCCCCAGTAGTTGGTGTTGGGCTCGTTCAGCGGGGCGATGGTGTCGAAGCGGATGCGGTGCTTCTTCTCCAGGTGCTCGGTCACCCTGACCAGGTAGGTGGCGAAGTCGTCGACGCGGTCGGCCCGGATCTGGTCGGTGTTGGCGTCGAAGCCGCCGGAGACGTAGCCGCTGACGGTCTGGAACCAGGGCGGGGAGTTGCTGAAGGCCTCCCAGCGGGTCACCTTGCGCTTGACCTGGTCCACCCACCAGCGCTGGTTCGCGTCGGCGGACCAGTCCCAGTGGTCGGGGTCGTCCGGGTTCCACCAGTCGGTGTCCTCCCGGGTGGTGCCCGGCGGGGCCTTCCAGAAGCCCTCCATGGTCGCGCCGACCTTCATGTAGTCCTTGCGGACGTCCGGGGCGTTGCCGCCGCCGATGTTGTAGCGCGCGATGTTCAGGCGCAGGCCGTCCTCGCCGAACAGCATGTCGACGAGCTTCCTGCGGATGGGTTCCGGATAGCCGCCGGTGATGTTGGCGAACCAGACGAGGCTCGTGCCCCACCCTTCGAACTCCTGCTGCCGGTACGACGGGTCGATCCGCACCGTGACCGCGCTGCCGGGAGGTTCGGCGGCAGCGGCGGGCGGCACGGCCACGAGCCCCGCGCCGAGCGCCAAGGGGACGGTGGCCGCCAGGGCCCGGGCGAGGCGATGTCTGCTGGACATGAATTCCCTTCGGGAGCGAACAGAACCGCGCAGAACCAATCGAGCTTCCCGAATGTTTTAGGACGGCAATCAACACGTCAAGAGGCAGGACGAGTTGGGGAACCGGCGCACGCCCCTTGACGCGTTCCGCCCCGCCACCCCAATAATGACCGTCCACATATCTAAACGACGTTCTCTGTTATGTACGAGAGCGAACGCGGAGGCACAGTGGCCGGGTCAGGCGCAGCCCGCAGTCGTCCGATCGTCACGTCCCTCGTCGTCCTGCTCGCCGCCTCCGGCTGCTCGGTCGCCGGGGCCGACCCCATCGGCGGCGGACCGGACGACTTACGCATCGTCCTGCCCGAGGAACCGCCCACGCTGGAACCCTGTGACGCCTCGCTGACCGCGACGGGCCGGGTGACCCGGGCCAACATCACGGAGGCGCTCACCGAGCGCGACGCGTCCACCGGACGCCTGGAGCCCGCCCTCGCCACCGAGTGGGCCCGGAATTCGGCCACTTCGTGGACCTTCACCCTCCGCAGGGGCGTCACGTTCCACGACGGCTCGGCGTTCACGGCGGCCGCGGCGGCGTTCTCGATCGAACGCGCCACGGACTCGGGGATCGACTGCAACGTCGACGGCTACATCTTCGCGGACGGCGAGCTCACCGCCACGCCCGTCGACGAGGACACCCTCCGGGTCACCACGGCCAGGCCCGACCCGATCCTTCCCCTGCGCCTCTCTTTCGTCGAGATCGTGCCGACGAGCACCGACCCCGACTCCCGCGTGCGCGAGCCGGTCGGCACGGGCCCCTACCGGATCGACGAGTGGAACCAGGGCCGTTACCTGCGGCTGAAACGCTTCCCCGGCTACTGGGGCAAGACCCCCGACTTCGCCGCGGCCACCTACGTCTGGCGTGCCGAGGGCAGTGTGCGGGCGGCGATGGTGACGAACGACGAGGCGGATGTCGCGATCGGCCTCGCACCCGAGGACGGGGCCGGTGACCGCGCCGTGGAGTTCGCCACCAACGAGGTCTCCTACCTGCGGATGGACGCCGGCAAGCCGCCCCTCGACGACATCCGGGTCCGGCAGGCCGTCAACTACGCCATCGACCGGGAGGGGCTGACCACGGCGGTCTTCGCCGGGCGGCCCAGCGGGCAGCTCGTGTCGAAGGGCGTCACCGGTTACAACGCGAGCGTCCGGCCGTGGCCGTACGACCCGGAACGGGCCAGGAAACTCGTCGCCGAGGCCCGCGCCGACGGGGTCCGCACCGACACCACCCTCACCATCGTCGGCCGCAACGGCATCTACCCGAAGGCCGCCGAGGCGATGGAGGTCGTCCAGGACGGCCTGATCAAGGCCGGGCTGAAGGTCAGGATCAGGATGCTCGACGTCAACGCCTGGCTGGAGTACCTGCTGCGCCCCTTCCCCGCCGACGACACCGGCCCCACCCTGCTCCAGGCCCAGCACGGCAACCAGGCGGGCGACGCCGCCTTCACGATGGGCCAGATCTACGGCAGCGAGGGCGCCCAGAGCAGCTACGGCACCGCCGAGTTCGACGCGCTCATCGAGCGGGCCGAACGCGCCTCGGGCGGCAACCGGCAGAAGGCGTTCGCGGAGGCGTTCAGCCACCAGAACGACAAGGTCGTACGGGACGCCGTGCTGGCCAACATGACCGGCCTGCTGGCCCTCTCCCCCAAGGTCCGCTACCGGCCCGACTCCGCCACCAACGACGAGATGCGGCTCGCCGACATGCGGCGCGCGGACTGAGGGAGAGGACCTCACGTGCTGACCCTGCTGCGCCGCCGCGCGGTCTCGAGCGTCATCCCGCTGCTGTTCGTGGTCCTCGGCGTGTTCTTCCTGGCCCGCCTCACCGGAGACCCCGCGAACCTGTACCTGCCGCTGAGCGCGACGCCCGAGATGCGGGCCGAGTTCGCCGCCCGCAACGGCCTGGACGACCCGCTGATCACCCAGTTCGGCGACTACCTCGCCCAGGTCGCCCACCTGGACTTCGGCGAGTCGCTGCGCACCGCCCAGCCGGCGGGCGAGGCCGTCCTGCGGGCGTTCCCCGCGACCCTGCAACTGGCCGGCTGGACGATGCTGCTCGCCCTCGCGGGCGCCGTGGTCATCGGCAGCCTGGCGGCCTACCGCCCGAACTCGGTCACCGACCGGATCGCGACCTTCCTGTCGTCGACGGCCGCCAGCGTCCCGGACTTCTGGATCGCCATCATGGGCGTACTGGTCTTCGCGGTGACTCTGGGCTGGCTGCCCACCTCCGGCACCAGCGGCGCGGCGGCCTGGGTGCTGCCCGTGGCCACGCTGCTCATCCGCCCGTTCGGCGTGCTGGTCCAAGTAGTGCGCGGCGCCATGGTCTCCGCGCTGTCCGCCCCGTACGTGAAGGTGGCGCGCGGCAAGGGGGCCTCCGAGGTCCGGGTGGTCTTCGGGCACGCCCTGCGCAACGCGGCCGCACCGGCGCTCACCGTCGCCGGCGACCTGGCCGTGGGGCTGGTCAACGGGGCGGTCGTCGTCGAGACGATCTTCGGCTGGCCCGGGATCGGCAAACTCATGATCGACTCGGTGCTCCAGCGGGACTTCGCGGTGCTCCAGGCCGCCGTCCTCGTGACCGCGCTGGCGATCTTCGCCCTCAACATCCTGGTGGACCTCTGCCACGCGCTCCTCGACCCGCGGGTACGGCAGCGGGCGGCGGCATGAGCCAAGGACGGGACATGCTTGACACTTCCGAGGCCGGCGGTCCGGCCGTACGGCGACGCTGGTTCGCCCTGCTGCTCCGGGACCGCTTCGCCACCGCGGCGGCCGTGGTCCTGATCCTCGTCGCGCTGTGCGCCGTGCTCGGGCCCGTTTACGCCGGGGACCTGGCGACCCGCCAGAACCTGCGCGCCCCGGGCCGGCCGCCGTTCGGTCTCGACCACGGCTGGGCCTTCGTGCTCGGCAGCGACTCCCTCGGCCGGCCCGTCGCCGCGCGGCTGCTGGCCGCGGCCGGGACGACCCTGGCGGTGGCGGTGCCCGCCGTGCTCTGCTCACTCGTCATCGGCTCGGTGTGGGGCATGTGGGCGGGGTACCACGGCGGTTGGCGCGAGAGCGTGTCGCTGCGGGTGGCCGACGTGATCCTCAGCTTCCCCTCCCTGCTGCTGGCCGTGGTGGTGCTGTACGTCTTCTCGCCGAGCGCCGCGAGCCTGGTGCTGGTGCTGGCCGTGGCCCGGATCCCGGTGTATCTGCGCACGGCCCGGGCGGAGGCGGCCGAGCTGCGCAGCCGGCTGTTCATGGACGCGGCCCGGACGTTCGGCACGGGCGGCTGGGCGGCCATCCGGCGGCACGTCGCGCCGAGCGTGCTGCCCACGCTGCTCACCGTCGCCGCGCTCGACTTCTGCTTCGTGATGCTGGCCGAGTCGTCGCTGAGCTTCCTGGGCATCGGCATCCAACCGCCGGACGTCAGCTGGGGGTTGATGGTGGCGCAGGGGCGGCAGGAGTTGCAGAGCGCGTGGTGGATCGCGCTGTTCCCGGGGCTGGCGATCGTCGTCACGACCGTTTCGGCGACCGTACTCGCCTCCTGGGCCCGGCTGACGACCGACCCGGGGCAGCGGTGGCGGGAGGGGCTGGGGCGGCGGTCCCGAGGGCTGCGGAGTGACCGGGGGTCGCGGGGTGATCGGGGGTCGCGGGGTGATCGGAGGTCGCGGGGTGACCGGGGGCGGTCCGCGGCGGGCGACGCGGCCACGGAAGAGGAGAGGGAGGAGGAGCGTTCGGTGCCCGGCAGCGCGGCCGGTTCCGGCGCCCGTCCTCCCGGTGAGGGCACCGAGGCCGATGTCCTGGTCGTGGACGACCTGTCCGTCGACGTCCACACCCCGACCGGTCCCGTGCACGTCGTCCGCCGCGTGAGCTTCGCCGTACGGTCGGGCGAGACGCTGGCGCTGCTGGGCGAGTCGGGCTGCGGGAAGAGCATGACCGCGCACGCCGTCGCCGGTCTGCTCGACCCGGTCGCCGAAGTAGTGGGCGGGCAGGTGCGCCTGGACGGCGTGGACCTGCTCGGGCTCGGGGCACGGGCCCGGCGCCGGCTGGCCGGCCCGGGGCTCGCCATGGTCTTCCAGGACGCGCTCAGCGCGCTCAACCCCGTCCACACGGTCGGAGCCCAGCTCGCCGAGCCGTTCCGCATCCATGAGGGCCTGTCCCGGCGTGCGGCGAGGGCCCGGGCGGTGGAGCTGATGGAACGCGTGGGCATCCCGGAGGCCCGCTCCCGGGCGGAGGCCTACCCGCACCAGTTCTCCGGCGGGATGCGGCAGCGCCTGCTGATCGCGACGGCGGTCGCCCTGCAGCCGAAGGTCCTGATCGCCGACGAGCCCACGACGGCACTGGACGTCACCGTGCAGGCCCAGATCATGGACCTCCTCGGCGAGTTGCGCGCCGAGCAGCGGACGGCGCTCGTCCTCATCACCCACGACCTCGGACTCGCCGCCGAGCACGCGGACCGGGTCGCGGTCATGTACGCCGGAACGGTGGTGGAGACCGGGCCGGTCGCCGAGGTGTTCGGCAGGCCCCACCACCCGTACACCCGGGGTCTGCTGGCGTCGGTCCCGGCCGAGCAGCACCGGGGCGCCCGGCTGACCTCCATCCCCGGGAGCCCTCCGGAGCCGGGCTCCGTACCGGCGGGCTGTGCCTTCCGCACGCGCTGTCCCATGGCCCGGGAGCGCTGCGCCACGCACCGGCCGGCGCTGACCGGCACCGGGGCCGGCCGGGCCGCCGCCTGCCACTTCGGGAAGGAACTGGCCGATGCCTGAGCACGCGGCACTGCTGGAGGCCACCGGTCTGGCCAAGAGCTTCACGGTCCGGCGGACCCTGCGGGGCGGCACCCGGCTGCGGGCGCTGGACGGTGTGGACCTGACCCTGGGGCGCGGGGAGACCCTCGGACTGGTCGGCGAGTCCGGCTGCGGCAAGTCCACGCTGGCCAGGGTCCTCCTGCGGCTGGAGCGGCCCGACGCGGGCAGCCTGCGCCACGACGGCGTCGACCCGTTCGCGCTGTCGGGTGCGGAACTGCTCGCCTGGCGCCGGAAGGTGCAGATGGTGTTCCAGGACCCGTTCGGCTCGCTGGACCCCCGCCTCACGGCCGCGGATCTCATCGGCGAGCCCTGGCTGACCCACCGCGGGCTCGTGCCCGCCGCGAAGCGGGCGGGGCGGGTGGCCGAACTGCTGGAGATGGTCGGCCTGCGCGCCTCGGACGCGGGTCGCCTGCCGCACGAGTTCTCGGGCGGGCAGCGGCAGCGGATCGGGATCGCCCGTGCCCTCGCGCTGGAGCCCGAGGTGATCGTCTGCGACGAGCCCGTGTCGGCACTGGACCTGTCGGTGCAGGCGCAGGTGCTCAACCTCCTGTGCGACCTGCGGGACGAGCTGGGACTGTCGTACGTGTTCATCTCGCACGACCTGTCGGTGGTGCGGCACCTAGCCGACCGGGTCGCCGTGATGTACCTCGGCCGGATCGTGGAGACGGGCCCCACCGAGGAGGTCTACGAGCGGCCGCGGCACCCGTACACGGAGGCGCTCCTGTCGGCGGCCCCCGCTCCCGTGGCCGGCGGCCGGCGCCGCAGGCAGCGCATCGTGCTCACCGGCGAGATCCCGTCGCCGACCGACCCGCCGTCCGGGTGCCGGTTCCGGACCCGGTGCCCGCGGGCGCGGGACCTGTGCGCCGAGGTCGTCCCCACGCCGGTGCCGGGCGCGCCGCTCCACGGGGCGGCGTGCCACTTCCCCCTGGAGGAGACCCGCGCGGTCACGGCGTGACGGAGGGTGTCAGTCGACGGTCTCCACCAGGAACTCCTGGTCCCGTGCCCCGGTGCACCGCTGCTGGGCGATCTCGGCGCCGGCGGCCCGGTCGTCGGTGCCGTTGACGCCGAGGCACATGCCGTTCTGCACCACGTGGATCCGGTAGCCGTCGCTCTCGGTGTCGCCTACGCGATCGAAGTAGAAGTGCTGGCTCGTGCGGTCCGCGGAGCAGCTCTCCCAGGGCCAGGGTTCGAGCAGTCCCTCGACCACGTGGCCGCTGCCCAGTGCGGTGAGACAGCCGTCGCCCTGCACGGGGTGCCGCCACTGGATGTAGTACGAGCCCGTGGTGCCGACCGACACCAGTGACAGGTCGGGCGGTGTTGCGTCGGCACAGGGCCGTTGGGCGGCGATCTGGCTGCGGTAGCGGCCCTTGCGGTCGTGGCCTTCGGTGAGGCACAGCTGCGGAGCGACGACCGGCCGGATCCGGGACCGTCCGGGTGCCGGTCCCTCGGGATCGGCGGTGGGATCGGGGGACGCCGAAGGGGCGGGGCGCGGGGCCACACCGGCCGCGCTCGTCGTCCCGTCCCGGTCGCCCCTCTCGTCGGGCAGCAGCGCCCAGGCTCCCACGGCGGCGAGCAGCAGCGCCGCGCCGGCCGAGGCCGCGAGGACCCGCCGGTTTCCGATCCGGCCCGCGACCGACGGCCGGGTGGCGGGTTCCGGCGCCGGCGCTCCGTCCGGGTCCGACGGCTCGGCGGCGGCCAGCCGGTTCCTGGCGTCCAGCCAGTCGGCGATGTCCTCGTCCCTGCCGCAGGCCCGGACGAACGCGGCGACCACTTCCGCGCGCGGCAGCGAGTCCCGGCGCAGCAGGTCGGCCACCGTGCTGCGGGCGAGCACATCCCCGCGCCGCTCCGCGTCGGCCTCCAACTGCCGGTAGGTCAGACCGGCCTGCTGCTTGAGCTCACGCATGCAGGCCACGAACTCCGCGGCGCTGCGCGCCTCGTGGGGTAACGGACCCTGCTGTCTCTCCATGTCCGGCCATCCTCGTCCTGCCACCGGCCGGGGACAATCCGGGATTCTGCCAATCGCCGTCCGCGGCGACGTGCCGTGGCCGGTGCCGCGCCCTTGCCGCACGTGACCGCGTGACTGGTGCCGCGCCCCACGGGAACGCGGCACCAGCACGCGACGTGGCGCCCTCAGCGCATGAAGACGCCCTCGGCAGCTCGAAGACGTCCTCAGCGCCTGAAAACATCCTCAGTGCTTGAAGACGTCCTTCGTCTTCTCCTTGGCCTGCCGGGCGTCGCCCTTCGACTGCTCCGCGCGGCCCTCGGCCTCCAGCCGCTCGTTGCCCACGACACGGCCGACCGTCTCCTTGACCTTTCCCTTGGCCTGCTCGGCCTTGGCCTTGCCCTTCTGCTCTCCAGCCACGGTTCCTTCACTCCAAGCCGTGTCCGACTTCGGGGTCACGGTCCGAGTGACCTCGAAGAGGCAGCGCAAACGTCTCCGACGGTCAGTTCAGGAGCTCACGGGTCAGCGCCCCGCACCACCACCGCTCGACGCGGTCGGGCGACCACCCGCGTTCCGCGGTCAGCTCGGTGTAGACGTCGATGTTGCGCAGCGCGGCGTAGACGTCGACGGCGCACGGCACGTCGAGACCGGGGCACAGGACTCCAGGCGGCCAGGCGGAGAAGACCTGCACCCGGGTCTGGTCGTCCCTCGTCGGCCTGCGTGCGGGGCTGATCCGGCCGTGGCACGGCCGTTGGGGGCTGGTGTCGGCCGCGCTGCTGTCCTGTTCGGCCGTGCTCACCCCCCTGGTCATCGACCACGACGGCCCGCTCATCGACCACGACGGCCCGCTCGGACTCCTCGGCCTCGTCGGCTGGCTGATGTGGGTGGTGTGGATCGTCGTCTACGGCATCGTCCTGATGCGCCCGGTGCCGGCCCCGCGTCGGCCGACCGGCCGCTGAGCGGCGGCCGGTCGGTCCGTGGGCTCGGTCGACCGGCATGAGACAGGGGCCCGGCCCCGGCTCCTACCGGGTCAGTGGCAGCAGCCGTCGGCCTGCTCGGGGCCGGGCGCGGTGTCCAGGCGGCAGAAGCAGGACGCCTGGATCGGCACGTCGGCCAGCGCCGTCGCCAGTTTGAGCTGCTGGGCCACGAGGGCCGCCTCGCCGGTCTTGCCCGTGCGCAGCAGGCACTCGTGGAAGCCGTGCAACGACCAGATGTTGCCCGGGTGCTGGAGGGCGCGGGGCAGGGTGTCGTCCAGGCCGAGGTCCGCGCGGTACACCGCCTCGGCCTGCGCCACCCGGCCCTGTTCCAGCAGCAGCGCCCCGTAGGCGTGGCGGGTGGGCTGCATCCAGCCCCAGGGCTCGTCGTAGGGGAGGTGGTCGTCGAGCTCGATGGAGCGTTCCAGGGCGGCGAAGGCGAGGTCGTGGTTGCCCCTGCGGTACTCGAGCTCGCCGTCCAGCATGGCCGCCGCGATGGCGAGGATGTCGTGGCAGGTGTTGTTGAACAGCATCCGAGTCCCGGGCACCCGGGTGACCGCCGCGCGGAACAGCTCGCGTTCGGCCTCGGCCCGGGCGACCTCGCCGGTGGCCGAGAGGGCGACACCGCGGGCGTAGTGCCGCAGGGCGGTGGTCACCGAGTAGAGCTCCGGGTCGGCGGGGGCCGGCAGGGCGAGGATGTCGGTCCAGCGGCCGAAGCGGATCAGTACGTGGACGCGCATGCCCAGGAAGGCCTCGAGCCAGTCGGCCATCGGCGGACTCTGCACGCGGAGCAGGTCCTCGGGCACGGCGGCTTCCAGCTCGGCGGCGGTGTCCAGGGCGACCCGCTCCTGGCCGAGGAACATCGCCCCGTAGATCTTGAAGTGGTAGTTGTGCACCCGGTAGAGGGTGTAGAAGTTCATCGCGCCGGACCGCCGGCGGAACTTCTCGTCGGCCGCGATCGCGTCGCTGTTGGCGGCCACGACCCGGCGGTAGTCGCCGCACAGGACGTCGAGGTGCGAGGGCATGTGGAGCAGGTGCCCGGCATCGGGCACGACGCCGCGCAGGCGGTCGGCGACGGTCAGTGCCTGCTCCGGCGTCGGGGACATCTCCATCAGGTGGATGTAGAGGTGCAGGACGCCGGGGTGGCCCGCCCCGGCGTCGGTGCCGAGCGCGCTCTCCAGTACGGCCCTGGCCTCCAGGGTGCGGGCGCCCTCGGCCGGCCGGCCGGTCTTCAGGTCCCACAGCTGCCAGGGGGTGAGGTTCATCAGGGCGTCGGCGTGGAGCGTGGCGATGTCCGGGTCGTCGGGAGCCAGTTCGTACACCGCGCGCATCGCGTCCGCGTAGGGCTCGTTCCACACCGAGCAGTCCTCGACGGCCTCCGGCTGCGGGTAGCGGGCGCGCAGCGCACCGATGAGGGCCTGTTCGACCGGGGTGGCGCCGGCGGCTCTGTCGTGGGCCCGTTCGACGGCCGTGTGGGTGCGTTCGACGGTGTCGGCCAGCTCCTCGTCGTCGAAGAATTCCCAGGGCTTGTTGTAGTTCGGGCCGAGCGCGTAGGCGATTCCCCAATGGGCCATCGCGCACTCGGGATCGGCCGCGGCCGCCTTTTCGAAACAGGCGACGGCTTCCTCGTGGTGGAAGGCGTACGTCCACACCAGGCCGCGATCGAACCAGAGTTGCGCTTCCGCCGAGGACGTGGTGACGGGACGGCTGTGGGTCCCGAGGTCGTAATAGTCGCCCATGGTTTTCTCCTCGGAACGCGGGCCGGGGCCAGTGAGAATAGCGGCCGGCGACAGGACGTCATCGACTTCCGATAAGTTCTCCTATTTCCACATTAAATCGAGTCGGCGTTGTCCACGCGGCAATTCGACCGGTCGGCTCCGAGCCTTGATCGCTGCGGCCGACCTGGCGGCCTGTTCGATCTTCGCGCGATGGGCCGCACGGGCTTCCTCGTCGATCTGCTTCTCGTGTTCGGCGCGCATCCCGGTCCGGCCGTCGAGGCCCTCGCGCAGGATATCGGCGTGCCCGGCATGCCGGACGGACTCGCTGAGGACATGGACCATGACGGCGAACAGGTTCGTGTCGGCATAAGGCTCCGGCCACCACGGCACATGGCCGGGGGCGTCGAGGGGAAGCTCGTTGATCGTCGCGTCCGAGTGTTCCCACGTGCGCCGGTAGAACCCGAAGATCTGATCACGGGTCTCGTCCTCGGTCGCCCACAGATCGCCGCCGTCGGAGTCCTGCCACTGGGGCAGCGGTTCCGGGGAAGGGCGGTCGAAGACCTCGCCGAAGTACCTGGCCTCGACGGTGGCCACGTGTTTGACCAGGCCGAGGAGGTTGGTTCCGGTCGCTGTCAGAGGTCGGCGGACGTCGTATTCGGACAAGCCGTCGAGTTTCCAGAGCAGCGCCTTGCGGTCCCGCCGCAGTCTCGCGTGCAGGTTGTCTTTGGCGAAGTCATCGATCATGCGGCAGGAGCCTGCCATGGGCTGCTCGTGGTCTCAAGATCCCGTAAGTGGCCCGCCGTGACCGGCACTTCCGCGGATCGTCCCCGGCGGTCAGACGCTGCTCAGCAGCTGCGGGGCCAGTTGCTTGATCATGGTGTTGGTCCAAGCGGGCGACGTCGAGGGGTCCGCGATGCGGTCGGCCGGGGTGTCCACGGCCCCACCTCCCACCGAGAGGGACAGTCATGCCCGGGGTATCCACGGGAGAGCCGGTGACACAGAGTGCGCGAACCGTGACATTCTCATGGTCGCGGCGGGACCTGGGCCGATCATCATGTCGTTCGATCGTGGGCACCTTCGCCGACAGGCTGGCACCGCCCAACTCCCCCTCCCTAGGATGTACTTCCTGTCCAGCCAGTCCGTTGGCGCGGCACCTTGCAGGGGGAACGATGCACTCCGAGAAGCAGCTGTCCACCGAGATCGACGCGAACGTGCCGACGGCAGCGCGCATGTACGACTACTACCTGGGCGGCAAGGACAACTACGCGGCCGACCGCGCCGCGTGCGAGGAACTCGACAAGGTCGTCCCCAGCACGCGCCGCCTGGCCCTGAACAACCGGCGTTTCCTCCAGCGTGTCGTGCGGACCCTGTCCGAGGAGTACGGAATCCGGCAGTACCTCGACCACGGCTCAGGTCTGCCCACGCAGGACAACGTGCACCAGGTCGCCCAGCGCATCGACCCCACGACCCACGTGGTGTACGTCGACAACGACCCCATGGTGCTGGTCCACGGCCGTGCGCTGCTGGAGCAGGACGAGCGCACCACCGTCATCCACGCGGACATGCGCGAGACCGACCTGATCCTCGACCACCCCGACACCAAGCGGCTGATCGACTTCTCCGAGCCGGTGTGCGTGCTCTTCAACTCGGTGTTCCACTGCATCCCCGACAGCGACACCGACGGGCCGCTCGCGGTGGCGCGCCGCGTCCGGGAACGGCTCGCGCCCGGCAGCTTCATGGTGATGTGCCAGCTGGTCAGCGAGGACCCCGAGGTCCGCGACTTCGTCACGAACTTCATGGACCAGGCGACCCAGGGGCACTGGGGCCGGGTGCGTGAGGAGAAGGACGTCGCCGCGTACTTCGAGGGTCTGGAGATACTCGAACCGGGCCTCGTGGAGGTGTCCACCTGGCGTCCGGACACGGAGGTGGCGCCCCGTCAGCTCACCCACGAGTGGATCGAGTTCGGCGGTGTGGGGCGGGTTCCGCTGGAGCAGTGACCGAGGTGTCTGTCGTGGGACGGAGGCCGTCCCACGACAGACACACGCATGTCACGGGTAGCGCTGCTCCATCGTCCGGCGCAGCATCTCGAGGGAGTCACGCGGCTTCAGCGCCTCGTCCGCGAGGCGGTCCAGCGCGATCCGGTACTCCTCCGTCTCGTCCCGGTCCTCCAGGAAGTTGGCGCTCCTGATGTGCTCCAGGTAGACCACGTCGGGAAGGTCCAGGCCGCCGAAGCGGAGATACGTCACCGGGATGGCGGGCGCCGAGGCGTTCGTGACGCCCAGCGGCACGATCTGCACCGTCACATTGGGGCGCCGCGCCATCTCGACGAGGTGCGCGAGCTGTTCCCGCATCACGTCGGTGCTGCCCAGGACGCGCAGCAGCACGGACTCGTCGATGATCGCCCACAGCTGCGGGGCGTCGGACCGCGACAGCAACCGCGCCCGGCGCATGCGGAGTTCGACGCGCCGCTCCACCTCGCCGGCCGGCGCGTTCGGCAGGCCGCGCTCCACCACCGCCCTGGTGTAGGCGGGGATCTGCAACAGGCCGGGCACGTACTGGATCTCGAACGTACGGATCGTGGCGGCGGCCTCCTGAAGTCCGACCAGGCGGTCGAACCACTCGGGCATCAGCCGCTTGTCGTACCGCTGCCACCAGCCCGGCTCACCGGCGCGCTGCAGCAGCTTGAGCAGCACCGAGGCTTCGTAGGCGTCGGTGCCGTACAGCTCCAGCAGCGCCCGGACATCGCTCTCCGTCGGCGGGCGGCGGCCCTTGCCCGCCTCGATGCGGGACAGTTTCGCGGCGCTGAAACCGACAGCGCGCGCCGCCTGGTCCTGGGCCAGCCCGGCGTCCTCACGGAAGCCTGCCAGCTGTACGCCGACGAGCATCTTCAGCAGAGTCGGCGCCGGCTCGGGCCTGTCCAGGTAGGGTTCCAGACGGGAGATGCGATGCGACGCGGCGGACATCCTGACTCCCAGCAGACCGGCACAAGGGCGACTTACACTATCGCACCCGGCCGGGCCTCTCCGCATCAGCCCGTACGCCCGCATGGACAGGGGAAGTTGGGTTCCGCTTCACCAGGGAGGCTCCACACCGCGGACGCGTCGGCACCCCCGCTCACACCAAGTGGTCGAACTCGCCGTCCTTCGCCCCGGCCAGGAACGCCGCCACCTCAGCGGCCGTGTAGACCAGGGCGGGTCCGTCGGGGTCGCGGGAGTTGCGCAGGGCGATCCCCCCGTCCACGAGAGGGGCCACCTCGACGCAGTTGCCCTCGGCGTTGCTGTGCCGGCTCTTGATCCAGCAGGCGTCCAACGAACTCGCCCGCACTCCGTTCCGCACTGGTGGCACCGCAGTCTCCTTGCTCTCCGGCCGTACTCGTCCCGGCTCGCGTACCCACAACGGCTTGTTTTCCACGCAATTTCTCGTGCAATTGCACGCGAGCGCCGTCAGCGTGGATAATAGCTGCGGCGTCAACCCCCGTGCTGGCGCCGCGTCCTGACGTCGCATCGGGGAGATGCCGTGTCATC
Organism: Streptomyces olindensis; assembly: GCA_000696115.1. Lineage (GTDB taxonomy): Bacteria > Actinomycetota > Actinomycetes > Streptomycetales > Streptomycetaceae > Streptomyces > Streptomyces olindensis. The sequence continues at coordinate 168,369 of JJOH01000011.1, forward strand.
ACCTGCGCATCATGTGCTCCGGCAGCCGAGTGGGGCTGCGGCGCACGCAGGCGCATCGGCGACGGCCCACGACCTCCCGCCCGGCCCGCTCACGGCGACGCCGTACGGAACCCCGCCCGCGATGCCGGAGACGGTGCCGCAGCCCCCGGCCGCCCTGTCCGCCTCGGCCGCCCTGCGTGTCGAGTGCAGCCGGGAGGGCTTCGCGCGCGTCCGGTCCTTCACACGTGACACCCTCCACGTGTGGTCGCTCGACCACTGCTGTGACGACGCCACCCTCGTCATCACCGAGCTCACCGCCAACGCCGCGACGCACGCGGTGGCGGGCACACCGGGTGCGCCGGAGATCCGGCTCGGATTCCTCCTGGACCCGACGCACCTGCTGGTCACCGTCTCCGACCCCGACGACCATCCGCCCGTGTACGCGCCCGCCGGCTCCTCCCTGGAGGAGAACGGCCGCGGCCTGTGCATCGTCGACGCCCTGTCCGAGGAATGGGGCTGGACCCCCAGCCCTCCGGCGGGCAAGACGGTCTGGGCCAGATTGTCGACCTGTCCACCCCTCTGACACGACTGCCGCGGAAAGGCCCCCAGCCATGCGCAGCGCTTCGACGGAACACCCGAGCAGCGAGCGCCCCGACGCCCCGACCGGGGTGGCCCGGATCACGCCGCTCACGGCACTGGACCGCGTGCCGTGGGGCGACATCCAGGACTCCACCGGTTCGGCGGCGGCCATCCCCCTGCTGCTCAACGGCATCGCCTGGGGCGACGCCGACACGGCCCGGTCCGCCCTCGACGACCTGCGGAAACGGATCTGTCAGTTCGGCTTCGTCGTGGAGCAGGCGACCGCCGCCACGGTGCCGTTCCTGTGGGAGCTGGCGAAGCTGCCGCAGGTGACCTGCCGCGCCGAGATCATCCAGCTGCTCAAGAGCATCGCCGACGCCCGGCAGTGGGAGAGCACCGCCGCCGTCTATCCGAAGCTGATGAACCGCCGGGAGAACCCGGTGGTGTGGGAGCGCGCCGCACGGCAGGCGGTACGCGCCCGGCGCGGCGACCTCGGCCGGCTGATGGCCGACGAGGACACCGAGATCGCCCGCGCCACCACCGAGCTGGCCCGCGCCCTCGCCACCTGAGGCCATGGTGCGTTTCCCGGGGGCCGGGAGCCCATGCGGGTCCGGAGTCGTGACGAAACGGTGAGGGCCCCCTGTCACCATGGGTGATGCCCCTCGCCTCCCGGGGCCGGGCAGTGTAGACATGGCACATGGTCCGACTCTTGGGTCGATCCGGGACTCGATCGCCCCTGCGGCTCGGCGCTGCACCGTCCGCACGGCAGCGGCGGGAGGCGGGCCCGTCGCGGTGGCGTCCGGTGGCGGGGCTGCGGTCGGCGCTGGGCGGGCGCAGCGTCGCCGGACAGGTGTTCCTGCTGGTCGTGGTGATCGTGCTGCTGCTGGTCGTGGCCGCCGTGGTGGCGCTGGTCCTGCAGGTGCGGCACGACACGACACTGGAGGCCCGCAACCGTTCCCTCGCCGTCGCGGAGACCTTCGCCAACGCGCCGGGCACCGTCGAGGCGCTGCGCGGCCCCGACCCCACGGCCGTCCTGCAGCCGAGGGCCGAGGCCGCCCGTGAACGGTCGGAGGTCGACTTCGTCGTCGTCATGAACACCGACGGCATCCGCTACACCCACCCCAAGACGGACCGCATCGGCAAACGGTTCGTCGGGACGATCGCACCGGCGCTGGCCGGAAAGGCCGTGACCGAGGAGATCGAGGGCACCATCGGCCCCCTCGTGCAGGCCGTGGTGCCGGTGAAGGACCCGGACGGGCGGGTCGTGGGCCTGGTCTCCGCGGGCATCACGACGGCGAACGTCGGCGGGACCGCCGACGAGCAGCTGCCGCTCCTCCTCTCCGCCGCCGCCGCGGCGCTCGCCCTGGCGACGGCGGGTGCCGCGCTGGTGAGCAGGCGGCTGCTGCGGCAGACGCACGGCCTCGGGCCGCACGAGATGACCCGGATGTACGAACACCACGACGCCGTGCTGCACGCCGTCCGCGAGGGCGTCCTCATCGTCGACGTCGGCGGCACCCTGGTCCTCGCCAACGACGAGGCGCACCGGCTGCTCGGGCTGCCCGCCGACGCCGAGGGCCGGCACGTCCTCAGCCTCGGCCTCGACCCGGACACCGCCGACCTGCTGGCCTCCGGGCGCGTCGCCACGGACGAGGTGCACCTCGTCGGTGACCGGCTCCTGGCCGTCAACCAGCGGACCACGGACCACGCGGGCGGCCCGCCCGGCAGCGTCGCCACACTGCGCGACTCCACCGAGCTGCGCGCCCTGTCCGGCCGGGCCGAGACCGCGCGGGAACGGCTCAACATGCTGTACGACGCCGGCGTGGGCATCGGGACGAGCCTCGATGTGACGCGCACGGCCGAGGAGCTGACCGAGCTGGCCGTGCCCCGGTTCGCCGACTTCGCCACCGTGGACCTGTTCGACGCGGTGCTGGGCGGCGGGCAGCCGGACGCGGCCGCCGCGCTGAGCCGCACGGCGCTGAGCGGGATCCGCAAGGACGCTCCGCTGTACGCCGTCGGCGAGCGGATCAGGTTCGTCGAGTCCTCCCCGCAGGGCCGCAGTCTCGCCACCGGCCGGCCCGTCCTGGAACCCCGGCTGAGCAAGGCCCCCGGCTGGCAGGCGCAGGACCTCGAACGCTCGGCGCAGATCGTCGACTACGGCATCCACTCCCTGATCACGGTGCCGCTGCGGGCCGGCACCCTGGTGCTGGGCGTGGTCAGCTTCTGGCGCTACGAGAAGCCGGAGCCGTTCGACGAGGACGAGCTGGCCCTGGCGGAGGAGTTGGTCGCGCGGGCCGCCGTCTCCATCGACAACGCGCGCCGCTACACGCGCGAGCACAGCATGGCGGTGACGCTCCAGCGCAGCCTGCTCCCGAGGAACCTGCCCGAGCAGGGCGCGCTGGAGATCGCCTACCGCTATCTGCCCGCGCAGGCCGGCGTGGGCGGCGACTGGTTCGACGTGCTGCCGCTGTCGGGGGCCCGGGTCGCGCTCGTGGTCGGCGACGTCGTCGGCCACGGTCTGCACGCCGCGGCCACGATGGGGCGGCTGCGCACCGCGGTGCACAACTTCTCCGCCCTCGACCTGCCGCCCGAGGAACTCATCGCCCTGCTGGACGAGTTGGTCGGCCGCATCGACCAGGACGAGACGGAGGCGGAGGGCAGCGCCCCGGTCACCGGCGCGACCTGCCTGTACGCCGTCTACGACCCGGTCTCGCGGCGGTGCACCGTCGCGCGGGCCGGGCATCCGCCGCCGGCCCTCATCCACCCCGACGGCCACGTCGAGTTCCCCGAGGTGCCGGCCGGGCCCCCGCTCGGCCTCGGCGGTCTGCCGTTCGAGACGGCCGAGCTGGAGCTGGCCGAGGGCAGCCGGCTCGTCCTCTACACCGACGGACTGGTCGAGGACCGCGAGCGGGACATCGACGTCGGCCTGGAGATGCTGCGCGAGGCCCTGGGCCGGTCCGGCCAGTCCCCCGAGGACACCTGCCGGACCGTCCTCGACTCACAGCTCACGGCCCGCTCCAGCGACGACATCGCCCTGATCGTCGCGCGCACCCGGGCGCTCGACGCCGGCCGGGTCGCCGAGTGGCCGGTGCCGGCCGACCCGGCGGCCGTGGGCGAGGTGCGGGCGGCGGTCAGCCGGCAACTGGCCGAGTGGGGGCTGGACGAGCTGACGTTCACCACCGAGCTCATCCTGAGCGAGCTGGTCACCAACGCGCTCCGGTACGGAGACGGCCCCATCCGCGTGCGGGTGCTGCGCGATCGCAACCTGATCTGTGAGGTGTTCGACAGCAGCAGCACCTCGCCGCACCTGCGGTACGCGACCATGACGGACGAGGGCGGGCGGGGCCTGTTCCTCGTCGCGCAGCTCGCGGAACGCTGGGGAACGCGTTATCTGGCCGCGGGGAAGGTGATCTGGGCGGAGCAGCCCCTGCCGTGAGCGGTCACCGGGCCGTGTCCGCCCGGGGCCGCTGCCCGATCCGGTCCACCACCCCCACCGCCACCAGTCCCTTGACCTCGGTGTACTTCCGGCCGCCCCGCAGCTCGCCGTCCACCCACCGGCCGCCCTGCGAGCCCTCCTGCCGCAGACCGAGGTAGGCGTAGGTCTTCGGGTCGAAGATGAAGGCGAAGGTCACGCCGGGGTGCGAGACGGCGACGCCGCGGCGGCCGAGCGCGTCCACCGCGTCGTGGTCCAACCTGATGCCGGGCAGCTTCGCGACGGCCTCGAAGGCGGCGGCCTGGAGGCCGGGCGGCATCACACGGGGGCCGCGCAGGAGCAGGCAGGCGTTCAGGTACGCGTCCTGGGCGGCTTCCGGGCTTCCCGGGTCCCGCAGGCTGAGGACGTCCAGGAGCTTGTCGGGGTCCGTGGGCCACTTCTTGAGCTCCGCGTACTCGGTGGGGGGCCAGCGCACCTCGTGCTCGCCCAGGGGAGGTTCGTCGAGGATCCGGCCGTAGTAGCTGTACCGGGAGGGCTTGGAGCCGTCGACCGACAGCCAGCTCTCGTCCGTGAACCGCTCGGTCCTGCCGCCCTTGAGGAAGGTACGGGTGGAGATCTCCTTGGTGTAGAGGTACTGGTCGTCGCGTGGGACCGGCAGGTGCGCGCTGTCGGAGCGCGACCGCTCGGCGGCCCCGTGCAGGAGCCGCGCCGCGCCGGCCAACTGCGGTGCCGTGGCGTCCCGTTCCTCCTTGTCGGTCGTCAGGACGACGGCTCCGGTCGCGACGGCCGCGGTGGCCGTCGCGGCGAGCGCCGTGCGGAGCGCGAGCCTGCGGGGGAAGGCTCCGGCACCGCGCGGGCGGCTCTCGCTGTGGACGGCCCGCAGCAGGCGGGCCCGGGCGTCGCCGCGGGCCCGGTCGGTCAGCGGGGCCACGTCGGTCTCCAGTTCGCGCACGGCGGTGAGGTCATCCACGAGCAGTCTCCTCGGTCTCGCCGGCCGGGCCGGCCTCGTCCGTCTCGTCGTAGGGGGCGGTGGGATCGGATCCGCCCAGTGCTTCGCGCAGCTTCTTCCGGGCCCGGTGCAGCCGGGAGCGGACGGTGCCCACGGGGATGTCGAGGGCTTGGGCGGCCTCCGCGTAGTCGAGGTCGCCCCAGGCGATCACCAGCAGCACATCGCGGTGGCGGGCGGGCAGCGCGGCGAGGGCGCCGGCCAGGGCGGCGCGCGAGCCCTCGGCGCTGACGCGGGCGGCGACCCGGTCCGCCAACGGCTCGGCGTCGCCGCTCCGTTCGGCCGGTGCCTCTGCGGCGACGCGGGACAGGGCGCGCAGCCTGCGTGCCTCGGCGCGCCGGTGCCGGCCGACGAGGTTGGTGGCGATGCCGTACAACCAGGGGCGGGCCGCCGACCGCGACAGGTCGTAGCGGCGGCGCTGCTGGAAGGCGGTCACGAACGTCTCGGCCATCAGGTCGTCGGCCGCCTCGGTGCCGAGACGCCGGGCGATGTACCAGTGGATGTCGTCGGCGTAGCGGTCGAAGAGCACCGCGAACGCGTCGGGGTCCTCCCGGGACCGCTCGATCACCGCCACGTCGGGCTCCTCGCACCGGTCGGGGGCGCGGCGGGCTCCGACGCCCGGGAGTGCGGTCACCGGTCGCCTCTCGGGCAGGGCCGATCGTCTGTCAGGTCCATGGGGCCTTCTTTCGCCGTCACGGGCATGGTCGACTGCTGTTCGCCGATGCCCGCGTTCGGGTTCCCCGGGGAGGGCGTGCGAGGGTGCCGCGACAGGCCGGACCCCTGCTCATAAAGTAGCTTTATGAGCTCATAGACCGGACCCGCATACCGACTTAGGCTTGCCTTAGTTTAGGCTTCCCGTCGAGATCGCTTGTCGCCGCTCGAAGGGAACCTGACCATGCCCCGCCCCCTGCGGGTAGCCATCGTCGGATCCGGCCCCGCCGGGATCTACGCCGCCGACGCCCTGCTCAAGTCCGAGGTGGCCGCCGAGCCCGGCGTGTCCATCGACATCTTCGAGCGCATGCCGGCGCCGTTCGGACTGATCCGGTACGGCGTCGCTCCCGACCACCCGCGGATCAAGGGCATCATCACGGCCCTGCACCAGGTGCTCGACAAGCCCCAGATCCGGCTGTTCGGCAACGTGGACTACGGCACCGACATCGGCCTGGACGACCTGCGCGCGTTCTACGACGGCGTGATCTTCGCCACCGGCGCGATGGCCGACCGGGCGCTGTCGATCCCCGGCATCGACCTCGACGGCTCCTACGGCGCCGCCGACTTCGTGTCCTGGTACGACGGCCACCCCGACGTGCCGCGCACCTGGCCGCTGGAGGCGGAGAAGGTCGCCGTGCTCGGCGTCGGCAACGTCGCGCTCGACATCGCGCGCGTGCTGGCCAAGACGGCGGACGAGCTGCTGCCGACGGAGATCCCGCCGAACGTGTACGAGGGGCTGAAGGCCAACCGGGCCAAGGAGATCCACGTGTTCGGCCGCCGGGGCCCGGCGCAGGCGAAGTTCAGCCCGATGGAGCTGCGGGAGCTGGACCACTCCCCCAACATCGAGGTCATCGTCGACCCCGAGGACATCGACTACGACGAGGGCTCGATCGCCACCCGGCGCGGCAACAAGCAGGCCGACATGGTCGCCAAGACCCTGGAGAACTGGGCGATCCGCGACGTCGGCGACCGGCCCCACAAGCTCTTCCTGCACTTCTTCGAGTCGCCGGTGGAGGTCCTCGGCGAGGACGGCAAGGTCGTCGGCCTGCGCACCGAGCGCACGGAACTCGACGGCACCGGCAACGTCAAGGGCGCCGGCACGTTCAAGACCTGGGACGTCTCCGCGGTGTACCGCGCGGTGGGCTACCTGTCCGACAAACTGCCCAAGCTGCCCTGGGACATCGACTCGGGCACCGTCCCGGACGAGGGCGGGCGGGTCATGCAGGAGTCCGGCGAGCACCTGCAGTCCACCTACGTCACCGGCTGGATCCGGCGCGGCCCGGTCGGCCTGATCGGCCACACCAAGGGCGACGCCAACGAGACGGTGTCGAACCTGCTGGACGACTACGCGAACGGCCGGCTGCACACGCCCGCGACTCCCGCGCCGGAGGCCGTGGACGCGTTCCTCGCCGAGCGCGACATCCGCTTCACCACGTGGGACGGCTGGTACCGGCTGGACGCCGCGGAGAAGGCCCTCGGCGAGCCGGAAGGGCGCGAGCGCGTGAAGATCGTGGAGCGCGAGGACATGCTCCGCGCCAGCGGCGCCTGATCTCATATGCACCCGCGGGGCGGGTTCGGTGGCCATGTCACCGAACCCGCCCTTATGCGTGCTTGAACCGTGTACGATCCAGACGCTTCACCGAACCATCACATCGCCTTCACCAGAGGGCCATGCAAGGGGGGACGAACGTCCATGCGTATACGCCTTGTCGCCGCCACGGCCGCCGCCGCCGGAGCCCTGACCGCCCTGACGGCGGCTCCGGCCCAGGCCGCCGAGTACAACTCCGCGCTGAAGATCGGCGGTGTCCAGTACGACGCCCCCGGCCGCGACTCCAACAACTGCCGGACGGGCAACACCGACGAGGAGTACCTGAAGATCAAGAACTACTCGCGGTCGACGACGGTGAACCTCAAGGGCTACGTCGTGAAGGACGCCGCCGGGAACAAGTTCACCTTCACCGCGAGCCACACGCTGCAGCCCGGCGACTACGTGAAGCTGCGCGGCGGCAACGGGACCGACTCCGACACGAACAACGTCGTGTACCGCGACAACTGCAACTTCATGTGGAACAACGACAAGGACACGATCTACGTGTACAAGCCGTCCGGCAGCCGGGCCGACGTGCACTCGTACACCAAGAGCGGCTCCGACAAGGACGGCAACGGGTACATCACGTTCCACGGCTGAGCCTTTTGCCGAACCGGCAACGGGCTTGGTGCGCGGCGCGGCGGGCGACGGATGATCAGTGGACCGAGTGTCCGATTCCGCCTCGCGGGAGGATCCATGCCGCAGACGTCCGCCGTCGACCGCACGCACCGCCTCGTGCCCTCACCGGCCGGCCGCACCCACCTCGTGGAACAGGGTGACGGACCGCTCGTGCTCCTGCTGCACGGGTTCCCCGAGTCCTGGTACGCGTGGCGCCACCAGCTGCCCGCCCTGGCCGCGGCCGGTTACCGCGCGGTGGCCGTCGACGTGCGCGGCTACGGACGCTCGTCCCGGCCCGCCGACGTCGAGGCGTACCGGATCCTCGAGTTGGTGGCGGACAACGTCGCCGTGGTGGAGGCACTGGGCGAGCGGTCCGCCGTGCTCGTCGGACACGACTGGGGGGCGACCATCGCCGCGACCTCCGCGCTGGTCCGGCCGGACGTGTTCCGCGCGGTGGGGCTGCTGAGCGTGCCCTACACGCCGCCGGGCGGCCCCAGGCCGAGTGAGGTGTTCGCGGCGATGGGCGGCGACGAGGAGTTCTACGTCTCCTACTTCCAGGAGCCCGGCCGGGCCGAGGCGGAGGTCGAGCCCGATGTGCGGGGCTGGCTCGCGGGCTTCTACGCGGCTCTGTCCGCGGACACGATGCCCGCGGCCGATCCGCACTTCGTGGCGCGGGGAGGCCGGTTGCGCGACCGGTTCCCGGTCGGCAGGCTGCCGCACTGGCTGAGCGAGGCCGACCTCGACGTCTACGCCGGGGAGTTCGAGCGCACGGGGATGACCGGCGCCCTGAACCGCTACCGGAACACAGACCGCGACTGGGAGGACCTGGCGGACTTCGCCGGCGCGCCCGTCACGCAGCCGTCGCTGTTCCTCGGCGGCGGCCTGGACGCGTCCACGATCTGGCTCGCCGACGCGATCGAGGCGTATCCGGCCACACTGCCCGGCCTGACGGCGTCCCACATCCTCGACGGCTGCGGCCACTTCCTCCAGCAGGAGCGCCCCGCCGAGACCAACCGGCTGCTGGTCGAGTGGCTGAGCGGGCTCCCCACCTAGGGGCGCGGCAGCCAGCGGTCGAGGTAGGCGCGCAGTCCCGTCAGGTCGGTGCCGCCGGCCGTGTAGCCCACGTATCCGTCGGGGCGTACGAGGGCGTGGCCGGTGCCCTGCCACGGGCTTCGCGCGCCGAGGTGGTGGACGCCGACCAGGTCGTGCGGCGGCGGGACCTCGGGCCAGGGGCCGGTGAGCAGGAGGTGGTGGCCCGGGCCGGCGGTCCGCTGCTGGAGGCCGCGTGGGACGTCGGGGAGCCGGTCTCCCGCCCGCGGGCCGCGGCCCGGCGTTCGCGGGCCGGTCGTGGACAGGGGGCCGCGGCGGTAGTGGATGGCGAGTTCGGCGACGGTACGGAACAGGCGTGCGCGCGGGACGGTGGTGCGCAGCAGCAGGGGTGCGAAGCGCGGGGCGAGGTGGGTGCGGGCCAGGCGCAGGGCCGGGTGGCTGCTGGTGCCGACGGTGAACGCGCGGTCGGTGAGGCGCCGTACGCGGTGGCCGACCGGGGCGCGTTCCGCCTCGTAGGTCTCCAGTAGTTCTTCCGGGGACGCGCCACGGCACACGTGGGCGAGTTTCCAGCCCAGGTTGAGCGCGTCCTGGATGCCGGTGTTCATGCCCTGGCCACCGGCGGGGCTGTGGATGTGCGCCGCGTCCCCGGCGAGGAAGAACGGGCCCTTCCGGTAGTGGGTGGCGCCGCGGTTGTGGAGGCGGAAGGAGGTCGTCCAGATCGGGTCGCGCAGGGTCAGCCGGTCGGTCGTCCAGTCGTCGGCGATCCGCTGGAGCAGCTCCGGTGTCACGTCGCCGGACCGGCTCCCCGGCGGGTGCAGGGCGATCATCCGCCAGGTGGCCGGGGTGCCGAGGGGGAAGAAGAACAGCAGGCCGGAGGCGGTCATGAAGGTGTGCGCGGCGCCCGGCTCCAGTCCGTCGACCTCCAGGTCGGCCAGCAGGAACGTCTGCGGGTAGGCGTACCCCTCGAAGGCGATGCCCGCCTGGGCGCGCACGGTGCTGTGGGCACCGTCGCAGCCGACGACGTAGCGGGCCCGCAGGGTCTCCTGGCCGCCGTCGCGGTGCCGCAGCCGGCAGGTGACGTACGCGCCGGTCCGCTCGGCGCTCACCAGTTCCGTGCCCCGCTCCACCGCCACGTCGCGTGCGGCCAGACGGGACGTCAGCACGTCCTCCGTCTCCGACTGCGGGAGGAAGAGCAGGTAGGGGTACGGCGTGTCGTCGCACCCGACGTCGAACAAGGGCACCTGGAGCACGCGCCGCGGCAGGTGCAGGTGCAGCCGGACGGCCGTACTGCCCCGGTCGACGAGGTCGTCGCTCACGCCGAGGCCGGCGAGTTGCTCCAGGGTGCGGGGCTGGATGGCCGGGGCGCGTGACTCCCGGGCGCGGTCAGGGGAGCGGTCGATGATCCGGAAGCGGGTCTCGTAGGCGCGCAGTTGCGTCGCGAGCGCGAGTCCGGTGGGGCCCGCGCCCACCACGAGCACGTCCAGGGGTGCCGTCATGGCATCCACCGTAGATCCGGCGGTCCGGCATGGCGGGGCCCTCCACGCCGGGTCCGTCGCGGAGGGCTCCCGTCCGGTGGTGCCGGTTCAGACCTCCAGCTCGGCTTCGATCCGGCGGAGCTGGTGGCGGGCCATCGCCAGGTTGGCCCGGCTCCCGTCCAGCACGAGGTAGAGGAACAGCCCGCTGCCCCCGCGCCCCTTGAGCAGGCGGATGAGGTGGTACTGGGAGTTGAGGGTGATGAGGATGTCCTCGATCTCCTCCTTCAGGCCCAGGTGTTCCATGGTGCGCAGCTTGGCCCGTACGACGTCGGTGTTGCCGGCGGCGGCGACTTCCAGGTCGAAGTCCTTGCTGCCGCCGAGGGTGCCGAGGGCCATGCCGCTGGTGTAGTCGACGAGGGCGGCGGCCGTGGCTCCCTCGATGGAGCTCAGGCATTCCTTCAGGCTGGTCTCCGTGTTGGCCATGCGGTCGTTCCTTTCGTTCGGTGTTTCTCGGGTCGGTCCGGTGGTTCGGGTGGCTCAGATGCCGGTGTGCGGGCGCGGCGGGTGGGTGGGCCGCTGCGGGGTGCGTACCGGGAGGGTGCCGATGGGGCGGGCCGTGGCCGGGGGTGCCGTGGCGAGGTGCTCTTCGGGCGGGGGCGTGGACGGGGACGAGGGTGCGGATGCCGGTGTCGGCCCCGGCGTCGGTGCGGGTGGGGGTGTGGGAGTCGGTGTCGGCCGGTCGGCGTGGCGGCCGGTGCCCGGGCCGACGCGCGTGGCCACGAGGTCGGCGATGCGGGCGCCGCCGCGGCGGCCCTCCAGGTGGAGGCGGCCGACGTTGACGCGGTCCTCGGCCAGGAGGGTGAGGACCGCGGTCGTCCCGGCCGCGTAGGTCGCGACGTAGCCGTCGGCGCCCCGTACGAGCAGTTCGCGGAAGTCGCCGCGGGCGGCGGCGTCGGTCATGCGGTACGCCACGCCGAGGGCGGCGGCGGTGAGCGCCGCGAGTCCCTCCGGCTCGGTCTCCGGTACGTCGTGGGCGAGGACCAGTCCGTCGACGGTGGCCGCGAGGGAGCCGGTCAGCCCGGGTACGCGGGTGCGGAGCCGGCGCAGTTCGTCCAGGACGTCGGTCTCGACGGCCATGAGCAGTCTCCTTTCGGCACGCTGTCGTCGCGCGCGGATCACAGTGCCTCCAAGGCGTGCAGGAGCCGTCGCAGCAGTGCGGTGTCGGGCTCGTCCGGTGCCGCCGGCAGGGGGGCGGGGCCCGGCTCGGCGGACGCGGTGGCGGGGTCTGCGGGGACGACCAGGCCGGCTGCGGCCAGACGGCGGAGTTCGACGAGGGTGTGGAAGGTGCGGCAGGCGAGGGCCGTCGCGATCTGGGCGGCGGTGCGGACGCCGTCGACCTGGGCGAGGGCCCGGCCGCGGCGGGCGGGCAGCTCCACTGGGTCGCTCGGCACGCGGGCGAGCGGGGCGACGTCGATGGCGGGTTCGGGCCATATGCGGTGCAGCAGTTCGCGGCGGCGGCGGGACTCGCGCAGGACGGTGTCCACCGGTACGGAGCGCACCGCGCCGAGCCAGTGCGCGACTCCGGGGCGGAAGCGGAGGGCCGGTCCGTCGTGGGCGAGGACGAAGTACGCCGCGTCGAAGAGGGCGCCGAGGTGGCACAACTCCAGCGCGCCGGCGGCGAGGTGGCCGCTGTCCACGAGCTGTCTGCCGACCCGGCAGCGGCGGCCGGCCTGGTCGATCGCCGCCCACCAGCCGTCCGGGGCGAGCGCTCCGCTGTGGGTGAGCAGGTCGCCGAGGTCGGGTGTGACGGCGGATTCGACGTGGACGACGTGTCCCGCCGCGAGGTAGACGATCCCCGACGCGGTGGACAGGGCGCCGCTCGCGCCCTGGGCCGCGAGGGTGGCGAGCAGGACCGAGGCCGGTTCGTCCGTGCGCGCGGTCAGCAGCGGCGCGATCATCCGAGCACCAGTCGGTCCGCCATCTCGGCCAGCCGGATGCGGGCGAGGGCCAGGTTGCCGTCCGCGCGGTCGAGCCATAAGTGCAGGAACACCGTGCTGTCGAAGGTCGTGGTGACGAACCTCAGCAGGTGGTACGAGTCGGCGTTCGTGATGATCAGGTCCTGCACGGGTGGTTCCTTGCCGGACGGTCCGCCCGCGTCGCCGCCGGCCGGCGCGAGGGCGCCGCTCTCCGTGGCGAGGCGGGCGAGTTCGGCGGTCTCCGCGGCCGTGGCCTCCGGGTCGCCGCCCGGTGCGTCGCCCACCGCGCCCAGGGCGAGACCACTGATCCAGTCGACCACCGACGCGCCGCGCGCACCGGGCAGCCGCATGGCTTCCAGCAGACTTTCGTCGATTCCGGGCACGCCGAATCCCCTCCCCCTGCACGGCCGTTCCCGCGAACGTGAGCACGAGACTACGGAAAGTGCTTGGTCCAGGTGAACGCTTTGGCATTTTCCAATGGAATGTGCAGCGGAGCGGGTAAGGGTGCGAACGGGATCGATCCGAAGCGATCAGGATCTGTGCTCGGTCCGTGCCGTCAGTCGAGGACGACGACGTGTTTGCCCGGTGTGCCGCCGGCCTCCAGGTCGGTGTGGGCCTGGGGGACCTGGTCGAGGCCGTGGTGGACCTTGGCGATGGCGGGTCGGAGGCGGCCTTCGGCGATGGACCGCAGCTGGTGGTCGAAGACCGCGGGCGGCAGGTCGGTGGCCCCTCCCCCGTAGACGGTGAGCCGGACTCCGATGGGGATGACGGCGAAGGGGCTGAAGTCGGGGATGGTCCATTCGCCCGACAGCGCGCCGGTGAAGCAGGCCGTGCCGCCTGGGCGGACGGCGCGCAGGGTGTCCGGCAGGGCGGGCCCGCCGACCAGCTCCAGGGCGGCGTCGACCCCGTCCGGGCACAGTTCGCGTACCCGGTCGGCGAGCCTGCCGTCGTCGACGAGAGCGTGGTCCGCTCCGTGCTCGCGCAGCACCTCGGTGCGGTCGGGGCGGCGGGTGGTGGACAGCACGGTGGCTCCCCGGTCCTTGGCGAGGGCCGCGGCGGACAGGCCGACGGTCGAGGTGCCGCCGCGGATGAGCAGGGTCTGGCCCGCCTGGAGGCCGAGCCCGGTGGTGAGGGAGCCGTGGGCGGTCTGGAACATCTCCGGCAGCGCGCCGACGGTCTCCCAGGGCAGGTCCGTGTCGAAGGGGATGATCTGGCCGACGGGGACGAGGGCGTATTCGGCGTAGCTGCCGTCGTAACTGCGGCCCATGCCGCCCATCATGGTCGCCGCCTTCTGGCCGGGCTCGAGGCCGCTGCCTTCCGGGGCGGCGTCGACGACGCCGACGCCCTCGATGCCGAGGATACGAGGGAACGTGAAGTCCGGGTCGGATTCCCCTTTCCTGCTGGTCACTTCCGACTCGTTGACGCCGAAGGCCTTCATACGGAGGCGGACCCAGCCGGGGCGTACGTCGGGGACGGGTACCTCGGTGACGGTGAGCTGGTCGGGGGCGACAGGGCGGGTCAGGACGATGGCTCGCATGGTCTTGGGCATGGTGGTGTGCTCTTCCGGTGCTCGGGGATCGTCCGGTGCTCGAGGGCGTGGAGTCAGGGGCGCGCGGGTGCCCGGGTGAGGTAGCGGCCGGTGACGCTGTCGGGGTGGGCGGCGATCTGTTCGGGGGTCCCGGTGGCGACGATGCGGCCGCCGGCCCGGCCGCCGCCCGGCCCGAGGTCGACCACATGGGGCCCGGCTGCGCGGGCCTCACCAGCCACTATTCCGCGGGGTCGAGAGCTTCTGGCCGTAGGTGACGGACACGAGATGGTCGACAGCGGACAAGGGAAAGCGGGCAAGCTGAAGCGGCATGGTCCCGGCTGTCACGCGGGCGCTGTCCGGCGAGCCAGTTCGCAGGCGAAGTCGACCGTTTCGGTGAGGCGGTCGTCGGCCGCATGGCGGCCGAGTTCGTCCCTGAGGGCGGCGTCGAACTCGGAGGCGTGATCGGCGAGCACGGAAGGCGGCAGGAACGAGGTGGACCGGATGTGGCCGGCGAGCTCGGGAATCGTCCAGTGATACTCGACGGAGAACTCGCGACGTCCGGCGGCGTCGAAGCCGGCTCGGGACAGTACTTCGTGGTCTGGGTCCTGCTGCCGTGCTCGGTCCCAGCCGGGCGGGACGCGGCCGGACGCGCCGAGGGTGTTCTGCCAGGAGCGCAGCAGCCTGTCGAGGGCCTGCTGCCAGTCCCGGGGCCCGGCCCATGGCGAGGTCGACCAGCACAACGCGAGGCAACCGCCGGGCTTGAGCCAGGTGTAGGCGCGCCGGGCCACCAGGGAGCGGTTCAGCCGGTGAAAGGCATTGCCGATGACGATCAGCTCGAAGCCGCCCGGCCCGGCATCGAGGTCCTCGGCACGGGCGGTGACCGCTCGGACGTGGTCTGCACCGACGGCGTAGGCCTTGGCACGGACCACCTCGGTCATGCCAGGTTCGGCGTCCACGGCCCAGACATCCGTGAACCGGTCGCGCAGGGGGAAGGCGAGTTGGCCGGTGCCGCAGGCCAGATCCAGCAGGCGTCCGCGCCCGGAGGGGGCGGCTCGGCGTACGAGGTCGGCGATCATCGCGTCGGGGTAGGGCAGCCGAAACCGCTCGTAGTATCCGGCCGTCCCCTGATAGAGGTGGGGGTCGAATGTCACCTGATCGTCCACGCGTTCACCATGCCATGCGGCCGCCCGGTCCAGGGGCCTGGCCGGAGGCCAGGGGCAGTGAGGCGGAACAGCCCTTCTACCCGGGCGCTGGGGCTTCGGTGGTCGGGGCGCGGGTGAGCTGGTCGGCGACCCGAGCGATCATCTGGGCCTCTTCGCCGTCGCGGGCGGTCGTCGGGTGGTACGCGAGGACGAAGCGGCGTCGCTGGTCACGGGTGGAGAACGCGGCGTTCTTGTAGCCGTACGTCTCGCCGGTCTTGCCCCAGAGGGTGACGCCGTTGACGGTGGCCTGCTGCAGGCCCGTGCTGTAGCGGGCCGGGGAGCCGTCCAGCATGCGCACGTCGTCCGGGGGCAGGGTGAACATCAGCCGGAGCAGCTCGGGTGGGAGCAACTCGCCGGAGAACAGCGCGGCAAGCATCCGGTCGAGGTCACCGGTGGTGGAGATCATGTCGCCCTCGCCCCGGCTGGACGACTGGTCATAGGCAGTGATGTCCCGCAGGCTGCCGTCGGCCATCGCCAGATAGCCGTGGACGTGCCGGCCACGGATGCGCCGGTCGTCGCCCGGCACGACGGTACGCGCCAGGCCCAGCGGTCGCAGGACGCGTGCGGCGACGGCCTCCCCGTACGGGCGGCCGGTCACCTCGTCGACGACCAGTGCGGCCAGGACGTAGTTGATGCCGCGGTACTCCTGCCGGGTGCCCGGGGGGAACTTCAGCGGTCCGTGCGTCGCCGTCGCCACCCACTCCTGCGGCGTCCAGCGGTCGAAACGGTGTCGGAAGACCTCTTCCGGGGTGGCCGGGTCCGGGATGCCGACGTGGTCGGGCAGTCCGCTGGTGTGGTTCAGCAGGTGCCCCACAGTGACAGCCGCGAACCGGGTCGGCAGCAGCCCCGGCAGGACGCGCCGCACCGGCGTCTCCAGGCCGACCCGGCCCTCCGCCACCAACTGCAGCACCACCGTGGCGACGAAGACCTTCGTGATGCTGCCGATCCGGACCTTGTCATGTGCCGTCACCGGACGCCGTGTCCGGATGTCGGCCACCCCCGACGTGCCCCACCAGCAGCCGGCCGTGCCGCCGACCAGCAGTTGGGCCGCGGTCGACGGCGGGTGCTCCAGGTCGTCGATCGCCGCCCGCAGGGCCCGGGGATCCAGCGGCGGGAGTGGATCGGTCAGGGCCCGGGCGCGGTGCATGGGAAGCCCTGCGGTGGCGCCCAGCGCGGCCGCCCCCGACAAGGCCACACTCACGAAGGATCTGCGTGACATGCGCGTTGAGGTCATGCCCCTCACCCTGTCTGCAACACGCCCCGCGGGCATCGGGGTTGGCCCCGGAGTGATCCCCGATCGCACCCTGACTCCATGCTGCCGGGGGGTACGCGAGACCCGGGCAGTCAGGGCGCCACGGCGGCTTCCGCCCGGGCCAGGGCGACCTCCAGGACGACCAGCAGCGCGTCGCGGACCGAGCCCGTGTTCCGTGCGTCGAAGACGATCAGCGGAACGTGCTCGGCGATGTCCAGTGCCCACCGCACTTCGTCGAGGTCGTGCTCGACCTCCCCGTCGAAGGCGTTGACGGCGACCGCGAAGGGGACGTCCTTGTGCTCGAAGTAGTCCACCGCCGCGTAGCAGTCGTCCAGTCGGCGGGTGTCCACGATCACCAGGCCGCCGAGGGCGCCCGCCATCAGGTCGTCCCACATGAAGCCGAACCGGTCCTGGCCCGGGGTACCGAACAGGTACAGCTTGAGCGTCGGGTCGATGGTGATGCAGCCGAAGTCCATGGCGACCGTGGTGGTGGTCTTGCCCGGAGTGTGCGTGAGATCGTCCACTCCTGCCGCGACCTCGGTGATCGCGGCCTCCGTGGTGAGCGGCCGAATCTCGGAGATCGAGCCCACGGTCGTGGTCTTGCCGACGCCGAAGCCGCCGGCGATGACCAGTTTGACCGGCGTCGGCGGCTGTTCAACTGGTGTCACGGAGTGTCCCCCGTGAGTCGGGGACGGCACGAAGACCATCGATAACCCTTCGCAGTACGGAGAGATCCTGGGCGGTCCCGGCGTTCGGCCGGTGGATCGCCAGATGCCCTGCGGCACGCAGGTCCTCGGCCAGCACGCGGACCACGTTGAGGTGCAGTCGCAGCCCGGCGGCCAGTTCGGCCACCGACTGCGGCCGCCGGCAGGCCGCGATGATGTCGCGATGTTCGAAGGTGAGCGAGTGCAGGACGGAGAGCCCCGCCGAGGTCGCCACGACCTGCGTTTCGACCGGGATCGGCAACGCCGCGCCGCCCCCCGACACCCGGCCCGCGGTCAGCAGGAACGGCCGGATCGCGGGGGCACGGCCGACGGCCGGATCCGGCGCGCCCCCGGCGTGCCCCGCTGCGTCGTGTGGTGGTCCGCCGACGGCCATCACGATCCCTTTCCGAAGTACCTGTACCCGTGCCCCGGGCGGGGGACGGTCAGCCGGCCGGGGCCGCGCCGACACTGTTCTTCAGCTCCAGCACCAACTGGGGGGTGAGCGCGGCCCCGGCCCGGTTGGCGAAGAGGGTCATCTCGTAGGCGATGTTGCCGAGCTTCGCCTCCTTGGAGGTCACCACTCCCAGGACGGCACCGCAGCCGATGGCCGACACCAGCACGTGACCGCCCTCCAGATCGATGATGACCTTGTTGAGGCCGCCGAGCCCATAGTTGCCGGAGGCGCCCGCGGCGAGACTCGTCAGGCCGGACACGATCGCGGCGAGCCGCTCCGAGTCGGCGTGTTCCCGCAGTTGGGAGACGGCGATCAGCAGGCCGTCGGACGACACGGCGATCGCGTCGACCACTCCGGCGGTCTCCTGGGCGAACCGGTCGAGGAGCCAGGTGAAGTCGGCTGCGGCGGCTCGCAGATCGGTGGGTTCCGGCCGCTCGGAACTGCTGTCAGCTGTCGACGTGGTCACTGCCGGACTCCTTCTGGGATTGCTGGTGGTGCGATGGTGCCGGTTCCGTCCGGGCGTGGGCGCTGTCCTGCTCCGCCCTGCGTACGGCTGCTTCGAACTCGTCGAGTTCCGAGCGGACGGCCTCGGCGTCGACGGGCTGCCGCACCGCCGGCGTCTCCCGGTCCGCCCGTGAAGTGGTCATGGCGAGCGTCGCGCCCCGCACCCGCCGCCGCAGCGGCCGTGCGTGTTCCGCGACAGGCTGTTCGCCGGATGCGGCGGTACGCTCCCGGGCGATGTCCGCCACGGTCCGTTCCGCGGTGGTCGATCCCGGGGTGGTCGATGCCGCGGCGGTGCGCGACGGGAGGCGCCGGGGAAGCGCGGCGGGCGACGCCGGGGCCGCCGAGCGAGCGGCGACGCCGGTGGCGGGGACCGGTCCGCGCGGCGACGCGGGTGCGGCGGTCTCCTGCCCGGTCCTCACCGGGAGCGACGCCACGGCTCCGATCGGGCCCGCGTCCACGGGCTGCTCGGAGTTCCGGAGGTCCTCGGGGTCCTCGGTACTCGTGGTCAGCAGGAGCGAGGCGGGGATCCAGACGGTCGCGGTGACCCCGCCGCCCGGCGTACGGCTCAGCGACACGCGCACACCCCACCGCCGGGCGAGACTGCCGACCGCGAAGAGACCGAGCACCCTGGTCGGCACGAGGTCGAGCCGTTCCCGGCGCACGAGCCGGGCGTTCTCCTCGGCGAGGCGCTCCGCGCTCATGCCGAGGCCGTGGTCGATGACCTCGATCAGCGCCCCGCCGTCCTCGGTGACGTCGGTCCCGGGGCGGACGGCCACTTCGACGGGGGTGTGGGAGGGCGAGAACGCGACCGCGTTCTCCAGCAGTTCGGCCAGCATCAGCGTCAGGTCACCGACGATGTCGGGCGCGACGGTGACCTCCGTCTCGGGCCGCAGGGACACCCGCTGGTAGCCCTCGATCTGGCCGAGCGAGGCCCTGATGACGTTGGCCAGGGGGGTCGGCCGGGCCTCGACGCCGGCCTCCCGGATGCCGGCGAGCAGCATCAGGCTGTCGGCGTTGCGCTGGAGGCGTACGGCGATGTGGTCGATGCTGTACAGCCGTTCGAGCAGCTCGGGGTCGGTCTCCTCGCGTTCGACGGCGTCGATCAGCATGAGCTGACGTGTCGTCAGGTTGCTCACGCGGCGGCCGACGTTGCCGAACATCTCGGCGACGTTGCGTCGGCTGAGCACCTGCCGCTCCAGCAGCTGGGCGGCGGTGACCTGAACCTGGTTGAACGCCTCGGCCAGTTCGCCGATCTCGTCGCGGACCGGGACCGGGATCGACCTCGGTCGCAGCGGGGTGCTGTCGGCGGACTCGTCGTCGGAGACCCGGGCGAGTTCCTCGCCCGCCACGTCGACCACCTCCTGGGCGGAGCGGGTCAGGGCCTCCAGGGGGCGTACGACCGAACGCCGGATCAGGACGCAGAAGGTCAGCCAGGCGGTGAAGCCGAGCAGGGTCAGCCCCAGCAGGTAGACGGCGTTCCGCAGGGCGTCCGCGGAGAGGGCGTCGGCCCGGGCGGCGGTCTGCTCGATCAGCGACCGGGTGATGCCGAGTCGGGCTTCGGACTGCCGGGCTCCGTCGGCGATCGCCTCGCGGAGCTGCGTCGGCGTCCGGCCCTGCAGGGCCCCGGGGTCGATCTGGAGCTCCGCGAACCGGGCTTCGACACCGTACTGTTCGGCGCTGCGCCGCATGCCGTCCATGCGCAGGACCTGCGCCGGTGTGGCGATGCGCTCGAACCGGTCCATCTGGTGGTCGTAGAGCTTCCGGGCGCCGACCGCCCGGCTGTACTCGGTGAGGGCGTTGGCGTCCCTGGTCTGGGCGGAGAACACGGCGCTCTCGAAGGCCGCGTGGGACGCGTCGGCACGCAGCACGGTGTCCAGGAGTGTCACGACCGAGGACGACGACGTGCCGGAGTAGCGCCCGAGGCCGATGCCGTCGATCAGGTAGTCGACCGCGGAGGCGTACGCGGGGTCGATGTTGGCGGCGGGGACATAGCCCCGTTCGAGCTTCTCGCGCAGGACGCCGAGGCCGCGTATGTAGTCGAGGGCCTGCGCTTCCTCGGGCGGCAGGCCGGCGGCGAACGCCGAACGCACGGCGGCGGCCTGCGCGTCGGTGGCCCGCTGGGCCCGACGGTAGTCGGTGGTCGGTGGCAGCGGGGCTCCGGGGCGGGCCGAGTCGTACTGCACGGAGAGCAGGAGCGCCTGCCGGTGCTCGGCCTGTACGTCGTTGATGAGCTTCGCGACCTGCTCACTGTCGCGCACCAGGTCCGCGACCCGGCCCGCGTCCCGGGCCTGCCGCACCTGCCCGTAGGCGCCGACGCCGAGCAGTACGCCGACGACGGCGATGGGCGCGATCACCAGGACGTTGAGCTTGCGTCGGAAAGGCCACCGGTCGAGAGCCGTCGCCGCCTTGCGGTGAAACCGCGGAGTCCGGCGGGCATGCCTGGGCGGGTCCGGTGCGTGCGGCGGGTTCCCTGTGGTGGCGGACACCCGGGCCTCCTTCGACGTGGTGCTGAGCGCTGACGGGGACGCCGTGTTCACGGACCGCCGACCGGCCGGCACCCGACGTGACACTTTCGCGGCCTTCATCGCTGACAGGAACGAAGAGATTGCGCCAGGTGTCTGGAACCAGCTGGGCGAGAGTATCGCCTTTACCATGACATGACAAAGTTTAGGTCATAAAGAATCCATGACGAAATGTTTGCGAAGTATCTCCCGAGTGCCATGCTTCGCGGACGGGCGCGCTGCGCGGCGAGTTCGGCGCGCATCCCGCATCTGGCCACCGCCGGGCGTCATCGCCCGCCGGCCTCGCGGCTCTCTCTTCCCGTCGCCGGCCTGACCCTCGCGACAGCGGCGACGCGCGTCGCCGGCCCCACGCTCGGCTCCCCGCCCAGCCCCGCCCTCTCTCGCACCGTGTTGGAGACCTCGTGCACCCCACCCGCAAGGCGGCCGTGACGGCCACCGCTCTCCTGGCCTCGGCCACCATCGCCCTCACCACCGGCTGCGAGAGCGCCTCCACCACGGGCGGATCCGTCGCCGCGTCCCCCGGCGGCTCGTCCGGTCCCGGCTGCCCCTCCGCCCTCGCCGAGGCCAAGCGGGCCGTCAAGACGGCCGAGGACGTCAACGCCCCCTGGTCCGGGCCGACCAGCGGGCCCCGGGCCGTCCCCGGCAAGACCATCGTCTACATCGCCCAGACCCTGACCAATCCCGGCGTGGCGGGCGTCGCCAAGGGCGTCCAGGAAGCCGCCGACGTCATCGACTGGCGCGTCCGCACGCTCAACGGCCAGGGCACACCAGCCGGAATCAAGGCCGCCTTCACCGAAGCCCTGGCCCTCGAACCCGACGGCATCGTCATCGGCGGCTTCGATCCCGCCCTCACCGCCGCGCAGGTCGAGCAGGCGAACGCGGACGGCATCCCGCTGATCGGCTGGCACGCCGTCGCGGCTCCCGGCCCCAGCGAGAACCCGAAGCTGTTCAGCAACATCACCACCAGGGTCGAGGAGGTCGCGAAGATCAGCGCCGACTGGATCATCGCCCGGTCCAACGGTCGCGCGGGCGTCGTCCTGTTCACCGACGCCTCGATCCCCTTCGCCAAGCGCAAGTCGGACCTGATCAAGCAGCGACTGGCCACCTGCTCCGGCGTCGAGCTGCTGAGCTACGAGAACGTCCCCATTCCGCGGGCGGGCAGCCTCACCACCAAGAGGGTCTCCGCCCTGGCCTCCCGCTTCGGGGACAGATGGACCCATTCCGCGGCCATCAACGACCTGTACTTCGACCACGCGGCCCCCGCCCTGCGCGCCGCGGGCAGACAGGGCGACGGCGTCCCGTTCAACATCGGGGCCGGTGACGGCGACCCGTCGGCATTCCAGCGCATCAACAGCAAGGAGTTCCAGGCCGCCACCGTGCCCGAACCGCTGTCCGAACAGGGCTGGCAGATCATCGACGAGTTCAACCGTTCCTTCGCCGGCAAGCCGGCCAGCGGATACGTCGCACCGGTCCACGTCACCACTGCCGCCACCAGCGGCGGCGCACTGTCCTGGGACTCCGAGGGCTACCGCGAGGCCTACCGCAGGATCTGGGAGAGGTAGGCACGCCGCGTGCGGCGCTGTTGCGCAGTCCCGCGGACACCGGGGCGCCGGAGACGAGGGCCTCAGCGCCGGGCGGGGCGGGCGCAGCGCACGTGACCGGAGGTGATCGCGTCCCGGGGCAGGGACAGGCCGAAGGCGCGTTCCAGTCCGGCGAAGAACAGCGCGATGCCGTCCGTCCAGTCGGTGTGCTCCTCCGCCCGGCGGATGTGCGGGTTGAGGAAACCCAGGGGCGCGTTGGGGGCGAAGGGCGTCTCGCCCGGGGTGTACCAGATGAGCTCGTACATGTCCCGCCGCGTGTCGGCGCTGTCCTCGAGCGGGAAGGGGTTCTGGTACACCCCGTCCACGCTGTACCTGAAGTCGTAGATGGCCTTGGCCATGGTCGCGGTCAGCGTGATCTGCTGCCGGGGAGGCGGGTCGAGGCGGCGGGAGAAGGCGTTGTCGAAGTCGTGGTAGCCCAGCCAGGTCCACTCGCCGGCTTCGCCGAAGGCGAGCACGCGGAAGAGGTCGTCCGTGCCGTCGCGTGCGTCTCGCTCCCGCACCTGGTGCAGCAGCAGCCCGTCGGTGATGTCCTGGGCGTCGGCCCCGTAGGCGAGGGCGACCTCCTCGGGGGACGGGCCCTTGAGGAATTCGAGCACCGTGAAGGGGTCTTGCTCTCTCCATCCGCGGGCGATCCACGCCATGCCGTCGCCGACCGGGGGCTGGCGGGCGAGGAACTCCTCGAACGCGGCGGCCTGTTGCGGGTCCATGTAACCCTGGCGGCCGGTGCGCGCGTTGTTCTCCAGCCACTCCAGCTCGTCGACGGACAGCAGCTCGGCCACGGTCACACGGTCCCGGGTGAACGTCATCCGCACCCCGCCGGTGTGCGCGTACCGCACGTACGGGCCCTGCTGCTCCGGCCAGGCCGGGCGCTCCCGCACGGTTCTCGGCCGGGGTCTGGGACCGCCGTGGACGCGCTGCGCGAAGTGCTCCAGCTCGGCCAGCTCGGCCCCGGGGAGAAGCACGCCCGCCGGTTCACCGCCGTCGGTGACACCGATCCGCTCACCGGTCTCCTCGACACGGCCGATCAGACGCCCGAAGTCTCCTAAGACTTCGCTCAGTTCGACGTTGTTCA
The DNA here is from genome assembly GCA_000696115.1 of Streptomyces olindensis. GTDB lineage: Bacteria > Actinomycetota > Actinomycetes > Streptomycetales > Streptomycetaceae > Streptomyces > Streptomyces olindensis. Next base: position 191,620 of record JJOH01000011.1, read on the forward strand.
TGGTGTCGGACACTACCGGGCACGCTCCCCGACCGGACCCCGGCTCTTGCACCGCCGGACATCCGGCCGCGCCCGCGCAGCCGCCGGTCCCGTCAGCCGACCCGGATGCCGACGATGCACGTGTCGTCGTCGGTGTCCGACTTGCTGTAGGTCAGCAGGCGGTCCAGTTGCTGGTCGAGGGTGCTGGGGGCCGTGCGGGCGGTGGTCAGCAGGTGGGTCAGGGACTCCTCCACGGGCCGGTCGCGGCGTTCGATCAGGCCGTCCGTGTACATCAACAGGGTGTCCCCGGCGGCCAGTTGGATCTCGTCCTCCTCGTACGCGACCTCCGGCACCGCGCCGAGCAGCAGGCCCTTCACCAGGGGCAGCGGCGCCGCCTCGCCGCCCCGGACGAGCACGGGCGGCAGATGGCCCGCCCTGGCCCAGCGCAGCGTCCGCCGGACCGGGTCGTACAGACCGCACACCGCCGTCGCGGTGACGGAGCCCGTCAGATGGTGCGCCACGATGTTGAGCCACGACAGCAGCTGTCCCGGCCCGGCGCCGGTCACCGCCAGCCCGCGCAGCGCGTTGCGCAGGACGACCATGCTGGTGGCGGCCTCGATGCCGTGGCCCGCCACGTCCCCCACGCACAGCAGCACGTACCCGGACGGCAGGACGACGGCGTCGTACCAGTCACCGCCCACCAGCTGCTCGGTCTCCGCGGGCCGGTAGCGGACGGCCACCTGGAGGCCGGTCACCCGCAACGGCGCCTGGGTGGGGGGCATGATGGCGTGCTGCAACTGCAGGGTCAGCCGGTTGCGTTCGGTTGCCTGCTGCTCGGTGTGCGCCAGCTGGTCGCGGGTGGCGGCGAGGGCCACCTCGGTCCAGTGCTGCGCCGAGATGTCCTGGCAGGCGCCGCGGACCAGCAGCAGCCGACCGTCGGTGTCGAGCACCGGTTCGGCGACGATCCGGATGTGGCGGGTCACCCCGTCGGGCCGCTGCAGCCGGAAGGCCGCGGCCGCCGGCCGCCGGTGGTGCAGCAGGGTGCGCAGGAAGCGGCGGATGGAGACGCCGTCGTCCGGGTGAGCATGGGACGGCAGCTCCTCCAGGGGCACCGGGGTGCTCGACTGCGGGCGCCCGTAGAGGTCGAACAGCTGCCCGTTCCAGGTGATCTCACCCGTCAGCACGTTCTCCTCGAAGCCGCCGATGCGGCCGAGGCGCTGGGCGTGCTGCAGCAGGCTCGCCAGGCGTGCCGTCTCGTCCTCGATCCGCCAGATGAGGAGCACCGAGCTGCCGTGCCGGCTGATGCTGATGTCCGCGACCGCCGAGAGGGGGACCTGGTCGACGAGCGCGGTGAGGTTCATGCGGCGGGCCCGGAAGGGCTCGCCGGTGGCGTAGACCCGCTCGACGCGCTGGAACAGTTCGCTGTCCCCGGCGGCCATCGGGTACGCCTCCAGCAGCAGCGCGCCGCTGACGACCGCCCGCGGCCGGCCGGCCGGATCCAGGAAGCGGCTGTTCACGTGCTGGATGCGGAAGTCGGCCAGGTGCCCGTCGCCGTCCAGGTGGGGCACCAGGACCAGGGCGGGGTCGTGCAGGCCGTCGGCCAGGTCCATCAGCTCCGCGGCGTCCGGCAGGACGCGCGGCTCCTGGGTCCCCGCCTGTGGCGGCGTGTACGTCTCCAGGGTGTGGGCGCACAGCTCGGCCAGGGCCTCGACCTGGCGGACGACCTGCGGGGGCTGCGGTGTCAGGGGCGCCGGCCAGGCGATCTCCAGCACGCCGTGGATGCGCCCTCCGGTGCCGGCGGGCAGGGCGACCCTGCCCCCGTCCGGGTGGTAGTGGAGGCCGATGCTGGGCAGTCCGGTCCGCCCGAGGGAGGTGATCCACTGGCCCTCGCGTTCGATGAGGCCCCGTCGCGCCACGGTCACCACGTCCGGTGGGACGTAGCGCCAGCGCGTGGCCTCGGCCGGTGAGAAGCCGGCGCTGCCCGCCAGGGTGAGCGAACCGTCGGAACCCGCGGCCCAGACGGCCACGGCGACCGCGCCGAGGGGGCGCAGCGCCTGCTCCAGCAGGGCGTCGGCGACGGCCTGGGTGTCGTCCGCGGCCAGTACGCCGCTCTCGGCCGCGCGCAGGCGTACGGCGGCCGACTCGGGCTCCGCGCCGTCGGCGGCCTTGGTGGCGGCGAGGAACGCGTCCGTCACCTCGGACATGCGGTCGCGGGCGGCCTGGTTGATGACGTCGACGGCGAGTTCCAGGGGGGTGACCCGGGCCTGCTCGGCCAGCTCGGCGAGCTGCCGGGCGGCCTGGACGGGTCCGCACTTCAGCCGTTCGACCAGGACGCCCTTGGCGAGTTCGATCAGGGCCCGGCCCTCGGCCTCCGCCTGGGCGGCCCGCACCTCCCGGCTGAGCCGTTCGACGGTGGCCGCCAGCCGGCCCACCGGGGAGGCGGGCGAGACTCCGCCGACTTCCGCGAACGGCCCACCGGCTTCCGCGAACGGCCCACCGGCTTCCGTGAGGAGCGCGTCGGCTTCCGCGAACGGCCCACCGGCTTCCGCGAGGGGCGCGTCGGGGGACATGAACGGCCCGTCGGAGAGCGCCCGCTGCTCGTCGGGAGTCGCCGACGGGGACGCGGACGTCGCGGACGGCCCGTCGGACGTCACCGGCGGGGAGGCGGACGCCGGACCGGCGGCGGCGCGCCGGGCCTCACCGTCCTGATCCGGTTCGCGCGGCTGCTCGGACATGCTCACGGTGTGGATGCTCCTCGGCTGGAGCGCCCTGGGGCGCGGAACGACGGGCGCTGCGGGGCGCCCGGCCCGCGGGTGTGCGGGGCGGGCGCCGGTGTCCTCATGCGGGCAGCCAGCGCCGGACGCAGGCGATGAGGTCGCGGGTGTCGACGGGCTTGGTGACGTAGTCGCTGGCGCCCGAGGCGAGGCTCTTCTCCCGGTCGCCGGGCATCGCCTTCGCCGTGACGGCGATGACGGGCAGCTCGGCGTACTGCGGCATCCTGCGGATCTCGGCCGTCGCGGTGTAGCCGTCCATCTCCGGCATCATCACGTCCATCAACACCAGCGCGATGTCCGGGTTGTTCACCAGTGTCTCGATGGCTCGGCGCCCGTTCTCGGCGTGCAGCACCCGGAAGCCGTGCAGCTCCAGGATCCCGCTGAGCGCGAAGAGGTTCCGCGCGTCGTCGTCGACGACGAGGACGGTGCGGCCGGCCGACGCCTCGTCGAGGAGGTCGGGCGCCGGACGCTGCGGTTCCTCGGGCCGGACCAGCGAGAGCACGTCCCCGGGCTCCTCGGCGGACAGGTGCAGGGCGATGCGCTCGCGCAGTTCGTCGAGGCTGGAGAGGAACTCCAGTGCCCCGCCCGCCGAACGGGACCGCAGCGTCTCGTCCAGGGAGACGTCCACGGGGTGGCCGCTGTGCACCAGGACCGGGACGCTGCCGAGTGCCGGGTCGCCCTCCAGGGCCTGGAGGAAACGGGACGCCTCGGCGTCGCGCATGCCCAGCTCCAGGACGACGCAGTGGCACGGGTCGGCCGCGAGGGCACCGGCCGCCTCCTGCGCGCCCACGGCGGTGATGATGTCGACGGCGGGCCGCTGCCCGCTGTCGGCGCGGCCGTGGGTCAGGTCGGCGACCACGCTCTCCGCGACGAGGGTCAGCAGGCCACGGGGCCGCTCCTCCACGACGAGCAGGCGCCGGGGCCGCGGTCCGGGCCCGGTCCGGGGCACCGGCACCGGGCGGGACGACCCGGCGGGCAGCTCGGCCGGGGCCCGTTCCGCAGTGCCGCGGTGGCCGAGCACCTCCTCGAAGTCGGGGCGGGCCACGGGCAGGAAGAGCGTGAACGTGCTGCCCTGGCCGGGTGTGCTGTGCACCGTCACGGCACCGCCGAGCAGTTGGGCGATCTCCCGGGTGATGGACAGGCCCAGGCCGGTGCCGCCGTACTTGCGGCTCGTCGTGCCGTCCGCCTGCTGGAAGGCGCCGAAGATCGTCTCCAGGTTCTGCTCCGGGATGCCGATGCCGGTGTCCTTCACGCGGAACGCCACCACGGCGCCGCCGCGGACCACGCCGTCGGGCACCTCGTCGTCCGCCGCGGGCTCGATGCTCAGTTCCACGCCGCCCTGTTCGGTGAACTTCACGGCGTTCGACAGGAGGTTGCGCAGCACCTGGCGGAGCCGGGAGTCGTCCGTGAGGAGGTCGGCGGGGGCGCCGGGAGCGGTCGTCACCGTGAACTCCAGGCTCTTCTGCGTCGTCATGGGCCGGAACGTGGCCTCGACGTACTCGATGAGCTGGCGCAGTGTCACGCGCTCGGGCGTGACGTCCATCTTGCCGGCCTCGACCTTGGAGAGGTCGAGGATGTCGTTGATCAGCTGGAGCAGGTCCGACCCGGCGGAGTGGATGATCTGGGCGTACTCGACCTGCTTGGGGGTGAGGTTGCGGGACGGGTTCTGCGCGAGCAACTGGGCGAGGATGAGCAGGCTGTTGAGCGGGGTGCGCAGCTCGTGGCTCATGTTGGCCAGGAACTCCGACTTGTACTTGGAGGCCAGCGACAGTTGCTGGGCGCGGGTCTCCAGTTCCTGCCGGGCCTGCTCGATCTGGAGGTTCTTCGCCTCGATGTCCCGGTTCTGCGCCGCGAGCAGGGAGGCCTTGTCCTCCAGTTCCGCGTTGGAGCGCTGGAGTTCCTCCTGCTGTACCTGCAACTCGGTGGAGCGGGCCTGGAGTTCGGCCGTGAGGCGCTGCGACTCGACGAGCAGCTCGTCGGTGCGGGCGTTGGCGACGATGGTGTTGAGGTTGACGCCGATGGTCTCCATCAGCTGCTCGAGGAAGTCCCGGTGGATCTGCTTGAAGGGGGTGACCGAGGCCAGTTCGATGACGCCGAGGACCTGGCCCTCGACGACGACGGGCAGCAGCACCAGCGCGGTGGGCACCACCTGGCCGAGGCCCGAGGAGATGGTGACGTAGCCGGGCGGCAGCTCGTCCACGGCGATGGTGCGGCGGCTGCGCGCGGCCTGGCCGACCAGGGTGCGGCCGAAGGCGATGCGGGTGGGGCGGCCGCTGTCCTCGGGGTAGCCGTAGGAGCCGACGAGCCGCAGTTCGGGTCCGTCGTCGCCGTCCTCGGCGAGGTAGAAGGCGCCGTACTGGGCGGACACCAGGGGCACCAGCTCGTCCATGATCAGCTCGGCGACGACGGGCAGGTCGCGGTGGCCCTGCATCAGGCCCGAGATCCGGGCGAGGTTGGTCTTGAGCCAGTCCTGCTCCTGGTTGGCGCGGGTCGTCTCGCGCAGGGACTCCACCATCGAGTTGATGTTGTCCTTGAGCTCGGCGACCTCCCCGGAGGCCTCGACGTTGATCGAGCGGGTCAGATCGCCCTCGGCGACCGCGCTGGTGACCTCCGCGATCGCCCGCACCTGCCGGGTCAGGTTGCCCGCCAGCTCGTTGACGTTCTCCGTCAGGCGCTTCCAGGTGCCCGAGACGCCCTCGACCTCGGCCTGGCCGCCGAGGCGCCCCTCGGTGCCGACCTCGCGGGCGACGCGGGTGACCTCGTCGGCGAACGCGGAGAGCTGGTCGACCATGGTGTTGATGGTCGTCTTGAGTTCGAGGATCTCGCCGCGGGCGTCCACGTCGATCTTCTTCGACAGGTCGCCCCTGGCCACCGCGGTCGTCACCAGCGCGATGTTGCGCACCTGGCCGGTGAGGTTGTTGGCCATCGAGTTGACGTTGTCGGTGAGGTCCTTCCACGTGCCGGCGACGTTCGGCACGTGCGCCTGGCCGCCGAGGCGCCCTTCGGTGCCGACCTCGCGGGCGACGCGGGTGACCTCGTCGGCGAACGCGGACAGCGTGTCGACCATCGTGTTGATGACCTCGGCCAGCGCGGCGACCTCGCCCGCGGCCTCGACCGTGATGCGCTGCGACAGGTCGCCGCGCGCCACGGCGGTGGCGACCTGGGCGATGGAGCGGACCTGGCCCGTGAGGTTCGACGCCATCACGTTGACGTTGTCGGTGAGGTCCTTCCAGGTGCCCGACACGCCGCGCACCTGGGCCTGCCCGCCGAGGCGGCCCTCGGTGCCGACCTCGCGGGCCACCCGCGTCACCTCGTCGGCGAACGCGGACAGCTGGTCCACCATCGTGTTGATGGTCGACTTCAGCTCCAGGATCTCCCCGCGCGCGTCCACGGTGATCTTCTGCGAGAGGTCGCCCTTGGCGACGGCGGTGGCGACCAGGGCGATGTTGCGGACCTGGCCGGTGAGGTTGCCCGCCATGAAGTTCACCGAGTCGGTGAGGTCGCGCCAGGTGCCCTTGACGCCCTTGACGTCGGCCTGCCCGCCGAGACGGCCCTCGGTACCGACCTCGCGGGCCACCCGCGTCACCTCGTCGGCGAACGCGGACAGCTGGTCCACCATCGTGTT
>JJOH01000012.1 GCA_000696115.1 Streptomyces olindensis
TCCCTATCCGCTGTGCGCGTAGGAGTCTTGAGAAGGGCTGTCCCTAGTACGAGAGGACCGGGACGGACGAACCTCTGGTGTGCCAGTTGTTCTGCCAAGGGCATGGCTGGTTGGCTACGTTCGGGAGGGATAACCGCTGAAAGCATCTAAGCGGGAAGCCTGCTTCGAGATGAGGACTCCCACCCACTTGATGGGGTAAGGCTCCCAGTAGACGACTGGGTTGATAGGCCGGATATGGAAGCACGGTAACGTGTGGAGTTGACCGGTACTAATAGGCCGAGGGCTTGTCCTCAGTTGCTCGCGTCCACTGTGTTGGTTCTGAAACCACGAACAGCCCCGTCATTGTTGGCGGTGTGGCGTTCACAGTTTCATAGTGTTTCGGTGGTTATAGCGTAGGGGAAACGCCCGGTTACATTCCGAACCCGGAAGCTAAGCCTTACAGCGCCGATGGTACTGCAGGGGGGACCCTGTGGGAGAGTAGGACGCCGCCGAACAATTATTGACAGGGTTGGACCTGGAACTTCGGTTCCGGGTCCAACCCTTTTTTGTTGTCCGTTACTTGAAGTTCACGTTGCGCAACCAGCATCCACAGCATGGGTACTGCTGCAATGCTCAGGGCCGCCGGTGTCGGACTCGGTGACGAGGTCGTCGTGCCGGCCTTCGGGAACGTCGAAGTCGCCGAGGCCGTCGCCACGTCCGGGGCGCTGCCGGTGTTCGCCGACATAGACCCCGTCACCTACTGCCTTGATCCCGCTGCCGTGGAAGCGGCCATAACTCCGCGAACCGCGGCCGTGGTTGTCGTGCACCGCTTCGGGCGGCTCGCCGACATCGCGCGGCTGCACGGGGTGGGACAGCGGCACGGCCTGCTCGTGCTGGAGCAGGGCGAGTCCGAGGCGCCGTACGACGAGATAGCCCAGCGCCGGGAGCGGGCCGCCTATCTGGATGCGAAACTGCGGGGTGTGTGGACCCCGGATGATGGTGACGGGCACACCTACCAGCAGTACGTCGTGCGGGTCCCGGGCAACGGGCGACCCGACCGGGACGCCTTTGCACGGGCCGTGCGGGCCAGGGGAGTCGAGGCCCGGGTGCCGGTGAAGACGCCGGTGCATCGCCTGCCCGAATTCCGTCGCTGTGTGTCCCTCCCGGAAACGGAACGAGCCTCCGACGAGACGCTCGCACTGCCGGTGGACGCCAGTCTGACCAAGCGGGACATGCAGCGGATCGTGTCCGCCTGCAATGCCCTCGGAGGACTTCTCCAGCCCGCCTTCTGACGTGGTTGGGAGCACAGGTCTGTTCGGGGTATGATCTATTCCGTTGCCGCGCGGGAAATCCCGCAGAGCGACAGGCCCCTATAGCTCAGTCGGCAGAGCGTCTCCATGGTAAGGAGAAGGTCAACGGTTCGATTCCGTTTGGGGGCTCCAGCAAAAAAGGCCCCACCCCTTGCGGATGGGGCCTTTTCCATGCCCTAGTCCTTGTGGAGACCCGGGACGCGCATCGCCAGGATCGCCATGTCGTCCGACGGGGCGTCCGACGCGAAACGCTCCACCGCGCGCATGATGCGGGCCGCGACCGCGCCGGCCGTGAGACCCGTGCACGTCGTGAGGACGTCCGCGAGGCCGTCGTCGCCCAGCATGCGGGGGCCCTCACGGCGTTCCGTGACGCCGTCCGTGACGCACAGCAGGACGTCGCCCGGGTCGAGCGTGACCGTCTGCTCGTACAGCTCCAGGTCCTCGATGACGCCGAGGAGCGGCTGAGGTTCGGCGGCCGGTTCGACCGTGCCGTCCTGGCGCAGGCGCAGCGGGAGCGGGTGGCCGGCACAGACGACCTTCAGCTCGGCGCTGCCGTCCTCCTGTGGGCGCATCTCGCCGTAGAGGAGGGTGAGGAAGCGGCTGCGGGCGCCTTCGTCGAGGATGGCGGAGTTGAGGCGTTCCAGGACTGTCGGGCCGCTGAGGCCCTCGCGGGCCAGGAGGCGCAGGGCGTGGCGGGCGAGGCCCGTCACCGCTGCCGCGTTCGGGCCCGTGCCGCACACGTCGCCGATGGCGAAGCCGTAAGCGCCGTCGCGGATGGGGAAGACGTCGTAGAAGTCGCCACCGACCTCGTTGCCCTCGCCGGCCGCGCGGTAGATGACCTCGACCTCGACGCCCTCGATGTCGGGGAGTTCCGGGGGCAGGAGGCTGCGCTGGAGGGACTGGCTGATCGCCGTGCGTTCCGAATAGAGGCGGGCGTTGTCCAAGGCCAGGGCCGCCCTGCGGGACAGGTCCTCGGCCAGTTCCAGGATCTCCTGGCGGAAGTGCTCGTCGGTCGGCTTGCCCAGGGTCAGCATGCCGATGACGCGGTTGCGGGCGACCAGGGGGAGGACGACCGTCTCGCCGCCGACGGCGCCGGCCGTGGCGAGCGTCGGGCCGATGCCGGGCGTGACCTGGTGGGTCGGGCCGCCGCTGAGGCCCAGGCTGCGCATGGAACTGCGTAGGGCCGCCTGGTGGGCGACCTCGGCGGGGGCCGTCCAGACGCGGGCGCCGGGCGTCGGCACCGGGTCCGGCGGCGGAACCTTCGACAGCAGGGACTTGATGCCGTCGATGAGCTCCTCGTCCTCGTGCAGCACGTACGAGAGGTACGGCTCTGAGGCCTGGTCGGCGATCGTGTAGACGGCGCACCAGGTGGCGAGGGTCGGGACGGTCATCTGGGCCATCAGGGCCAGGGTCTGGTCGCGGTCGAGGGTCCCGGCCAGCAGGTCGGAGGCCTCGACCAGGAAGCTCAGGGAGCCGCGGCGCAGGCGTTCCAGTTCGCCCAGGCGGGCCGACTCGACGGCGAGGGCGATGCGGTCGGCGGCGAACTGCAGGCGCAGCGCCTCCTCGTTCGAGTATCTGCCCGGAGCCTCGGCGGCGACGCCGAGGGAGCCGGTGAGGCGGCCCTCGACCTTCAGCGGGACCGTGACGACCGAGCGCATGCCCGTGCCGTTCAGCAGGGGCACCGCGCCGGAGACCGCCGTCAGGTCGTCATGGACGGCGGGCATGCGGGCCGAGCCGTAGCGGCCCGGGCCCGCCTCGACGGGGACCCGGGCGAAGCGCTGGCGGGCCGAGGGCAGGCCCGTGGAGGCGCGGACCTCCAGTTCCGTCTCGTCGTCCGTCGCGAGCAGGAGGAACGCCGAGTCGCCGTCGAGCATGTCGCGGGCGCGTTCGACCGTGCGCTGGAGGAGGCCGTCGAGGTCGTCCGGGGCGGGGGAGCCGATGAACACCTCGAAGGGGTCGGTGCTCTGGCCCTCGGAGCCGGTCGAGGTGTCCGAGGCGGGGACGCGCAGGGGTGTTTGAAGAACGGCCCGTTCGTGGTCGCGGACCAGGAGGCACACGGTTGACGGTTCGCCGCCGGTGTCGCGGACCCGCAGGTGGGAGGCGTAGACCGGGGTGACGCGGCCGTTGGCGGCGCGGATGCCGTAGCTGCCCTCCCAGCGGGAGAGGCGGAGCGCCTCCGCGATGCCGGTGCTGGTGCCCGGGGTGTGCGGCCAGGCCGCGAGGTCGGTCAGGGGCTTGCCGGTGACCTGCTCGGCCGGGTAGCCGAAGAGTTCCTCGGCGTCCTCGTTCCAGGCCGTGATGTGGCCGCTGCGGTCGATCTGGATGACGGCCACGCGGACCCTGCCGTCGGCGAGGGGCAGGAGGTCGGCGGGGAGGGCCGGGCCGGCCGCGCGGGTGCCCACCACGCGCGCGGGGAGGTCGAGTTGGAACCAGACCGTCTTGTGGGTGGGTGTGTACTCGACGCCCCAGCGGCCGGCGAGGGCCGCGCAGAGCTGGAGGCCGCGGCCGCCCTCGCGGTCGGGGCTGCCCATGTTGACGGCCGCGCCCTGCAGCGGGATCTCCCGCTCGGGGTAGCGGTCGGCCACCTCGATGCGCACACCCTCGTCGCTGCGCAGGCACAGCACGTCCGCGGAGGTGCCTGCGTGGACCACCGCGTTGGTCACCAGTTCGCTGGTGAGAACGACGGCGTCGTCGACGATGTCCGCGAACCCCCAGCCCTGGAGGGTGTCGCGGACGAAGGAGCGGGCGCTCGCGACCGATCGCCCGACGGGCTCGAAACTGGCGGCCGCGCGCGCGGTGATCACAGAACTCCTCGACCGGTTCTCGACGTGCTGGGCTGCGGGGCCGACCGGCTCGCGCCGCTGATGCGGCAGGCCGCCCGTCGGCCGGGGGTCCGGGGGCTGTCCCCCCGGGATCAGTCCGGTGGTCATGTGTGCGGCCGCCCCTCCGATGCCCGCTCGTCTTCGTGCCACCGCCCAGGCCGGACGGACCGGCGCGGCTGGACAGCCGGATGCAAGGTTACTTACCTTCGCGGTCCATGCGGATGCCGGTCTGCAGTGTTTCCGTCCGGAGGGTGTGCGGACGATGTGCGAAGCTGCCGAACTGTTATGGCCTGGTTCGGCCAGGGTGAAACACTGGGCAAGCTTCTTGTGAAGGTCCGGGCCGGCTGAGTGCCGGAGGCGTGCGGCGGGCAGCAGCCCCCTGGAACCGGCCTGGTATGCAGGGCAGAGAATACGCAGTAGTAACTGGTACGCCGAGCGGTACCGCGAGCACAGAGTGACGGTCGACCCCTGCGGGAGGGACACAGTGGAGTCTGGCGCAGCGACGCGTGGCACGAAGACGCGCGCGAAAGGCGGACAGTCCCCGAGGAACCAGGGCAAAGTGCGCAACGGCACCACTGAGGTGGACACGGCAGCCCTGAACCGGCTGATGGCGGCCCTGGTGTCCATGCGGGACGGGAACTTCCGCAAGCGGCTCACGGTGTCCGGCGACGGCGTGATGGCCGAGATCGCGGCGGTCTTCAACGAGGTGGCCGACCGGAACCTGCACCTGACGGGCGAGCTGTCCCGGGTGCGGCGGATGGTCGGCCGTGAGGGCAAGCTGACCGAGCGGCTGGAGACGGGTGCCTGCGAGGGCTCCTGGGCGACCGCGATCGACAACTCGAACGCCCTGGTGGACGACCTGGTGCGGCCGGTCTCCGAGGTCGGCCGGGTGCTGTCGGCGGTCGCGGAGGGTGATCTGTCGCCGCGGATGGAGCTGCGGACGCAGGTGTCGGACGGGAACAGCCAGCCGCTGCGCGGCGAGTTCCTGAAGGTCGGGCGGACCGTCAACAACCTGGTCGACCAGCTGTCGACGTTCACCGACGAGGTCACGCGCGTGGCCAGTGAGGTGGGTACCGAGGGCAAGCTGGGCGGGCAGGCCCGGGTGCGCGGTATGTCGGGTTCGTGGCGGGATCTGACGGACTCCGTCAACACGATGGCGTACCGGCTGACGGCCCAGGTGAGGGACATCGCGCTGGTGACGACGGCGGTCGCCAAGGGTGATCTGTCCCGGAAGGTCACCGTGCAGGTGGCCGGCGAGATGCTGGAGCTGAAGAACACCGTCAACACGATGGTGGACCAGCTGTCGGCGTTCTCCTCCGAGGTGACCCGAGTCGCCCGTGAGGTGGGCACCGAGGGCGCGCTGGGCGGTCAGGCGCAGGTGCCCGGCGTCGACGGTGTGTGGAAGGAACTGACCGATTCGGTGAACACCATGGCCGGGAACCTCACGGCCCAGGTGCGCGGGATCGCCGAGGTGACGACCGCGGTCGCCAACGGTGACCTGTCCCGGAAGGTGACCGTCCCGGCGCGCGGCGAGGTCGCGCAGCTCGCCGACACGATCAACCAGATGACCGAGACGCTGCGGATCTTCGCGGACGAGGTCACCCGGGTGGCCAACGAGGTCGGTGCCGAGGGGCGGCTCGGCGGCCAGGCGAACGTGCCGGGTGCGGCGGGTACGTGGAAGGACCTCACCGATTCGGTGAACACCGTCTTCCGGAACCTGACCACTCAGGTGCGGGACATCGCCGCCGTGACGACGGCGGTGGCCAACGGCGACCTGTCGCAGAAGGTCACCGTGGACGTGGCCGGCGAGATGCTGGAGCTGAAGAACACCGTCAACACGATGGTCGACCAGCTGTCCGCCTTCGGTGCCGAAGTGACACGTGTGGCTCGCGAGATCGGTGTCGAAGGTGAGCTGGGCGGCCAGGCGCAGGTGCCGGGCGCGGCGGGGACGTGGAAGGACCTGACGGACTCCGTCAACACGGCGTTCCGGAACCTCACCGGTCAGGTGCGGAACATCGCCCAGGTGACGACGGCGGTGGCCAACGGCGACCTGTCGCAGAAGGTCACGGTCGACGTCTCCGGCGAGATGCTCAAGCTGAAGAACACCGTGAACACGATGGTGGACCAGCTGTCGAGCTTCGCCGACCAGGTGACCCGGATGGCCCGGGACGTGGGTACGGAGGGCCGCCTCGGCGGTCAGGCCCGGGTCGACGGCGTGTCGGGCACCTGGAAGGAACTCACCGACTCCGTCAACTCGATGGCCGGCAACCTCACCTCCCAGGTGCGCAACATCGCCCAGGTGACGACGGCCGTGGCCCGGGGTGACCTGTCGCAGAAGATCGACGTCGACGCGCGCGGCGAGATTCTGGAGCTGAAGAACACCATCAACACGATGGTCGACCAGCTTTCCGCGTTCGCGGACCAGGTGACCCGGGTGGCCCGTGAGGTGGGTACGGACGGGCGGCTGGGCGGTCAGGCGCAGGTGCCCGGCGTCGCCGGTGTGTGGCGGGACCTGACGGATTCCGTGAACGGCATGGCCGGGAACCTCACCGCGCAGGTGCGCAACATCGCCCAGGTGGCGACCGCGGTGGCCCGGGGTGACCTGTCCCAGAAGATCACCGTGGACGCGCGCGGGGAGATCCTGGAGCTGAAGAACACCCTGAACACGATGGTGGACCAGCTGTCGTCGTTCGCCCAGGAGGTCACGCGTGTGGCCCGTGAGGTGGGTACGGAGGGCATCCTGGGCGGCCAGGCCGAGGTGCAGGGCGTCTCCGGCACCTGGAAGGACCTCACCCAGTCCGTTAACGGCATGGCCAACAACCTGACCATCCAGGTGCGCAACATCGCCGAGGTCACGACCGCGGTCGCCCGGGGTGATCTGTCGAAGAAGATCACGGTCGACGCCAAGGGCGAGATCCTGGAGCTGGTCACGACCGTCAACACGATGGTCGACCAGCTGTCCTCGTTCGCCGAGCAGGTGACCCGGGTGGCCCGTGAGGTGGGCACCGAGGGCATCCTGGGCGGGCAGGCGCACGTGCCGGGTGTCACGGGCATCTGGAAGGACCTGAGCGACAACGTCAACCTGATGGCCAAGAACCTCACCACTCAGGTGCGGAACATCTCCCAGGTCTCGGCGGCGGTCGCCAACGGTGACCTGACGCGGCAGGTCACCATCGAGGCGCGCGGCGAGGTCGCGCAGCTCGCCGACACGATCAACACGATGGTGAAGACGCTGAGTTCGTTCGCCGAGCAGGTCACCAAGGTGGCCCGTGAGGTGGGCACGGACGGCATCCTCGGCGGGCAGGCGCACGTACCCGGTGTGGCCGGTACGTGGAAGGACCTGACCGAGTCCGTGAACCAGATGGCGTCCAACCTGACCGGCCAGGTGCGCAACATCGCCATGGTGACCACGGCCATCGCCAAGGGTGACCTGACGAAGAAGATCGACATCGACGCCCGCGGCGAGATCCTTGAGCTGAAGACGACCATCAACACGATGGTGGACCAGCTGTCGTCGTTCGCCGAGGAGGTCACCCGCGTGGCCCGCGAGGTGGGCACGGAAGGACAGCTCGGCGGTCAGGCCCGTGTGCGTGACGTCGACGGCACCTGGCGGGACCTGACGGAGTCCGTGAACGAGATGGCCGGGAACCTGACCCGGCAGGTTCGTGCCATCGCGCGCGTGGCGACCGCGGTGACCCGGGGCGATCTGAACCTGAAGATCGACGTGGACGCGTCCGGGGAGATCCAGGAGCTCCAGGACTACATCAACAAGATGATCGCCAACCTGCGCGACACCACGATCGCCAACAAGGAGCAGGACTGGCTCAAGGGCAACCTCGCCCGCATCTCGGCGCTGATGCAGGGCCGCCGCGACCTGGAGGACGTGGCCTCGCTGATCATGAGCGAGCTGACGCCGGTGGTCTCCGCCCAGCACGGCGCGTTCTTCCTGGCGATGCCGCTCGTCGACGGCGAGGACATGAACGCCGCGGACGAGGACCAGTACGAGCTGCGCATGCTGGGCTCGTACGGGTACTCGATGGGTTCCATGCCGACGTCGTTCCAGCCCGGTGAGGCGCTGATCGGGACGGCCGCCACGGAGAAGCGCACGATCCTCGTGGAGAACGCGCCCAGCGGCTACCTGAAGATCTCGTCGGGGCTCGGCGAGGCGCCGCCCGCGCAGGTGATCGTGCTGCCGGTGCTGTTCGAGGGGAAGGTGCTCGGGGTCATCGAGCTGGCGTCCTTCACGCCGTTCACGCAGATCCAGAAGGATTTCCTCAACCAGATCGCCGAGATGATCGCGACGAGCGTCAACACCATCTCCGTCAACACCAAGACCGAGCTGCTGCTCGCGCAGTCGCAGGAGCTGACCGAACAACTGCGCGAGCGCTCCGCGGAGTTGGAGCAGCGGCAGAAGGCCCTCCAGGCGTCCAACGCCGAACTGGAGGAGAAGGCCGAGCTGCTGGCCCAGCAGAACCGCGACATCGAGGTGAAGAACACCGAGATCGAGGAGGCGCGGCAGGTCCTGGAGGAGCGCGCCGAACAGCTCGCGGTCTCCATGCGCTACAAGAGCGAGTTCCTGGCGAACATGTCGCACGAGCTGCGCACGCCGCTGAACTCGCTGCTGATCCTCGCCAAGCTGCTCGCCGACAACGCCGAGGGGAACCTCTCCCCGAAGCAGGTGGAGTTCGCCGAGACGATCCACGGGGCCGGTTCCGACCTGCTCCAGCTCATCAACGACATCCTCGACCTGTCGAAGGTCGAGGCGGGCAAGATGGACGTCTCCCCGACGCGGATCGCACTCGTCCAGCTCGTGGACTACGTGGAGGCCACCTTCCGGCCGCTGACCGCGGAGAAGGGCCTGGACCTGTCCGTGCGGGTGTCGCCGGAGCTGCCCGCCACGCTGCACACCGACGAGCAGCGGCTGCTGCAGGTGCTGCGCAACCTGCTGTCCAACGCGGTGAAGTTCACCGACTCCGGGTCGGTGGAGCTGGTCATCAGGCCGGCGCGGGACGACGTGCCGCAGAAGATCCGGGAGCAGCTGCTGGAGACCGGGTCGCTGACGGACCCGGACGCCGAGCTGATCGCGTTCTCCGTGACCGACACGGGGATCGGCATCGCGTCCAGCAAGATGCGGGTGATCTTCGAGGCGTTCAAGCAGGCCGACGGCACGACCAGCCGCAAGTACGGCGGCACGGGCCTCGGGCTGTCCATCTCGCGGGAGATCGCGCAGCTGCTCGGCGGTGAGATCTACGCCCAGAGCGAGCCGGGCCGTGGCTCGACGTTCACGCTCTACCTGCCGCTGCACCCCAGTGAGCTGCCGCCGCAGGGCTACCAGCAGCAGCTGCCCGCCCTGGAGGCCGGTGACCTGGTGGCGTCGACGTCCGAGCTGTCGGAAGTCGAGGTCGAGACGCCGGCCGAGGTGAAGTCGTACCGCGAGACGCAGAACGGGCCGGCCGCCCTGTTCCGGCGGCGGCGCAGGATGCCCGAGCTGGAGGCGCGCCCGGCGCAGCCGGAGCAGTGGGCGCCGGCGGAGCAGGAGGCGGCGCCGAAGCCGCACCGCGGCATCCGGTTCGGCGGCCAGAAGGTCCTGATCGTCGACGACGACATCCGCAACGTCTTCGCGCTGACCAGCGTCCTGGAACAGCACGGGCTCTCCGTGCTGTACGCGGAGAACGGCCGTGAGGGCATCGAGGTGCTGGAGCAGCACGACGACGTGGCCGTCGTCCTGATGGACATCATGATGCCCGAGATGGACGGGTACGCGACGACCACGGCGATCCGCAGGATGCCGCAGTTCGCCGGGCTGCCGATCATCGCGCTCACGGCGAAGGCGATGAAGGGCGACCGCGAGAAGGCGATCGAGTCGGGCGCCTCCGACTACGTCACCAAGCCGGTCGACCCCGATCACCTCCTGGCGGTGATGGATCAGTGGATGCGAGGGGAATGAGGGGGACGTTGGACTCTTACGCAACCGTGCCGGGAAGGTTCGGTGTTCACACGCAGTTGCCGACTCGGTGTGCGCATAGTCGTGTAGAAGTACGAGATCTGGGGAACCTTCTGGTCTCCTGCTGCGTTTCTGCTACGTGCACAGTGACATCGCGGTGACAGGGTGTGGCGACGGGCAGGGTGCGGCTACGATGACCGGCACAAGGACGGGCGGCGCAAGGGAGTCGTCCCCTGGGGCGGCACCCACCGGTGCGACCCCAGGTCCTGCGGACAGGGGAGGCCCCACGCCGGGGCGAGGAGGGCGGGCCATGGTGCAGAAGGCCAAGATCCTCCTGGTCGATGACCGGCCGGAGAATCTGCTGGCGCTGGAGGCGATCCTCTCTGCGCTCGATCAGACGCTGGTGCGGGCATCGTCCGGGGAGGAAGCGCTCAAAGCGCTGCTCACGGACGACTTCGCGGTCATCCTGCTGGACGTCCAGATGCCGGGGATGGACGGCTTCGAGACGGCCGCGCACATCAAGCGGCGCGAGCGGACCCGGGACATCCCGATCATCTTCCTCACGGCGATCAACCACGGCCCGCACCACACCTTCCGGGGCTACGCGGCGGGCGCGGTCGACTACATCTCCAAGCCGTTCGACCCGTGGGTGCTGCGCGCCAAGGTCTCGGTCTTCGTCGAGCTGTACATGAAGAACTGCCAGCTGCGTGAGCAGGCGTCCCTGCTGCGGCTCCAGTTGGAGGGCGGCGGCAAGGAGGCGGACGGCGAGGCCAAGGAGTCGGCCGGGCTGCTCGCCGAGCTCTCCGCGCGGCTCGCGGCCGTCGAGGAGCAGGCCGAGGCGCTGACCAAGCAGCTCAACGACGACTCGACGGACGCCGCCGCGGTGGCCACGGCGGCTCATCTGGAGCGCAAGCTCACGGGGTTGCGGCGGGCGCTCGACGCGCTGGAGCCCGGCACCGGGAGCACCTCCTCGATGTCCTCGCAGAACTGACGCGCGGGCAGGCGGGGTTGCCCGCCCGTGAGCGCGCGTCAGTTTCGGGCCTCTCCCGGAGCGACACGAACGGGTGAAGCCGTAGGCACACGTGTCCCCTGTCGTCTCCACCGGTAACCTCACATCCATGGCCTCACGTCCCTCCGCAGCCAAGAAGTCGCCCGCGAAGAAGGCGGCCGCTTCGGCGAAGGCTCCGGCGAAGAAGGCCGCTGCCAAGAAAGCCCCCGCGAAGAAGGCGCCCGCCAAGAAGGCCGCGGCGAAGAAGCCCGCGCCCAAACCGGCACCCAGCCCGACCGGAGGCATCTACCGGCTCGTGCGCGCCCTGTGGCTCGGCGTCGCGCACGCGGTCGGAGCCGTGTTCCGCGGCATAGGGCAGGGCGCCAAGAACCTCGACCCGGCCCACCGCAAGGACGGCGTCGCCCTGCTGCTGCTCGCCATCGCGCTGATCGTCGCCGCCGGCACCTGGGCCGACCTGAAGGGCCCCGTGGGCGATCTGGTCGAGATCCTGGTGACCGGTGCCTTCGGCCGGCTCGACCTGCTCGTGCCGATACTGCTCGCCGTCATCGCCGTCCGCTTCATCCGCCACCCGGAGCAGCCCGAGGCCAACGGACGGATCGTCATCGGTCTGTCCGCGCTCGTCATCGGCGTGCTCGGCCAGGTGCACATCGCGTGCGGTTCGCCCGCGCGCGGGGACGGCATGCAGGCCATAAGGGACGCCGGCGGGCTCATCGGCTGGGCCATGGCGACCCCGCTGTCCTACGCCATGGGCGACGTGCTCGCCGTGCCGCTGCTCGTACTGCTGACGATCTTCGGGCTGCTGGTCGTCACGGCCACCCCCGTCAACGCCATTCCGCAGCGGCTGCGGCTGCTCGGTGTGCGGCTCGGGATCGTCCGCGACCCGGCCGAGGACGAGTTCGGCCTCCCCGAGGACGACGAGCGGTACGAGGAGCAGTGGCGTGAGGCGCTGCCCGCGCGCCCGCGCGGCAGGCGCGCGCCGGCGCCCGCGGCGTACGACCCTGACAGCGCCGAGCAGGAGGCCCTCCAGAAGCGCCGTGGCCGTCCCCGGCGCTCGGCCGTGCCGCAGCCCGACATGGACCGGCCCAGGGACGCCGTGGACGTCGCCGCGGCGGCCGCCGCCGCGCTCGACGGCGCCGTGCTCCACGGCATGCCGCCCTCGCCGATCGTCGCCGACCTCACCCAGGGCGTGCGGGTGGGCGACCAGGAGCCGACCACGCCGACGCCCGTCCCGGCCGCCCGGCCCCAGCAGGACAAGCCCCAGCAGGACAAGCCCCAGCAGGACAAGCCGGAACCGCAGAAGCCGAAGGCCGGCGTCCGCGACCTCACCAAGGCGCCGCCCTCCGAGCCCCGCGACCTGCCCCCGCGCGCGGAGCAGCTCCAGCTCTCCGGCGACATCACGTACTCCCTGCCGTCGCTCGACCTGCTGGAGCGCGGTGGCCCGGGCAAGGCCCGCAGCGCCGCCAACGACGCCATAGTCGCCGCGCTGACCAACGTCTTCACCGAGTTCAAGGTGGACGCCAACGTCACCGGCTTCACCCGCGGACCGACGGTGACGCGCTACGAGATCGAGCTCGGCCCCGCCGTGAAGGTCGAGCGGATCACCGCCCTGGCCAAGAACATCGCCTACGCCGTCGCCAGCCCCGACGTGCGGATCATCAGCCCGATCCCCGGCAAGTCCGCGGTCGGCATCGAGATCCCGAACACCGACCGCGAGATGGTCAACCTCGGTGACGTCCTGCGTCTGGCGGAGTCCGCGGAGGACGACGACCCGATGCTGGTCGCCTTCGGCAAGGACGTCGAGGGCGGCTACGTCATGCACTCGCTGGCGAAGATGCCGCACATGCTGGTCGCCGGCGCCACCGGCTCCGGCAAGTCGTCCTGCATCAACTGCCTGATCACCTCGATCATGATGCGGGCGACCCCTGAGGACGTCCGGATGATCCTGGTCGACCCCAAGCGGGTCGAGCTGACCGCCTACGAGGGCATCCCGCACCTGATCACGCCGATCATCACCAACCCCAAGCGGGCCGCCGAGGCGCTCCAGTGGGTCGTCCGCGAGATGGACCTGCGCTACGACGACCTGGCCGCCTACGGCTACCGGCACATCGACGACTTCAACCGCGCGGTGCGCGAGGGCAAGGTCAAGCCGCCCGAGGGCAGCGAGCGGGAGCTCCAGCCGTACCCGTACCTGCTGGTCATCGTGGACGAGCTGGCCGACCTGATGATGGTCGCGCCGCGGGACGTCGAGGACGCGATCGTGCGCATCACGCAGCTCGCGCGCGCGGCCGGCATCCACCTGGTGCTCGCCACGCAGCGGCCCTCGGTGGACGTCGTCACCGGTCTGATCAAGGCGAACGTGCCGTCGCGGCTGGCCTTCGCCACGTCCTCGCTCGCCGACTCGCGGGTCATCCTCGACCAGCCGGGCGCCGAGAAGCTCATCGGCAAGGGTGACGGCCTGTTCCTGCCGATGGGGGCCAACAAGCCCACCCGTATGCAGGGCGCCTTCGTCACCGAGGAGGAGATCGCGGGCGTCGTCCGGCACTGCAAGGAGCAGATGACGCCCGTCTTCCGGGACGACGTCGTCGTGGGCACCAAGCAGAAGAAGGAGATCGACGAGGACATCGGCGACGACCTCGACCTGCTGTGCCAGGCGGCCGAACTGGTCGTCTCCACGCAGTTCGGGTCGACGTCCATGCTCCAGCGCAAACTGCGCGTCGGCTTCGCCAAGGCCGGGCGGCTGATGGACCTCATGGAGTCCCGGAACATCGTCGGGCCGAGCGAGGGTTCGAAGGCTCGTGACGTTCTTGTGAAGCCTGATGAGCTGGATGGCGTGCTCGCGCTGATCCGGGGGGAGTCTGAAGGGTAGGGAAGCGGGACACGGTGGTCGCCTCGCCGAGCGGTGTACGGCAACCGGGTGTCCGGATCGTGACTCACCCGTAAGGGATCATTGAGCAACCGTTTCCCTTCGGCGTACGTCAAGTTGAGGGAAGCGAAAAGCAGCGACCCCACCATCGGGATGTCGGGCCATTCCGATGGCGTACAAAGTGCCACCGCCCGGTTGCCCCACCCTTTTGTACCCCCCCTAGACTGAACCTCCAGCACAGGCGGCTACACGCTCGAAAGGCGCCCCCGTGTCCATCGGCAACTCCCCTGAAGACGAGCGTCCGTTCGAAGACGAGCGCGTCGAAGAAGACCGCGAGGAAGCCCGCCCCTCCATCGGCCGTGCCCTGCAGCAGGCTCGTATCGCCGCCGGGCTGACCGTCGACGACGTCAGTAGCGCCACCCGGGTCCGCATGAACATCGTGCACGCCATCGAGGCGGACGACTTCACCGCCTGCGGTGGGGACGTGTACGCCCGCGGACACATCAGGACCCTGGCCAAGGCCGTCCACCTCGACCCGGCCCCGCTGCTCGCCCAGTACGGCGAGGAGCACGGCGGGCGTCCGGCACCGACCCCGGCAGCTCCCCTCTTCGAGGCGGAACGTATCCGTCCGGAGCGGCGGGGGCCCAACTGGACCGCGGCCATGGTCGCCGCGATCGTCGCCGTGATCGGTTTCGTCGGGTTCACGATGTTCCAGGGCGGCGACGACGGCACCGGCGAGGCCAACGTGGCCGAGGGATCCACCCCCGGCGACTCCGCCTCTCCCACCACCAAGACCAAGAAGCCCGCCGACCCCGAGCCCGAGCCCTCGGACAGCGCCATCGCGGCCGCGCCGCAGGACAAGGTGACGGTCCAGGTGGCCGCCGCCGACGGCCGCAGCTGGATCGCCGCCCGGGACCACAACGGCCGGATGCTCTTCGACGGCGTCCTCAAGCAGGGCGACTCCAAGACCTTCCAGGACAGCTCCAAGATCCACCTCGTCCTCGGGGACGCCGGCGCGATCGACCTCTTCGTCAACGGCAAGAAGATCGAGGACGACTTCCAGCCCGGCTCCGTCGAACGCCTGACGTACACCAAGGGCGACCCCGAGGCCGGGTAACTCGTCCGAAGGGGTGCAGGACGTACGGGGTTGGCCATGATCGGCCAACCCCGTCGACGTGGGGTGTCAGCGGGACGAAGTAGTCTTGAGCCCATGCCTGAACGCCGTACCGTCGCACTCGTCACCCTTGGCTGCGCCCGTAACGAGGTGGACTCGGAGGAGCTCGCAGGCCGTTTGGAGGCGGACGGCTGGCAGCTCGTGGAGGACGCCGAGGCCGCCGACGTCGCCGTCGTGAACACCTGCGGCTTCGTCGAAGCCGCCAAGAAGGACTCCGTCGACGCCCTCCTGGAAGCCAACGACCTCAAGGGACACGGCAGAACCCAGGCCGTCGTGGCGGTGGGCTGCATGGCCGAGCGGTACGGCAAGGAACTCGCCGAGGCCCTCCCCGAGGCCGACGGCGTGCTCGGCTTCGACGACTACGCGAACATCTCCGACCGTCTCCAGACCATCCTGAACGGCGGCATCCACGCCGCGCACACCCCGCGCGACCGGCGCAAGCTGCTGCCGATCAGCCCGGCGGAGCGGCAGGAGTCGGCCACCGGCGTCGCGCTGCCCGGGCACGCCCCCGCCGACCTTCCGGAGGGCCTCGCTCCGGCCTCCGGCCCCCGCGCGCCCCTGCGCCGCCGGCTGGACGGCTCCCCGGTCGCCTCCGTGAAGCTGGCCTCCGGCTGCGACCGGCGCTGCTCCTTCTGCGCCATCCCGTCCTTCCGCGGCTCCTTCATCTCCCGCCGCCCGAGCGACGTGCTGAACGAGACGCGCTGGCTCGCCGAGCAGGGCGTGAAGGAGATCATGCTGGTCTCCGAGAACAACACCTCCTACGGCAAGGACCTGGGTGACATCCGCCTGCTGGAGTCGCTGCTGCCCGAGCTCGCCGAGGTCGACGGTATCGAGCGGGTGCGCGTCAGCTACCTCCAGCCGGCCGAGATGCGGCCCGGCCTCATCGACGTCCTGACCTCGACCCCGAAGGTCGCGCCCTACTTCGACCTGTCCTTCCAGCACTCCGCGCCCGGCGTGCTGCGCGCGATGCGCCGCTTCGGCGACACCGACCGGTTCCTGGAACTGCTCGACACCATCCGCAGCAAGGCGCCCGAGGCCGGCGTGCGCTCCAACTTCATCGTCGGCTTCCCCGGCGAGAGCGAGGGCGACCTCGCCGAGCTGGAGCGCTTCCTGAACGGCGCCCGGCTGGACGCCATCGGCGTCTTCGGCTACTCCGACGAGGAGGGCACCGAGGCGGCGACCTACGACAACAAGCTCGACGAGGACGTCGTCGCCGAGCGGCTGGCCCGTGTCTCGCGGCTCGCCGAGGAACTCGTCTCGCAGCGCGCCGAGGAGCGCGTCGGCCAGACGGTGCACGTGCTCGTCGAGTCCGTCGACGACGAGGACGGCGTGTACGGCCGCGCGGCCCACCAGGCGCCCGAGACGGACGGCCAGGTGCTGCTCACGAGCGGCGCGGGCCTGGGTGTCGGCCGTATGGTCGAGGCGAAGGTGGTCGGTACGGAAGGTGTCGACCTGGTGGCCGAGCCGCTGCAGAGCTCGTTCGCGTCGCCTGCGTGGAGTGAGGAGGCGGGCAGATGACCGGTGTCCCGGCATCCGCGGCGGGAGGCCCCTCCGGTGCGAGGAGGGCCGGGGCCGGTGCCGCGTCCGCGGCTTCGGGGAAGGTTCCCGGGGCGGCGGCGGGGCGTGCGGCCGCGCGGTCGGCCGAGGGCGGAGCGACCGGAGCGGGGCCCGGCGCGCCGGCCGGTGCCGGTCACGGCGGTGCGGCCTCGGGTGAGGCCGGGACCGGCGTGGACGAGGCCCCGGAGAGCGTCGACGACGCGCAGGGCGAGGACGGGCCTGGGCGGGGCGGGAAGCTGGCGGCGGCCGCCGTCAACCAGGCCAGTGTCTGGAACATCGCCAACCTCCTGACGATGCTCCGGCTGGTCCTCGTACCGGCCTTCGTCGCGCTGATGCTCGCCGACGGCGGATACGACCCGGCGTGGCGGTCCCTCGCCTGGGCGGCCTTCGCCATCGCCATGATCACCGACCTCTTCGACGGCCACCTGGCGCGCGCCTACAACCTGGTCACGGACTTCGGGAAGATCGCCGACCCCATCGCCGACAAGGCGATCATGGGGGCGGCGCTGATCTGCCTGTCCGCGCTCGGCGATCTTCCGTGGTGGGTGACCGGGGTCATCCTCGGGCGGGAACTGGGGATCACCCTGCTGCGTTTCCTCGTCATCCGGTACGGCGTCATCCCCGCCAGCCGCGGCGGGAAGCTCAAGACGCTCACCCAGGGCGTGGCCGTGGGCATGTACGTGTTGGCGCTGACGGGGTGGCTGGCCACCCTGAGGTGGTGGGTGATGGCCGCGGCGGTCGTGCTGACCGTGGTGACGGGGCTCGACTATGTGAAACAGGCCATTGTGCTGCGCAGGCGGGGAATCGCCGAGCGCAAGGCCGCGTTGGAGGAGAAGGAAGCGTGAGTTCCACGGCCACCGACGTGGTGCGACTACTCACGGTGAAGGGCGAGACGCTCGCCGTCGCGGAGTCGCTGACCGGTGGCCTCGTTGCGGCGGAGATCACATCCGTCCCCGGGGCGTCCAAGGTCTTCCGGGGCTCGGTGACCGCCTACGCCACCGAACTGAAGCAGGAACTGCTCGGTGTCGACGCCACCCTGCTGGCGGCGCGCGGAGCGGTGGACCCGCAGGTCGCGGCGCAGATGGCGGTCGGCGTGCGCAAGGCGCTGGGCACCGACTGGGGCATCGCGACCACTGGTGTGGCGGGCCCGGATCCGCAGGACGGACAGCCCGTCGGGACGGTCTTCGTGGCCGTGGACGGACCCGCCGGGGCCGATTCCGGTTCTGCCGGCGGCGGAAAAGTGGAGGGTCTGCGGTTGAACGGCGACCGCGCGGAAATTCGTAGAGAGAGTGTACGGAGCGTACTCGCACTGCTCCTGGAGGAGCTTGCGAGCGAACAGACTGGGAATGAGCGGGCACAGGATACGGAACGGAACGGGGGGTTTTGATGTTTGCAGCCCTGAGTGAACACGACATCGCTCCCCGCACGGCCGCGGCGCAAGGCGGTACGGTGGGGCGTAATGGATGCGGCTACGCGGTCCGAGGAGGGAGCCACCGATGATTCTGCTCCGTCGCCTGCTGGGTGACGTGCTGCGTCGGCAGCGCCAGCGCCAGGGCCGTACTCTGCGCGAAGTCTCCTCGTCCGCCCGAGTCTCACTCGGCTATCTCTCCGAGGTGGAGCGGGGGCAGAAGGAGGCTTCCTCCGAGCTGCTCTCCGCCATCTGCGACGCGCTGGACGTACGGATGTCCGAGCTCATGCGGGAAGTGAGCGACGAACTCGCCCTCGCCGAGCTGGCCCAGTCTGCTGCGGCCACCCCCAGCGAGCCTGTACCCACGCCGGTTCGGCCGATGCTGGGTTCCGTTTCGGTGACCGGTGTGCCACCGGAACGGGTGACCATCAAGGCGCCCGCCGAGGCGGTGGACGTCGTCGCCGCGTGACGCCTCGCGCGTACGTGGCATGAACGAGCGGCGCCGAACGGGCGCCGGGATGTGGTGAGGCCCCGGCCGGGGTCCTCCGGGAGATCCGGAGGAGAGTCGGTCGGGGTTTTCGCTTGTCTGCGGGCGACCCGACACTGCCGTGTCCGGTTTGTGTGCGTTTGCCGGTGGGGCGTGCGGCCGTCATCGTTGAGGGGATGGCGGGGGGCAGTCCACGGAGGTGCGGATGTACGTCGTGAAGAGCCCGTTGTCGGACGCGAGCCTGAAGACCGTGTCCGAGGCACTGCAGGGTGCCCTCGTCGACCTGGTGGACCTCGCCCTCGTGGCGAAGCAGATCCACTGGAACGTGGTGGGGCCGCGCTTCCGCTCCGTGCACCTCCAGCTCGACGAGGTCGTCGACACGGCGCGGAAGTACTCCGACACCGTGGCGGAGCGCGCCGCCGCGCTGGGAATCCCGCCCGACGGGCGGGCCGCGACGGTGGCCGTCGGCAGCGGGATCGGCGTGACGCCCGAGGGCTGGGTCGACGACACGACCGCCGTGGGGACGCTCGTCGAGGCGCTGGGCGCGGTGATCGCGCGGATGCGGGAGCGGGTGGAGGCGACCGGTGAGCCGGATCCGGTGAGCCAGGACATCTTCATCGGGATCACCGCGGAGCTGGAGAAGCATCACTGGATGTTCCAGGCCGAGAACGGGTGATCGGAGGAGCGGGCGCGACGGCCTGCGCGGCAGTGGGTGCGGCGGCCTCCGTGGCAGTGGGTGCGGAGGCCTCTGCGGCGGCGGCAGCCTGCGTGGCAGCGGGCGCGGGACCGGTCGGGGGTGTCGCCGTTCGGCGGGGCGGGGTGCGCGGTGCGCCTGTGTGCCCGTGGTGCGCCCTGTCCGCGCGGTCGGGCGGCCTCATAGCGTCGGGCCGGAGGTGGCGGCCATGGCGGGGATAGAGCGCCGGGGGGTCTGGCGCTGGGGGATGCGCGGGGGCGTGCTCGGGCTGGCGGCGCTGTGGTGGTGGGCCGTGCTCCGGCTGGCGGTGGTGCCCGGTGCGGGGGTGTGGGAGGCGGCGGTCGCGGCCGGTGGGTGGGGGCTGAGTGTGCTGCCGGTGCACTGTGTGGCGAAGGGGCGGGCGCGGGGGGCGGTTGGTTCGGGGCGGTGGCGGAGGGGCTGGGGGGTGGGGCGTCGGGGTGGAGTGTCGCGGGGGTGGAGTGCGGTGTTGCGGGGGTGGGGCGGGGGCGAGGTGCGGTGGCTCGGCGGGGGTGAGGGGCTGTGGGGGCAGGCTGTGGGGTGGGTGGCTGTCGGTGGGCGGCGGTGGAGGTGCGTCGGGCGTCGGTGGTCGGTGGTGGGAGTGGGGCGTCCGTGGTCGGGCTGTGGGGTGGGTGGCTGTCGGTCGGCGGTGGAGTGGTCGGGCCGTGGGGGTGAGTGGGCGCCGGTGGCCGGACGGTGGGGGTGAGTGTGTGTCCGTGGTCGAGTGGCGGGGACGGGTGGGGGTTGGTGGTCGGGCCGCGGGGTGTGTGGTCGTCTGGCGTGGAGCGGTGCGGTGGTGGCCGGCTGAGTGGTGGGGTCGGGGCTACCACGGCATCGCCACGGCGCTACCACGGCATCGCCACGCCCCCGTTCGGGCGGAGGATCTGGCCCGTCGTGAAGGCCGAGGCGTCGGATGCCAGGTGCAGGACCGCATGGGCGATGTCCTCGGGTTCGCCGACCCGGCCCAAGGGTGACATGCGGGCCATGACGGACTCCGTGCGCGCCTGGGCCTCGCTGTCGTGGCGGTCGGTCATCGGCGTACGGATCCAGCCCGGTGCGACCGCGTTGACGCGGATGCCGTGCCGGCCGACCTCGGTAGCGAGGGTCTTCGTCAGTTGGACGACCGCCGCCTTGGCCGCTCCGTAGCAGAGCAGTCCTGGGCCGCCCGTGTCGACGGCGCCCGAGGCCATGGTGACGATGCTGCCCCGGGTGCCGCGGGCGATCATCAGGCGGGCCGCCTCCTGGCAGGCGTACAGCACTCCCTTGAAGTTCACGTCCAGCACCCGGTCGAGGTCCTCGTCCCGGGTCTCCAGTACGGGGCTGCTGTGCATGATGCCGGCGATCGCGGCCAGGACCTCCAGGCGTTCGCAGGAGGTGATGGCCTGCCGCAGCCGGGAGCGGTCGGTGACGTCGAGGACGTGTGTGTGGGCGGTGCCACCGTCGGACTTGATCAGGGCCGCCGTCTCGTGCAGGCCCTCGGCGTCGCGGTCCGCGCAGTGCACGGTCGCCCCCGCCTCGGCGAGCAGGAGCGCCGAGGCCCGGCCGATGCCGCTCGCGGCGCCGGTGACGAACGCGGTCCGGCCGGTGAGGTCGTACGCCGTGACGGGCATACAGGGACCGTACGAGCGTTTCTGACGGTGCGTCAATTAGTGGGTCGGGTCCGGAAGCGTCCGGCGGGCGCGGGACCCGGCTGGCAGGTGGGGCACCAGTAGGTGGGGCGTTCGCGGGAGCCGTCGCCCTGGTCGGCCAGGCGGACGGAGGTGCCGCACCGCAGGCAGGGGCGGGGCGCCCGGCCGTACACGAAGAGGTCCTGGCCGCGGCGGCCCGTCGTGCTGCGGATCGGGCGGTCGCGGTTGGTCTCCAGCAGCTTCTTGGCGAGCGCGGGCAGCTTCGCGGCGCGCTCGGCGGGCAGGTCGCCTGCGGGGAGCCAGGGGGTGACGCCCAGGAGGAAGCACAGCTCGCTCTTGTAGACATTGCCGATGCCGGCGAGGTTGCGCTGGTCGAGCAGGGCCTCGCCGAGGGGGCGGGCCGGGTCCTGGAGGAGGTTGGCGAGGGCCCGGTCGGGGTCCCAGTCGGGGCCCAGGAGGTCGGGACCGAGGTGGCCGACCGCGCGGTGCTCGTCCGTGGTGCGCAGGAGTTCCAGGACGGGGAGGCGGTAGCCGACGGCCGTGCGGTCGGTGGTGCCGAGGATCGCCCGGATCTGATGGCCGGGGCCGCCGGTCCAGCGCCGGCCGTTGTCGTACACCTTCCAGGAGCCGTCCATCCGCAGGTGGGAGTGGAGGGTCAGGCCGCCCTCGACGCGGGTCAGGAGGTGCTTGCCGCGCGGGGTGACGTCGAGGACCGCACGGCCCGTGAGGTCGGCCGTGGCCAAGCGGGGCACCCGGAGGTCGCTGCGGGTCAGCACCTTGCCGGCGAGGGCGCCGTGCAGCCGTCTTGCGGTCTGCCAGACCGTGTCTCCTTCGGGCATGGGTCAAGGGTGGCACGGGGGCGAGGGCGATGCCGGGGCGCCGGCGGACGGTGGGGCCGTCAGGCGCGCAGGCGGAGTCCTCGGGGCGTCGCGATGAAGCCCGCTCCTTCCAGGAGGCTGCCGATGGGGGAGGTCAGGGCCTGGGCGCCGTTGACGCGCTCCACCGTGACCTTGCCGAGGGAGCCCGCTCGGGCGGCCGCCGCGAGTGCCTCCGCGGCAGCGGTCAGACGGGGATCGCCGGCGGGGTCGCCGTCCGGGTCGGCGGCCCAGGCGAGCAGGGTCTTGCCGCCGCGCTCCATGTAGAGCGTCAGTTCGCCGTCGACCAGCACCACCAGGGAGCCCGCCTTGCGGCCCGGCTTGTGCCCGGCGCCGGTCGGGGGCTCGGGCCAGGCCAGGGCGGCGCCGTACGCGTTCGCCGGGTCGGCGGCGGCGAGGACGACGGCGCGGGCGGTGGCGTCCGGGCGGGTGCGACGGCCCGGGAAGCCGTCGTACCCCGCGCGTGCGCCGTTCTGCCAGGGCGGGGGCCCCTGCGGGGCGCGGTCGCGGGGCGAGACCCACTCGCCCGGGGACGGGGCGGGGGTGTCGTAGGTCTCGTAGGTGTCGCGGGGGGAGCCCTGGTCGAGGAAGCCGTCGTGGCCCGGGTCGTCGGTGTGGTCGGTGGAGGGGGCCGGGTCGTACGGGTCGGCGAAGTCGTGGGCCGGGAACGGATCGGCGTCCCGGCCCGGAGGGGGGCCGGGCAGGTCCTCGCCCCGGTCGCGGGCGTTGGACACCGCGCGCAGGCGGTCCACGGCCCCGTCCATCGCGAACTGTGCCGCGCCCAGGCCCTCCACCACGTAGCCGCGGCGGGCCTGGCCGCTCTCCTCGAAGGCGGACAGGACGCGGTACGTCGCCGAGAAGCCGCCCTCGACGCCCTCCGCCGAGACCGCGCCCCTGGTGACCACACCGTGCCGGTCGAGGAGGGTGCGGGCGAGGGCGTGTGCCCGGACCGTGGGGTCCGGCTCGTGGGCCGGGAGCAGGGACCAGCGGCCTGCGACGGTCGGCGGGCCGGAGCGGGACGCCGGGCGGGCCGCGGCCGTCAGGGAGCCGTAGCGGCCGCGCGGGACCGTGCGCTTGGCGCGGTGGGCCGTGGAACCCGCCGTACGGCCCGAGCCGAGCAGGGAGCGCATGGGGGAGAGCGTGTCGTTCGTCAGGCGGCCGGACCATGCCAGGTCCCACAGGGCGTCAGCCAGCTGGGGATCCGTGGCGTCGGGGTGGGTGGTGGCGCGGACCTGGTCGGCGATCTGGCGGAAGAACAGGCCGTAGCCGCCGGAGAGGGCGTCCAGGACGGACTGGTGGAGGGCCGTCAGCTCCAGGGGGTGCGGGGGCGGCAGGAGCAGGGGGGCCGCGTCCGCCACGTAGAGGGAGACCCAGCCGTCCTTGCCGGGGAGGGACCCGGCCCCGGCCCAGACCACCTCCCCGGCGGCGGTGAGCTCGTCCAGCATCGCGGGCGTGTAGTTCACGACCCGGGAGGGCAGGACCAGCTTCTCCAGGGCGGAGGCCGGCACGGACGCGCCCTGCAACTGCTCGATGGCGCGCACCAGTCCGTCGATGCCGCGCAGGGAGTGCCCCTTGCCGATGTGCTGCCACTGGGGGAGGAACTGGGCGAGCGCGGCCGGCGGCACCGGCTCCAGCTCGTGCCGCAGGGCCGCGAGGGAGCGGCGGCGCAGCCGGCGCAGCACCGCCGCGTCGCACCACTCCTGGCCGATGCCGGCCGGGTGGAACTCGCCCTGGACGATCCGGCCGGCCGCGGCGAGCCGCAGGAGGGCGCCCTCGGTGACGGCGACGCCCAGGCCGAAGCGGGCCGCCGCCGTGGTCGACGTGAACGGGCCGTGCGTGCGGGCGTAGCGCGCGAGGAGGTCACCGAGCGGGTCCTTGACCGGCTCGGTGAAGGCCTCCGGGACGCCGACGGGCAGCGCTGTGCCCAGGGCGTCGCGCAGGCGGCCCGCGTCCTCGATCGCCGCCCAGTGGTCGGCACCGGCGATGCGGACCCGGATGGCGCGGCGGGCACCGGCCAGCTCCTGGGCCCACTGCGGCTCGGCGCCCCGCTCGGCCAGCTCCGCGTCCGTGAGCGGGCCGAGGAGGCGGAGGAGGTCGGCGACACCCTCGGCGTCCTTGACGCGGCGGTCCTCCGTGAGCCACTGGAGCTCGCGCTCCAGCTCCGTCAGCACGTCCGCGTCGAGCAGTTCGCGCAGCTCCGCCTGGCCCAGCAGCTCGGCCAGCAGCCGGGAGTCCAGGGACAGGGCGGCGGCGCGGCGCTCGGCGAGCGGGGAGTCGCCCTCGTACAGGAACTGGGCGACGTAGCCGAAGAGGAGGGAGCGCGCGAAGGGGGAGGGCTCGGGGGTGGTGACCTCGACGAGGCGCACCTTGCGGGACTCCAGGTCGCCCATCAGCTCCACGAGCCCGGGGACGTCGAAGACGTCCTGGAGGCACTCGCGGACCGCCTCCAGGACGATCGGGAACGAGCCGAACTCGCTCGCCACCTGGAGCAGCTGGGAGGCGCGCTGCCGCTGCTGCCACAGCGGGGTGCGCTTGCCCGGGTTGCGGCGCGGCAGCAGCAGCGCGCGGGCGGCGCACTCGCGGAAGCGGGAGGCGAAGAGAGCCGAACTGCCCACCTGGTCGGTGACGACCTGATCGACCTCGCCCTTGTCGAAGACGACGTCGGCGGCGCCCACGGGGGCCTGCTCGGCGTCGTACTCCCGGCCCATCCTGACCGGGTCCTGGTCCAGCAGGTCCAGGCCCATCAGGTCGGCGTCGGGCAGGCGCAGCACGATGCCGTCGTCGGCGTGCATGACCTGCGCGTCCATGCCGTACCGCTCGGACAGCTTGGCGCCGAGGGCGAGGGCCCAGGGGGCGTGCACCTGCGCGCCGAAGGGGGAGTGGACGACCACGCGCCAGTCGCCCAGCTCGTCGCGGAAGCGCTCCACGACGATCGTCCGGTCGTCCGGGACGTGGCCGCAGGCCTCCCGCTGCTCGTCCAGGTACGAGAGCACGTTGTCCGCCGCCCAGGCGTCCAGTCCGGCGGCGAGCAGCCGCAGCCGGGCGTCGTCCTTGGGCAGCGAGCCGACCTCGCGCAGGAACGCGCCCACCGCCCGGCCCAGTTCGAGCGGGCGGCCCAGCTGGTCGCCCTTCCAGAAGGGCAGCCGGCCCGGCACGCCCGGGGCAGGGGAGACCAGGACGCGGTCGCGGGTGATGTCCTCGATGCGCCAGGAACTCGTGCCCAGCGTGAAGACGTCGCCGACGCGGGACTCGTAGACCATCTCCTCGTCGAGCTCGCCGACCCGGCCGCCGCCCTTCTTCGGGTCGGCGCCCGCGAGGAAGACGCCGAACAGGCCGCGGTCGGGGATCGTGCCGCCGGAGGTGACGGCGAGGCGCTGGGCGCCGGGGCGGCCGGTGATCTCACCGGTGACGCGGTCCCACACCACCCGCGGGCGCAGCTCCGCGAACGCGTCCGACGGGTAGCGGCCGGCGAGCATGTCGAGAACTGCCGTGAAGGCCGACTCGGGCAGCGAGGCGAAGGGGGCGGCCCGCCGGACGGCGGCGAGGAGGTCGTCGAACTGCCAGGTGTCCATGGCCGTCATCGCGACGAGCTGCTGGGCCAGGACGTCCAGGGGGTTGGCGGGGACCCTCAGGGACTCGATGGCGCCGGTGCGCATCCGCTCGGTGACCACCGCCGCCTGAACCAGGTCGCCGCGGTACTTCGGGAACACCACGCCGGTGGAGACCGCGCCCACCTGGTGGCCCGCCCGCCCCACGCGCTGCAGGCCGGAGGCCACCGAGGGGGGTGACTCCACCTGGACCACGAGGTCGACCGCGCCCATGTCGATGCCCAGTTCGAGACTGGACGTGGCCACGACCGCGGGCAGGCGGCCCGCCTTGAGGTCCTCCTCGACCAGGGCGCGCTGCTCCTTGGACACTGAGCCGTGGTGGGCCCGGGCAATGACCTGCGGGGCCCCCTGGGCGGCTCCCGAACCGCCCATGAGCTCGGCCGGGGAGTGGTGCTCGTCCAAGGGCTCGCCCGTGGCCCGCTCGTACGCGATCTCGTTCAGGCGGTTGCACAGGCGCTCCGCGAGGCGCCGGGAGTTGGCGAAGACGATCGTGGAGCGGTGGGACTGGACCAGGTCGGTGATCCGCTCCTCGACATGCGGCCAGATCGACGGCCGCTCGGCGCCCTCCGAGCCGTCCGACACCGGGGAGCCGCCCAGCTCGCCCAGGTCCTCGACCGGGACGACCACGGAGAGGTCGAACTCCTTGCCCGACTCCGGCTGGACGATCTCCACCTTGCGGCGGGGGGAGAGGAAGCGGGCGACCTCGTCGACCGGGCGGACCGTGGCCGACAGGCCGATGCGGCGGGCGGGCTTCGGCAGGAGGTCGTCCAGCCGCTCCAGGGAGAGCGCGAGGTGGGCGCCGCGCTTGGTGCCAGCGACCGCGTGCACCTCGTCCAGGATCACCGTCTCGATGCCGGTCAGCGCCTCGCGCGTGGCCGACGTCAGCATCAGGAACAGGGACTCGGGGGTCGTGATCAGGATGTCCGGCGGGCGTGTGGACAGGGCGCGGCGCTCGGCGGCGGGGGTGTCGCCCGAGCGGATGCCCACCCTGACCTCGGGCTCGGGCAGGCCCATCCGTACGGACTCCTGGCGGATGCCGGTCAGGGGGCTGCGGAGGTTGCGCTCGACGTCCACCGCCAGGGCCTTCAGGGGGGAGACGTACAGCACCCGGCAGCGCTTCTTGGAGTCGGCCGGGGGAGGGGTCGAGGCCAGCTGGTCCAGGGCGGCGAGGAAGGCGGCCAGGGTCTTGCCGGAACCGGTGGGGGCGACGACCAGCACGTCCGAGCCCTTGTGGATGGCCTGCCACGCGCCCGCCTGGGCCGTGGTGGGCGCGGGGAAGGCGCCCGTGAACCAGGCGCGGGTCGCGGGGGAGAAGCCGTCCAGGGCTCGGTGCGTGTTGCTGGGCATGCGTCCATCGTGCACCCCGGCACTGACAACGGCGGGCCGTCGCGAGTCCGTCGGCCGTCTCGACGGGGACGGGGCCGTGCCCGCGGGTCGTCGTCGCCGCGGACAATGGTCCTGTGAGCGAGCGAGCGCGGCATTGGCGGTACGACGAACTGCCCGGGGTCGATCTGCTGCGGGCTCGGTATGTGCGGAAGACGTTCGTGCGGCACACCCACGAGAACTTCGTGATCGCTGCCATCGCCGACGGGGTGGAGGTCTTCCACCACGGAGGAGGCGATCAGTACGCGGGGGCCGGGGCCCTCGCGCTGGTCAATCCGGACACTCCGCACACCGGGCGGGCCGGGGTGCCCGAGGGGTGGCGGTACGGGGCCGTGTACCCGTCGGCGGACGTGGTGGCGGAGATCGCGGCCGAGACGACGGCACTGCGCGGGACACCGGGGTTCGTCAGCCCGGTCCTGGACGATCCATATGCCGTCGGTTTGGTGCACCAGGTGCTGCGGGCCGCCGACGAGGGCAACGCGCTGGCCGCGGACACACTGCTCAGAGTCGCCGTGACCAGGTTGCTGCGGTTGAACGGAGGTCCGATGCCGCAGCGCAAGGTGCGGACGGCCGGTGCTCGGATCGCGGCACGCGCGCGTGGTGTGCTGGAGGAGCGGATGGCACGGCCGCCGACCCTGGAGCAACTGGCGGCCGACCTCGGAACCAGCCCGTTCGCCCTGCTGCGGGCCTTTCGGGACGCCTACGGAATGCCGCCGCACACATGGCTCACGGACGCGCGGGTCCGCAGGGCGCGGCGCCTGCTGGACGCGGGCACGGCACCCTCGGAGGTGGCGCTGACCGTGGGGTTCACCGACCAGCCGCACCTCAACCGGCACTTCAGCCGGATCGTCGGGGTCCCTCCGGGGGCCTACCAGCGGGAGCGCAAGAACGTACAAGACGTGCTGTAGGGACCGACCGTACGTTGCGGTGCGTGGCAGAACCGACAGCTCTCACAGACACAGAAACAGACACAGACACATATACAGACACAGACACAGGAACGGACGGGAAGCCGGACGGTGCGGTCGTGCGGGACGCCCTGGGCGTCGGGGTCGCCGTGGGGCTGTCCGGATTCGCCTTCGGTGTGACCTCGGCCGGCAGCGGCCTCTCGCTGCTCCAGACCTGCGCGCTCAGTCTCCTGGTGTTCACCGGGGCGTCCCAGTTCGCCCTGGTGGGGGCTCTCGCGGCCGGCAGCGGCCCGTTCACGGCCGCCGCCGGAGCCTTCTTCCTGGGCGTGCGGAACGCCTTCTACGGCTTGCGGCTGTCCCAGTTGCTGGCCCTCCCGCGCGCGGTGCGGCCGTTCGCCGCCCAGTGGGTGATCGACGAGACGGCCGCTGTCGCGCTCGCCCAGCCCACCCGGCGCGGTGCGCGACTCGGGTTCCTGGTGACCGGGCTGAGCCTGTACGTCCTGTGGAACCTCACCACACTGC
Source organism: Streptomyces olindensis (assembly GCA_000696115.1). Taxonomy (GTDB): domain Bacteria; phylum Actinomycetota; class Actinomycetes; order Streptomycetales; family Streptomycetaceae; genus Streptomyces; species Streptomyces olindensis. The sequence goes on from JJOH01000012.1 coordinate 28,190, forward strand.
TCGGTGCCCTGGGCGCCGGCGCCCTCGGGGACACCGACGCGTGGGGGCTGGACGCCGCAGGACCGGCGGTGTTCCTGGCGCTGCTCGCGCCGATGCTGAAGACCGTCGCAGAGCGGGCCGTCGCCGGGCTCGCCGTGCTGCTGGGGCTCGGGCTGCTGCCCGTCCTGCCCGCGGGGGTGCCGGTGCTGACGGCCGCGCTGGCGGCGCCGATCGTGCTGTGGGCGGACGGCCGCCGCAGGGGACGGGAGGACTCGCGATGAACGTCTGGATCGCCATCGGTGTGACCGTCCTCGGGTGCTACGCCGTCAAGCTGGCCGGGCTGCTGGTGCCCGCGGGAGCCCTGGAGCGCCCCGTCGTCAGGCGTCTCGCCGCGCTGCTGCCCGTCGCGCTGCTCGCGGCCCTCACCGCGCAGCAGACCTTCGCCGACGGGCGGACGCTGGTGCTGGACGCCCGGGCCGCCGGACTGGCGGCAGCCGCCGTGGCACTGGTGCTGCGCGCGCCGTTCCTGCTCGTCGTCGCGGCGGCCGTGGCGGTGACGGCGGGGGTGCGGGCCCTGGGGGCCTGATCAGCCGATGGCGCGGCCGTACGCGTGGAGGGCGCGCAGGGCCTCGATCGTCACCATCGGACGGGCCTCCAGCGCGGGTGCCGGGGCCCACTGGCGCCAGCGCACCGGCCAGCCGCCGTCCTCCTGCTGCTGGGCCGCGAGGTGGTCCAGGGAGCGGGCCATCTCGTCGTCCGTGAACCACGCGCGCGCCAGGGACCGCGGTGTCCGCGCGTAGTCGTACGGGAAGTGATGCTCGCCCGGGGCGTACCCCGGGGAGACCGGATACGCGTCCAGGTCGTCGGGGTCCAGGGCCGCCAGGCCTTGTGCGCGTACCAGGCGGCCCAGGCGGTCGGCGGCCGCCTCCGCGCGCGGGCGGTCGGGTGCGGAGTCCAGGAACGCCACGGCGGCCTCGATCTCGTACGGGTGCGACTTCTCCAGGGACTCGACCGCCTGCCAGCAGAAGTCCGTGGCCCGGAACAGCCAGGCGTGCCACACCTCGTTGCGGTGCAGCAGCCCGACCACCGGTCCGGTGGCCAGCAGGTCGCTGGGCGGGTCGTCCACGACCGGCACGAAGGGGGCCGTCGGGTAATCGCGCCGGCCGGGGTGGATCGCCGGGAGCGCGCCGTCCGCCGTGGAGACGGACGTCAGATAGCGGCACATGCGTTCCACGCGCTGGCCGGCGCAGCGTCCGACGGCGTCCAGGACGCGCAGGGCGCGGGCGGTGTGCAGCGGCTGGCTGACCGGACCGCGCAGATCGGGCTCCAGGGCGTGGCCGTACCCGCCGTCGTCGTTGCGGTAGGCGTCCAGGGCGGTTTCCACCGGGTCGGCGCCGCCGTCCCGGAAGTGGTGGGCGAAGAGGCGTTGCTCCAGCACGCGCGCGGTGAGCCAGACGAAGCGTTCGGCGCGCGCCACGGGGGTGTGCGGCGGGGGCGTCGGGGGGAGTGCGGTAGCTCCTGTTTCGGCCATGGGCCAGACCGTAGGGCGGAAAGCGGCGCCGGCAGGCGGTCACGGCTCAGGCCCACCCCCAGGGGCGGGATACTGGAGTCATGCGGTTGACGGTCTTCTGGCAGCGGATGGCGGAGCACTTCGGTCCGGGCTACGCCGACACCTTCGCGCGCGACCACGTGATGTCGGAGCTCGGCGGACGCACCGTGCGCGAGGCGCTGGCGGCCGGCTGGGACGCCAAGGACGTCTGGCACGTGGTCTGCGTGGTGATGGACGTGCCCAGGGAGAAGCGCTGATCCCTGCGGGCCGTCCTCGCAGACCGCCGGCCGGTCCCGAAGATCGCAGGCGGGCAGACGGCTGTCGGTGGCGTGGGCGAGACTTGGTGCGTGGCACCCACTGACGAGACCGGGCAGGCAGCCCAGCAGTCCCCGTTCGGTACGACCCCGCCCACCGGCCCCCCGGTCGGCGGGACCACCGGGACGAACGGCCGCATGCCGCGCTGGCTGCCGCGCGCCATGGTGCTCGCGCTCGCTCTCGTCGCCGTGTTCCAGCTGGGCAGCTGGGCCTTCCACCAGCTCACCGGCCTGCTGATCAACGTCCTCATCGCGTTCTTCCTGGCGCTCGCCATCGAACCCGCGGTGAGCTGGATGGCCTCGCGCGGCATGCGCCGAGGGCTGGCCACGTTCGTCGTCTTCATCGGCGTGATGATCGTGGCGGCCGGCTTCGTCACGCTCCTCGGTTCCATCCTCGCGGACCAGATCATCAAGATGATCGAGGGCTTCCCCGAGTACCTCGACTCCGTCATCAACTGGATCAACACGCACTTCAAGACCGACCTGAAGCGCGTGGACATCCAGGAGGGCCTGCTCCGTTCCGACTGGCTGCGCAACTACGTGCAGAACAGCGCCACTGGCGTGCTGGACGTGTCCGCCCAGGTCATCGGCGGTCTCTTCCAGCTGCTGACGATCGCGCTGTTCTCGTTCTACTTCGCCGCCGACGGCCCGCGGCTGCGCCGGGCGCTCTGCTCCGTCCTGCCGCCCGCCCGGCAGGCCGAGGTGCTGCGCGCGTGGGAGATCGCGGTGAACAAGACCGGCGGCTACATCTACTCCCGCGGCCTGATGGCGCTGATCTCCGGCATAGCGCACTTCGTCCTGCTACAGGTCCTGGACGTGCCCTACGCCCCCGTGCTCGCCGTGTGGGTCGGCCTGGTGTCGCAGTTCATCCCCACGATCGGCACGTATCTCGCGGGCGCCCTGCCCATGCTGATCGCGTTCACGGTGAACCCCTGGTACGCGCTGTGGGTGCTGATCTTCGTGGTGATCTACCAGCAGTTCGAAAACTATGTGCTGCAGCCCAAGCTGACCTCCAAGACCGTCGACATCCACCCCGCGGTCGCCTTCGGCTCGGTCATCGCGGGCACGGCGCTCCTCGGTGCCGTCGGCGCGCTGATCGCCATTCCCGCCATCGCCACGCTCCAGGCGTTCCTGGGGGCGTACGTGAAGCGGTATGACGTCACGGACGACCCCCGGGTGCACGGCCACCACCGCCGCGGGGAGGGGCCGGGCGTGATCACGCGCGCGAGGCTGCTCTGGGCCCGGCGGCCGGGGGCGGAGCGGCCCGAGACCCCGGGTTCCGGCGAGCGGCCCGAGGCCCCGGGTTCCGGCGAGAGCCCCTCCTGAGGGGCCTGATGCCGCCCGGCCCCTCCTGAAGGGCTGGAGGCCGCCCGGCCCTCATGGTGTCGCGGCCCGCAGAAGGCTCACGCGCTCGTCGGGGCCGAAGAATCCGTCGGGCAGCGTCCTGTCGTCCAGCAGACCGCGCACCAGGTCGGCATGTTGGGCGAACACGGCCCGGCACTGTGCGCGTTCCGGGTGGTCACGGTCGCTGCCGAAGACCCGGACCGCCCGCTCGCCGCCCCCGTCCACGGGCGCTGAGAGCTCCGCGACGACGAGCAGGAGCTCGACCAGCCCGGTCCGCCTCGAGGTCTCGGGGCCGGCCGCCAGACGGAGCAGGAACGGCAGGGCCGCCGGCATGGCGGGACCCATGCGGAAGACACCGTCCATCAGGACGTTGCCGAGCACCCGCTCGGCCTCCGGAGCCGCGGCCGGATCGAGCAGTGCGCGCAGCAGGGCCGGGATCCCGGCGGGACAGCCGGGGAACTCCGCCCAGGCGATGTCCTCGCAGCCGCGCAGCGCGGGGTGGGCCCGGCCGGCCCGTGGTGCGCGCGGGAACTCCTCGAGGAACCGTGCGACGGCGGCCTCCTTGGCCGCCACGTCGATCCGGCACATCCGTCTCCCCCTCCCCGGGGCAGGCCCCGGCTGTCAGGGCACGGTACTCCGGTAGGGGTACCGGCACCGGTACCGTGCGGCCCGTGCCGAATGGCCTGTGCGGGCCCGTGCCGGAAGGGCCCCGTGGTGCGCTTGACACGAAAATCGAACATCCATTCTTATGGAGTCTCCGGCGAGGCTCAACGAAGGGCGTTTCGACGTACTTTGGGTGGAGAAGTGCCCGAGTTATCCACAGGCCGGACGGGCGTCGGGGCGCATTGTCAGTGGCAGGCGTTAGCGTCTTTGACGTGAAGCGATCGACTCAAGCAAATCGGGTGGAACCCATGGCAGGAACCGACCGCGAGAAGGCCCTGGACGCCGCGCTCGCACAGATTGAACGGCAATTCGGCAAGGGCGCGGTCATGCGCATGGGCGAGCGGTCCAAGGAGCCCATCGAGGTCATCCCGACCGGGTCCACCGCCCTGGACGTGGCCCTCGGCGTGGGCGGCCTGCCGCGCGGTCGCGTCGTGGAGATCTACGGACCGGAGTCCTCCGGTAAGACCACCCTCACCCTGCACGCGGTGGCGAACGCGCAGAAGGCCGGAGGCCAGGTCGCCTTCGTCGACGCGGAGCACGCCCTCGACCCCGAGTACGCGAAGAAGCTCGGCGTCGACATCGACAACCTCATCCTCTCCCAGCCGGACAACGGCGAGCAGGCCCTGGAGATCGTGGACATGCTGGTCCGCTCCGGCGCCCTCGACCTCATCGTCATCGACTCCGTCGCCGCGCTCGTCCCGCGCGCGGAGATCGAGGGCGAGATGGGCGACAGCCACGTGGGTCTGCAGGCCCGACTGATGAGCCAGGCCCTGCGGAAGATCACCAGCGCGCTCAACCAGTCCAAGACCACCGCGATCTTCATCAACCAGCTCCGCGAGAAGATCGGCGTGATGTTCGGCTCCCCGGAGACCACGACCGGTGGCCGGGCGCTGAAGTTCTACGCCTCGGTGCGCATCGACATCCGCCGCATCGAGACCCTGAAGGACGGCACCGAGGCGGTCGGCAACCGCACCCGCTGCAAGGTCGTCAAGAACAAGGTCGCGCCGCCCTTCAAGCAGGCCGAGTTCGACATCCTCTACGGCCAGGGCATCAGCCGCGAGGGCGGCCTCATCGACATGGGCGTGGAGCACGGCTTCGTCCGCAAGGCCGGCGCCTGGTACACGTACGAGGGCGACCAGCTCGGCCAGGGCAAGGAGAACGCGCGCAACTTCCTGAAGGACAACCCCGACCTGGCCAACGAGATCGAGAAGAAGATCAAGGAGAAGCTGGGCGTGGGCGTGCGCCCCGAGGAGCCGGCCGCCGAGCCGGGCGCGGACGCCGCGGTCTCCGCCACGCCGGACGACGCGAAGACGGTGCCCGCTCCGGCGGCGGCCAAGGCGGCCAAGACCAAGGCCGCTGCCGCCAAGAGCTGACCCGTGACACGGCGAACCGACTGGGCGGAGTACGAGTACACCGCCTCCGGTGCCCCACGGGGGAGGGGCACCGGAGGCGACACGGGCTCGGCCGTGGACGGGGACGACGGGCACGGGGAGGACAGGCACGAGGAGGCGCCCTTCGGGGTCGAGCAGCCCTACGGCAGCGGCTCGTCGGGGGACGGCTCGCGTGACGGTGGGCCGCGTGCCGACGGGCCGCGCCGAGGGCGCGGGCGGCGCCGACGCGGCTTCGGCGAGGCGGCCGACACCGAGGACGGAGGTGGCCTCTCCTCGTCGAGGGCCGAGCAGGGGACACCTCCAGGGGACCCGGTCGAGCAGGCTCGGGCGATCTGCCTGCGCCTGCTCACCGGGACCCCGCGGACCCGCAGGCAACTCGCCGACGCCCTGCACAAGCGGCAGATCCCGGACGACGCCGCCGAGGAGGTGCTGTCGCGGTTCGAAGAGGTCGGCCTCATCGACGACAGCGCCTTCGCGGACGCCTGGGTGGAGTCACGCCACCACGGCCGAGGACTGGCCCGGCGCGCGCTCGCCCGGGAACTGCGCACCAAGGGCGTGGACTCGACCCTCATCGACGAGGCCGTCTCCCAGCTCGACTCCGAGCAGGAGGAGGCGACCGCGCGAGAACTCGTCGCGCGCAAGCTCCGCTCCACCCGGGGGCTCGACCGCGACAAGCGACTCCGCCGCCTGGCCGGCATGCTCGCCCGCAAGGGCTACCCCGAGGGCATGGCCCTGCGCGTGGTCCGGCAGGCGCTGGAGGAGGAGGGCGAGGACACGGACTTCCTGGCGGACGAGGGGTTCTGAGCGGGAAGCCGACGCCGAGGGGGGCGGCAGCATCCGCCTCCGACTCGTCACACGGGCATCCGGCTCACTCCACCGGAAGCCCCGCCCCCCGCCAAGCCTGGAACCCGCCGACCAGATCCGTGGCCCGGCGCAGCCCCAGCTGGTGCAGGGACTGGACCGCCAGGCTGGAGGCGTACCCCTCGTTGCAGATCACGACGATGCGCAGGCCATGGCTCGTGGCCTCGGGAAGGCGGTGACTGCCCTGGGGATCGAGTCGCCACTCGAGTTCGTTGCGCTCGACGACGAGGGCGCCGGGGATGAGACCGTCCCGCTCGCGCAGGGCGGCGTAGCGGATGTCCACCAGCAGCGCGTCGCCGGCCCTGGCGGCCTCGTAGGCCTCCTGCGGCTCGATCCGCACGTAGGCCGCGCGGACGCGCTCCAGCAACTCGTCGATTCCCAGGGGAAGTTGGTCCCCGCCGTTCGCAGACACAGGAGTACTCACTGCCAGTCCTCCGGTCGCTCGACCTGCTCGAGGCGCAGGATGGGCCCGCTGCGGCTGTAGCGGCGGATCTGCGGCAGGGGCGGGTAGTAGGCGTGGACGGAGATCGCGTGCCGGTCGGAGGACTCGTTGAGGACCTCGTGGACGTGGTGGCGTCCGAAGGAGCGCCCCTGACCGGCCGGCAGTCGGCGTTCCCGGTCGACGCTGTCGGTGAGTTCCAGGGTCTTCCAGCCGTCGGTGGGCAGCCGCACGGCGAGCGCGTTCTCCTTGAGCTCGCCCGCCGCGGTCAGGAAGGCGCCGACGGAGTCGGCGTGGTCGTGCCAGCCGGTGCCCGTGCCGGGCGGCCAGCCGATCAGCCAGGCCTCGCTGCCGCCGGGACCCTCCAGCCGCACCCAGGTGCGGCCTTCCGGGTCGAGTGGCAGGGAGGCGATCAGCTCACTGTCGGCGGCTGTGCGCCGGACGAAGTCGAAGAGGTCGGCCTGCGTGGGAGCCGAACGGGCGGAGGAGGCAGAGGGGGACGCAGAGGGGGGCGCAGAAGGGGATACAGACACGGGGGCCGTCCTGAGGGTCCTGATGAGGGTTCGCGAAAGAGGCGCGGCAGCCGACGCGGAGAGAGCGCGACGCGCGCAGGAGGAAGAAGGATGCGAGGTCAGCAGGACGGACGACACACACAGCCCGCATACCGGAGGAAGTCCATATGGACCCTCCGCCACAGGCGCACACAGGTGTCGGTCACGCACCGGAGTACACCATGACCATCCGGGCCGGTCAACTCACTGTCACCATGCGGACGCACGGTGACAGTGAGCAGGTCACCCGGTGTCGACGTCAGTGTGAGCCGGTCGAGGCACCGGCTCCCGCCTGCGCCTTCGCGGGGCCGCCGACCGTCGCCTCCGCCGCCGCGTACAGGTCTTCCGGGCGCACCCCGCTCAAGGCGGTGACCAAGTGTCCGTCGGGGCGGACCAGGAGCACCGTGTGCGCGGCCGCGCCCGGATAGCTCTCGGCGACCAGCAGCTCGGCGGGGTGCGGCAACGCCGCGACGGCCGCCGCGAGGCGGGGCATGATGCCTGCCCTGGCCCAGTGCTTGCGCTCCCACACGCCCGTGCCCGGCGCGATCAGCACCACGAGCAGGGCGCCACGGCCGAGCCGGTCCCGCAGCCGTACGAAGGTGCCGTCCTCCGCGGTGACACGGACGTCCGTGACCGGCGCTCCGCGCGGCGTGTCGACGGGAACCTCTCCTTCGAGGCGTTGGGGCGCGAGCGGCGAATCGGCGTACGCCCCCGGCGCACCCAGCTGGCCGTGCCCCAAGTGACCGTCCGTGAGGAGCGCGTCGTGGCCACGGGACGAGCCGGGGACGTAGGAGCGCAGTCCTCCGCCGCCGCGCAGCAGCGGCAGCGCCTGGTCGGCGGCGCGGAGCCGGGCGGCGACGACCGCCCGGCGCTCGGTCTGGTAGCTGTCGAGGAGCGCCTCGTGCGGACCGTGGTGCCAGGTCAGAGCCAGTTTCCAAGCGAGGTTGTCGGCGTCCAGCAGCCCCTCGTCCAGCCCGTGCGTGCCCAGGGCACCGAGCAGGTGGGCCGCGTCCCCGGCGAGGAAGACGCGGTCGGCGCGCCAGCGGCGGGCCAGACGGTGGTGGACCGTGTGGACGCCGGTGTCCAGCAGCTCGTAGGGCGGGGTCGTGCCGCCCGACCAGCCGGCCAGGGTCTCCCGGATGAGGGTCAGCAGAAGCTCGGGGGTGACCAGGTCCTTGCCGGGCGGCAGGAGCCAGTCCAGGCGCCAGACGCCGTCCGGCAGGGGGCGTGCGGTGACCTCGCCGGCCGAGGGGCCCGACATGCGCCAGGGCGGCATGCGGTGCAGCAACGCTTCGTTGTGCCAGGGCAGTTCCGTCCGCAGGGCCGCGACGGCGTGCCGTTCCACCGCCGTACGGCCCGGGAAGCGGATGTCCTGGAGCTTGCGCACGGTGGACCGGGGACCGTCGCAGCCGACCAGGTAACTGCCGCGCCAGTACGTCCCTTTGGGTCCGCGGGTGTGGGCCGTGACGCCCGAGGGCTCCTGTTCGATGCCGTCGAGGCGGCTGTCCACGGCGACCTTGACGAGCCGTTCGCGCGCGAGGGCGGCACGCAGGATGCCCGTCAGGACGTGCTGGGCGATGTGCAGCGGGATCGGTTCGCTGCCGTCGAAAAAGACCTCGCGCATCACCTGCTTGCGCCGTACCGACCGCCATCCGGCCCATTGGGCACCGACCTCGTCCAGGGGTACACCGGTCAGGCGTTCCATGAGGGCGGCGGTGTCCTCGCGCAGGACGACGGTGCGCGCCGCACGGGGTTCGTCCTTGCCCGGCCCCTCGTCGAGCACGACGCACGGCACCTCCTGACGCGCCAGCGCCAGGGCGAGCGTGAGCCCGACGGGCCCCGCTCCGACGATGATCACCGGGTCCACGGCGCGGCGCCCCCTGCCCGTGGTGATGTCCTGAGAGACGTAGGTGAACAGGAAGTTTGAGCAGGGTGCACGATCACAGAACGTATGCAACCCATTGCCGGTGCTTGCGTCAAGTGACCGGCGGTCGGTGGCGATCATGCCGCCGCCCCAAGGGTAGCCGGGTGACGCGCTCGCCACGTGATGGGGTGTCAGGGCCGGCCCAGGACGGCTCACGGCTCGGCACGACTGTGGCCCGCCGGGGATCCGGCGGGCCACAGTCATAGCGGTTGTCGAGCCGTCAGATCGTGCCGCCGGCTCCGGTGCCGTAGGTGCCGCCCACCTCGGCCGCGTTCACGTCGTCGACCTTGTCGGCGCCGACGACGGCCCCCGTGCTCCGCTTGCTGCGGCGCAACCTGCCCTCCAGCCAGGAGGCGAAGGAGGTGAGGATGAAGTTCAGCACGATGAAGATCACCGCCACCACGATGAAGCTGGGGATGACGTTCGCGTAGTTGGCGGCGAGAGTGCTTCGCGTGTTGAGGAGCTCGGTGAACCCGAGCATCACGCCGCCCAGCGCGGTGTCCTTCACGATGACGACCAGCTGGCTGACGATGGCCGGCAGCATGGCGGTGACGGCCTGCGGCAGCAGGATGCTGGTCATCGTCTGGCTCTTGCGAAGGCCGATCGCCATCGCCGCCTCCGACTGCCCCTTGGGCAGGGAGAGGATGCCCGCGCGGACGACCTCGGCGAGGACCGACGCGTTGTAGAGCACCAGACCGGTGACGACCGCGTACAAGGGTCGCTCATCGCTGGGGATGCCCGTGGAGCGGACGTAGAACTCGTTGGCGAACAGCATCAGCAGCAGCACCGGGATGGCCCGGAAGAACTCGACCACCGCGCCGGCCGGGATGCGCACCCAGCGGTGGTCGGACATGCGCGCGATGCCGAGGACGGCGCCCAGCGGGAGGGCGATGACCATGGAGAGCGCCGCGGCCTTGAGCGTGTCGGCCAGGCCCGGAAGCAAGTAGGTCGTCCAGGCCTCTGATGTGGTGAACGGCTTCCACAGGGACCACTCCAGCTGGTTCTTGTCGTCCAGCGTCTGCCAGACCCACCACAGGAGCAGGGCGAGCAGGACGAAGAAGACCACGGAGAACAGCAGGTTGCGCCGCTTGGCCTTCGGGCCGGGGGCGTCGTAAAGAACGGACGTCATCGCTTCACCGCCAGTCGCTTGCTCAGCCAGCCGAGGAACAGGCCGGTGGGCAGAGTCAGTACCACGAACCCGAAGGCGAAGACCGCGCCGATGAGCAGCGTCTGTGCCTCGTTCTCGATCATTTCCTTCATCAGGAGGGCGGCCTCCGCCACGCCGATGGTGGCCGCCACGGTGGTGTTCTTGGTCAGTGCGATCAGCACGTTGGCCAGCGGCCCGATGACGGAGCGGAACGCCTGCGGCAGTACCACGAGCCGCAACACCTGGCTGAAGCTGAGTCCGATGGCCCGTGCTGCCTCCGCTTGACCGACGGGCACGGTGTTGATGCCGGAGCGGATGGCCTCGCAGACGAAGGCAGCCGTGTAGGCGACGAGACCGAGGACGGCCAGTCGGAAGTACTTCAGCTTGAAGTCATCGGGTGCGCCCATGGTCACGCCGAAGATGTCGGCGAGGCCGAGCGAGGTGAACACGATGATGACGGTCAGGGGGATGTTCCGGACGATGTTCACGTAGGCAGTGCCGAAACCGCGCATCAGCGGGACGGGGCTGACCCGCATGGCCGCCAGGAGGGTGCCCCAGATCAGGGAACCAATGGCCGAGAAGACGGTGAGCTGCACTGTGACCCAGAAAGCGCCCAGCAGGGACGGGTCGTCATAGTCTGAAAGAAAGTCGAACACGATCTCCCGCGCTTCCGGGTGTGTGGCGTAGGTGGCGGACGTGGCGCGCCCCCGTCAGAGAAGTGATGGCGGCGCGCCTGCGGATCCCCGCATCGGGTGCGGGGATCCTGCGTCGGCGGAGTCCCGCGTTACTGGACGATCTGGCCGATCTTCGGGGCGGGCTCGTTCTTGTAGTTCGCCGGGCCGAAGTTCTCCTTGACGGCCTTGTCCCAGGAACCGTCGCTGACCATCTTCTCCAGGGCCTTGTTGATCTTGTCGAGGGTCGCGCTGTCGCCCTTCTTGACGCCGATGCCGTAGTTCTCGTTGCTCAGCTTCAGGCCGGCCAGCTTGAACTGACCCTTGTACTGGTCCTGCGCGGCGTAGCCGGCGAGGATCGAGTCGTCGGTGGTCAGCGCGTCCACGGCACCGCTCTGCAGAGCGGAGAGGCACTCCGAGTAGCCACCCCGCTCGCTCAGCTGAGCCTTCGGCGCGAAGTCGTTCTTGACGTTCTGAGCCGAGGTGGACCCGGTGACCGAGCACAGCTTCTTGTCGTTCAGGTCCGTGGCCTTGGTGATGTCCGAGTCCTTCTTCACCAGCAGGTCCTGGTGGGCCAGCAGGTACGGACCGGCGAAGTCGACCTTCTGCTTGCGCTCGTCGGTGATCGAGTAGGTGGCCGCGATCATCTTCACGTCGCCGCGGGACAGCGCGTTCTCGCGGTCGGCGCTCTTGGTCTCGACCCACTCGATCTGGTTGGGCTCATAGCCCAGTTCCTTGGCAACGTACGTCGCCACGTCCACGTCGAAGCCGGAGAAGGAACCGTCGGGCTCCTTCAGGCCCAGACCGGGCTGGTCGTACTTGATGCCGATCTTGATCTTGTCGCCGCCGCCGGAGCCGGAGCCGTTCGAGTCGCCGCCGTCGTCGCCTCCACAGGCAGTGGCGGTCAGAGCGAGGACGAGAGCGGTGGCGGCCGCAGCGGAGACCTTGCGGAGCTTCATTGGGAACATCCTTTGCCGTGAAGAGAAACCGTCGTTGCGGGTGACGCGTATCGTCGCGGGCGCGACGCGCGCCTCAGTGATGCAGGATCTTCGAAAGGAAGTCCTTGGCACGGTCGCTGCGCGGATTGCTGAAGAACTGGTCGGGCGCAGCCTCCTCGACGATCCGGCCGTCTGCCATGAACACCACGCGGTTTGCGGCCGATCGTGCGAAACCCATCTCATGGGTGACGACGATCATCGTCATACCGTCGCGGGCGAGCTGCTGCATGACCTCAAGCACCTCGTTGATCATCTCGGGGTCGAGCGCGGAGGTGGGCTCGTCGAAGAGCATCACCTTCGGCTCCATGGCCAGCGCTCGCGCGATCGCCACGCGCTGCTGCTGGCCGCCGGAGAGCTGTGCCGGGTACTTCTCGGCCTGCGCACCCACGCCGACCCGGTCGAGCAGGGCCCGGGCCCGCTCCTCGGCCGCCTTCTTGTCCTTCTTGCGGACCTTGATCTGGCCGAGCATCACGTTCTCGAGCACGGTCTTGTGCGCGAAGAGGTTGAAGGACTGGAAGACCATCCCGACGTCGGCCCGCAGCCGGGCCAGCTCCTTGCCCTCGGCGGGCAGCGGCTTGCCGTCGATCGTGATCGAGCCGGAGTCGATCGTCTCCAGGCGGTTGATGGTGCGGCACAGGGTGGACTTGCCGGACCCGGAGGGTCCGATGACCACGACGACTTCACCGCGCGCGATCGTCAGGTCGATGTCCTGGAGTACGTGCAACGCGCCGAAGTGCTTGTTGACGCTCTTCAGGACGACCAGTTCGCCGGTCGCGGCCACATCTTCCTTGGCCACCGATACTTCGGTCATCGCTCTCAGGCTCCGTCCTCCTCGGTTTCGGAGGACAGTAGTAACCCTCTACGACCTGCGTCATTACATCTGAGGGGAATCTGAGCATCACGATCCGATAGCAATCGGACACGTGTCGTAGCACTTGCGAGCAGTGCTCATATCGGCCGGGTAACGGAAGGGCTCCGCAACCGGAACCCTCTTGACGCCGTCCTCATCCATCAGCGTGACTGCACAAGGTGCACGCGCGCGTGCACGCGTTTTTTGTACACATCTAGATCGTACGGCCAGTGAACCGAAGGGGGCCCGGATGAGACTGCTGCTCGTCGAGGACGACAACCACGTCGCCGCCGCCCTGTCGGCGGTCCTGGCGCGGCACGGGTTCGACGTCACGCACGCGCGCAGCGGTGAGGAGGCCCTCCAGGCCCTCGTCCCCGAGGTCGACGGCTTCGGCGTCGTCCTGCTCGACCTGGGCCTGCCCGACCAGGACGGATACGAAGTCTGCGGCAAGATCCGCAAGCGCACCAGCACACCCGTGATCATGGTGACGGCCCGTTCCGACGTGCGCTCCCGCATCCATGGCCTCAACCTGGGCGCCGACGACTACGTCGTGAAGCCGTACGACACCGGTGAGCTGCTCGCCCGTATCCACGCGGTCAGCCGGCGCACCTCCCACGAGGACACCTCCAGCGGCATAGAGACCGAACTGCGTCTCGGCCCCGTGCACATCGAGCTGCCCACGCGCCGGGTCAGCGTGGACGGGTCGGTGATCCAGCTGACCCGCAAGGAGTTCGACCTGCTGGCGCTGCTCGCCCAGCGGCCCGGGGTGGTCTTCCGCCGGGAGCAGATCATCAGCGAGGTGTGGCGGACCAGCTGGGAGGGGACCGGGCGCACTCTCGAGGTGCATGTCGCGTCCCTGCGCGCCAAGCTGCGCATGCCCGCCCTCATCGAGACCGTACGCGGAGTCGGCTACCGGCTCGTCGCGCCTGCCGCGTAGCGGGGCCGGGTGCGCACTCGTCTGCTCCCGCTGCTGATCGTCCTGATGGCGGCCGTGCTGCTCGCGCTCGGCGTGCCGCTCGCCGTCAGCCTGGCCGGCGCCCAGCAGCAGAAGGTCGTCGTGGACCGCATCGACGACACCGCGCGGTTCGCGGCCCTCGCCCAGTTCGTCACCGACTCGCCCGACGGGACCGCCGGAGCGTTCGAGAACGAGCGCCTGGCGACGCTCAGCAGCGAACTCGACAGCTACCACGAGGTCTACCGCATCCGGGCCGGTGTCTTCTACCGCAGCGGCAGGGCCATGGCCCACGCCCCGGCCAGGTGGTCCCTGCCGGAGGAGGGCGAGGTGCGCGAGGCCTTCGACGAGGCGCTGCTCAGCCGCCGCAGCCACGACCCGCGGCAGGTGTGGCCCTGGCAGCGCCGCAACCTCGTGGTCGCCTCGCCGGTCATCCGGGACGGGGACGTCGTCGCGGTCGTCGTCACCGACTCGCCCACCGGGCAGATGCGCTCGCGCACGCTGCACGGCTGGCTGGTCATCGGCGCGGGCGAGTCCGCCGCGATGCTGCTGGCCGTCGGCGCCGCCCTGCGGCTGACCGGCTGGGTGCTCAAGCCGGTGCGGGTCCTGGACGCCACCACCCACGACATCGCCACCGGGCGGCTGAAGTCCCGGGTCGCCGCCGCCGGCGGGCCACCGGAGCTCCGCCGCCTGGCCCGGTCGTTCAACGAGATGGCGGACAACGTCGAGGACGTGCTGGAGCAGCAGCGCGCCTTCGTCGCCGACGCCTCGCACCAGCTGCGCAATCCGCTCGCGGCGCTGCTGCTCCGTATCGAGCTGCTCTCCTTCGAACTGCCCGAGGGCAACAAGGAGATCGCCTCGGTCCAGGCCGAGGGCAAGCGCCTCGCGCAGGTCCTGGACGATCTGCTCGACCTGGCGCTGGCCGAGCACACCGAGGCCGACCTGAAGATCACCGACATCGGCGCGCTCGCCGCCGAACGCGTCGCGGCCTGGGCCCCGACCGCCGAGGCCAAGGGCGTACGGCTGGTGGGCGACTGCCCGCCCACGACCGCGTGGGCCGACCCGGTCGCGCTCTCCAGCGCGCTGGACGCGGTCATCGACAACGCGGTGAAGTTCACGCCCGAGGACCAAACGGTCGAGGTGGGCGTCGCCTCCAACGGCAACACCTCCACCATCGTCGTCACCGACCACGGTCCCGGCCTCACCGACGAGGAACTGGCCCGCGTCGGCGACCGCTTCTGGCGCAGCGGCCGGCACCAGAACATCAAGGGCTCGGGCCTCGGACTGTCCATCTCCCGGGCGCTGCTCGCGGCCGGCGGCGGCTCGATCGCCTACGAGCGCAACGAGCCGCACGGACTCCGGGTGACCCTGCGGGTGCCCAGGTCGGGGCCTACGGCTTGACCGACTGGTAGTAGCGCTGGGCGCCGACGTGCAGTTGGAGCGGGTCGGTGTAGATCGCCGTGCGGACGTCGACCAGCTGGGCGGAGTGGACGGTCGCGCCGATGCCGTCCCGGCTGTCGATCACCGTGCGGGTCAGCCACTCGGTGAGCCGCGGATCCATGTCGTTGCGCGTGACCAGCAGGTTGGACACCGCCAGGGTGGGCACCGGATCGCCGCGCTGGATGGTGGGGTAGGCCGACTCGGGCATCTTGGTGGCGCGGTAGTACCGCGTGGCACCGCCCTGGTCGTGCAGCTTGGCCACGAGCCGGGCGTCGATCGGCACGAACCGGAAGGCCGACGCCGACTTCTTGGCCAGCCGGCTGAGTCCGTCCGTGGGCAGCCCGCCCGACCAGAAGAACGCGTCGAGGCCGTGCCCCAGCCGCTTCGGCCCGGTGTCGATGCCGTCCGACGACGGCTTGATGTCCTTCTCCGGGTCGATCCCGGCCGCCTTGAGCACGCCGTTCGCGATCAGCCGCACACCGGAGTCGGGCAGCCCTATGGCCACCCGCTTGCCGCGCAGGTCGGCGACGGAGCGGATGTCCGAGTCCGGCGGCACGACCAGCTGGACGTAGTCGTCGTACAGGCGCGCGACACCGCGCAGCCGGTCGGCGCCCGTGCTGTTGTCGAACTTGTACGTGGCGACCGCGTCGGCCGCGGCGATCGCGAAGTCGGCCTTGCCCGTCGCCACGTCCGCGACGTTCTCCTGCGAACCGGCACTGGTCAGCAGCCGCACCTTCAGATCGGGCATGTCCCTGTCGATCTCGGCGCGCAGGAGCTCGCCGTACTCGTGGTACACCCCCGCGCGCGTGCCGGTGCTGAACCTGATCGTCCCGGACGGCGGCTCCTCGGCCCAGGGGCGCAGCCACCACAGCAGCAGCCCGAGGACCACGAGGGAGGCGGCACCGCCCTGCAGGGCCCGGTGCCTGCCGATTCGGGGGAGCGTCCTGGACATGCGCGAGATCCTGCCAGCCCCGGGGCCGGTCTGACCAGGGCGGGTCCCCGCGGCCGGGCGGACCGGGTGTCAGTGGCGGCCACTACAGTCGCCGTCATGAGCTCCTCGCCCGCTGACCTGGTCCGTGAATTCCACCGCGCCTTCGGCCTGGACGCCCGCAGCACCCCGACGGAGATCTCCCCGGAACTCGCCGCCCACCGCGGCGAACTCCTCGCGGAGGAGGCAGCGGAGGTCGCCGAGGTGTCGGTGACGGGCCCGCTGGACCGGCTCGCGCACGAGCTGGCGGACCTCGTCTACGTCGCGTACGGCACCGCCCTCGTCCACGGCATCGACCTCGACGCGGTGCTGGCCGAGGTCCACCGCTCCAACATGACCAAGATCGGCCCCGACGGCTCCGTCTCCCGCCGTGCGGACGGCAAGGTCCTCAAGGGCGAGCACTACGAGGCACCGGATGTGCAGGGGGTGCTGCGGAAGCAGGGCTGGGCGCCGGGCGGGGGCGAGTGACCTGAGCCGCCCCGGCGGACGACTCACCTGCACATCTGAAGACACCTGGATACTCGAGTGCACCTGGATACCCGAGTGCACCTGGATACAGGAGTGCACCTGGATACAGGAGTGCACCTGGATACCGGAGTCCACCCGGGCACCAGAGTCGCCCGGGCACCCGAGTCCACCTGGACACCCGCGTCCACCCGGACACCCGTCCCGCCCGGACACCCGTCGCGCCCGGCACCGCTGCCTCAGTCGGCGACCGGAGCCTCCGCTTCCGCCGCCCGGGGCGCGCGCTCCGGCCGGTCGGGCTCCCGGCGTCGGCTCCACCAGGTTGCCACCGGCTCCGTGTACCGCGCGGTGAGCGGCCCCAGGACGACCAGGATCAGGACATACGCCGTGGCCAACGGGCCGAGGGACGGTTCGATGCCGGCCGAGACCGCGAGCCCCGCGATGACGATCGAGAACTCGCCGCGGGCGACCAGCGCGCCACCGGCCCGCCAGCGGCCCTTGACGGAGATCCCGGCCCGCCGGGCGGCCCAGTAGCCGGTGGCGATCTTCGTCAGCGCGGTGACGACGGCCAGGCCCAGGGCCGGCAGCAGGACGGGCGGGATGCTCGACGGGTCGGTGTGCAGCCCGAAGAAGACGAAGAAGACCGCCGCGAACAGGTCACGCAGAGGGCTCAGCAGGGTGTGCGCACCCTCCGCCACCTCGCCCGACAACGCGATGCCCACGAGGAAGGCCCCCACCGCCGCCGACACCTGGAGCTGCTGGGCGACACCGGCGACCAGGATCGTCAGGCCCAGCACGACCAGCAACAGCTTCTCCGGATCGTCACTGGAGACGAACCGTGAGATGACCCTGCCGTAGCGCAGGGCCAGGAACAGCACCAGCCCCGCCGCGCCCAGCGCGATCGCCAGGGTCACGCTCCCGGCCATCAGGCCGACCCCCGCCACCAGCGCCGTCACGATGGGCAGGTACACCGCCATCGCCAGGTCCTCCAGCACCAGCACGCTGAGGATCACCGGCGTCTCGCGGTTGCCGACCCGGCCCAGGTCGCCGAGCACCTTCGCGATCACGCCGGACGACGAGATCCAGGTGACCCCGGCCAGGACGACGGCGGCCACCGGCCCCCAGCCGAGCAGCAGCGCCACCGCCGCCCCCGGCAGGGCGTTGAGCGCGCAGTCGACCAGACCGGACGGGTAATGGGTCTTGAGGTTGGAGACCAGGTCGGTCGCCGTGTACTCCAGGCCCAGCATCAACAGCAGCAGGATGACGCCGATCTCGGCGCCCGTGGCGATGAACTCCTCGCTCGCGCCCAGCGGCAGCAGACCGCCCTCGCCGAACGCCAGGCCGGCCAGGAGGTACAGCGGTATGGGCGACAGCCGGAAACGCGCGGCGAACCGGCCGAGCAGGCCGAGGCCGAGGATGATGGAACCGAACTCGATCAACAGGACCGCGGAGTGCACCGGCTCACTCCCGCTCGAGTATCGTCGCGGCCGCGTCGACGCCCTCACGGGTGCCGACCACGATCAGCGTGTCACCGCCCGCCAGCCGGAAGTCGGGCGCCGGCGACGGGATCGCCTCGGCCCGGCGCAGCACGGCCACGACCGACGCGCCCGTGTCGGTCCGCATCCGTGTGTCGCCCAGCACCCGCCCGTTCCAGCGCGAGGTCGCGGCCACCTCGACGCGCTCGGCGACCAGTCCCAGGTCCGTGGTGTACAGCAGGCTCGGGCTGTGGTGCGACGGCTTCAGCGCGTCGATCAGCGATCCCGCCTCCGAACTGGTCAGCCGCAGCGAGTGCGCGCAGGAGTCGGGATCGTCGGCCCGGTACACGTTCACCGTGCGCGTGCCGTCGCGGTGTGCCACCACCGACAGATGGCGGTGTTCCCGGGTCTCCAGGTCGTACTGGACCCCGATACCCGGCAGCGGCGTCGCCCTCAGGCGCGGTGCTGACACGTTTCTTTCCCCTAGTCCGTGTGGTGTGTGGTGCTGTGTGTCGGTGTGGTGACCGGTGTCGATCATCGAGTGGTCGACTCCGCATGCTGCCATCCGGCCGTACGGTGACGACATGGGTGTCGTGACGGATATACGCGGCGGCCGACCGCCGGAGAGGGTGGAGGGGGCGATGTCGTACGCGAAGGCCGGAAGGGGTGGATCCAGGCACGTGTCGTTGTTCTGGCGGATCTTCTCGCTCAACGCCGCGGGCCTGGTCGTGGCCACCGCGCTGCTGCTCGGCCCGGTCACCGTCTCCACCCCGGTCCTGGCGGGCGAGGCGGTCGTCCTGCTCGGCGGCCTGGCGCTGCTGCTCGCGGGCAACGCCCTCGTGCTGCGCTTCGGCCTCGCGCCCCTGCAACGCCTGGACCGGGCCATGGCCACCGCCGACCTGCTGCGTCCGGGATCCCGCCCGGTGGTCGCCGGCCCGGCGGAGACGGCCGGGCTGATCACGACGTACAACACGATGCTCGACCGGCTGGAGGCCGAGCGGGCCACGGGCGCCGCCCGGGCGCTCTCCGCACAGGAGAGCGAACGGCACCGGATCGCCCGGGAACTCCACGACGAGGTCGGGCAGACCCTGACCGCCGTCCTCCTCCAGCTCAAGCGGGTCGCGGACCGGGCCCCCGAGGACCTGCGCGAGGAGGTGGGCCAGGCGCAGGAGGCCACCCGGGCAGGACTCGACGAGATCCGCCGCATCGCCCGCCGGCTGCGCCCCGGTGTCCTGGAGGAGCTGGGGCTGGCCAGCGCCCTGCGCTCGCTCGCCGCCGAGTTCACCACCCATGGGCTGACCGTGCGCCACCACGTCACCGGCGACCTCCCCGCCCTGACTCCGGAATCCGAACTCGTCGTCTACCGGGTGGCCCAGGAAGGCCTCACCAACACCGCCCGGCACGCCGGCGCCGACCGGGCCGAACTCCGGCTCCAGCCGGTGCCCGGCGGTGTCGAGCTCCTCGTACGCGACAACGGCACGGGCCTCGGTGCCGCATCCGAGGGCGCCGGGATCACGGGGATGCGGGAACGCGCCCTCCTGGTCGGCGCCACCCTCACCGTCGAGCCGGCACCGGGCCGGGGCACCGAGGTACGGCTGCGCGTCCCCGTGACCGAAGCACCCCGCTGAACCGAAGGACCCCGCTGATGTCCACCCCGATCCGCGTCCTGCTCGCCGACGACCACACCCTCGTGCGCCGAGGCGTGCGGCTCATCCTCGACGGGGAGCCGGACCTGACCGTGGTCGCCGAGGCGGGGGACGGGGCAGAGGCCGTCGCGCTCGCCCGGGAGACCCCCGTCGACCTGGCCGTCCTGGACGTGGCCATGCCCCGCATGACCGGCCTCCAGGCGGCCCGCGAGCTGTCCCGCCGACTGCCCGGCCTGCACATTCTGATCCTGACGATGTACGACAACGAGGAGTACTTCTTCGAGGCGCTCCGCGCCGGGGCCAGCGGCTACGTCCTCAAGTCCGTCGCCGACCGCGACCTGGTCGAGGCCTGCCGGGCGGCCGTACGCGACGAGCCCTTCATCTACCCGGGCGCCGAGCGGGCCCTCGTCCGCTCCTACCTGGAGCGGCTGCGCCGGGGTGACGGCCTGCCGGAACGCGCCATCACCGTGCGCGAGGAGGAGATCCTGAAGCTGGTCGCCGAGGGGCACACCTCGAAGGAGATCGCCGAACTGCTCTTCATCAGCGCCAAGACGGTCGAACGCCACCGCGCCAACCTCCTGCAGAAGCTCGGCATGCGCGACCGCCTGGAGCTGACCCGGTACGCGATCCGGGCCGGCCTGATCGAGCCGTGAGCCCGCGGCCCGGTTGTCCACAGGCGACCGAGCCACTTCCGCCGACCGCCTACCCTTGTCCCCATGAGCAGCATCGACCGGAGCCAGTCAGTGGGCGGCACGCGCACGTACGAGGTACGCACCTACGGGTGCCAGATGAACGTCCACGACTCCGAGCGATTGGCCGGGCTGCTGGAGGACGCGGGATACGTCCGCGCCCCCGAGGGCGCCGACGCGGCCGACGTCGTTGTCTTCAACACCTGCGCGGTGCGGGAGAACGCCGACAACAAGCTGTACGGCAACCTCGGCCACCTCGCGCCGAAGAAGGCCGCCCGCCCCGGCATGCAGATCGCGGTGGGCGGCTGCCTGGCGCAGAAGGACCGGGACACCATCGTGAAGAAGGCGCCCTGGGTGGACGTCGTCTTCGGCACGCACAACATCGGCAAGCTGCCCGTCCTGCTGGAGCGCGCCCGCGTCCAGGAGGAGGCGCAGGTCGAGATCGCCGAGTCCCTGGAGGCGTTTCCGTCGACGCTGCCGACGCGCCGCGAGAGCGCCTACGCGGCCTGGGTCTCGATCTCCGTCGGCTGCAACAACACCTGCACGTTCTGCATCGTCCCGGCCCTGCGCGGCAAGGAGAAGGACCGCCGCCCCGGGGACATCCTCGCCGAGATCGAGGCCCTGGTCGCCGAGGGCGTCTGTGAGGTCACCCTGCTCGGGCAGAACGTCAACGCGTACGGCTCCGACATCGGCGACCGCGAGGCCTTCAGCAAGCTGCTGCGCGCCTGCGGGAAGATCGACGGCCTGGAGCGCGTCCGCTTCACCTCCCCGCACCCCCGCGACTTCACCGACGACGTCATCGCCGCCATGGCCGAGACGCCGAACGTGATGCCGCAGCTGCACATGCCGCTCCAGTCCGGCTCCGACCCGGTCCTGAAGGCGATGCGCCGCTCCTACCGCCAGGAGCGCTTCCTCGGGATCATCGAGAAGGTCCGCGCCGCCATCCCGCACGCCGCGATCAGCACGGACATCATCGTGGGCTTCCCCGGCGAGACCGAGGAGGACTTCGAGCAGACGCTGCACGTGGTGCGCGAGGCCCGCTTCGCCCAGGCCTTCACCTTCCAGTACTCCAAGCGGCCCGGCACCCCGGCCGCCGAGATGGACGGCCAGATCCCCAAGAAGGTCGTCCAGGAGCGCTACGAGCGTCTGGTCGCCCTCCAGGAGGAGATCTCCTGGGAGGAGAACAAGAAGCAGGTCGGCCGCACGCTGGAGCTGATGGTCGCCGAGGGCGAGGGCCGCAAGGACGACACCACCCACCGCCTGTCCGGCCGCGCCCCCGACAACCGCCTGGTCCACTTCACCAAGCCGGACCAGGAGGTCCGCCCCGGTGACGTGGTCACGGTCGAGATCACCTACGCCGCCCCGCACCACCTCCTCGCCGAGGGCCCCGTCCTCGACGTGCGCCGCACGCGCGCGGGCGACGCCTGGGAGAAGCGGCACGCGGCCGAGCAGGCCAAGCCGGCCGGTGTGATGCTGGGCCTGCCGAAGATCGGCGCCCCGGAGCCCCTGCCCGTCGCGGCGAGCGGCTGCGGCTGCGACTGATCCCGGACGCAGACGGCGCCCCCAGGAGGCGGGGCGCCGCCGTGGTCGGCGTGCGTGCGGGCCGACCCTGAGGGTTACCCTGCCGATCATGCTTGTCGCCGCCGCTGTCTGCCCCTGCCCGCCCCTGCTGGTTCCCGAGGTCGCCGCGGGCGCCGCTCCGGAGCTGGACGCCGCGCGAGCCGCCTGCAGGGACGCGCTGGGTGTGCTCGCCGCCGCCCGGCCCGGCCGGCTCGTGGTCGTCGGGCCGGTGGACGGCGCCGGGCTCGAACCGTATCCGCAGGGCACACCAGGGTCGTTCCGCGGCTTCGGCGTCCACCTCGACGTACGCCTGGGTCCGGGCGAGGGCGCCGACGCGGAACGGCCCCTGCCGTACGCGCTGGCGGTGGCCGCCTGGCTGCTGGAGCGGACCGGGTGGTCCGACGCCCCGGTCGAAGGGCTCGGCGTGGGGGACGAACTCGCGCCGGCACGGTGTGTCCGGACGGGCAGGGACGTCGCCGAACGGGCCGAGCGCGTGGCCCTCCTGGTGATGGGCGACGCCAGCGCGTGCCGGACGCTCAAGGCCCCGGGCTATCTCGACGAACGGGCAGCGCCCTTCGACGCGGAGGTCGCGCGTGCGCTGGGCACGGCGGACCCGGCCGCGCTCGCCGCGCTGGACACCGGGCTCGCCCACGAGCTGAAGGTGTCCGGCCGAGCCCCCTGGCAGGTCCTGGCGGGCGCGGCCGAGGGCGCGGGCCTCGGCGGATCACTGCTGTACGAGGACGCGCCGTACGGAGTGGGATACCTCGTCGCCGCCTGGTCGTAGCCGTTCTTCGGTGGGACCGACGGCGGCGGCTCCGAGTGCCCTGGCCCGGGAAACGGCGGACGGCCGGGAGCGCTCGTGCTCCGCGGCCGTCCGCCGTTGTGCCCTTCAGTGTGCCGTTGTGCGTTCAGGAAGCGGGTGGTGGTGCGTCCGGCGGCGGTGTCGTGCCGCTCGTGCCGGGCGGCGGGGTGGTGCCGCTCGTGCCGGGCGGCGGCGTCGTGCCGCCCGCGTCCCGTGCGCTGTCGCCCTTGTGCGCGAGTCGGTCCATGGCGCCCTTGGCCCTGCCCGTGCCCGACTGGATCCTGTCGCTGTACTTGCCCTTGGTCCTCTTGTCGACGACCTGCGCGGCCTTGTCGAGACCGTGCTGGATCTTGTCCTCGTGCCGCTGCGCGAGGTCCGAGACCTTGCCCTTGGCCGGGCCCAGCTTGGCCTTCACGTTGTCCAGGAGACCCATGGTTCACCTTCCCTCGCGCGGGGCGCTCAGGTACGGGCGCCCTCGCCGGCCTCGTTGTCGGCCGCCTTGTCGGAGGACTGCTGCTTGGGGATGTCGACGCCTTCGGTCCCGGTGACCTCGGCGCCGGCCTCGGCGGCGGGCTTGTCCGCTTCCGTGGCTCCGTCAGCACCCTTCGCCTCCGCAGCCTCGGCCGCCTCCTCCGCCTCGGGCCCGGCCTTCGCCGTGTCGGCCTGTGCCTCGGCGGCAGACGACGCCTCCGTTGTGGCCTTCGACCGCCGGAGAAGTCGTGCAAAAACGCCCATATCCACTCCATACGTTACTCGTGCGGGCGAAATCCCGCGTTGCCCGGTGCGTCCGTTTGCGCGGCCCGGGCCACCGCCTCTGCGATCCGGCGGCAGGAACCTCGCAACGGGCAACGACCCCGGGGCCGTGGCGTCACGTAACTCGTTCGAGAGCCGGGTGGGAGGTTTGCGAGACTGGGGCGGTGAGCAGTGCACCCCCCGCCCCCCGCGTCATCGCCGTCGTCGGTCCAACTGCGGCCGGAAAGTCCGATCTGGGCGTCTTCCTGGCCCAGCGTCTCGGCGGCGAGGTCGTCAACGCCGACTCCATGCAGCTCTACCGAGGGATGGACATCGGCACCGCCAAGCTGACGCCCGAGGAGCGGGGCGGAGTCCCGCACCACCTCCTGGACATCTGGGACGTGACCGTCACGGCGTCCGTCGCCGAGTACCAGCGCCTGGCCCGGGAGCGGATCGAGGCGCTGCTCGCCGAGGGCCGCTGGCCGATCCTGGTCGGCGGCTCGGGGCTCTACGTGCGCGGGGCCGTCGACAACCTGGAGTTCCCCGGCACCGACCCCGAGGTCCGCGCCCGCCTGGAGGAGGAACTCACCCTGCGCGGCTCGGGAGCGCTGCACGCCCGCCTGGCCGCCGCCGACCCCGAGGCCGCTCGCGCGATCCTGCCGAGCAACGGCCGCAGGGTCGTCCGCGCCCTGGAGGTGATCGAGATCACCGGTAGGCCGTTCACCGCCAACCTCCCCGGTCATGACTCGGTGTACGACACGCTCCAGATCGGCGTCGACGTGGCCCGCCCCGAGCTGGACGAGCGCATCGCGCGCCGGGTCGACCGGATGTGGGACGCCGGTCTCGTCGACGAGGTGCGCGCACTGGAGGCGCAGGGGTTGCGTGAAGGGCGTACGGCCTCGCGCGCGCTGGGCTACCAGCAGGTGCTCGCGGCGCTCGCCGGGGAGTGCACTCTCGACGAAGCGCGGGCCGAGACCGTGCGTGCCACCAAGCGCTTCGCGCGCCGTCAGGATTCATGGTTCAGGCGGGATCCGCGAGTGCACTGGTTGAGTGGGGCGGCGGCCGACCTCACGGAACTTCCGCAGCTCGCGCTGTCCTTGGTCGAACGACCGGTTACAGCCTGATCACGTCATGGCATCGGGACGCCCAGGCCGTCATCCGGTCCTTCGGCGGCGTGCCATCATCGAGCTTCGATCGACCGAGTTGAGTCCTAGTTGGGAGGGCGCGTGGCGATGGAGGCCGGCCCTCGCGACACCGCACAGAGCACCGATCACATCACCGCCGAGCGGGATGAGCCGGGGCACGAGGACGGACCGGAGCAGGAGACGGACCGCCTCAGCTCCGACGGGCCCGACGAGACGCCGAGTGTGACGGACGACGGCCCCGAGCCCGACGAGATGTTCGCGGGCGAGGTCGAGGTCGAACTGCGCCCGCAGCGCAGGCTGCGCATCTGGCAGCTCGCGCCCATCGTGGGCCTGGCCGCCCTCGGCTCCCTGATGTTCGCGTTCCCGCTCGCCTTCGACTTCGGCGACAGCGGGGCCGTCATCGCCATGCTCGGCCTGCTGATCTGCTCCTGCGCGGCCGGCTGGGGCATGATGGCGGCCCGCCGCGTCGGCTACACCTGGCCGGGCCTGCCGGCGAAGGGCTCGGGCCGCAGACCGGACTGGCGTGTCGTCCTGGCGTACGCCGTGATGGTGGCCGCGGTGGTCGTCCTGGCCGTGTGGCGGGTGGCCCGGCTCCGCTGAAGGCGCCCCGTCAGGGACGCGGGGAACCGCGCGACCAGCCACCCCCTACCCGGAGGCGATCACCACCCCGGCCCCTTCCCGTGCGGCGCGCCGTACGATCGAGGGCATGAGCACCCGGATCGCCTTCCTCAAGGGCCACGGCACCGAGAACGACTTCGTGATCGTCCCAGACCCCGAGAACGTCATCGACCTGCCCCCGGCCGCCGTCGCAGCCCTCTGCGACCGCCGCGCGGGCATCGGCGGCGACGGGCTGCTGCACGTCGTGCGATCCGCGGCGCATCCCGAGGCCACGGGCATGGCGGCCGAGGCGGAGTGGTTCATGGACTACCGCAACGGCGACGGCTCGATCGCCGAGATGTGCGGCAACGGCGTGCGGGTGTTCGCGCGCTACCTCCAGCGCGCCGGGCACGTGACCGAGGGGGACCTCGCCGTCGCCACGCGCGGGGGCGTGAAGACCGTCCACATCGCCAAGGACGGTGACGTCACCGTCGGCATGGGCAGGGCACTGCTCCCCGAGGGCGACGTCACGGTGAGCGTCGGCGAGCGCAGCTGGCCCGCGCGCAACGTCAACATGGGCAACCCGCACGCGGTGGCCTTCGTCGACGACCTCGCGCACGCCGGCGACCTGTACTCCCCGCCGCCCTTCAGCCCGGCCACCGCGTACCCGGACGGGGTGAACGTCGAGTTCGTCGTCGACCGCGGCCCCCGGCACGTCGCGTTGCGCGTGCACGAGCGCGGCGCCGGCGAGACCCGCTCGTGCGGCACGGGCGCGTGCGCGGTCGCCGTGGCCGCCGCCCGCCGCGACGGCGCCGACCCGGCGGTCACCGGCACCCCGGTGACGTACACCGTGGACGTCCCCGGTGGCACCCTCGTGATCACCGAGCGCCCCGACGGCGAGATCGAGATGACGGGCCCGGCGGTGATCGTGGCCGAGGGCGAGATCGACGCGGACTGGCTGGCGGCCGTCGCGGCCGCATGAGCAGGGCACAACAGGCCCGCGGCAGCGGTGTGCCCCCTGGCCGGTCGACGTGAAACAGCCGTTGATAATCGGCCACTTGGCGAGAAGTGGACCTCCTCGGCCCGGATGCATGGGGGTACAAACCTCACATTCGTCCCTCGAATGGGTGATCAGTTTCACGCTCGGCGAGAGGCGGTCTGCCGCGCGTGGTGGGCTCGATAGCATCAAGCACCGGCCCGGACGGGGGACCGAAGCCGCCCCCTGAGCCGTGTCCGCCCTGGGGCACCCCGTCCGCCGGTTGACGCAGCCGGAGGTGCCCATGAGTGCGGAGGCCACGAATTCCGTGACCCCAGGCCCGATGCCGGGCGCGGTGTCGGGACCGGTGACGCCGACAGCCCCGCGCAGAAAGGCCCGCCCCCGGATCGACCTGCGCCGCCTCGGCAGAGCCGCGCTGCTCGGCCCCGCCGCCCGCGACCGGCTGCCCGACGCCATCAGCCACGTCGTCGAGGCGCACCGCGCCCACCACCCCGACGCGGACCTCGAACCCCTGCGCCGCGCCTACGTCCTGGCCGAGTCCTCGCACCGCGGCCAGATGCGCAAGAGCGGCGAGCCGTACATCACGCACCCGCTCGCCGTGACGCTCATCCTCGCCGAACTCGGCGCCGAGACGACGACGTTGACCGCGTCCCTGCTCCACGACACCGTCGAGGACACGGACGTGACGCTCGACCAGGTACGCGACCAGTTCGGCGAGGAGGTCCGCTACCTCGTCGACGGCGTCACCAAACTCGAGAAGGTCGACTACGGCGCCGCCGCCGAACCCGAGACCTTCCGCAAGATGCTCGTCGCCACCGGCAACGACGTCCGCGTCATGTCGATCAAACTCGCCGACCGGCTGCACAACATGCGCACCCTCGGCGTCATGCGCCCCGAGAAACAGGAGCGCATCGCGAAGGTGACACGTGACGTGCTCATCCCGCTCGCCGAGCGGCTCGGCGTCCAGGCGCTCAAGACGGAACTGGAGGACCTGGTCTTCGCGATCCTGCACCCCGAGGAGTACGCGCACACCAGGGAGCTGATCGTCCGCAACGCCGGCCGCGCGGACGACCCGCTCGCCGAGGTCGCCGACGAGATGCGCACCGTCCTGCGCGAGGCGGACATCCCGGCCGAAGTCCTCATCCGGCCCCGCCACTTCGTCTCCGTGCACCGGGTCTCACGCAAACGCGGCCGGCTCCGCGGCTCCGACTTCGGCCGCCTGCTGGTCCTGGTGAACGAGGACGCCGACTGCTACGGCGTCCTGGGTGAACTCCACACCTGCATGACGCCCGTGGTCTCGGAGTTCAAGGACTTCATCGCCGTACCGAAGTTCAACCTCTACCAGTCGCTGCACACCGCCGTCGCCCGCGAGGACGGCCAGGTCGTCGAAGTCCTCATCCGCACCCACCAGATGCACAAGGTCGCCGAGGCCGGAGTCGTCGCCCTCGGCAACCCGTACGCGCCCGCCCCCGACGACCCGGCCGACGGCGAGCGCGTCGACCCCACCCGCCCCGGCTGGCTCTCCCGGCTCCTCGACTGGCAGGAGGCGGCACCCGACCCCGACCACTTCTGGTCGACCCTGCGCGAGGACCTCGCCCAGGACCGCGAGATCACCGTCTTCCGGCCCGACGGGGGCACGCTCGGCCTGCCCGAGGGGGCGACCTGCGTGGACGCCGCGTACGCGCAGTACGGGGAGGACGCGCACGCGTGCATCGGCGCCCGCGTCAACGGCCGCCTGGCGACCCTGAGCACGGTTCTGAAGGACGGCGACACCGTCCAGCTCCTCATGGGTCAGGACCCGGCCTCCGAGCCCTCCCCGGAGTGGCTGGAGCACGCCCACACGCCCGCGGCCCGGATCGCCATCCAGCGGTGGCTCGCCGCCCACCCGGCGCAGGCCGAGGCCCAGCGGACCGACGCGCACGCGCAGGACGCACAGGGCCGGGCATCAAACCGGCCGGCCGCCGGCGTACCCGACCCGGACGCGGCCGCCGAGCAGCCCGCCGCACGGCCCGCCGCGGGCAACGTCCTCACGGACCGGGCCGACGCGGCCGTCCGGCTCGCCCGGTGCTGCACTCCCGTACCGCCCGACGAGATCGCGGGCTTCGCCGTACGCGGGGGAGCGGTCACCGTGCACCGCGCCGAGTGCGCCGCGGTGGCGCGCATGCGCGACGGAGGGCGTGCGGAGGTCGGCGTGCGCTGGGGGGAGGCCACCGAGTGCCGGGTCACGCTCGTCGCCGAATCGTTCGTCCGTCCCCATCTGCTCGCGGACCTCACCGAGGCCATGGCCCTCGAAGGCGCCGAGATCGTCTCCGCGACCGTCGAGCCCCCGACCCAGCAGCAGGTGCGCCACACATACACCGTGGAGCTCCCGGACGCCGCCAACCTGCCGGCCCTCATGCGCGCCATGCGCAACGTGGCCGGGGTCTACGACGTGAGCCGGGCGCAGCCGCAGCCTCAGGGCGGCTGAGGCGGCAGGCGGCGCAGGCCCCGGTCCCCGGTTCGGGTGGGCCGGGCGCGCGTCGTCCGTGCCGCGCCCGCGCGCGCTGATAGCCGTGGGGCATGCCTCCGACCCCCCACCGCCAGGCCGCCACCCCCACCCATCGGCGCCGGACGGCCGCCGCCCTGCTCGCCCCGGCCGTCTCCGTCAGCCTCCTCGCCGCGAGCGCCCCCGCCGTCCCCCTCGGCGTCGGCGACCGCCTCTTCCCGCACCTCGGCAACCCCGGCTACGACGTCGCCTCGTACGACCTCTCCTTCACCTACCCCGGCAACAACGGCGAGCCGTTGCGCGCCGTCACCACCATCGACGCCTGGACCACCGCCGACCTGGACCGGATCAACCTGGACTTCGCCCACGGCACCGTCCACTCGATCGAGGTCGACGGCGAGCCCGCCGCGTACCGGACCGCCGGCGAGGACCTGGTGATCACGCCCGAGGACTCCGTGTCGGACGGCAACTGGATGCGGATCACCGTGCGGCACACCAGTGACCCCGTCCCGGCCAAGGGCCGTGAGGGCGGCTGGGTGCGCACGGCGGACGGCCTCGCCATGGCCAACCAGGCCGACGCCGCGCACCTGGTGTTCCCCTGCAACGACCATCCCTCCGACAAGGCGATGTTCACCATCCGGGTCACCGCGCCCGACGGCCACACGGCCGTGGCCAACGGCCTGCCCGCCGGCGTCGACCGGTCCGGCGGCGCGACCACGTGGACGTACCGCACGCAGCACCCCATGGCCACCGAACTCGCCCAGGTCTCCATCGGCCGCTCCACCGTGCTGCACCGCACCGGCCCGCACGCCCTGCCCATCCGGGACGTCGTACCGACCCGGTACCGCAGGGCCCTCGAACCCTGGCTGGAGAAGACCCCCGGCCAGCTCGCCTGGATGGAGAGCAAGGTCGGCCGCTACCCCTTCGAGACGTACGGCCTGCTCATGGCCGACGCCTCCACCGGCTTCGAACTGGAGACCCAGACGCTCTCCCTCTTCGAGCGGGAGCTCTTCACCGACCCCGCCCACCCCGCCTGGTACGTCGAGTCGATCATGGTCCACGAGCTGGCCCACCAGTGGTTCGGTGACAGCGTCACCCCCCGCACCTGGTCCGACCTGTGGCTCAGCGAGGGCCACGCCACCTGGTACGAGGCGCTCTACGCCGAGGAACAGGCCGGCAAGCCGATGCGGGACCGCATGAAGGCCGCGTACGGCGCCTCCGACCGCTGGCGCGCCGCAGGCGGACCGCCCGCCGCCCCCAAGGCCCCGGAGCCCGGCCGCAAGACCGGCATCTTCCGGCCCAACGTCTACGACGGCGCCGCGCTCGTCCTGTACGCCCTGCGCCAGGAGATCGGCCGCCCGGCCTTCGAACGCCTGCAACGCGCCTGGGTCGCCCGCCACCAGGACGACAACGCCACGACCGAGGACTTCGTCCGGCTGGCCGCCGAGATCTCCGGCCGCGACCTGGACGGCTTCTTCCAGGGCTGGCTGTACGGCGAGCGGACCCCGCCGATGCCGGGGCACCCGGAGTGGAAGGCGGAGACGCCCGCGAAGCCGGCCGCGCCCGCGAAGCCGGCCGGGGCAGCTGTGTCTGCCGGAGCAGCGGCCCGATAACCCGGTGACGAGACGCCCCGTGTCGTGCGACCATCTTCAGGTCGGCGCGGCACCGAGCGCCGGGAATCTCCCGGAAGGCTCGTGCGTTGTCGACAGTGACGGGACGGCTCCGAGCGCTCCGTCACCCCAACGGTTTCCCAGCTACGTAAGGATCCAATGACCTCCTCTTCTTCCCCTTCCCAGGACACCAAGCGCTTCGCGCACAGCCACCCCGAGGGTCTTCGGGCCGATGCCCTGATGGAAGAGGACGTCGCCTGGAGCCACGAGATCGACGGAGAGCGGGACGGCGACCAGTTCGACCGCTCCGACCGCGCGGCTCTGCGCCGCGTGGCGGGCCTCTCCACCGAGCTCGAGGACGTCACCGAGGTCGAGTACCGCCAGCTCCGCCTGGAGCGGGTCGTCCTCGTCGGCGTCTGGACCACGGGGACCGTGCAGGACGCCGAGAACTCCCTCGCGGAGCTCGCCGCCCTCGCGGAGACGGCGGGCGCGCTGGTGCTCGACGGTGTGATCCAGCGCCGCGACAAGCCCGACGCGGCCACCTACATCGGCTCCGGCAAGGCCGAGGAGCTGCGGGACGTGGTCATCGAGACGGGCGCGGACACCGTCATCTGCGACGGTGAGCTCAGCCCGGGCCAGCTCATCCACCTCGAAGACGTCGTCAAGGTCAAGGTCATCGACCGTACGGCCCTGATCCTGGACATCTTCGCCCAGCACGCCAAGTCCCGAGAGGGCAAGGCGCAGGTCGCGCTCGCGCAGATGCAGTACATGCTGCCGAGGCTGCGCGGCTGGGGTCAGTCGCTGTCCCGGCAGATGGGCGGCGGCAAGGGCGGCGGCCTCGCCACCCGTGGGCCCGGTGAGACCAAGATCGAGACGGACCGGCGGCGGATCCGCGAGAAGATGGCGAAGATGCGCCGGGAGATCGCGGAGATGAAGACCGGCCGCGAGATCAAGCGCCAGGAGCGCAAGCGCCACAAGGTGCCGTCCGTGGCCATCGCGGGCTACACCAACGCGGGCAAGTCCTCCCTGCTCAACCGCCTCACGGGCGCGGGCGTGCTGGTGGAGAACGCGCTGTTCGCGACCCTCGACCCGACCGTGCGCCGGGCCGAGACCCCGAGCGGACGGCTGTACACGCTGGCCGACACGGTCGGCTTTGTGCGCCACCTGCCGCACCACCTGGTCGAGGCGTTCCGCTCCACGATGGAGGAGGTCGGCGAGTCCGACCTGATCCTGCACGTGGTGGACGGTTCGCACCCGAACCCGGAGGAGCAGCTGGCCGCCGTGCGCGAGGTGATCAGGGACGTCGGCGCCACCGACGTACCCGAGATCGTCGTGATCAACAAGGCGGACGCGGCCGACCCGCTGACGCTCCAGCGGCTGCTGCGCGTCGAGAAGCGCTCCATCGCAGTCTCGGCCCGCACCGGCCGGAACATCGACCAGCTGCTCGCTCTCATCGACAACGAGCTGCCCCGCCCGTCGGTCGAGATCGAGGCGCTCGTGCCGTACACGCACGGCAAGCTGGTCGCCCGTGCCCACGACGAGGGCGACGTGATCTCCGAGGAGCACACCCCGGAGGGCACCCTGCTCAAGGTGCGGGTCCACGAGGAACTGGCGGCGGAGCTCACGCCGTACGTTCCGGCACCCGCGCTGTGACATCCGCGGCCTGACGTCCGCGGCCTGATGTGAGAAGGCCCGCCCCCTGTCCGCAGGGAGCGGGCCTTCGGCGCGTCCGGGTCACCGACCGCCGTACGTCCTGCTCATGTTCTGGTACAGCGCCTCGGCGTCCCGGCCCAACTGCGGGCCCGCCAGCCAGCTGTTGTCGGCCGGGCCGATCGAGGTGTTGGAGACCAGCACGGACTTGCCGTTCAGCACCCGGAACCAGCCGCCGCCGGACGAGCCGCCGGTCATGGTGCAGCCGATGCGGTACATCGTCGGCAGGGCCGGGGAGAGCGAGAACCGGCCGGGGACGTCCACGCACTTGAACATCTTCAGGCCGTTGTAGGGCGGTGCGGCCGGGTAGCCCCAGGCGCCCATCTTGGCCGCCTCGGCGGCGGACGGGGCGGAGAAGTCCACGTCCAGCGCGGCGCCGACCGTCTCCTCCAGGGACTTCGCCCCCTGCTCGGGCTTCACGTGCAGCACGGCGTAGTCGTGGGCGGCGCCGTCGCCGCCGGTCTCCGAACCGCCCTGGATCCACTGGTTCGAGGTCGACGCCCAGTCCGCCCACCAGTTGCCGTACGGGGCGATCTCGGTCGGGTTCGCGTTGCTCAGCTCCGCCTCGGACTTGCCGAGGTCGTTGTAGGCCGGGACGAACACGATGTTGCGGTACCAGCCGCCGTTGCCGCCGGCGTGCACGCAGTGGCCCGCCGTCCACACCAGGTTGGACTTGCCCGGGTGGTTGACGTCCTTGATCACCGTGCCCGAGCAGACCGCCGGGCCGTCGGGGGAGTCGAAGAAGACCTTGCCGACCGGTGCCGCGTTGCGATGGTACGGCGCCTTCTCGGGCTGCGCCCGGACGGGGGCCGGGTCCGGGTCGCTGACGCCCTGGCCGGCGGACGCGTCCTTCGTCGTGACCGTCTTGTTCGCCTCCTCGGCGGACCGCATCCGGTCCGGCTTCCAGAGGCCCTCGATCACCGGGTTGACGAAGTCCTTGGCCTCACTGAGCCACTTGTCCTTGTCCCAGTCCTTCCAGCCGCCGTCCTTCCAGCGGTCGACGTCGATGCCGTGCTCCTTGAGCTTGCCCGCGAGGTCGGCCGGGATCTGCACCTTGCCGCCGCCGTGCGCGGCGGCCTGCGAGGTGGTGGCGTCGGGCTTGTCGCTCGCCGGGTCCGCCGAACCGCCACAGGCGGTGGCGGTGAGCGCCAGGGCGGCGACGAGCCCGGTCGCGGCGAGCGCGGTACGCCGCCCGCGTCTCGGTGCCGCGGGCGTACGTGTGGAACGCATGGTGCGATGACCCCCGTTGTGTACGAATTCTGTGCTGCCGGATGGTGAGTGAGCCAGGGGTGGTGGGCCGGGTGCTTCGGCGGGGCGCGGGGGTGCGTTCGGAGGGCGCCGAGCGTGACGCCGGTGTGAACGCGCCGGGCGCGTTCCCAGGAGGAGGGCGCCCGGCGCGTTGCCGATTGCGCCGGGCGCCCCTCCACCGCGCAATGTCCGGCAGGCGTTGACCGGCCGGCCGAGGGTTCGGCAGGCGTTAACAGGCCGGGTGAGGGGCCGGCAGGCGTTAAGAGGCTGGCCGAGGGCCTCGGCAGGCGCCCTCCGGCCCGCCGAGGAACTCACCGGCCCGCCGAGGGGTTCGGCAGGCGCCCAGCGGTCGGCCGAAGAGTCCGGCCCGGCCCGCGCTCACCGACCCGCGAACTTCTCGCTCACCGAGTCGTACACGCCCTTCGCGGCCTCACCCAGCCGCGGTCCGGCCAGCCACCCCGACGTCACCGGGCCGATCGAGGTGTTGGACACCAGCGCCGGCTTGCCGTCCGCGCCCTCCGCGACCCAGCCGCCGCCCGACGAACCGCCGGTCATGGTGCAGCCGATGCGGTACATCGTCGGATCCGACGCGGTGACCGACAGCCGGCCGGGCCGGTCCTGGCACCGGTACAGCTTCTGCCCGTCGTACGGCGGCGCGGCCGGGTAGCCGATCGCCGTGACGCGGTCGGCCTTCGGTACGGCGGGCGCCTCGAAGTCCACCGGCAGCGCCGAACCGACCGTCTCCTCCAGCGACTTGCCGCCGCTGCCCTTCTCCGGCGTCACATGGATGACCGCGAAGTCGTACGGAGCGCCGTCCCCGCCCGTCGAACCGCCCTGCTCGATCCACTGGTCCGAGGTCTGCGCCCAGTCACCCCACCAGACGCCGTACGGTGCGACGTCCTCACGGGTGGCGTTCTCCAGCTCCGCGACCGACTTGCCGTCGTCGTTGTACGACGGCACGAACGCGATGTTGCGGTACCAGCCGCCCTTCTTGCCCGCGTGCACGCAATGGCCCGCCGTCCACACCAGGTTGGACTTGCCCGGGTGGGCCGGGTCCTGCACCACCGTCGCCGAGCAGACGGCCGAGCCCTTGGGGGAGTCGAAGAACACCTTCCCGGCCGTGGGAACGGCGGCGTGGTACGACGGCGGCACCGCCTGCGCCTCGACCGGCGCGGGCGTGGGGTCGGTGACGCCCTGGTCACCCGAGAGGTCACCGTCGTCGACGCCCTGGTCCGGCTCCTCGGCCTCGCGCATGCGGTCCGGGTCCCAGAGCCCCTCGATGATGGGGTTGATGTACTCGTGGGCCTCGCGCAGCCAGTCGTCGCGGTCCCAGTTCTTCCAGGCGCCGTTCTTCCACTTGTCGATGTCGATCCCGTGCTCACGGAGCCGGTCCCTGATGTCGTCCGGGATCCTGAGCTTGCCGTCGTCGGAGGCGGTGGCGGACGCGGAGGCCTCCCCGCCCGCCGCGGCGTCCCCCGACTCGCAGGCGGTGGCGGTCAGCGCGAGCGCCGAGGCGAGGGCCACGGCGGCCAGCACGGGGGAGTTCCTGCGGCGCGGCCTCCCCCCTGGACCGGTGGTGGACGACGGCCGTGTGGATCGCATGATCTGACTCCCCCTGATATGGACGAACATGGACGACACCGGTGCTTCGGCCGCCGTTCTCCACCGCTGTACGGGGACTTCGGGCCGACTCACCGCGTCCGGGAACGGCACCACACCCTATGGGGTGGCTGTGGGGGAGGACCGACGGAACAGCAACAGTTCCGTCACGGAAAGGATCTTGAGACAACCCGTACGGGATCCGGAGTGGAACGGTGTCCGAGCGGGCAGGTCCCGTTCGCGCAGGTCCCGTTCGCGCAGGACAGGGGGGCCATGGCAGGAAGTCCCGACAGGCGACGACGTGAGGTGCTGCTGCTCGCGGCCGAACCCGTCCTCGGGGCCGCCGTGGGCGCGCTGACGAACCTGGTCACCCACCTTGAACTGGTGGCTCTTCGGCGCGCTGCTCCTGCTGGTCACGCTCGCCGCCCTGAGGGCCGCGCTGGTCCCGGGCGGCAGTACCGCCGCGGGCGACTCCGCTCCGGTCATGGGATCCGACGGCCGGAGCGATGGCCCGAAGACACTGCCGCCGGGCGCGGCGGTGTTCGCCGGCCGTGACAACGAGCTGGACCGGCTGCTGACCGCCGAGCCGCCCGCCACCGCGACACGACCTCTCGTCTGTCTCGTCACGGGCCGCTCCGGCAGCGGCAAGACGGAGCTCGCCGTCCAGGCGGCCCACCGGCTCGGGGAGCGTTACCCGGGCGGGCGGCTCTTCGTGGGGTACCGCAGCAACACGGGGTCGGCGGGCCACCTTCGCCCGGAGGACGTTCTCGCCGCGGTGCTGGTCACCGTCGGAGCGGCTCCGGCGACGACCGACTTCGACCTGGACAGCATGACCACGCAGTGGCGCACCGCGGTCGGGGACAGACCGTTCCTGATGGTCGCCGAGCCGACCCCGCCCGCCCTGCGTGCCGAGCCGCACCGACCCGACCAACGGGACGGCCCTGCCGCTCGCCGAGGAAGCGGCCGACGCCTTCCGCAGGCTGCGCGACCATCGCAACGAGGCATACTGCGCCGGCGAAGTCGCCACGAACCTCTACCACCTGGCCGACTCCCCGACGGCCCGCGCCAGGATGCTGCGGGCCGTCGCCCTCCACCGGGACCGGGACCAGTGGCGCGGAGAGGCCAACGGGCTCGGAGTGCTCGGGATGATCAACAGGGCCACCGGCGACTACGCGGAGGCGCGGGACAGGCTCTCCGAGGGCTGCGCATCTACCAGGAGCAGGGGAACCAGCGGAACGAGGCGTGGATCCTCATCGAACTCGGCACCATCGACCGCCTCACCGGAGACCACGACAGCGCCGAGGACCGTTTCCGCGCGGCCCTGCGGATCAACTCCGTCGCGTCGGACCGCAACGGCCGTGCCTGGGCGCGACGCGAGATCGGAATCGTGAGACGGATCCAGGGCCGTCACACCGAGGCCCGGGACCTCCTCGAAGAGGCTCTGGAGGAGTTCAGGAGCCTGCACAGCGAGCGGAACATCGCGGACGTGCTCGTCGAGCTCTGCACCCTCCACAGGGTCAAGGGCGAGCACGGTGCCGCACGGGAACGAGGCGTTGCCGCACTCCACAAGTACCAGGAGCTGGGAAACCTCCGAGGTGCGGCCTGGGCGGAAGTCGAACTGGGCGTCGTCGACGCGCGGACCGGCGAACCGACGTCCGCCGCCGACCGCTTCGAGCGCGCCCGTACGACATAAGGACCTGGAACGGGCCCTGTCGGAGTACACCGACCTCGGCGCGGCACAGGTCGCGGAGGTCCGTGACCTTCTCGGAAGGTGAGACGTCCCGTCGGACATCTCGGGCTCGCAGCGGGACCTCGCCGGGTCATGCCGTGACAAGGATCTTGCAGGATCTTGAGGGAACCCGTAACCGCGTGAGC
The DNA here is from genome assembly GCA_000696115.1 of Streptomyces olindensis. Taxonomy (GTDB): domain Bacteria; phylum Actinomycetota; class Actinomycetes; order Streptomycetales; family Streptomycetaceae; genus Streptomyces; species Streptomyces olindensis. The sequence continues at coordinate 64,886 of JJOH01000012.1, forward strand.
GGTCCGGGGTTGGTAGCGGTGGGGGTCCGGCTGTCTGCACGCCGCCCTCTGTGCCCGTGCCCAGTGGGAGGTCAGGGAAGTCGTGGCGGAATCCACCCATGGGGAATGCGCGCCGGAGGAGGCCGCTGTGGGGCGTATGCCGGTGAAGGCCCTGCCCGACGGTGCCGTCGACGACGCCGCACCCGGTGCGCGCTCCGCGCACGAGGGAATCCTGCGCCGTCAGTCCGCGCGCGAGTCCGCGGCCCGGACCTACGCCCGAGCCCTGCCGATCGTGCCCGTACGGGCACGGGGACTCACCATCGAGGGCGCGGACGGCCGCCGCTACCTGGACTGCCTCTCGGGCGCCGGCACGCTCGCGCTCGGGCACAACCACCCGGTCGTGCTGGACGCCATCCGCAAGGTCCTCGACTCCGGCGCGCCCCTGAACGTCCTCGACCTCGCCACACCCGTCAAGGACGCCTTCATCACCGAGCTGTTCCACACCCTGCCGCCAGGGCTCGCCGGTCGGGCACGCGTACGGTTCTGCGGACCGGCCGGCAGCGACGCCGTGGAGACCGCCTGCGAACTCGTACGTGCGGCGACCGGGCGGACCGGCCTCATCGCGTTCACCGGCGCCGGACACGGAAGGGCACCCGGACCGCTCGACGCGTCCGCCGGCCCCCTCGACCAGGTCGTCCGCCTGCCCTACCCGCAGGACTACCGCTGCCCGTTCGGTGTCGGGGGCGAACGCGGGGCCGACCTCGCCGCCCATTGGACCGCATCCGTGCTCGACGACCCCGGCTCCGGCGTGCCGGCGCCCGCCGGGATGATCGTCGAGCCCGTCCCGGGCGAGGGCGGGGTGATCCCCGCACCGGACACCTGGCTGCGGCGCATGCGGCAGCTCACGGCCGACCGGTCCGTCCCGCTGATCGTCGACGAGATCGAGACGGGCGTCGGACGGACCGGCGCCTTCTGGGCCGTGGAGCACAGCGGCGTGACCCCCGACGTGATGGTCCTCTCCAAGGCCATCGGAGGCAGCCTGCCGCTGGCCGTCGTCGTCCACCGCGACGACCTCGACGCCTGGGAACCCGGCGCCGACACCGGCACCTTCCGCGGCAACCAGCTCGCCATGGCCGCCGGCACGGCGACCCTCGCCCACGTCCGGGAGAACCGTCTCGCCGAGCGCGCGGCGGCACTCGGCGCCCGGATGCTCGACCAACTCCAGGAGCTGTCCCGGGAGTTCCCGTGCGTCGGGGATGTGCGGGGGCGGGGTCTGATGATCGGTGTCGAGCTGGTGGATCCGCAGGCGGAGCCGGACGCCGGGCGAGGAGCCGGGGCCGCGGGAGACGGCGAAGGGGATCCGCCGGTGACCGCGGACAGCCCGCGCCGGCCGCATCCCGCCGCCCCCGACCTGGCCGCCGATGTGCAGAGGGAGTGCCTGCGGCGCGGCCTCATCGTCGGACTCGGCGGCCGTCACGCGAGCGTCGTACGGCTGCTGCCGCCCCTGACGATCACCGACGAACAGGCGGTCGCCGTGCTGGACCGTCTGGCCGACGCCGTCCGGGCCGCGGCACGGCGCCGTGAGGTCGCGCGGCAGCAGCGCCGTACCCGCGAGTGAGCTGCGGCAGCGCGCGAGTTCACGCACGAGCGACCACGTCGCGAGACTTCGCACTCCCACGGGCGCGCCATGCCGCACCCCTCGGCGCGCAGACCCCGACCGCACGATCAGGAACCACCGCACGATCAGGAACCACCGCACGATCAGGAACCACCCCACGAGGTACCCGTCTTGAACGCCATCCCCGAGCCCGACGCCCACGCCGCGACGCGGGGAGCGGGCCCCCCTGACGTCCGGACGCCGGAGACGTCGGTGACCTCCGTGATTCCCCGCCAGGGGGCTGCGGCGTCTCCCCCCGAGGGCATGGGCGCCGGTCCCGCCTCCGACCTCCTGGAGCACCCCGATCCGGACATCGCCGCCCAGGCGGCAGCCATGGAGAACCTGCTGCGCTGCTGGGTCCGCGAAACCGGCCGGCCTGCCCCTGCCGACGGCGTCCTCCACATTCCCCTTCCCGCCAGTGGCACCGCCCTCCTCGCTCCGGTCCGCTACTGGTCCCCGACGGGCTGGCACCGCTTCGGCCTTCCGCGTCTGGCCGACACCCGCGACCACGCCCCACCGGCCGACGCCGTCACGGTCGCCGCCCTGCTCGGCCGGGAGGCGCTCACCTCGTCCAGGGTCCGGGCAGCGACCGCCCGCACCTCGGGCACCAGCGACGCCCATGCGACCGGTCTCCCGGCCGACCCCGGCTCCGCCGCCCATGAGGTCACCGACCTCGTCGCGAAGGTCGCCGACTCACTCGGCCGCGTCGCCACGTTCGTCCGCGACCGCCGGGAACACCCGGCCGATGCCCCCGACCTTTTCCTGGCCGCCGAACAGGCACTCGTCCTCGGACACCCCCTGCACCCCGCCCCGAAGAGCCGCGAGGGACTCTCCGAGGCCGAAGCCCGGCGGTACTCACCCGAAACACGCGGTTCCTTCCCTCTGCACTGGATGGCTGTCGCCCCCTCCGTCCTCGCCACCGACTCCTCCTGGACCGAACGCGGCCGCCCTGTCGCCGCACCCCGGCTCACCGCACGCCTGGCCGGAACCGGACTGCCGCTGCCGGACGGCTACGTCCCCCTGCCCCTGCACCCCTGGCAGGCGCACGAGGTCCGGCACCGTCCCGAGACAGCCGCCCTGCTGGACAGCGGACTGCTCCGCGAGCTCGGCCCCCACGGCACTCCCTGGCACCCCACCTCCTCCGTACGCACCGTCTACCGCTCCGGCGCCTCCGCGATGCTCAAGCTGTCGCTGGGCCTGCGCATCACCAACTCCCGCCGCGAGAACCTCCGCAAGGAACTCCACCGCGGTGTCGAGGTCCATCGCCTGCTCCGCGGCGGCCTCGCGCAGCAGTGGCGGGCCGTGCATCCGGACTTCGACATCGTGCGCGACCCGGCCTGGCTCGCTGTCGACGGCCCCGACGGCACCCCGTTGCCCGGGCTGGACGTGGTGATCCGCCACAATCCGTTCAGTCCCGCGGACGACGTCTCCTGCGTCGCCGGACTCGTCTCGCTTCGCCCGTGCTCTGCGATCCGGTCGGGAACGGCCCGGTTGGAGACGGCCCCGTTGGAGACGGCCTGGTCGGAAACAATGCGGTCAGAAACGATGCGGTCAGGAGCGGTCGCCGATCTGCCGGAGACGCGGGACCCTGCCCCCGCCCTGTCGTCCCGCCTGGCCGCGGTCGTCACCGGCCTCGCCCGCAGGACCGGACGCCCCAGTGGAGCCGTAGCCGCCGAGTGGTTCCTGCGCTACCTCGAACACGTCGTGCGCCCGGTCCTGTGGCTGGACGGCGAGGCAGGCATCGCCCTGGAGGCCCACCAGCAGAACACCCTGCTCCTGCTGGACGCCGACGGCTGGCCCACAGGCGGCCGCTACCGCGACAACCAGGGCTACTACTTCCGGGAGTCCCGACGCGCGGACCTCGACGCCCGGCTGCCCGGCGTCGGGGAGCAGAGCGACACGTTCGTCCGCGACGAGGTCATCGACGAACGCCTCGCGTACTACCTGGCCGTCAACAACGTACTCGGCCTCATCGGCGCCTTCGGATCCCAGCAACTGGCCGACGAGAGACTGCTGCTCGCCGCCTTCCGCCGTTTCCTCGGACAGGCCGCCTCCGGCCGGGCCAGGCTGCGCACCTCGCTGCCCGCCCTGTTGCTCGACTCACCCGTCCTGCGCTGCAAGGCCAACCTGCTGACCCGGCTGCACGGCCTGGACGAACTCATCGGCCCGGTCGACACCCAGTCCGTCTACGTCACCATCGCCAACCCCCTGCACTCCTGATCACGCTGACCGTCCATGACCACAACCGACCTCCTTCCTCGCTGAGGACATGCCCCATTCCCTTTCTGAGAGGAGCGTTTGGTGCTTCCCGCCGATCCGACCGCCGATGCCGATGCCGATGCCGATGCCGATACCGGTAGCGGTGGTGGTGGCGGTGCCCGTGTCGTGGCCACCGCGTCCGTGCCCGCGGCCGGGTCCGCTGGGTCCGCCGGGTCCGACGGAGACCGGAGGGCCGGTGTTCCCGGGCCAGGGGCACCGGCCTCCGAGCCGGGCACGGAGGCCGGCGGCGGCTCAGGCGTCGGACCGGACGGGGGCTCCCGAGGCGGGACCGAGGCGCATGCGGCAGCGGCTAGCGGTGCCGGTCCCCGTGCGGACACCGACGCACGCGGGCACATCACCGGCGCGGGTCCCAGCGCGGGCGGGCACGCCGAGGACACCATGGACCTGCGGCTCCCGGACGAACTCGTCGCCCTCATCGCGGGGCCGGAGCCGGACGGCGACGGAGCACGGCGGTGGGACCACGACACCGCACGCCCCTCCGCATCCGGCACCGCGCACCGCGACACGTCCGTCCGCCCAGTCCTCCCGCACCATGACGACCTCCTCGACCACGTCGCCGACTGGGGCCCGGCCGACACGCCCGCGGGCTTCTTCCACCTGGTCCCCGTGCGGATCGAACGCGACCTGCCGCTCATCAGCCGCTGGATGAACGACCCGGCCACCGCGGCGTTCTGGGCGCTGTCCGGACCGCAGGACGTGACCGAGGACCATCTGCGGGCCCAGCTCGCCGGTGACGGGCGCAGTGTGCCCTGCATCGGCGTGCTGGACGGAACGCCTATGAGCTACTGGGAGATCTACCGGGCGGATCTGGACCCGCTGGCCCGTCACTATCCCGCCCGGCCTCACGACACGGGAGTCCACCTCCTGGTCGGCGCGGTCGCCGACCGGGGGCGTGGTCTCGGTGGTCTGCTGCTCAGGGCCGTGGCGGATCTGGTTCTGGCGCGGCGCCCCTCCTGCGCACGCGTCATCGCGGAACCCGACATTCGCAACACCCCCTCCATCGCTGCCTTCCTGACCGCCGGCTTCCGGTTCTCCGCCGAGGTCGACCTGCCCGCCAAGCGGGCCGCCCTCATGGTCCGAGACCGGTCCCTCCGGCACCTTCTGTAGCGCTGTGTCACCGCACCATCACTCATTGAACGTGGGCGAGGTCGCGGCAGTTCCCACCAGCCGCACGTCTTTCTTGTCCGCCGTCCCCACCCCCGCCGAGGAGACCACGGTCTTGATCCCGTCGCCCGTCCCCGCCTTGATCACCCGTTTGTCAGTGCCGGGTCGTAGGGTGGTCGCGCTATGACGAAGCCCTCACTCCCCGAACTCCTGCATGCTGCCGTCACTGCCGTCGGCGGTACGGAGCGCCCCGGCCAGGTGGCCATGGCCGAAGCCGTCGCGGAGGCGATCGACGACGGCTCCCACCTGCTGGTCCAGGCCGGCACCGGCACCGGCAAGTCGCTCGGCTACCTGGTGCCCGCGCTCGCGCACGGGGAGCGCGTGGTCGTCGCGACCGCGACCCTGGCCCTGCAGCGCCAGCTGGTGGAGCGCGACCTGCCGAGAACGGTCGAGTCGCTGCACCCCCTGCTGCGCCGCCGCCCGGAGTTCGCGATGCTCAAGGGCCGGTCCAACTACCTCTGTCTGCACCGCCTGCACGAGGGCGTCCCGCAGGACGAGGAGGAGGGCCTCTTCGACCAGTTCGAGGCGGCCGCGCCCACCAGCAAGCTCGGTCAGGACCTGCTGCGGGTGCGGGACTGGGCCGACGAGACCGAGACCGGCGATCGTGACGACCTCACGCCCGGTATCTCGGACCGGGCCTGGGCTCAGGTGTCGGTGTCGTCGCGAGAGTGCCTGGGTGCCTCGAAGTGCGCCTACGGCGCGGAGTGCTTCGCCGAGATGGCCCGCGAGCGGGCCAAGCTGTCCGAGGTCGTGGTCACGAACCACGCGCTGCTCGCGATCGACGCCATCGAAGGCGCCCCGGTCCTGCCGCAGCATGAGGTGCTGATCGTCGACGAGGCCCATGAACTCGTCTCCCGCGTCACCGGAGTCGCCACCGGCGAGCTCACTCCCGGCCAGGTCAACCGGGCGGTGCGCCGCGCCGCGAAACTCGCCAACGAGAAGGCCGCCGACCAGCTCCAGACCGCCGCCGAGGGTTTCGAGCGGCTGATGGAGCTGGCGCTGCCGGGCCGTCTGGAGGAGATCCCCGAGGATCTCTCGTACGCGCTCATGGCGCTGCGCGACGCGTGCCGCACGGTCATCTCCGCGATCGGCACGACCCGCGACAAGTCCGTTCAGGACGAGGACGCGGTCCGCAAACAGGCCCTGGCCTCCGTGGAGAACGTGCACGACGTGGCGGAGCGGATCACGAACGGCTCCGAATGGGACGTCGTCTGGTACGAGCGCCACGACCGCTTCGGTGCCTCCCTGCGCGTCGCCCCCATGTCCGTCTCGGGGTTGCTGCGGGAGAAGCTCTTCGCGGACCGCTCCGTGGTCCTGACGTCCGCGACGCTCAAGCTGGGCGGCGATTTCAACGGTGTCGGCGCCTCCCTGGGCCTCGCTCCCGAGGGCACCGAGGGCGACGACTTCCCGAAGTGGAAGGGCATCGACGTCGGCTCGCCGTTCGACTACCGCAGGCAGGGCATCCTGTACGTCGCCAAGCACCTGGCCCGTCCCGCACGGGACGGCGACCGTGCGGACATGCTCGACGAGCTCACGGAGCTGATCCAGGCGGCCGGCGGCCGCACCCTGGGCCTGTTCTCCTCCATGCGCGGGGCCCAGGTGGCCGCCGAGGAGCTGCGTTCCCGCATCCCGGAGTTCCCGATCCTCCTTCAGGGGGAGGAGACGCTCGGCGAGCTCATCAAGAACTTCGCGGCCGACCCGAAGACCTGCCTCTTCGGCACGCTGTCGCTGTGGCAGGGCGTGGACGTCCCCGGGCCCAGCTGCCAGCTGGTCGTCATGGACAAGATCCCGTTCCCGCGTCCGGACGACCCTCTGATGAGCGCTCGCCAGAAGGCCGTGGAGGAGGCGGGCGGCAACGGCTTCATGGCGGTCGCCGCGACCCATGCCGCGCTCCTGATGGCGCAGGGCGCCGGCCGTCTCGTACGGGCGTCGGGTGACCGCGGCGTCGTCGCCGTCCTGGACCAGCGTCTGGCGACGGCCCGTTACGGCGGTTATCTCAAGGCGTCACTGCCCGACTTCTGGTATACGACGGACCGTAACCAGGTGCGGAAGTCGCTGGCGGCGATCGACGCTGCGGCGAAGCAGGCGGAAGCCGGGTGAACCTCGGGGTCGGTCCGTGGCGGCGAGCCACGGACCGACCTGAAGGACGGGCCAAAGACCGACCTCGAAGGCGGGCCACCCGGGGAGCACCAGCCCGCCCGGACAGCGCAGGACCCCGGAACCGGCGCAGGGGTTCCGGGGCCCGGTCAGGGGGCGGGCCGACTGGGCCCGCCCGACGCGGCGCGCGACGTCAGAGGTTGGCGTCAGATGCGGCGCGCGGCGTCAGGTTGCGCGTCAGACGCGGCGCAGTACGGCCACGACCTTGCCGAGGATGGTCGCGTCGTCGCCGGGGATCGGCTCGTACGCCGCGTTGTGCGGCAGGAGCCAGACATGGCCGTCCTCGCGCTTGAAGCGCTTGACGGTGGCTTCTCCGTCGAGCATCGCGGCCACGATGTCGCCGTTCTCGGCGACCGGCTGGCGGCGCACCGTGACCCAGTCGCCGTCGCAGATCGCGGCCTCGATCATGGAGTCGCCGACGACCTTCAGGACGAACAGCTCACCGTCGCCGACGAGCTGGCGGGGGAGGGGGAACACGTCCTCGACGGATTCCTCGGCGAGGATCGGCCCACCGGCGGCGATGCGGCCGACCAGCGGGACGTAGGACGCGGCCGGCTTGCCCGCGGTGTCCGTGGGCTGCACCGAGGCGGCCTGGTCGGAACCGCGCACCTCGTACGCGCGCGGGCGGTGCGGGTCGCGGCGCAGGAAGCCCTTGCGCTCCAGTGCCATCAGCTGGTGTGCCACGGAAGAGGTGCTGGAGAGGCCGACGGCCTGGCCGATCTCGCGCATGGACGGCGGGTAGCCGCGTCGCTGCACGGAGTCCCTGATGACCTCGATCACGCGGCGCTGGCGGTCGGTGAGCCCGGAGCTGTCCGCCCGGATGCCGGGAGGTCGGCCCGGCAGGGAGCGCTTGTGCCCCTCAGGGTTCGTGGCTTCGTTCATCGCATGCACCGGCTCCAGTCGGCCCTGGGAGCGGTCCTGGGCAGTGATGGCGGCACTGTCTGCGGTGGTGGTCACGTCGGCCCCTCTCGATGGTCTCCCTGCTAGCCAACGGTAGTTGCTTTCGAAAGGTTGCGCCAAACACACGTTCGAGTGAAAAAACGCGAATCGCCGGACGCGATCATGTGTCCGGGTGTATTGGCGGCCGTGCTGCCTGTCGGGCAAAAGGGCTCATTGCTGTACTCTTCACCGCCGGGGTGATCACCTCGTGGACTGTTGCCCCAGTCTGCCATCCGGCATCCCCCTGCCCCGGGGCCGGCGCTCATCTGTGCGGGAGTCCCACGGCCCCTCCTCGCGGCGCCCACGGTATCTCCGCATGTGCCGTAGCGATACTGCTGTGCACGAAGGGATGCGGCCGCCTTCGGGTGAGACAGTGTTACGACGGTGCCCCGGAGGGTCTGCGAGGGCGGCGCGACACCCTCCGCCGCGCGCTACCTGCGCCGACTCCCCCGACACGCGCGCACTGCGTGGATGTATGAGCCAATCCCCACATGTAGTGGTTGGATTGCAGGAGCAGCCCAGAAGTTGTGGTCCCCCGGGTCTTGGTGCCCAAGGTCATCGCCTATGCTTGGGGCTGCTTCGTGAGGCGCAAGAGGCCCACGAGGCTATTGAGTCTGCTGTGAGGAGGGTTGGAGTTCATGCACTGCCCCTTCTGCAGGCACCCCGACAGCCGTGTCGTCGACAGTCGCACGACCGACGACGGCACATCGATCCGCAGGCGCCGCCAGTGCCCTGACTGCTCCCGTCGTTTCACGACCGTGGAGACGTGCTCGCTCATGGTGGTGAAGCGGTCCGGAGTCACCGAGCCGTTCAGCCGTACGAAGATCATCAACGGGGTGCGCAAGGCGTGCCAGGGACGGCCCGTGACCGAGGACGCGCTCGCCCAACTCGGGCAGCGGGTCGAGGAGGCCGTGCGGGCCACCGGAAGCGCCGAGCTGACCACCCACGACGTGGGGCTGGCCATACTCGGCCCGTTGCAGGAGCTCGACCTCGTCGCCTATCTGCGCTTCGCCTCCGTCTACCGGGCGTTCGACTCGCTCGAGGACTTCGAGGCGGCCATCGCGGAGCTCAGGGAAGAGACGGGACGCCCCGACGCGGACGACGGCGACCGCGAGGACACGGGTGCGGGGAGCCAGGAAGACGACCGCGGGTCCGGAGGGACGGCACAGGTCCCCGAGCCCGCAGGCGCCGCCGACTGACCGGCGGGCCGGACCCGGACGGCAGCTCCGGGCCCGGCCGGGCGGCGGCGATGTGAAGACCTGTTGCGGGCGATGTGAGTGGGTGCCCGCAACACCAGACAGAACACCGTGCCACGGGAACAACGGGGCACTTCAGGGCGTTTTCGCCCGTACAGGGAGGCGGCATGACAGAGACGGCGAGCGGTCCGGCACGGAGTTCCCGCGCCAGGAGCACCAAGGCGAGCAAGGGCCTGCGTGTCGAGCGCATCCACACCACCCCTGGGGTTCACCCCTACGACGAGGTGGCCTGGGAGAGCCGTGACGTCGTCATGACCAACTGGCGCGACGGCTCGGTCAACTTCGAGCAGCGCGGCGTCGAGTTCCCCGACTTCTGGTCGGTGAACGCGGTCAACATCGTCACCAGCAAGTACTTCCGCGGTGCCGTGGGCACCCCGCAGCGCGAGACCAGCCTCAAGCAGCTGATCGACCGCATCGTGAAGACGTACCGGAAGGCCGGAGAGGACCACAAGTACTTCGCCTCGCCCGCCGACGCCGAGATCTTCGAGCACGAGCTGGCGTACGCCCTCCTGCACCAGATCTTCAGCTTCAACAGCCCCGTCTGGTTCAACGTCGGCACCAAGCAGCCCCAGCAGGTCTCCGCCTGCTTCATCCTGTCCGTCGACGACTCCATGGAGTCGATCCTCGACTGGTACAAGGAAGAGGGCATGATCTTCAAGGGCGGCTCCGGTGCCGGCCTGAACCTCTCCCGGATCCGCTCCTCCAAGGAACTGCTGTCCTCCGGTGGCAACGCCTCCGGTCCGGTCTCCTTCATGCGCGGAGCCGACGCTTCCGCAGGAACGATCAAGTCCGGTGGCGCCACCCGCCGCGCCGCCAAGATGGTCGTCCTCGACGTCGACCACCCGGACATCGAGGACTTCATCGAGACCAAGGTCAAGGAAGAGGAGAAGATCCGCGTCCTGCGCGACGCGGGCTTCGACATGGACCTGGGCGGCGACGACATCACGTCCGTCCAGTACCAGAACGCCAACAACTCCGTCCGTGTGAACGACGAGTTCATGAAGGCGGTCGAGCAGGGCGGCCAGTTCGGGCTGCGGGGCCGGATGACCGGCGAGGTCATCGAGGAGGTCGACGCCAAGGCGCTCTTCCGCAAGATCGCCGAGGCTGCCTGGGCCTGCGCCGACCCCGGCATCCAGTACGACGACACCATCAACAACTGGCACACCTGCCCCGAGTCCGGCCGGATCACCGCGTCGAACCCGTGCAGCGAGTACATGCACCTGGACAACACGTCCTGCAACCTGGCCTCGCTGAACCTGATGAAGTTCCTGAAGGACGACGGCAAGGGCAACCAGTCCTTCGAGGCCGAGCGCTTCCAGAAGGTCGTCGAGCTGGTCATCACCGCGATGGACATCTCGATCTGCTTCGCCGACTTCCCGACCCAGAAGATCGGTGAGAACACGCGCGCGTTCCGCCAGCTCGGCATCGGCTACGCCAACCTCGGCGCCCTGCTGATGGCCACCGGCCACGCGTACGACTCCGACGGCGGCCGCGCCCTCGCCGGCGCCATCACCTCCCTGATGACCGGTACGGCGTACCGCCGCTCCGCCGAACTGGCCGCGGTCGTCGGCCCGTACGACGGCTACGCCCGCAACGCCGACGCCCACAAGCGCGTCATGAAGCAGCACTCGGACGCCAACGACAAGGCCGTCCGCATGGACGACCTGGACACCCCGGTGTGGGCCGCCGCCAGCGAGGCCTGGGGAGACGTGCTGCGCCTCGGTGAGAAGAACGGTTTCCGTAACTCCCAGGCGTCCGTGCTCGCCCCGACCGGCACCATCGGCCTCGCGATGTCCTGCGATACCACCGGTGTCGAGCCCGACCTCGCGCTGGTCAAGTTCAAGAAGCTGGTCGGCGGCGGCTCGATGCAGATCGTCAACGGCACCGTCCCGCAGGCCCTGCGTCGCCTGGGCTACCTGGAAGAGCAGATCGAGGCGATCGTCGCCCACATCGCCGAGCACGGCAACGTGATCGACGCCCCCGGTCTCAAGCCCGAGCACTACGAGGTGTTCGACTGCGCCATGGGCGAGCGTGCCATCTCCCCGATGGGCCACGTCCGCATGATGGCCGCGATCCAGCCCTGGATCTCCGGCGCCATCTCCAAGACGGTCAACATGCCGGAGTCGGCGACCGTCGAGGAGGTCGAGGAGATCTACTTCGAGGCCTGGAAGCTCGGCGTCAAGGCTCTCGCGATCTACCGCGACAACTGCAAGGTCGGCCAGCCGCTCTCCGCCAAGAAGAAGGAGGAGAAGAAGGCCGAGGAGCCCGCCGTCGTCGAGACCAAGGTCGAGAAGGTCGTCGAGTACCGCCCGGTCCGCAAGCGCCTCCCGAAGGGACGTCCCGGCATCACCACGTCCTTCACCGTCGGCGGTGCCGAGGGCTACATGACCGCCAACTCCTACCCGGACGACGGTCTCGGTGAGGTCTTCCTGAAGATGTCCAAGCAGGGCTCGACGCTCGCGGGCATGATGGACGCCTTCTCCATCGCGGTCTCCGTCGGCCTCCAGTACGGCGTGCCCCTGGAGACCTACGTCTCGAAGTTCACGAACATGCGCTTCGAGCCGGCCGGTATGACGGACGACCCGGACGTGCGGATGGCGCAGTCGATCGTCGACTACATCTTCCGCCGCCTGGCGCTGGACTTCCTGCCCTTCGAGACGCGGTCCGCGCTCGGCATCCACTCCGCCGAGGAGCGCCAGCGTCACCTGGAGACCGGCTCGTACGAGCCGAACGAGGACGAGGTCGACGTGGAAGGCCTGGCCCAGTCGGCACCGCGGGCCCAGGAACTGAAGGCCGTCACCGCGCCGAAGAACGACGAGGCGACCAAGCCCGCCCCGCAGCAGGCCCACACCAGTGCCGAACTGGTCGAGATGCAGCTGGGCATCCAGGCAGACGCTCCGCTGTGCTTCTCCTGCGGCACGAAGATGCAGCGCGCCGGTTCCTGCTACATCTGCGAGGGATGCGGCTCGACCAGCGGCTGCAGCTGATGCCGAGCGCCTGAGGAGATGACAGAGGGGCACCGTCCACGGGACGGTGCCCTTCTTGTCAGCGCGGCTTGTCGATCGAGGCTTGTCGTTCGACGTTCGAGGCGCAGTGCTTACGGGCGGTGCGCCGCGCCCATCGTCCTGGTGAAGGACACCGGGTCGCCCTCGAAGCCCCGGAGCCCGGGTTGGAAGGTCCACGGGCCGGAGCCGTCCCGAGTGAACTCCGCGACCGTCGCCGCCGTCGCTCCCAGGACGCCGCCGAAGTCGTCCTCGGCGAGGACGTCGTATCCCTCGCGGATGCGCAGGCCGGGGTTGACCACGCTGACGAAGGTGCGTTCCGCCGGGCGCTGCTGGATGACGACTCCGACCACCACACGCGCATACCGGACGTCGAGCCGGTCGAGTTCCAGCGTCATGACCTCGTCGTAGCCGAAGCCCTGGCCGTCCTTGCTGTCCCGGTTGAGGTAGATGGTGCCGTCGGGGGAGCGGCTGTCGAAGTGCACCACGTAGGCGGGATCGCCGTGCGGACCGTCCGCGGGATAGGTCGCCGCGACGAGGTCCAGGTCGGTGGACGGCTGTCCCGCCGGACTGGGATCCCACCGCACCGCGATCTCCACCTTGCGAAGTCCCTTGTTGAGCCTGTCCACCAGAGTCCCCTTCCCCGTCCCGACCCGCCCGTTCGCCCCAACTGCCGGGCACTCACGACTGCTTGTCCATCCTGCCACGCGCGCGGGTGCGCACGTGGGGGAGCGGTCCAGCCGAGAGTGACCGGCGCCACGCTCCGTGGCCTTACCATGGCGCGGTGCTGGTCAAGTGGATTCGCTGCACCGTGGTGGACCGCCGCGGTTTCGAGCGGGGGCAGCGGAAGTGGGCGGGGCTTCTGGGGGAGCCGGGGTTTCGCGGGCAGGGGGGTGGCTGGAGCCGGGGGCGGCCGGACGTGGCGCACATCTTCGCGTTCTGGGAGAGCCGTGCCTTCTACGACTCCTTCATGGCGCGGTCCCATGATCGGCTCGCGTCGGCCCAGTCGGGCACCTTCAAGGACGCGCAGGTCAGACTCTTCGACTACCGCTTCGATGTGAAGACGGGCTTCGAGCCGCGCTTCACGGATGCCGACCTGCTGCGGGTGGCGCTGTGCCGGGTCCACGAGGAGCGCGCCGAGCACTTCGTGCTGATGCAGGAGAAGGTCTGGAACCCCGCCATGGCCGGCTCGCCCGGGATGGTGCGCGGGCTGTTCGGCGAGGCACCGGGGCACGAGTTCCTGGTGCTGTCGATGTGGCGCTCGGCCGCGGAGCACGGCAAGTACCGGACCGAACGGGTGGAACGGCTCGCCCTCAGGGCCCAGACGGAGGCGGACGTGGCCGCGCTCACCGGGGACGTCGTGGACATGGAGCCGAGCTGGACGGTGTGATTCCGTGCGGTCCTGTCCGTTTGTTCCGGAGGGGCGGACCGTTGATTTCTAGATCGAACCTACGTGCGATCGATGTCGCCTGTGGTGCAGGATCTGTGTGACCTACGCTCCAAGGGTGCGGTACGTGTGCTCGACGGGCCCTCACCCGATCTAGGGTTTTGGCATGGCACGACCACGGCGCATCGTCCTTGTCCGGCACGGCGAGTCAACGGGCAATGTTGATGACTCCGTGTACGAGCGTGAACCCGACCACGCCCTGGCGCTGACCGAGCGCGGCAGGCGGCAGGCGGCGGCGACCGGCGACCGTTTGCGGGAACTGTTCGGCGACGAGCGCGTCAGCGTCTACGTCTCCCCGTACCGCCGTACGCACGAGACGCTGCGGGCCTTCCGCCTCGACCCCGGACTCATACGGGTCCGCGAGGAGCCCAGGCTGCGGGAGCAGGACTGGGGCAACTGGCAGGACCGGGACGAGGTCCGCCTCCAGAAGGCCTACCGCGACGCGTACGGCCACTTCTTCTACCGGTTCGCCCAGGGTGAGTCCGGCGCCGACGTCTACGACCGGGTCGGCGGGTTCCTGGAGAGCCTGTTCCGCAGCTTCGAGGCTCCCGACCACCCGCCGAACGTGCTGATCGTGACCCACGGCCTGGCCATGCGGCTGTTCTGCATGCGGTGGTTCCACTGGACGGTCGCGGAGTTCGAGTCGCTGTCGAACCCGGGGAACGGCGAGGTGCGGATGCTCGTTCTGGGAGACGACGGCAAGTACACCCTTGACCGGCCGTTCGACCGCTGGCGAGATCCCGAGCCGTACGAAATCACCGGATAGAGTGGCAGGGCGATGACCGCTGACTCCTCCCTCGACGCGCGCCTGGACCGCGCCCTGGCCGCCCTGCGCGGACTGTCCGTGGGAGACGCCCTGGGCTCCCAGTACTTCGTGCCGGTGAACTACCCGCTGCTGAAGCGGCGCGAGGTGCCGTCCGGACCGTGGCAGTGGACCGACGACACGGAAATGGCGGGTTCCGTCGTCGCCGTCCTGGCCGTCCACCATCGCATCGACCAGGACGCCCTGGCCCGTTCCCTCGCCGAGCACCACGATGTCGACCGGGGCTACGGTCCCAAGGTCAACCGCCTCCTGCGGCTCGTCCGCGAGGGCGGTGACTGGCGCGAACTCGCCGCCGGGCTCTTCAAGGGACAGGGGTCCTGGGGCAACGGCGCCGCGATGCGGATCGCCCCCCTGGGTGCCTGGTACGCGGACGACCCGGAGCAGGCGACCCACCAGGCGGAGATCTCGGCCTACCCCACCCACCAGCACCGCGAGGCCGTCGTCGGCGCCATGGCCGTCGCCGCGGCCGCCGCGTTCGCCGCCGCGCCGGGCGGACCGCCCGGTGCCGGGGCCCTCCTCGACGGGGTCATCGAGCTGGTGCCGCGGAAGAGCGCGGTCGGCGCGGGCCTGCGCCGGGCCCGCGACATGCTCGACTACGCCGACGCGGCCACGGTCGCGGCCGTGCTGGGCTGCGGACGGCGCACGACCGCCCATGACACCGTGCCCTTCGCCCTCTGGTCGGCCGCGAGAAGCCTCGGTGACTATGAGCAGGCGTTCTGGACGACGGCCCAGGTCGGCGGGGACGTCGACACCACCTGCGCCATCGTGGGCGGCGTGATCGCCTCGGGGAAGGCGGGGACGCCGCCCGCCGAGTGGGTGGAGCGGACGGAGCCGCTCCCCGACTGGGTGCCCACGTCGGCCTAGCGGTCGGAACTCTCCGTACCACTCGGGAACTCTCCGTGACCGTCCGCTCGTTGTAGTGACATCCGCTGCGTGAGCCGTCAGGGGCCCCAGGGGACCCGCCGTACGTGAGGGCGCGCAATGGGGGTGGTCATGGAAGTCCTGCTCGCTGTTCTGGTCCGTTGGTGGGGCGCTTGCGCACGTCGTCCGCGAAGGCGCGAGCGAGCGGCCGGACCGCTGCCCACACCGCTCGTCCCCCGGGCCGGGTCCGGCCACCCGTGGCCCGTGGCGAACCGGCCCGACAGTCGCCGGCAGGCATGCCTCCCGCCCGCCGGTGAGCCGCCGGAGCCGGCTCGCGACATCCTCGCGTCAGCCGAGCCCCGGTCCGGCAGAACCGGCCAGTGCCTCCAAGTCGCTCTTGCGGACCCGGATCATCAACCAGGCGGTGACCACGGCGAGGACGGCCATCGCGGCGGCCGGGATGAAGGCCGTGGCGATGCCCTGGGCCAGCACCTCGTGCCCCCACGGCGCAGGCAGCTGCTGCGTCCTGGCGAACTCCGCCTTCTGCTCCGCGGAGCCCTCGGCCATGAACCGCGGGAGCTGCTTCTCCGCCTCGTCGCGGGTCGCGGTGCCGAAGACCGTCGTGAGGATGGCCAGACCCAGCGATCCGCCCACCTGCTGGGTGACGTTGAGCAGCCCGGACGCGGCGCCCGCCTCGTGCTGGGCGACACCGGAGACGGCTGTGAGCGTCAGCGTCACGAAGTTCAGGCCCATGCCGAAGCCGAACACCAGCATCGGACCGAGGACCCCGCCGACGTAGGAGCTGTCGGAGCTGATGAGCGCCTGCCAGGCCAGGCCGATCATCGCGAGGGCCGAGCCCACGACCATGAACGGCTTGGGGCCCAGCACCGGCAGGAACCGCTGCGACAGGCCCGCCCCGAGCGCGATCACGACCGTCACGGGCAGGAAGGCGAGCCCTGCCTCGATCGGGCTGTACCCGAGCACGTTCTGCACGAACAGCACGATGTAGAAGAACATGCCGAACATGGCCGCGGCCAGACTCAGCATGATCACGTACGTGCCCGAGCGATTCCGGTCGGCGAACATCCGGAGCGGAGTGATCGGCTCCTTGGCGCGCGACTCGATGAACCCGAAGGCCAGCAGCAGGACGACCGCGGCGCCGAAGGACCCGACGGCGAGGCTGTCCCGCCATCCCTCGTCCGCCGCCCGGATGAAGCCGTAGACGAGGGAAGCCATTCCGGCCGTGGAGGTCACGGCGCCCGCGATGTCGAAGCGGCCGGAGTGCCGTTCGGACTCGCCTATGTAGAGCGGTGTGAGCACGGCGATCAGTACGCCGATCGGCACGTTCACGAAGAGCACCCAGCGCCAGTCGAGCCACTCGGTGAGCATGCCGCCTGCGAGCAGGCCGATGGCGCCGCCTCCCGCGGACACCGCGGCGAAGACACCGAAGGCCCGGTTGCGTTCCGGACCCTCGGGGAACGTGGTGGTGATGAGCGCCAGCGACGTGGGCGACGCGATGGCACCTCCCACGCCCTGCAGGACCCGTGCGGCCAGCAACTGCCAGGGCTCCTGGGCGAGCCCGCCGAGCAGCGAGGCGACGGTGAAGAGCAGGATGCCGGCCATGAAGACTCGGCGCCGGCCGAGGATGTCACCGGCGCGGCCGCCCAGGAGCAGCAGGCCGCCGAAGGTGAGGGTGTAGGAGCTGACGACCCAGGTGAGGTCGGTGGTGCTGAACTCGAGCGCGTCTTGAATGTGCGGGAGTGCGATGTTCACAATCGTCGCGTCGAGTACGACCATGAGTTGGCAGGCAGCGATGACGGTGAGAGCGATGCCGGGATGCCCCTCCCGGCGGGCCGCACCTGGCCTCTGGTCCTGGAGCAATGGAGAGGTTGTCACTTTGGGTCCCCCACGAATGCCTTAGTGAACGCCAGCGTTCACTGTCGCGCCAACGGTAGTGAGTCCCCGACAGTGAACGCAAGCGTTCACTGTCAGCGTCGCCATTCGGCACGTCCCCCGTCGTTGCCGTACGGCGCGTCCCCCATCCCCGGAACCCCCGCTTCCACTGCTCCCTGGAGAGACTCCGATGGCTACCCCGAGCTGGGCGGATGCCCCCGCTCAGACGGCTGCACGCCGCCGCGGCGCGGTGCTCGAACGTGCGATCCTCGACGCCGCGCTGGATCAACTCAGCACCGTCGGCTGGAACGGCCTGACGATGGAGGGCGTCGCGGCCGGCGCTCAGACCGGCAAGGCCGCGGTCTACCGGCGCTGGCCGTCCAAGGAGGACCTCGTCGCCGATGCCCTGCGCGCCGGACTGCCGCACTTCGACGCGGCGCCCGACGAGGGGAGTGTGCGCGAGGACCTCTTGGCGCTGTGCCTGAAAGCGCGCGATGCCATGTTCTCCCGCCCGGGGTTCGCGCTTCGCTCCGTGATTCACGAATGCGACACGACGCAGGCCGAGCGCTTCCACGCCGTGATCTTCGACGGTGTCGTGGAGCCCACCATCAGGATGCTCCGGGAGGTGGTCGAGCGTGGGATCGAGCGAGGCGAAGTGCGTCCGGACGCCGCGAACGGATACGTCTTCGACGCCATCCCGGCGATGATGATGTACCGGTCCAAGATGTGCGGCTGTGAATGGCAGGACCAGGAAATCGAGGAGATGATCGACCAGTTGATGGTCCCGCTGCTGCGGCCGAGTGGTGCCTGACACGGTGGACGAGGGTCGTGACCCCGCCCGGGGAGGCCAGGGTGTCGCGGGCGGTTCCGGGCGGCGTAACCTAGGGGCGCCATGCCGTACGAACCGCCTACTCACACCGTCGAGCGCTCCCTTCGAGCCACGACCGGAGCGAAGATCGTTGCAGGTGTCGACGAGGTGGGGCGCGGCGCGTGGGCCGGCCCTGTCACCGTCTGCGCGGCGATCACCGGACTCCGCCGACCGCCCGAGGGCCTCACGGACTCGAAGCTCCTCACCATCAAGAGGCGCACCGAACTCGCCGAGGAACTGCGCAAGTGGGTGACGTCGTACGCCCTGGGGCATGCCTCCCCGGAGGAGATAGACGACCTGGGGATGACGGCCGCGCTGCGGCTCGCGGCGGGGCGTGCTCTGGACGCTCTGCCGGTACGGCCCGACGCGGTCATCCTCGATGGCAAGCACGACTATCTCGGTGCGCCCTGGCGGGTCCGTACGGTGATCAAGGGTGATCAGTCGTGCGTGGCGGTCGCCGCGGCTTCGGTGATCGCCAAGGTCCAGCGCGACAAAATGATGGCCGAACTGGGCATCGACCATGCAGACTTCGGTTTTGCGGACAACGCCGGGTATCCATCACCCGTGCACAAGGCCGCACTGGCGGAGCGGGGGCCCACCCCCTACCACCGGTTGTCGTGGGCGTATCTTGATGCGCTGCCCCAGTGGCGGCACCTCAAGAAGGTCCGCAGCTGTACGGACGGAAGCGTTCCGGAAATCGAGGGTCAGCTCGGCTTCGATTTCTGACGGTTTCGTTCGCACGCATGCGCCACCCGCCGACGCGGGTCGTACCAACGTTTGATAAATATCAACCCATGCCTCTCATTCCCGAGGAGCCTCAGATTCACGAGAGTGCCCAGGGTCCCCGCGCCACTCCGGCCAGCGGCCGCACCGCGCCGACCCCCCGCCCCGTACCCGGCCCCCGTCCCGCGGCTCCGTCGCGTCCCGGTCGCCCCGGCCCTCTCCGGCCGACGCCGCCGGTGCAACGTACGCCGCGCGAGGTGGCCTCAAAGCCCGGTCCGTCGGGTGCCGCCGCTGCGGCCACCCCGCAGATCCAGCTGATCCCGGCGTCCGTCGAGGGCGCGCTCGACGCCGCCGAGGAGGCCGTGGACCTGCTGCTGGAATCCGGTCGTGCCCCTGGCGACGTCCTGGTGATCACGACCGGCGAACAGCACCCGTGGGCCGCCCACGAGCTGTCCTTCGGTGAAACCTCCTACTGGGCCCAGCACGACGCCGGAGACGACGTCTTCTACACGGACGCCACCGTCGCGGCCCGCGCCGCGTCGCGCCCCGTGGTCGTTGTCGCCGTCAACGGCGGTTCCGAGGCCGCGGCCGCGAGTGCCCTGTCCCTGGCCCACTCCCGGGCCGGCGCCCTGCTGATCGTCTGCGGGGACCCGCAGCGGATCAACTCGGTGCTGGGCGCGGGCGTCTGAGTCGGTTCCGCAGCGCCCGGCAGGGCGCTGGGAGGTGACCTCGGGCGCCGCTTCGGCGGTTTCCGTACGGCGGGCGGTTCGGCGTGCGCGAAGGCTGGTGCCAGGCGGCTGCGTACCTTGGCGGGATTCGAAGAGTGCGTTCTGCTGCCCTGGGTGGGTCGGCCCACGCGCGGACTCGGTCGAGGGCCGCTCCACAGTGGTGCAGGAGCGGCTGGTCGAGCGCGCTCAGGGCGAGGTGAGGCGAGTCCGGGCCGGGGTTGTGCGCGAGGCGGTCACTGCGACCGTCGCTCCGTGTCGCCGGGTTAGTGCTCGGACGGTGTCACCGGGAAGCGCTCGGACCTGTCACCGGAGCGTGTTCTGAGCGGTCGCACACGACCCTCTGACTGACCGAGCTGCCGGGGCGATCTCGGGGCGCTCGCCGCGCCCGTGTCCGTGCCCGGCCGCCATCGTGGATGCCGTACGACTACTGGGTGGGGCCCCGGGTTCGTGTCCGGAGCGGCCCGTCCCGAGCCTCAGCGTGCCGCCGCAGCGCGGCGCAGGACCTCGGAGGCGGCGCCACCGGTGCGCGGCGGTGGCGGAGGTGCCTCCGAGGTGTCGAACGGCTCCGGTGCCGAGGCAGAGTGAGGGCGGCGTCCGCCGCGGCCCTCGCCGAGGACCTGCCAGCCGTCACGGGTCAACGTGATGTACGCCCCGCAGCGCAGCCCGTGCAGGGTGCAGGCGTCGCGCAGTCCCCACATCCAGGCGCCGTCCTCCTCCGTCCAACGGGCGTCGCCCTCACGGCAGTAGAGGAGCACGGCGGTGCGCACCGGCGTGCGGCGTCGCAGATCGTGCGGGATGACCCGGCGGAGCTGCGCCAGCAGCACATTGCGGAACATCCAGCCGTCGGCCGGGGCCGGGCGACGGACGAACGAGGCGCTCGCCCGCAGCCGCTCGTCCGGGTCGAGCACGGCGATGACAGCGGTCGCCGGCTGTGGATGGTGCCGGGCGTGGAGTCCGCTGACCACCTCACGGGGGTTACGCAGCAGCGGGATCCCGGCGGCGGCCCATTCCGCGGGTTCGAGCAAGCGGTTGGCGGAAGCGGCGGACGTCGACGCCGCTGCCGAGGCCGGAGCGAATCCGAAGGTCACGGTCCTCCCTTCGGCTACGCGCCCACACTGCGGGCGGGGTCGGGTTCCTGGGAGCGCGCACCGCAGTGAAGCCCAGCCGTAGGAGCGGGCGTTCCGTGCGGGAGCGGACCTCAATTCTTCCTGTCGAACTTGAATGCGGCAACGAGCAATTGAGGCAGCCGACCGTTATCAGATGATGCGCGGCTAATATCCCCACCCCGTGCGTTGCCGGGCCCCCCATGGGGCGTTCGAGCACGACACGTTCGTACGCCATCGGGGCGTGCGGCGTCCAGAGCCGTGCGCAAGCGGGCAGGCGGCCGGGGGCCCGTACCCGGTCGGAACCCTGCCCCGGCAGGGCGCCGGTGGGCGGGAGCGGGACGGTCGCGGTTGGGAAGGCGGCGCCCGCGTACGGCCGGTCGAAGGAGACCGTCGTGGCGGCGGCGGTCTCGCCCTCCCGGCCATGCCGTCACCCCTGCACGGCCAGCACCAGCGGCAACACCCCCTGTGCACCGGACCGTCGGAGCATGCGGGCGGCCACCGCGAGGGTCCAGCCGGTCTCCGTGTAGTCGTCCACGAGGAGGACCGGCCCTCCGGACTCGGTGAGGGCGGACGCCAGGGCGGGCGGCACCACCAGCGCCCCATCGAGCGCCTTGAGGCGCTGGGCGCTGTTGCTCCGAGAACCCGGGTGCGCGTCGCCGGTGTACTCGACGGTGCCCAGCAGCGGCAGCCGGCCCACTTCCGCGATGTGCGTCCCGAGGGAGTGGATCAGACGGGGCCGACTGCGGGAGGCGACCGTCACGACCCCGACCGGGCGGGGCAGGGCGTCCGGTCCGCCCGCAGCCCAGCCTCCAGGGCCCCTGGCCCAGTCGGCCAGCACCTCCACCACGGCCTTCGCCACGTCGTCCGGCACGGATTCGTCGGGGGCCTGGGGCGCGAACATGGGCCGCAGCCGGTTGCCCCAGCCGATGTCCGACAGCCGACCCAACGCCCGTCCTGGTGCCGCCTGTTCGCCGACCGGGATGCGTCCCTTGAGGTCCACTCCGATCGCCGGCAGACCGGTGGGCCACATCCGGCGGGGCTCCACCTCGACACCGGCCCGCCCCAGGTCCACGCGCGCGGCGTCGAGCGCCTCCTCGGACGTGTCCGCCGCGAAGCGGGGGCCCGCGCAGTTGTCGCAGCGACCGCACGGCGTGGCGGCCTCGTCGTCCAGCTGGCGCTGCAGGAACTCCATGCGGCACTCCGTCGTCGACGCGTACGCGCGCATGGCCTGCTGCTCGGCCTCGCGCTGACGCGCCACCCAGGCGTACCGCTCGGCGTCGTACGTCCACGGCTGTCCGGTCGCGAGCCAGCCGCCCTTGACCCGCCTGACCGCCCCGTCCACGTCGAGGACCTTGAGCATGGTCTCCAGGCGGGAGCGGCGCAGCTCCACGAGGGGCTCCAGGGCGGGCAGGGACAGGGGTTTCTCCGCGTGCGCGAGGATGTCCAGCGTGCGGCGCACCAGGTCTTCCGAGGGGAAGGCGAGCGACGCGAAGTACTTCCAGATCGCCTCGTCCTCCTTTCCCGGCAGCAGGAGCACCTCGGCGTGCTCCACACCCCGCCCCGCACGGCCCACCTGCTGGTAGTAGGCGATGGGGGAGGAGGGCGAGCCGAGGTGCACCACGAAGCCGAGGTCGGGCTTGTCGAAGCCCATGCCGAGCGCGGATGTGGCGACCAGCGCCTTCACCTTGTTGGCGAGCAGGTCCTCCTCGGCCTGCTGACGGTCGGCATTCTCCGTCTTGCCCGTGTACGACGCGACCGTGTGCCCGCGCTGCCGGAGGAAAGCGGTGACCTCTTCGGCCGCGGCCACGGTGAGCGTGTAGATGATCCCGGAACCCGGCAGTTCGTCCAGGTGCTCGGCGAGCCAGGCCATCCGGTGCGCGGCGTCCGACAGACGCAGCACGCTCAGACTGAGAGTGTCGCGGTCCAGCGGACCCCGCAGCACGAGGGCGTCCGAGCTGCCGCCGGTGCCGAGCTGCTCCGCGACGTCGGCCGTCACGCGCGCGTTGGCCGTGGCCGTGGTCGCGAGCACCGGCACACCGGGCGGGAGGTCGGCGAGCATCGTCCGCAGCCGGCGGTAGTCCGGCCGGAAGTCGTGACCCCAGTCGGAGATGCAGTGGGCCTCGTCCACGACCAGGAGCCCGGTGGCGGCCGCGAGCCGGGGCAGCACCTGGTCCCGGAAGTCCGGGTTGTTGAGCCGCTCGGGGCTCACCAGCAGGACGTCGACCTGGCCGGCGGCGATCTCGTCCTGGACGGCCTCCCACTCCTCGGTGTTGGAGGAGTTGATCGTCCGCGCGTGGATGCCGGCCCGGGCCGCCGCCTCGACCTGGTTCCGCATGAGCGCGAGCAGCGGGGACACGATCACGGTCGGACCGCTGCCCTGCGCCCGCAGCAGCGAGGTCGCCACGAAGTACACCGCGGACTTGCCCCAGCCCGTGCGCTGGACGACCAGGGCACGGCGTCTGTCGGCGACCAGCGCCTCGATCGCCCGCCACTGGTCCTCGCGCAGCCGGGCCGCTCCCGAGACGTCCCCGACGAGGCGGGCGAGGACCGCGTCGGCCGCCGCCCTGAGATCCGCGTTGCTCGTGTGCTCCATGCGTTCCATACAACAGGACGGCACTGACAGCGGGAGCGGTGGACCGTGCGATCGGACGCCGCGCCGACCTCGAGTGACGTGTCCCTGATCGGACTTATCCACAGGCTCAAGCGGAGGTTCGGATTCCGCGAGATCGTCTCCGCATGACGAATCACAGCGAAGCGACTGGATCCTCCGAAAACGGTGACATCACCGGGCCTCAGGGGCGTGGCGGGCACGAGGAAAGTGGACATGTGACGCGCGGGAGCGACGCGGCCGGGCCGTACGTCCCCGGCTCGCCGGGCGACGGCCACGGCGGCGAGCACCAGGTCACCTTGCGCACCCCGGCCGAACTGGCCGACGCACTGCCGTATCTGCTCGGATACCGCCCCGAGGACAGCATCGTCCTGGTCGCCCTGCACGACAGGGACGGTCGTGGGCGGTTCGGGGGCCGGGCCCGGCTGGGCATCCCCGCGAACCCGGACGACTGGCCGTCCGCGGCCAGGCAGCTGGCCCACGGCCTGGTGAAGGGCAGCGAGCGCCGAGGTGCCCGGCCCGAGTCGATGGTCGCCTTCCTGTGCCAGGAACCGGAGAAGGGCCAGTCCGGGCAGCAGGTGATGGAGTGGCTGAGGCCCCTGGCCCACAGGCTGCGTGTCGAGTGCGGGTTGCTGGACGTGGTGGTGGTCGAGGCGTTGTGCATCTCGGAGGGCCGCTACTGGTCGTACTGCTGTGACAACGCGGCATGCTGTCCGCGCGAGGGAGCCAGCATGGGTCTGCCCGGTACGTCGGTGCTGGCCGCCGCGGCCACCTATGCCGGGATCCAGGTGCGTGGCACGCTGCGAGAGCTGCGGGCCCGGCTGCAGCCCTGGGAGAACGCCGCGGCCCTCCAGCAGGAAGCCGCCCTGGACACCGCCAGCATGGCACTGGTCCCGAGGATCCTGGACGATGCGGGCCGCGCCGAGGTGGCGGGCGAAACGCTGGAACTCGCCGGGAAGGTCCTGGACCGTTTCGCCGAGGCACAGCCTGTCTCAGGCATGCTCCTGGCGGATCTCCGCGACGACGAACTGCTCGGGCACGACGAGGCCGCCCGGTTGATCCTCGGCCTCCAGGACCGCGCGACCCGTGACCGAGCGGCCGAGTGGATGGAGGGCGACGAGGCCGCACGGGCCCTTCGCCTGTGGCGGAGTCTGGCCCGGCGCTGCGTCGGGCCGTACGGCGAACACGCCGCCGCACCGCTCACCCTCGCCGGCTGGGTCGCCTGGTCCACCGGTGACGAGCTGGAGGCCAGGGAAGCCCTCGCCATGGCCCTGGGCGCGGACCCTGACTACCTCTTCGCCCGGCTGCTGCACCAGGCCTGCAACGAGGGTCTCGACCCGGAGTCGATCCGCACATGTCTGCGAGCGGAGCGCGAAGGCCGTGTCCGCGCGGTGACCGACGGCGCGGAAGCGGGCGTGGACGGAACCGAATCGCCGTCGGACGGCTCCGTGGCCCGGGAGGACGGCCACCAGGCGGCCCGGTCCGAGACAGCCCTACCCGGGCTGGAGCCGCACCCCGAGCCGCACCCTGAGCCGGACCTCGAGCCGAACTCCGATCCCCAGTCCGAGCCCTCACCCACGGCGGTGCCCCTGCGGCGCCGACGCCGCCCTCATCCCGCCGGTGCGTCCGACGGCACCCCGGCCCGAGCCCGCGCTGCAGACCGTGACGCGAGCACCCGGGCCAGCACGCGGACACCCCACCGGCGTACGTCGACGGGCACCACGCGCCCGGCGGGTGCCCCGCAAGCCGAAACGCGCCCCGGCCGTGCCACGCCGGCGGGTTCCGCGGGATCCAGGAGTGCACGCACAGGAGGTACGCGTGCGCGTGCGGCGCGCAAGGCGGCCATGCCCTGCGCGGACACGCGGCAGGAGGATGCGCAGCCCGGCCAGAGCGCGGAGGGGGAGGAGTGAGTGGCCGCCTGGCGGACGGGAGGCGCCGGGGGCAGGTCCACAGGCGTGACTCGGAGGACGTCCACGCCGTTCACCTGAGTGGCGGAACGGCTGGACGGGCCGCGACGCCGCACTGCCCCTGCCCCGTCGGAGCCCTCCGGCACCGGCGCCGAACTCGATCGAGGCGCACAGAGCGCAGAGGAAGCCTTCCCATGCACCAGCCGACTCCGCCCTCCGCCGCCGACGACCGCCGCTCCCCGGACGCACCCCAGCCGCCCCTGCGGCCGAGCCGTGACCTGACCGGGCCCGGCACTCCATGGCCGGGGGACCAGGATGCCGCTCCGCGACCGGCAGCCCGGGTCGACGGTTTCGGTCCCAGGTTCCCTGGAGGCACCTCGCCGACAGCACCTGCCACCTCGCCGACAGCACCTGCCATCTCGCCGGCCACACCTGCCTCGCCAGGCTCACCGTCCTCAGGCCCTGACCCACGACCGCCCGACCCGCCCGGCCCGGACCGTCCGTCTGCCCCCTGGGCGGCCCGGAGCCGCCGCGCGGGTCCCCCGTCGGGGCACGGCTCGGCCTCCCTGCCCCCGGCCCCAGGCAGGCTTCCATCGTCCCCGGGGCAGACGCCCCCGCCCCGGGGTGCCACGATCCCCGGGCTGCGCTGGTCCGCCGATCTGCCGCCCGCCCACACGGTGCTGATCTGTGTCGCCCTTCCCGGCCTGGCCATCTCGACGGAGGAGGGGCAGATGACCGGCCGCGGTCTGGAAGGGTTCTATCGCGCTGGCCGACGGGTGCTCTCCCGCTGCGAGATCCGCGTGGCGGGGCGGGAACCCCTCGCGGTCCAGGCCCGGATGGCCACGGCCGACCGCGCCAGGTTCGTGGGCACGCTCCGCACCTCCCCGCAGGCCGGCCCAGACCCGGACGTGCTCGTGGAACGGAACCGGTACGCGGACGGCACCGAGCGGATCACCCTGCACAGCGCGGCTCCCCGGCCGCTGCGCGTGCCGGTCGAGGTGGCCCTGGGCACGGACCTGGCCGACCTCGGGGCGATCGCCTCCGGCAGCGCGGGCCCCGAACTCCCCGCCAGCGTCCATGACTCCGGCCTGCGCTGGTCCTGCGCCACCGGCAACGCGTCCGTCACGGCCGCGCCGCCTCCCTCGGACGCCCTGGCCTCGGCAGGGCTGCTGCGGTGGGAGCTCGACCTGCCGCCGGGAGGGAGCAGGAGCGTCGAACTGCGGGTGCGGCCGGACGGCGCGGGGCCTCTGCGAGCCGTGGGCCGCGCGGCTACGAGCCCCCTCGCCGCGGCACGCGCGGAAGGCGACGATCCCAGAGTCCCCGCGCTGCTACGGACGAGCATCGAGGACCTCCAGGCCCTCTTGTTGCGCGACGCCGCCAACCCCGCCGACACCCACCTCGCCGCCGGGGCACCCTGGCGCTGCGGACTGGCCCCGGCCGACGCGCTCGTCGCCGCCCGGATGGCCCTGCCCCTCGGTACCGGCCTCGCCGCGGGGACCTTGCGCATCCTCGCCCGGACCCAAGTCACGGGACCAGGACTGCAGTCGGGGATGATCCCCGGCCCCAGACGGGACGCCGGGCCGCACCTTCCGCCCCAGTGCACCGGCACCGAAGCCACGCTGCTCTTCCCGGCACTGCTCGCCGAGGCCCGTCGCTGGGGACTCTCCGAGCAGGAGACGGAGGAGCTGCTGCCCGCGGCCGAGCGCTGCCTGACCTGGCTGCGGACCACCGTGGGTGACGACACCTACCTGCGCGACCCGCATCGCGGCGGGCCCGTCCGCTGCGAGACACAAGCCCACGCCCACCGCGCCGCACTGCTCGGCGCCGACCTGCTGGACTCCTGCGGACGTACGGGCGGGACAGCGCTTCGCCAGTGGGCGCAGGAATTACGGACCGCCTTCCGGAAGGACTTCTGGGTCGACGACCTCGGAGGCGGTCGGCCTGCCGTGGCCCGTGCCCCGGACGGCAGGCCCGTGCCCCACCTGGGCGCGGCCGCCGTACACCTGCTCGACACCGGCCTGCTGGGCGGGGGCGTGTCGGCACCGGGTCTGCTCGACAAGGTCCAGACGGAGCACCTCGCCCGGCTGCTCGGCAGCCCGGTCATGGACTCGGGCTGGGGCCTGCGCGGTCTGGGCGCGAAGGAAGCGGGACACAACCCCTTCGGCCACCGCGCCGGGGCCGTACGTGTCCAGGAGACGGCACTCGCCGTCGCGGGTCTGGCCGCCGCCGGCTACGAGAAGGAGGCGAGTTCGCTGCTGCGCGGCGTCCTCGCGGCCGCCGAGGCCTTCGGCCACCGCCTGCCCGAGATGTACGCGGGGGAACAGCGCACGGAGGGGAGCGCCCCCCTCCCACACCCGGCGGCCTGCCGCCCGGCGGCCACGTCCGCGGCCTCCGGAGTCCTGCTGCTGACCACGCTCGCCGGCATCCGCCCCGACGCCCCGGCAGGGGCGGTCACCCTGCGCCCCGTGCGCAGCGCCCCCCTGGGCGAGATCGGCCTCATGGGGCTGCGGGTCGCGGGGGCACCGTTCTCCGTGCGCGTCAGCCGACTCGGCCTCGCCATGGTCGAGGAGGCGGCCGACGGGCTGCAACTGGGGGTGTGACCTGGTACGACCGGCAACGGCCGAGTGATCGGGGACAGACACCGGAGCCCGTACCGCACGGAAGTGGATCAGTAGGCGAAGCGACCGCGGAAGGGAGTGTTTATCGTCAGGCAGACGACTATGATCGCGGCATGCCCTACGACCCGTCAGCCTTTCCGCCCTTCGCCGTCACCGTGGACCTGGTCGTGCTGACCGTGCGCCGCCATGCCCTGTGCGCGCTGGCGGTACGCAGGGGGGAACCGCCGTTCCAGGGGCGCTGGGCGCTCCCCGGCGGCTTCGTACGGGCCGACGAGGACCTGGCGCAGGCCGCTGCACGTGAGCTGGCCGAGGAGACCGGGCTGCGGGTCCACGACCCGTCCGTCCCCGCGCAGGACAACGGCGCACATCTGGAGCAGCTCGCCACCTACGGCGACCCCAAGCGGGACCCCAGGATGCGGGTCGTCAGTGTCGCCCACCTCGCCCTCGCTCCGGACCTGCCCGCGCCCAGGGCGGGCGGCGACGCCAGCAACGCGCGCTGGGCCCCGGTCGAGGAACTGCTCCAGCAGGGCGGCTACGGGCGGGACGCCGAGCCGGTCGCGCCGCTCGCCTTCGACCACGCGCAGATCCTGGCCGACGGTGTGGAGCGCGCTCGTTCCAAGATCGAGTACTCGTCGCTGGCCACCGCCTTCTGCCCGCCCGAGTTCACCGTCGGAGAGCTGCGCCGCGTCTATGAGGCGGTCTGGGGCGTGGCGCTCGACCCGCGCAACTTCCATCGCAAGGTCACGGGCACGCCGGGCTTCCTCGTCCCCACCGGTGGGACGACCACACGCCAGGGCGGACGTCCGGCGCAGCTGTTCCGTGCCGGTGGCGCGACTCTGCTCAACCCCCCGATGCTGCGCCCCGAGGTATGACCGACGTCCCGGCGCGGGCGTGATCGTCGCCAGGTCCGGAACGCGATCGGCCCGCAGTCCCGACAAGGCGTCGTCGCTCTCCCCGTGATAGGCCTTGGGATGCCCGGAAAACCGGACATAGCGCGCTATCTTGCTGCGAGTGATCCAGGCCTTCGGACTGACCAGCAACCCCCGCAAAGAGCTTCCGCCCGCAGTCGATGACGTCTCCTTCGAGGCGCGAGCGGGCCGCGTCACCGCGCTGCTGGGAGCACCGGGCGCCGGCAAGACGACGGTCCTCAGACTCATGCTCGAACTCCAACGGGGCCGTGGCGTCACCTACTTCCGGGGCCGCCCCCTGCATCGCATCGCTCACGCCTCACGCGAAGTCGGCGTGCTGCTGGGTGACGTGCCGGGCCACCCGGCCCGCACCGTCCGGGGCCATCTCCGCATGCTGTGCGCCGCGGCGGGGGTGCCGGTCCGGCGTGCCGACGAAGTCCTGGAGACGGTCGGCCTCGTGAGCCTGCGCGACGAACGCCTCGGCACCCTCTCACGCGGCATGGACCGCCGCCTCGGCCTGGCCTGCGCCCTCCTGGCCGACCCGCACACCCTCGTCCTCGACGACCCCACCGACGGGCTCTCCAGCCGTGAGGCCGACTGGTTGCACGGCATGCTCCACGCCCACGCCACCCAGGGCGGCACGGTCCTGTTCACCACGGCCGACCCCAAGGAGGCCGCCCGCACCGCCGACCGGGTCGTCACGCTGGAGCAGGGCAGGCTCGTGGCCGACCAGGAGGCCGCCGTGTTCTCCCGTACCCGCCTGCGTCCCCGTGTCGCCGTCCGCAGCCCGCACGCGGCCCGTCTGGCGGCTCTCCTGGCCAAGCAGGCCCGCACCTCGCGGCGCTCCGTCGAAGTCGTACGAGAAGGCGGCAACCGCCTCTCCGTGTACGGCAGTACCTGCGCGGACATCGGCGAGACCGCGTTCCGGAACGGCATCGTCGTCCACCAACTCGCCGATGAGATCGGAGACATGGGGCCCGGCGCGGGCGCCGACCAGGCAGCTGCACGGGACTCCGGCCGACGCTTCGTCGGTGGGGCGCAGGACGCAGCGGTCGACCGCTACGGGAGCAGCACACCGGGAAGGCCCACCGACGAGGCGGAACACGCCGTGGCCGAGCCGGAGCGCGCTGATGTCGGGCTGGGGCGTGACGGGATCGAGTCAGGAGGGGCGGGTGTCGGGCTGGGGCGTGACGGGATCGAGTCAGGAGGGGCGGGTGTCGGGCTGGAGCGCGACGGGGCTGAGCCGGGACGGGCCGGTGTCGGGCTGGAGCGCGACGGGGCTGAGCCAGGACGGGCCGGTGTCGGGCTGGAGCGCGACGGGGCTGAGCCGGGACGGGCCGGTGTCGGGCTGGAGCGCGACGGGGCTGAGCCAGGACGGGCCGGGGTCGGGCTGGAACGCGCCGGGGGCGAGCCGGCGTACGCCGGTGTGGGGTCGGAGGGTGCCACGGTCGGGCCGGAGCACACCTCTGACACGCACCGGGTCATCGCCGCGCCCCGGACCGGCGAGCCGGAACCATCCCTCGGCTCCTCCGTGCCGGCCATCGCGGCTCCCGTGACCGCGCCCGCCGAATCGCGACCCACACGTGAGCCGCGATCCGGCAAGGACACAACCGGCATGGACACAAACGGACCGGCCTCCGATGGATGGTCGCCCTCTGCCTCTCAGGTGCAGCCCTCCACCGAGCCGCACGAGGGCTCCGACGTCCTCACAGCCGACGACCCGGGCCATGCCGCCGCCCCGCCACAGAAGGCGACGCCCTCGCCCTCACCGCCCCGCGTGCTCCATCCCACCCACGCCCGCAAGGCCCGCACGCTCGACGCTCTGCCCCCTCTGCCGCCCCCCATCTCCGTCCGCCCCGCCCCCAGTCCTCTGAGCCCCCTCCGTTACGAGATCCGCCGTGCCACCGGGATCGGCACCGGTTTCCTCACAGGGGCCGCCGTGCTCGCCGTGTCCGCCGTGACCGCCGTCGTGCTCGCCCGCATCGGGCACACCCCGCAGCCGCGCCTGCTGGCCGCGTGGCCGCGGGAACTGCCCCTGCCGCCGGCGGCGCTCGGCGCGGGACTGCTCGGCGCGCTGGCCTTCGGCGACGAGTTCCGCCACCCCGCCCTGGCGGCTGACCGCGGCACCGTGCCCCGCCGGCTGGGGCTGCTCGCCGCGAAACTGCTCGTCGCCTCGGTCACCGCGCTGGTGCTGGCCGTCCTCACCGTCGGGTGCGACGCCGAAGTGCTCTATCTCGTCTACGGACGGGAGCTCGCCCAGGTTCCCGCCGACTGGGTCGCGCTGAGTGCGAGTTGGCTCGGGCTCGTGGTCGGCTGCGCCTGGGCGGGCGTACTGGCCGCAGGGGTGTTCCGGTCCACCACGGCCGGGCTCGCCGCGGTGGCCGCCGTACCCCTCCTCGTCGTACCCGTCGTGCACAGGCTCCTGGACGGACCGTCCGTACGGACCGCGGCCGGGCTTCCGACCCGGCTGCGAGAGGCTCTCCTGCCGCGGTGGCCCTTCGGGGGAGAGCGTTACCTGGAGACCGCACTCAGGGTGATCTCCCAACCGGTCGGCGGCGCACTGACGTTGTCGCTGACCGCTCTGCTCTGCGCGTATCTGCTCACGACGATGCGCAGCAGATTCCGGTGACGACTGTCCGTAACCCTTCGTCCGGCCATGCGCACAACTCCCCGCAGAACGCCCATTTCTTTCCGATAAGGCGTCAATTGCGACGGGGTGAGCGATCACCCTTTCGTGTGCTTTTCACCAAAGACCTCAAGGGAGTTGGAGACGGCGCCGACAAAGGATGCGTGAGTACCCTTGCGCACACCATGATGACCGCCGCCCGCTCCGCTGACTCCGGCCTCGCGAGCCCGGGCGAACTCGACCGCTACCCCTACGCCGAGGCGCCCGCCGTCGACCGTGTCGGGGCCCCTGCCTGGGACGGCGCGGACCCCGAGCTCGGCCGTGTGGGCCGACGAGCCGCGGGCAGCCGCGGACGCGGACTGCACGGCCAACTCGTCCAGCAACTCGGTCAGATGATCGTCTCCGGAGACCTGGGCGCCGACCGCCCACTCGTGCCGGAGGAGATCGGCCAGCGCTTCGAGGTCTCCCGCACCGTCGTCCGCGAGTCGCTCCGCGTCCTGGAAGCCAAGGGCCTGGTGAGCGCCCGACCGAACGTCGGCACGCGCGTGCGCCCCGTCAGCGACTGGAACCTCCTCGACCCGGACATCATCGAGTGGCGGGCCTTCGGGCCGCAGCGGGACGACCAGCGCCGGGAGCTGAGCGAGCTGCGCTGGACGATCGAGCCGCTCGCCGCCCGCCTCGCCGCCGGGCACGGGCGCGAGGACGTCCAGCAGCGTCTCGTGGACATGGTCGAGATCATGGGGCACGCGATGGCCCAGGGTGACGCGCTCACCTTCTCCCGTGCCGACTCCGAGTTCCACTCGCTGCTCATCCAGATCGCGGGCAACCGCATGCTGGAGCACCTCTCCGGGATCGTGTCCGCGGCCCTCCAGGTCTCGGGCGGCCCGGTCACCGGCTGTGACCGGCCGAACGAGACGTCGCTGGCGCACCACAGCCGCATCTGCGACGCCCTCGCCACCGGCGACGGAGCCGCGGCGGAGGCGGCGATGCGGCAACTCCTCACGGTCCACCCCGAGGTGGAACGGGTGGTGCCCGCCCCGCGCGAGCACTGACCGCGTTCCGCGGGCGGCGCGGCCGGGTGTGCCACCCCCCTCCTGTGGCAGTGCCCGATCGGTGAACCGCCTCCCGTCGGACCCCGCGGGATCTTCCGTGATCCCGCGGGGTCCGACGGCGCGAACGGGCCGTGGATGCGCCGGAGCGGCCGGTCGCAACCAAAGGTGACCGCCTCTGCCCGCGTCTGACCGTTTTTATTCGCTTACGGGGTGTGACTCGGGCCACGCAGATTGGGCGTAACGCTCGCGGGGAGAACGCGATGACCTAAGAGGTGACAGCCGCGGAGGGAATACGGACGCCGTTCATGGCGCTGTGCATCTTCCCGGCCCCCGCCCGCGCCGTCGGCCCATCCCCAAGCCGGCGGTCGGCTCCTGTCCCCTGTGGACGGTGCCGGAAGCCGTTTTCCAACGTTCCGAGAGGTTGTTCGTGTCGGCCAGCACATCCCGTACGCTCCCGCCGGAGATCGCCGAGTCCGTCTCTGTCATGGCGCTCATTGAGCGGGGAAAGGCTGAGGGGCAGATCGCCGGCGATGACGTGCGTCGGGCCTTCGAAGCTGACCAGATTCCGGCCACTCAGTGGAAGAACGTACTGCGCAGCCTCAACCAGATCCTCGAGGAAGAGGGTGTGACGCTGATGGTCAGTGCCGCAGAGCCCAAGCGCACCCGAAAGAGCGTCGCAGCGAAGAGTCCCGCCAAGCGCACCGCCACCAAGACGGTCGCGGCCAAGGCGGTGACCACCAGGAAGGCCACCGCCACCGCCACGCCGGCGGCGCCCGCCGCCGAGCCCGCTGCCGAGGAGGAGGCGCCCGCCAAGAAGGCGGCCGCCAAGAAGACCACCGCCAAGAAGGCGGCGGCGAAGAAGGCCCCCGCCAAGAAGACGGCGGCGGCCAAGAAGACCAGCGCCAAGAAGGACGACGTCGAGCTCCTCGAGGAGGAGGTGCTCGAGGAGGCAGCCCCCGGCAAGGCCGGCGAGGAGCCCGAGGGCACCGAGAACGCGGGCTTCGTGCTCTCCGACGAGGACGAGGACGACGCGCCCGCGCAGCAGGTCGCCGCCGCCGGTGCCACCGCCGACCCGGTCAAGGACTACCTCAAGCAGATCGGCAAGGTTCCCCTGCTCAACGCCGAGCAGGAGGTCGAGCTCGCCAAGCGCATCGAGGCGGGTCTGTTCGCCGAGGACAAGCTGGCCAACGCCGACAAGCTGGCGCCGAAGCTGAAGCGTGAGCTGGAGATCATCGCCGAGGACGGCCGCCGCGCCAAGAACCACCTGCTGGAGGCCAACCTCCGTCTGGTGGTCTCCCTGGCCAAGCGCTACACCGGTCGCGGCATGCTCTTCCTGGACCTCATCCAGGAGGGCAACCTCGGTCTGATCCGCGCGGTCGAGAAGTTCGACTACACCAAGGGCTACAAGTTCTCCACGTACGCCACCTGGTGGATCCGTCAGGCGATCACCCGCGCCATGGCCGACCAGGCTCGCACCATCCGTATCCCGGTGCACATGGTCGAGGTCATCAACAAGCTCGCGCGCGTGCAGCGCCAGATGCTCCAGGACCTGGGCCGCGAGCCCACCCCGGAGGAGCTGGCCAAGGAACTCGACATGACCCCGGAGAAGGTCATCGAGGTCCAGAAGTACGGCCGCGAGCCCATCTCGCTGCACACCCCGCTCGGCGAGGACGGCGACAGCGAGTTCGGTGACCTCATCGAGGACTCCGAGGCGGTCGTCCCGGCCGACGCGGTCAGCTTCACGCTCCTCCAGGAGCAGCTGCACTCCGTCCTGGACACCCTGTCCGAGCGCGAGGCGGGCGTCGTCTCGATGCGCTTCGGTCTCACCGACGGTCAGCCGAAGACCCTCGACGAGATCGGCAAGGTGTACGGCGTCACGCGTGAGCGCATTCGCCAGATCGAGTCCAAGACCATGTCGAAGCTGCGCCACCCGTCCCGTTCGCAGGTGCTGCGCGACTACCTCGACTAGTCGCGGTCGTACGACGCGGAAGGCCCGGTTCCCCGAGGGGACCGGGCCTTCGTGCTGCCGCCTCTCCGCAGGTGCGCGGTGTCTCCGGGTGGATCACCCTGGGTGTCTTACCGACATCACGGAGTGAGGAGTGTGTATGCGTCGTCGCCTAGTCCGAGCCCTGGCCCGGTCGCTGGTCCTGGCAGCCGCGGCATCAGCCATATCCACGGGTTCCACCGCACCTGTGGCCGCCGACAGCGTGGTCATAGGGGGATTCCCCGTCGACGCGTCTCAGAGCCCGTGGACGGTGGCCCTGTCCAGTCGTGACCGGTTCGGGGGTACGCGTGCGGGGCAGTTCTGCGGAGGCGTGGCGGTCGGCCGCACCACCGTGCTCACCGCGGCCCACTGCATGGACGAAGACGTCCTGGGCGGGCCACCCGAACGGGTCCGTGACCT
Organism: Streptomyces olindensis; assembly: GCA_000696115.1. Lineage (GTDB taxonomy): Bacteria > Actinomycetota > Actinomycetes > Streptomycetales > Streptomycetaceae > Streptomyces > Streptomyces olindensis. Next base: position 99,892 of record JJOH01000012.1, read on the forward strand.
CAAGGTCATAGCGGGACGCACCGACCTGCTCTCGGACCACGGCGGTCAGGAGATCGCCGTGCGGGACACCTGGGTGAATCCGGCGTACGACGGTGTCAGCAACTTCGGGGACTTCGCCGTTCTGACCCTGGCCGAACCTCTTCCGGCCGGCTCGGTGATCGGCATGGCGGCCGACGGTGACCCCGCCTACGGAGTGGGCGGGGCCGCGACCGTGTACGGCTGGGGCGACACCTCGGGCGCCGGTGAGTACCCCGGCGGCCTGCGGGCGGCACGCGTGCGCGTGCTCCCCGATGCGCTCTGCGAGGACGCGTATCCGGGCGGTGCCGACGGCACCTACGACGCCAGGAGCATGCTGTGCGCCGGGGAGACGGGTGGGGGCCGGGATGCCTGCCAGGGCGACAGCGGGGGGCCGCTGGTGGCCCAGGGGCGGCTGATCGGGCTCGTCTCCTGGGGGACGGGCTGCGGACGGGCCGACAGCCCCGGGGTCTACATGCGTGTGTCCGCCATCATGCGGACGCTCGGCTGGACACGGGTGTGAGGACGCGCGGCGGGCGCCCGACAGGGCCTGCCGAGGGTTTGTAGGGACGAGGACGGGCGGCTGCCTCTGAGGACAGAGGCAGCCGCCCGTTCAGCGGCCTGTGCCGGCTGGCTCGTCGTCGGACGCGAGGTGTCAGCGCTCTTCTTCGGAGGCGGTCGCGGGAACGGCCGTGAGCCGCTCCGTCTCGTCCTGTATCTCAGCGGCGATCTTCTTGAGTTCCGGCTCGAACTTGCGCCCGTGGTGGGCGCAGAAGAGCAGCTCTCCGCCGCTGAGCAGGACGACGCGCAGGTACGCCTGGGCGCCGCAGCGGTCGCAGCGATCAGCGGCCGTCAACTGGCTCGCAGGGGTCAGAACAGTAGTCACGTCGCCTCTTCTCTAGCTCGACGAGCTGTCGTACCAGGGTCAACATCCAACCAGCCCCAAAACGTTCCCGCTCGTGGCTTCTCCTCGAAAAAATCTTTGCGAGGCGGCTGTCTGCTGCCGGTTGGCGGCGAATGTGCCGTATTGCGTGTCTATGTGTCTTACGGGGCTTCGCGTTGTATCGGTGGTCGGTCCTCCCGGCTGGGTTGCCGGTTGTTCATGAGGACGTGCCCGGAGCCTAAATGGTTCATGCCTGGAAGGGAACGTGATGTGTACTTCACTCCATCGAGGGATCGAACACGCATGCGAGTGTGGACTAGTGTGAGTTTCCGACGAGGGTGGCGTTACAGCGGCTCTACCAGGCCTCGGTACCCTCTCACCGGTGACTCAAGTCGCGCCCTTACCCACGAGGGCCCCATCTGAAATTCAGCGAGGAGCGAACCGCGTGACCGCCGAGACGTCCGTGCCGTCCACAGCTCTGCTGGCAGGAGCAGACCGGGACGGTTCCAACTACACCGCGCGGCACCTGCTCGTCCTCGAGGGGCTCGAGGCCGTGCGGAAGCGCCCGGGCATGTACATCGGGTCGACCGACAGCCGCGGTCTGTCGCACTGCCTCTGGGAGATCATCGACAACTCCGTCGACGAGGCCCTCGGTGGTTACTGCGATCACATCGAGGTCATCCTCCACGACGACGGCTCGGTCGAGGTCCGGGACAACGGCCGGGGCATCCCCGTCGACGTCGAGCCCAAGACCGGCCTCTCCGGTGTCGAGGTCGTCATGACCAAGCTGCACGCCGGCGGCAAGTTCGGTGGCGGCTCGTACGCCGCCTCAGGCGGTCTGCACGGCGTCGGCGCCTCCGTGGTGAACGCTCTGTCCGCCCGCCTGGACGTCGAGGTGGACCGCGGCGGGCACACCCACGCGATCAGCTTCCGGCGCGGTGTCCCCGGCGCCTTCACCGCGACCGGTCCGGACGCCAAGTTCGAGGCCAAGAGCGGCCTGCGCAAGGCCAAGAAGATCCCCAAGACCCGTACCGGCACGCGCGTGCGTTACTGGGCCGACCGGCAGATCTTCCTCAAGGACGCCAAGCTCTCCCTGGAGACGCTGCACCAGCGTGCCCGCCAGACCGCGTTCCTGGTGCCCGGCCTGACCATCGTCGTGCGCGACGAGTACGGACTCGGCGAGGGCGGCAGCAAGGGCGAGGAGTCCTTCCGCTTCGACGGCGGCATCAGCGAGTTCTGCGAGTACCTGGCCGGCGACAAGCCGGTCTGCGACGTCCTCCGGTTCTCCGGACAGGGCACCTTCAGGGAGACCGTCCCGGTCCTGGACGAGCACGGCCAGATGACGCCCACCCAGGTCACCCGCGAGCTCGACGTCGACGTCGCCATGCGCTGGGGCACCGGATACGACACGACGGTGAAGTCGTTCGTCAACATCATCGCCACACCCAAGGGCGGCACCCACGTCGCCGGCTTCGAGCAGGCCGTGACCAGCACGATGAACGAGGTGCTGCGGGCCAAGAAGCTCCTGCGCGTGGCCGAGGACGACATCGTCAAGGACGACGCCCTGGAGGGCCTGACCGCGGTCGTCACCGTGCGCCTGGCCGAGCCCCAGTTCGAGGGCCAGACCAAGGAGGTCCTCGGGACCTCGGCGGCCCGCCGCATCGTGAACAACGTGATCAGCAAGGAACTCAAGGCGTTCCTGACGTCCACGAAGCGTGACGCCGCCCAGCAGGCCCGTGTCGTCATGGAGAAGGCCGTCGCCGCGGCCCGGACGCGCATCGCCGCCCGGCAGCACAAGGACGCGCAGCGCCGCAAGACGGCCCTGGAGTCCTCCTCGCTGCCGGCCAAGCTCGCCGACTGCCGCAGCGACGACGTCGACCGCAGCGAGCTGTTCATCGTCGAGGGCGACTCCGCGCTCGGTACGGCGAAGCTCGCCCGGAACTCCGAGTTCCAGGCGCTGCTGCCGATCCGGGGCAAGATCCTCAACGTCCAGAAGTCGTCCGTGACGGACATGCTGAAGAACGCCGAGTGCGGCGCGATCATCCAGGTCATAGGAGCCGGCTCGGGCCGGACCTTCGACATCGACACGGCCCGCTACGGCAAGATCATCATGATGACCGACGCCGACGTCGACGGCTCGCACATCCGCACGCTGCTGCTGACCCTGTTCCACCGCTACATGCGGCCCATGGTCGAGGCCGGCCGGGTCTTCGCCGCTGTGCCGCCCCTGCACCGGATCGAGATCGTCCAGCCCAAGAAGGGCCAGGACAAGTACGTCTACACGTACTCCGACCGGGAACTGCGCGACAAGCTCATGGAGTTCCAGAGCAAGGGCATCCGCTACAAGGACTCGATCCAGCGCTACAAGGGTCTCGGTGAGATGGACGCCGACCAGCTGGCCGAGACGACCATGGACCCGCGCCACCGCACCCTGCGCCGGATCAACCTCTCCGACCTGGAAGCGGCCGAGCAGGTCTTCGACCTGTTGATGGGCAACGACGTGGCCCCGCGCAAGGAGTTCATCTCCAACTCCGCGGCGACGCTAGACCGGTCGCGCATCGACGCGTAACGACTGCGCGGGGCGGGTTGGACCGGCTGGGGCGTCGGCCTCCTGGGTCGCAGCCTGCCGTGGTCGGATGGTGCCGGCCCACGGCGTGAACGGCTCGTGGACATCGCCCGTGCTGCTCCCGTTCAGGGGCGGCACGGCGATGGTCGTGCAGGGCGTTGCTCCTGGGCCCGGCAACCCCGGAACACGAGTACGGTTTCGCCGGTGCCCGGGGCGCGGCGATCCACCCCTGGGTGGAGATGCTCCCGGTCGGGGATCCACCCGTGATCCACCCGGGCTCCGATCCTGCGGCCTGGCGTTTTCCGTAGCGTCGAAGGCGTCGGCGGCATCCGCTTCCGGCATTCCCTTCCTCGCTCACGGAGGCTGTGATGTCCGGGCTCGTCGACGCGTTGGTGATCGTGGCCGTGGCCGCCCTGGTGATCGCCCGGCAGTTCCGCGCCGACCGGATGGACGGGGAGCGCCGCTGGTGGCTCCTGCCCGCGCTCCTGACCGTTGTCGCGCTGCGCGAGCCGGGCATACTCGATTCCCAGCACCCCACGGCCTCGGCGCTGCTGCTCGGCGCCGAACTGCTCGTCGGCCTTGCCACCGGCGCCGGCTGGGCCTGGACCACTCGCATCTGGTCGGACCCGGACGGCTCCGTCTGGTGCCGGAGCAGCAAGGCGAGCGCCGCCGTCTGGGCCGTCGGCATCGGACTGCGCGTCGGCCTGTTCTCCATCGGCGCCGCGGTGGGCGTCCATCAGGACAGCTCCGCCCTCCTGCTGGGGCTCGCCGGCACCCTGCTCGTCCGGTCCGGAATCCTGGCCTGGCGAGCCCGGTCCCTGCGCCCTACCGGGACTTCGAGCGGGGCGTACGGTGACAGCACGACTCGGCCCGCGGGGAAGGAGCGCGTGTGAAGGACAACGTCTGGACACGCTGGCCTTCCCAGGAGGCGCTGGGCCGTGAGGGGCTCTCACGCTCCCGGTGCCTGCTGGCCTGGACGGTGCGCGCCCTGGTCCTCGGCGTGCTGCTGTGGGGCGCCTTCGCCGACAGCCGGATGGGCGGCTGGAAGGCGGCGGCCGGGCCCGCAGGAGTGCTCCTGGCGGCACTGCTCGCGTGGGCGTTCTTCCGGACCACGCTCCAGCACCGGCTGTGGCCGTCGCTGGCGTCGCTCGCGCTGCTCCAAGGCGTCGCCGTCGCGGCGCAGATGTCGGGGTTCGAGGTGGCGGCCCTCGTCATATGGTGCGGCTGCGCCGTTTCGGCACTGGAGCGGCTGCCACCCGCCATCGCCTTCAGCGCCGCGGGCCTGGCACTCGGTTCGTACGGGCTCGTCAACGACAGCGACCCCCTGACGACCGTGGTCACCGGCGTCGGACTCGCCCTGGCCGGCTACACACTGCGCCTCGACGCCGAGGCGCGGGGCAGCGCCCAGCGGCTGCTCGCCCAGGAGCGGATCGCGCGCGCGGCCGAGGCGGAGACGGCGGCGCTCGCGGAGCGCGCCCGCATAGCGCGGGAGATCCACGACGTGCTCGCCCACAGCCTCTCGGCCCAGCTCGTGCACCTGGAGGCGGCCCGGCTGCTGATCGAGCGCGGCGGCGAGCGCGATCAGATACGCGAACGCGTGGTGGCGGCACGGGAGATGGCACGTGGCGGCCTCGCCGAGACACGCCAGGCGCTCTCCGCCCTGCGCGGCGAGCTGACCCCGCTGGAGGACTTCCTGAACCAGTTGGTGGGTACGTCCGACGGCGCGGAGATCACCATCACGGGTGAACGCAGGACACTGCCGACCGAGGCCTCGCAGACCGTGCGCAGAGCGGCACAGGAGGCTCTGACGAACGTCCGCAAGCACGCCCCGGGCGCCAAGGTGCGCCTTCGGCTCGACTACCGACCGCACGAAGTGACCCTGGACGTACGGGACTCGGGCGGCTCGCCGGGCGAGCTGACCGGGACGGGCGCCGGGTACGGTCTGCTCGGCATGCGGGAGCGTGCCGAGCTGCTGGGCGGCTCGCTCGAGGCGGGGCCGGGCGAGGAGGGGTTCGTGGTGACGTTGAAGGTGCCGGTATGACGGAGGAGGCCGAGCGGAAAACCGCTCGGGTGGTGGTCGCGGACGACCAGACCGTGGTGCGGGAGGGCATCGTGATGCTGCTCGGCCTGCTGCCCGGAATCGAGGTCGTCGGGGCCGCGGAAGACGGGGAGGAGGCGGTGCGGCTGGTCGGCGAAGTCGCCCCGGACGTGGTGCTGATGGACCTGCGCATGCCCCGCTGCGACGGAGTGGAGGCGACCCGCAGAATCCGTAAGGAGCATCCCGGGACGCAGGTCGTGGTGCTCACGACGTTCGCCGACGACGACTCGCTGTTCCCGGCGCTGGCAGCGGGCGCGCGCGGTTATCTCACCAAGGACGCGGGCGGAGAGGAGATCGTGCGGGCGGTGCAGAGCGTGCTGTCCGGGGACGCGGGACTCTCGCCGAGCATCCAGAGACGGCTCCTGGAGCGCCTCACGGAGGCCGATCTCAGACCGACCGCGCCCCCGGAGGCGCCGGACGGGCTCACCGCGCGGGAGACGGAGGTGCTGATCCTCATCGCCGAAGGGCTCAGCAACCAGGAGATCGCCCGCAGGCTGCATGTCTCGACCGCGACCGTGAAGACGCACATCAACAACATGTTCACCAAGACGGGACTCAAGGACCGTGCGCAGGCGGTGCGTTACGCGTACAGAAAGGGGCTGGTGCGGCCACCAGCGGATTGAATCACCTGATGGGGTGAAGAGGGAGGGGAAGAAGAGTCGGGGATCTTCCCGTTCTGTCCATCCTTGGGCATGCAGCCAAGCAAGGGCCGTCCCCGCGGAGTCGGGGCTGGTCAGGAGAGTTCGATCGGGCCTTACGACCGTCAAGTCCCGGTCCCGGCCGAGGAAACCGGACAGCTGAGGTACGACGACCCCTGGTACGACGCCCTCGCCTCCGGCTGGGGCGAGTCGGCCGGTGCCGCGGCGCCCGCTCCGGCGAAGTCGCCGTCGGCGCGCGGTGAGGGGAAGGCCGGGGTCGTGGCGGCCGACGTGTACCTGGAGGTGCAGCGCAGCGAGGCCTTTCAGGAGGTCAGGCGGCGCTACCGCAGGTTCGTGGTGCCGGCCTTCGCGGCCTTCTTCGCCTGGTACCTGGGCTACGTGGTGGCTGCCACGACAGCACCGGAGCTGATGGCCCGGCCCGTGGCCGGAGCGGTGAACGTGGCGATGGTGGCCGGGCTCGGGCAGTTCCTGACCACCTTCCTGCTCACCTGGGCGTACGCGCGGAACGCGCGGCTTCGCCGGGACCGGGCGGCGCTGGAACTGCGCTGGGACACGCAGGAACTGACGCGTGGCGTGAACGGAGGTGCCCCGTGACAGGTGAACACCAGACGCTGGCGCTGTTGCTGTTCAGCGCGTTCGTCGCGGTCACGCTGGCGATCACGACGTGGGTCAGCCGTCACCGGCGCGGCTCGGCGGAGGAGTTCTACGCCGGCGGGCGGCTCTTCTCACCCATGGAGAATGGTTTTGCCATCGCGGGCGACTACATGTCGGCCGCCTCCTTCCTGGGAGTGACCGGGCTCATCGCGCTGTTCGGGTACGACGGGCTGCTGTATGTCGTCGGATTCCTCGTGGCGTGGCTGGTGGTGCTGTTCCTCGTCGCCGAACTGGTCCGCAACTGCGGCCGGTTCACGCTCGCCGACGTCGTGGCGGCGCGGATGCGGGAGCGGCCGGTACGGATCGCGGCGGGAACCTCCTCGGTGACCGTGTCGGTTCTGTATCTGGTGGCGCAGATGGTCGGAGCCGGAAGCCTGGTGGCGCTGCTGCTCGGAGGTACGAGCGGGGCGGCGCGGGCGTGGGCGGTCGTCGGCGTCGGGGCGCTCATGGTGATCTATGTGTCGCTGGGAGGGATGCGGGCGACCACCTGGATCCAGATCGTGAAGGCCGTCCTGCTGCTCGGCGGCACCATCGCGCTGACGGCGCTCGTCCTGGTGCGCTTCCACGGCGATCTGGACCGGCTGCTGCTCACGGCGGCGGAGCGCAGCGGGCACGGGGAGGCGTTTCTGGCGCCGGGGCTGAAGTACGGAGGGGACTGGACCGCCCGTTTCGACTTCATCAGTCTGGGGCTGGCCCTGGTGCTGGGGACGGCGGGGCTGCCGCACATCCTGTCCCGCTTCTACACCGTGCCCACGGCGCGCGCCGCACGTCGCTCGGTCGTCTGGGCCGTGGGGCTCATCGGCGGCTTCTATCTGATGACGATCGTGCTGGGATTCGGCGCAGCCGCCATCGTGGGGCCGGACGCGGTGCGCGGGTCGAACGCCGCCGGGAACACGGCGGTTCCGTTGCTGGCGCTCGATCTGGGCGGTGGTGCCGGGTCCACAGGGGGAACGGTTCTGTTCGCGATCGTCGCCTCGGTCGCCTTCGCCACGATCCTCGCCGTGGTCGCCGGCATCACGCTCGCGTCCTCGGCGTCCGTGGCCCACGACCTCTACGCGTCCCTGCGCCGCCGGGGCGGTAAGCCGCGCAGCGAGGTGGCCGTGGCCCGGGTCGCCGCCGTCGGCGTCGGCGTGGTGGCGATCGCTCTCAGCCTGCTGGCCAGGGACCTCAACGTCGCGTTCCTGGTGGGCCTCGCCTTCGCGGTCGCCGCGTCGGCGAACCTCCCGGTGCTGCTGTACTCCCTGTTCTGGCGCGGTTTCACCACACGCGGCGCCGTCTGGGCCGTCTACGGCGGTCTCGTTCCGGCCCTGGTGCTGGTGGTGCTGTCGCCGGTGGTGTCGGGCAGCCCCGACTCGCTGTTCCCGGGCGTCGACCTCCAGTACTTCCCGCTGCAGAACCCGGGCCTGATCTCGATCCCCTTGGGCTTCCTCGCGGGCTGGCTGGGCACGGTCACCTCGGCGGAGGTCCCGGACGAGGCCCGGCACGCGGAGACCGAGGTGCGGTCGCTGACCGGGGCGGGAGCGGCGTAAGGGCCCCGGTCCACTGTCGTGCGGCGGCTACGGCGCCACCCAGGCGTAGCGGTGCTCCGGCCGGCCCGTGTCGCCGTACCGGAGGGAGAGGCGCAGTCGGCCGGACTGTTCCAGGCGGCGCAGGTAGCGCTGGGCTGTGGAGCGGCTCAGGCCGGTCTCGGCGGCGACCTCGTGCGCGGAGAGCGGGTGGTCCGCGTGGTGCAGGACACGGCAGATGAGTTCCGTGGTGGGCTCCGAGTGACCGCCCGGCAGACTCGGGGACGTCGACACCGAGGTGGTGCGCAGCGCGCTGAAGATCCGGTCGACCTGCTCCTGTGCGGCGATGCCGCGGCCGCTGCCGACCCGTTCGACGGTGCGGCGCAGGGCGGCGTAGGAGTCGAGACGGGTGTGCAGCGCGGCGAAGGTGAAGGGTTTGACCAGGTAGTGCAGGGCGCCCAGGCGCATGGCGGCCTGGATGGTCGTCACGTCCCCGGCCGCTGTGATCATGATGACGTCGGTGCCGTGGCCCTGGTCCCGCATGCGGTGGACGAGTTCGAGGCCCGTCTGGTCGGGTAGGTAGTGGTCCAGCAGCATCAGGTCGATGCCTCCGCGCTGCACCCGCGCCAGCGCCTGAGCAGCGCTGTGCGCGCGGGCGGCCACCCGGAAGCCGGGTACTTTCCCCACGTACTTGGCGTTGATCTCGGCGACACGGAAGTCGTCGTCCACGACCAGGACGTCAATCATCGGGCCTCTTTCCGTCAAGGCCACGCGGGCGTCACGCCCGTGTTTCGGCTCCGTTGTTGTAACCCGCGGAAAACGAGCACAACAGGCCCTTGCGAGCAAAAGAACGGTATGCGCTCACAAGACTGATGCCGCCTCCGGAACCGGATCTACCGTCCCCGGCCATGAGCGCAGACACCAGCCCCGCCATCGAACTGCGGGGCGCGAGCAAGACGTTCAGGACCCCGTCGGGAGGCCTGCACACAGCCGTCCGGGACCTGGATCTCACGGTCGGCCGGGGGGAGTTCGTCGCGGTCGTCGGCCCCACGGGCTGCGGCAAGTCGACCACGCTGACCCTCGTCAGCGGCCTGGAGGAGCCCACCGAGGGCGAGGTGCTGGTCGCCGGTGAGCCGGTGCACGGCGTCGGTGACAAGGTCGGCTTCGTCTTCCAGCAGGACGCGACCTTCCCCTGGCGCACGGTCCTGTCCAACGTGATGGCGGGCCCGCGCTTCAGGGGCGTGCCCAAGGCGGAGGCGAAGCGGAGGGCGAGCGAGTGGCTGGCCCGGGTCGGACTCGCGGCCTTCGAGGACCGCTATCCGCACCAGCTCTCCGGCGGCCAGCGCAAACGCGTCGCACTCGCCGCCACTTTCGTCAACGACCCCGAGATCCTGCTCATGGACGAGCCGTTCTCGGCGCTCGACGTGCAGACCAGGGCGCTGATGTCGGACGAACTGCTCGACCTGTGGGAAGGCACGCGCGCCTCGGTCGTCTTCGTCACCCACGACCTGGAGGAGTCCATCGCGCTGGCCGACAAGGTCGTGGTGATGACCGCCGGACCGGCCACCGTGAAGGAGACCTTCACCATCGACCTGCCACGGCCGCGGAAGGTCGAGGCGGTGCGCCTGGAGCCGCGTTTCATCGAGATCTACCGAGAGATCTGGGAGTCCCTCGGCGAAGAGGTGCGCATCACCCGCGAGAGGGGTGCGGCCCATGTCGCCTGAGGTGATCGGCGCACCGGTGGTGGAGAGGGCCAAGGCACCGGACCGCACCCAGTCGCGGGCCCGTGCCGCGCGTCGGCGGAAAGTCCTCATCAACGCCGTCCGGGTCCTGCTGCTGGTCGGTGTCCTCGGACTGTGGGAGGCGCTGTCCCGGGCCAAGGTCATCGATCCGTTCAACTTCTCCATGCCCACCCAGATCTGGGACCAGATCTACACCTGGGTGACGCACGGGACCGCGCTCGGCTCCCTGGGCGAGCAGATCTGGTACACGCTCTACGAGGCACTGCTCGGCTGGGTCCTCGGTGTGGTCACCGGTGTCATCCTCGGTATTGCGCTGGGACGGATCACCTTGCTCGCCGATGTCCTTGGTCCATACATCAAGGTGCTCAACTCGATCCCCAGGATCGTCCTCGCGCCGATCTTCGTGATCTGGTTCGGGCTCGGCCCGGCCTCCAAGGTCGCGTCGGCCGTCGTCCTGGTCTTCTTCCCGGTGTTCTTCAACGCCTTCCAGGGCGCCCGCGAGGTGGACCGCAACCTCGTCTCCAATGCCAGGATCCTGGGCGCGAGCGACCGCAGGGTGACCCTTCAGGTGGTCATCCCGTCCGCCACCTCGTGGATCTTCACCAGCCTCCACGTCAGCTTCGGCTTCGCCCTCATCGGCGCCATCGTCGGCGAGTACATCGGCGCCACCAAGGGCATCGGCCTGCTCGTCGCGCAGTCCCAGGGCACCTTCAACGCGGCCGGGGTGTATGCGGCGATGGTCATCCTCGCCGTCGTCGCGCTTCTCGCCGAAGGGCTGCTCACCTTCGCCGAGCGCCGCATCTTCCGCTGGAAGCCCGCGGGTTCCGAGCACTGACGTTCCCTCTACGCCCCTTCCCGTTCTCCCCTTCACAAGGACGTGAACCGCCATGCGCAAGACCGCCCGCTACGCCGCCCTGGCCGCCGCCGGCCTGCTCGCCCTCTCCTCGCTCACCGCCTGTGCCAACGACGCCGCCGGTACGGCGTCGACCGGCTCCGGCGGCTCCGGCGACGGCAAGGGCGAGAAGGTGAAGATCATGGTCGGCGGCCTGGACAAGGTCATCTATCTGCCCGCGATGCTCACCCAGCGGCTCGGCTACTTCGACGCCGAGGGGCTCGACGTTCAGCTGCTGACCGAGCCCGCCGGCGTCCAGGCCGAGACCGCGCTCGTCTCCGGGCAGGTCCAGGGAGCCGTCGGCTTCTACGACCACACCCTCGACCTCCAGACCAAGGGCAAGCACATCGAGTCGGTGGTGCAGTTCTCCCGCGCCCCAGGTGAGGTGGAGTTGGTCTCCGAAAAGGCGGCGGGCGACATCACCTCGCCCAAGGACTTCCAGGGCAAGAAGCTGGGCATCACCGGGCTGGGCTCCTCGACCGACTTCCTCACCAAGTACCTCGCGGTCAAGAACGGTGTGAAGATCAGCGACTTCACGCCGGTCGCGGTGGGCGCCGGGCCGACCTTTATCTCCGCGCTGCAGAAGGGCTCGATCGACGGCGGCATGACGACCGACCCGACCGTGGCCCAGGTCCTCGACAAGAAGGCGGGCCGGATCCTCCTCGACATGCGGACGCCGCAAGGTTCCCAGGAGGCGCTCGGAGGTCCGTATCCGTCGTCGAGTCTGTACATGCAGACGGACTGGGTGAACAGCCACAAGAGCACGGTCCAGAAGCTGGTCAATGCATTCGTCAAGACACTCATGTGGATGTCCACACACAGCGCGTCCCAGATCGCCGACAAGATGCCGGCCGACTACTCGCAGGGCGACAAGGCGCTCTACGCCCAGGCGATCAAGAGCACTCTGCCGATGTTCACCAAGGACGGCGTGATGCCCGCGGGCGGTCCCGAGACGGTCGAGAAGGTGCTCAAGGCGTTCAACCCCAACATCAAGAACGCCAAGATCAACCTGGACCAGACCTACACGACCGAGTTCGCGAAGAAGGCCACAGGCTGACAGCCGGGACGGCCCGGAGCCGACCGTCTAGGCGCGGGTCGCCCACACGTAACGGTGCTCCGGGCGGCCCGCGTCGCCGTACTTGAGGGTCAGCCTGGCCCGTCCCGTGCGTTCCAGGAGCTTCAGGTACCGCTGGGCCGTCTGGCGGCTCACCCCGGTGCGCTCGGCGATCTCCTGGGCGGACAGGGGGCCGTCGGCGCTCATCAGGGACTGACGGACCAGCTCGGCCGTGGTGGGGGAGTGCCCCTTGGGCAGAGCGGGCTCCGACGGTGCCGACAGTGCCCCGAAGATGCGGTCCACCTCGGCCTGCTCGGCCTCCCCGCCGCCGTCGAGGGTGCGCCGCAGCTCGGCGTAGGCCTCCAGCTTGGCGCGCAGCCCGGCGAAGGCGAACGGCTTGACCAGGTACTGCAGCGCGCCGTGCCGCATGGCCGCCTGCACGGTGGACACGTCCCGCGCCGCCGTCACCATGATGACGTCGGTCTGGTGGCCGCGCCGCCGCATCTCCTGGACGACCGCGAGCCCCGTCTCGTCGGGCAGGTAGTGGTCCATGAGCACCAGGTCCAGCCGGGGCAGCGTCTCCAGCTGACGCAGTGCGTCGGCGGCGCTGTGGGCCTCGCCCGCGACATGGAAGCCGGGCACCTTCTCGACGTAGGCGGCGTTGACCCGGGCGACCCTCGTGTCGTCGTCCACGACCAGGACCTCGATCATCACGACTCCTCCTCGGCGGCCCGCGGAGCCGACGGCACGGTCAGGGCCGGTTCGGGGCCCGGCTCGGTCAGCGCCTCGGGCAGGACGACGGTGAACTCCGCGCCCCCGCCGTGCGCCTCGCCGACGGTCGCGCTGCCCCCCTGCCGCTCGGCGAGCCTGCGCACCAGGGAGAGCCCGATGCCCCGCTCCCGGTGCGCCGGCGGTTTCTTCGTGGACCATCCCTCGGTGAAGACCAGCTCCCGGTGTTCCGGCGGGATCCCCGGCCCCGTGTCGCGGACGCGGAGAATCGCCGTACGTCCCTCGGCGCGCAGTTCGACCTCCACGCGCGCGTGCGGCTTGCCCGCGACGGCGTCCAGGGCGTTGTCCACCAGGTTGCCGACGACGGTGACGAGCCCCTGGGGGTCGATCAGCCGGTCGGGCAGGCGGGTCCGGTCCGACACCCACAGGGCGACGCCCCGCTCGGCCGCGACGGTCGCCTTGCCGACCAGCAGGGCGGCGAGCAGCGGGTCCTCGATCCGCTCGGTGACCTGCTCCGCGGTGGCCCGGTGGTCACCGACCACCTCGCCTACGAACTCCACGGCGTCGTCGTACATCTCCAGTTCGAGCAGCCCCAGCAGCGTGTGCATCCGGTTGGCGTGTTCGTGGTCCTGGGCGCGCAGGGCGTCGATCAGACCGCGGGTGGAGTCGAGTTCGCGTCCCAGCTGCTCCAGTTCGGTGCGGTCGCGCAGGGTGGCCACGGCGCCGCCGTCGTCCGTGGGCATGCGGTTGGCGACGAGCACGCGCTGGCCGCGGACGGTGAGCAGGTCCCTGCCGGCGACGCGTCCGGCCAGCACGTCGGCCGTACGGCCCGCGCCGAGCGCCTCGTCGGGTGTGCGGCCCACCACCGCGTCCCCGAGACCCAGCAGGCGCTGTGCCTCGTCGTTGACGAGACGGATGCGGCCGGTGCGGTCCAGGGCGACGACGCCCTCCCGGATGCCGTGCAGCATCGCCTCGCGTTCCGACAGGAGCGCCGCGATGTCCGAGAAGGCGAGGTCCCTGGTCTGCCGGTGGACGCGCCGGGAGATGAGCCACGCCGCCAGCGCGCCGACGGCCAGGGCACCTCCGGCGTACGCGAGCAGCCCCGGGATCGCGTGGATCAGCCGGGCCCGGACGCTGTCGTAGGCGATGCCGACCGAGACGGCGCCGACGACGGTGCCGTCACTGTCGCGCAGCGGCACCTTGCCCCGGGCGGAACGGCCGAGAGTGCCGCTGTCGATCTCCATGACCTCGTGGCCGGCCAGGGCCTGCCCCGGGTCGGTCGAGACGATGCCGCCGATCTGCTTCGGATCGGTGTGCGACCAGCGCACACCTCGCCAGTCCATCACCACGATGTACTCGGCCTTGGTGGCCTTGCGGATCCGCTCCGCCTCCTTCTGCACCGGACCGTCCGGCGAGGGCGGTGTGTCCCTCAGGTCCTTCACGAGGTCCGGCTGCTGCGCGGTCGTCTGCGCGATCGCGAGCGCGCGGCGCATCGCCTGGTCGTCCAGCTGGTCACTGAGGGGTGCCAGGAACAACCCGGTCGCGAGGACCGCGACTCCCGCGGCGATCGCCACCTGCATCAGCAGCACCTGCGAGAACACCCGCCGGGGCAGACCGAGGCGCAGGCGGCGTGCGGGGGGAGTGGGGCTCATACCCAAGAAGGTACGTGCGGCTGCCTGGCTGCCGTAACGGGTGTGGCGTGGATCTCTTGATCAATGCGTGCAGAGGGCGCATCGACGTCCGGGAAGCCGACGTCAAGGGTGGACGGATGACGGCGGTGCCCGTGGCGTCGGCCGTCAGCTCGCCAGTGCCGTCGTCACCCTGGCCTCGCGCACCGCCACCACGTCCATCCGCGCGGGTGAACCGAGGACCGCCGTCCCACAGCTCTCCGGGCGGGGCGGCAGGGCCGCGGCCTGGGCCACGTCGACGTGCCAGCGACGCCCGTCGGTGTGGGCGACGGTGACCTCCCAGCACGGAGCCGCACCCGCCGTGCGGACGACGGTCAGCGCCTCCGCCGCGTAGTCGCCGATCCTGGTGCGCACGGCGAGCTCGGCGGCCTGGCCGGGCCGTTCCCAGGCCGAGCTGCCCCGGCAGCCCTCCAGGACGATCCGTCCCTCGCGCGCACTGTGCAGCACCTCCTTGAGGGTGTGCGCCTCGGCCCGGCCGTACGCGTAGCCGTACGGCAGCACGAGCACCGTCGGGGAGAAGCGGTGGCCACCCAGATGGGTGACCTCCCAGACGCCCTCGACCCCTGACGTGGCGAGTTCGGCCGCGAGGGGCCGGCCGAGGAGGGCGCAGCAGCGGTCGCGCTTGCCGTTGGTGCAGACAAGGGCGAGCGGGTCACCGTCGTGCGGGCGTCCGCCGAGCAGCGCGTCGAAGGAGTGGTGGTCGCCCCGGCCGAGTGCGGCGAAGTCGAGGTCCAACAGCTGCCCCGGGTCCGATGTCGTGGCGCTGCGCAGCCATACGTTCCCCGGCACGGTGTGGGCCGCGTACACCCGGCGCATGGCGGGCATGCGGCGGTCCGCGTGGCGCCCGGGGCGCCGGATGAGCACGATCCGTACGCCCGTGTCCTTCGCGGCCGCCTCCAGGGCGCGCCCCAGCGCGGGGTCCAGGTGGCTCGAGGTGAGCGCCTTGGCACCCCACGGGCCGGGCTGTTCCAGCAACAGCCAGGTCCTCGCGGTGGCCGCGGTCCCCGCGACGGGCTCGTCGAGGTCCCGCGAGACGCTTGAGCACGTACTCACAGAGGTGAGCCTAACCTGAGTTGGCTGATGGCTCCTGCGGGGCCCGCCCTTACCTACTCCGGCAGTGGCTGAGGCGGCTTGGCGCCTGTGTAGAGACCGCTCGGGCGCATGCGCATCGGGCGTTCGCCGTACTCCTCCAGGGCGTGGGCGATCCAGCCCGCCGTGCGGGCCACGGCGAAGATCGTCTCGCCCGCGGTCGCGGGCATGCCGCAGGACGTCGTGAGCACGGCGAGCGCCAGGTCGACGTTGGCGTGCAGTGGGGCGTGACGGGCCGTGGTCTCGACGATGTCGCGGGCCGCGAGGAGGGCGGGCTCGGCCTTGGGGATGTCCTCCAGAACGGCGAAGAGGGCACGCGCGCGTGGGTCCTCGCCGGGGTAGAGCCGGTGGCCGAGTCCCGGGATGCGGCGCCCGGCGCGCAGTTCGCCCGCGATCACGGGGGCCGGGTCGCCCTGGTCGAGGACGTCCTGGAGCAGTCGGTGGGCGAGTCCGCTGGCCGCGCCGTGCAGCGGCCCCTCGATGACGCCGAGCCCGGCGGAGACCGCCGCGTAGGCGTGGGCACGGGCCGACGCGGCGACCCGCACCGCGAGTGTGGAGGCGGCCAGGTCGTGATCGACCAGGAGGGCGAGGGCGGTGTCCAGGGCGCGCAGGGACGCCTCACCGGGCTCCCGACGGGACAGCCGGCACCACAGGCGGTGGGCCAGCGGGCCCGTGTCGGCGCGGTCCCGGCCCACTGCCGGCAGGGCGGCGACGAGTGTGGGGATGAGGGTGCGCGCGGTGCCGAGGACGGCGCCTTCGGAGAGGTCGAAGCGGAGGGGGTCGGCGGTCGCGGCGGCGGTCGTCGCGACCCGCAGCAGGTCGGCGGGCGCCGCGTGTTCGGGCAGTGCCTCAACGGCACGGCGGGCGACGGCGACGGAGGTCGCGGGCGCGGTGAACGTGCTGCCCGGGCGCATCCGGCCGGTCCACAGCCATTCGGCGACCTCCTCGTAGCTGTGCCGGGTGGCCAGTTCGACCGCGTCGACGCCGCGGTAGTAGTAGCGGTCGCTCTCGATGAGCGTGAGGCGGGTCCGTACGGAGAGCTCGCCGCCGGAGCCGGAACCGCCCGCGCTCTCCCGCCGGTTGCGCCGGGCGAGCGCCTCGACCTCCCTGGCGTCGAAGGTGCTGCCCCGGCCCCCGGCCACGCGGCGGCTGCTGAGCTGGCCGCGGCTCACGTACGCGTACACGGTCTCCGGTTTCACACCGAGCAGCTCGGCGGCCTCCTTGGTGCTCAGTCGCCGTTCCGCGTCGAGGGGGGCGGGCTCTTGATCGCGCATGGGGCTCACCGTATCCGCCTAGCAGAGCATTGAGTGATGTATTGATTCAATCAATGTTGACATAGCTCAAGTCAAGCATGGACAGTCGAAATCAAGTCCAGGGAGGAAGACATGTCCGTCAACAGGTCCGCAGCCACTCTCCTCGAAGCGCCGCGAGGGCTCGCCGGGGTCGTCGTCACCGACACCCGGATCGGTGACGTCCGCGGTCTCGAGGGCTTCTACCACTACCGGCAGTACTCGGCCGTCGACCTCGCGCGGACCCGCGGGTTCGAGGACGTCTGGCACCTGCTCGTGCACGGTGATCTGCCGGACGCCGGGCGGAGCGTGGCCTTCGCCGCGGAGACCGCCGCGCTGCGGCGGCTGCCCGACGAGGTCCGGGCGGCCCTGCCGGCCATCGCGGCCGCCGGCGGACGCTCCGGCCCGCTCGCCGGGATGCGCACGGCGCTGTCGCTGCTGGGCGCGGCCAAGGGCTTCCGCCCCGTGTACGACATCGACGCCGAGCGGCGTCGGCAGGACACCCTCGAGGCTGCCGCCGCCGTGCCCACCCTGCTCACCGCCCTGCACCGGCTGGGGAAAGGGCTCGACCCGGTGGAGCCGCGCGAGGATCTCTCCTATGCGGCGAACTACCTGTACATGTTGACGGGGTCGTTGCCGACCGACCAGCACGCCCGGGCGATCGAGCAATACCTGATCTCAACCATTGATCACGGATTCAACGCTTCAACGTTCACGGCCCGGGTCATCGCGTCCACCGGCGCGGACGTGGCGGCGTGCCTCGCCGGTGCGGTGGCGGCCCTGTCGGGGCCGTTGCACGGCGGTGCGCCCAGCCGAGCGCTGGACACCCTGGACGCGATCGGCACTCCGGACCGTATCGACTCCTGGGTGCGGCAGCGTGTGCTCGCCGGTGAGCGCATCATGGGCTTCGGGCATGCGATCTACCGCACGGAGGACCCCCGGTCCCGGATGCTGCGCGAGGTCGCCCAGACGTTCGGTGGTCCCCGGGTGGACTTCGCCGTCGAGGTCGAGCGCCACGTCGAGGCGATACTGGCGGAGCTGAAGCCCGGTCGGGAACTCCACACCAACGTCGAGTACTACGCGGGCGTGGTCATGGAGCTCTGCGGCCTGCCCCGCGAGATGTTCACACCGACGTTCGCCGCCGCGCGCGTGGTGGGCTGGAGCGCCAACATCCTGGAGCAGGCGGAGGAAACGAAGATCATCCGGCCGGTGGCGCGCTATGTCGGGCCTGAGGCGCCGGCGCCCGTGCCCGCCTGACAGGAGACACAGCGGCCCGGCACCTCCTGGTGCCGGGCCGCGGCGTCGATTCGACGGGGGCCGACGGGATCAGGCGTCGGGAATGTCGGCCTTGGCGTCGATGAGGGTCTTCCGCGTGACCACGACGATGCGCTCGTAGTCGGCCCGGGACGCGTCGGCGGGGAGCTTGCCGTCGAGTTCTTCGGTGAGGTCCGTTCCGATCACAGCGAACCTGCCGTCGGACAGCTCGAAGATGTCGGGGCAATTGGCACCTGTCGCACTGCCCCGCGCGCTGGGAGGGGTGCCAATCCGACGGATGATGTGGCTCACTGTTCTGGCGTTCCTTTTGATCTCGAGGCTTGGTGCGCACTGTAGCCTGCGGTGCGATGCGGCCCTGTGGGGCCGCGGCCTCGACAACCGGGCGGCGTGGAGCGGCGGTTCGGCGGTGGTCGACCCGGTTCGCGGGATGCGCAGTAGTCAACCGTGTTGGCACCTGGGCAAACGCACCGGTTTATGGGTTCGTTACCGCCCAGGCGTGTGATGCGTCCAGGAGAGTGATCCGCGAGGTACGGCGCTTACGGCGGGGAGCCCGGACGGGGCTGATGGGGCCTGTGCGACATCCACTCGGCGCCGCACCCGGGACCGGCGACGGACCTGACCCCGAACCCCGGCCCCGGCCCAGGACCGAACCTGAACCCGGCCCCGAACCCCGCCCCCGGCTACTCGGCCGGCGGTTCCCCCACCACCCACCACTCGTCGCTGTCCGCCTCCTCCAACTGCCCGAGGAGATCGTCGACCATGCGTCCGACCCGCGCCTCCTCCGACGTGCCGACGAGGGTGGCCCGATGCGGGCGGGAGGCGTACCAGTACTCGCGGAAGATCGGGTTCTGCAGCATGCTCCGGGCGAAGCCGAAGAACTCCTCCCGGGTCATGTTGCCCATGCGGTAGTAGCACAGGGCGTTGGTGTAGAGGGCGTTGGCGAAGAGGAACTGGCGGAGCTTTCCGGGCGGCACGGTCCCGTCGTAGGCGTCGAGCACATCGGCCAGCTCCGGGTCGTCCATCGCCTTGCTCAGCAACTCCCAGTGCAGCCGCTGCTGGTGGGCGAAGTTGGTCCGGCGCTGGGACTGCGCGGCCTCCTCCAGGTGCTCGATCCGGGCACGCAACGCATGGAGCCTGGGCCACTGCACGGCCAGGGCGACGACGGTGCCCGCCGCCAGGCCGATTCCGGCCGAGGCGGTGGCCCTCAGTCCTCGCATCGCAAAATTCTGTGTGGCCATGTCAACCCCCGATTCAGACGGCCGTCCGCCGGTCGTCGGGGTGCGGGTCGACTGGAGGGGACCGGCGCGCGGTGGGCGGCGCTTTCCGTCTCCCAGAGTGCCGAGCGGCTCTGATCGGCGGGGAGGCGGAGGAGAGGCGCACGGAGGGAAGCGAGGGTCGCACAAACCGGCGCCATGCCCAACGTCTGCCCCGCGAGTGCTGCTAACAATCGTTCACTTCGTCGCGTTCTGAGGCTCGTATCCTGGGGCGGCATCCCCATTTCCTCCGTGTGCCGGGAACGCGAGCCGGTGCACGCGTCGGCGTGAGAGAGGTCGCACGGTGAGTCAGCGGAGCCCGGAACCGCAGCAGATCCCGGTCGTCGTCCTGGCCGGATTCCTCGGCTCGGGAAAGACCACGCTGCTCAATCACCTGCTCCACCGCAGCGGTGGCAGCCGGATCGGCGCGATCGTCAACGACTTCGGGGCCATCGAGATCGACGCGATGGCCGTGGCCGGAGCGCTCGGCGACTCCACGGTCTCGCTCGGCAACGGGTGCCTGTGCTGTGCCGTCGACGCGAGCGAGCTGGACCAGTACCTGGAGCGGCTCGCGGAGCCGTCCCTCGGCATCGACGTGATCGTCATCGAGGCCAGCGGTCTCGCCGAGCCGCAGGAACTGGTGCGGATGGTGCTCGCCAGCGAGCATCCGCGGATCGTGTACGGCGGGCTCGTCGAGGTCGTCGACGCCGCCGAGTTCGACGACACCCGAGCCCGGCACCCCGGAATCGACCGGCATCTCGCGCTGGCCGATCTGGTCGTGGTCAACAAGGTGGACCGTGCGGCGGACGGCGAACGCGTCCTCGGGCTCGTCCGGTCCCTCGTCGACGGCGCCGCCGTCGTCCCGGCCTCCTACGGCCGGATCGACCCCGAGTTCCTCTTCGACTGCCGGCCGAGCGAGGAGCGCATCGGGCAGCTGTCCTTCGACGACCTGCACGAGCACGGCGAGGACGACGACCACGCCGGGCACCTGCACAGCAGCTACGACAGCCTGTCGTTCACCTCGGCACAGCCCCTCGACCCGCGTCGGCTGATGGAGTTCCTCGACAGCCGTCCCCAGGGGCTGTACCGGATCAAGGGGTACGTCGACTTCGGCCCGCACGACGTCCGGAACCGTTACGGCGTCCATGCCGTCGGCCGGTTCCTGCGCTTCTACCCGGAGCCCTGGCCTTCCGGCGAGGAACGCCTCACGCAGCTGGTCCTCATCGGATCCGGCATCGACGCTCCCGCCCTCGACAAGGAACTCGACGCGTGCCGGAGCGACGCCCCGCACGCCGACGAGCACGGCATGTGGGGCGTCCTGCGGTACGTACGGGACCCCGACGAGGATCCCGCCGGGCCGGCCTAGACCGGTCCGGCCACCACCGCCACCGTCTTGGCCAGCGAGACACCCGAGCCGTCGCGGCGCGGGTCGATCTCCGGCAGGTCGGCCGGGCTGCCGTTCTTCTGGGCGGCGAGAGCGGGAGCGGGGCCCGCCCAGGCCAGGGACAGGCAGTCCTCGCCCTTCAGGAACCGCTGGCAGCGGACGCCACCCGTGGCGCGACCCTTGCGCGGGTACTGGTCGAACGGGGTCAGCTTGGCCGTCGTCTGAACGGAGTCGTCCAGCGTGCCCCGCGAGCCCGCGACGGTGAAGACGACGGCGTCCGCCGCCGGGTCCACCGCCGTGAACGAGATGACCTTCGCGCCCTCGGAGAGCTTGATGCCGGCCACACCGCCGGCCGGGCGGCCCTGCGGGCGGACCTGGGACGCCTGGAAGCGCAGCAGCTGGGCGTCGTCGGTGATGAAGACCAGGTCCTCCTCGCCCGTGCGCAGCTCCACCGCGCCGACGATCCGGTCGCCCTCCTTGAGGGTGATCACTTCCAGCTCTTCCTTGTTGGCCGGGTAATCGGGCACCACGCGCTTCACCACGCCCTGGGCCGTGCCGAGCGCCAGGCCGGGCGAGGACTCGTCGAGCGTGGTCAGGCAGACCACCGTCTCGTCGTCCTCCAGGGAGACGAACTCCGCCAGCGGGGCGCCTCCCGCGAGGTTCGGCGTCGGCATCGACTCCGGGAGCTGGGGCAGGTCGATCACGTTGATCCGCAGCAGCCGGCCCGCCGAGGTGACCGCGCCGATCTCGCCGCGCGCGGTGGCCGGCACCGCCGAGACGATCACGTCGTGCTTCACGCGCTTGGCGGCGGCGTCCTCGGCGAACGGCTCGCCGTTGGCCGTACGGGCCAGCAGCCCCGTCGAGGACAGCAGCACCCGGCACGGGTCGTCGGCCACCTGCAGGGGCACGGCGGCGACCTGGGCGGCGCCCGACTCCAGCAGGACCGTACGCCGGTCGGTGCCGAACTTCTTGGCGACCGTGGCCAGTTCCGACGAGACCAGCTTGCGCAGCTCCGCGTCCGAGTCGAGGATCCGGGTCAGTTCCTCGATCTCCGCGTTGAGCCGGTCCTTCTCCGTCTCCAGTTCGATGCGGTCGTACTTGGTCAGGCGCCGCAGCGGCGTGTCCAGGATGTACTGCGTCTGCACCTCGCTCAGCGAGAACTGCTCCATCAGGCGCTGCTTCGCCTGCGCGGAGTTCTCACTGGAGCGGATCAGCCGGATGACCTCGTCGATGTCCAGCAGGGCCGTCAGCAGACCCTCGACCAGGTGCAGCCGGTCGCGCTTCTTGCCGCGGCGGAACTCCGAACGCCGCCGTACGACGGTGAAGCGGTGGTCGAGATAGACCTCCAGCAGCTCCTTGAGGCCCAGCGTGAGCGGCTGGCCGTCCACCAGGGCGACGTTGTTGATGCCGAAGGACTCCTCCATCGGCGTCAGCTTGTACAGCTGCTCCAGCACCGCCTCCGGCACGAAACCGTTCTTGATCTCGATGACCAGGCGCAGGCCGTGCTCCCGGTCGGTGAGGTCCTTGACGTCGGCGATGCCCTGGAGCTTCTTCGAACCGACCAGGTCCTTGATCTTGGCGATGACCTTCTCCGGGCCGACCGCGAAGGGCAGCTCGGTGACGATGAGGCCCTTGCGGCGGGCCGTCACCTGCTCCACGGCGACGGTCGCCCGCATCTTGAACGTGCCGCGGCCCGTCTCGTAGGCGTCCCGGATGCCGGACAGGCCGACGATGCGGCCGCCGGTCGGCAGGTCGGGGCCCGGCACGTGCTTCATCAGGGCGTCGAGGTCCGCGTTCGGGTGCCTGATCAGGTGCCGGGCGGCGGCGATGACCTCGCGCAGGTTGTGCGGCGGCATGTTCGTCGCCATGCCGACCGCGATGCCCGAGGCGCCGTTGACCAGCAGGTTCGGGAAGGCGGCGGGCAGCGCCGCCGGCTCCTGCTCCTGGCCGTCGTAGTTGGGGTTGAAGTCGACGGTGTCCTCGTCGATCGACTCCGTCATCAGGCTGGTCGCCTCGGCCATCCGGCACTCGGTGTACCGCATGGCGGCCGGCGGGTCGTCGTTGCCCAGCGAGCCGAAGTTGCCGTGGCCGTCGACCAGGGGGACGCGCATCGAGAAGGGCTGGGCCATGCGCACCAGGGCGTCGTAGATCGACGCGTCGCCGTGCGGGTGCAGCTTGCCCATGACCTCGCCGACGACACGGGCGCACTTCACGTAGCCCCGCTCGGGGCGCAGGCCCATCTCGTTCATCTGGTAGACGATGCGGCGGTGCACCGGCTTGAGGCCGTCACGGGCGTCCGGCAGGGCGCGGGAGTAGATGACCGAGTACGCGTACTCGAGGAAGGAGCCCTGCATCTCGTCGACGACGTCGATGTCGAGGATCCTCTCCTCGTACGAGTCGTCGGGCGGCGGGGTCTTCGTGCTGCGGCGGGCCATCGCTGCCGGCTCCTTGCTGAAGCGTGAACGAGATCTGACGCCGACCATTGTGGACCGACGCACTGACAACCGGGACCAGGACCCGGCCTCCGGCCGCCGCACCCCGTCCGGCACGCGCCACCGGCTCTCGCTCTCCGCGTACCCCGCCCGGGAACTTCACCGGCGGTTCGCACGCTTGCATACAGTGGCAGGACCGGCAGGAAACCGCGGTTGTGAAGACCGCTCCGCGATCGAAGGGACGTACATGCCCATGGGTCACACGGCCACAGCCCAGGCAGGCTCCGGGGGCCTGACAGCGACCGAGCACCGCCTGGCCAACGGCCTGCGCGTGGTGCTCTCCGAGGACCACCTGACCCCGGTCGCGGCGGTGTGCCTCTGGTACGACGTCGGCTCACGCCACGAAGTCAAGGGCCGTACCGGCCTGGCTCACCTTTTCGAGCACTTGATGTTCCAGGGTTCCGCCCAGGTGAAGGGCAACGGCCACTTCGAGCTCGTCCAGGGCGCGGGCGGCTCGCTGAACGGCACCACCAGCTTCGAGCGGACCAACTACTTCGAGACCATGCCCGCCCACCAGCTGGAGCTCGCCCTCTGGCTGGAGGCCGACCGCATGGGCTCCCTGCTGGCTGCCCTCGACGACGAGTCGATGGAGAACCAGCGGGACGTCGTCAAGAACGAGCGCCGCCAGCGCTACGACAACGTCCCCTACGGCACCGCCTTCGAGAAGCTGACCGCCCTCGCCTACCCGGAGGGCCACCCCTACCACCACACCCCGATCGGCTCGATGGCCGACCTGGACGCGGCGACCCTGGAGGACGCGCGGGCGTTCTTCCGCACCTACTACGCGCCGAACAACGCCGTGCTCTCCGTGGTCGGCGACATCGACCCGGAGCAGACCCTCGCCTGGATCGAGAAGTACTTCGGCTCCATCCCCGGTCACGACGGCAAGCCCGCGCCGCGCGACGGCTCGCTGCCGGAGATCATCGGCGAGCAGCTGCGGGAGGTCGTCGAGGAGGAGGTCCCGGCCCGCGCCCTGATGGCCGCCTACCGCCTGCCGCACGACGGCACGCGCGCGTGCGACGCGGCCGACCTGGCCCTCACCGTCCTCGGCGGCGGCGAGTCCTCCCGCCTCTACAACCGCCTGGTGCGCCGGGACCGTACGGCCGTCACCGCGGGCTTCGGCCTGCTGCGGCTCGCCGGGGCGCCCTCCCTGGGGTGGCTGGACGTGAAGACGTCCGGTGACGTCGAGGTGCCGGTCATCGAGGCCGCCATCGATGAGGAGCTCGCCCGGTTCGCCGAGGAGGGCCCCACGGCCGAGGAGATGGAACGCGCCCAGGCCCAGTTGGAGCGCGAGTGGCTGGACCGGCTCGGTACGGTCGCGGGCCGCGCCGACGAACTGTGCCGGTACGCCGTGCTGTTCGGCGACCCGCAGCTCGCCCTGACCGCCGTCCAGCGCGTGCTGGAGGTCACGGCGGAGGAGGTCCAGGAGGTCGCCAAGGCCCGCCTGCGCCCCGACAACCGCGCGGTGCTCGTCTACGAGCCCGTCGCCGACGAGACCGACGAAGCCGAGGACACCGCAGCCGCGGCCGGCGACGAGAACGAGGAGGCGGCCAAGTGACCGAGCTCGCCACGATGGACTTCCACCCCCAGCCGCAGGCGGGCGAGGCCAAGCCGTGGGCCTTCCCGGCCCCGGAGCGCGGCAGGCTCGACAACGGCCTGACGGTGCTGCGCTGCCACCGCCCCGGCCAGCAGGTCGTCGCCGTGGAGGTGCTGCTGGACGCGCCCCTGGACGCAGAGCCGGCCGGCCTCGACGGTGTGGCCACGATCATGGCCCGGGCCTTCTCCGAGGGCACCGACAAGCACTCCGCCGAGGAGTTCGCCGCCGAGCTGGAGCGCGCCGGCGCCACCCTCGACGCGCACGCCGACCACCCCGGTGTCCGGCTGAGCCTGGAGGTGCCGGCCTCCCGGCTCGCCAAGGGGCTCGGCCTGATCGCCGACGCCCTCAGGGCGCCCGCGTTCGCCGACAGCGAGGTCGAGCGGCTGGTCCGCAACCGCCTGGACGAGATCCCGCACGAGCTGGCCAACCCCTCCCGCCGCGCCGCCAAGGAGCTCTCCAAGGAGCTGTTCCCCGCGGACTCGCGCATGTCGCGCCCCCGGCAGGGCACCGAGGAGACGGTCGCCGCGATCGACTCCACGGCCGTGCGCGGCTTCTACGAGAAGCACGTCCGGCCCGCCACGGCCACCGCCGTGGTCGTCGGTGACCTCACCGGCATCGACCTCGACGCCCTGCTCGGCGACACCCTGGGCACGTGGACCGGGTCCTCGGCCGAGCCCCGCCCGGTGCCCCCGGTGACCGCCGACGACACCGGCCGCGTCGTCATCGTGGACCGCCCGGGCGCCGTCCAGACGCAGCTGCTGATCGGCCGCATCGGCCCCGACCGGCACGACCGCGTCTGGCCCGCGCAGGTGCTCGGCACGTACTGCCTCGGCGGCACCCTCACCTCGCGCCTGGACCGCGTCCTGCGCGAGGAGAAGGGCTACACGTACGGGGTGCGCTCGTTCGCGCAGGTCCTCAGGTCCGCCCCGGACGGCACCGGTGCCGCGATGCTCGCCATCAGCGGTTCCGTGGACACCCCCAACACCGGCCCCGCCCTCCAGGACCTCTGGACGGTGCTGCGCACCCTCGCCGCCGAGGGGCTCACCGACGTCGAGCGGGACGTCGCCGTGCAGAACCTGGTCGGCGTCGCGCCGCTGAAGTACGAGACGGCGGCGGCCGTCGCGAGCACCCTGGCCGACCAGGTCGAGCAGCACCTGCCCGACGACTACCAGGCCACGCTGTACCGGCAGCTCGCCGCGACCGGCACCGTGGAGGCCACCGCGGCGGCCGTCAGCGCCTTCCCGGTGGACCGTCTGGTGACCGTCCTCGTGGGTGACGCGGCGCAGATCAAGGGCCCGGTGGAGGCCCTCGGCATCGGCGAAGTCACGGTCGTCGCCGCCGAGTAGAGGCACGCGCGAGGAGCCCTGGTTGTCTTCCTAAGGCACCAGGGCTCCTTTATGCCCGAATTGGTACGGAGGTTGCCTGTCTGACCTGTGGGATGCGCTACAAAACGCCGGATCCGTTTGGGAATTGAAAGTGGCCCCGCTTAGCGTCGTCCGGGCTGTTCGTCAGGCAGTGCGCCGCACCCGCGGCACCGGACAGTCATCGCCGAGTCCCCGTACGGCGCGAGCCAGGGGAGCCGGGGACCCAACCGCAGTCCCTGGGGTGAATCGGACGCCCGCGCGAGTCGCGAGGGGGTCCGTAGGAGACCTTCCTGCTCCGAACCCGTCAGCTAACCCGGTAGGCGAGAAGGAAGGAAAGGACCAGGCACTCCATGGCGTTCACCCGCGCCACCGGGAAGCATCGTCGTCCCAGCAGGATCCACCGCGGCACGGCCCGCGCGGCGGGGGTCGCGGCCCTCGCCACCACCGGCGTCATCGGCACCGTGGCCGCTCCGGCCGCCTTCGCCGCCGAGCCCGCACCCGAGCAGACCGGCCTCACCCCCGTCGTCACCATGGGCGACACCGTGGCCCAGCAGATCGACGCCCAGGCCGTCGCGCAGAAGCACGCGGCCGAGGAGGCCGCCGCCAAGAAGAAGGCCGAGGAGGCCGCCCGTGAGCGGGCCGCCGAAGCGGCCAAGAAGGCCAAGGAGGCGGCCGAGAAGGCCCGCGAGGCCAAGGAGCGCGCCGCCCGCGAGGCCGAGCGCAAGCGCCTCAACAGCTTCGTGTCCCCGATCCCGGGTTCCTACGTCTCCACCGGCTACAAGGCCGGCGGCGCCGTCTGGTCCTCCGGCAGCCACACCGGCATCGACTTCCACGCCGCCAGCGGTACCGCCGTCCACTCGGTCGGCATGGGCACGGTCGTCGAGGCGGGCTGGGGCGGTGCCTACGGCAACCAGGTCGTGATCAAGATGAACGACGGCACGTACACCCAGTACGGCCACCTGTCGTCCATCGGCGTCTCGGTGGGGCAGCA
Organism: Streptomyces olindensis; assembly: GCA_000696115.1. Classification (GTDB taxonomy): domain Bacteria; phylum Actinomycetota; class Actinomycetes; order Streptomycetales; family Streptomycetaceae; genus Streptomyces; species Streptomyces olindensis. The sequence continues at coordinate 127,111 of JJOH01000012.1, forward strand.
GGTCACGCCCGGCCAGCAGATCGGCCTGTCCGGCGCCACCGGCAACGTCACCGGCGCGCACCTGCACTTCGAGGCCCGCACGAGCCCCGAGTACGGCTCGGACATCGACCCCCTCGCCTACCTCCGCTCGCACGGCGTGAACCTCTGACGGCACCCGCCCCGCTTCCCCGGCCCCGGCTCACCGAGCCGGGGCTTTCGGCGTTTACGGCGGTCGGCTGTCCAAAAAATATCCATGGATTCCGGGCTGCCGTCGGAAATTCCGGCTCATTGCAATAGAGTCACGGACACGCGTCACTCGTCGACGTTTCACGGGGATTAAACGGAGGTCGGTCATGCGTATTCCCGCGCACTCGGTGTGCACGGCCATCCGGGACGACATCGTCGCGGGTGTCTACGAACGCGGCAGCCGGCTCACCGAGGAACTCCTCGCACGCCGCTACGGCGTCTCGCGGGTGCCCGTCCGGGAGGCCCTGCGCACCCTGGAGGCCGAGGGCTTCGTGGTGACCCGGCGGCACGCGGGCGCGTGCGTCGCCGAACCCACCGAGCAGGAGGCCGCCGACCTGCTGGAGATGCGCATGCTGCTGGAGCCGCTCGGCGCCGCCCGCGCCGCTCAGCGCCGCACCGAGGCCCATCTGAAGGTCCTGCGCGGCCTGGTCCGGCTGGGCCAGGAGCGCGCCCGCCGGGGCAACAGCGACGACCTGCGCTCCCTGGGCGGCTGGTTCCACGAGACGCTCGCCCAGGCCTCCGGGAGCCCCGCGCTGACCTCGGTGCTCACCCAGCTCCGCCACAAGATCGCCTGGATGTACACCGTGGAGGCGCCGGCCGGTCCCGTGGAGTCCTGGAGCGAGCACGGCGCGATCGTGGACGCGGTGGCGCGCGGTGACAGTGAGCGCGCGCGGGCGGTCACGGCGCTGCACACCGAGCGCGCGACGGCCGCGCACCGGCTCCGTTTCGGCTCCGCCGGGGAGCGCGCCGACCGTGTGAGGAACTCGCAACATCCCGTAAACACGGCGAGCCTGCGGCATTAACACGGGAGCCGTATACAAAGACCAGCTAATTCGCGGGGGTTTATTTCTGCTGCCCGTGAACGGGAATTCCGCTCCCTCTGGACGCTCCTCCTGGGCGGGAATTGCGCGACCCGGGGCCGGGGAAAAGCGAAGGGCCCGCCCGGAAACCCGGGCGAGCCCTTCCGGAGCGCCGGATCAGGCGCGGAAGAATGCTCAGACGGTCTCGGGCAGTTCTTCCAGACCCTCGGAGACCAGCTTCGCCAGCCGGTCCAGGGCGGCGTCCGCGCCCTCGGCGTCGGAGGCGAGGACGATCTCCTCACCGCCTTGGGCGCCGAGGCCCAGGACGGCCAGCATGGAGGCCGCGTTGACGGGGTTGCCGTCTGCCTTGGCGATCGTCACCGGGACGCCTGCGGCCGTGGCGGCTCGGACGAAGATGGAGGCGGGGCGGGCGTGGAGGCCCTCGGCCCAGCCGACGTTGACGCGGCGCTCAGCCATGTGTTGCTGCCCTTCGGTGTTCAGGGTTGTCTAGACCAGTTTTCCATACGTGAAGCCTGGAGCGGTCCTGTCGTTCCACTCCGGGGGTGCCGTCGGGTCGCGGCCTCGACCCGACTGACGCCCTCCACAGACTGCCTCGCGCCGTTGTCGGACGCTAGCCGTACTCTGGGGCCCATGCAGACCTCGCCGGACCGGCACGAGTATCCCGCCCACTGGGAAGCCGACGTGGTGCTGCGCGACGGGGGTACCGCGCGCATCCGGCCCATCACCGTTGATGACGCCGAGCGCCTGGTCAGCTTCTACGAGCAGGTCTCCGACGAGTCGAAGTACTACCGCTTCTTCGCGCCGTACCCTCGCCTGTCCGCCAAGGACGTCCACCGCTTCACGCACCACGACTTTGTGGACCGGGTGGGACTCGCGGCCACGGTCGGCGGCGAGTTCATCGCCACCGTACGCTACGACCGGATCGGCCCGGACGGAACGCCCGCCTCCGGACCCGCCGACGAGGCCGAGGTCGCCTTCCTGGTGCAGGACGCCCACCAGGGCCGCGGGGTCGCCTCCGCCCTGCTCGAACACATCGCCGCCGTCGCCCGCGAGCGCGGCATCCGCCGCTTCGCCGCCGAGGTGCTGCCCGCCAACACCAAGATGATCAAGGTGTTCACGGACGCCGGGTACACCCAGAAACGCAGCTTCGAGGACGGCGTCGTCCGCCTGGAGTTCGACCTCGAACCGACCGACCGCTCCCTCGCCGTGCAGTACGCGCGCGAGCACCGCGCGGAGGCGCGGTCCGTGCAGCGGTTGCTCGCGCCCGGTTCGGTCGCCGTCATCGGCGCCGGGCGCACCCCGGGCGGCGTGGGCCGCAGTGTCCTCGGCAACATCCGCGACGCCGGCTTCACCGGCCGCCTGTACGCCGTGAACAAGGCCCTCCCGAAGGAGCAGAAGGAGCTCGACGGGGTGCCGGCCCACCGCTCCGTGCGGGACATCGACGGCCCCGTGGACCTCGCGGTCGTCGCCGTGCCGGCCGAGCACGTCCCCGAGGTCGTCACCGAATGCGGCGAACACGGCGTGCAAGGGCTCGTCGTGGTCTCCGCCGGATACGCCGAGAGCGGCCCCGAAGGGCGCGAACGCCAGCGCGCCCTCGTGCGGCACGCGCGCACGTACGGCATGCGGATCATCGGGCCGAACGCCTTCGGCATCATCAACACCTCCCCCCAGGTGCGCCTCAACGCCTCCCTCGCCCCCGAGACCCCGCGCCCGGGGCGGATCGGCCTGTTCGCCCAGTCCGGCGCCATCGGCATCGCCCTGCTGTCCCGGCTGCACCGCCGCGGCGGGGGCGTCACGGGCGTGACCGGCGTCTCGACCTTCGTCTCCTCCGGAAACCGGGCCGATGTCTCCGGCAACGACGTCCTCCAGTACTGGTACGAGGACCCGGAAACCGACGTCGTCCTCATGTACCTGGAATCCATCGGCAACCCCCGCAAGTTCACGCGCCTCGCCCGCCGGACGGCCGCCGCGAAGCCGCTGGTCGTTGTCCAGGGCGCACGCCACGGCGCCGCTCCCCAGGGACACGCCGTGCGGGCGACCCGGCTGCCGCACGCGACCGTGTCGGCGCTGCTGCGACAGGCCGGCGTCATCCGGGTCGACACGATCACGGAGTTGGTGGACGCAGGCCTCCTGCTCGCGCGCCAGCCCCTGCCCGCCGGCCCCCGGGTGGCGATCCTCGGCAACTCCGAGTCGCTCGGCCTGCTCACGTACGACGCGTGCCTCGCCGAGGGCCTCCGGCCGCATCCGCCGCAGGACCTGACCACGGCCGCCTCCGCGGCGGACTTCCACGCGGCCCTCGCGCGCGCGCTGGCCGACGACCGGTGCGACGCGGTCGTCGTCACCGCCATACCGGCGGTGGGGGAGGGCTCGGTCGCCGACGCGGCCCTCGCGGAGGCCCTGAGGTCGGCGGCGGCCGCGGCCCCGGCCAAGCCGGTGCTGGTCGTGCACGTGGAGCTCGGCGGCCTGGCCGAGGCCCTGTCGGCAGCGGCGAGCACGGCACCACAGCTCGGGGCGGCCACAACCGCACACACCACCCCCGGACCGGCGCCCACCGGAGAACGCCCGTTCGCCGGAGAACGCCCGCCCACCGGAGAACGGTCCCTCACCGGACAACGCCCGCCCACCGGAGAGCGGCCCCCTGCCGGAGAGCGCCCGCCCGCCGAAGACCGGCCGCCCACCGCCGAGACCCCGGACGGCGCCCACCTCATCCCCGCCTACCCCGCAGCCGAACGCGCCGTCCGCGCCCTCGCCCAGGCCGTCACCTACGCGCAGTGGCGCCGCGACGCCGCCGACCCCGGCAAGGTGCCCGAGTACGAGGACATCGACGAGAAGGGCGCCGCAGCACTCATCGACGGGCTCCTCGCGCGCGGGCAGGGACTCACGCTCGGCACCGAAGAGACCTGCGACCTGCTCGGCCACTACGGCATCCACGTCCACCGCGCCCTGCCCGCCCCGACCGCCGACGCCGCCGCCGAGGCCGCCCGCACCCTCGGCTACCCCGCCGCCCTCAAGGCCACCGCCCCGCACCTCAGGCACCGCGCCGACCTGGGCGGCGTCCGCCTCGACCTCGCCGACGAGGACCAACTCCGCCGCTCGTACACCGAGTTGACCGAGCTGTTCGGCACACCGGACGAGCTGCGGCCCGTCGTGCAGCGGATGGCGCCGCGCGGCGTCGACGTCGTCGTACGGGCCGTCATCGACCCCGCGGCCGGAGCGGTGCTCTCCTTCGGGCTGGCCGGAGCCGCCTCGCAGCTGCTCGGGGACACGGCCCACCGGCTGATCCCGGTCACCGACCGCGAGGCGGCCTCGCTGGTGCGGTCGATCCGCACGGCCCCCCTGCTGTTCGGCTGGCGCGGCTCCGCCCCGGCCGACACCCGCGCCCTGGAGGAACTGCTGCTGCGGGTGTCCCGGCTGGTGGACGACCACCCCGAGGTCGTCGCGGTCACGCTCGAACCGGTCGTCGTCGCCTCGCACGGACTCAGCGTCCTGGGCGCCTCCGTCCGCCTCGCACCACCACCCGCCCGCGACGACCTCGGCCCGCGGACCCTCCCCGCGTACTGAGGAGGCCCTCCCCCCTAGGGACAGGGGCGAGCGGTGCCTCGCAGTCAGTGGTCCCCCGTAGGATGGGCGTCATGGCCAAGACCAGTACGACGACCCAGGGGCTGCGGGCGGCGATCGAGCGCAGCGGCTACTACCCGGCCCTCGTGGCCGAGGCGGTGGAGGCCGCCGTGGGCGGCGAGCCCATCCGGTCGTACCTGGTCCACCAGGAGACGACGTTCGACCAGAACGAGGTGCGCCGGCACGTCACGGTGCTCGTCCTCACGGACAACCGCTTCATCGTCAGCCACACCGACGAGCAGGCCGCCGACAGCACCTCCCCGACGCCCTACGCCACGACGTCGACGGAGTCCGTGAAGATCGGCCGCATCTCCTCGATCGTGGTCAGCCGCGTGGTCGCCAACCCGGAGTCGTACAAGCCGGGCACCCTGCCCCGCGAGGTCGTGCTCACCATCGGCTGGGGCGCGGTCTCCCGCATCGACCTGGAGCCGGCCGCCTGCGGCGACCCCAACTGCGAGGCGGACCACGGCTACACCGGCAACTCGACGGCGGACGACCTCAGCCTGCGCGTCAGCGAGGCCGGGGACGGACCGGAGACCGTGCGCCAGGCACTCGCCTTCGCGCAGGCCCTCTCCGAGGCGACCGCGGACACCGCGCGCTGATGGCACAGCCGAAAACGGCCTGGGACCACCATCCCGAACCGCTCACCGTCGCCTCCGCACCGGCCCCCGAGTACGGCAGCGGCTCGCTCGCCGACCTCCTGCCCACGCTGGCCGCCGGCATGGGCGTGCCCGGCACGAGCGCCACGATCTCCGAGCTGACCCCCGCCGACCGGAACTGCGTGTTCCTGATCGACGGCCTCGGCTGGGAGCAGCTCACGGCGCATCCCGAGGACGCCCCTTTCATGACGTCCCTGCTCGCCACCTCGCGCGGCGGCACGGGACGTCCGCTGACCGCCGGCTACCCGGCGACGACGGCGACCTCCCTGGCCTCCGTCGGCACCGGCCTGCCGCCCGGCGCGCACGGCCTGCCCGGCTACACGGTGCGCAACCCGGACACCGGCGAGCTGATGAACCAGCTGCGCTGGCAGCCGTGGACCCCGCCCGGCCCCTGGCAGCCGTACCCCACGGTCTTCCAGCTGGCCCACAAGGCGGGTGTGCACGCGGCGCAGGTGTCGTCCCCGACCTTCGAGAACACCCCGCTCACCAAGGTCGCGCTCAGCGGCGGAACGTTCGTCGGGCGGCTGACCGGCGAGGACCGTATGGACCTGGCGGCCGAGCAACTGGCCGCGGGCGACCGCTCCCTGGTGTACACCTACTTCGCCGAGGTCGACGGCGCCGGCCACCGCTTCGGCGTCGACTCCGACACCTGGCGCGGCCAGCTCATGTACGCCGACCGCCTGGTCCAGCGCCTGGCCGAGCAACTGCCGCCGCGCAGCGCCCTGTACATCACCGCCGACCACGGCATGATCGACGTGCCCTTCGACGAGGATCACCGCATCGACTTCGACGAGGACTGGGAGCTGAGCGCCGGAGTCGCCCTGCTCGGCGGCGAGGGCCGCGCCCGCCACGTCTATGCCGTGCCGGGCGCCGCGAACGACGTCCTGACCTGTTGGCGCGAGGTGCTCGGCGAGCAGTTCTGGGTCGCCTCGCGCGACGAGGCCATCGCGGCGGGCTGGTTCGGCCCGCGCATCGACGAGCGGGTATACAGCCGTATCGGCGACGTGGTCGCCGCCGCCCGGGACGACGTCCTGCTCATCGCCTCCGAGCGGGAGCCGAAGGAGTCGGCGATGGTCGGCAACCACGGTTCGATGACCCCTGCCGAGCAGCTGGTCCCCCTGCTCGAAGTACGCTCCTGAGACCGCACGCCGACCCCTTCCACCGAAAGGTGCTCAACTCGTCATGCCCGAGCTGGTGTTCTTCTCCGGAACCATGGACTGCGGGAAGTCGACGCTGGCTCTCCAGATCGAGCACAACCGCTCGGCGCGCGGCCTCCAGGGCGTGATCTTCTCGCGCGACGACCGGGCCGGCGAGGGCAAGCTGTCCTCGCGCCTCGGCCTGGTCACGGACGCGGTGGAGGTCGAGGACGGGCAGGACCTGTACGCCTACCTCGTCGACCACCTCTCGCAGGGCGGCCGCGCGGACTACGTGATCGCCGACGAGGCGCAGTTCCTCGCGCCGGAGCAGATCGACCAACTCGCGCGCGTGGTCGACGACCTGGGCCTGGACGTCTACGCCTTCGGCATCACGACCGACTTCCGCTCCAAGCTGTTCCCCGGCTCCCAGCGGCTGGTGGAACTGGCCGACCGGGTCGAGGTGCTCCAGGTCGAGGCCCTGTGCTGGTGCGGCGCCCGCGCCACGCACAACGCCCGCACGATAGGCGGCGTCATGGTCGTCGAGGGTGCCCAGGTGGTCGTCGGTGATGTCACGCACTCCGCCGACGAGGTCGGTTACGAGGTGTTGTGCCGCCGCCACCATCGTCGCCGGATGACCGCGGCGACGGCCCGGGCGGCGGCCCTGTCGCCGGATGTGCTGCCGGTGACCTCCGTCTGACCAGTGGCCGTACGGGCTGTCAGCCCGTCGGTTGCAGCAGCGCGAACCGCGCCCCTTCCGGGTCCGCCACCGCCGCCACGCGGCCGTGTGCCGTGTCGTGGACCGGCTTGAGGACATGTCCACCCAGGTGGACGAGCTGGTCCAGGGCGTCGTCGACGTCGGCGACCTGGAAGTACGTCACCCAGTGCGGGCCCCGGTCGCGGGGCAGGGCCTGCCCCAGGCCGTGGACCCCGGCGACGGGTCGCCCGCCGAGGTGCAGGGCCACGTAGTCGAAGTCGGCGGAGACCACGGGCTCCTCCTCGTAGCCGAACACCGCTCGGTAGAACTTGGCGACGCTCGCCGTCTCGAAGGTGAGCAGCTCGTTCCAGGCGGGCGTGCCGGGCATGCCCGAGACGGCCGTGCCGAGGTGCGCGGAGGCCTGCCAGATGCCGAAGACCGCGCCCGACGGGTCGGATCCGATGGCCAGCCGGCCGGCGTCGGCGGCGTCCAGCGGGCCCACGCCGATCGTGCCGCCGCAGCTGCGTGCGGTCTCGGCCGTCAGATCGGTGTTCTGCGAGGCGAAGTAGGGCGTCCACGCGATGGGCAGGTGGCGGTCCGGCGGCAGTTGACCGATGCCCGCCACCTCACGCCCGTCGAGCAGCGCGCGCACATACGGGCCGAGCTGCTGCGGGCCGGGCCGGAACTCCCAGCCGAACAGCGCCCCGTAGAACTCCTCGGTGGCGGCCAGGCCGTGCACCATCAGGCTCACCCAGCAGGGCGTGCCGGGCGTGTGTCGAGCGGGTGCTTCGCCGTGCGGGCCGGTGGACCCCCGTGCGTCGGTCATCGTCACTCTCTTCTCGGCCTCGTGCCGGCCGTGTTCTCCGCGGCCCTCGTGGGGCGGGCACGCCCTGCGGGGCGACCCTTGTCCGGGAGAATGCCCGATGTGCTCGGCGCTGTCCCTTGCGGCGCGCTTATCGGCAGGTGTCGTTCAGCTGTACACCATGTGCCTGTTCCCGTGCGGCAGGTGATCGTGCCGGTGCGGCCGGGCCGAGGGGCCTGAGGCGGGCGGCTCGGACGAGCCCAGTGCGCGAGGATGGGGCCATGAACGCCATCATCTCCGCATCCGACCTCGCGAGCGTCCTGGCGGGCGCCCATCCGCCGGTCCTGCTCGATGTCCGCTGGCAGCTCACCGCGGCCAAGGGGGCCGGTGAGCCGCCGTTCGACGGCCGGGCCGCGTACGAGGCAGGGCACCTTCCGGGTGCCGTCTACGTCGACCTGGACCGGGAGCTGGCCGCCGCTCCGGGCGAGGGCGGCCGGCATCCGCTGCCCGATCTCGCGCGTTTCGGGGCCGCGATGCGCCGCGCGGGCGTGTCGTCCGGGACACCGGTGGTCGTCTACGACGGTGGCCAGGGCTGGGCGGCGGCCCGGGCATGGTGGCTGCTGCGCTGGACGGGCCACCCGGACGTGCGGGTCCTCGACGGCGGGCTGCCGGCCTGGGAGGGGCCGTTGGAGAAGTCCGTGCCGACCCCCGAGGAGGGTGACTTCGTGCCGGAGCCGGGAGCGACGGGGCTGCTCGACGCCGATGCCGCCGCGGGGCTGGCGCGGTCCGGGGTGCTCTTGGACGCGCGGGCGGGGGAGCGGTACCGGGGCGAGGTGGAGCCGATCGACCCGGTGGCCGGGCACATCCCGGGTGCGGTGTCGGCGCCGACCACGGAGAACGTGGGGGCGGACGGCTGCTTCCTCCCCGCGGGCGAGCTGCGGGAGCGCTTCAAGACGCTCGGCGTGTCCGAGGGCTCGCGGGTCGGCGTGTACTGCGGGTCGGGCGTCTCCGCGGCCCACGAGGTCCTGGCGCTCGCGGTCGCGGGCATTCCGGCGGACCTGTACGTCGGTTCGTGGTCGGAGTGGTCCTCGGACCCGGGCCGGCCGGTCGTGGTGGGGCCGGATCCCCAGTAGCCCGACGCGCGAAGAGGGCCGCGCCCGGACGGCGCGGCCCTCGTGCTCGTGCAGCCGGTCGGGCTGCTACTCCTGCTTCTTGCGCCGTGTCCCGAACACGATCTCGTCCCAGCTGGGGACGGCCGCTCGGCGGCCCGGGCGGACGCCGTCGGCCTCGGCCTGGCGGTCGGTGGCGCCGATGAGCCGGTCGCGGTGGCTGCCGACGGAGCGCGGCATGAGGACGTCCGCGTAGGCGGAACCGGCACCGGCCGAGGCGGCGGGAGCCGGGGGCTCCTCCTCCTCGGGTTCGGCGACGGGCTCCTCCTCCGGTTCCGGCGCGGGGCGCTCCGGGACCACCAGGTCGCCGCGGAAGCTGGGCACCGCCTCCAGCAGGCTGGTCAGCGAGTCCCGCTCGCCGGTGCTCTCCTCGACGGGTTCGGAGGCCGCCGGGGGCAGGCTGGGCCGCTCGCGGTCGGCGGAACGGTCCAGCGGTCTGTCGCGCGGGAGCCGGGCGATTCGCGGCACGAACGGGAAGCTGGGCTCGGGCGCGGCGAGGTCGTCGGACTCGCCGATCAGCGAGCGGGCCTCGTCGTCGACGGCCTGGACGAGCCGCCGGGGCGGGTCGTACGTCCAGCTCGCCGAGTGGGGTTCGCCCGCGACGCGGTAGACCAGCAGGACCTCCCACGTGCCGTCGTCACGACGCCACGAGTCCCACTGGACGGTGTCCTTGTCGGCCCCGCGCATCAGCAGCCGCTCCTGCACGGCCTCGCCGAGCGGCGGACCGGAGTTCTCGCCGGGGCGGCGGACGGGGGTCTTGCGGGCCCGCTCGGCCATGAACGCACGCTCGGCGAGCACGGGTCCCTCGAAGCGGCGGACCCGGTCGACGGGGATGCCTGCCATCTGCGCGACCTCTTCCGCGGTCGCGCCGGCACGTATACGCGCCTGGATGTCGCGGGGGCGGAGGTGGCTCTCCACCTCGATCTCGATCTGGCCGAGGCGGGGACGGTCGCCGCGCACGGCGGCGCGGAGCCGTTCGTCGATCGGAAGCGTGTACTCCGTGCTGTCCGCAGCCTTCAGCACCAGCCGTGTGCCGTCATTCGAGACGGCCACGACACGCAGTTCGGGCATGGGGACCTCCCGGGTGGTGCCTGCCGACGTCACGTGCGTCGCTGCTTCCGCTAGTCGAGTGTGGCCTGCCCGGGTGCAGCCTGCCACAACCTTGCCGAGTTGCCCGGCGTGTCGGGCGCGGGCCCTGGATCGCCGTTATGGCACGGTTACCTATTCGCAACGCTAAGTGACGAACTCTGTCACCCTGTGCAACTAGCCCCCTCCCGGCGGTCCTTAAAGGCCCCGTACACCCTGACGGGAGACCGGAACCCAGGGCTCGCAACAGTACTCCATTCGGGCCACGTGCGTGGATCGGCACGCCGCCCAACTTCTGACAAGGGGCGGGACTCGGTCGCACCCTGCCCCGATTCCGCGATCTTGAACGTGGGGAACTTCACGTAATCACCGGAATCGGAACAAGTGCCTCCGCCCCTCGACGAGTTCCGGCGTTCGGACTCGGGTTCCCCGGGTGACGGCGGAGTCACGACCGGACCGTCCACCGGAGCGCCGCGGGGCGAGTGCCCCGCACCCACCGCCTCCGGCGTGTCGCCTACGCCCCCAGAACCCTCCGCACGTAGTCGTTCTGGAACCGCCGGTCAGGATCGAGACGGTCCCGCAGTGCCGTGAACTCGCCGAAGCGTGGATACACCCGGGAGAAGTACGCGGCGTCCCGCGTGTGGATCTTGCCCCAGTGCGGACGGCCCTCGTGGGCGGTGAAGATGCGCTCGGCGGCGGTGAAGTACCGCTGGTAGGGCGTGCCCTGGAACATGTGGACGGCGATGTACGCGCTGTCGCGGCCGGAGGCGGTGGACAGCGTGATGTCGTCGGCCGGGGCGGTGCGCACCTCGACGGGGAAGCTGATCCGGAGGCCGGAACGGTCGACCATGGCCTTCAGTTCGCGCAGAGTCTCGACCACGGCCTCGCGTGGAACGGCGTACTCCATCTCCACGAAACGGACCCGGCGCGGAGATGTGAAGACCTTGTACGGAATGTCGGTGTAGGTGCGTGCGGACAGGGCCTTGCTGGAGATCTGCGCGATCGCCGGGATCGTGGCGGGCACCGCGCGCCCGACCCAGTTGGCCACCTGGAAGACGCCGTTGGAGAGGAACTCGTCCTCGAACCAGCTCTGGAACTGCGGCACCGGCTTCTCGGGGCCGGCACTGCGGTTGTTGCGCTTGGTGTTGGTGTTCCCGGTGTGCGGGAACCAGTAGAACTCGAAGTGCTCGTTCTCGGCCCAGAGTTCGTCGAAATCGGCGAGGACCCTGTCGAACGGCATCGGCTCCTCACGGGCCGTGAGCAGGAACACCGGCTCGACGGCGAACGTGATCGCCGTGACGATGCCCAGCGCGCCGAGGCCGATGCGGGCGGCCGCGAAGACCTCCGGGTTCTCCTTCTCGGAGCAGGTGAGCACCGAGCCGTCGGCGGTGACCAGCTCAAGAGCCTTGATCTGGGCGGCGATCGAGCCGGAGTCGCGGCCGGTTCCGTGCGTGCCGGTACTGGTGGCCCCGGAGACGGTCTGCTCCATGATGTCGCCCATGTTCGTCAGCGACAGTCCCTCACGCGCGAGGGCCATGTTGAGCCTCTTGAGCGGGGTGCCGGCCTCCACGGTGACCGTCATGTTCTCGCGATCAATGCCGCGTATACCGGTCAACAGTTGAGGGCGGATCAACACACCGTCGGTGGCGGCTATGGACGTGAAGGAGTGCCCCGTGCCGACGGCCTTCACCGTGAGGCCGTCCTCGGCGGCCCGCCGCACGGCGGCGGCCAGCTCGTCGACGGAGGCCGGGGTGACCTCCCGCGCGGGACGCGCCGAGACGTTGCCGCCCCAGTTACGCCACGTGCCGTTCTTTCCGTTCGCTGTGCTGCTCAACGGAGCCTCCCCGACCCGGCGCCGGTCGCTTGAGCCGGCGGTACCCGAGGAAACCCACCGCGACCGCGACGGCCCCGGACACCGCCGGAACCCCGTACCCGGCACGCGCCCCGGCCGCGTCGATCACCCAGCCGGCCGCGGAGGAGCCGAGTGCGACCCCCACCGCGAGCCCGGTGCTCACCCAGGTCATTCCTTCGGTGAGCTGCGCGCGTGGTACGTGCTCTTCGATGAGGGACATGGTCGTGATCATCGTCGGAGCGATGGACAGACCCGCAACGAACAGCGCCACGGCCAGGAACGGCAAGTTTCCGACCAGTAGGAGTGGGATCATACTCACGGCCATGGCGCACACGCCCAGCAACCACCGACGTTCCGGTGCCCCGGCGAAGTGCAGCAACCCGAAGACCATGCCCGCCACACAGGAACCCGCCGCGTACAGCGCGAGGACGATGCTCGCGGCCGCCTTGTGCCCCTCCTCGTCGGCGAAGGCCACGGTCACCACGTCGACGGCGCCGAAGATCGCCCCGGTGGCGACGAAGGTGGCCACCAGGACCTGCAGCCCCGGAGCGCGCAGCGCGCTGCCACCGCCCTTGCGCTCGCGCGGGTGCGGCTCCGGCTCGGTGGCGCGCTGCGCCGTCAGCCAGAACACCCCGACCGCCAGGAAGCAGGCGGCGAGCAGCGGGCCGGCCTCCGGGAACCAGGCCGTGGACAGGCCGATGGAGATGATCGGCCCGAAGATGAAGCACACCTCGTCCACCACGGACTCGAAGGAGTACGCGGTGTGCAGCTGCGGCGTGCCCCGGTACAGGGCCGCCCAGCGGGCCCGGATCATCGCGCCGACGCTCGGCACGCAGCCGATGCCGACACAGGCCACGAACAGCACCCAGTCCGGCCACCCGTAGTGCGCGGCGAGCAGCAGCAGGGCCGCCGCGATGAGGGAGAGCAGCGTCGCCGGGCGGAGCACCCGCCGCTGCCCGTACTGGTCCACCAGACGCGAGACCTGCGGTCCGGCCACCGCCGCCGCCAGCGCGATCGTCGCCGACAGGGCACCGGCCAGGCCGTACCGCCCGGTGAGCTGGGAGACCATCGTCACCACGCCGATGCCCATCATCGACAGCGGCATCCGGCCGAGGAGGCCCGCGGCGGAGAAACCCTTGGTGCCGGGGGCGGCGAACAGGGCGCGGTAGGGACTGGGCAACGGGGTCTCCGGAAGGGCTCAGTAAGCTGCGAACGCAGTCAACACAGCTTACGGCTCCGAACGCCCCGACGCACTCGTACGGTCCAGTCCCGACGCGGCTCGCGTCCCTGTGCCACCAGCGGTCCGCGCCCAGGTGTCACCCCGCCGTTTCCCGGCTGTCAGTGCAGGGTGGCAGGATCGGAGTCATGCCAGACGCGCGCGATGCCAGCCCCTACGACGCCCTCCTCCTGCTCTCCTTCGGCGGCCCGGAAGGCCCGGACGACGTGGTCCCGTTCCTGGAGAACGTGACGCGGGGGCGCGGCATCCCCAAGGAACGCCTCAAGGAAGTCGGGCAGCACTACTTCCTCTTCGGCGGGGTCAGCCCCATCAACGACCAGAACCGCGCCCTGCTGGACGCCCTGCGCAAGGACTTCGCCGACCACGGCCTGGACCTGCCGGTGTACTGGGGCAACCGCAACTGGGCGCCGTACCTGACCGACACCCTGCGCGAGATGGTCCGCGACGGCCGTCGCCGCGTCCTGGTCCTCGCCACCAGTGCCTACGCTTCGTACTCGGGCTGCCGCCAGTACCGCGAGAACCTCGCCGACGCGCTCGCGGCCCTGGAGAGCGAGGGCCTGGAGCTGCCGAAGATCGACAAGCTGCGGCACTACTTCAACCACCCCGGCTTCCTGGAGCCCATGATCGACGGGGTGATCCGGTCGCTCGAGGAGCTTCCCGAGGACGTCCGGGACAGCGCCCACATCGCCTTCTCGACGCACTCGATCCCGACGGCCGCCGCCGACACCTCCGGGCCCGTCGAGGACCACGGCGACGGCGGCGCGTACGTGAAGCAGCACCTGGACGTGGCGAAGCTGATCGCCGAGGCCGTCCGCGAGCGCACCGGCGTCGACCACCCCTGGCAGCTCGTCTACCAGTCGCGCTCCGGCGCCCCGCACATCCCGTGGCTGGAACCCGACATCTGCGACCACCTGGAGGAGCGGCACGCGGCCGGCGTCCCGGCCGTCGTGATCGCCCCGATCGGCTTCGTCTCCGACCACATGGAGGTCCTCTACGACCTCGACACGGAGGCCAAGGCCAAGGCCGAGGAACTGGGGCTGCCGATGCGCCGTTCGGCCACCGTCGGCGCCGACCCTAGGTTCGCCGCCGCGGTCCGCGAGCTCGTCGTGGAGCGCGCCGCCGTCGAGCGCGGCCAGGAGGTCACCCCCTGCGCCCTCGGCGCCCTCGGGGCGAGCCACCAGCTCTGCCCCGTCGGCTGCTGCCCCGCCCGCGCCCCCCGGCCCGCCGCCGCGGGCGCCGACAGCCCCTACGCGTGAGGAGCCCTGTGACCGACCCCCTGCACACGGACCTGCTCGAACTCGCCCAGGAGGCCGCCCGCCGCGCCGGCGCGCTGCTGCGGGACGGCCGCCCGGCCGACCTCGCGGTCGCCGCGACCAAGTCCAGCCCCATCGACGTCGTCACGGAGATGGACATCGCGGCGGAGAAGCTCATCACCGGCCTGATCGCCGAGCGCCGCCCGGACGACGGGATCCTCGGCGAGGAGGGCGCCTCCACCGAGGGCACGAGCGGCGTCCGCTGGGTGATCGACCCGCTCGACGGCACGGTCAACTACCTGTACGGGCTGCCCACCTGGGCCGTCTCCATCGCCGCCGAGCAGGACGGCGAGACCGTCGTCGGAGTCGTCACGGCACCGATGCGCGGCGAGACGTTCCACGCGGTGCGCGGCGGCGGTGCCTGGGCCACCGGCGCCTGGGACGGCGAGCGCCGGCTGGCCTGCCGCCCCGCGCCGCCCCTGGACCAGGCGCTGATCTCGACGGGCTTCAACTACGTCGCCGACGTCCGCACCCACCAGGCGGAGGTCGCCCAGCGGCTGATCCCGCTGCTGCGCGACATCCGGCGCGGCGGCTCGGCCGCGGTCGACCTGTGCGACGTGGCCGCGGGACGCCTCGACGGCTACTACGAGCGCGGCCTGCACCCCTGGGACCTCGCCGCCGGGGACCTGATCGCCCGGGAGGCGGGCGCGCTGACCGGTGGACGCCACGGAGAGCGCCCCTCGGGCGACCTGGCGATCGCGGGGTCCCCGGGCGTCTTCGAGCCCCTCCAGCGCCTCCTGGAGGACTTCGGCGCCTGGCACGACTGAGGCGGCCCCGACCCACAGAGGCCCCCTCGGACCGACAGAGGCCCCCACCGAGGCCTCCTCGGACCGTCGTAAGACGACGGAGCGGGCCCCGGCGCTGGATTCGCCGGGGCCCGCTCCGTACGGCCTGATCAGACGCTCGTCGCGCCGACCTCCACACCGTGCTCGGCGGCGAGGCGGCGCAGGTCGTCGAGCTCACCCTGCTCCACCTCGACGAGGAAGTCGTCGCCCTCGTCGCGAGCCCGGGACAGATCGGACTCGGTCGCCCTTATGCGCTGCAGAAGTCCTGCGGTGAATGCGTCCATGCTGCGCCCCCTCGTCCTGGGTCGTGGGTCGATGGCACGGGGGTGTGCCGTTCGGAAGGGACGATCACGTCTGATGTGGATGCCCAGCGCCGCTCTGCTGGGCGGCGACGGTGCCGGACACCCACGCCCGCCCTGCGGAAAAGCGGATTGATGCGCACCGCATGGTGGCGCGGTACCAGCAGAGCGTGATCGTGGGATGTAAAGCCGTCCTCCCCAAGCTCCCTTCCGAGGAAACCTAACCGGAGGAGAAAATCTCGTATTCCCGCTCCTTCCCCCGTTCTTCCCCCTCCGGTCACCGTTCCCCGCCCGCTCCGCCACCGGGCGCTCACCTGCCTTACCGCCGACTTACGGCCGAAAAGGGCAGGATGGAGGGCAACACACCGACACCGTCGAAAACCCTGCCCGCGTGCGTCCTTCAGGCGCTACGCGGGTGGACATCAGGAAGGACTAGGGACGTGCGCGTACTCGTCGTCGAGGACGAGCAACTGCTCGCCGATGCGGTGGCCACCGGACTGCGCCGGGAGGCCATGGCCGTCGACGTCGTGTACGACGGTGCGGCCGCCCTGGAGCGCATCGGCGTCAACGACTACGACGTGGTCGTCCTCGACCGCGACCTCCCGCTCGTGCACGGCGACGACGTCTGCCGCAAGATCGTCGAGCTCGGCATGCCCACGCGTGTGCTGATGCTCACGGCCTCCGGCGACGTCAGCGACCGCGTGGAGGGCCTGGAGATCGGCGCCGACGACTACCTGCCCAAGCCGTTCGCGTTCAGCGAGCTCATCGCCCGCGTCCGCGCCCTCGGCCGGCGCACCAGCGTGCCCCTGCCGCCCGTCCTGGAGCGCGCCGGGATCAAGCTGGACCCCAACCGCCGCGAGGTGTTCCGCGACGGCAAGGAGGTCCAGCTCGCGCCCAAGGAGTTCGCCGTCCTGGAGGTGCTGATGCGCAGCGAGGGCGCCGTCGTCTCAGCGGAGCAGCTGCTGGAGAAGGCCTGGGACGAGAACACCGACCCGTTCACGAACGTTGTCCGCGTCACGGTCATGACGCTGCGCCGCAAGCTGGGCGAGCCGCCTGTCATCGTCACGGTCCCCGGCTCCGGCTACCGGATCTGATACCCCGTGGCAACGACTCCCGTGCCCCCGCAGGCGCCTCCCAAGCCCACCTGGGACCCCAGAAGGCCCGTGCCGCCCTTCCCGTGGCTGCGCCCGACCATCCGCATAAGGCTCACGCTGCTCTACGGCGGCATGTTCCTGATCGCCGGCATCCTGCTGCTGTCGATCATCTACCTGCTCGCCGCGCAGGCACTGAACGTCGGCAGCGACCTGCCGTTCAAGATCGTCGAGGGCAAGGTCACCAGCGACATCTGCAACCTGCCCGACCAGGCCTCGCCCGCAGAGTTCAACAACGCCATGAACCAGTGCGTGAACGATCAGCGCCAGCACGCCCTGGACAACCTGCTCAGCCGCTCGCTCCTGGCGCTGCTGGGCCTGGCGGTCATCGCCTTCGCCTTCGGGTACGCCATGGCCGGCCGCGTCCTGTCCCCGCTGGGCCGGATCACCCGCACGGCACGCACGGTGGCGGGCTCGGACCTGTCCCGCCGGATCGAGCTGGACGGCCCGGACGACGAGCTGAAGGAGCTGGCGGACACCTTCGACGACATGCTGGAGCGGCTGCAGCGCGCCTTCACCGCTCAGCAGCGCTTCGTCGGCAACGCCTCGCACGAGCTGAGAACGCCCCTGGCGATCAACCGCACCCTCCTGGAAGTGCACCTGTCCGACCCGAACGCGCCGGTGGAGCTCCAGCAGCTCGGCAAGACCCTGCTGGCCACCAACGAGCGCAGCGAGCAGCTCGTGGAGGGCCTGCTGCTGCTCGCCCGCAGCGACAACCAGATCGTCGAGCGGGGGCCGGTGGACCTCGCCGAGGTCGCGTCGCAGGCCATCGACCAGGTGCACGGTGAGGCCGAGGCCAAGGGCGTGCGCATCCGCGGCGAGCAGAAGCCCGCGGTCGTCCAGGGCAACGGCGTGCTGCTGGAGCGGATCGCCCTGAACCTGCTGCAGAACGCCGTGCGCTACAACGTGTCCGAGGACGGCTGGGTCGAGGTCACCACCGACGTCCAGCACGGCCAGGCGATCCTGGTCGTCTCCAACACGGGCCCGGTCGTGCCGGCGTACGAGATCGACAACCTCTTCGAGCCGTTCCGGCGGCTGCGTACGGAGCGCACGGGCAGCGACAAGGGCGTCGGACTCGGTCTGTCCATCGTCCGGTCGGTGGCCCGGGCGCACGGCGGGCACATCTATGCCCAGCCGCGCGAAGGGGGTGGACTCGTGATGCGGGTCACGCTGCCCATCTGAGATCATGGCGCCGATCAACGCGCGGGCACTCGAAGATGTTCGCTTTACGCGGAATTCCCGAGACATCGCCGCACGTGCCCCGTGTGTGATCGATCACAGAGGCGCCTTTCCAGCCATCTACTCTCCGTGATCATGCCTGCTGTCGGAAAGCCGGGAAAATCCCGGTTTTCGGGGGTCTTGATCACGGGAAGTACACGGTGAGACGCCTTTGAAGTGCGGCATTAGGACCGTGTACGGTCCCCATCGCCATCCAAGCCGATCACTCGTGAGGAGTCCGGTTGGGTGTCGATTGAGTAACAGACCTTGATGTGAGGCAAAATCTCCGCCTCAGGTCGGGCACAAGTCCGGCCTCTCACGCGTTACGTGCGCTGGAGACACCGCAGACACCCAGAGGGGGAGAGCGACATGGCAACCGATTACGACACTCCACGCAAGACCGACGATGACGTCGACTCGGACAGCCTCGAAGAGCTGAAGGCTCGGCGGAACGACAAGTCGGCCTCCGCCGTGGACGTCGACGAGTTCGAGGCCGCAGAGGGCCTCGAACTGCCCGGAGCCGACCTCTCGAACGAGGAGCTGGCCGTCCGGGTGCTCCCGAAGCAGCAGGACGAGTTCACCTGCATGAGCTGCTTCCTGGTGCACCACCGCAGCCAGCTGGCCCGGGAGAAGAACGGTCAGCCGATCTGCCGCGACTGCGACTGAGGACGGGTCGGCCGTGACTGGCTCGACCCCTCCCTGGAAGCGCCGCTTCTCCAAGCGGAAAGCGGACGAAGGGCCGATCGACGACGGCCCGCAGTACGGCGCGCGTGACGACGGGCGAGGCACCACCGGTACGGGGGCGGCCTCGCTCGAACCGGCCGCGGACCGGGGCGACCTCCCGGCGTCCGTGGACGTCCCCGCACCCGTCGCCAGGCGACGGGCGGGGGCGATCCGGGAGCGGGCGAGGGAAGGCGCCCGCAAGGGCGGCGAGCGGGCCCGTGCGGGGCTCGCGTACCTCGCCGACCGGATCATCGACATGGCACCCCGGGTCCCCGTACGGGACCTGGCGACCCTGCGCAGGCAGTTCCCGGGCCTCGGGCCCGAAGAGCTCGCGGACAAGCTCGTCGCGGGCGCGGCGAAGGCGACGGCGACGGTCGGAGCCGGCATCGGCGCGGCGGCAATGCTTCCCGTGCCCCCCGCCATGCCCACGGAACTGGCCGCCGAGGTCACCGGTGTCGCGGCGATCGAGCTGAAGCTGATCGCCGAACTCCACGAGGTCTACGGCGTACGACCGCCCGGCAACCTCAAGCAGCGCAGCACCGCCTACCTCGACTCGTGGTCCGGGGAGCGCGGGATCGACGCGACCAAGCCGTCGACGTTCAGCACGGCGCTGAACAGCCGCATGAAGCGCGAGCTGCGCCAGCGGATCATGAAGCGCATGGTCCGCAACATGCCGAACCTCATGCCGTTCCTGGTGGGAGCCGCCGTGGGCGCGGCCATGAACCGCAGCGAGACGAGAAAGCTCGCCGCCCGGATCCGCGAGGACCTGCGCAAGATCCAGGTGCCCTGGGAGGCCCTGGAGGCGCTGCCCGCCCTGGAACGTCCGGCGGACGCCCTGGAGATGGGCGAGATCACGAACGATCCCCTGGGGCCCCGCGCGTACGAGAAACACGACCCGGGACAGCGCGAACCGGGACGGCGCGACACGGGACACGACGAGAAGCGCGACGGCGGGCCCTGAGACCCGCCGTCCTTCCGCCGGGTGACGTCCCGGGCGGGTGTGCTAGGCCGACTTCGCCGCCCTCAGGGCCTGCGCCAGGCGCTCCGGCTCGCGCGTGGACAGGTACAGGTACGGGGTGGGGTCCGCCGGGTCCGTGACCTCCACGCGCAGGGCCGTGGGGATGTAGGCGCGCAGCAGCAGGAAGGCGCGCGGGTCGGCCTTGTGGGTGCGCCAGGCGCGGGCCTCCTCCGCGTCCAGCACCTCCGCCTCGCCCAGCGCCGCCACCGGGATCTTCGCCTCGCCCGCGATCAGGGAGTCGCCCACGACGCGGATGCGGACCGAGCCGTACGAACTCGCGGCGACGGCCGCGACCGCGGTGCCCCCGGCGAGGCCGCCGAGCATCGGCAGCGTGCCGAACGGGAGCAGGACCAGGGCCATGGAGACCCCGACGAGGAACGAGATCAGCCACCAGGTCCGCGGGGCGGTGAGGCGTTCTTCGTACGGGGCGGCGGAGAGCTGCATGGAGCCAAGCTTGACACGGTGTCCGGAAGGGGCCGACGCGCGGGTAAGGTCTCCCGCTGTGAGTCGTACTTCCGCAGCTCTTCAGCCTCCGGCCGACGCCGTGCGACCGGTGCGGCATCCGGACGCTCCGGCGCCCGGTGAGCTCCTCGGCGCGCACTACGGCCAGTGCTTCGGCTGTGGCGGCGACCAGCCGCACGGCCTGCACCTGGAGGCGCGCGCCGGCGAGGGCGTGTCCCTCACCGCCGAGTTCACCGTGCGGCCCGCCCACCAGGGCGCCCCGGGCCTCGCGCACGGCGGAGTGCTCACCAGCGCCCTGGACGAGACCCTCGGCTCGCTGAACTGGCTGCTGCGCACGATCGCCGTGACCGGGCGGCTGGAGACCGACTTCGTACGGCCCGTGCCCGTCGGCACCACGCTCCACCTGGAGGCGGAGGTGACGGCGGTGGCCGGGCGGAAGATCTACTCCACGGCCACCGGACGCGTCGGCGGCCCCGGCGGACCCGTCGCCGTGCGGGCCGACGCGCTCTTCATCGAGGTGAAGGTCGACCACTTCGTCGACCACGGCCGCCCGGAGGAGATCCAGGCGGCCATGAACGACCCGGACCAGGTCCGCCGCGCCCGCGCCTTCGAGGTGAACCCGTGAGTGCTGAAGGCCCCACCGGCCCGGCCAGTCCCATGAGTTCCAGTAGCCCCGCGAGCCCGGAAAGCACCATGACTCCCATGAGCTCCGCGAGCCGTCCGCCGGTGGACGTGCTGATCCGGCGCGTCGACCCGGACGTACCGCTGCCGTCGTACGCGCACCCCGGTGACGCGGGTGCAGATCTGCGCACCACCGAGGCGTGCCAACTGGCGCCGGGCGAGCGGGCCGTGCTGCCCACGGGAGTGTCTGTGGCACTGCCGGAGGGGTACGCGGCCTTCGTGCACCCGCGATCCGGCCTGGCCGCCCGCTGCGGCGTCGCCCTGGTGAATGCCCCGGGGACGGTTGATGCCGGGTACCGTGGGGAGATCAAGGTGATCGTGGTGAATCTCGACCCGCGCGAGGCCGTGCGGTTCGAGCGCTTCGACCGGATTGCCCAACTGGTTGTCCAGCAGGTCGAGAGGGTCCGCTTCCAGGAGGTGGCGGAGCTTCCCGATTCCGCGCGGGCCGAGGGGGGCTTCGGGTCCACCGGAGGCCATGCCGCGGTGGACGGGACGAGCGGCACAAGCGGTCAGGCCGCCCTGGGCGGTCGGACGGGTGGGAATCGATACGCTTCGGTCGTATCCGACCGGGAAGGACAGTGACGTGTTCGGACGTCGCAAGAAGAGGGATGCCGCCGAGGACGCGGCCGGCGAGGCCGAGCAGGTCGTCGACGGTGTCGACAGTGAGGCGGACGACGAGGGTGAGCGCCTGAGGCTCGAGCCGGCGCCGCGCCCCGACGGACCGTGGGACAGCTCCGAGGTCCGCGATCCGGCCGAGGGCCGGGTCGACCTGGGAGGCCTGTTCGTGCCGGGCGTCGACGGCATGGAGCTGCGGGTCGAGGTCGCGGGCGACGCGATCGTCGCGGCGACGGTCGTGCTGCGGGACAGCGCCATCCAGCTGCAGGGCTTCGCCGCGCCCAAGCGTGAGGGCATCTGGGGCGAGGTGCGCGAGGAGATCGCGACCGGCATCACCCAGCAGGGCGGCATCGTCGACGAAGTCGAGGGGCCGCTGGGCTGGGAGCTGCGGGCCCAGGTGCCGGTGCAGCTGCCGGACGGCACCGGCGGCTTCCAGGTCGTGCGGTTCGTCGGTGTGGACGGCCCCCGCTGGTTCCTGCGCGGGGTCATCTCGGGCCAGGGCGCGGTGCAGCCGCAGGCCGCCGGGCTGCTCGAGCAGATCTTCCGGGACACGGTCGTGGTCCGCGGCGAGGGCCCGATGGCGCCCCGCGACCCGATCGTCCTGAAGCTGCCGAACGACGCCCAGATGGTCCCGGAGGGCGTCCAGCAGGAGGAGGGCTCCCGTTTCGCGGGCGGAATGGGCCAGCTCCAGCGCGGGCCGGAGATCACCGAGGTCCGCTGAGCCACAGAGACGCAGGGCCGCACCCCACCGGGGGTGCGGCCCTTTCTCGTGCGCGGAACCTTGACGGGGCATTGGTCTGTACCTACCTTCACGGGCCAACGCGTCTGTCCATAAAGGCGCTTTACGTTCACATACGAGAACGGAAGGCCCCCACGTATGCACAGAACCGCTCTCCTCGCCGCCGCGGCCGCACTCCTCGCCGGTGTCCTCGCCCGGCCCGCCGACGCCGCTCCCAGCGCCCCCGCCACCTTCGTCCACCCCGGAGTCACCGTCTCCCAGGGGCAGTTGGACTTCACCCGGTCCAGGGTCAACGCCGGCGCCCAGCCCTGGAAGGGCGCCTTCGACCGGATGATGGCGAGCAAGTACGCCGACCTGAACCGCACGCCCAGGCCCAGGGCGGTCGTCGAGTGCGGTTCCTACTCCAACCCCAACAACGGCTGCACCGACGAACGCGAGGACGCGATCGCCGCCTACACCCAGGCCCTCGCCTGGTACATCACGCGCGACGAACGGCACGCGCGCAAGGCGATCGAGCTGATGGACGCCTGGTCCGCCGTGATCCGCGACCACACCAACAGCAACGCGCCCCTGCAGACCGGCTGGGCCGGCTCCTCCTGGCCCAGGGCCGCCGAGATCATCAAGCACACGTACACCGGGACCTGGGCGAACTCCGGCCGCTTCGCCACCATGCTGCGCACCGTCTACCTGCCCGAGATCATCAACGGCTCCCACTCCAACGGCAACTGGGAGCTGTCGATGATGGAGGCCGCCGTCGGCATCTCCGTCTTCCTGGAGGACAAGGCCTCCTACGACAAGGCCATGGCGAAGTTCCGCACCAGGACCGCCGCCTACGTCTACCTGGAGTCGGACGGCGCGCTGCCGAAGACCGTCCCCAGCCAGAACCTGGACACCCGGGACAAGATCGTGAAGTACTGGCAGGGGCAGTCGACCTTCGTCAACGGGCTCAGCCAGGAGACCTGCCGGGACTTCACGCACACCGGCTACGGACTCTCGGCCATCTCGCACGTCGCCGAGACCAGCCGGATCCAGGGCCAGGACCTCTACGGCACCGACGTCGGGGAGCGGCTGCGGCACGGCCTCGGCTTCCACGCCAAGCACGAACTGGGCACCGAGGCCCCGAGCTGGCTGTGCGGCGGCTCCCTCAAGCTCGGGCTCGGCCCGATACCCGAGGTCGGCCACAACGCCCTCGCCAACCGTCTCGGGCACGCCATGACCAACACCGGGACGCTGACGACGCGCGGCCGCCCCGCCGGCTCCAACAACCTCTTCGTCGCCTGGGAGACCCTCACCCACGGCGACAACCCCGCGTGACCCTCTGACCGGCCGGGCGCGTCAGAGTTCCGTCAAGGACGGGTCCGCCGCCGTCCCCGGCGCCCCCATGCCGTGACGGCCGGTCGTAAGGTCGACGCTGCGTGAACGGCAGACCGGAAGACAATGAGGCCATGGGACGCGGCAAGCTTCGGATCTACCTCGGTGCGGCACCGGGCGTCGGCAAGACGTACGCGATGCTGTCCGAGGCGCACCGTCGCGTCGAGCGGGGCACGGACTGCGTGGTCGCCTTCGTCGAGCACCACGACCGGCCGCGCACCGAGGTGATGCTGCACGGACTGGAGCAGGTGCCGCGCCGGGAGATCGACCACCGGGGCGGCACCTTCACCGAGATGGACCTGGACGCCGTCCTCGCCCGGCGCCCCCAGGTCGCCCTGGTGGACGAACTCGCCCACACGAACGTCCCGGGCTCCCGCAACGCCAAGCGCTGGCAGGACGTGGAGGAACTGCTCGCGGCCGGTGTCGACGTGATCTCGACCGTCAACATCCAGCACCTTGAGTCCCTCGGCGACATCGTCGAGTCGATCACCGGCGTACGGCAGCAGGAGACCGTGCCGGACGAGGTGGTGCGGCGGGCCGACCAGGTCGAGCTGGTCGACATGTCGCCGGAGGCGCTGCGGCGGCGCATGGCCCACGGCAACATCTACCGGCCCGACAAGGTCGACGCCGCGCTGTCGAACTACTTCCGGCCCGGCAACCTCACCGCGCTGCGCGAGCTGGCGCTGCTGTGGGTGGCCGACCGGGTCGACGCCTACCTCACCCGGTACCGCAGCGACCACCGCGTCTCGGCGATCTGGGGCTCACGCGAGCGGATCGTGGTCGGGCTGACCGGCGGCCCCGAGGGACGCACGCTCATCCGCCGGGCCGCGCGGCTGGCCGAGAAGGGCGCCGGCGGCGAGGTGCTGGCCGTCTACATAGCCCGCAGCGACGGGCTGACCTCGGCCTCGCCCAAGGAACTCGCGATGCAGCGGACCCTGGTCGAGGACTTGGGCGGAACGTTCCATCACGTCGTCGGCGACGACATACCGGCCGCGCTGCTCGCCTTCGCCCGGGGCGTGAACGCCACCCAGATCGTGCTGGGCTCCTCGCGCCGCAAGACCTGGCAGTACGTCTTCGGGCCCGGCGTCGGCGCGACGGTCGCCCGGGAGTCCGGGCCCGACCTCGACGTGCACATCGTCACCCACGGCGAGGTCGCCAAGGGCCGCGGGCTGCCGGTGGCCCGGGGCGCGCGCCTCGGGCGGTCCCGGCGGGTGTGGGGGTGGCTCGCCGGTGTCGCCGGTCCGCCGGCCCTCGCGGCGCTGCTGAGCGCCGTCGACCTCGGCCTCGCCAACGACATGCTGCTGTTCCTGGCGCTGACGGTGGCGGCGGCCCTGCTCGGCGGGCTGCTCCCGGCGCTGGCCTCGGCGGCCGTGGGCTCCCTGCTGCTGAACTACTTCTACACACCGCCCCTGCACCGGTGGACCATCGCCGACCCGAAGAACATCGTCGCCATCGTGATCTTCGTCGCCGTCGGCGCGGCGGTGGCGTCCGTGGTCGACCTCGCCGCCCGCCGCACCCACCAGGCGGCCCGGCTGCGGGCCGAGTCGGAGATCCTGTCCTTCCTCGCGGGCAACGTGCTGCGCGGCGAGACCGGCCTGGAGGAACTGCTCGAACGGGTCCGGGAGACCTTCGGCATGGAATCGGCGGCCCTGCTGGAACGGGCGGGCGACGTCGAGCCGTGGACCTGCGCCGGCCGGGTCGGCCAGGGGCGCCCCGTCGAGCGACCCGACCAGGCGGACGTCGACGTGCCGGTCGGGGACCACATGGCGCTCGCGCTGACCGGGCGCGTCCTGCCCGCCGAGGACCGCCGGGTGCTGGCCGCCTTCGCCGCCCAGGCCGCCGTCGTCCTGGACCGCCGCCGGCTCCGGGAGGAGGCCGACCGGGCCCGCGCGCTCGCCGAGGGAAACCGCATCCGCACGGCGCTGCTGGCCGCCGTCAGCCACGACCTGCGCACCCCGCTCGCCGGGATCAAGGCGGCGGTGTCCTCCCTGCGCTCCGAGGACGTCGAATGGTCCGAGGAGGACCGGGCGGAGCTGCTGGAGGGCATCGAGGAGGGCGCCGACCGCCTCGACCACCTCGTCGGCAACCTTCTCGACATGTCCCGCCTCCAGACCGGCACGGTCACCCCGCTGATCCGCGAGATCGACCTCGACGAGGTGGCGCCGATGGCCCTCGGCGGCGTACCCGAGGGCAGCGTCGTCCTGGACGTGCCCGAGACCCTGCCCATGGTCGACGTCGATCCCGGGCTGCTGGAGCGGGCGATGGCCAACCTCGTCGAGAACGCCGTCAAGTACAGTCCGTCCGCAGCGCCCGTGCTGGTCGCGGCGAGCGCGCTCGCCGACCGGGTCGAGGTGCGGGTGGTCGACCGGGGGCCGGGCGTCCCCGACGAGGCCAAGGACCGCATATTCGAACCCTTCCAGCGCTACGGCGACGCCCCGCGCGGCGCCGGGGTGGGCCTGGGGCTCGCGGTGGCGCGCGGCTTCGCCGAGGCCATGGGCGGCACCCTGACCACCGAGGACACGCCCGGCGGCGGGCTCACCATGGTCCTCACGCTCCGCGCGGCGGGAACGCGCCCGGAGCACCTTCTCCCGCCGGAAGAACCCCTGGCAGAACCGGAAAGGCAGGCCTCATGACCCGCGTCCTCGTGGTCGACGACGAGCCGCAGATCGTGCGTGCCCTCGTGATCAACCTCAAGGCACGCACGTACGAGGTCGACGCGGCCCACGACGGCGCCACCGCCCTGCGGCTCGCCGCCGCCCGCCACCCCGACGTCGTCGTCCTGGACCTCGGGCTGCCCGACATGGACGGCGTCGAGGTGATCAGGGGCCTGCGCGGCTGGACGCGGGTGCCGATCCTGGTGCTCTCCGCGCGGCACTCCTCCGACGAGAAGGTCGAGGCGCTGGACGCGGGCGCCGACGACTACGTCACCAAGCCGTTCGGCATGGACGAGCTGCTGGCCCGGCTGCGGGCCGCCGTGCGCCGGGCCGAGCCGGCCGCGGGCGGTGAGGGCGACGTGATCGTGGAGACCGACGAGTTCACCGTCGACCTGGCCGCGAAGAAGGTGCAGCGTGCCGGGAAGGACGTCCGGCTGACCCCCACCGAGTGGCACCTGCTGGAGGTCCTGGTCCGCAACAGCGGCCGCCTGGTCGGCCAGAAGCAGCTGCTGCAGGAAGTGTGGGGGCCGTCGTACGGGACGGAGACCAACTACCTGCGCGTGTACATGGCACAGCTGCGGAGGAAGCTGGAGGTGGATCCCTCGCACCCGAAGCACTTCATCACCGAGCCGGGGATGGGGTACCGGTTCGAGAAGTAGGACCCTCGCCACAGGGCTGAACTCGCCACGGGGCTGAAGCAGGGCCTTCGCCACGGGGCTACGGAGATGTCGGCGGGCCCCGGTACGCTTCAGATATGAGTGCTGTTCCTCGTTCGCAGAAGCCGGCGGGCCGGTTCCGGCGCATGCTCGACCGGCTCTCCTCGTCGCAGGAGGATCTGGAGTCCGAGGAACTGCGGGAGGACTCCGAGACCACCGGCTGTATCCGGATCGGAGACTGCCAGGACCGCCAGATAGTGACGGTTACTGGTACCTTGCGCACGGTCACCCTGCGGCCGCGCGCCGGAGTCCCGGCCCTGGAGGCCGAGCTGTTCGACGGCTCCGCGGCGCTGGACGTGGTCTGGCTCGGCCGGCGCTCCATCGTGGGCATAGAGCCGGGGCGCAAGCTGATCGCATCGGGCCGGATCGCGATGAGCCGGGGCCGCCGGGTGCTGTTCAATCCCAAGTACGAACTGAGACCCCTCGGACGGGAGTAGCCGGTGACGTCGCTCGACAAGCCGACCGAAGAGAATTCTGCGGACGACGCCCGGGCGGTGACCGAGGCCGCCCTGTTCGAGGCGTTCGGCGGCGTGCGGGGCATGGTCGAGACCGTGGTGCCCGGCCTCCTCTTCGTCACCATCTACACGATCAACAAGGACCTGCACCTGTCGGCGATCGCGGCGCTGGCCGTGTCGCTGGTGCTGGTCGTGGTCCGGCTGGTGATGAAGGACACCGTCAAGCACGCCTTCAGCGGTGTCTTCGGTGTGGCCTTCGGTGTCGTCTTCGCGATGATGACCGGCAACGCCAAGGACTTCTACCTGCCCGGCATGCTCTACACGCTGGGCCTCGGACTCGCGTACGTGATCACGGCCATGGCCGGGGTCCCGCTCATCGGGCTGATCCTCGGGCCGGTCTTCAAGGAGAACCTCTCCTGGCGCACGCGGAACCCGGGCCGCAAGAAGGCGTACACCAAGGCCAGTTACGCCTGGGGCGCGATCCTGCTCGCCAAGTGCGCGATCCTCTTCCCGCTGTACTGGTGGGCGGACACCACGCAGCTGGGCTGGGTCCTGGTCGCCCTGAAGATCCCGCCGTTCCTGCTCGCGGTGTGGCTGACCTGGGTCTTCCTGGCGAAGGCACCCGCGCCGATCGACGTGTTCGCGGAGATGGAGGCGGAGGAGAAGGCCGCCGAGGAGAGGGAACGGCAGGCTGCCGCCCGGTCCGCCGAGCAGTGAGCCCGTACAGCTGAGCGAGTGAGCCTGTACGGCTGAGCGAAGGGGCGTCCCGAGTGGTTCGGGACGCCCCTTCCGCTTGTGCCCTGCCTTCTTCAGCTCGCCGCGCTGTCCCGGCGTACCGACAGCAGGTCCTCCAGCTGCTCCTCGCGGGCCTGCGCGGCCACGAAGAGGAGTTCGTCGCCCGCCTCCAGGGAGTCCTCCCGGGAGGGGGTCAGGACGCGGGTGCCGCGGATGATCGTGACCAGGGACGTGTCCTCGGGCCACTCCACGTCGCCGACCTGCGTGCCGGCCAGGGCCGACTCCTCCGGCAGGGTCAGCTCGACGAGGTTGGCGTCGCCGTGGCTGAAGCGGAGCAGACGGACCAGGTCGCCGACGCTCACCGCCTCCTCGACCAGTGCCGACATCAGGCGCGGGGTGGAGACGGCGACGTCCACGCCCCAGGACTCGTTGAAGAGCCACTCGTTCTTCGGGTTGTTCACCCGGGCGACGACGCGCGGAACGCCGTACTCCGTCTTGGCCAGCAGGGAGACGACCAGGTTGACCTTGTCGTCGCCCGTCGCGGCGATCACGACGTTGCAGCGCTGGAGCGCCGCCTCGTCCAGGGACGTGATCTCGCACGCGTCGGCCAGCAGCCACTCGGCCTGCGGGACGCGTTCGACCGAGATGGCGGTCGGCGCCTTGTCGATCAGCAGGACCTCGTGGCCGTTCTCCAGCAATTCGCCCGCGATCGAGCGGCCGACCGCGCCGGCTCCGGCAATGGCGACCCTCATCAGTGACCGCCCTCCTGTTCGGGACCCTTGGCGAACGCCGCCTCGACCTTGTCGACCTCGTCGGTGCGCATCATCACGTGCACCAGGTCGCCCTCCTGCAGCACCGTCTGCGAGGTGGGCAGGACCGCCTCGCCCAGCCGGGTCAGGAACGCCACGCGCACGCCCGTCTCGTCCTGGATCCGGCTGATCTTGTGGCCGACCCAGGCGGTGGAGGTGTGCACCTCGGCGAGTTGGACACCGCCGGTGGGGTCGCGCCACAGCGGCTCGGCGCCGGAGGGGAGCAGCCGGCGGAGCATCTGGTCGGCCGTCCAGCGGACGGTCGCGACGGTGGGGATGCCCAGGCGCTGGTAGACCTCGGCGCGGCGCGGGTCGTAGATGCGCGCGGCGACGTTCTCGATGCCGAACATCTCGCGGGCCACCCGGGCGGCGATGATGTTGGAGTTGTCACCGCTGGAGACGGCGGCGAAGGCGCCGGCCTCCTCGATGCCCGCCTCCCTCAGGGTGTCCTGGTCGAAGCCGACGCCGGTGACGCGGCGGCCGCCGAAGGAGGACCCCAGGCGGCGGAAGGCGGTGGGGTCCTGGTCGACCACGGCGACGGTGTGGCCCTGCTGCTCCAGGTTCTGGGCCAGGGCGGAACCCACCCTTCCGCAACCCATGATGACAATATGCATCGCCTCACACCGCGCTTCCTGCAGGCCCTCTGACCTTCATGAATGACGTACTCATGTCTCTCTTTCGGCTCGCCAGGCAACACGTCGCGGCCTGAACGCGGGCCGCCGGGCAACATCATGCCGGGGGAATCACGCCATGATGCCTTCCGGGGCCGGTGCCGCGTTCGACTGCCCGACTCCAACGTATCGGCAAAGCCGAGGGGGCTGCCGGGGCCCTGCCAGGGCTTCGGCCAGTGCTTCGGCGGGGGAGGAGTCTGTCATGCGGACCGACATCGACGTGCTCGTGCTGGGCGGCGCGGGCGTGGACACGATCGTGCACGTGCCCGAACTGCCCGTGCCGTTCGCCGACAGCCACATGATCCGGCCCGGGATCGTCACGCGCGCAGGCCAGAGCGGGGACTTCGTCGCCCTCGGGACGAGCGCGCTGGGCCTGCGCACGCACCACATCGACATGCTCGGCGACGACCCCGAGGGCGATCTCGTCCGCGCGCTGCACCGGGACCGCGGCATCGCGCTCACCGCCGTCCCGCAGCCGCTCGGCACCAAGCGCGCGGTCAACCTCGTCGGCCCCGACGGCAGGCGGCTCTCCCTGTACGACGCGACGCGCTCGGCGGAGACGGACCGGCTGCCCGAAGCCACGCTGCGCGCACTCGCGGGCGTGAGCCGGCACGCCCACGTCGTCATCACCCAGCCGTGCGCGCACGCGCTGCCGCTCCTGCGGGAGTCGGGCGTCACGATCTCCACCGACCTGCACGACTGGGACGGATCCGACCCCTACCACGAGCCGTTCGCCCACCAGGCCGACCTGGTCTTCCTGTCCTCGACGGCCCTGGCGGACCCGGAGCGGACCATGCGGCGGATCGCCGAGCGGGGCCGGGCCCGGGCGGTCGTCGCCACGGCCGGGGCGGACGGGGCGTACCTGCTGGCGGACGGTGCCCTGACCCACGTCCCCGCGGCCGAACCCCCGTCCCCGGTCGTCGACTCCAACGGCGCGGGCGACGCGTTCGCCGCCGCGTTCCTCCACGCCTGGCTGCACGGCGAACCACCCCACCGCAGCGCCCTGCACGGCACGGTGGCCGGGGCCTATGCGTGCACGGTGCCGTCGACCCGGGTCGACAGCATCGGGCGGGAGGAACTGCGCGCCCGGGTGGCGGGGCTGTCGTGAGCCTCGGTCAGAAGCCGGCCGTGCGGTTGAAGCTGGTGATGTTGAGCTCAATGCCTTCCGTGGTCTTCAGCGTCGTGGGAAATTCACCGGTGGCCGTCTGTCCCGGCTGGACGTCGGTCTCCAGCTGAGAGCTGTTCGCCACCCGGGTGCCTTGGGCGTCGACCGCTTCCCAGTCCCAGGAGTAGTCGGATTTCTCGCTGCTGTTGTTCTTGATCGTCCAGACCACCCAGATGTTGCTGATACCCGCCTGGGAACGGTCATCCAGCTCGAAGCGGACCAGATCGTCCCGTTCGCTCCGGCCCTGTGGCTCCGGCTCGTTCGCTTCGGGTGATGCGGCCGTGGTGGTCTCGCCCTTCGGCGCGGGTGTGCTCTCGTCGTTACCGCCGCACGCCGTCGTCAGCGCAAGACCCGCGACCGCGACCGTGGCGATGAGTACGGATGAGAATCGGCGGTGGTGCTTGTTCATGGCCCATCCTCCTCGTAGTCCTATCGTGCCTCCGGCGAGACGTCCTTGCGTCGGCTGATGCTTCGTACGCTCGCCAGCGTGAGGATTCCGAGGACGACCAGTGTGGCCGCTGCGCCGATCAGCTCTGCCGTGGTGTGCATGGGACCTCCGGGGTGGCAACGGTCGGTGGGGGACGGGGCTTAGTCATATGGGCATGGGAATGGGGTGACCTGCGGAATCCGCAGCCTCATCGGCCTCTGAATTCACTCGGAGAGCAGAGGGATCGCCGATGGGGGGTGGCGGGTGGGCGGCCCCGCAATCGAACGCTTACGATCCTCTGTTGTGTCCAAACTGACCGACGTGCCCAAACGGATCCTGATCGGGCGCGCACTGCGCAGTGACCGGCTCGGGGAAACGCTCCTGCCGAAGCGCATCGCACTCCCCGTCTTCGCCTCCGACCCGCTGTCCTCCGTGGCCTACGCACCCGGCGAGGTGCTGCTCGTCCTGTCGATCGCGGGTGTGACGGCGTACCACTTCAGTCCGTGGATCGCGGTCGCGGTCGTCGTACTGATGTTCACCGTCGTGGCGTCGTACCGGCAGAACGTGCACGCCTACCCCAGCGGCGGCGGGGACTACGAGGTGGCGAACACCAACCTCGGCCCCAAGGCGGGCCTCACGGTCGCCAGCGCGCTGCTCGTCGACTACGTCCTGACCGTCGCCGTGTCGATCTCCTCCGGCATCGAGAACCTCGGCTCGGCGATCCCGTTCGTGGTCGAGCACAAGGTCCTCTGCGCGATCGGCGTGATCGTGCTGCTGACGCTGATGAACCTGCGCGGCGTGAAGGAGTCCGGCTCCCTCTTCGCGATCCCGACGTACGTCTTCGTCGCGGGCGTCTTCACGATGATCGCGTGGGGCGCCTTCCGCGGGCTGATCCTGGACGACACCATGCGGGCACCCACCGCGGACTACGTCATCAAGCCCGAGCACCAGGGCCTGGCCGGCTTCGCCCTGGTCTTCCTGCTGCTGCGCGCCTTCTCCTCCGGCTGCGCCGCCCTCACCGGTGTCGAGGCCATCTCCAACGGCGTCCCGGCCTTCCGCAAGCCCAAGTCCAAGAACGCCGCCACCACCCTCGCGATGATGGGCCTGCTGGCCGTCACCATGTTCTGCGGCATCATCGCCCTGGCCGCCGCGACCGACGTCCGCATGGCCGAGAACCCGGCCAAGGACCTCGTCCACAACGGCGTCCCGCTCGGCCCGGACTACGTCCAGAACCCGGTGATCTCCCAGGTCGCCGAGGCCGTCTTCGGCAAGGGCAGCTTCCTGTTCATCGTGCTCGCCGCCGCCACCGCGCTGGTGCTGTTCCTCGCCGCGAACACCGCCTACAACGGCTTCCCGCTGCTCGGCTCGATCCTCGCCCAGGACCGCTACCTGCCGCGCCAGCTGCACACCCGCGGCGACCGGCTGGCCTTCTCCAACGGCATCGTGCTCCTCGCGGGCGCCGCCGGACTGCTGGTGTGGATCTACGGAGCCGACTCAACCCGCCTGATCCAGCTCTACATCGTCGGCGTGTTCGTGTCGTTCACGCTCAGCCAGACCGGCATGGTCCGGCACTGGAACCGCCACCTGGCCACCGAGACCGACCAGGCCAAGCGGCGCCACATGGTCCGCTCGCGCGCCATCAACGCCTTCGGCGCCTTCTTCACCGGCCTCGTGCTGGTCGTCGTCCTCGTCACCAAGTTCACGCACGGCGCCTGGGTCGCCCTGCTCGGCATGGTGATCTTCTACGCGACGATGACCGCCATCCGTAAGCACTACGACCGGGTCGCCGAGGAGATCGCCGCCCCCGAGGGCCCGAGCGACGACAGCGTACGGCCCTCCCGCGTCCACTCCGTCGTCCTGATCTCCAAGATCCACCGCCCGACGCTGCGCGCGCTGGCCTACGCCAAGCTGATGCGCTCGGACACCCTGGAGGCCCTCAGCGTCAACGTCGACCCGGCCGAGACCAAGGCGCTCCAGGAGGAGTGGAACCGGCGCGGCATCGACGTACCGCTGAAGGTCCTCGACTCGCCCTACCGCGAGATCACGCGGCCGATCATCGAGTACGTCAAGAGCCTGCGGAAGGAGTCGCCGCGCGACGCGGTCTCCGTGATCATCCCCGAGTACGTCGTCGGCCACTGGTACGAACACCTGCTGCACAACCAGAGCGCCCTGCGCCTGAAGGGCCGGCTGTTGTTCACGCCGGGGATCATGGTCACCTCCGTGCCGTACCAGCTGCAGTCCTCCGAGGCGGCCAAGCGGCGGGCCCGCAGGCAGCAGGAGTGGAACGCGCCGGGGTCGGTGCGGCGGGGGCCCGCGCAGGAGCGGACCCGGGAGTCCTCGGAGCCCACGTCCTGACCTGTCCTGCCCCGTCCTGACCCGGGGCCTGGTGAAACGGTCGTGAAACGGCCGGACGGCAGCCGCGTAGACTGGTGGGCTGTTGTCCGGCCGTACTCCGTACGGCCCTCCCCTCACGTGTTTTGGAGTCACCCCGCCATGCAGGCAGAACCGAGGAAGTCGCTGGTGGGGGAGGAGTACGAGGTCGAGGTCGGCCCCGTCGCCCACGGTGGCCACTGCATCGCCCGTACGTCCGAGGGCCAGGTGCTGTTCGTACGGCACGCGCTGCCCGGTGAGCGGGTCGTGGCGCGGGTGACGGAGGGCGAGGAGGGCGCCCGGTTCCTGCGCGCGGACGCGGTGGAGGTGCTCGACGCCTCCAAGGACCGGATCGACGTGCCCTGCCCGTACGCCGGTCCCGGCCGCTGCGGCGGCTGCGACTGGCAGCACGCCAAGCCGGGCGCGCAGCGGCGCCTGAAGGCCGACGTCATCGCCGAGCAGCTCCAACGGCTCGCCGGACTCACGCCGGAGGACGCCGGCTGGGACGGCACGGTGGTGCCCGCCGAGGGCGACAAGGTACCGGCGGGGCAGGTCCCGGCCTGGCGCACGCGCGTGCAGTACGCGGTCACGGCCGACGGCCGGGCGGGCTTGCGCCGGCACCGCTCGCACGAGGTGGAGCCGATCGACCACTGCATGATCGCCGCGGAGGGCGTCAGCGAGCTGGGCATCGAGAAGCGCGACTGGACGGGCATGGACTCGGTCGAGGCGATCGCGGCGACGGGCTCGCAGGACCGCCAGGTGATCCTCACCCCGAAGCCGGGCGCGCGCCTGCCGCTCGTCGAACTGGACCGGCCCGTGTCGGTCCTGCGCGTGGACGAGCGCTCCGGCGGCGTCCACCGCGTCCACGGCCGCCCCTTCGTCCGCGAGCGCGCGGACGGCCGGACCCACCGCGTCGGGAACGGCGGCTTCTGGCAGGTCCACCCGAAGGCGGCGGACACCCTGGTGACGGCCGTCATGCAGGGCCTGCTGCCGCGCAAGGGCGACATGGCCCTCGACCTGTACTGCGGCGTCGGCCTCTTCGCGGGCGCGCTCGCCGACCGCGTCGGCGACCAGGGCGCGGTCCTCGGCATCGAGTCCGGCAAGCGCGCGGTGGAGGACGCCCGCCACAACCTCGCCGACTTCGACCGCGTCCGGATCGAACAGGGCAAGGTCGAGAGCGTGCTGCCCCGGACGGGCATCACGGAGGTCGACCTGATCGTCCTGGACCCGCCGCGGGCC
Organism: Streptomyces olindensis; assembly: GCA_000696115.1. Classification (GTDB taxonomy): domain Bacteria; phylum Actinomycetota; class Actinomycetes; order Streptomycetales; family Streptomycetaceae; genus Streptomyces; species Streptomyces olindensis. The sequence goes on from JJOH01000012.1 coordinate 162,026, forward strand.
GGGGCGGGCCGGAAGACGGTGGAGCATCTGTCGTCGCTGGGGGCGCGCCGGATCGCGTACGTGGCGTGCGATCCCGCTGCGCTGGCGCGGGATCTCGGGTACTTCCGGGACGGGGGATACCGGGTGCGGACGTTGCGGGCGTTCGATCTGTTTCCGATGACCTCGCACGTGGAGTGCGTGGCTATTCTTGAGCCCGCCGCAAGGGGCCTGTGACCTGCGACTTTCATAGGCACCTCAGGTGCGGCCGGGTGGACTCGACCTGTTTCCCCGAGCGCACGGTGTGGAGCACCCTTTTGGCTCGCGAAGGCTGTCCGACCTGGCGTTCCTGCGGTGGCTGTCGAATCGACGTGATCGTCTTTCCGTATCTCGGACCGGACGGCGACAGCCGTCTTGACGCTCAGATGACGCTCGTTGTGACGACGTGCCTTCGCGCCGGAACCCTGCGGGATGTCCCGCTCTTGCCCTTGATCGAGGGCGCACCGCATCGCGCCCGGCAGCCCGCGCGTCATGTGTCGGCACGGGTGCCCTCCGCCGTAGATCTCCTCGCGGGCCGCTCGGGTGCAGTTGGCGATGACATCGGGCCAGGGCCGGGGCCACAAATCGTCCGCTTGCAGGGCAGCATCGCCTCAGGCACGGCGGGTATGGGCGAGGCGGCCCGCCCTGACGAAGGCCCGGGACGCCGCGCTGCGTCGCGGCGACGGTGAAGTGAACACGCCGTCTGCCCAACCACCTTGGAGATTGCCTCGCCGACCCGGCCGCCTGGGCGAGACGGCCGCCTGGCCCCCTCCAGGCGAGCCGTGCTGGGCTCCTGCCCGCGCGTGACCCGTCGACGCTCAGGCGATCGACGGCGGGCGTGAGCTGGTTCAGGGATCCCATCTTTTCGTCGAGGCGGACCCGCGACGGAGGGGTGTCGCTGCGCTTCGGGCACGGTCGTTGCGACTGCGCAACGACGGTGGTGTGTGCGGCGTGTGGTCAGACGCAGGGGATTCCCCTGAGAGGGGCCGCAGAAGAACAGTGAAGCGCTTCGATGCTCGTAGAGCTCCAGGGCAGTGTCAGATGACCGGCCTCGCCGCGTTGAGCAGAGCGCGCAGACCTCGTTGTCTACCCAGGAGTAATCCCGCAAGCGGCTCTTGTGCGTCCTCATGCCTTCACTTAACCTCGCAGCAACGTCGAAGCGCTTCGACTGTGCATCACGTCGCATCACGTCGCAGTAATGGGATGTCTGCTTCCAGTTCAGCCGATTCCAGTCACGACACCTCAGCCGAAACGGTCCTCCGCAGGGTGTCCTGGTGCGCCATGAAGGGTTGACGCGATGACGCCGAATGCCGCCTCCGCCTGTTGCGGACCAAGCTGGAAAGGCTTCCTCGCCTCCAGAACGGACAGTGGGGCGCGCGAGGCACCACGTAGGGCAAGGCCGCCGGCAAGCTGCTCCTGACGCGCATTGCCGGCAATGTGGCACGGCCGGACCTTCCGTCGGAGAACGGCTCGGCGGCCGACCGCACCGGCAAGGTCCCCGCGCCCCTCTGGGGCGTCGCTCTTTCCGTCTCCCTTCACGCAAGGAAGAGGTATGTCATGCGCACGCCCCACATCAGCAGGAGAGCTGTACTCGCCGGGACCGCTGCCGCAGCCGCGGCCGCCTCCCTGCCGCTCAGCGAGGGACGTGCGCAAGCCGCCGCCACTCCCGCGAGGAGTGGATACCGTTGGCGCAACGTGGTCCAGGGCGGTACCGGGTTCATCACCGGGGTGCTGTTCCATCCCTCCGTGCGCGGGCTGGCCTACCTGCGGACCGACATCGGCGGTGCCTACCGGTGGGACGACCGGGCCGGCCGTTGGATCCCGTTGACCGACCACCTGGGCTGGGACGACTGGAATCTGCTGGGCGTCGAGGCCATGGCTGTCGACCCGGCGCATCCGAACCGCGTGTATCTGTCCCTGGGCGCGTACACGCAGTCCTGGGCCGGAAACGGGGCCGTGCTGCGCTCGGATGACCGCGGGGCGACCTGGAAGCGCACCGATCTCAGCGTGAAGCTCGGGGGCAACGAGGACGGCCGGGGCTGCGGGGAGCGCCTCCTCGTCGATCCGCGCGACAGCGACACCTTGTGGCTGGGCACCCGGCACGACGGGCTGCTGAAGTCCACCGACCGGGGCGCCACATGGCAGGCCGTGAGCTTTCCGGCCGCCCCGAGCGCCACCGGCCAGGGCGTCACGCTCCTGGTCGCCGTGGGCCGCAGCGTCTACGCCGGCTGGGGCGACTCCGACGGCACCTCCGCGAACCTCTACCGCACGTACGACGGGGTCACCTGGGAGGCCGTCCCGGGACAGCCGACCGGCATCGCCGCCAAGGTCCCGATCCGGGCCGCCTACGACCGGCACACGCGCGAGCTGTACGTGACGTACGCCAACGCCCCGGGCCCGAACGGGCAGTCCGACGGCAGTGTGCACAAGCTGCGCACGACGAGCGGGAAGTGGACCGAGGTCACCCCGGTGAAGCCGGGGGGCACGACGGCCGACGGCTCCGCCGACTCTTTCGGCTACGGCGGTGTCGCCGTCGACGCCCGCCGCCCGGGCACGCTCGTCGTCTCCACCAACAACCGCTGGTCGCTGGTGGACACCCTGTACCGGACCACCGACGGCGGCCGCACCTGGACGTCCCTGAAGGACACGGCCGTCCTCGACGTGTCTGAGACGCCTTACCTCAAGTGGGGCGCCGACAAGCCGAAGTTCGGCTGGTGGATCCAGGCCGTCGGCCTCGACCCGTTCGACTCCCGGCACGTCGTCCACGGCACCGGCGCCACCCTCTACGGCACCCGCGACCTGAAGCACTTCGCCCCCCAGATCCGCGGTGTGGAAGAGGCGTCCATCCGCCAACTGGTCTCGCCCCCGACCGGCGAGGCACACCTGCTCAGCGGCTCCGGCGACATCGGCGTGATGTACCACGAACGGCTCACGGCCTCACCCTCACGCGGCATGGCGTCCAACCCGGTCTTCGGCACCAGCACCGGCCTGTCCCTCGCCACCGCCGAACCGTCCTACGTGGTCCGGGCCGGCTGGGGCGACCACGGCAACGGCGCCTCCTCCAACGACGGCGGCAAGACCTGGACCCCCTTCAAGACCCAGCCGGACCCCGCCAAGAGCGCACCCGGCCCGATCGCCACCAACGCCGACGCCAGCGTGCTGCTGTGGTCCTTCGGCACCGCCAACCCCGCCCACCGCTCGACCGACAACGGCGCCACCTGGACCGAGATCCCCACCTTCCCCAAGGGAGCGGCACCCGTCGCCGACCCCCTCGACCCCACCCGCTGCTACGCCTTCGACACCACCACCGGCACACTCTTCGCCAGCACCGACAGCGGCCAGACCTTCACCGCGCGGGCCACCGGCCTCAGCTCGGGCGACACCGAGTTCCAGCTGGTCGCGGCACCCGGCCGCACCGGCGACCTGTGGCTCAGCCTCAAGGGCAACGGGCTCCACCGCTCGACCGACGGCGGCGCGACCTTCACCAAGGTCAGCAGCTGCCATGCCTCACACACCCTGGGCTTCGGCAAGGCCGCCAGGGGGGCTTCCTACCCGGCGCTCTACATGGTCGGCGCCACAGACACCATCACCGCCGTCTACCGCTCCGATGACGAGGCGAAGACCTGGACACGGATCAACGACGACCGTCACCAGTGGGGCTGGACCGGAGCCGCCATCACCGGCGATCCCCGCGTGTACGGGCGGGTCTACATCGCCACCAACGGACGCGGCGTGCAGTACGGGGAGCCCGCCTGACGCGCGACAGCGGCATCGGCGTCGTCCTCGCCGTCCACGGCACCTGACGGCCGCACCCGGCCATCCGGTGGGAGACCGCGTTCCTCAGCGGCAACGGCCCGACACGGCGCCCTCGTGTTCGGCGATCCGCACGCCGAGCGGATCGCCGTGACGCACCGCGCCCTGATGCCCGCCGGGCGGCGGTAAGCCCGGCTGAACAGCAGTCACTCGCAGAAGAGAGGAACTCCATGAAAAAGTCTCGGATCCTCCCCCTGGTCACGCTTGTCTCCGCCGTGCTCGGGCTGACAGCGGCAGGTGTGACCCCTGCCTCCGCCGCCTCCGACACGCCTTTGCGGGTCATGCCGCTGGGCGACTCGATAACCTGGGGTGTGGGAAGCAGTACGGGCAACGGCTACCGGGCGCCGTTGTGGGACAGACTCGCTGCGGACGGCCATCCGCTGGACTTCGTGGGCACCGGGCGGGCCGGTTCGATGTCCGATCCCGACAACGAGGGCCACTCGGGGTACCGCATCGACCAGATCGCCGCACTCGCCGACGCCTCGCTCACCCGCTACCGGCCCAATGTCGTCACGCTGCACATCGGCACCAACGACCTCCAGGGGGCCTCCGAGGTCAACACCGCCATCGCCCGGCTGAAGTCGCTGGTCAACCAGATCACCGCCGACGTCCCCGACGCAACCGTCCTCGTCGCCTCCCTGGTCGTGTCCACCAGCAGCTCGGAGGAGCGGTTCCGGGGCGAGTACAACCAGGCCACCCGCCGCATCGTCAGCGAGGCACAAGCGGCGGGCAAACACGTCGCCCACGTCGACATGAGCAGCCTGACCACGGCCGACCTGGCCGACCCCCTGCACCCCAACGACTCGGGCTACCAGAAGATGGCCGACGCCTTCCACCGCGGCGTCCGGGCCGCGGACAGCGCCGGATGGCTGAAGAACCCCGCCCCCGCCCCCGCACGCGTACAGTCCGGCATCGCCGGCAAGTGCATGGACGTCAAAGGCGCCGCCACAGCCGACGGGACCGCCGTCCAGACGTGGAGCTGTGGCGGCGGCGCCAACCAGTTGTGGTCCGCCTACACCGACGGCACGCTGCGCTCCATGGGCAAGTGCCTCGACGCCGCCGGCTGGGGCACCGCGAACGGAACCAAGGTGCAGCTCTGGTCCTGTCACGGCGGCGCCAACCAGGTCTGGCAGCCCTACAACGGCGGCTACCGCAACCCCGCTTCGGGCCGCTGCCTCGACGTTCCGGGCTCCTCCACGGCCGACGCCACGCAGCTCCACCTGTGGGACTGCAACGGCGGCTCCAACCAGAAGTGGACCATTCTGACCGCCGGATGACCCCGCTCCGGGATCCGCGCCCTTTCCGGGGTTCGGATCCCGGAAGACCATCGAGAGTTCCAGGATCACGGCAACCCTTCGCGCAGCCTGTGACCACAAGGAATCGGATCCGGCCAGTTCGGTGGCAGGGATCCGGGTTTCCACGTGAACAGCATGCAAGGAGAACGCCTCCCCATGAACCACCCCACGAACGGCGGGCGCCGCGGGCGTCACCGCCGCCGCTGGACCGCCACCGGTCTGGTGCTCGGTGTGCCCGCCGTCCTCGTGCCGTACCTCCTGTTCGCGCAGGAGGACTCGCAGGCCGCGACGGTCGACGGCGATGCCTACTACCGGCTGGTTTCCGTGCGCAGCGGCAAGGTGCTGGACGTCAACGGCTTCTCCACCGCCGACGGCACCCGCATCCAGCAGTGGACCGACGAGAACACCGCCAACCAGCAGTGGAGGCTGCGGCCCACGGGCGACGGCTACTACGAGCTGGTGAACCGCAACAGCGGCAAGGTGCTGGGTATAGCGGGCGATTCCAGAGCTCAGGGGGCCGCCGCCGAGCAGCAGACCGACAGCTCCGCCACGTCCCAGGAGTGGCGGATCAGCGAGGTGAGCGGTTCCGACGCCGTCATCCTCACCTCCCGCAGGAGCGGGCAGGTCCTGGACGTCTCGGGGGGCTCCACGGCCCAGGGCGCGGCGGTCGTCCAGAATCCGAGCCGGGGCGGCTCCCGTCAGCAGTGGAAGCTGGTGAGGGCGGACCGGACCCTGGCGTCCGGATCCGGCACCGCGCGGACCACGGCTGCGGCAGGACCGTATGTGTGGAAGAACGCCCAGGTGGTGGGCGGCGGTTACGTCACCGGGCTGGTGTTCAACCAGCGGGAGAAGGGGCTGCTGTACGCGCGCACCGACATGGGCGGCGCCTACCGCTGGGACACCGGGGCCGAGCAGTGGATCCCGCTGACCGACTGGATCGGCGAGAAGGACTGGAACCTGCTGGGCATCGACTCGGTGGCCACCGACCCGGTCGACCCCAAGCGGCTGTACCTCATGGCGGGCACCTACACCAACGACTGGGCGGGCAACGGCGCGATCCTGCGCTCCACGGACCGGGGCCGCACCTTCAAGCGCACCGATCTGCCGTTCAAGGTGGGCGCCAACGAGGACGGACGCGGGGCGGGCGAGCGGCTCGTGGTCGACCCGGCCGACCACGGCACCCTGCTGCTGGGCAGCCGCAAGAACGGCCTGTGGCGCAGCACCGACTTCGGCGTGACATGGCGTCAGGTCTCCTCGTTCCCCGTCAAGGACGGGGCGAGCAGCGGCGGCGGCATCTCCTTCGTGACGTACGGCCCGGCCGGCAGCAAGACGATCTACGTCGGTGTCGGCGACAAGTCCACCTCCCTGTACCGCTCCACCGACGGCGGCAGCACCTGGCAGCCGGTTGCCGGACAGCCCACCGGCCAGCTGCCGCAGCACGGCGTGCTCTCCGGTGACGGCTCGCTGTACCTGACGTACACCGACAACCTCGGGCCCAACGGCGTGACGGCGGGCTCGGTGTGGAAGTACACGCCGGACCGCGGGGCGTGGAAGAACATCTCCCCCTCCCAGGGCAACTACGGGTTCTCCGGTCTGGCCGTCGACCCGCGCAAGCCCTCCACGGTGATGGTCACCACCCTCGGCCGCTGGTGGCCCGAGGACGAGATCTACCGCAGCACCGACGGCGGCACGACCTGGAAGGCACTGGCCGACAAGTCGAAGCGCAGCGCCTCCGCCGCTCCTTACGTCGGCACCCACACCGGGCACTGGATGACCGCCCTGGCCATCGACCCGTTCAACTCCGGGCACGTGCTGTACGGCACCGGCAACGGCATCCTGCGCAGCAAGGACGCGAACGCCTCCGACAGCGGCGGCACCAGCCACTGGCACATGGGCGCCCGAGGGCTGGAGGAGACCGCGCTGCTGGACGCGATCGCCCCGCCGGGCGGCGCCGCCGTCATCACCGCCATGGGCGACCAGGGCGGCTTCCGGCACGACGACCTGACCAAGGTGCCCTCCGGGCGGCTGAAGAACCCGATGATGACCAACAGCACCGACATCGACTTCGCCCAGTCCAAGCCCTCGATGATGGTCCGCGTCGGCCGGGGCGGCGCGCAGGACGGCGCCTACTCCACCGACGGCGGCGTCAGCTGGAACGGCTTCAAGGCGGAGCCGGTGGCCGGTGCCCAGGACGGCCGTGTCGCGCTCGCGGCGGACGGCTCCACCATCGTCTGGACCCAGGCCGGCCAGGCCCCGTACCGCTCGACCGACAGGGGGGCCAGCTGGTCGAGGGTCGGCGGCCTGGGCGACGACGCCGTGGTCGTCGCCGACCGTTCCTCGGCCAGGACCTTCTACTCCCTGTCCGGCGGCACGCTCTACGCCAGCACCGACGGCGGCGCGACCTTCACCGCTCGCGCCACCGGCCTGCCCTCCGGCCGGCTCACAGCGGTGCCCGGCATCGCCGGGGACCTGTGGATCGCCGGCAGCACCAAGGGGCTGCTGCACTCCACCGACGGCGGCCGGACCTTCACCACGCTCAAGACGGTGCAGTCCGCCTCCGCCCTCGGCTTCGGCAAGGCCAAGCCGGGCGCCCGTTACCAGGCCCTGTACCTGATCGGCACCGTCAAGGACGTCACCGGAGTCTTCCGCTCCACCGACAAGGGCGCCACCTGGCTCCGCGTCAACGACAACGCCCACCAGTGGGGCGCCATCGGCGGCGTCGGCGTCATCACCGGCGACCCCGACACCTACGGCCGCGTCTACGTCGGCACCAACGGACGCGGCCTGCAGTACGGCGACCCGTCCTGACCTCGGCACCCGAGCGGGGCCGCAGGCACTACCGCCTGCGGCCCCGCCATGGCCGGTGCACTTCGTGAACCTGTCAAGCCGGCCCTGCGCGGTGACGGGTTACGGGTCGCCTGTCACGGGAGCGTGGTCCACTTCTGGTTGTTCTGGCCGTTGCAGGTCCACAGGATGACCGGGGTCCCGTTGGCGGAGCCGGCCTCCTTGGCGTCGAGGCAGAGCCCGGCGCGGACGTTGCGGACCGACCCGTCGGAGCCGACCGTCCACTTCTGGTTGTCCTGGCCGTTGCAAGGCCAGATCACGACCGGCGTGCCGTTGGTGGTGCCCCGGCCGGAGGCGTCCAGGCACTTGTCGCCGTAGACGCGGATCTCGCCTCCGGCCCAGCTGGTCCAGAGCTGGTTGGCGGCGGTGTGGCAGTCCCACAGCAGCGTCTTCGACCCGGCCGCGGTGGCGGCGCCGTCCACGTCCAGGCAGCGGCCGGACCCGCCACCGCGCAGGCGCCCGGTGGTGGAGGCCAGCGGGCTGCCGCCGGTCATCTTGTACACGGCGACACCATGTGCCGGGACGCTCGCGGAGATCTGGCCTGAGGTGCTGGACGTGCTGCCGGTCCACAGGTCGGTGAGGGTGAACGAGCTGCCGGTCAGGCCGACCTGGGCGGCCGTGGCCGTGATGGTCGCAGTGCTGCTCCCTCGGTTGAACAGGCCCACGGCGACCGAGCCGTCGGACAGGGGCTTGGCGAACACCTCGGTGCTGCCGTCGTCACGGACCCGGCGTCCGCCCGCGCCCAGCGAGTCCTGGTTCACCGCCAGCAGACGCGGGTTGCGCAGGATCGCGCTCACGTCGGCGGACATGGTGCGGATGTCGTTACCGGCCATGAGGGGGGCCGAGAGCAGCGACCACAGGGCGAAGTGGGAGCGGGACTCGGTCAGTGACAGGCCGGGGCGGCCGACGACGAGCATGTCGGGGTCGTTCCAGTGTCCCGGGCCCGACTGCGCGGCCAGGGGCGCGGTGACGTCCAGGACGTTGCCGACGCCCATCGGATAGCTGTTGGTGTTGTTGTTCTGCCAGATGTCGAGCAGGTCCTCGGTCGTCCTCCACAGGTCGGCGACCTGACCCCAGTTGTACTTGTCGCCGGTGGGGGAGTGGAAGCTGTTGGGGTTGATGCTGTAGACGATCGGACGGCCGGTGGCGCGCAGGGCGTCGCGCATGAGGGTGAACTGTGCGATCTGCTCGCTGAGGGTGCCGCTGCCGGAGCACCAGTCGTACTTGAGGTAGTCGACGCCCCAGGAGGCGAACGTGGCGGCGTCCTGGGCCTCATGACCCTTGCTGCCGGTGGAGCCGGGGTAGGTGCCCACCCCCTGGGCGCATGTCTTCTCGTTGGGCGCCTGGTAGATGCCGAACTTCAGTCCCTTGCTGTGGATGTAGTCCCCGAGCGCCTTCATGCCACTGGGGAACTTGGTCGGGTTGGCCCGCAGGTTGCCCGCCGCGTCGCGCTGGGGGTCGAACCAGCAGTCGTCGACGACGACGTACTGGTAGCCCGCGGCCTTCATGCCCGAGGACACCATCGCGTCGGCGGCCTGGCGGACCTGCGCCTCGGTGATCCCGCATCCGAAGCTGTTCCAGCTGTTCCAGCCGAGCGGCGGGGTCAGCGCGGGGCTGCCCGGCGCGGCCTGGGCGGTCGTGCCGACGGAGGTTGTGGCGCAGGCGCTGAGCGTCAGCGCGGTGGCCGCGAGGAGCCGCAGCAGTCGTCTGTGCAGGGGAACCATGGGGGGTTCCTTCCCGGCCCGCGAGGCGGTCGCCGCTTCGCGGGCCTGATCGGCGGTCAGGAGTGTGTGATCACGTGCGCGCGGGTCAGCGTCGCAGGGTGAGGAGACCCGGCCGGTACGGCAGTTTCAGATAGTCGGTGCCGTCCGATGCGGGGCTCCTGCCCTGGTAGAGGAACTGCAGGTTGCAGGGGTCGACCGTCATGGTCTGGTCGGGGTTGGTGCGGACCAGGTCACCGTGGCTGATGTCGTTGGTCCAGGTGGCGCCGCTGTTGGCCTTGCCGGCGAAGGGGCTGCTCTCGCTGCCGGCCTGCAGTGTCCACGGACCGTTCAGGCTGGAGGCGGTGAACGAGCGGAAATAGCGGCCGTTCGCACCCATCGCCTCGACGATCATGAGGTACTGGTTCTGGCCCTTGACCTTGTAGACCTCGGGCGCCTCGAACAGCTTCTCCTTCGTGTCGCTCATGACCGTGGTGTACGACGAGCCGAAGCTGCCCGGGAAGTTCCCGATCGGCATGGTCGACTTGTAGATCTTGCCGTTGTCATCGGCGAAGAACATGTACATGTTCTGGTCGTCGGCGATCATGGTCGGGTCGATCGGGCCGCTTTCGGGGAGGCTGCCGGTGAACAGCGGCTGCGGGGCGGACCAGCCGTTGGGGTTGGTGGGGTCGCTGGACGTGCGGTAGGTGAAGGGCCAGGCGGTACCCCAACCGTTGGAGGTCAGCACCCAGATGTTCTTGGGCGCGAAGTAGAACAGTTTGGGCGCCACCGCCAAGCCCGGGCTCATCCCGGTCTGGGTGGCCGTCGCCATGTCCGACCAGTTCGTGAAGGGACGGAACGCCATCGTGCCCCACGACGATCCGTCAGAGGTGGTCGCGTAGACCAGCTGCTTGCCGTTGTACGGCACGGTGGTGAAGTCCTTCAGCGCGACCCAGCCGTTCGACGGCTCCGCCAACGGGCCGGTCGACGACCAGCGGTACGCCGACGGAAGAGCACACGTGTCGCCCGGCGGCGCGGACGGACCCGTCCACCTCTGGTTGCCGCCGCCGTGGCAGTTCCACAGCTGCACCGCCGTGCCGTTGCCCGTCGCGCCGCCGCTGACGTCCAGGCAGAGCCCGGACTCCACTCCGACGATCGTGCCGTCGGAGTTCACCCGCCACTGCTGGTTCGCACCGCCGTGGCAGGCCCAGATCTGCACCCGTGTACCTGCCGTGGTGGCGTGGCCGGGCACATCCAGGCACTTGTTGCCGTACACGGTCAGCCGGTTGTCGTCCGTCAGCGTCCACTGCTGGTTGGTCCCGCCCGTGCAGTCCCAGATCTGCAGGTTGGTGCCGTCCGTCTGGCCGGCGTTCGGCACATCGAGACACCGGCCGGAACCGGCGCCGCGCAACGCGCCGCTGGTGGCCGCCTGAGCCGGGTTGGCGACGAGTGTCGCCGCCGAAGCGACCAGGGCCGCGAGCACCACGGACAGATGCCTGGGGCTGAAACCACGTCTGCGCATGGGGGTCTCATTTCTCGAGTAAGCGGACGTTCGATATATCGAACGATGGTCGAACTGTCGCGCAAGCAGGAGCGGGGAGATCGACCGTGATCGGCTTCGGGAGGGCCTCAGTTCCTCACGACGCGCCAGCGGTTGTCGGCGGTACCGTCGTCCGAGTCCTGCACCGCGAACGCGCCGACAGCGGTGGAGTTGTTCGCGATGGCGAGCAACTTGCCGCTGTGCCCGTTGCGGATCTTGTAGGTTCCGTCTCCCTGGTCGAGGAGCGTCCAGCGGTGGTCGGCGGTGCCGTTGTCCGCCCACTGCAGGACGGTCGCGTTGTCCGCCGTGGACATGTCCTGGACGCCGAGCACCTTGCCGCTGTGGGCGTTGCGGAAGCGGAACCCGTTTCCGTCGGGGATCATGTGCCAGTCGTGGTCGGCGGTGCCCGAGTCGTGCCACTGCAGAGCGCGGCCGCCGTCGGCCGTGGACATGTTCTGGATGCCCAGCACGAGTCCGCTGCCCACGTTGGCGAGACGGACGGTGCGGGTGCCGCTGGTGTTCCAGTAGACGGTGTAGTTGTGGCCGTGCGCGTCGTGGAACGGGCCCAGGGTGACGGTGGATCCGTTGGCGGTGGCGGTGAAGGCGAGCGACGTGTCGCCGGTCCGTCTGATCGAGGACGTGTCCAGCGTCGGCAGGGAGGTGAGCGCGGAGTCGCCGTAGTCGCCGGACAGGACCACGGGGCCGTAGGTGATCGCGGCGACGTTCGCGTCGTCGTTGGCCGCCCGCATGACGATCCGCATGGGCAGGCGGACGGTGACCGTGTCGCCGGAGGTCCAGGAGCGGGTCAGGGTGGCGTAGCTGCCGGGCGTGGTGGTGATGTTCTGCGCCGCGCCGTTGACGCTGACGGTGGCCCCGGAGGTCCAACCCGGGATGCGTATGCGCATCGCCCACGTTCCGCCGACGTTCCCGGTGACCCGCAGGGTGGTGGTGTCGCTCACGGGATACGTCGTCGTCTGGGTGACGGTGATTCCGCGCTCCGACCAGTTGAGCACCGAGGGCACGAACATGTTGACGATCAGCGTGGTGTCACTGCGGTAGTAGAGGGAGTCCATCAGCCTGGTGTGCATCTCCAGGCCTGTGCCCTGGCAGCACCAGAAGGTGCCGTAGTCGGTGCTCCACGTGCCGCCGCCCCACGCCGGGCCCACACCGCGTCGGCCTCCCGGGTTGAGGGGGGTGAAGTAGGTGACGTGGCCGTGGTCGTCCGCCGGGTTCTGCTGGCCGATCATCTGGTTCAGCCAGGCCTGCTCGTAGTAGTCGAACAGGGCGGCCCGGTTCGGGTCCAGCGCGAACAGCTCCCGGGTGAGGGTGAGCATGTTGAAGGTGTTGCAGCTTTCGCACGTGTCCTTGTTCAGGTAGCCGGCGATGGCGTTCGGGGCGCGGAAGTGCTCCGCCTGGCTGTTGCCGCCGATGGCGTAGGTGTGGTTGTTGACGCAGAAGTTCCAGGCGTTGGTGGCGATGTCGCGGTACCGAGTGGTGCCGGTGGCCTTGAACTCCCGGGCCGCTCCGATCCACTTGGGTACCTGCGTGTTGGCGTGCAGTCCGCTGAGCTGGTCCCGGTTGGCCGCCAGAGGGTCGAACACGGCGGCGTGATCGAAGCGTTGCGCGACGGTGAGCCACCGCGCGTCGCCTGTCTGCTGGTAGAGATCGGTCAGCACGGTGTTCATGCCGCCGAACTCCGTCTGCAGCATGGTCTGCATCTGCTGGCCGCTCAGCCGGCCGGTGCGCCGGTCGACCCACCCCGCCAAGGAGAGCAGGACGTCACGGGCTTGTGTGCTGCCGATGTGGCGCCAGACGTCCAGCAAGCCGGCCAAGGTCTTGTGGATGGTGTAGTACGGCACGTTGCCGTTGCTCAGGGTCCGCTGCTCGAGTGCGGTGAAGTCGGACTCGGGGTAGCCGGAGAGATACCCGGCGCCGAAACCGGCGGCACTGTTGTTGGCCTGGCATTTGGCCAACTCCGCAACCATGTGGGTTGCCTTGTCCCGGCAGACGGTGTCCCCGGTGACCGCGTAGAGCTGTGCCCACGCCGTGAGGAAGTGCCCTTGGACGTGGGTGCGGAAGGGGAACGTCGGCGCGTCCCAACCGCCGTTCGCGGTCGCGCCGTTGGTCGACAGGCGGTGGTTGGCGCGGAAGTTGTACAGCAGCCGGTCCACATCGACGAACCGCAGGTAGTTCCGCGTACGGTCCTGGTTGTCCAGCCAGCGGCTCGCGGTGAGCCGGACCTGGCCGAGCGCGAAGGGATGCGCGGACACCCCGATGTCCGCCCTTGCGGGAGGGACGGCGGCCGCTCGGGCGGGGGATGCGCCGATGAAGGAACCGGTGGCAGAGGCGGCGGCCGTGGCCCCGGCCACTTGCAGGAGACGCCGTCTGCTGACGGAGGAAGACATCTCGCACCCTTCGGTGGGGGGAAGGTGACTGCTTGGTCTTCGGTGCGTTCGTTCACAGGTCGGGCGGTCGGGTGGTCGGGCGCGACGCGTCACGTGCTCATCCGGTGGGGTCTCGGTTCGATCAACCTCTCGAGTGATACCTGGGATGGATTAACGGATACGGACGTTGCTCCTGTCTAGTCTCGCGACACGGAAGGCTTGGCTACTTGCGGGTTTCGTCTGACTCACGCCCCTGACGTCCCCTCACATATGGGAGGACCGGGCCGACCAGGGCGCGCAGATCCTCCAGCGAGTGGGCAGACGCCGCCGGGACTTTTCCCGGTACAGCGCGAGGTCCTCGGCCTCCCCCCGAGAGTTCATGATGAGCCAGCCGGCCTCTTTTCCGATGACGCATCACGTCGAGTGCGTGGCGATTCTGGAGCCCGCCGCAAAGTGGGGTGAAGCGGCCGAGGAGAACGAGCTGCGTCCCGGCCCGCAGGGCGGTGACCAGTCCGGCGACCGTGGCGAAGGAGTGCAGCAGCGGGACGGCGGCCAGGACGCGGTCGTCCTCGGTGACGCCGTAGGCGCGCGTGTAGATCTCGGCGCCGTTGAGAGGTGGCGCTGCCTGTGGACGGCCGCCTTGGGCTCCCCGACGTCGAGAACGTCACCCCGCAGGCCCGTCACCGTCGTCGCTGTTGGTCTCGACTCGTCGTCGGCGGGCGTGGCTGCTGCTTCTCCGGTCCAAGACGCTCCTCCAAAGCCGCCAGCAGGTCGTCCACCGGCCCGAAGGTGAGCATGGCGGTCGTTCCGCCGGCGACCTCGCCGCGCAAGGGGGAGAGGGCGTCGTGTGCCTGTGCCGCGAGGGACGTGTCTTGGAGTTGGAGTGCCGTGTGTGCGGTCACGGCCCAGAGCGCGTCGTAGAGGTGGTCGGCGGGGGGTGCCGGCAGGGCGGCGGCGGTGCGGCGGGCCGCTGCGGTGTTGCCGCGGGCGAGGTCGATGAGGGGCTGGGCCCAGGGGCGGTAGGGGCCCCAGTCGAGGGCGGGGTCCGTGGGCGCGGGGCGTGCGTGACGCAGGCGGAGTGAGAGAAGCGCGAGCGGGAGGACGCCGGCTTCGACCCCGGGCATGCCGGCGCCGGCGAGGTCGGTGGCCAGGGTGCGGTAGGCGTGAGCGACCTCGGCGGGGTCGCTCGATCGTTGGGCCAGCCGCATGGTCCGGAAGGCGGCGGTGAGCGTGTGGACGAGCGGGGTCTCGTGCAGGGTGGCGAGCCGCTCGGCCGCCGTGACGTGGTGGTGCGCGGTCTCCATGGCCGTCTCGCCGCGGGCCGCGCAGACCTGGATCCTGATCAGATGCCCGAGGATCTCGAACATCGGCAGATCGTGCCGGGCGGACAGATCGATGAGCTCGCCGGCGATCGTGTCGCGTTCCGCGGTGCGCCCGGGCTGCTGGAAGGACTGCACGAACCGGGCGTTGAGGGCGAGAGCCAGGATGCCCGGGTCGTGGAGTTCCCGGGCCAGGCGCTCGGCCTCGGTCGCCGCTTCGGCGGCCCAGCGGTCCCTGGTGCCGCGGTGTTCGAGCCCGACGGTGGCGAGGAGGCGTGCGCGCAGCGCGGGCGAGGCCCCCGGCCCGAGTCGGTGCAGGGTGCGCCGGGTGGTCGCGACCAGGGCCTCGGACCGTTCGGGATCGTCAGGGCGGGTCCAGACGGTGGGGACGTCGTAGGCCGCGATCACACGGGCGGTCAGGTCGGGGTCCCCGGTCCGTTCCGCTTCCGCGACGGCCGCGGCACGCTGTTCCTGGGCGAGGACCAGGTTGGTGCCGCCGGTGACCGCGGCGGCCCTGGCCACGGTGCTCATCGAGCGCAGCCTGGTGTAGGTCCCCGTCGCCTCGGTGCGGGTGAGCAGGCGCAGCCGGTCCTCGTCCGGGGACGTGGGCGTGAGGTGGGGGGCGTGGCGGAGGATGTCGCGTTCCAGATGGTCGAGGCTCTCCGCCGACGCCAGTCCGAACCGCTCCAGCAACCTCGTCCGCGCGCCGCGCAGCGAGGCCAGCGCGTCGACCTGGCGGCCGGCCTGGTAGAGGGCACGGGACAGCAGGACCCAGGCGTGCTCGCGCCACGGGTGTGTGGTCGCGAACGCTTCCAGATCCGGGACGAGGGGCGCGCCTCGCCCGAGGTCGAGCACCGCCCGGGCACGTGACTCGACGGCCTGCCGGTGCAGTTCGGCCAGGCGGGCGCGTTCCGGGGCCAGCCAGGGGGAGGCGTCCAGGTCCGCGTACGGCTCGCCCCGCCACCACGCGAGCGCGTCGCCCAGCGCACGGGCCACCTCGCCGGCGGTGGCGGCGCGCACGGCCTTGAGGGTGTCCTCGAACCGGTGGGCGTCGACGTGCGCCCGCGGAACGCGCAGGGCGTATCCGGTACCGACGGTCTCGATGACTCGCGAGCGGGTGCGCGGGGGACGATCCGGTTCGAGGGCGCGGCGCAGTTCGGCGACGAAGGTGCGCACCGTCCCGGCGGCTGTGGGCGGGGGATCCTCCCACAGATCGGCCACCAGCGCCGGGAGCGGGACGGCCCGGCCGCCGGCGGCGACCAGGCGGCCCAGCACCTCGCGGCGGCGTCGGCTGCCCACCGCCACGGGACGGCCCCCGGCGTCCGTGACCTCGATCGGTCCGAGCACCTCGACGCGGATCTCCATGGGCTCATTGTCGTCCCGCGCCGGCCTCGGACGGGCGCCGCTGATCCCCTGCTGATCCGGCTGTCCGATCCTCCTCTCGTTCACCCGTTCACAGGTGAACGGCAGTGGCGCACGACGTTCGGAGAAGGAGACGACGATGGGCATCACCCTTCCGGGATTCACCACCAGGTCGATCGGTGTGGCCGACGGCATCGAGCTGAACGCGGCGGTCGGCGGGGAAGGGCCGGCGCTCGTGTTGCTCCACGGCTTCCCCCAGACCCACCTGATGTGGCGGCATGTCGCCCCCGCCCTGGCCGCGCACCACACCGTGGTCTGCCCCGATCTGCGCGGCTACGGCGCCAGCAGCAAGCCGGTCCCGGTCAGCGAGGACACCTACGCGAAGCGGACGATGGCCACGGACATCGTCCGCCTGGCCGACGCACTCGGGTTCGACCGGTTCGCGCTGGTCGGGCACGACCGTGGCGCGCACGTCGCCTTCCGGGCGGGCCTGGACCACCCGGACCGGATCACCCACCTGGGAATCCTGGACATCGTGCCCACCCTGGACACCTGGAACGTCCTGCGCGGCGTCCACGCGGCGGTGGGTTTCCACCTCTATCTGATGGCCCAGCCGCCCGGTCTGCCCGAGCGGATGATCTCCCGCAGCGCCGACGCGTTCTTCGGCCACTTCCTCGACACCTGGTCCACCGGCTCCGACGCGATCCCGCCGGACGTACGTGCCGAGTACCTGCGTGCCTGCCGGGGCGCCGTCGCGTCGATCGTCGCCGACTACCGGGCCACCGCGACCGTCGACATCGCACACGACCAGGCCGACCTGGACGCCGGCAACCGCCTCACCATGCCGGTGACGGTGGTCCAGCAGGACTGGGGCGGGCAACTGGGCTTCGACGCGGCTGCCGTCTGGCGGCCGTGGGCCACCGACCTCCGGCACTTCACCACCGAGGCGGGCCACTTCATGGCCGAGGAGGCCCCCGAGGACATCGCCGCCCTGATCCTCGACCTGGTGCAGCGATAACCGCCCCGGAGCCGCCGGCGGCAGGCGTGGCACCGGGCCCTGCGGCTGTACCCGTGGTGCGCGCACCTGAGTGAGGGGGGTCGATCACCGGTGTGACCGCCCCCTTGCCGCGTCCGGTCGGCCACCCGGATCACCAGCCGTTGACGCGGGGCCAGTACGCCTGGATCACGGGGGCGGGGCCGGCTGCCCGGCCGCTGTCGATGACGTGGTAGCCGTGGTGCTGGGCCGCGGTGGCGCAGGCGTGGTTGGGCAGGACGCGCAGGCGGGTGCCCACCGGCAGGTCGGGCAGGCGGGCGCCGTCGCGGACGGTGAGAGTGCCGTGCTCCTGGCTGGCGGCCGTCATGACCAGGCCGGGGACGAGGGTGCCGTCCAGGTCGGTGACCAGACCGTAGCCCTGGTCCTGCGGCTGGGCGGCGGTGCCGCGGTCGCGGGACATGGCCATCCAGCCGCCGTCGGTGAGGATCCACCCGTATTCGGGCCGGTGGCCGATGACGGTCACGACGACGGAGAGAGCGAGGTCGTCGAGGCCGCAGACGCCGAGACCGGCCATCACCAGGTCGAAGAAGACGTAGTTCCCGGCGCGCAGTTCGGTGACTCCGGTGAGGTCCTCGGCGGCGTGGGCTGTGGGGGTCGAGCCGACGCTGACGGTGTGAACGGGCAGGCCGGCCGTGCGCAGGCGTTCGGCCGCGGTTACGGCGGTGTCGCGTTCGTTCCGCGCCGCCAGGAGCTGGTCATCGGCGGTGTGCGCGAAGTAGGACTCGCCGGCGTGGGTCAGGACGCCGTCCAGACAGCCCGCCTCGTGCAGCACCCTGCCGATCTCGAGGAGTCGGGGCGCGTCGGGCTTGAGGCCGCCGCGGTGGCCGTCGCAGTCGATCTCGATCTGGGTGGGGAGAGGCAGACCGGCCCCTTGGGCGGCTTCCGCGACGGACACGGCCTGCTCGAGGCTGTCCAGCAGGACGCGCAGGCGCACACCGCGGCGCAGCAGCGCGATCACACGGGGGAGTTTCTGCGGGGCGATGCCGACGGCGTACGTGATGTCGGTGTAGCCGCCGTCGGCGAACGCCTCCGCCTCGGCGAGGGTGGAGACGGTGACCGGGCAGGGCGGCGCGCCCTCGTGGAGGAGGGCGGCGACGTCGAGGCTCTTGGCCGTCTTGACGTGCGGGCGCAGGGTGACCCCGAGGCGGTCGGCCCTGTCCCGCAGGCGGGCGATGTTGCGCAGGGTCCGGTGGACGTCGACGACGGCGAACGGGGTGTCCGGGTCGGCCAAGGTCCGTGCGCCGGCTGGGCTCGTGGTGCCCGCGGGACTGTTCACAGGGGGACGTCCATGTTCTCCGCCCTTTCATGTGGCGTAGGTGCGAACGATGACGCCGGTGTCCGGTGTGATGAGACCCCGGTTGGATTGTCCATCTAAATTCTGGACTCGAAGTCTAAGCAGGCAGTCGCCGGCTGTCCAACGCGGGCCGGACGCACGTGCACCGGGCGGGCGGCACGTCATCGTGCTCCGGTGGCGCTGCCCGTACGGATGAATTCCCCCCGGGGCGCGGTCCGCGAGGCGTGTCGGACCCGGGGGTGTCGTCGGCCGGTCGGTACGACGGGACCCGGTGCCCGGCCCTCCGGGCGGGCCCGTCCGAGTCCACCGCCGAAAGGGAAACCGTGACCGCTCCCGTCACCCTCGACCACCGCGTCTCCGGCTACAACCTGCGGCACGCCTACTGTCTCGCCCAGGCGTGCGCGCTGGCGTACAAGGACCGGGCCACCATCGAGCAGCAGGCGGACAAGTGGGGCTTCGGCCGCGTGCGCCACCACGAGACGCGGTTCACGCCGCCGTTCCCGCTGCAGGACACGCAGGCGTACACGCTGGCCAGCGACCACATGATCATCACCGCGTTCCGCGGTACGGAACCCGCGCAGATCAAGGACTGGCTGACCGACGGCACGGCACCGCCGCGGCGCGGCCCGGACGGCACCGGGTACGTCCACCACGGCTTCGCCGAGGCCCTGGACTCGATCTACCCGGACGTCCTGGCCACGCTCGACGAGTGGCGCACCGACGGGCAGAGCGTGTGGTTCACGGGGCACAGCCTCGGCGGAGCGCTGGCGATGCTCGCCGGGGCGCGGATGTACCTGGAGGAGCCGCGGCTGGCGGCGGACGGCGTGTACACCTTCGGCCAGCCCCGCACCTGCGACCCGACGCTCGCCGCCGCGTACGACAAGGGCTACAAGAACCGCATGTACCGCTTCGTCAACAACAACGACATCGTGCCGCAGCTCCCGCCGGAGCCCTTCTACACGCATGTGAGCGCCCTGCGGTACATCGACTCCCACGGGCGGATCCGCGAGTCCATGCCGCTGATCGGCGGGCTGGCCGACCGGGTGAGCGGGATGACCGCCGACCTCTTCGCACCCGCCGGCGACGGCGTCCGGGACCACTTCGTCGACAGCTATCTGAGGGTCCTGGAGGGGAACCTCGACTGAGGCGGCACCCCCGCACCCGGCCCGGGTGCGGCAGCGTCGGAATCCCGCCGAATTCGCGGACGGGGCGTACGGCTGGGTGAGGGACGGGGCGAGCGGCGCGAGAATGGTGGGGACCTGGCGAGGTGCACGCGGCACATTCGGGCGAAACGATCCGCCAGTCAGGCTCCGCAGCTGCGACCGCTGTCTTCACCCCGGCACGAGCGCGCCGAAACGGAGGACCGACGCATGGCCACACCGCTCACCGCCGCCCGGCTCGTCGCCGCGTTGCAGGCCGAGGGCTGCGCCGTTCACGAGGTCACTGGCTGGCGCACCAACAACCGTAATCACAAAGGGCCTTGGGGGCCCGTCCACGGCGTGATGATCCACCACACCGTCACCGGGCCCGGCACGGACGTCGTCGGGCTCATCTACCACGGCCACAGCGCCCTGCCCGGCCCGCTCGCCACCGGCTGCATCACCAAGGACGGCGTCGTCCACCTGACCGGCAACGGCCGGGCCAACCACGCCGGCGGCGGTGACGGCGACGTACTGAACGCCGTCATCGGCGAGTCGTACGGCGCCTACCCGCCCCCCACGCACGAGCACGACGGCTCGGGCGGCGCGGTCGACGGCAACGCCCGCTTCTACGGCTGGGAGTGCGAGAACAAGGGCGACGGCAGGGATCCCTGGCCCCCCGCCCAGTACCTCGCCATGGTCAAGGCCACCGCCGCGGTCTGCCGCGCGCACGGCTGGGGCCACAAGAGCGCGATCGGCCACCTGGAATGGAGCGACTGGAAGGTCGACCCGCGCGGGTTCGACATGGCCGGCTTCCGCCGTGACGTGGCCGACGCCCTGGCCCTCCCGGCGGGCCTGTGGGAAGGAGAGGACCCCATGCCCCAGTACGTCAACCTCGGTGTCGCCGGGCGGTACCAACTCCCGCCGGGCGCCTGGGACTCGGTGGAGTTCGCCACCGAGTGGAGCGACGAGACCGGTGACCACGCCACCGGCGGGAGCGTCTTCGCCCGGGGACCGGCCCGTTTCAGCGGGACCGTCAGCCTCCACCTCGACGGGCTGCCGGCGGGCGCGGTCGTCCAGGCGCGCATGTCGGAGTACCAGGGCGACCAGCACCGCGCCGACCACCCGATCCACGAGATCGTGGGGACCGGCGGCGGCACCTTCGCCGTCCTGCCCGTGACGAAGCGCATAGCGTCGGGACGCAGCATGCGCGTCCGGCTGCTGAACCAGGCCGCCGTCCCGGTCACCGTCGTGAGCGCCGTGCTGACCGTGCTGGTGTGGAAGGAGGCGTGAGCGCCCCGGGTCACTTCGGCGCCGGGAGTCCGGGGCCCTGGCAGCGCACGTTCGCCGCGGGCACCGTTCCGTCCACCAGGTAGGCCGCCGCGGTGCCGTCCACGCACGCGTCGCCGCGGCTCGCGAACACGCCGTGGGAGTAGTCGTCGTCGAGGGTGACCAGGCGTGAGCCGGGGAGCAGCCGCTGCAGGGAGCGGGCTCCCTCGACCGGTGTCACGGGGTCGTGTGCGGAGGCGACCAGGAGGACCGGCGGAGCGGCGGGGCTGCCGAGCGGGGTGCGGTGCGCGGGCCGGTGGTGCCAGTAGGCGCAGGTGCTCGCCTCCATGCCGGTCAGCACCGGCTGCGGGTCGGCACGGCGGGTGCGGCGGATGTCCGCGACGATGTCGCGGGGGGTGGGGCCCGGCCCGTCGGCGCACTTGACGACGCGGTTGGCCGCTTCGTACGTGCGGGAGTCCGGGCCGTCGAAGGCGGTGGCCGGGCGCAGCGCGTCGACGCCGCCGTCGGCCAGGTAGCCGCGCAGCCCGCCGGCCAGGCCCGCCCACCGCTCGGTACGGCCCAGGGCGCGGTACACCGCCCGGTCGAACTCCGCCGGACCGAAACCGGCCACCGGCCGTGCGGCGAGCCCCCGGCGCACGCGCAGGTAGGACGCGCGCACCTCGGCCGGTGTCTCGCCCAGCCCGAAGTACCCGGCGGCCCAGGCGAAGAACGTGTCGCGCTGACGCAGCAGCGCCCGGCTCTGCAGGACGTCGAAGTCGTACCAGTCCCAGGGGCCGACGACGCTGTCCAGCACCATCCGGCCCACGCGGTGCGGGAACCGGGCGGTGTAGGCGGCGCCCAGGTAGGTGCCGTAGGAGACGCCGAGGAAGCTCGTCCTCGGTTCGCCGAGGGCCGCGCGTATCGCGTCCATGTCGTACACCGTCTGCTCGGTGGACAGGTACGGCAGCAGGCGGCCCGTGTGCGCGGCGCAGTCGTACGCCATGGCCCGCAGGGACCTCAGGTACGTCCGTTCCGCCGCGGGCCCCACCGGGACCGGGTCGCCGCCCGGGCTGTCGAAGAGGCCTCCCATCGGGCCACACGTGACGGGGGTGCTCCGCCCCGTGCCGCGTGGGTCGAAGCCGATCACGTCGTAGGCGCGCCGCACGCTCTCGGGGAGTTTCGCCCGCTTGGTGACCGCGTAGGGGAGTCCGGAGCCGCCCGGGCCGCCCGGGTTGACCAGCAGGATGCCGCGCCGTTCGGCGGGCGTGCCCGAGGCGCGGACCCGGGAGACCGCCACCTCGATGCGAGGGCCTCGGGGGTGCCGCCAGTCCAGCGGCACGGTGAGCCGTCCGCACTCCACGCGCTCGCGAGGGGCCGGCCGGGGGACGGAGTCCGGGCAGGCGCCGAACCGCAGGGGCGAAGGCGCCTCCGAGGCCTGGACGGGGGCGGCCGGGAGCAGCGCGGTGGCGGCCGTGAGGGCGCACAGCAGTGCGGTGCGGCGTGCGGGACGGGTCAAGGGGTTCTCCAGAAGATCTTCGCCCAACCAGATGACAATGAAAATGATTATCGATAACGTCTTCGGCGGCAACACCCGGCGCCCTCCCCCCGGAGGGCTCGCCGGGCTGCCCGCACGCCTCGAACTCATCGTGGAAAAGGGGGAGTTGTGGCTCATCTGTTGGTGGTCGAGAGCTGGGTCGGCTCCATGAGCAGACTGCTGCCGCGGGCGATCCGGGAGAACGGGCACACGTTCACCTTCCTCACCCGCGACCTGCACCACTACCTGCGCTCGGCACCGGAGGGGACGGCTCATCCGCTGCTCGGCGCCCGCAACGTCATCACCGCCGACACCAACGACATCGAGGCACTGCTGCCCGAGGTCGAGCGGCTGCACGAGGTGCTCGGCTTCGACGGGGTCGTCACGTCCTGCGACTACTACCTGCCGGCGGTGGCCCGGATCGCGGGCCGTCTCGGCCTGCCCGGCCCCGGGCCGGAGGCCGTCGAGAACGCCTGCCGCAAGGACGCCACCCGCCGCGTCCTCGACGACGCCGGGGTCCCGGGCCCGCGCTTCGCCGTGCGCGAGGAGTGGGCCGACATCGCCCGAGCGGCCCGGGAGATCGGCTATCCGCTGGTCGTCAAACCCGTCGACCTGTGTGCGGGCATGTACGTGCGCCGGGTCGACGACGAGGCCGCACTCGCCGCCGCCTGCCGGGCCCTGGCCGACTTCCCGGTCAACGCCCGAGGACAGCGGCGCACGCCCGTGGTGCTGCTCGAAGAGCTGCTGGACGGGCCCGAGGTGAGCGTCGAGACGGTGTCGCACGCGGGCGCGGTCCAGGTGGTGGGCGTGACCGACAAGAGCGTCGGCGGGGCACCCGCCTTCGTCGAGACCGGGCACATGTTCCCGGCCGCCCTGGCACCGGCCGACACCGACGCCGCCGAGCAGACCGCCCTGGCCGCGCTCAAGGCCCTCGGCCTGACCGACGGGGTCGTGGCACACACGGAGATCAAGCTGACCTCCGCCGGACCGCGCGTGGTCGAGGTCAACCCCCGGCCCGCCGGGAACCGCATCACCGAGCTCATACGCCACGTCACCGGCATCGACCTGGCCGCCGCCTTCGTCGACGTCGCCCTGGGCCGCGCACCCGACCTGCGGCACACCGACACCGGGCTGCGCAGCGCCGCCATCGGCTTCCTGGTGCCGGAGGCCTCCGGCACCCTCGAAGCGCTGGACGGCAGCGGGACGGCCGACCGGCCCGGGGTGCTGGAGGTCCAACTCGCCGAGCCCGGCAGGACGGTGAAGGCGGCCGGCAGCAACAACGAGTACCTGGGGCACGTCATGGCCGGCGACGCCGACGGGCTCGGGGCCCGCGCCCGCGTCGAATCGCTGCTGGACGAACTGCGCTCGGGACTGGTGATCCGATGACCACCGCCGTCACCGGCACGTCCTACGACGACCTCGTGGCGCGGGTGCGCGACGGGGCCCTCGGACCCGACCCGGCCACCCTGCGCGTCTCCGTCGCCTTCACCACCCGGCAGGCCGTCCGGCACGCCGGGCGCGGCACCGGCTACCGCAACGAGGTCCTCAGCCTCCGTCTCGCCGAGGCCGTCGGCTCCTGCGCCGTCGAGCCCGGGGCGCTCCCGGACAGCGCGGTCGAGGAGTGCGTCGGCGCCGACGTGGCGCTGCTGCTGGAGCACCCGCTGCCGCCGGTGCGCGTGGCGGCCCTCGACGCCTACCTGATGCACGTCCTGCCGCACACCCCGGACCAGGGGGCCGCGCCCGTGCCACTGCCCGCCGGGTCGTCGCTGGAGAAGTCCCGGGCCCGGGCCGAGGCCGTCGTCGAGCTGCTCGACCTGCCGCCCGGCGCCACGGTGCTCGTGGTGGGCGTCGTCAACTCCCTGCTGGAAGCGCTGCGTTCCCGCGGCCTGCGCTACGTCCCCTGCGACCTCAAGGGCGGCGCGACCGAGTGGGGCGAGCCGGTGGTCACCGACGCGCTCGCCGCGGCCGACGGGTGCGACGCGCTGCTCGTCTCCGGCATGACCCTGGGCAACGGCACCTTCGAACCGCTGCGGCTGCACGCCCTGGCCCACGGCAAGCAGCTCGTGATGTTCGCCCAGACCGGCAGCGCCGTGCTGCCCCGCCTCCTCGGCCACGGGGTGAGCGCGGTGTGCGCGGAGCCGTACCCCTTCTTCTGGCTCGACGGCGGCCCCGGGGTCGTCCACCGCTACCGCGGCTCCTGTCCGGGAGGCGGCCGATGACCGCGACCGCGCTCCGGCCGGAGGCACGCCGGGAACTGCTCTCCCTGCTCGGCCGCACCCCACTGGCCCGCATCACCGCCGACCTGCCCGGCCCCCACCCCGGCTTCTGGGCCAAGCTCGAAGGGCTCGCGGCGGGCGGGATGAAGGCACGGGCCGCCGTGTCCATGCTGCTCGGCGCCCGCGAGCGCGGCGAACTCCTGCCCGGCGCCCCGGTCGTGGAGTCCACCTCCGGCACCCTCGGCATCGGACTCGCCTTCGCCGGACAGGCCCTCGGCCATCCGATCGTGCTGGTCGGCGACCGCGAACTGGAGCCGTCCATGCGGCAGTTGCTGCGCTCCCACGGCGTGCGGCTGGAGATCGCCGACCGCCCGGCCGAACCCGGCGGCTGGCAGGCCGCACGCCTCGCCCTGCTGCGCGACCTGCTCACCGAACTGCCCGGCGCCTACTGGCCCGACCAGTACAACAACCCCGACAACACCGCCGGCTACGCCTCCCTGGCCGCCGAACTCGCCGTGCAGCTCGACCACCTCGACATCCTGGTGTGCAGCGTCGGCACCGGCGGCCACAGCGCCGGCATCATCGGCCCGCTGCGCCGGCACTGGCCCGCCCTGCGGCTCATCGGCGTCGACGCCACCGGCTCCACCATCTTCGGCCAGCCCGCCCGGCCCCGGCTGATGCGCGGCCTCGGCAGCAGCATCCACCCGCGCAACGTCGCCTACGACGCCTTCGACGAGGTGCACTGGGTCGGCCCCGCCGAGGCCGTCGACAGCTGCCGCCGGCTGGCCCGGGGCGCCTTCGTCAGCGGCGGCTGGAGCACCGGCGCCGCCGCCCGGGTCGCCGCCTGGGCCGCCCGCGTCCACCCCGGGGCGGTCGTCGCCACCGTCTTCCCCGACGGACCGCACCGCTACCTCGGCACGGTCTACGACGACGACTTCACCACCGCCCACGGCCTCGACCCCGCGACCGCCGCCACCCGGCCCGTCG
This sequence comes from Streptomyces olindensis, assembly GCA_000696115.1. Classification (GTDB taxonomy): domain Bacteria; phylum Actinomycetota; class Actinomycetes; order Streptomycetales; family Streptomycetaceae; genus Streptomyces; species Streptomyces olindensis. Next base: position 187,791 of record JJOH01000012.1, read on the forward strand.
AGATCCCGCACCCCTACGCGGCGGAGGCCGCCGGCTGGGTCCGCTGCACCCGCGTCAGCGACCCCCTCGCCGCCCCCGCCCTCCGGAAAGAGAGCCCGTGAAGCCCAGCCTGCGCACCGTACGCCTCGCCCTCGCCGAGCCGCTGCGCATCTCCCGTTCCACCATGGCCGCACGCGACGCCGTGTGGCTGACCGTCGAGCACGACGGACTGCGCGGTCACGGCGAGGCCGTCACCAGCGTGTACTACGGGCTCGGCACCGAGACACTGGTCCGGCTCCTGACGGCCGTGGACCTGAGCCGTTTCGCCGACCCGGAGAGCGCCCTGGACGCCCTGCGGGACGGGGAGTTGTTCCCCGACGACACGCCGCCCATGGTCACCGCCGCCGTCGAGTCGGCGCTGCTGGACCTCACCGGCAAGCGCGCGGGCGTCCCCGTGCACCGGCTCCTCGGCACCGACGCGACCCCCGTCGCCGCGACCGCCCGCACCATCGGCATCACCGCCCCGGCCCACGCCGCGGCGGAGGCCCGCCGCCTCGCCGCGCGCGGCTTCGAACTCGTCAAGGTCAAGGCGGGCGCCCCCGACCCCGAGGACGACATCGAACGCGTCCGCGTCATCCGCGACGCCGCCCCCCGGGCCCGGCTGCTCCTGGACCCCAACGGAGCCTGGTCCGCGGCGCAGGCCGACGCCCTGCTGCCGCGCTTCGCCGACCTCGGGGTGGAGGCCGTCGAGCAGCCCCTCGCCCCGGGCGATCCGGAGGCCCTGGCCGCCCTCGCGCAGCGCGCGCCGCTGCCCGTCATCGCCGACGAGGACGCCGTCGGCCCGGAGGACGTCCGCCGCCTCGCCGGACGCGTCCACGGCGTCAACGTCAAACTCGCCAAGTGCGGCGGGGCGCACGCGGCCCTGCGCATCGCCGAGGCGGTCGAGGGCAGCGGCACCGCGCTGATGCTCGGCTGCCTCACCGCCAGCACCCTCGGGCTCGCGCCCGCCGTGCACCTGGCCGACCGGGCCCGCTGGGCCGACCTCGACGGGCACCTGCTGCTCGCCCACGACCCGTGGACCGGCATCGGCGGCACCGACGGCGTCGTACGGGCGAGCGGGCTTCCCGGACTGGGCGTCGAGGAGGTGGCGGCACGTGCAGACGTGGCATGAGATGCGGCGCTTCCCGCTCGCCGTACGGCTGCTGCTGGTCAACCAGTTCGGCGTCAACACCGGCTTCTACCTGCTCATCCCCTACCTCGCCACCCACCTCACCGAGAACCTCGGCCTGTCGGCGGCGGTCGTCGGCGTCGTCCTCGGCGTCCGCAACCTCAGCCAGCAGGGCCTGTTCCTCATCGGCGGCTCCGCCTCCGACCGGCTCGGCGCGCGCGGTGTCATCATCGCCGGCTGCGCCCTGCGCACCCTCGGCTTCGCGCTGTTCGCGCTCGGCGACGGACTGGCCGTACTGCTCGCCGCCTCCGTCCTCAGCGGCGTCGCCGGGGCGCTGTTCAACCCGGCCGTGCGGGCGTACCTCGCGCAGGAGGCGGGGGAGCGCAGGGCGGAGGCGTTCGCGCTGTTCAACGTCTTCGCCACGACCGGCGCGCTCGTCGGACCGCTGCTGGGCAGCGTGCTGCTCCTCGTCGACTTCCGTACCTCCGCGCTGACCGCGGCCGGGATCTTCGCGGTGCTCACCGTCGCGCAGGCCCTCGTCCTGCCCGCGCGCAGGGCCGAACCCAGCGGCAGCACTGTCCTCGGGGACTGGCGGGAGGTGCTCGGCAACCGGGCGTTCCTGGCCTTCGCGCTCGCCATGGTCGGCATGTTCACCCTGGAGAACCAGCTGTACCTGCTGCTGCCGGCCGGGGCGCGGGAAGCCACCGGCTGGGACGGGGCGGTGGGCATCGTCTTCCTCGTCGGCACGGTGGCCAACCTGGCGCTGCAGCTGAGGATCACCCGGAGCCTCAAGGCCTGGGGCAGCAGGGGGCGTTGGATCGCCACCGGCCTGACGGTCATGGGCCTGGCCTTCCTGCCGCCGGCGTTCCTGCCGGGCATCGTGCCCGTCCTGGCCGGCGCCCTGCTGCTCTACGTCGGCGTCATGATCGCCCAGCCGTTCGTGATGGAGCTGATCCCCGGCTTCGGCCGCCCCGAACTGACCGGCACGTACTTCGGGATCTTCTACGTCGTCTCCGGCGTCGCCGCGGCCCTCGGCAACACCGCCGTCGGCTGGGCCATGGACACCGGCGAGCGGGGCGCCGCGTGGCTGCCCTGGCTGTGCTGCGCCTGCCTGGGCCTCGCCTCCGCGCTCGGCGTGGCCTGGCTGCACCGGCTCCACGCCCTGCCCGCGAGCCCGGCCCCGGACGTCCCCACCCCGGCGGGGGAGAGGAGCAAGGCGTGACCAGCGGCTCCGACGGGCGGTCCGCGAGCAGCAGCCGAGGCGTGACCCGTGGTTCCAATGGGCGGTCCGCGAGCAGCGGCAACCTCCTCACCGACAACCCGGCGCTGTACGAGGCCCGCTTCCCCGACGCCGAACGGCTGGCCGCCCGCTGGACGGAGGACTGCCTGCGCCGCCACGGGGCCGGGCCGCGCGTGCTGGACATCGGCTGCGGCACCGGCCGCGACGCCGCCGCGCTGCACCGGGCCGGGCGGACGGTGACCGGCGCCGACCTCTCCGAGGCGATGCTCGCCCACGCCCGCACGCGGCATCCCGGCCCCGCGTACGTCCGGGCCGACCTGCACGGCTTCAACCTCGGCACGTTCGACGCCGTCGTCTGCCTGGACAGCTCCCTGCTGTACTGCCACACCAACGACCAGCTCGACGGCTTCCTCACCTCCTGCCGCAAGGCCCTCGCACCGGGCGGCCTGCTGGTCGCGGAGATGCGCAACGGCGCCTACTTCCTCGGCCGGACCGACCTCCTCGACCGGCCCGCGGTCAACGAGTTCACCTGGCAGGGCACGGCCCACCGGTCCACCACCACGCTGACGGTGGACCGCACGGCCCAGCTCCTGCGCCGCACCCGCGTCTGGACCACCGACGACGGATCACCGCCCGTCACCCAGCACTCCGCCTGGCGGCTGCTCTTCCCGCAGGAGCTGCGGCACCTCCTCGCCGCGCACGGATTCGAGGTGCTGGAACTCCACGACGGCCCCGGCCCCCGCACCGAACCCCCCTGGACCGAGGGCGAGGTGCCCGGCCGGAGCACCGACGCGGACCGGCTGCACCTCGTCGCGCGAACGCTCACCCACTGACCCGAAGGACCAGCCATGAACGACGAACGCCTGCCCGGCGAACGCTTCCCCGCCCTGCGCCGCCGCGGCTTCCTCGCCGCCACCACCGGTGCCGCCGCCCTCGCCCTCACGGGCTGCGGCGGCGGCACCGACGACAAGGCCGACAGCGGCAGCGGCGGAACGCCCCGGCGCGGCGGACGCCTGCGCGCCGCCTTCGCCGGAGGCGGCGCCGGCGAGACCCTCGACCCGCACCTGGCCAACCTGTTCGCCGACGTCGCCCGCGCCAAGGCCCTCTACGACAAGCTCGCCGACTACGGCGCCGACCTCTCCGCCCAGCCCCGCCTCGCCGAGAAGTGGCAGTCCAACAAGACCCTCGACCGCTGGCAGGTCACCCTGCGCGAGGCCACCTTCCACGACGGCAAGCCGGTCACCGCGAAGGACGTCCTGCACAGCTACCGCCGCATCGCCGACCCGAAGCAGGCGTTCCGCGCCAAGGCGTCCCTGGAACCCATCGACCTCGACGCCAGCCGCGCCCGGGGCGACCGGACCGTCGAGTTCGTCCTCAAGCGCCCCACGGCCGAATTCCCCAACGTCCTCGCCGCGTTCGGCGCGTACATCGTCCCCGAGCACGCGGGCGACTTCGACAGGAAGCCGATCGGCTCCGGGCCCTTCCGGTTCGTGTCCTTCACGCCCGGCCGCTCCGCCGTCTTCCGCCGCTACGAGGACTACTGGGACGGCGCCCCGCACCTCGACGAGATCGAGTTCGTCGTCGCCAACGAGGAGTCCGCGCGGGTCAACGCCCTCCTCGCGGGCCAGGTCGAGTACGCCCACGAGCTCAACCCGACCACCGCCCGGGCCCACGAGGGCCGGGGGCAGATCGAGATCGTGCGGCTGCGCAACAGCGCCATGCAGGCGTTCTGCATGAAGACCGACCGGCCGCCCTTCGACGACAAGCGCGTCCGTGAGGCGTTCTTCCTCATCGCCGACCGCGAGGAACTCGTCGCCGGTGCCCTCTCCGGCGCGGGCGAGGTCGGCAACGACCTGTTCGGCAAGGGCTACGAGTACTACGCCGACGGACTGCCGCAGCGCGCGCAGGACCTCGACCGCGCCCGCGCCCTGCTCAAGCAGGCCGGTGCCGAGAAGCTGAAGGTCACCCTGGACACCTCGGCCGTCGCCGCCGGTTTCACCGAGGCCGCGAGCATCTTCCGCGACCAGGCCGCCGAGGCGGGCGTCACGATCGACGTGAAGACCGGCAGCAAGGACTCCTACTGGAGCGACATCCTCGACGGCGGCACCCTGTGCTGCTACCGCTCCGGCGCCATGCCCATCGAGGCCCACATCTCCCAGCGCCTCCTCACCGACTCCACCACCAACGCCACCCAGTGGCGGCACAAGGACTTCGACGCCCTCTACCAGCAGGCCCAGTCCACCCGCGACAAGTCCGAGCGGGCCGCCGTCTACGAGCGGATGCAGCGCCGCCTGTACACCGAGGGCGGCTTCCTGATCTGGGGCTTCGCCGACTGGATCCTCGGCACGTCCCGCAAGGTCAGGGGAGTCGAGACCAAGGCCCCCGCCAACACCCTCGACTGGGCCCGCTTCGACAAGGTGTGGCTGGCGTGAAAACGGCCCCCCGCGGCACGTCGAGCGGCGGGCCCGGCGGACTGCGTTCCTTCGTCGCCCGGCGCCTCACCCTCGGCCTGGTCCAGACCGCCGCCGTCGTCCTGCTGGTCTTCGCCCTCACCGAGGCCCTGCCGGGCGACGCCGCCGTCGCCCTCGCGGGGGACCAGCCCGACCCCGCCCGCATCGCGTCGATCCGCGAGGCCATGGACCTCGACCGGCCCGCGCACGAACGCCTGGCGGACTGGGCGGCGGGACTGCCGCGCGGCGACTTCGGCACGTCCCTCACCTCCGGCCGCCCGGTGGCCGAGTACATCGCCGGCGGGTTCGGCCCGAGCCTGCTGCTGGCCGCCCTCACCCTCGCCCTGCTCGTCCCGCTCGGCTTCGGGCTCGGCGTGCTCGCCGCCCGGCACGAAGGGCGGCTGATCGACCGGCTGGTCAGCTCCGTGACCCTCGCCGTGTACGCCGTACCCGAGTTCGCCCTGGGCGTGCTGCTGGTGTCGGTGTTCGCGCTGAAACTGGCCTGGCTGCCCCCCACAGCGGTGGGCTACGGCACCGACCTGATCGGTCACCCGGCGGTGCTCGTGCTGCCCGTGCTGGTCCTGCTGGCCCGCCCGGTGTGCTCCCTGTCCCGTCTCGTCCGGGCCGGCATGGTCGACGCGCTCGCCTCGCCGTACGCGGCCCACGCCCGCCGCTACGGCGTCCCCGGCGCCCGCGTCCACTACGCCCACGCCCTGCCCAACGCCCTGGCCCCGGCCGCGCAGCAGCTCGCCCGCACCATCGACTGGCTGCTGTGCGGCGTCATCGTCGTGGAGGCGCTGTTCGTGATCCCCGGCCTCGGGACCGTCCTCCTCAACGCCGTCGCCGAACGGGACGTGCCGGTGGTGCAGGGGCTCGCCGTGGTGTTCGGCGTGCTGACCGTCGTCCTGAACCTGGCCGCGGACGTGGTGGCGTACCGGCTGACGCCCCGGGCGGGGGTGGCGGCATGACGGCCCCGCGCCGGCTGCTCCTCGGCCTCGCGGTCGTCGCGGTGCCGCTGCTCCTCGCCCTCCTCGGCCCCCTGTTCGCCGGTGAACCCGGCCCGCGCGCCGCCTCCTTCACCCTCGGCGGCGGCCACTGGCTCGGCACCGACTTCGTGGGCCGGGACGTCTGGCAGCAGGTGCTGCACGGCGGCCGCACGGTCGTGCTGACCGCGCTCGCGGCGACGGCCCTCGCCTACCTCGTCGCCCTCCCGGTCGGACTCGTCAGCGCCGTCACCCACGCACGGCGGCTGGAGGAGCTGCTGATGCGGCCGCTGGACGTGCTGCTCGCCGTGCCGTCGCTGCTGCTCGTGCTGCTGGTGGCGTCCGTGTTCACGCCGGGAGCCGCGGGGCTCGCGCTGCTCGTCGCGCTGGTGAACGTGCCCGACGCGGCCCGGATCGTACGGGCCGCGGCGGCCGAGGCGGCGGCCCGGCCCGCCGTGGAGGCACTGCGCATGCAGGGCGAGTCGTGGTGGCGCGTCGCCGTCGGCTACGTCGGCCGCTCGTCCCTGCGCACCCTCGCCGCCGACGCCGGCATCCGCCTGACCGGCGTGCTGTACCTGGTGTCGACGGCCGCGTTCCTCGGTGTCGGGGTCGCCCCCGACGCCGCCGACTGGGCCGTCATGGTCGACCGCAACCGCACGGGCCTCTTCGTCCAGCCCTGGGCCGTGGTCGTGCCCGCCCTGCTGATCGTCGCCCTGACGACGGGCACCAACCTGCTCTTCGACGCCGCCCTGGAGAAGAGCCCGAGAAGGAAGGGACGGCGGCCGTGAACGACGAGACGGACCCGACCACCCCGCCGGAGCCGGTCGCCGCGATCCACGGCCTCCGCGTCGAGATCGACGACCGCCCGATCGTCGACGGGGTGGACCTGCGCGTGCTCCCCGGCACGGTGACCGCCCTGGTCGGCGCCTCCGGCAGCGGCAAGACCACCACCGGCCTCGCCCTGCTGGGGGAGTACCCGCCCGGGGCCCGGGTCACGGGCGAGGTGCAGCGGCCCGCCGACGGCCGGGTGGGCTACGTGCCCCAGCACCCGGCGGCCGTCCTCAACCCGGCCCGCCGTGTCAGCGCCCTCCTCGACGACCTCGCCCGTCCCCGGGTACGCCACCTGCCCCGGCCCCAACGGCGCACGGCGGCCCGGGAACTCGTCCTGCGGGCCCTGTCCGACGCCCGGCTCCCGGACGCCGAGGCGCTGCTGCGCCGCTACCCGCACCAGCTCTCCGGCGGCCAGCAGCAACGCGTCGTCCTCGCCCAGGCGCTTCTGCTCGGCGCCCGGGTCGTCGTCGCCGACGAACCCACCACCGGCCAGGACCCGGTCACCAAGAGCGGCATCGTCGACCAGCTCGCGGCGGTCGCGGCCCGCGGCATCGCGGTCGTGCTGCTCAGCCACGACCTCGACGTGGTCCGGGCCCTCGCCGACGAGGTCCTCGTCCTGCGCGCGGGACGGGTCGTGGAGTCGGGCCCCGCGGCCCGGCTGTGGCAGGCACCCCGCCACGAGTGGACCCGCCGGCTGCTCGGCGAACAGCGCCCGGCCCCGCGCGAAGAGGCACCCGCCGACCCCGGCCTGCCCACCCTCCACGTCCGGAACCTCACCGCCGTCCACGACCGCGCGACCACCGTCCTGCGCGTCCCCGACCTGGCGCTCCACCCCCGCGAGTGCCTGGCCGTGGTCGGCCGCTCCGGCAGCGGCAAGACCACCCTCGGCCGCTGCCTCGCCGGCCTCCACCGCCACCACGACGGCGAGATCCTCCTCGACGGCACGCCGCTGCCGCGCAGCCTGCGCCACCGCGGCCGGGACCGACTGGCCGCCGTGCAGTACGTCTTCCAGGACGCCCGCGCCGCCTTCGACGAGCACCGGCCCGTCCTGCACCAGGTGGCCCGCACGGCGGTACGGCTGCGGGGCGCCGGGGAACGGGCGGCGACGGACGAGGCGTCGGCCACCCTCGCCCGGCTCGGCCTGCCGGAGGACCTGGCCCGGCGGCGCCCCGGCGAGCTCTCCGGCGGCGAACTCCAGCGCGCCGCCCTCGCCCGCGCCCTCCTCGCCCACCCCCGGGTCCTGATCTGCGACGAGATCACCTCCGGCCTCGACACCGTCACCCGCCGGGGCATCCTCGACCTGCTCGCCGCCCTGGTCCGCGACCGCGGCGACCTCGCCCTCGTCCTCATCACCCACGACCCGGCCACGGCGGCCCTCGCCCACCGCATCGCCGTCCTGGACGCCGGCGAAGTCGTGGAACAGGGCCCGGCCGGACGGGTCCTGACCGAGCCGCGGCACCCCTTCACGGTCGCCCTGCGGGAGACGATCGACCGCCTCGGCACGTATACCCGGGCATGAACCGAAGCCGGTCCCGTCCGTTACGAGTTGAACAAGGGTGCGGCCCTGTGATTAGGGTGCGGGCGATGTTCCGCGCAGACGCCACCCCCTTACCCCGGGCAAGACGAGGCACAGCCGCTTCGAGGATCCCCGGGAGGGCCCGTGAGTGACACGGTGGCCACGGCCCGCCCGGTGGCCGAAGCGACCCGGCAGCCGCGGGCGGGGGAGCGGGACACGCCGGCCCGGCCGCCCCGGCAGCGGGACGCGTTCTTCGACAACGCCAAGTACCTGGCGATCGTGCTGGTGGCCGTCGGGCACGCCTGGGAGCCGCTGCGCCCCGGCAGCAGGGCCGTCACGGCCCTGTACATGCTCGTCTACGCCTTCCACATGCCGGCGTTCATCGTCATCTCCGGCTACTTCTCACGCACCTTCGACGGCAGCCCCGCACGGCTCAGGCGCCTGGTCACCGGCGTCGTCGTCCCGTACGTGGTGTTCGAGACGGCGTACACCCTGTTCACCCGGTGGACCAGCCAGGACCCCGACCGGCCGGTCAGCCTGCTGGACCCGCTGTACCTGACCTGGTTCCTGGCGGCGCTGTTCGTCTGGCGGCTGACCACGCCGGTGTGGCGGCTCGTGCGGTGGCCGCTGCCGGTCGCCCTCGGCGTCGCGATGCTGGGGACGCTCACGCCGTCCCTCGGCCACGACCTCGACCTGCAGCGCACCCTGCAGTTCCTGCCGTACTTCGTGCTGGGCCTGCTGCTGCGGCCGGAGCACTTCCGGCGGGTGAGACGGCGCACCGCGCGGATCCTCGCCGTGCCGGTGGCCGTCTGCGCGCTGGGCGTGGCGTACTGGGCGGTGCCGCGGATGAACTACGCCTGGTTCTTCCACGCGGACAGCGCCCGAGAGCTGGCCGCTCCCTTCTGGTACGGGCCCGTGATGACGCTGGCCGCCTTCGGCTGCTCGGCGGTCCTGGTGGCCTGCTTCCTCGCCTGGGTGCCGGGGCGCCGGACGTGGTTCACCGCCCTGGGCGCGGGGACGCTGTACGGCTATCTGCTGCACGGCTTCGTCGCCCAGGCCGCCAAGCACTGGGGCTGGTACGAGCCGGCCTGGGTCCACCGGCCGGTCGGCGCGATCGCCGCCACCCTGGTCGGGGCCGTGGTCGTCACGGCGCTGTGCACCCCGTCCGTGCGGCGCGTCTTCCGCTGCGTGACGGAACCGGGGATGGCGTGGGCCTTCGGCAGGAGGGGCGCCGCCCCGCCGCCGGGCGATGCCCGCGCGTGAGGCCTACTGCTGGGTGCCGGTCTCCTGCTGCAGCGGAGCGTGCCCGTTCAGGGCCTGCGTCATCTGGTGCTGGGTCTCCTCGGCGACCACGCGAGCCTCTTCGACGACGTCACCGCGTTCGCGTATGAGGCTTTCGTAGATCGGCAGTTCTTCGTTCCGGATCGAGTCGGGTTTCACGGGGTTCGTCCTATCGCGTTTACAGCCGGGTCTGGGGGCCCGTGTAAGTCTGCGTCATGCCGTGCCGCGGTGTTACCCACCCCCGTCGTGTCCAGAATTCCGTCACGAGTTTCGCGAATTCCCCAACTTTGCGACCGTGAGAAGAACCCCGGGTACGGCGAAGGGCCCCGGGAACCTTGTCCCGGGGCCCTTTACGCGGCTGGCGTCAGAGCGACGTCGTGTGGACGCCCGCGCTCCCGGAGGCCGCCCCGCCCTCCGTCGACAGGGTTCCCTGGAGGCTGCCGCAGAGCTCGGCGGTCAGCGGCCCGACCAGGCCGGCGGAGAGGCTGCCCACGAGGCCCGCGGAGGCACCGCCCGCCATACCGCCGGAGACGTTCTCCAGGTCGGCGTCGGACAGCTCGGCGATGTCGACCCGAGAGGTGAGGTTCATTGGAGGTGTTTCCCTTCGCGTGAATGTCTCGCATTGGCGGCGCGCGTGGGGGGTCGCCGGATCCGGAACCAGGATTCCGTACCGACGGCTCCGCCGTGCGCAGGATCAAAGCATTCCGCGGGAGAAAAGTTCCAACCGCTTCCCGGCGTCGCGCCGGTCATGGCGGCGACCGTCTTCACCGTCATGACCATGGGCACACGAAATGCTCCCATTCCTTCACACAGTCCGTCGGCCTGCCGCCCGCACATGTATTGCGCCCCGATTCCCGAAGCGGGCACTTCGGCGCCAAGTCCCCATGACGGGTGATGGACTTGGCGCCCGGCGTGCCGCCCCGTGGCGTCCTGGCGAACCGTGTGCAGATGTGCTGGAGGTTCGGATTCCGCTTGGTTAGGCCGCCCCGGCCGGCTGCAGCAGCCGCGCCAGCAGGTCGTCCAGGGTGACCAGACCGGTGAGCCGGCCGGCGCCGTCGCGGACGACGGCCAGGGAGGACCGGCGCCGGCGCAGCACCTCGATCGCGTCGGCGACGGTGGTGTCCTCCGTCAGCGCGGGCACGGGCCGGGCCAGTTCCCGCGCGGTCCCGGCCCGCCCCCGGGCCCGGGCGACCAGGGCGTCCCGGGCGTGGACCGAGCCGAGGACGACGCCGTTCTCCCGGACGAGCAGCCGGGTGCGGTCGTGCGCGGCGGCCGTCCGCAGCAGTGCCTCGATGTCCGAGCCGCCCTCCACCCAGGTGATCTCCGCGGCGGGGATCCGCAGCGCGGCCACCGGTGTCTCCGGCTCGGTCAGGGAGCGGGTCAGCAGCTCCGAGTCGGTCGCGCTGATCAGGCCCAGCCGCTCCGACTCCTCCACCAGGTGCGTCAGCTGCTCCCGGTTGTGCACCGAGGCCAGCTCGTCGCGCGGGGCCACCCGGCACAGCCGTACCAGGCCGTTGCTGACCCGGTTGAGCAGCCGGATCAGCGGCCGCACGGCCCGCACCACGGCCCGGAAGGGCGGTGAGAGCAGCATCGCCGACCGCTCGGGGTGGGCGATGGCCCACGACTTGGGGGCCATCTCGCCGACCACCATGTGCAGGAACACCACCACGACCATCGCCACGGCGAACGCGACCCCGTAGGACACGGCGCTGGGCAGTCCCAGCTTGTGCAGCAGCGGGTCGAGTTCGTGCGAGATGGCCGGCTTGGACACCGAGCCCAGGCCCAGCGTGCACACGGTGATGCCCAACTGGGCGCCGGCCAGCATCAGCGACAGCTCTCGCATGCCGGCCAGGGCCGCGCCGGCACCGCGCCGCCCCTCGGCCGCCGCCTTCTCCATGCGGTGCCGCTTGGCGGCGACCAGCGCGAACTCGGCCGCCACGAAGAAGCCGCTGCCGATGAGCAGCAGCACGGTCACGAAGACCGCCGTCGGGAAACTCACGCCATCTCCTCGGCTTCTCGGGCTTCCGCGGCGTCCACGAACGGGCTGATCCGTACGCGGTCGGCCACGTGCCGGTCGAGCGTGCGCACGTCGATCACGGCCCGGCCGCCCTCGGGCAGCTCGACCGTGACCCGGTCGCCGACCGTCGGGAAGCGGCCGAGCCGGTCCACGACCAGACCGGCCACGGTGTCGTAGTCGTCGTCCTCCGGCAGCCGGACCCCGGTGGCCTCGGCCACCTCGTCCAGCCGGCGGCCGGCGTCCACCAGCCAGCCGTCGCCGTCCGCGACGGCGAGCACGGTGACCGTGTCGGACTCGTCCGCGATGTCGCCGACCAGTTCCTCCGCGATGTCCTCGTAGGTGACGATGCCGGCCACGCCGCCGTGCTCGTCGAGGACGACCGCGAACTCGTCGTCCTGCTCCCGCATCCGCGTCACCGCGTCGGGCAGCGCCAGCGTGTCCGGCAGCAGCAGCGGACGGCGGGCCACCTCGCCCGCGGTCGCGCCGGCGAGCCGGGCGGCGGGCAGCGCCGTCAGCTCGCGCACGCCCAGCACGCCCGCGATGTCGTCCGGGTGGTCGCCGAGGACGGGGTAGTTGGAGTGGCCGTGCCGGGCGATCAGGCCGATCGCCTCCTCGGCGCCCGCGTCCCTGCGGACGAAGACGGCGTCGGCGCGCGGCACCATCACCTCGTCGAGGCTGCGCTCGGAGAACTCCAGCGCGTGGTCCAGCAGGGCGGCGGTGTCCTTGGGCAGCGCGCCCTGCTCGTGGGACTCGCCGATCAGATGGCCCAGCTCCTCCAGCGTGGCGCCGTGGTGCAGTTCCTCGACCGGCTCGATCCCGACCCTGCGCAGCAGCTTGTTCGCCGCGCTGTCGAAGACGTGCACGACGGGTCCGACGACCTTCAGATACGCCAGCGTGGACGGGGCCAGGGCCTTCGCCAGCCGCTCGGGCACGGCGATGGCGAGGTTCTTCGGGGCCAGCTCGCCCAGCACCATCTGTACGACCGTGGCCAGCACGAAGGCCAGCACCACGGAGACGCCGCCGACGGCCGCGTCGGGCAGGCCGATCCCGGACAGGGCGGGCCGCAGCAGCGCGGACACGGACGGCTCGGCGATGAAGCCGACGACCAGCCCGGTGACGGTGATGCCGAGCTGCGCGCCCGACAGCATGAACGACAGCCGCTCCAGCACCCTGAGGGCACGGGCGGCCTTGCGGTCCCCGGCCTCGGCCTCACGCGCGAGGGTGAGCCGGTCCGCGGAGACGTAGGCGAACTCCTGGGCGACGAAGTAGCCGGTGCCGGCGGTCAGCACGAACACGGCGAGCAGGCCCAGGAGGGCGTTCGCGGCACTCATCGAACACCATCCCGCCGTGTGCCGCGATCACTGATGTCGTGGCGGGATGGTCCGGGACTGTGCCCCGGGGGGTCCGTCGGTCTGGCGGACAAGAAGTGGCTCCTTAGGTGTGGTCTGTCTCCGGGTCAACGTCTGCGGGCGCGCCCGTGTTCCCGGATTCTACGACGGTGTAGAGAACGCCGCTCGGCGCGCGCGTGCCGGCTCAGCGGCGCAGCCCCCGCACCAGCCCGGCGGCGGCACCCGCGGCGGCCACCCCGGCCCCGGCGAG